>NZ_JAVYJI010000001.1:0-1695811 GCF_032621725.1 Pseudomonas sp. zfem001 | reverse complement strand
GGAGATCTAGTCACTGGCGGTCTGGAGCAGGTGTGGAACAACTTACAAGTCACTTGATTCGCTGCGCTCACCCTGTGGGCCAGCCTGCGGCTGTTACTTCGCTGCGCTTCGTAGCTCTTGCTTGCCCAAGAGAAAGTAACCAAAGAGAAGGGCACCCCGACATCCGGCCCCGGCTACGCCGGGGTTCCCTCGCTCCATCACCGCTCCAGGGGCACGCCACGAAGGGCCATCCCTGGCCCATCGCAGCTCTCGCGACATCCATGTCACTCAACCCCTTCCACGGCGATTCCACTCGGCCTCCTGAAGGGGATTTGGGCGTCGTCTGTTCCATCGCAGTTTAAGAGCAAAGGCAAAAGCTAGACGCCGCCAATTTCAACTCCGCGAAGCTTAAGCAAGCTTGCGACCCGGTCCCGTCAGAAGGCCAAGCCATTGGAGCACACACTTATTTGCCAGTCCGGTATCACTCACACTTCCCCAAACCATCCGAAGTACTTTCTCTCTGCCCCAACCGAAACTCGTCGACGTTCATTTAACTGTCACATTCGTTTCATAGAGTGGTCACGTGGCCTGCAGATACTTGGGCCCGTTCCATCCAACACTATCCTGCTAGGAGCAAGGCATGAAACTGAAGCGTTTGATGGCGGCCCTGACTTTCGCCGCCGCTGGCGTAAGCGCCGTATCTGCTGTAGCCGCCGTCGACCCGGCTCTGCCGAACTACGAAAAGACTTCCGGTGTGTCGGGCAACCTGTCCAGCGTCGGTTCCGATTCGCTGGCCAACCTGATGACCTTGTGGGCAGAAGAGTTCAAGAAGAACTACCCCAACGTGAACATCCAGATCCAGGCCGCTGGTTCCTCCACTGCGCCACCCGCGCTGACCGAAGGTACCGCCAACATGGGTCCGATGAGCCGTCCTATGAAGGACAGCGAAATCCAGGCCTTCGAAGAGAAGTACGGCTACAAGCCGACCGCCGTTCCGGTTGCCATCGACGCCCTGGCGGTATTCGTGCACAAGGACAACCCGATCAAGTCGCTGTCGATCGAGCAGGTCGACGCGATCTTCTCCAGCACCCGTCTGTGCGGTAATGACAAGGACATCAAGACCTGGGGTGATCTCGGTCTGACCGGCGAGTGGGCAAACAAGCCGCTGCAGCTGTTCGGTCGTAACTCGGTATCCGGCACCTACGGTTACTTCAAAGAAGAAGCCCTGTGCAAAGGTGACTTCAAATCCAACGTCAACGAGCAGCCGGGTTCGGCTTCCGTGGTGCAGTCGATCTCCAGCACCCTGAACGCCATTGGCTACTCGGGTATTGGCTACCGTACCTCCAGCGTTCGCGCCGTACCGCTGTCCAAGAAGGGCGGTGAAGCCTTCGAAGCCTCGGAAGAAAACGCCCTGGCTGGCAAGTTCCCGCTGGCCCGCTTCTTCTACGTCTACGTGAACAAGGCGCCGAACCAGCCGCTGAGCCCGCTGGACGCCGAGTTCATCAAGCTGGTGCTGTCCAAGCAGGGCCAGGACGTCGTGATGAAAGACGGTTACATCCCGCTGCCGTCCAAGGTAGCCGAGAAAGCGATGAAGGAACTGGGCCTATAAGGCTTCCAGTGTGATGGCCTGGCTCTGGTAGCCCGGCCATTCGACGAACCCGCCACCTTATGGGTGGCGGGCTTCGTCATGTCAGCAGGCTGTAATCTTTCTGTCACACAAGCTCGCTAAATTGACAAGCCTGGGCAGCCGTATGCGCTGCAATCAAGCTCGCGCAGAGACTTCTCGCATGAATGACTTGGCAAACGAATCCATGAACCGTTCGCAGAATCCGCTAGGGATCGACTTCAATACGCCTGCCCTGCAACGCAAGCGCCGTATGCGCGCGTTGAAGGATCGTATGGCGCGTTGGTATGTCTCCATCGGTGGTCTGGCGGTTCTGGGCGCCATCACCCTGATCTTCTTCTATCTCGCCCACGTTGTGCTGCCCATGTTCCAGGGCGCTGAACTGACCTCTCGCCAGGCTCAGCAACCGGCCTGGCTGGCTGAGGCGCAAGCGCCGTTGATGCTGGCCATCGAGGAACAGAACCAGGTGGCCATGCGCCTGGACGCTTCCGGTGCCGTGCAGTTCTTCGAACTCAAGACCGGCGAAGCCCTGCAGCGTCTGCAGTTGCCGTTGCCGCAGGGTGTTTCGGTTGCGTCCGTCAGCCAGGATCAGCCAGGCACGCGCCGCGTGGTACTGGGCCTGTCCAACGGCCAGGCGCTGATCATTCAGCACAACTACAAGATCAGCTACCCGGATAACGTGCGCACGATCGCACCACAGATCGAGTACCCCTACGGTGAGGCAGCGATCGAGGTCGATCCGCAAGGCCGACCACTCGAGCACATCGCCATCAACCTCAACAGCGGTACGCTGATGCTGGCCGGCTCCACCGGCAATGAGCTGCACCTGATCAGCCTGAGCCGTGAAGAGAACTTGTTCACCGGCGAGGTGAGCGTCAGCGAGGAGCGCATCAACCTGCCGCAGATCGGTGAGCCGATCAGCCAGCTGATTCTCGACCCGCGTCAGATGTGGTTGTACGTATTCAACGGCAGCTCCAGTGCCGATGTTTTCGACCTGCGCAAGCGCAGCCTCAATGGTCGTTACGAGCTGCTCAAGGATGCTTCCAACAGTGTGACTAGCGCCACCAGCCTGCTCGGCGGTATCTCGATCATGATCGGTGACGCCAAGGGCGGCATCCAGCAGTGGTTCATGGTGCGTGACAAGGACGGCAAGTCCACTTTCCAGTCGATCCGCAGCTTCCAGCTGGGTAGCAGCGCGATCACCCAGATCCTGCCTGAGGAGCGCCGCAAGGGTTTCATGGCGCTGGATGCCGACGGTCGCCTGGGCATTTTTCACAGCACTGCGCACCGCACTCTGCTCAAGCAGCAGGTCGCCGAAGGCAGCGCCATCGCTGCTCTGTCGCCACGCGCCAGTCGTGTACTGGTGGAGTCGGATGGCAAGCTGCAGCGTTTCCTGGTCGACAACCCGCACCCGGAAATCTCCTGGAGTTCGCTGTGGGGCAAGGTCTGGTACGAAAGCTACCCGGAGCCTGACTACGTCTGGCAGTCGACCTCGGCCAACACCGATTTCGAGGCCAAGCTGAGCCTCTCGCCGCTGGCCTTCGGTACGCTCAAGGCGGCCTTCTACGCCATGCTGCTGGCTGCTCCGTTGGCCATCGCGGCAGCGATTTACACCGCCTACTTCATGGCGCCGCGCATGCGCACCAAGGTCAAGCCGGTGATCGAGCTGATGGAGGCGCTGCCGACGGTGATTCTCGGCTTCTTTGCCGGCCTGTTCCTCGCGCCGTTTCTGGAGAACCACTTACCCGGCATCTTCAGCCTGTTGTTGCTGACGCCGGTAGGCATTCTGCTGTTCGGTTTCCTCTGGACCAAGCTGCCTGAGTCCGTGCGTCATCGCGTTCCCGAAGGTTGGGAAGCGGCACTGTTGATTCCGGTGGTGATCGCCGTGGGCTGGTTCTCCATCGGCATCAGTGGTCATCTGGAAAACTGGCTGTTCGGCGGCAATATGCGCCTGTGGCTGTCCAACGACCTGGGCATTCCCTTCGACCAGCGCAACGCCCTGGTGGTGGGCCTGGCGATGGGCTTCGCGGTGATCCCGAACATCTACTCCATCGCCGAAGACGCCGTGTTCAGTGTGCCCAAGAGCCTGACTTTCGGCTCCCTGGCCCTCGGTGCGACGCCCTGGCAGACCCTGACCCGCGTGGTGATTCTTACCGCCAGCCCGGGCATCTTCTCGGCGCTGATGATCGGCATGGGGCGCGCGGTGGGCGAGACCATGATCGTACTGATGGCCACCGGCAACACGCCGATCATGGACATGAATATCTTCGAAGGCATGCGCACCCTGGCGGCCAACGTCGCGGTGGAAATGCCCGAGTCTGAAGTTGGCGGCACTCACTACCGTGTGTTGTTCCTGGCCGCCATGGTGCTGCTGTTGTTCACCTTCGTCATGAACACCCTGGCCGAGCTGATCCGTCAGCGTCTGCGCACCAAGTATTCGTCGCTCTAAGGTTTTGGAAGGTATATGTCCGTGAAACAGAACAACCTGAAATCCTGGTACAAGAGCGGCGCTCCGGGCGTGTGGATGAGCGGTGGCGCGGTTGCCATCGCCATCATCATGACCCTGGGTCTGCTGGCGGTGATCGCCTCTCGTGGCCTGGGCCACTTCTGGCCGGCCGACATCCTCGAAGCCGACTACCAGGTACCTGGTCAGGAAGCACGGGTGATGCTGGGTGAGGTGGTGCAGGTCGAGGAAGTGCCGCGCGCTCGTCTCGCGGCCGCAGGCCTGCCGGTCGCCGAAGAGGGCGGCGAATTCATGACCCGCGAGCTGATGAAAGTGGGTAACCGCGAGCTGTTCGGCGCCGACTTCACCTGGGTGGTCGGCGAGTGGCTGAGCAACCCGCGCAAGCCAGCGGGCATTACGGTGCTGGAGCGTCGCGAATGGGGCAACTTCTACGGCAACCTGGTCAACGTCAAGGAAAGCGGTCAGGTAATCGCCGAGGGTGATGCGGCCTGGGCTGCGCTGCAGGAGCGTCTGGATCGCGTCGATGATCTGCATGCGCAACTGGTGCGCCTGGAGAAGAAAGACATCGGCCGCATCAACCACAGCCTCGAGCGGATCCGTCTGGAAGGCCGCAAACTGCAGTTGCAGGGCAAGCTGGATGACGCCGCGCAAGCTGACATGGACGCTCGCCGCGATGCGCTGAATGCCGAGTACAAGGTGCTCGAAGAGCGCATGGTGGCACTGACCCAGCAGATCAACCGTGACAGTGTGACCCTGAGCGCCAGCGATGGTCGTCAGACCGAAATCGAACTGGGCAAGATTGTCCGCGCCTTCCGTCCGAACGCCATGGGCACTGTCGACAAGCTCGGCTTCTACGCCATGAAGCTGTGGGAATTCGTCAGCGACGAGCCGCGTGAGGCCAACACTGAAGGCGGTATCTTCCCGGCCATCTTCGGCACCGTGCTGATGGTCATGCTGATGGCGGTGATCGTTACCCCGTTCGGCGTGATCGCTGCGGTGTACCTGCGTGAATACGCGCACCAGGGCGCACTGACCCGCGTCATCCGCATCGCGGTGAACAACCTGGCGGGCGTACCGTCGATCGTCTACGGCGTATTCGGCCTGGGCTTCTTCGTCTACGTGCTGGGCGGCTCGATCGACCAGCTGTTCTTCCCCGAGTCAGCCCCGGCACCGACCTTCGGCACCCCGGGCCTTATGTGGGCCTCGCTGACCCTGGCGATCCTTACCCTGCCGGTGGTGATCGTTGCCACCGAGGAAGGCCTGGCGCGGATTCCGCGTGCAGTGCGCGAAGGCTCGCTGGCGCTTGGTGCGACCAAGGCCGAGACGCTGTGGAAGGTGGTCATCCCGATGGCCAGCCCGGCGATGATGACCGGCCTGATCCTGGCCGTGGCACGTGCCGCTGGTGAGGTGGCGCCGCTGATGCTGGTGGGTGTGGTGAAACTGGCACCGACCCTGCCGCTCAACGGCAACTACCCGTACCTGCACCTGGATCAGAAGATCATGCACCTGGGCTTCCACATCTACGACGTCGGCTTCCAGAGCCCCAACGTCGAGGCTGCGCGTCCGCTGGTTTACGCCACGGCGTTGCTGCTGGTGATCGTCATCGCCCTGCTCAACCTGACCGCGGTCTATATCCGTAACCACCTGCGCGAGAAGTACAAGGCGCTGGATCACTAACGCAGCTACGAGTCGCGCGCCACCGGCGCGCAGCTTGCAGCTTGTAGCTACGAACGGAGTGAGTTTATGCAACATGAAACCCATACCCACGGTATCGATCTGGCCGCACTCGGCCGCGACAAGCAGAGCCTGAGCCTGGCCAACGAGACCACGGCCATCGCTGTACCGGGCCTGAACCTGTACTACGGCCAGAAGCAGGCGCTGTTCGACGTCAAGATGGATATCCCCAAGCAGCGTGTGACCGCCTTCATCGGCCCGTCCGGCTGCGGCAAGTCGACCCTGTTGCGTACCTTCAACCGCATGAACGACCTGGTCGACGGTTGCCGCGTGGAAGGTGAGATCAACATCGACGGGCGCAACATCTACCGCAAGGGCGAGGACGTGGCCGAGCTGCGTCGCCGCGTCGGCATGGTGTTCCAGAAGCCCAACCCCTTCCCCAAGAGCATCTACGAGAACGTGGTGTATGGCCTGCGTATCCAGGGCATCAACAGCAAGCGTGTGCTCGACGAGGCGGTGGAGTGGGCACTGAAGAGCGCGGCGCTGTGGGATGAGGTCAAGGACCGTCTGCATGACTCGGCGCTGGGTTTGTCCGGCGGTCAGCAGCAGCGTCTGGTCATCGCCCGTACCGTGGCCGTGCAGCCGGAAGTGCTGCTGCTCGACGAACCCTGCTCGGCTCTCGACCCGATCTCCACGCTGAAGGTCGAAGAGCTGATCTACGAGCTCAAGAGCAAGTACACCATCGTCATCGTGACCCACAACATGCAGCAGGCGGCGCGTGTCTCCGACTACACCGCGTTCATGTACATGGGCAAGCTGATCGAGTTCGGTGACACCGATACGCTGTTCACCAACCCGGCCAAGAAGCAGACAGAAGACTACATCACCGGTCGCTATGGTTGATTTGACCCCGTAGGGTGCGCTGTGCGCACCGGTTGCAGCTGCCCTGTGGTGCGCACGGCGCACCCTACCCGGACTTTCGCGGAGCGAAACATGATCAACAAAGACAACCTTACCCAGCACATCTCCCAGCAGTTCAACGCCGAGCTGGAAGAGGTGCGCAGCCACCTGCTGGCCATGGGCGGCCTGGTGGAAAAGCAGGTCAACGATGCCGTTACCGCGCTGATCGAGGCCGACTCCGGCCTGGCCCAGCAGGTGCGCGAGATCGACGACCAGATCAACCAGATGGAGCGCAATATCGACGAAGAATGCGTGCGCATTCTCGCCCGTCGCCAGCCGGCGGCCTCCGACCTGCGCTTGATCATCAGCATCTCCAAGTCGGTGATCGACCTCGAGCGCATCGGCGACGAGTCGACCAAGATCGCCAAGCGCGCCATCCAGCTGTGTGAGGAGGGCGAGTCGCCGCGTGGCTATGTCGAGGTTCGTCATATTGGCGATCAGGTGCGCCGGATGGTGCAGGAGGCACTGGACGCCTTCGCCCGTTTCGATGCCGACCTGGCCCTGTCGGTGGCGCAGTACGACAAGACCGTCGACCGCGAGTACAAGACCGCGCTGCGCGAACTGGTCACCTACATGATGGAAGACCCGCGTTCGATCTCCCGCGTGCTCAACGTGATCTGGGCGTTGCGCTCGCTGGAGCGCATCGGCGATCACGCGCGCAACATCGCCGAACTGGTGATCTACCTGGTGCGTGGCACTGATGTGCGCCACATCGGTCTGACGCGCATGCGTGAAGAGGTCGAGGGCAAGTCCAGGGACTGACGCCTGCTTCG
This sequence comes from Pseudomonas sp. zfem001, assembly GCF_032621725.1. NCBI lineage: Bacteria > Pseudomonadati > Pseudomonadota > Gammaproteobacteria > Pseudomonadales > Pseudomonadaceae > Pseudomonas > Pseudomonas sp. zfem001. The sequence continues at coordinate 1,688,337 of NZ_JAVYJI010000001.1, read as the reverse complement.
TGCTGACGGCCCGGGAAATCCCGGGCCGTTTCGTTTGCGCGATTTGTTGCACGTCCGACGTTTTCCGTTGGCCTTAGGCCACTGGCCATGACTATGCTTACTGCCATTCGTACAGGAGTGGCCGATGAGCAAAGTCAGTGTGCTGGTGGTGGATGACGCGACCTTTATCCGTGATCTGGTCAAGAAAGGGCTGCGCGATAATTTCCCCGGCGTACAGATCGAGGAAGCGATCAATGGCCGCAAGGCCCAGCAGATGTTGAGCCGTCAGGTGGTCGACCTGATCCTCTGTGACTGGGAAATGCCGGAGATGTCCGGCCTCGAGCTACTGACCTGGTGCCGCGAGCAGGACAACCTGAAAACCACTCCCTTCATCATGGTCACCAGCCGTGGTGACAAGGAGAACGTGGTGCAGGCGATCCAGGCTGGTGTTTCCGACTACATCGGCAAGCCCTTCTCCAACGAACAGCTGGTCACCAAGGTCAAGAAGGCGCTGAGCCGCGCCGGCAAGTTGCAGACCCTGGCTGCCAGCGCACCGCCGAAGATGCTCAGCAGCGGCAGCTTCGCCAATGACTCGCTGGCCGCGCTCACCGGCGGCAAGGCCGAGGTGGTCAAGCCCAGTGCTCCGGTGCCGGCTGCGGGCCAGGCTGAGCCTAGCGCAGCACCTGCGCCGGCAGCCCCGAGCAAGTCGCCAGCCGGTCGTGGCCAGGGTCAGCTGCGTTTGCCGGCGGGTAGCATGGCTTGTGTGATCAAGGCGCTGAGCCTCAAGGAGGCACTGCTGGTGGTCAAACGCACCGAACAACTGCCGCAGGTGCTGGAGAGTGCAGTGCTCGACCTGGAGCAGGGCGAAGCAGCGGAAACCGCTCGGCTCAATGGCTACCTGCATGCGGTGGTGGCATTCGAACCCAAGCCCGACAGCGAATGGCTGCAACTGACTTTCCGATTCGTCGACCGTGACCCGCAAAAACTCGATTACCTCTCGCGGCTGATCGCCCGCGGCACTGCGCAGAAGCATTTCAGCCCCGGCGCGTAGCCGTATGCAATCCGCGGCGCTGTGCCGACCAATGGCGGTGAGCCGGTTCACAGCCTGACGGTCGGTGTCTCGCGCGCTCCGTGCTGCGCTGCTAGTCTTGCTAACCCGGATATCAAAAAGCCATAAGATCCGAGTCGTTATGCTAGGGCGTCTGATTATTCTCTGCAGTCTGCTGGCCTGTTGCAGCCAGGCCGCTGCGCTGACCATCTACAAGTACGTCGACAAGAACGGCGTGGTTACCTATAGCGATCAGGCTGCGCCTGGCGCGCAGGTGTTCGTGTTCAACGATCGCATGGTCGAGCGCTTGGACAACCAGGTGAAACTGGAAACCAAGAAGCACGAAGCCGGTGAAACCCTGCTGATTCGCAATGACCTGTACGCCCCGGTGGAAATCGAACTGAAGCTGGAGCAGGTACAGAACGCCATCGGCGCGCCGGACAAACCGATTCGCTGGGTGTTGCCACCGCGCAGCAATATCCGTCTCGCCACCCTCACCGCGCAGGATGCATCGAAGCCGCTGCGCTACAAACCCAGGTTGCGCTATGCCCTCGGTGATCCGCGTCTGCAGCCGAGCATCCATCGCTATCCGCTGCCCTGGCGTGGCGGTCCGTTCCGTCAGACCCAGGGCGCCAACGGCACCTACAGCCACTTCACGGCCAAGGGCCGCTATGCGGTGGATATCGCCATGCCTGAAGGCACGCCCATCGTCGCTGCACGCGCTGGCATGGTGGTGAAGACCGAGAACCAGCAGAGCGGCCGTGGCAACAACCCGGCCGGCAACTTCGTGCGCATTCTGCATGACGACGGCACCATGGGTGTTTACCTGCACCTGATGAAGGGTTCGGTCGGTGTGCGTGAAGGCCAGCGGGTAGAAACCGGCAGCCTGTTGGCGCGCTCCGGCAACACCGGCAACAGCACCGGCCCGCACCTGCATTTCGTGGTGCAGCGCAACGTGGGTCTGGCGGTCGAGTCCATTCCCTTCAACTTCCGTCAGCCGGTCAACAGCCTGCCGAATTTCGCCGTCGGCGGCGAATAGTTCGACAAGGCCTGTCGGCTACGTTCTTTCCCCGGATATCGTCCCAGCGTTTTTGCGCGCCCCCACATTCCTGGGGGCTTCTTCTGCTGCGCGATGCCGCCGTTGCGCATCGCGCACCCTACGGTACGTGCGTGTACCGCGGACGGGGCTGGTGCCATCGGTAGGGTGCGCTGCGTGCACCGCGTCACCGCTGATGCTGTGGTTTGCCCGCTCTCTGCGGCGTTTTCCTTAAGTCACCCCTCTGTGCTGTCGCCTGTGTAATCGGTACGTCCGCCATCTGCGCGACGCAGGCGGAAGTTGGCCTTCCGCTCGTCGTTCAGCAGTCTGCAAGCGGAAAGGATCTTTCACCTGGCGGAGCGCCTAAAGCCCTCTAGATCAAGGGTTTCAGCTGTTGGCACCGCTATTGCTATCTCACAGGAAAACGGGTGTCCGACTATGGCTATCGATTCAGATTACGTTCAAAGCATGGCGACCCAACTGGCCCAATACGAAATTCAGGGCCAGTTGGCCAAGGCCAATCGCAACCAGGCCGCCTACAAGGCGCAGCTCGGTGCGTTGACCAGCCTGGATACCGCGCTGAAAACCTTCAAGACGGCTGCCAGCGGTCTCAAGCTGGCCGGCAGCAGCATGCTGGTCAACAGCGCCAGCTTCAGCCAGGAGGGTTATGCCAGTGCCACGGTGGGCACCAAGGCCGTGGCCGGCAGTTACGACTTTTTCGTCCAGCAATTAGCCAGCAAGAGCCAGGTTGCCCTGCAAGGGCTGCAGGACGGCGACCTCGGTAGTGGCAGCCTGACCATCGGCAAGGGCGGTGAGGCGTTCAACATCGACCTCGGTGCCGTGGCCACGCTCGACGAGCTGGCCGCAGCCATCAACGGCGCGAGCGACAACAATGGCGTCAAGGCGACCCTGGTTCGCAGCAATGGCCAGGTCAACCTGGTGCTGACCAGTGAGAAGACCGGCGCCGACCAGGCCATCAGCCTGAGTGCCACTGGCAATTCTGCGGTTGCAGGCGCGGTGAGCGGCAGGCAGGAGCTGTCCGTGGCCAAGGATGCCATCGTGCGCCTGGGTGGCGAGACCGGCATTGAACTGAGCAGTACCAGCAACACCTTCGACAACATCATCGATGGCGTCAGCCTGACCTTCAACAAGGCGCACAAGAGCGGTGATACGCCGCTGACCATGGAGGTCGGTCAGGACCAGAAGGCCACCAAGGAGAAGGCGCAAACCTTCGTCAGTGCCTTCAATGCCCTGATGATCAGCTTCGACTCGCTCACCTCCAGCGGTGGCGAGAGTGGCGGTCGTGGACCTCTGGCTGGCGATGCCAGCGTGCGCGCCATCGAGACCATGCTCAACCAGTTGGTACGCACCTCGTTTGGGGGGGTGAGCCTCACCGAGTTCGGCATCGTTGCCGACCGAAACGGCAAGCTGACCATCGACAACGCCCGCTTCGAAAAGGCCGTGGCAGCAAACCCGGAAGGCTTCGAGAAGCTGTTCACCGACAAGGGCAACCTGCTCGATACCCTGGACAAGAACCTGGCGGTCTACACCAGCAGTGCTGGCGGCCTGCTGACCAATCGCAAGGACACCCTCAACACCCAGCTGCGCCGTGTCGATCAGCAGTTCGACACGATCCAGAAGCAGTACGACTCCTACTACAGCCGCTATCTCCGTCAGTACACCGGTCTTATGCAGACCATGGCGGCGATGGAGCAGACCTACGGAATGTTCTGATGAGTGCCTACAACCTCAACGAAAGTTACGACAGCTATCGCACCGTGGACCTTGAGGCGCGTGCTGCTTCGGCCTCGCCCTATGAGCTAGTGCTGGTGCTGTTCGACGGCCTCCTCGACGAGCTGGCGCGTGCCCGTGGCCATATCGAGGCCAAGCGTTACCAGCAGAAGGGCCAATCCCTGGAGAAATGCCTGAACATCCTCGGCGGTCTCAATGGTGCCCTCGACTACGAGAACGGCGGTGAGTTGGTGCAGGGGTTGGCGCGACTCTACGACTACTGCATCTACCGCCTCTCCGATGTCAGCGTCAGCCTGTCGCTGGAGGGGTTGGACGAAGTGGTCGGCTTGCTCGGTGTGTTGCGCGAAGGTTGGGAAGGCGTGAATGCAACGCGCAAGTGAACTGCGCGCGCTGCAGCAACTGCACGCGCAGTTGGCGCAGGCGCTAGAACAGGCTGACTGGACGCGCATCGGTGAGATCGATGCGCTGATCCGTTCCTGCCTGCAGTTACTGGCCGGGCTACCGACGCTGAGCGACGAAGTGCGCGAGGCCAGGCGGCATCTGCAGCAGTTGCACGGACAGGCGCGTATCGCCTGCGCCGAAGAGTGCGAACGGGTGCGTCGGTTGTTGCTGACGCACCTGGAATACGCCGAAGGGCGCAGCGCTTACATGCGCGTCGATCTGTATCAGGGTGGGAGATAAAACGTGCTGCAACTGATCAATGCCAATGCCCAGGTGAGTCTGACGGACTCCGCCGCGCAAACCCTGCCGGCCGGTTTTGCCCAGGCTCGGAGCGCTGGTGGTGAGACGCCGCCGTTCGATCTGCACATGGCCGTACAGGGCTTCACCACCGAGCTGGGGGCACCGCTGAGCGAGGATGCCACTCCCATCAAGGTCACCCTCAGCGAAGCGGATGCCGAGCAGTGGCTGGCCAGCGTGCTGGACCAGCAGGCCGTGCGTATCGAAGCGCGTGAAGCACCCGAGCAGGCGCTGCACGAACCGTTGTCTCAGGACGACCCGGAGCAGATCGAACAGGCTGCCATGTTGCCTGCCGAGCTCCCTGGCCAGGCCCGGATACAGCCGCAGCCGCGTGAGCCGTTGCCCGCTCAGTCACCATACAGCGCCAGTGCTTCAGCGCTCAGCCAGCAATCGTTGTCACCCCAGGTCGCGGCGCCAATACCGCAGATGGCAGTCGAGATAGCGATACAGACAGCGGCGCCGGCAGTGGCGACTGAGGTCATCGAGACGAGCGATCTCGAACGCCTGCCGAGCATCAGCACGGATGCCGACAAATCCATCCCCGCCAGCGCAACCTCCGCCGCCGCGACTACTACGCCGCTGACTGCCGAGCGTCCGCTCAAGCTGCATGCGCCTCAGGCGCAGTGGGGCGAGCAGATGCTGGCCAGCCTGCGCGAGCAGGTGGACGTGCAGATCAACCAGCGCATACAGAACGCCACCATCCGTCTCGACCCGCCGGAGCTGGGCAGCCTGGAAATCTTCCTCAGCCATGAGTCTGGCCGTCTCAGCGTGCAGCTCTCGGCTGCCAATGCCGATGTCGCCCGTCTGCTGCAGCAGACCAGCGAGCGTCTGCGTCAGGAGCTGGTCGGCCAGAACTTCGTGCAGGTCAACGTGCAGGTCTCCGCCGATGCTCAGGGCGGTCGTCAGCAGCAACAGGCGCAAGCGCAGCGCTGGCTCGCCGAGGATGAGGTGGCCGCTGCCGTCGCGCTGCCCGCTGGCGGCGAGCGCAACGCTGGGCTATCGACCAGCGACGTGCTGGTCACCGTTTAATTTCCCGTTAGTGAATCGAGATAAGTCATGACAATGCCGCGCGTCCTCCTGCTGCTGGTTATCTTCAACACCCTGGTGGTGGTTGGCGGCACCATCTTCAATTACGCCACGCTCAATTCCATGCAGACCGGCCAGGCCGTGCTCGGCATTTCTGCTGGCAACGCCGGCAGCGAGGAGCAGGAAGCCAACAGCGAGTACCGCTTCTTTCCGATCGAGAAGGTGATCGTCAGCCTGAAGGGGAAAAGCCGCGAGCATTACTTCGTGCTCGATCTGGTGCTGCAGACCGACCTCGAAACCGATCCGAAGAAGCTCGAGCAAATCGATCCGATGGTGCGCAATTCGGTGGTCGCCCACCTGTCTGCCATGACCTTCGAGACGCTGCGCGGCATGCCCATTCCAGAGCTGCAGAGCACGCTGGAAAGCGCGCTGTTCGATGACTTCGCCAGCAAGAAGCTGGCGATGCCGTTCGCCAACGTGCTGGTCAGCAAACTGATCGTCCAGTAGGTACCGTCGCCATGAACGCCAACTGCGCCATTGACTATCGCTACGCCGCCGAACAGGGCGGGGCTGCGCTGTTCGCCCCAGGGGCCGAGCAGAAGTGGCTGTTGCAGTACCTGCCACTGGTCAAGCGCATCGTCAGTCAGCTGGCGTTGCAGGCCAATCAGGTGCTCGACCGCGAAGACATGGAACAGATCGGCCTGATGGGTTTGCTCGAATGCCTGCGTCGCTATGGCACGCCGGACGAGCAGTTCGGTCGTTTCGCCGCGCTGCGCATCCGTGGTGCGATTCTCGATGAGTTGCGCCGCCAGGACTGGCGCCCGCGCCAGGTGCGTCAGCAGACCCACAAGATTCGCGACGCCATTCGCCAGTTGGCGCGGCAACTGGGTCGTGTGCCGCAGGAGGAAGAGATTCTTCAGGCGGCCGGCATAAACGCCAAGGAATACCAGGAGTTTCTCCAGGCCGATGCCTGTGAGGCCATCGAAAGTCTCGATGAGTTGCTGCAGAACGGTCACGAGGGGTTCGCCTGTGGCAGCAGTGCGGTCGAGGACCGTGTGCTCAAGGAGCGCCTGCTGACTCAGGCGCTGAGCCAGCTCAGCGAGCGTGAACGACTGGTGCTGACCCTTTACTACCAACATGAGCTGAGCCTCAAGGAAATCGCCCTGGTGCTGGAGCTGAGCGACGCGCGCGTCTGCCAGTTGAGCAAGCAGGCGATCGCCAAGGCCAGTCGCTACCTGAACGAGAGAGGCTAGGGTGCAGAAGTTATTAGGTGCATTGATCATCGTCGCCTGCGTGCTCGGTGGCTACGTCATGGCCCATGGCGAACTGGCCATGCTCTGGCAACCGGCCGAGGTGATCATCATCGTCGGGGCGGGCTTTGGTGCTCTGGTAGTGGCCAACCCCAAGGACGTGTTGATCGAGATGCTGCATCAGATCAAAGGCGTGTTCGTCTACAAGAAGCGTGGCGAGGAATTCCAGCGCCAGTTGTTGATGCTGCTTTATGAGCTGCTGGAGATGGTCGATGTCGGCGGCCTCAAGGTGCTCGACGCGCATATCGAGGAGCCGGAGCAGAGCGAACTGTTCGCCAAGTACCCGCTGATCCGTCAGGAGAAGAACCTGATGGCCTTCATCGCCGACAACTTCCGCCTGATGGCCATGGGCAAGATCAGCGCCCACGAACTCGAAGGCTTCCTCGAGCAGGAGCTGGAGGCGATGGAGCATGTGCTGATGCAGCCGTCGCGCTCGCTGCACAAGATCGGCGAAGCCATGCCGGGCTTCGGTATCCTCGCGGCGATCCTCGGCATCGTCATCACCATGGGCAATATCGGCGGCTCGGTAGCCGAGATCGGCGCTCACGTCGCCGCAGCGCTGGTGGGCACCTTCCTTGGCATCTTCATGTGCTATTGCGTGATGGAGCCCTTGTCGAGTGCGATGGGCCAGCGCATCAAAACCGAGATGTCGGCGCTCGAGTGCGTGCGCACCACCCTCGTCGCCCACGTTGCCGGCAAGCCCACGCTGCTGGCGGTGGACGCCGGGCGCAAGCTGATCGAGCAGGACGTCAAGCCGGCGTTCAAGCAGCTGGAGATCTGGGTCAACCGTTACGAAGATGAAAGGGACGCGGCATGAAACCGCGTGCCGGTGAAGGCCATGAAATCATCATCAAACGTCGTGGCAAGAAGGGCGGCCACGACGAGCATGGCGGTGCCTGGAAGGTAGCCTTCGCCGACTTCACCATGGCCATGATGGCGCTGTTCATGGTGCTGTGGATCATCCAGCCACAGACCCAGGACGCCAGCCGCGCCAATGCCGACATGCTGAACAATCCGCTGGTCGACGGCGGTGCCGGCATCTTCGATGGCACCAGTACCACGCCGCTGGACCTCGATGGGGTGCCGGTGCAGGTCAGCCCGCGTCAGGATCGGGAAAATCAGGCGCGTACACCCGAGGAAGATCCCGGCGCTGAACAGGGCGATGGCCAGCCGGGGCCCGCCCGCCGGCCACACTATGCCGAATCGCAGCAGATGCAGGATTTGGCCAAGCTGATGGAGGCGCTGGCGCTGCAACTGGACGCCGAGGCCAACATCGAAGTGCAGGTGGTACCGCAGGGCTTGCGCGTCCTGATCAAGGACGATGCGCAGCGCTTCATGTTCAACCGCGGCAGTTCCCACCTGAATCCGCACTTCGAAAAGCTGCTGCAGCGTCTGGCTGGGATTCTGGCGCGGGTGGAAAACCATCTGATCATCAGCGGCCACACCGATTCCATGCCCTATCGCGGCGTGGTTGGTGGTTACAACAACTGGAACCTCTCCGGCGACCGTGCGCTGCGTGCACGCAACGTGATGGTCGAGGCCGGGCTGCCGCCCAGCACGGTGCTGCAAGTCACCGCTCAAGCAGATGGCATGCCCTTGTTACCGAGTGATCCAGAGAACGGCGCCAATCGCCGCATCGAGCTGCTGTTGCTGACCAGCCAGGCCGAAGGCCTGTACCGCGAGTTGTTCGGCGATACCCAGGTGCGGGTGGAGTACCGTGCCGAGGGTGCTCAGCTCAGCGCACCGGAGTCCTGACCCATGACTTGTTGCGCTCTACAGATTGCGCGCCGGGCAATAGATTTGCCGAGTTTCCAGCGCATAGAGACAGCCATCGACGCTGGTCAGGCGAATGGTCGAGCCCTTATGGCGGCCATAAAGCAGGTTGAACACCAGTTCGTCGTCGATTTCGCTGGCCAGCCCGGTGACCTGACCGTCTTCGACGCGCAGCCGGTAGTTACCGAGAAAGCCGTACTCCACCACGCCCGACGTCTCTAGGATGCTGTCGCCCTGCCGGGTCATGGCATAGAACCGACCATTGTTGACCTGCAGGCTGTGGCTGATTGCCAACACCTGACCGTTGCTCAGGTGGACTTGACCGGTGGACTGATAACGACCGTCGAGCTCGTTGCTGGAGATGAAATTCAGCCACAGCACGAGCATGCTCAACAACATCGCCAAGGCCGTGGCGAGCATGGTCAGCAACCAGCCGCGGCTGATGCCGCACTGCGTTCCCTGGCTCATGGCAGGCACCTGCTCAGTTGGGCATCGGCGACCTGATTCAGCTGGCTTTCGTGCAACATCAGCGAGCGTGCACCACCATTGCTCTGCAGGCACAGCAGTTCGTAGAAACCACCGCGCAGGCTCAGTACCAGGTTGGCCGGTTTGCTGGCCAGTACGGCAAGCCGGCTGGTCAGGCCGTGAGTCTGCAGAATTAGCTGCTGCAGCCTTTGCGGGTCCTGATCGATGTAGCGCACGTGCAGTGAGCCCAGATTCATTTCGCTGCTGTGCAGGTCTTTGGGTTGGCTGATCGTGTACAACGCCATGAACAAGGCGATGCCGATGATGCTGAACAGGCTCAGCAGAATCAGCCAGGATGCCCGCTGACGGCTGTGGCGGCGCAGAAACGCTGGCTGTGGCGTCGGCGTATCGAGTGTTTCGCTGACCGCGCCGATGTCATCGATGCTCGGCGGATAGACCAGATAGTTGGGGTTCAGCAGATAGCCGCGGCGCGGCAGGGTCTGGATGATCTCGCGACTCTTCTCGTCGCCCAGTACCTGGCGCAGGGTATAGATCTGCTGGTTGAGGCTGCCCTGGCCGACAACCCGGTCGGCCCAGGCGTGGCTCATCAATTCCTCGCGCGAAACCACATCGCCAGGCTCGCGCAGCAAGCGCTCGAGCAGGCGGCTGCCGGAATAGCCCAGATCGATCTTCTCTTCGATGCCGCTCTTTACCAGGGTCAGCTGATACAGCGCCGGGTAGAAATGCGCGAAACAATCGCTGCGCCCGGTCCTGATGATCAGGCACGCAATGTTGCTTTCCGGCTCGGCTAGCGGCGTTTCTGGGCTGGTGTTCATGCGGTCCTTGAGGCGAGCGGCAATTCCATGCGGGAAATTTCCCGGCGACAGACGGTCAGCATTCTGGCGTCAGGGAATTGCACTGGCAAGTCTTGTGCCAGCCGCCTACTGCTGGAAGCCATTTGCCGTTCGCTGGGGATGCTTACCCAATACTAGCCAGTCTATGGGTGAAGTCGACGATATCGCCGAGATTCGTCGGCACCGTATCGATCATGTCTCGGTTTGATGACAGCTGATCAACATGCCTGATAAGGCAGGGTGGGGCGGTGGCCGCAGGCCATGAGAAACGCCCCGCAGAGGCGGGGCGTTGGGGGGGGCGGCGCAATCCGTTGCGCCTGGATGACGCGGGATCAGCCCAGCAGGGACATGACCATGCCCGGCATCTGGCCGGCTTGTTTGAGCATGGAGATGCCCGACTGCATCAGCATGGAGTTCTTGCTCATGTTGGCGCTTTCCTTGGCGAAGTCGGCATCCATGATGCGACCTTTGGCCATGTCGGTGTTGTCCTTCATGTTGTTCAGGTTGTTGGCGGTGTGGTTCAGGCGGTTGATGTTGGCGCCGAACTGGGCGCGCAGTTCACCGATGCTGTCCAGGGCGTCGGCCAGGGTGTCGATCATGCCGTTGGCAGCGCTACCGTCGGCGCCAGCGATCTCGGCACCCGGCGTGGTGCTGTCCGGGGTGGCGTACTGAGCGGACAGGCCGTCCAGAGCGGTAGCCAGGTCGCCCAGCGGAGTGCTGACGTCCAGGGTCAGGGTTTCGGCGGCGCTGGCGCCAATCTGGAAGTCCATGCCAGCGCCGAACTTGCCAGCGGTACCGTCGGTGGTGGTGCCGTCGCTGAACAGGTTCTCGCCTGCGTACTTGGTGTTCTTGACGATATTGCCCAGTTCCTGACCCAGTTGGTCGTATTCGGCCTGCAGCGCGTCGCGGTCCTTCTCACTGGCAGTGGCGTTGGCAGCCTGGGTGGCCAGGTCTTTCATGCGCTGGACGATGTCGGTCATCTCGGTCAGCGCGCCTTCGGCGGTCTGCAGCAGGGAGATGGAGTCACCGGTGTTGCGGATGGCGACGTCCATACCACGCGACTGGGCGTTCAGACGGGTAGCGATCTGCAGGCCGGCGGCGTCGTCGGCAGCGGAGTTGATGCGAAAGCCAGTGCCCAGACGCTGCTGGTTGGTGCCCAGGGCGTTGTTGGTCTTGGACAGGTTGGTCTGGGTGATCAGCGAGGAGTAGTTGGTATGAATCGACAGAGCCATGATGGTATTCCTTCAGTTGAGTGAAGCTGGCTGTGATTGCCTGCTGTAAGTGAAGGGCGACCGGCTCTTGGTAGCGATTAAATGGCGCTGGCAGAATTTTTTCTGCATATGCGGCGACGGCGCACCCTACGGGGCGTCACGCGAAACACACCAAACAAAAACGGCGACCCGAGGGTCGCCGTTTTGTGAAAACCAGGCGTGATCAGCCGATTTCGATCATCTCGAAATCCATCTTGCCGACGCCGCAGTCAGGGCATAGCCAGTCTTCCGGCACGTCTTCCCAGCGGGTGCCGGGAGCGATGCCGTCATCCGGCCAGCCCTGGCTCTCGTCGTAAATCAGTCCACAGACCACGCATTGCCACTTTTTCATAAAAACCTCAGGCCAATCTCACGGTGTTGCGCGACGCAAGCTACCGCAATTGCACTGACGCGCCAAGCTGGCTGGCGGCAATCGCCGCCAGCCAGCGACCAACCAAAGTCGGGTCGTGCAGTGCACGGCCCTCCATCAGTCAGCGAGCGGTCATCAGCGGATCGGTCAGTGCCATGCCATACATCGCCACCACCGCGATCAGACCAGCTGCAGCGAGGTAGTAGAGCGTCGGCAGGATGGTCTTGCGCAGGGTGATGCCTTCGCGTCCGAGCAGACCAACGGTAGCCGAGGCCGCCACCACGTTGTGGATGGCAATCATGTTGCCCGCCGCCGCACCCACCGACTGCACAGCGACCATCATCGCCCCGGATACGCCGATCAGCTCGGCAGCATTGAGCTGGAACTGCGACAGCATCAGGTTGGACACGGTGTTGGAGCCGGCGATGAAGGCGCCCAGTGCGCCGACCGCTGGGGCGAAGAACGGATACACGCCGCCAACGCTGTCGGCCACCAGTTGCGCCATGGCCACCGGCATCGACACCAGGTCGCTGCCGTTGACGCCCGAGTTGATCAGAATACGCACCATGGGAATGGTGAAGATCAACACGAAACCAGCACCGAGCAGGGTCTTGCTCGACTCGCTTACCGCCGCCTTGAGCTCGGAGAAGCGCATGCGATGGAGGAAGAAGGTCACCAGTACCACCATGCACAAGATGCCACCCGGCAGGTACAGCGGCTCGATGGTGCCGGACACGCCGGTCTCACCGAGGATGTCCTTCCAGCCGAAGCTCAGGCCCAGCATCGCCGCCTTGAGCTCAGGGAAGGTGCGCGACACCACCAGGAACACCGCCAGCAGCAGGTAGGGCGCCCAGGCCATGGGCACGGAGATTGGTGCCTTGCCGGCCACCTCGTCCAGCTTCATCTCGATCTTGCCCATCCAGTCGGACGGCCAGTCCTTCGGATCAGCGAAGTCCCAGGTGTCCTTCGGCAGCAGGAAGCCGGCCTTGGCGGCCGGTACCACGATGGCCAGGCCGACCAGGGCGCCGATCATCGAGGGGAATTCCGGGCCGAGGAATACGCCGGCTGCCATGTACGGCAGGGAGAAGGCGAAGGCGGTGAAGATGGCGAACGGCGCGACGGCCAGGCCTTCCTTCCAACTCTGATTCTTGCCGAAGAAGCGCGTCATGATCATCACCATGATCAGCGGCATCAGCAGGCCGATAAGGCCGTGGGTGATGGCTACCCGCGAGTAGATCAGGTGGAAGAAGGCTTCCCAGCTGCTGCCGGTGGCAACCAGTTGCTCGGTGATGCCGGTTCTGTCCAGGCCCGAACCGACACCCACCAGGATTGGCGTACCCACTGCGCCGAAGGATACCGGCGTCGATTGCACCATCATGCCCAGCACCACCGCGGCCAGAGCCGGGAAGCCCAGGGCGACCAGCAACGGCGCGGCCACGGCAGCCGGGGTGCCGAAACCGGAGGCGCCCTCGATAAAGCAGCCGAACAGCCAGGCGACGATCAGCGCCTGCACGCGGCGATCCGGACTGATGTTGGAGAAGCCCCGGCGAATTGCCGCGATACCTCCCGAGTGCTTGAGGGTGTTCAGCAGCAGGATCGCGCCGAAGATGATCCACAGGATCGCGGCCGTGAGTATCAGCCCCTGGAGGCTGGAGGCGATGACCCGGTTGAGGGACATGTCCCAGGCCAGCAGGCCGATCAGGGCGGTGAGGACGAACACCAGCGGCATCGCGTACTTGGCCGGCCAGCGAAAGCCGATCAGCAGTACACCCGCTAGCACCAGTGGTACGAAGGCCAGGATGGACAGCAGCGTTTGACTCATGGGTTGGTTCCTTCTTTTTCTTGTGAACCACAGTTTTCCGGGGATACCCGGCGCCACGCATCTGGAAGGGCCGGGCACCACGGCACCGGCCTTTCCGCGAGCCGCGACGGCAGGGATCACCCATCGTCGCGCTCATGCTCGAAAGCCCCGACGGTCAGAAACCGTCAGGGCTTGTTACTGCTCCGTGGAGGCTTTCAGGCCATCCACGGCTGCGAACTCGTTTTGTGTGGGAACGGCTGGGCGGTATCCCGCTTCAGCCGCGACAAGCAAGCGATAGACTGCTCGCGGCTGAAGCCCCTCCCACAGTCGCTCAAACCTCCTCTTTGAAACGCAGCCGCCAGGCATGCAGCAGCGGCTCGGTGTAGCCGGACGGCTGCTCGCGGCCCTTGAACACCAGGTCACTGGCGGCGCGGAAGGCGTGGGATTGCTCGAAGTTCGGCGCCATCGGGCGGTAGGCCGGATCGCCGGCGTTCTGCCCGTCGACCACCTGCGCCATGCGCTGCAGGGTCTCGCGCACCTGGGCCTCGTTGACCACACCGTGGTGCAGCCAGTTGGCGATGTGTTGGGCCGAAATGCGCAGGGTGGCGCGGTCTTCCATCAGGCCGACGTTGTGGATATCCGGCACCTTGGAGCAGCCGACGCCCTGCTCGACCCAGCGCACCACGTAACCGAGGATGCCCTGGCAGTTGTTGTCCAGCTCCTGCTGGATATCGCTGGCGCTCCACGGCCGCTCGGCGCTGACCGGCACGCTGAGCAGATCGTTCAGCAGACTGTCGCGCTGGCTGGCCAGGTCGATCAGTTCCAGCTCGCTCTGCACCGCCTGCACGTCGATCTGGTGATAGTGCAGGGCGTGCAGCACGGCAGCGGTTGGCGACGGCACCCAGGCGGTGTTGGCGCCGGCTTTCGGGTGGCCGATCTTCTGTTCGAGCATGGCGGCCATCAGGTCGGGCATGGCCCACATGCCCTTGCCGATCTGCGCCTTGCCGCGCAGCCCGCAGGCCAGGCCGACCAGCACGTTGTTGCGCTCGTAGGCCTGAATCCAGGCGCTGGATTTCATGTCGCCCTTGCGCAGCATCGCGCCAGCTTCCATGGCGGTGTGCATCTCGTCGCCAGTGCGATCGAGGAAGCCGGTGTTGATGAAGGCCACGCGCGCGCTGGCCGCCTCGATGCAGGCCTTGAGGTTGACGCTGGTACGTCGCTCCTCGTCCATGATGCCCATCTTCAGGGCGTTCGCGGGCATGCCCAGCAGCTGTTCGACACGACCGAACAGCTCGTTGGCGAAGGCCACTTCGAACGGCCCGTGCATCTTCGGTTTGACGATATAGACGCTACCGGTGCGCGAGTTGCCGCGACGCTTGAGGTCGTGCAGGGCGATCAGGCTGGTCACCACCGCATCGAGGATGCCCTCGGGAATTTCACGACCTTCGCCATCGAGAATCGCCGGGTTGCTCATCAGGTGGCCGACGTTGCGGATGAACAGCAATGAACGACCGTGCAGGGTCAGTTCACTGCCATCGGCGGCGGTATAGACACGATCCGCATTGAGGCGGCGGGTGATGCGCTTGCCGCCCTTGTCCAGCTCCTCGGCCAGGTCACCCTTCATCAGGCCCAGCCAGTTGCGGTAGACCACCACCTTGTCGGCGGCGTCGACTGCAGCCACGGAGTCCTCGCAGTCCATGATGGTCGACAGCGCCGCTTCCATCAGCACGTCCTTCACGCCGGCGGCGTCGGTGCGGCCGATGGGGCTACCCGCGTCGATCTGGATCTCGAAGTGCAGGCCGTTGTTCTTCAGCAGCACGGCGCTCGGCGTGGCAGCGTCGCCCTGGAAACCGACGAACTTCTCTGGTTGCGCCAGGGAGGTCTGTGCACCGCCGCTCAGGGTCACCTGTAGCTCGCCGGCGACCACGGCATAGGCACTGGCATCGGCGTGCGAGCCCTTGGCCAGCGGCGCGGCCTGGTCGAGGAAGGCGCGGGCGAAGGCGATCACCTTGGCGCCGCGTACTTCGTTATAGCCGGGACCTTTGCTGGCGCCGCCTTCTTCACTGATCGCGTCGGTGCCATACAGGGCGTCGTACAGCGAGCCCCAGCGGGCGTTGGCGGCGTTGAGCGCGTAACGTGCATTCATCACCGGCACCACCAACTGCGGGCCGGCCTGGGTGGCGATCTCGCTGTCGACATTGGCAGTGGTCGCCTTGACCTGCTTCGGCTGCGGCAGCAAATAGCCGATGGAGCCGAGGAAGGTGCGGTAGGCATTCATGTCACGGATCGGGCCGGGGTTGGTGCGATGCCAGGCATCCAGCTCGGTCTGCAGACGATCGCGCTCGGCCAGCAGGGCGCGGTTGCGCGGCGCCAGGTCGTGCACCAGCGCGTCGAAACCGCTCCAGAAAGCCGCCGCCTCGATACCGCTGCCAGGCAGCACTTCGCTTTCGATGAATTGCTTGAGCTCGGCGGCTACTTGCAGGCGCTGACATTGCACGCGTTCGGTCATGTTGCTGTTCTCCTGTCTGCTTCCGCCCATGGTGGTGCGGGTCAATCAATGTGTTGTAGGAGCCCCGCCCCGGGGCGAAGCTCTTCAGATCCATTTAGCCGCGAGGCGTGGGCGACATCGCTTACAGCGCCGCAATACCTGCTTTGGCCACCTGCGCATCCTGCTCGGCCTTGACCCCGGACACGCCCACGGCGCCGACCACCTGGCCGTCCACCAGCACCGGCACGCCACCCTCCAATGAAGTAATCAGCGGTGCGCTGAGGAAGGCACTGCGGCCGCCGTTGACCATGTCTTCGTAGCCCTTGGTTTCGCGGCGGCCGATGGCGGCGCTGCGCGCCTTCTCGGTGGCGATGTAGGCGCCGATCGGCGCGCAGCCGTCGAGGCGCTCCAAGGCCAGTGGATGACCGCCGTCGTCGACCACGGCGATGGCCACGGCCCAGCCCTGTTGCTGCGCTTCGCTGCGGGCTGCCTGGAGGATCTGGCTGACTTCGCTTTGGCTGAGTACGGCTTTATGTTGCATGGCATACCTCGTGTTCGTGACTTCGTGATCAGTTGTAGGGTGGATGTCGCTTTTCACATCCACCGCTCTGGTGGTCAGGGCCACGCCCTGACCGAGCTGCGTGCTAATCCGTAGGAGCGAGCTCTGCTCGCGAACCATGGCTAACGGCAAAAGCTTCGCGAGCAGAGCTCGCTCCTACCTGTGCAAGACCATTCGAGGTTTGCACCAGGTTACGGGTGATCATTCCATCGCTTCCTCGACGATTTCGATCCAGTGCCGCACCGGCGTACGCCCGGCACCGTCCAGGTGGGTCTGGCAGCCGATATTGGCGGTGACGATGGCGTCCGGTTTGCCTCTTTCCAGGGCGTTCAACTTGTTGTCGCGAAGCTGCCGCGACAACTCCGGCTGGGTCAGCGAATAGGTGCCGGCCGAGCCGCAGCACAGGTGGTTATCCGGTACCGCCGTCAGGCCGAAGCCGAGGCGTGTGAGCACGCCTTCAACCGCGCCGCCGAGCTTCTGCGCATGCTGCAGGGTGCAAGGGCAATGGAAGGCCAGGCGTTGTTCGGCACGTACCTGCAACTGTTCCAGCGCCTCGCCCTGCAGCACCTCGACCAGATCCTTGGCCAGGGCGCTGACCCGCGCTGCCTTGCTTGCATAAGCGGGGTCACCTGCGAGCAGGTGGCCATAGTCCTTGACGAAGGCACCACAGCCGCTGGCGGTCTGCACGATGGCTTCAGTACCGGCTTCGATGGCAGGCCACCAGGCGTCGATGTTCTGCCGCGCGCGTTGCAGCCCTGCTTCTTGGGCGTTGAGGTGATAGTCGACGGCGCCGCAGCAGCCGGCTTCGTGGATCGGCGTGACGCTGATGCCGAGGCGATCGAGCACGCGTGCGGTGGCGGCATTGGTGTTGGGCGACAGCCCCGGCTGCACACAGCCTTCGAGCATCAGCACGCGGCGCGCATGTTGCTCGGTCGGCCGTGGCTTGGCCGGGCGAATTTCACGCGGCAGTTTGGCTTTGAGCGCGGCTGGCAGCAGCGGACGCAGAGCAAGACCGGCCTGGGTCAGCGTCTTGAACAGCGCGGGTCGCGGTACCACGGCGCGCAGGCCCTGGCGCAACAGGCGTTCGTTCAGCGGTCGCGGCACAGCCTGTTCGACCACTTCACGGCCGATATCCAGCAGGTTGTGATACTGCACGCCGGACGGGCAGGTGGTTTCGCAGTTGCGGCAGGTCAGGCAGCGATCCAGATGCTGTTGGGTCTTGGCCGTGACCTCGTTGCCTTCGAGCATCTGCTTGATCAGATAGATGCGCCCGCGCGGGCCGTCCAGCTCGTCGCCGAGCAGCTGATAGGTCGGGCAGGTGGCGTTGCAGAAGCCGCAGTGCACGCAGGAGCGCAGGATGCGTTCGGCTTCTTCGGCGCGCGGCAGGCGTTTGGCCTGTTCACTCAAATTGGTCTGCACGTCTTATACCTCAGCGTACATGCGGCCAGGGTTGAAAATACCCTGGGGGTCGAGCTGGTTCTTCAACTGGCGCTGGTAGCGCAGCAGCGGGGCTGCCAGCGGCTGGAAAGGTTGCGCCTGGCCGGCGGCGAAGCAGGTGGCGTGGCCGCCGAGCTTGGCCGTCACGCGCTGGATCAGCTCGCCGTTGGCGTCGGTCTTCAGCCAGCGCTGTGCGCCGCCCCAGTCGATCATCTGGCGACCGGGCAGGTCGAGCAGACCGCTGTTGGCCGGCAGCGACAGGCGCCACAGCGTGCCGCTGGCGCTGAAGAACGGCAGGCGCTGTTCGCGTAGCTCATGCCAGTAAGCGTTGTCGATCTCTTCGCCACCCAGGCGCTGGCGCGCGGCCAGAACCGAGCCCTCGCCACCTTCCAGGCGCAGGTGCAGCGCGGCACCGTCGTGGCTGGCGGCGCTGATCGGCAGCGGCTGCTGGCCCCATTCGGCGAGCTTGTTCAGGGCGTGCAGGGCGTCCACCTCCAGGCGCAGGCTGAGCACCTGGCGCGGTTTGGGCAGCACCTTGATCGACACCTCGGTGAGCAGGCCGAGGCAGCCGAAGCTGCCGGCCATCAGGCGCGACAGGTCGTAGCCGGCGACGTTCTTCATTACCTCGCCGCCGAAGCGCAGCAGCTTGCCCTGGCCGGTGATCACGCGGGTGCCGAGCACTTGGTCACGCACCGAGCCGGCCCAGGGGCGGCGCGGGCCGGACAGCCCGGCGGCGACCATGCCGCCGAGGGTGGCGCCATCGCCCAGGTGCGGCGGCTCGCACGGCAGCATCTGGTCGTTGGCCTCCAGCGCCGCCTCGATCTCGGCCAGCGGCGTACCGGCGCGGGCACTGAGTACCAGCTCGGTGGGGTCGTAGCTGACGATCCCGCGATGCATGCGGGTGTCCAGCACCTCGCCGGTGCTGGCGCGGCCCAGATGAGCCTTGCTGCCGCTGCCCTGGATGCGCAGCGGTGTGGCGCTGTTCAGCGCGTGGTTGACCTGTTCCAGCAGCGCGGCGCTGGCGTCGAAATCATGCGCCATCAGAAACGCTCCAGTTCCGGGAAGGGCAGTTGGCCGTGATGCACATGCATGGCGCCGAACTCGGCGCAGCGGTGCAGGGTGGGGATGTTCTTACCCGGATTGAGCAGGCCGCTGGGGTCGAACGCCGCCTTCACCGCGTGGAACAGGGTGATCTCGTCGCTGTTGAACTGCGCGCACATCTGGTTGATCTTCTCGCGGCCAACGCCGTGCTCGCCGGTGATGCTGCCGCCGACCTTGACGCAGAGTTCGAGGATCTTGCCGCCGATGGCCTCGGCGCGCTCCAGCTCACCAGGCACGTTGGCATCGAACAGGATCAGCGGGTGCATGTTGCCGTCGCCGGCATGGAACACGTTGGCCACGCGCAGGCCGTACTCCTCGGACAGCTCGGAGATGCCGCGCAGCACGCCTGGCAGCTCACGACGCGGGATGGTGCCGTCCATGCAGTAGTAGTCCGGCGAGATGCGACCGACCGCGGGGAAGGCGTTCTTGCGCCCGGCCCAGAACTTCACCCGCTCGGCTTCGTCGCGCGCCAGGCGTACTTCGGTGGCGCCGGCTTTCTCCAGCACCTCTCGCACGCGCTCGCAGTCGTCGGCGACGTCGGCCTCCACGCCGTCCAGCTCGCAGAGCAGGATGGCTTCGGCCTCCACCGGGTAGCCGGCGTGGATGAAATCTTCGGCGGCGCGAATGGCCAGGCTATCCATCATCTCCAGGCCGCCAGGGATGATGCCGGCGGCGATGATGTCACCCACGGCGCGGCCGGCCTTTTCCACCGAGTCGAAGGCCGCCAGCAGCACCTTGGCCACTTGCGGCTTGGGCAGCAGCTTGACCGTCACCTCGGTGACGATGCCGAGCATGCCTTCGGAGCCGGTGAACAGCGCCAGCAGGTCGAAACCCGGCGCATCGAGGGCATCACTGCCGAGAGTCATGAACTCGCCTTCGACGGTGAGAATGTCGACCTTGAGCAGGTTGTGCACGGTCAGGCCGTACTTCAGGCAATGCACGCCGCCGGCGTTCTCGGCGACGTTGCCGCCGATGGAGCAGGCGATCTGCGAGGACGGATCGGGGGCGTAATACAGGTCGAACGGCGCGGCGGCCTGAGAGATCGCCAGGTTGCGCACACCGGGCTGGACGCGGGCGAAGCGACCTTCGCGGTTGATCTCGAGAATCTGGTTGAAGCGCGCCATCACCAGCAGGATGCCCTTTTCCAGCGGCAGCGCGCCGCCGGACAGGCCGGTGCCGGCGCCGCGTGCTACCACCGGTACGCCACGGGCGTGGCAGAGCTTGAGCAACTGCTGCACCTGCTCGATGCGCTCGGGCAGCACCACCAGCATGGGCGTGGTGCGATAGGCGGAAAGCCCGTCGCACTCATAGGGTTTGAGGTCTTCCTGAGTGTGCAGGATGTCGAGATCGGGCAGGCTCTGGCGCAACTCGGCCAGTAGGGCGGTCTTGTCGACCGCGGGTAGCGCGCCGTCGACGCGCTCGTCGTACAGAATGCTCATGGCAGGCTCAATCTTGGACGTTGTTGTTATTGGCGGTCATGCCGCGACCTTGGCCGCATGTTTAGGCTGCCTGCTTCTTTACGTCCATTCTCTTTAGCGCTGGTAGGACCAGTTTCTTTCATCAGGCTTTCGCCATGGATTGGCCTAAGGTCTCATACACTGTGGCTTGCCTGCCGTAAGGTGCGCGATCTAAGGTGGCCCTTAAAAATTGGTACGACCAGTGCTGTGGAGGTGGCGAATGGACGGGCAACAGGGTGTCGCACGGCGGCAGGTAAGCGATGTGGTGGCCGAGCGCATCGAGCGGCTGATCGTCGACGGCGTGCTCAAGGTCGGGCAGCCACTGCCGTCGGAACGACGCCTGTGCGAAAAACTGGGCATCTCCCGTTCGGCCTTGCGTGAAGGGCTCAAAGTGCTGCGCGGTCGCGGCATCATCGACACCGCGCAGGGACGTGATTCACGGGTGGCCAAGCTCAGTGGTGAGCGCGACGCCAGCCCGCTGATGCATCTGTTCAACTCGCAACCACGCACCCTGTATGACCTGCTGGAGGTGCGCGGCCTGCTTGAAGGCGAGTCGGCGCGCCTGGCGGCGCTGCGCGGTACCGAGGCGGACTTCGTCCTGCTGACCCGGCGTTACGAAGAGATGCTGGCGGCCCATGCGCAGGAAAATCCGGTGGACCCGCGTGAGCATGCGCGCCTCGACCATGCCTTTCACCTGGCTATCTGCGAGGCCTCGCACAACCCGGTGCTGGTGCACACCCTGCAGTCGCTGACGGACCTGATGCTTAGCACCGTGTTCGCCTCGGTGAACAACCTCTACCACCGCCCGGCGCAGAAGCGGCAGATCGACCGTCAGCATTCGCGCCTCTACCACGCGGTGATCGAACGCCTGCCGGAGCAGGCCCAGCGCGCCGCGCGCGATCACATCAACAGCATTCGCGACAACCTGCAGGAGATCGAGCAGGAAGAGCAGCGCCTGGTGCGCGCCACCATGCGCTTGGAGGGTTGGGCGTAGGGCGGGTGAAACCCGCCTGATGACGGTGGCGGGTTGCACCCGCCCTAAATATTTGTGGGAGGGGCTTTAGCCGCGACCCGCTAGACCCGCTCGCCGCTGAAGCGCCTCCCACGTGGCATGACTCCCTACCTGAAGGTGCTGGTCACCACCCCTTCTTCCACCACCTGCGCCTCGATCACCTTCTGGCTGCCGAGGTTGCGCACGCGGATCACCTCGCCTTCACGGCCATTGGCCATGGCTTCGCCGGTGGCCGATGCGGAGATGCCGTCCTGGCTGGCGATGATGGTCAC
This sequence comes from Pseudomonas sp. zfem001, assembly GCF_032621725.1. Lineage (NCBI taxonomy): Bacteria > Pseudomonadati > Pseudomonadota > Gammaproteobacteria > Pseudomonadales > Pseudomonadaceae > Pseudomonas > Pseudomonas sp. zfem001. The sequence continues at coordinate 1,666,609 of NZ_JAVYJI010000001.1, read as the reverse complement.
TTGCTGGCCACGACGGATCAGCAGTGGCGCGGCGAGCAGGTTCGGCGCGATCAGCTGGCCGGCACGTACGCGGCGCTTGGCGCCCTGGCCGACCACTTCGTCGAGGTTGTTATAGAAGCCTCGCGTTGCTCTACCAACGTTCACCTCCTGCAGTTGCAGCTGTTCGGCGGCGATGGTCTGGCCGCGTTCGATCACTCGCGCGGCATGCACGGCCGGCAGGAACACGCCGGCCTGCACCAGGGCTGTGACGCTCCAGCCGGGCGTATCTGCGCAGCTCAGGTCCAGGCGTTGCCGTGACAGGGGTGAAGGATCGTCGCTGGCGACCGTCACGCTCAGCGCCTGGGCACAGGCCGGCAGGCGTTCGGCGCTATTGAGCAGGGTGATATTGAGGCTGTGACGCATGCCCTTCCAGGCCTGACGCTCGGCCTCCTCGGCCAGCTTCTGCTGCATATGTGCGGTCACGGCCTGATCGATCTGGCTGGCGGCATCGGTCTCCGCACGCGCAGCGCTCAGCGGCAGCAGGGCAAGGAGGAAAAGCGTCGACGCCCAGGCGGAAAAAGCCTTTCCGCTTTTCCTCCAGGCCGCGCTTCTATGCGGAAGGAGGGCGACGCGGAAGGCGCCTGTCGATCTTGTGAATTCCTTGTAAATCAATGTGATACGGGTCTCTTGGGGGTTGGGCACGCTTTGTGCTGAAGGCACATGGGCACAACCTTGGGTTAAGGGTACCGAGAAATGAGTATACGGATTGATGACGTGGTGGGCGTGCATTCGCGAGCACTCGAGCTGCGCATGCAGCGCAGCGAAATTCTCGCTGCCAACCTCGCCAACGAAGACACGCCAGGCTTTCTCGCCCGTGACATCGATTTCGCTGGCGAGATGCAGCGAGTCGATCCGCAGCAGGCCTTCGCCGCCAGCAGTGCGGATCTCAAGTATCGCGTACCGACCCAGCCGTCGCAGGACGGCAACAGCGTCGAGCTGAGTGTGGAGCAGGCGGCGTTCTCCAAGAACAGCATGGACTTCCAGACCAGCCTGACCTTTCTCAGCATGAAATTTCGCGGCCTGAAACAGGCCATCGAGGGACGCTGATCATGGCTTTCGATTCCATCTACCGCATCGCCGGCTCGTCGATGAACGCGCAGACCGTGCGTCTCAACACCGTGGCCAGCAACCTGGCCAACGCCGATTCGGCTGCGGCCAGCGCCGAGGACGTGTATCAGGCACGCAAGCCGGTCTTCGCTGCCGTCTACAACAACGACCAGCTGACCCGCAGCGTGGGCATGGGCGGCGCCCATGTACAGGTGCTCGATGTGGTCACCGCCGGTCGCGAACCGGTGCGCCGCTACGAGCCGGACAATCCCCTGGCCGACGACCAGGGTTACGTGTTCTACGCCGACATCGATCAGATCGAAGAAATGACCGACATGATGTCGGCCACCCGCAGCTTCGAGACCAGCGTCGAAGTGCTCAATCGCCTGAAGAGCATGCAGCAGGGTCTGCTCAAGCTCGGAGAATCCTGATGGCCACGGTCAGCAATAACAGCCAGAACAATCCCGCCTACAGCATCGACGATGCGGTGAAGCAGTCGGTCAACGTCAGCGACGCGACCCAGCTGGAAAACAACTTCCTCACCCTGATGGTCGCGCAGATCCAGAATCAGGACCCGACCAAACCGGTGGACAGTACCGAGTTCCTCAATCAGTTCGCCGCCATGAGTCAGGTCAAGAGCCTGGAAAACATGGCCTCGCTGAGCAAGAGCAACCTGGTGTTGTTGGACAACCTGCAGACCCTCACCGCTGCCGGCCTGGTCGGCCAGGAAGTGAAGGTGGCGACCGAGCAGCTCGAGCTGGGCGTGGACAAGGTGCGCGGCGAGATCAACCTGGAGCATGCCGCCGGCAAGCTGGCGTTGGTGGTGACCGACAGCAATGGCGTGAAGAAGGAAATCGACCTCGGCTCCCAGGCGCCGGGGCGCGTGCCCTTCGAGCTCGACCCCAAGGCCCTGGGCCTGGCGCCGGGCAGCTACAAGGTCGAGGTCAAAAGCGACAGCGGCGAGTACCCCAAGGTCGAGGTGGCCGGTCGCGTCACCCAGGTGCGTGTCAGCGCCGAGGGGCCAGTGCTGGAAGTCATCGGCGTCGGCTCCGTGCCCTTCTACAACATCACCGAATTCGGCCAGACGCAGACCGCCGGTCTGCTCTGAACCTTCCCATTCGCTCAATTCAAAGGTCCAGTCGCCATGAGTTTCAATATCGCCATGACCGGCCTCAGCGCCGTCAACGAACAGCTCAACACCATCAGCCACAACATCGCCAACGCCGGCACCACCGGCTTCAAGTCCTCGCGTACCGAGTTCGGCAGCATCTACGCCGACAGTCAGGCGATGGGCGTGGAGGTGCTGGCCACCACCCAGAGCATCAGCCAGGGCGGCTCCCTGGTGACCACCGGGCGCAGCCTGGATCTGGCCATCTCCGGCGGCGGTTTCTTCGTCACCCGTGATACCAATGGCGACCTGAGCTACACCCGCGCCGGCGTGTTCGGCGCCGACAAGAACAACAACATCGTCAACGCCGCCGGGCAGACCCTGCAGGGCTATCCAGTGGACGCCGCCGGCAACCTGCTGGTCGGCGCCATGGGCGACCTGCAACTGCAGAACGCCAACCTGCCGGCTCGCGCCACCGACACTCTGGCCTTCGTCATGAACCTGGACTCCAACCAGACCGTGCCGACCACCGCGCCGTTCGACCCGGCGGACGTGAACACCTACAACTCCACCTACACCACCAAGGTGTTCGACTCCCAGGGCAAGGAACACACCCTGACCCAGTACTTCGTCAAGACCGGCGACAACACCTGGGATGCCTATTACTACCAGGGCAACACCGCCGTCGGCGGTCCGCAGGCACTGACCTTCGGCACCAACGGCACGCTCACCGCGCCGGTTGGCCCGGTCAACGTCGGCTTCGCCCTGCCGGGCGTCGACCCGATGGCCGTCGCCATCGACTACAGCAACTCCAGCCAGTACGGCTCCGACTTCGTCGTCACCACCAACCGCGCCAGCGGCTATGCAGCGGGTGAGCAGACCGGCCTGTCGGTGGAGAAGGACGGCATGGTCTACGCCAACTACAGCAACGGCCAGCGCATGCTGCAGGGCCAGGTGGCGCTGGCTACCTTCGCCAACGCCGGCGGCCTGAAGAACATCAGCGGCACCGCCTGGGTGGAAACCGCCGACTCCGGCGCCGCGCTGATCGGTGTGCCCGGTGTCGGCCCGTTCGGCGAGCTGGTAGCCGGTTCGCTGGAGAACTCCAACGTCGACCTGACCCAGCAACTGGTCGGCCTGATGGAGGGCCAGCGAAACTACCAGGCCAACACCAAGGTGCTGACCACCAACAAGGAACTCACCCAAGTGCTGTTCGGCGCGATCTGAGGCTGACCCATGGACCGTCTCGGTTACACCGCAATGACCGCCGCCAGCCGCACCATGAGCTCGCTAACCGTGCGTGCCAACAACCTGGCCAACGTCAACACTCCCGGCTTTCGCGCCGACCTGGAGCAAGCCCAGGCCGTCACCGTGGAAGGTTATGGCTACGACAGCCGGCACCTGGCGCGGGTGAAGAACAACGGCGTCAACCTGGCACCCGGCGCGCTGATGGCCACCGGCCGTGATCTCGACGTGGCGATACAGGGTCGCGGCCTGTTCACCGTCGAAGGTGATGGCGGCGCCGAGCGCTACACGCGCAACGGCGCGCTGCAGGTCGATGCCGAGTTGCGGCTTACACTCAATGGTCGCGCCGTGATGGGCGAGGGTGGCCCCATCGTGCTGCCCGAGTACGACAGCCTGCACATCGGTCGCGACGGCACCGTGTCGGTGATCCCGCGTGGCGACTTCGTCACCGCCGAGGTCGACCGCATCCGCGTGGTGGATGTCGACGCCGCCGATCTGAGCAAGGATGCCAGCGGTCTGCTGGCGCGCACCGACGGCCAACCGGCCGAAGACATGGAAGCGCCGGTACTGGTCTCCGGCTACCTGGAGGCGAGCAACGTCGGCGCCATCGATCAGCTGGTGGCGACCATGAGCTTGAACCGCCTGTTCGAGACCCAGGTGAAGATGATGAAGGCCGCCGAGGATCTGTCCGAAGCCGGCAACCGGATGATTCGCGGTAGTTGAGCAGGAAAGCCGGCGGCCGTGTAGGAGCGAGCTCTGCTCGCGAATCGAGTTTCGCCAGACACAGCTTCGCGAGCAGAGCTCGCTCCCACGAAACACAGGCGCACGTCGTTGATACGGCGTTCGCCACAGCGAAGAGGTAACGCACATGAGTTCCGCACTTTGGGTCAGCAAGACCGGCCTGGCCGCTCAGGACAAGGCCATGAGCGCTGTGGCCAACAACCTGGCCAACGTCAACACCAACGGCTTCAAAAGCGACCGCGTGGTGTTCGAGGACCTGTTTTACGCCATCGAATTGCAGCCGGGTGCGCAGGCCGATGAGGTCAATACCGTGCCGTCGGGCATCCAGCTTGGCAGCGGTGTACGCGTGGCCGGCACGCAGAAGGTATTCACCGAAGGCAGCATCCAGACCACCGGCCAGCCGATGGACCTGGCCATCATCGGAGCCGGCTTCTTCCAGGTGGAAGCGCCCAACGGCGACATCTACTACACCGAGAACGGCCAACTGCAGCTCAATGCCGAAGGCATGATCGTCAATTCCCAGGGCCTGCCACTGACACCGGCCATCGAAGTGCCAGCCGGTAGCAGCCGCTTCACCGTGGGCAGCGATGGCATCGTCACTGCCGTGCTGGCCGGCGATAGCCTGCCCTCGGAGCTGGGCCAGATCACCCTGGTCAACTTCACCAACCCGGGCGGTCTTGAAGCGCTTGGCGGCAACCTCTACCGTGAAACCGTGGCCAGCGGCGAGCCGGTCGAAGGCGTGCCGGGTGAAGAGGGCCTGGGCAATCTCAAGCAAGGCGTGCTGGAAGGCTCCAACGTGCAGGTGGTCGAGGCCATGGTGGCGATGATCTCCATCCAGCGTGCCTACGAGGCCAACGCCAAGGTGCTCGACGCTGCGTCGGGCATGCAGCAGTTCCTCAACCAGACCGTGTGATTGCCATGAAGCGCCTGATCCCGCTCGCTCTGCTGCTGACCCTGGGTGGTTGCGCCAGCTTCAACGAGATGCTGCCCGACGAGGACTCCAGCCACTACGAGCCGCTGGCGCTGGACTACAGCGTGCCGCCGACCACTGGCGGTGGGTTGTTTCGCAGTGGCTACAGCGGCTCGTTGATCGGTGACAAGCGAGCGGTGCGGGTCGGCGACATCCTCACCGTGGTGCTCGACGAGTCCACTCAGTCGAGCAAGAGCGCCGGCACCAGCTTCGGCAAGAGCTCAGGCGTGTCTGTCGGTATTCCCACGGTGCTGGGCAAGACCTACGACCGCCTGGAAAGCTCCGCCGAAGCCGAGCGTGATTTCAACGGCTCGGCGCGCAGTTCGCAGCAGAACACCCTGCGCGGCTCCATCGCCGTGACCGTGCATCAGGTGTTGCCCAACGGCACGCTGCTGATCAAGGGCGAGAAGGCCCTGCGTCTGAATCAGGGCGATGAATACATCCGCCTGGTCGGCTTGGTGCGCATGGACGACATCAACCGCGCCAACCAGGTGTCCTCGCAGAACGTGGCCAACGCGCGCATCTCCTATGCCGGCCGCGGCGTGCTCAGCGACAGCAACTCGGCGGGTTGGCTGACGCGCTTCTTCACCAGCCCGCTGTTCCCGCTCTGAGGCCCAGACCATGATCAAACGTATGCTCGTCGCCTGTGTTCTGGGCTGGCCACTGTCGACCAAGGCCGTGCCACTGATGGACCTGGTGGACATCGAAGGCATTCGCGGTAACCAGCTGATCGGCTACGGCCTCGTGGTCGGCCTCGACGGTACCGGCGACAAGAATCAGGTGCGCTTCACCAGCCAATCGGTGGCGAACATGATCAAGCAGTTCGGCATCAACCTGCCGCCGAACGTCGACCCCAAGCTGAAGAACGTCGCGGCGGTGACCGTGACCGCAGAAATTCCGCCGTCCTACAGCCCGGGACAAACCGTGGATATCACCGTCGCCTCGCTGGGCGATGCCAAGAGCCTGCGCGGCGGCCAACTGCTGCTGACCCCGCTGCAGGGTGTCGATGGCGAGACCTATGCCCTGGCCCAGGGGGCCGTCGTCGTTGGTGGCCTCAATGCCACCGGGCAGAGCGGCTCCAGCGTGGCGATAAACTCTGCCAACAGCGGTCGCGTGCCCAATGGCGCCACCGTCGAACGGATGATCCCCAGCGATTTCAGTACCCGTGACGAGGTCATGCTCAACCTGCGCCAGCCCAGTTTCCAGACTGCTGCCAAGGTGGTCGAGGCGGTCAACGGCCGCTTCGGCAGCGGCACCGCCAGTGCCCTGAACTCAACCAAGATTTCCATTCGCGCGCCCATCACCAGCACCCAGCGCATCGGCTTCATGGCCATGCTCGAGGGCCTCGACGTGGAGGAAGGTCGTGAGCGACCGCGTGTGGTGTTCAACAGCCGCACCGGTACCGTGGTGGTTGGCCAGGGCGTACGCGTCAAGGCCGCTGCCGTGGCCCATGGCACGCTCACCGTGACCATCAGCGAGAACCCGCAGGTCAGCCAGCCCAACGCTTTCTCCGGCGGCCAGACCGCCGTGGTACCGCGCTCCGACGTTGCTGTCAGCCAGGACAAGAACGCCATGTTCAAGTGGCCCGATGGCGCCAGCCTGGACAGCATCATCAACACCGTGAACAGCCTCGGCGCCACCCCGGACGATGTCATGAGCATCCTTCAGGCGCTGGAACAGGCCGGTGCCCTCAACGCTGAACTGATCGTGATCTGAGCCATGAGCATCGTTTCCCTCGCCCAACACATGAACAGCCACCGCGGCAGCGCCGACGGTATCGGTACTGCTCGTGAGCAGCAGTTACAGGCCGCCGCCGAGCAGTTCGAGGCGCTGTTTTTGCAGCAGATCCTCAAGCAGATGCGCAAGGCCAGCGACGTGCTCGCCGAAGGCAATCCGATGCGCAGCCGCGAGATGGACACCATGCGCGACTTCTACGATGAGGTGCTGGCCGAGACCCTGGCCGGGCGCAAGCAGACCGGCATCGCCGACATGCTGGTCAAGCAACTGTCCGGCAGTGGCGATAGCACAGTGGATCCGGATGCGGCCGCAGCTGCTGCCCGCTCGGCCGAGCTGCCACAGCGTTCCGGCAGCAGCCTGCTGGAGCCGCTGCGGGCGACCTGGCAGCGTGGTGTCGACGGGCTGGGCAAGGTCTGGGACAAGGGCTCGGCGGGCTTTCTCGCCCTGGTCGACAAGGTCATCCAGCAGGAGTCGGCCGGGCGTGTCGACGCCGTATCGCCCAAGGGCGCACGTGGCCTGATGCAGCTGATGCCGGACACCGCGCGGGAGATGGCCGCCGAACTCGGTCTGCCGTTCGATGAGGCGCGCCTGACCAGCGATGCCAGTTACAACAAGCGTCTCGGCAGCGCCTATCTGGACAAGATGCTGCAACGTTACGACGGCCATCAGGCGCTGGCGCTGGCCGCCTACAACGCCGGCCCCGGCCGAGTCGATGAGTGGCTCAAGGTCAATGGCGACCCGCGCAGTGGCGAGATCGGCACGGGGGCCTGGATCGAGCGCATCCCCTTCCAGGAGACCCGCGACTACACGCGCAAGATTCTCGGCGACCTGGCCAGCCGCGAGGCGCCGGCCAAGGCCGAAGTGCAGCAGACCTCGCTCAGCGCGCAGACCCGCCAGCAACTGGCCAGCGCCCTGAGTGCCGATAGTGGTCTGCTGCTCGGTGCCGTTGCCGGCAAACAGGTCATGCAACGCGATGAATTTAAGTCCGCCGCTGATTCCGTCGCCCTGTCTTCAGTAACAGCCCAATTCGCTGCCGACGACGCCCGAGCGCCGCGTCTGGCGGCCTTCGCTCAGCCGATGCGCTTCGAGCGTCAGGAGTCCTAAGCCGTGACCATCCTCAACCAGATCGCCTACAGCGGTGTGCGTGCCAGCCAGGTGGCCCTGGCCACTACCGGGCAGAACATTGCCAACGTCAATACGCCCGGTTTCAGCCGTCTGCAGACCATCACCGGCTCGCTGGCCGGGCAGGGCGGCCTGAGCGTCGGCGGCGGCGTCGAGGTGATCAGCATTCGCCGCATGACCAACGAATTCCATAACCAGCAGCTATGGCGCGCGACCACCGAGCAGAATTTCTACGGCGCCTCGCAGCAGTACCTGACCGCGCTGGAAGCGTTGATGTCCGGCACCGGTTCGAGCATCAGTGCTGGCCTCGACCAGTTCTTCGCCGCGCTCAGCGAAGCCAGCGCCACGCCCGGATCGATCGCTCTGCGTCAGCAGATCATCAGCGAGGCCGGCAACCTGGCGCAGCGTTTCAATGGCCTGAGCAGCAACATCGATGCGCAGGTCAAGGCGCTGCAGGAGCAGCGCACGGCCATGGCCACCGAAATCAACGGTCTGACCGAAAACATCGCGCTGCTCAACAAGAAGATCGTCGAGACCGAATCGGTCAAGGGTGACAGCACCGCGTTGCGCGATCACCGTGAAAGTCTGATCGGCCAGCTCAGCCAGTTCGCCAAACTGCGCATCAACGAAGTGCCGGATGGCTCGGTCAGCGTCGCCCTGGCCAACGGTCAGCCACTGGTAGCCGGCCCTACTGCCGGTCAGTTGAAGGTGGCGATGACTGCGACGGGGGAGCAAGAAGTCAGCCTGGCCTTCGCCGGCACCAGCTTCCCGCTGCGTCAGGACGGCTTCGGTGGCGCCTTCGGCGGTCTTTACGATGTCGAGTACAACAGCCTGCGACCAAACCTGGAGGCCCTGCACGACATGGCCGGTCAGCTGGCGCAGATGGTCAACGACGTGTTGGCTACCGGCTTCGACCTCGATGGCAACCCGGGGCAGCCGCTGTTCGCCTACGACCCCACCAGTACCACCGCACTGCTGCGTATCGAGCCGCTGAGCGCCGAGCAGTTGGCGTTCTCCTCGACGGCTGGCGAGACCGGTAACAACGAGGTGCTGCTGGACCTGCTCGGTCTGAAGAACCAGACCATCACCCTGGGTGGCAGCCAGGTCACCCTCAATGATGCCTATGCCGGCTTGCTTGGCCAGGTGGCCAGCGACAGTCGGCAGAACCAGGCTGACTTCAAGTCCGCCACCGCCGTGACCCAGCAGGCGCAGTCGCAGCGCGACAGCGTCAGCGCCGTGAGCCTGGATGAGGAGGCGGTCAACCTGATGACCTACCAGCAGGCCTACCAGGCCAACATGAAGGTGATCAGTACCGCCAACCAGTTGTTCGACGAAATGCTTGCCGCGTTCTGACGCGGCTTCTAGAGAGACTCAGCCATGATGCGCATCACCAACTCGCAGATCACCTCGCTGATGCACAACTCGATGAACGCCAGTTCTGCCGAGTTGGGCAAGCTGATGCAGCAGATGGCTACCAGCAAGCGCATCCTGCTGCCGTCGGACGATCCTATCGCCAGCGTGCGGGTGCTGCGCGTGCAGCGTGAAGAGGCGAGTCTGGAGCAGTTTCGCAAGAACATCGCCAACGTTTCCGGCAGCCTGTCGACCCAGGAAGCCAACCTCAAGTCCACTTCCGACGCCATGCTCAACGTGCGCGATCTGCTGCTGTGGGCGGCCAACGGCTCCAATACCAGCGAAGACCTTTCTGCCATGGCCGGTGAGTTGTCGATCATCGAAGACACGATTTTCAGCTTCGCCAACGTACGCGACGAAGAAGGGCGCTATCTGTTCTCCGGCACCCTCAGTGACACCCCGGCGCTGGCCTTCGACGCTGCCACCCAGACCTACAGCATCACTGGCAACGACAAGCATCGCCAGGCCGCTGTGGCCAACGGCGTGTTGGTCGACGAGAACGTCACGGCGACCAGCGTGTTCGGTGCCGGTGTGGGCATGCTCAATGAGCTGCGTGGCCTGATCAACACCCTGCAGGACCCGGCGCTGGACGTCACCGACCCAGCCGTACGCCAGCAGATCACCGACGCCCTCGGCGCGTTGGATGATGCCCATGGCCGGGTGCTCGGCTCGATCACCGAACTGGGCGGCCGGCAGAATGCCCTGAGCCTGCTCAAGGACAGCAACGAGGATGTGTCCCTGGTCAATCAGAAGATCGAAGGCGAGTTGTCGCAGCTGGACTATGCCGGCGCCACCATTGCCCTGAACAACTACCAGCTGGCTCTTGGCGCGACGCAGAAGACTTATTTGAAGATCAACGAGATGTCGTTGTTCAGCCTGCTGTAAGGAGCCTGCGGTGATCAAGGTCGATAAACAGCTCCCGATCGTCACGGCGCTCGATCCTCAGGCCCGCCGCCCGGTGCAGGGCGAGCAGGCCGTGCAAAGCCAGCGCAAGCAGTTGCCGGCTGAGCCCGCGTCACCGCCGCGCGGCAAGAGTGCCACCTTCAATCTGCAGCTCAACCAGCAGTTGACCTCGATGCAGGCAGCCGACAGTTACCTCGGCGAACTGGCCGGGCGCCTGGGTCAACTCAAGCTCAGCCTCAGTCGCGAGCTGAGCAATGCCCAGGCCGGCGAGCGTGACGGTATCAAGCGCGAGCTGGAACAGGTACGCAAGCTGCTCGCCGAGCGCGGCCAGCGCTCCGGCGAGGCGCTGGATGCCAGCTTCAAACTGCGCCTCAACGAGCCGGTGCGTAGCCGCTTCAGTTTGCAAGGGCTGGACTCCATCGCCGCAGTGCAGCAGGCCGGCAAGGAAACCCTGTTGTTCAGCGCCGGGCGCAAACTGGCCGAGCCGCTGGCGGTGGTGCTCGACGAGGGTTTGAGCGAGCAGCAGATTCTCCGCCGTTTCAATGCCGGCCTGGGGCCGGCGGGCATTCGCGCCGAAATCGATAACGGCGGGGCACTCAAGTTCAGCGCGCGTGAAAGCGAATGGCAGCAGCTCAAGGGCGAGCTACGCGTGCAGGGCGAAGGCAAGCTGGCGAGTCAGGCTCAGGCGGCCGTGGTCAGCCATGAGGAGCAGATGTTGCGCCTGCCCGAGGCGGCGCGCCTCGATGGTGCCCGCGAACTGCGTCGGGCACTGGACGAAGTAGTCGCGGCGCTGGATCGGATCGGCACGCTGCGTGAGCAACTCAGCCATCGTCAGGAAGAAATTCGCGAGTTTCTCGCCCGTCACGCCGATCACAACGAGCGTGAGTGGGCCAAGGATTTTGCCGGTGAAGTGTTCAGCCTGATGCGCCGCAGCCCCAGTAGCTACGCGGCGGTGACTCAGACCGTGGTGGCCCAGGCCAATATCAGCCGCTCCAGCGTGGTCAGCCTGTTGTCCTGATCGCCGGAGCTCCGACTCCTCAGCCGTCAGTCGCTTTCCCCCTTGTTTCATGGCGACTGGCGGCTTTTTTATTCGTGTAGCTGCAGAGCGGCGACCAGTCGTCCGCTTCTTGACTGGTCGCACAGAATGATGGCGTTTTACCAGCTATGATCGCGCCCTTTTCCGCAGCATCTGGGTCTCGTGCCCGTCGAAACTGCCCGCCCATTCCAATAAAAACCCCGCATTCAAGGGTTCAACCCGTTACCGGTAGCGTGCGCTTCCGGTGCATTGCCTCGTTCTCGAATTTTTGGAGTACCGACGTGTTGAAGAAGTACCTGACTTTCCTCCTGCTTGCCTGCACCGCACTGGTCAGCGTGCCCAGCCTGGCGCAGTTGAGCGATTCCGAAGCCATGAACATGACCGGTCTGCAGCGTTCGCTGACCCAGCGCATGGCCAAGAACTACCTGATGCTGGGTGCCGATGTGCGCGTGGATGCCGCCCAGCGCCAGCTGCAGGAAACCATCGAGCGTTTCGATGCCAGCCACAAGGCCTTGACCGCCTATGCGCCGACTGCCGAGATCAAGGCCGCGCTGGCGAGGATCGACGGTACCTGGGCCTCCTACCGCCAGCAACTGGAAGCCAAACCGGAGCAGGCCAAGGCCGTCCAGATGCTCGCCACCAGTGAGGAACTGCTGCAGCAGACACAGACCGTCAGTGACCTGATGGGTAAGCACCTGGGTGCCATGGGCGCATCGGTGCACCGTACCGGCTGGGCGCGGGTGCAAACCCAGCGCATCGCTATGCTCTACATGGCCAAGTCCTGGCATGTGCAGGCGCCGGACCTGGATGCCAAGCTGGATACGGCCGTGAGCGACTTCGAAACCATCCTCAAGGAGCTGGAAGCCCGCGGTACGCCGAACGAGGAAATCGCCAACGCCCAACGCCGCGCCCGTGCCCACTGGGGCTTCACCCTCAAGGGCATCGACCTGCATGCCAGTCAGGACTTCGTGCCGACCGTGATCACCGTCAGTACCGACTCGCTGTTCCGCCAGCTCAACGAGCTGACCCGCCTCTACGCCGGCCTGCAAGCCAAAGAGGCCTGATAGCCATTCGCCAGGTCGTCACCTTACTGACCCGCTTTTGCGCTATAACCAAGCGAAAGTCGGGCAGAGGTGACGGGCATGAGCGAAGCAACTGATCAGGCGGTCTACAAGACTTTGCTGGAGTCCACCCGGGCGATTCCCTGGAAGATCGACTGGAAGAGCATGACCTTTGCCTATATCGGCCCGCAGATCGAAAGTCTGCTGGGCTGGTCGCAGGCCAGCTGGGTCAGCGCCGAGGACTGGGCGACGCGCATGCATCCGGATGATCGCGAGAAAGTGGTGGAATTCTGCATCTCGCAATCGCAGAACGGCGTCGATCACGAAGCCGACTACCGTGCGCTGACCGCCGCCGGTGATTACGTGTGGATTCGCGACGTGGTGCACGTGGTGCGCGACGACAACGGCGAGGTGGACTCGCTGATCGGCTTCATGTTCGACATCAGCGAGCGCAAGAAGACCGAGGAACAGCTGCTGACCCTGCAGAAGCAGCTGGAGGAGTACTCCTACAAGGACGGCCTTACCGGCGTGGCCAACCGGCGCATGTTCGACAGCGTGCTGGCCACCGAATGGGCCAATGCCCAGCGCACTCAGCAGCCGCTGTCGCTGATCCTGCTGGATATCGATCACTTCAAGCAGTTCAACGACCATTACGGGCATATCCAGGGCGACGACTGCCTGAAGAGCGTCGGCCAGGCGCTGAGTCGCGCGGCCAGCCGGCCACGGGATTTTGTCGGCCGCTTCGGTGGCGAGGAGTTCGTGCTGGTGCTGCCGGAGACCGATGAAGCTGCCGCCCGCCATATCGCCGAGCGCTGCCGCCAGCAGGTACGCCAGCAGCGCATTGCCCACGAACGCTCGTCGGTGTCGTCGCTGCTCACCATCAGCCTGGGCGTGGGCACCATCGTGCCTGGCGTCCACGACCGCCCGCTGGACTTCCTCAACAGCGTCGACAAGTTGCTCTACCAGGCCAAGCAACGCGGTCGTGACCGCTTGGAAGTGGCCAAGGCGCCCGCTCGTTCGACGCTGGATGGTGCCGCTGACGCCCGCGCTTGAGCAATCGTTAACCTGAGCGTAACGATAGCGCTGGCTGCTTGATTGATGACCCGAGGGTCACGCTCCTAATGTGCCTCCACGACAGCGGAACTCGTGGAGTCTTCAATGACAACAACAATATCCCCACCGCCGCAGTGGTCGCGTCGTCGCGCTGAAAAAGCCCGGCGACTCGATCAGGTGCGCAACCTCGCCGATGGCGTGGTCCTGCCCAGCGACAAGATCGTCGCGGCCCTCGAAGCTTTGATCGCCCCCGGCGATCGCGTGGTGCTCGAAGGCAACAACCAGAAGCAGGCGGACTTCCTCTCCCGCTCGCTGGCCAAGGCCGACCCCGGCCGCCTGCACGACCTGCACATGATCATGCCCAGCGTCAGCCGCGCCGAGCATCTCGATCTGTTCGAACGCGGCATCGCCCGCAAGCTCGACTTCTCCTTCGCCGGGCCGCAGAGCCTGCGCATCGGCCAACTGCTCGAAGACGGGCAGATGGAAGTCGGCGCCATCCACACCTACATCGAACTGTATTCGCGCCTGCTGGTGGACCTGATCCCCAACGTCGCGCTGGTCGCCGGCTTCCAGGCCGACCGCCACGGCAACATCTACACCGGCCCGAGCACCGAGGACACTCCGGCGCTGGTCGAACCCACCGCCTTCTCCGACGGCATCGTGATCTTCCAGGTCAACGAGATCGTCGACGAGCTGCCGCGCGTGGACATCCCCGCTTCCTGGGTCGACTTCGTGGTGGTGGCCGACAAGCCCTTCTATATCGAGCCGCTGTTCACCCGCGACCCGCGCCACATCACGTCGGTGCACGTGCTGATGGCGATGATGGCGATCCGCGGCATCTACGAAAAGCACAACGTGCAGTCGCTCAACCATGGCATCGGCTTCAACACCGCCGCCATCGAGCTGATCCTGCCAACCTACGGCGAATCCCTGGGGCTGAAGGGCAAGATCTGCCGCAACTGGACGCTCAACCCGCACCCGACGCTGATCCCGGCCATCGAGACCGGCTGGGTCGAGAGCGTGCACTGCTTCGGCACCGAGCTGGGTATGGAGGGCTATATCGCCCAGCGCCCGGACGTGTTCTTCACCGGCCGCGACGGCTCGATGCGCTCCAACCGCATGATGTGCCAGCTGGCCGGGCAGTACGCGGTCGACCTGTTTATCGGCGCCACGCTGCAAGTGGACGGTGATGGCCATTCTTCCACCGTCACCCGTGGGCGCCTGGCCGGCTTCGGCGGCGCGCCGAACATGGGCCATGACCCGCGCGGTCGGCGTCATTCGACGCCTGCCTGGCTGGACATGCGCCCTAGCGACAGCGAAGCGCCGCTGCTCGAGCGCGGCAAGAAGCTGGTGGTGCAGATGGTCGAGACCTTCCAGGAAGGCGGCAAGCCCACCTTCGTCGAGCAGCTAGATGCGGTAGCGATGGCGAAGAAGGTCGGCATGCCGCTGGCGCCGATCATGATCTACGGCGATGACGTCACCCATCTGCTTACCGAGGAAGGCATCGCCTACCTGTACAAGGCGCGCACTGTGGAAGAGCGCCAGGCGATGATCGCCGCGGTGGCCGGCGTCACCTCCATCGGCCTGCGTCATGACCCGAAAGAGACCGCGCGCATGCGCCGTGAAGGGCTGATCGCCCTGCCCGAAGACCTCGGCATTCGCCGCACCGATGCCAGCCGCGAACTGCTCGCGGCCAAGAGCATCGCCGAGCTGGTCGAGTGGTCGGGCGGCCTGTACAACCCGCCCGCCAAGTTCAGGAGCTGGTGATGAATGCACTCACTGCAATTCAGCCGCAGCTCTCGCTAAGCGATTGGCTGGCCGACCTGGCCGTCGATGCGCTGATCGACGAGGCCGACCTGTCGCCCAAGCCGGGGCTGGTCGACCGTCGCGGCAGCGGCGCACACACCGATCTGCACCTGGGCCTGATGCACGCCTCGGCGCTGGCCCTGTGGCCAAGCTTCAAGGCCATGGCCGAGGCCGCGCAGCAACGCGGTGCCATCGACCAGGCACTGCGTGAGGACGTTGGCCGTATCGGTCGAGAAGGTGAGGTGGAGATGATGCGCGTCACCGGCGGCGTCAACACCCATCGTGGCGCGATCTGGGCGCTGGGGCTGCTCAGTGCTGCTGCCGCACTTGAACCACGCGAGTTGGTACCAGAACAGGTCGCCGTGCGCGCCGCCCGCCTGGCCCTGCTCAACGACCGCGCCGCGCCCGTCACAGGCGACAGCCATGGCGCGCAGGTTTGCCGTCTGTACGGCGTGCATGGCGCCCGTGAGGAAGCGCAGCTTGGCTTCCCGTCAGTGATCCAGCAGGCGCTGCCGCAACTGGTGCGCACTCGCGCCGCCGGGGCTGGGGAGCAGAACGCTCGCCTCGATGCGTTGCTGGCGATCATGACCCAGCTGGCTGACACCTGCGTGCTTTACCGCGCCGGCATGGCCGGGCTGACCCGTATGCAGAGCGGCGCCCGCGCAGTGCTCGCCGCCGGTGGTTGCGCCAGCCTCGATGGACGCCGCTGCCTGCGTGATCTGGAGCGCGACATGCTGCACCTGCGTGCCTCGCCTGGCGGCGCTGCCGATTTGCTCGCCGCCACCCTGTTCCTCGACCGCCTGCAGCATGGCCTGCCGGCGCAGCTTGGGAGTCTGTGAAATGGAAACCCTGTCTTTTCAATTCCCCGCCGGGCAGCCGGCCAAGGGCCGCGCGCTGGTGGGTTGCGTCGGTTCCGGCGACCTGGAAGTGCTGCTCGAACCTGGCCAGGCCGGCACCCTGGCGATTCAGGTGGTGACCTCGGTGAACGGTAGCGCGCCGCGCTGGCAACTGCTGTTCGAACGCATGTTCCGCGAGCAGCAGCTGCCCGCGCTGAACATCGCCATTCATGATTTTGGCGCCACGCCCGGCGTGGTGCGCCTACGCCTGGAGCAAGGCCTGGAGGAACTGAACCATGGCTGAGCAAAACATTGCACGCCTGCTGGCGCAGCGCAGCTTCACCGAACTCGGTGCCCGTCAGCGAGCTCGCGCACTGCTCGATGCCGGCAGCTTCCGCGAGCTGCTCGATCCCTTCGCCCGGCTGATGTCGCCCTGGCTGCCCAAGCAGGGCATCGTGCCCCAGGCCGATGACGGCGTGGTGGTGGCCAAGGGGCTGATCGACGGCGCGCCTGCCGTGGTGATCGCCATCGAAGGTGCCTTCCAGGGCGGCAGCCTTGGCGAAGTGGGCGGGGCGAAGATCGCCGGCGCCCTGGAGCTGGCCGCCGAAGACAACCGTAACGGTACGCCGACCCGCGCCGTACTGCTGCTGGAAACCGGCGGCGTGCGCTTACAGGAAGCCAACCTGGGGCTGGCGGCCATCGCCGAGATCCAGGCCGCCATCGTCGATCTGCGCCAATACCAGCCGGTGATCGGCCTGGTCGCTGGCCCGGTCGGCTGCTTCGGTGGCATGTCCATCGCCGCCGGGCTGTGCAGCTACCTGCTGGTCACCCGCGAGGCGCGTCTGGGCCTCAACGGTCCGCAGGTGATCGAGCAGGAAGCCGGGCTCGATGAATACGACTCCCGCGACCGCCCCTTTATCTGGAGCCTGACCGGCGGCGAGCAGCGCCACGCCAGCGGTCTGGTCGATGGCTACGTGAGTGATGACGTCGAGGCCATTCGCAGCGAGCTGCATGGGCTGTTCGCCAATGGTAAACCCGCGTTGGAACGCAGCCGTCGCCACGCCTGGTTCCTTGAACGCCTGCGTGACGTCGACACTTCGATTCAGGCCGATGCCGCTGCTGTGCGCAGCGCCTACCAGGGAGCATGAACATGACAACTGCACAGGAACAACGCGGCCTGCACTGGTTCAACGCCCTGGCCGGCGATGCTCAGTCGCTGCCAGGTTTGCCCGCCTCGCTGCGGGTGGCCGACGGTGAGTTGGCGGGCCAGGCGGTGCGTTATCTCGCCGTGATCGCCGACGCCAACAATCCTTTTCCTCGCGCTCGCAACGGCGAGGTCGGTCTGCTCGAAGGCTGGGGTTTGGCGCAGGCGGTCGACGAGGCCATCGAGGCGGATCGCGACAACCCGCACAAGCGTGCGTTGATCGCCATCGTCGATGTGCCGAGCCAGGCCTATGGTCGTCGTGAGGAAGCCTACGGCATTCATCAGGCGCTGGCCGGCGCGGTGGACGCATACGCTCGTGCTCGTCTGGCCGGGCATGCGGTGATCGGCCTGCTGGTGGGCAAGGCCATGTCCGGCGCCTTCCTCGCCCATGGCTACCAGGCCAACCGCCTGATCGCCCTGCGCGACGCCGGGGTGATGGTGCACGCCATGGGCAAAGCCGCCGCCGCGCGCATCACTCTGCGCAGCGTCGACGAGCTGGAGGCGCTGGCCGCCAGCGTGCCGCCGATGGCCTACGACCTGGACAACTACGCCTCGCTCGGTCTGCTGTCGGAGGTGCTCGACGTGGAGCAGGTGACGCAGCCGACGGCTGCCGACCTGGCCCGCGTGCAGGACGCCCTGAGCCGTGCCCTGAGTGATATCGCCGCCAGCTCGCGTGACCTGCGCAACCGTCTGGGCGCCGCCAATCGTGCGGCCTCCACGCAGGTGCGCGAGGCTTTGCGCGCGCAGTGGTGAACAGGTCGCGCACGGCCACCGTAGGGTGCGCCGTGCGCACCATTAATCGAAACGGTGCGCATGGCGCACCCTACAGAGAACGCATCAATGCACTCCACCCCCCGTCCACATGATCTGCTCTGGGGCCTGCGCCCCGAGCACCTGCCACAGGAGGCGCCGGCCTGGGCTCGTGCCGCTCTGGGCGGGCATGTGCCGGTGGTGGTGCGCCGTGCGCCGGCTGAATCCGGCTGGGTCGCGGTGGGTATCCGTGGCGTGGCGCGTGAACAGCGGCATGCCACCTGGATGCGCGTGAGCGAGATCCGTCGTCTTGTCAGCCCGCAGGCGGTGGCGCGGGCCGGGCGCTGGCGTAGCCACGCTCAGCCGCAGTGGCCAGCGTTGCGCGCGTTGAGCCAGCTGGCGCCGCTTCTCGATGCCCTCGGCCTGGCCTGGGGCGTGACCGGCAGCCTGGGCTTCGAGTTGGCCAGCGGCATCAGCGCCGCGCATCCAGATAGCGATCTCGATCTGTCGCTGCGTGCGCCGCACCACCTGCAGCGCGAATGGGCACGCACGCTTTGCCGCCTGCTGGACGAGGCCCCCGGGCGTATCGACCTGCAGCTGGAAACCCCGTACGGCGCCGTGGCGCTGCGTGAATGGGCCAGCGAGGCGCCGCGCGTGTTGCTGAAAACCCAGGACGGCCCGCTGCTGGTACGTGATCCGTGGCAGTTACAGCAGGTGGCGGCGTGAGCACGCTCTGGGCCTTCCCCGGCCAGGGCGCGCAGCAGCCCGGCATGCTCCAGGCATTGCCCGCCTTGCCGGTGGTGCAGGCTTCTATCGAGCAGGCCAGCGCTGCGCTGGGCGAGGACGTACGCCTGCTGGATTCGGCCGAAGCCTTGCAAAGCACGCGTGCCGTGCAGCTCTGCCTGTTGATTGCCGGTGTGGCCACCGCGCGCCTGCTCGGTGAACGTGGGCATCGTCCGGACTATGCCGCCGGGCTGTCCATCGGCGCCTATGCCGCCGCTGTGGTGGCCGGCGCGCTGGATTTTGCCGATGCCTTACGCCTGGTCGCCCTGCGTGGCGAACTGATGCAGCGCGCCTACCCCAGTGGCTACGGCATGACCGCCATTCTCGGCCTCGACCAGGCCAGCATCGAACGCCTGCTGGCCGAAGCCGAAGGCCCGGTGTACCTGGGCAATATCAACGCGGAAACCCAACTGGTGATCGCCGGCAGCGATGCCGCCATGGCCGCCGTGGCCGAGCGTGCTCGCGCCCTCGGCGCCGGTATGGCCAAACGCCTGGCCATGAGCGTGCCGTCGCACTGCGAACTGCTCGATGCACCGGCTCGCGAGTTGGCCTCGGCATTCGCCAAGGTCGAGCTGCGTACACCGCAGGTGCGCTACCTGAGCAGCAGCTCGGCACGCCTGATCCGTGATCCCGAAACCTTGCGCGACGACCTGGCTTACAACATGAGCCGCCTCGTCGACTGGCAGGCCACGCTCGTCACCGCCTATGAACGCGGCGTGCGCCTGCACCTGGAACTGCCACCCGGCGGCGTGCTGACCGGGCTCGCCCGGCGTGTCTTCGACGCCGGCCAGGCAATCGCCTTCGAGGGCGCACGTCTGGATACACTCGACGCCATGTTGCGTCAGGAGGTAAGCCGCGACCGCTGAGCCGTAGCGTTTACCGAAGCACAAAAACAACAACTTCGATACGAAACGAGGACAACAACAATGATCATCTACGGTGTCGCCTTTCTGGCGTTCTGCACCCTGGCAGGCATCTTCATCGGTGAACTGCTGGGCAAACTCATCGGCGTGCCCGCCAACGTTGGCGGTGTCGGGATCGCCATGATCCTGCTGATCTTCCTGGGCAGTTACCTGAAAAACCGCGGTCTGTTCACCGGCAAGTCGGAACAGGGCGTGGAGTTCTGGAGCGCCATCTACATTCCCATCGTGGTCGCCATGGCCGCCCAGCAGAACGTCTACGGTGCCCTCAAAGGCGGCCCGATGGCGATTCTCGCTGGCACCGCTGCTGTCGCTATCGGTTTTGCGCTGGTCCCCGCACTGAGCCGCATCGGGCAAAAGCAGCCTGAAACCGACGTAGCCCCCTCCCTGAACAAAGCGCCACGGTGACAGCCATGTACGAATCTTTGATGAAGGTCATTACCAGTTACGGCCTGCTCAGCGGCTTCGCCATCATCGGCATCACCATGTGGGTGTCGTACTGGATTTCCGACAAATTCACCAAGGGCCGCCTGCATGGCTCGGCCATCGCTATCCTGCTTGGTCTGCTGCTGTCCTATATCGGCGGCGCCTACACCGGCGGCCAGAAAGGTCTGGTGGATATCCCGCTGTTCGCCGGCATCGGTCTGCTCGGTGGTGCCATGCTGCGTGACTTCGCAATCGTCGCCACCGGTTTTGGCGTCAGTGTCGAGGAACTCAAACGCGCGGGTTTCGCCGGGGTGCTGGCGCTGTTCGTCGGCGTCTTCGCCTCCTTCGTCGCGGGTGTCGGGGTGGCCATGGCCTTTGGTTACACCGATGTAGTTAGCCTGACCACCATCGGCACCGGCGCGGTGACTTACATCGTTGGCCCGGTCACCGGTGCGGCGATCGGCGCCAGCTCCGACGTGATGGCCCTATCGATTGCCGCCGGCCTGATCAAGGCGATTCTGGTGATGGTGGCGACGCCCTTCATCGCGCCCTATATCGGCTTGAACAACCCACGCAGCGCGGTGATCTTCGGCGGTCTGATGGGCACCTCCAGCGGCGTGGCCGGTGGCCTGGCGGCAACCGATCCGAAATTGGTGCCATACGGTTGCCTGACAGCGGCGTTCTACACCGCACTGGGCTGCCTGCTCGGCCCATCGTTGCTCTACTTTCTGATGCGAGGCCTTCTAGGCTGACCTTTGCCCGCCGCCATGGCGGGCTTTTTATTCGGGCTGAACGCGCTGCCCTGTGGGAGGCGCTTCAGCGGCAACGCTTGCGACTAAGAACCTGTTCACGATCTCGCGAGCTAGAGCCATACAAGGCAAAAACAGGCGAGGACGTGGAGTTTACGAGCTGTAAATGAGCAGTCCGAGCCTGTTTTTAACGTAGTAGGGCCGACGCGCAGCAGATCGTGAACAGGTTCTAAGACTGCCGGCTATACATCCGGCACTCGGCCAATAGCGCCAGCAGGTTCGGGTCGCGCTCCTTGGCCTTGAGAAAGACCACGCCGATATGCTGCTGCAGGTGGTACTTGGCCTGTAGCGGAATCAGCTTCACCCGGTTCTCGTACACCGCCGCCACGCGTCCTGGCAGCAGTGCATAGCCAACCCCGGAGCTGACCATGCTGAGCAGGGTGAAGATGTCCTTCACCTGCATCGCCACCTTGGGTTCGAAGCCGGCCTGCTGGAACACCCGCTCGCCGTCACGGAAGGTGGCGTAGCCCTGGGTCAGGGTGATGAAGGTCGAGTCGCGCAGATCGGCCAGGTCCACCTCGGCGTGATCGGCGAAGGGCGAGTCGTTCGGTGCGGCGAGGAAAATGTCGTCGGAGAACAGCGCCAGCTGCTCGCAGTCCGGGTCGCTGACGCTGTCGTCGAGGGCGATCAGGATGGCGTCCAGCTCCATGTTCTTCAGCTTGTATAGCAGGTCGACGTTGGAGCCGAGCACCAGGTCGATGTTCAGCTCGCTGCGCCGCAGCTTCAGGCCCATGATCAGTTGCGGCACGGTCTTCACCGTCAGCGAGTAAAGCGCACCGAGCTTGAAACGCTCGGCGCCGAAGCCCGCTGCCTCGCGGGTCAGGCGCACCATCTCCTGGGCGTCCTGGATCAGTTTCTGGGCTTTCTCTTCCAGCACATAGGCACTCTCCAGCGGAATCAGGTTGCGCCCCTCGTGCTTGAACAGCGGGCAGCGCAACGCGCTTTCCAGCGAATGGATGGCGCGGTGCACGCTGACATTGCTGGTCTGCAGCTCGCTGGCCGCGCGCGCCAGGTTGCCGCTGCGCATGAAGGCGAGAAAGACCTCCAGCTTCTTCAGGGTCAGTTCTTCATCGATCAGCATCGGCCTGTCCTTTTCCAGCGATAGGCGATTGTGCCGTATCCGCGTGGGGGAGCGGTGATTGGTAGGTGCGACTTTGGTTGCAGACGGCAATGTCTGGAATGCCCCCTTGTTTGTTATTTCAATAGTGTTGATGTGAGTGGTGGGCAGGGGCTACCGTACGGGCAGTCTTGCATCGGTACAGGTCAACGCCTGCGCCCTGCGCCGTTCCTGTTTGAGGAGTACCGCCATGAACGATTTCGCGTCGCTATCCGCGACCTCCGGCCTGAAGGCCCTGCAAGCCCTGATTCGCGGCGAACTGCCGGCGCCTTCCATCGGCGAGACCATGGGTATCCATGCGGTGCAGGTGGAGGCGGGCAGCATCACTCTGGAGGGCCGTCCGGATCAGCGTCACCTGAACCCAGCCGGGGCCGTGCATGGCGGTTTCGCGGCCACCTGCCTGGACGGCGCTGCGGCGCTGGCACTGTTCTCCACCCTGGAGGCGGACGTGCCGCACTCGACGGTGGACCTCAACGTCAAGTACGTGCGTCCGTTACGCCCTGGCGAGGTCTACCGGGTGCGCGGCTGGGTGGTCGAGCGCACGCGTAGCCTGGCGATCTGCGACGCGCACATCCTCGATGCACAGGGCAAGCTGTGCGCCAAGGCCACCACCACCTTCGTCATCGGAGCGGCCAAGGCATGAAGGAACTCATGGTTCAGGGCCCTGGCCAACTGGCCTGGGTCGAGGCGCCCGATCCACAACTTGCTACTGCGGCCAGTGCACTGGTCAGGCCCATCGCCTCGGCCTCCTGTGATCTGGATCGCCGTCTGATCGCTGGCACCACGCCGTTCAAGCCGCCCTTCGCGCTGGGTCACGAATGCGTGGCCGAGGTGCTGGAAGTCGGGTCGGCCGTGCGCAACCTGCGCCGTGGCGATCTGGTTTCGGTGCCCTGGAAGATCGCCTGCGGCAGCTGTGCCCAATGCCTGGTCGGGCGCTCCAGCGCCTGCACGGCAGTGCCGCGCATGGCCGCCTATGGTGTGCCTGCTGGCGGTCACTGGGGTGGGCTGTTCTCCGAGTTGGTGATGGTGCCGTTTGCCGACGCCATGCTGGTGCCATTGCCGGAGGGACTCGACCCCGTGGCGGTGTCCAGCGCCAGTGACAACCTCACCGATGCCTGGGTGGCCGCCAGCCGGCCGCTGGCCACCCGTAAGGATGCCCGTGTGCTGGTGGTCGGCGGCACGGAAAGCCTCGGCGTGCTCGCCGTGCAGATGGCACGGGCCGCCGGTGCGGCCAGCGTGGATTACCTCGACGATCATCCGTTGCGCCAGCAGCTTGCCGCGCGCAGTGGCGCCGGTGTCGACCTGGCAGGGCGCGACCTCGACCGCAGCTATGACCTGGTGATCTCCGCCACCCGTGATCATCAGGCGTTGCGTCGTGGTCTGCTGGCGCTGGCACCGGGCGGGCATTGCTCGTGCATCGGCATCATCTTCGATGATCCGAAGATTCCGCTGTTCGACATGTATCTGCGCGACGTCACCTTTTCGGTCGGTGCCTGCAGCGTGCAGCAGCACATCCCCAAGGTGCTGGATCTGGTGCACAGCGGCTGCTGCGACCCGCTGCTGGTCAATCCGCAGGTGGTGGGCTGGGAGGACGCGCCACAGGCGCTGATTCAGCCGCTGACCAAGTGCATCGTGGTGCGCGAGCGCATCACCTGAAACGGATCAATTCAGATGCTCGGCAAGCGCCAGCATCACCCGGCGCCAGGCGTCCTGACCGTCGGTGTCTATGGTGGCGAAGGCATCGCGTAGGGTGCGCCGCTCGAGCTCGGTGGCTTCGGCTTCCAGCGCCGTGCCTGCCTCGCTCAGGGCCAGCAGCTTGAAGCGATGCCGACCTGGTTCGCGGGTGTACTGCACCAGGGCCTGCTCGAACAGGTGCGACAGCGGACGATGCAACGCCTGATTACTGACGCCCAGGGTGATGGCCAGTTCTCCGATGCTGATTGCATCGGAGCGGGCGATCACATACAGAATGCGGTGGTGAACACGAGACAGCCCGCGCGCCTCGAGAAAGCGGTCGGCCTCCACCGTCAGGCCGCGGAAACCGAAATGCAGCAGCTCGAGGCTATGGTCCAGTGGGTCCAGAGATTTCAGGTTCACGGACGCCGTATTGATCTTTTTCTCGATGACCATGGGATATTCACGCCGCTTGAGGTAGCGAACAGCCTAAGGCCTCCACCCGCTTCATCACAACACGACACAGGAACATGCACATGCAGCTGATCTACGCAGCGGCTTCACCCTTCGCCCGCAAGGTGCGCGTGCTGGCCGCAGAAACCGGCCTGCTGGATCGAATCGAACTGCTCGACACTGCCGTACTGCCGACCACGCTCAACGAGCGGGTCAACAGCCTCAATCCGCTAGGCAAGATTCCGGTGCTGCTGACCGATGACGATGAGGCGCTATACGACAGCCGGGTGATCTGCGAATACCTCGACACCCTGCATCCGGGGGCGAAGCTGCTGCCTAGCGGCACGGCGCGCTGGCAGGTGCTGCGTCTGGCTGCACTGGCCGACGGCCTGATGGATGCGGCCCTGCTGGCGCGTTACGAGCGTGCAGCGCGGCCAGCCGAGCTGCAATGGCCAGCCTGGCTGGATGGCCAACTGGGCAAGGTGCAGCGTGCGCTGACGGAGCTGGAGCGCCAGGTCGAACGACTACAGGGCCCGCTCGACTTGGCGCAGATTGGCGTGGCCTGCGCGCTGGGCTACCTGGACTTCCGCTTCGCCGACCTCGACTGGCGCGCCGCCCATCCGGGTCTGGCCGCCTTTCAGCAGGCCTTCGCCCAGCGCGCCTCAATGCAGGCCAGTGTGCCGGTGTGAGCAGCGGTACGAAAGGCGTGTGATTTGCCTCTCCGTCATGAAAAGTCAAAGAGGTGTGGGCTCTCGTGCAAGGCTTCCTGAATCGATATTGATAAGCCAGTATTGCGGCGGACTCGCCCTCTTTGACTGGACATTTAATTGACGCTCTATGAGGGCGTAGTGCCATCTGTCTGGGATTTTTATCGGAAAATTGACAGTCTGTTGGTTGGGCTGATTCAATGCCGATACATATAAGTGTCACGATTGTGCTCAAAGCCCAGGGGTCGACTAGAGTTTCAGCACGTGACGGGGGGAGGCCTCACCGGAGGTTTCCGAGAGAAGTAGGCGTGCCAACGCTTTCCAGTTCAGTGGGTTGATCAGTTGAAATTCTCAAATGGAATAGCTGGGCTTTTCAGCCTGGCCGTTGCGTTTTTCGCTAGCACAGCACTTGCCCAGCCCTCCAGCGTAGCTTTCTGGTACGCCGATGAGCCACCGCTTCCCGAACTTTCACAGTTCGAGTGGGTGGTTGTTGAGCCCGGACATGTCTCCGCTTCCGACCTCGCTTATCTCAAGGCCCAGGGGCGCACGGTGTTCGCTTACCTGTCGGTCGGTGAATACCATGGCGATATCGCTGCGGCTGGCTTGGCGAGCGCTGCCAGCAGCATCAGAAACAATGCCTGGAACAGTCAGGTCATGGATCTCGATGCGTCTGCCTGGCGCGACTATCTCCTTGGCCGAGCCAGTGCTCTGAAAGGGCAAGGTTACGACGGTGTTTTTCTCGATACACTGGACAGCTTTCACCTCCAACCCAAAGCTTTTCAGGAGCCTCAGCGCGTTGCTCTGCAAAGTCTTCTGCAGCAAATGCATCGTCGCGAGCCCGAGCTCAAGTTGTTCTTCAATCGCGGCTTCGATGTTCTACCCGAGCTGCCGGGCGTGGCTTCTGCCGTAGCCGTAGAGTCCCTCTATGCAGGGTGGGACGCCGCAAGTGGCGGTTATCGCCAGGTGCCGCAAAGTGATCGCGACTGGTTGCTGCCGCACCTCGATGACGCGCGGTCAAAAGGCATCCCGGTCGTGGCGATCGAATACCTGCCCCCAGAGCGGCGCAAGGAGTCACGCGAACTTGCTGCTCGCCTGGTTCGTGAGGGCTTCATTCCCTACATCACGTCGCCTGAATTGAATGCGTTGGGGATGAGTTCCATCGAGGTGCAGCCACGCCGCATCGGTCTGGTCTATGACCCTCGGGAAGGCGAGGTCGAAGACAACCCCGGCCATATCTATCTTGGTGGGTTGCTCGAGTACCTGGGCTATCGCGTCGACTACTGGCCTGCCGACGCCTCGTTGCCGCAGCGTTCGCTCAAGGGACTGTATGCCGGCGTCGTGGTCTGGATGACCAGTGGCGCCCCGGAGAAGCGCGACATCTTCGAGGATTGGCTGAACAAACGGCTCGATGAACAGGTACCGCTGGCTTTCTTTTCCGGTCTGCCGCTGGACAACGACAGCCTGCTCAGCCGTCTTGGTATTCGCACCCTATCGCAGCCAATTGCCGATGACGCCGTGCTGGAATCGCATGATGCCGCGCTGGTCGGTGGGTTCGAGGCGCCCATGCGCTTGCGTACCCGGGAGCTGCCGGCGCTGACGGTTACCAATCCTGATGTGAGCCAGGCCGCTGTGGCTCTGCGTAGCGGTGAGAGGCGCTATGTACCTGTCGCTACGGGCAGTTGGGGCGGATACGTGCTGACTCCCTATGTATTCGAGGAAGGGCTGGATCACCGTCGCTGGATTGTCGACCCCTTCGCTTTCCTCCAGCGTGCCTTTGCCTTGCCTTCCATCCCCAGACCCGACACGACGACGGAAAACGGTCGACGTATCGCCACCGTTCACCTCGATGGTGATGGTTTCGTTTCGCGCGCTGAAGTAACCGGTACTCCCTACTCCGGTATCCAGGTACTGGATGATTTCATTACCCCCTATCCGTTGCTGACTTCGGTGTCGGTGATCGAAGGCGAGGTCGGCCCCAAGGGCATGTATCCGCACCTGGCTCGTGAGCTGGAGCCGATCGCCCGCAAGATCTTTGCCGATCCCAAGGTCGAGGTTGCCAGCCATACCTTCAGTCACCCGTTCTTCTGGCAGCCGGAGAAGTCATCGCAACGTGAAGACTTCGAGGCGCAGTACGGCTACATGATGGCCATTCCGGGCTACAAGACGCTGGACATGCAGCGCGAGGTCGTGGGCGCGCGCGACTACATCAACCAGCGCCTGACCACGCCTGAAAAGCCGGTGAAGATGATCTTCTGGTCGGGTGATGCCATGCCCAGTGCAGAGACGCTCAAGCTGGCGTATGACAGCGGTCTGCCCAACGTCAATGGCGGCAATACGGTTCTGACCAATGCCTACCCTTCGCTGACCGGCCTCTATCCTTTGATTCGTCCGACCTCCGGAGGCCTGCACTTCTACGCGCCGGTAATCAACGAGAACGTCTATACGAATCTATGGACAGGTCCCTACTACGGTTTCCGTGGTGTACAGGAAACCTTCGCGTTGACCGACAGCCCACGCCGCCTGCGAGGCTTTCACCTGTATTACCACTTCTACTCGGGGACCAAGCAGGCCTCCATTCGGGTGATGAAGCAGACCTATCAGGCCATGGTCGACAGCCAGCCCCTGTCGCTGTGGATGAGCGATTACATCAAGCGGGTAGAGGGCCTCTACCGAGCGAGCCTGGCCAAACGTAGCGATGGCGCGTGGTTGGTCAGGGGGCTCATGGGCATGCGCACGCTGCGTCTCGACCCGGCTCTGGGCTGGCCCGACCTGTCGCGCTCCGAGGGCGTTGCGGGTGTGCGAGATCTGCCGCAGGGGCGGTACGTGCACCTCAGTGGATCTGAGGCCGTGCTGGCGCTGCGCGAAACGCGTGATCCGCGTCCGTCTCTTGAGGAGGCCAACATCCCGCTGACTGACTGGCGTTACAGCGATGACAGAAACGTCACGTTTTCCTTCGAGGGAGAGTTTCCGCTGACGTTCAGCGTTCGCTCGGACAGGGCGTGTCAGGTTCAGGTGGGGAGCAGTCGCTTTCAGGCGAAGGCTGACAAGGGTATCTGGCACTTCGAGTTGCCAATGAAGCGGGTGAGAGATGGAAAGCTTATCTGCAACTAATAAACGTGAGCGCCAGACGCGCCTGCTCAACCCATGGATGATCGTGCTTGTCGCGCTCTTCGTGATTGCGCTGCTGGCCCTGTCCTACAAGAGCGAGGATGTATTCCTTCCGGCCGCCGATTCGGCGCCTGATGCTGTGGCCATCAGCTATACCGAGCTGCTGATCAAGGCACACCCCGAGGATGACCAACTGCGGCTGAGGCTGATCGATCAGTTGATTCAGGTCGGTGACTTCAAGCGTGCCCGCGAGTACCTCGAACAGCTGCAAGGCCGCCTTTCGGCCATTACCCCATTCTATGTGGTGATGCTGGATATCCTCAGGGCTCAGGCCGATCCGGACGGTATCAGCGACGCGCAGCGTACGCAGCTGATCGATGAACTGCGGGCGCTGAACATCGCTGACCTGGATAACTCCATGCTGGAGCGCACTGCGCGTTATGCGCTGGAGATCGGTGGTCTGGATGTGGCCGTGAAATCCTACAAGGCGCTCGCCGAGCGTGATGCCGAGCGACGCACCCACTGGCTGGGCGAGGCTGCCCTGTGGAGCCTGGCGAACAATGACCAAAGTGGGGCTGCGCAGCTCTACTTGCAACTAGCTGCTGCAGAGCCGGATGCGCAAAAGCGAGTCGAACACTTGCGTGAGGCATTCAACGCTTTGCGTGCTGCAGACCACTCTGCGCAGGCCGCGGAGCTTCTGGCTGAGCATCTTGGTGAGCTGGATGCCGAGCAGGAATCGCTGGATTGGCTTGCCGAAGGTGTGGACGCTGCACAGGCGGCGCAGCGCTTCGATCTTGCCGAGACCTTCGTTCAGCACTGGTTGAACCTGAAGTCCGATGATCATCGGGCACTCAATGCCGATTTCCGCCTCAGTCTGGCATCCGGTGCCATTGAGCGTGCCTGGCAGCTCGGGCCGCAACTGCTGGCGCAGGCTCCCGATGACTTCGAGTTGATGGCTGAACTGGCACGCCTGGCTGAGTGGACCGGGCATACCCAGCAGGCATTGAATTACTGGGTTCAGATGCTGGCTCATCAGGAAGACCCGGCCATGCGTGAGCGTGTCTGGCGCTACGCATTGCAGCTGTTCGATTTTGATCAGGTGGTCAGTACGCTCTCGGCCATCGACCGTCAGCGGCAGATGACGGATCAGGAAGTGGACACGCTGGTATACAGCCATGAGGTCCGCGGCACTCCTGAAGACGCAGAGTCCTGGCTACGGGCTTATCTGCAGCGCTACCCCAATCATCTGTTTGCCCGCAAGCGCCTGCGCATGCTGCTGGAGAATACCCAGCAGCTCGACAAGGAAGCTGAGCTCTGGGCCAGCATGGCTGAGCGCACGAGCCTCACCACCGAAGATCGTATCCGCTGGGCCAAGGTGTATTGGAACCTCTTTCAGCCTGAGAAGGCCTGGGCGGTATTGACCGCCGTGGACGACAGCGCGGTGGATGACCCGCAGTACTGGCAGTTACGCGCTGACCTAGCCTGGAAACTTGAGCGGGATGCCGATGTTCGTGCGGCTTACGAGCGTCTTGTCAGCCTCGACGTGCCGTTGGGCAGGGATGATGAAGATCGTCTGATAAGGATCTATTGGGACAAAGAGCCGCGCCGTGCCCTGCAGGTCCTTGTTGAAAGTTGGCGGCGCACCGGCAGGGTGGCGCGGTTGACAGTGGCATTGCAACTGGCCGAGACCTTGCGTGACTGGGATACGCTCAGAGCGCTCCTGGCTGAAGCGGAGCAGTCGCCGGCGGGCCGTAGCAGTTCGCAGTACTGGCTCGCCCGTGCTGCGCTCGCCGCCCAGGATGGGCAATACGAACAGGCCAACGCGTTCTACAAGCAGGCTCTGGCCCAGTTCCCGGAAGACAACCTGGTACGTCAGCGCATGCTCTGGTTCTACATCGACAATGCCCAGCGCGATGTCCTTGCAGCGCTGCTGCCGCAATGGCGCTCACGGGCTGTGGCTGACAGTCGTCTGTGGTTGCCCTATGCGACCGGCCATATGATGCTCAACAACACTCGCGAGGCCTTGCTCTGGTTCCGTCAGCACCTCAAGTCCAATCCATCTGATCGTTTGGCGCTGGCTGCTTACGCCGATGCTGCCGAGGCTGCTGGTTATGCCGACCTGGCCTGGCGCCTGCGTCGCCAATTGCTCAAGGATATGGACCGTTCGCGCATCATCGCTACACCGGAAGGTTATGCCATGTATCTGCGCCTGCTCGCCGGTAGCCAGGGCTCGTTGGTATCGCTGTCGCAAGCCAAGCAGTTGTGGAACGGCGAACAGGCGACGTTGCAACTCTGGTTCGAACATTTCCTCGAGCGGCTGGACGCGGGCAACCAGGCGGCACTCAAGGACGACTGGCTGGCGTGGGGTGCTGCGCGTGGCCTTGAGCCAGGTAACTACGATCAGATTCAGCAGGCGCTGCGCAGCGATAACCGTGAGCAGATGCAGCGTCTTCTGCAGCGCGGCGGCCTGGACGTAGCACATCAGGTCGAGGTTCTCGCTCGCCTTGGGCATGACGGCGAGGCATTGGCCACTGCGCTCAGCGCCCAGGGCGATGAGCAACCGGTATCCATTCGCCAGCAACTGCTCTATCAGGCCACCGGTATGCTGGAGCGCTCACCGCAGGGTATTCAGCTGGGATGGCAGAAGATGGACTTCGGCGACCTGGATATCTCCGGACCTCGCTTGCGCGTTGCGCGCAATCTGGGCGACGACTGGTATGCCGATCTGCAGCTCGACCAGATGCGCTACGACAGCGCCAACCTGGACAGCGCGGTGATGGGTAATGAGCGCAATCTCAAGCTGCATACCCGTCGAGAGCTTTCCGATGGCGATCTCAGTCTGTACCTCGACAGCAGTCTGCGCGATGACGATGACCGCCATGGCCTGGGCTTTGAGCGGACCTGGCGTCTGAGTTCGCGAGATGAGCTGGGCATCGCAGTGGATTGGCACCGGCAGGCCGATGACACCGGGCTATTGCGCGCCCTGGGTATGCGTGACGGCCTGGGCCTGAGAGGTCAGCACGGCTTTTCCGCGCGTGACCAGCTGAGCTGGTCGATCACTCACAGCCGCTACAGCTCGAGAAGCGGCGATGCGCTCGGCACTGGCAATGGCGTATCCGTCGAGTGGGGGCACATGCTGTTCTTCGACGACCCTTCCTGGCTGCTGCGTACCGGCCTCGATTACCAGAAGAACAGTGTCGAGAGCGAGGTTCCCAGTGAACTTCTGAGCGCCAACGGAGGCGCCTACATACCCTTCGATACCACGCCGGGGGCGACGATCCTGGGCGAGGAGCTCATGCAGGATCGTTACGGCCAGGTTTACGTCGCCAGCACCTGGCGCCGAGGCTTCCCCGGCGCACTGAATCGAACCCGTCCACAGTTCACCTGGATGGTCGACACCATTGCCGGCTGGCAGTGGACGGAAAAGCAGTTCAACTACGGCATCAACCTGGGGGTTGGCGTCGAGTTGTTCGGTGATGACGAGTTGGCTGTGACCCTCGGCTATCAATCCGCTCCCCGTGGTGGAGAGGGTGATGCCGGCGGGTCCATGGGTATTACCTACAGCACCCGTTTTGGGCGCTAAGCAAGGATTCTCAAAGGAGGAATGACGATGCAAATCATCCGTTGCCTGACCCTGGTGGTCATTGCAGCACTCGCGACCGGGTGCTCGAGCTTCACCCGTGAAAGTGGCCAGACGCTGCCGCGCAACGCTGCCTGGGGCGTCGCGCCACTGGTCAACTACGCCCAGACTCCGCAGGCCGGTGAGCGCGCAGAGCAGATCCTGATCAGCATCCTGGCCGAAGAGGGCGTGCGTCCGCTGATGTATCCTCAGGCGCCGCGTCAGGACCTGTTGCTGCAGGACGACCGTGAGCGCCAGATACAGGCGCTCGACTGGGCGCGCCAACAGCGTCTGGCTTACGTGATCACCGGTAGCGTCGAGGAGTGGCAGTACAAGAATGGCCTCGATGGCGAACCCGCTGTGGGCGTCAGCCTGCAGGTGCTGGAGCCGGCTACCGGGCGCGTGGTCTGGAGCTCGAGCGGCGCCCGTGCGGGTTGGTCGCGCGAGAGTCTGGCGGGGGCGGCGCAGAAGGTGCTGCGTGAGCTGGTCGGTAACCTCGACTTCGAGTAATGACGATGCAGTCTGCCCACAAGGATTTCATTCTTGCGCCGAGGGCCAGTGGCCGTGTTTCCTGGTGGGAAACCTGTCTGCTGAGCCTCCTCGCCCTAGGTTTCGGCTACTGGCTATCGCCGGACGACCCCCTGCTCGTGGTGGCGTCGTTCCCCTGGATGATTCTCGTACCGATCCTGCTCGGCGTTCGTTACGGATTCCTGCAGGGGCTGTTCAGCGCCGCACTGCTGATTGCTGCGCTGTTCGTGTTTCGGCTGTCAGGCTGGGAGCTCTATCTGGACATCCCGGCGTCCTTCATCGTCGGCATGTTGCTCTGCAGCATGCTGGTCGGTGAATTCCGCGACATCTGGGAGCGCCGCCTCGAGCGACTCAGTCTGGCCAACGAGTATCGCCAGCTGCGGCTCGATGAGTTCACCCGCTCCCACCATATCCTGCGCATCTCGCATGATCGCCTGGAGCAACGTGTAGCGGGCAACGACCAGAGTCTGCGCAGCTCACTCCTGAGCTTGCGCGAACAGTTGCGTGCCTTGCCGGGTGATCGAGACGCCCTGAAGACCCTGGCCGATACGGTCATCTCCCTGCTTGCCCAATACGGCTCGTTGCGAGTGGCGGGGCTCTATCGGGTCACGGACAACGCTCAAGTCGACCCCCGAGCGCTGGCCACGCTGGGGGAAATGGGCGAGCTGAACGGCAACGATGTGCTGTTGCGCCAGTGCCTGCAGCGCGGCGAGCTGGTCAGTGTGCGTTCCGAGGTGCTGGATCGTGGCGAAGGCGTCCGGCATTCCGCGTTGCAGGTCTGTGTGCCGTTGATCGATACCGAAGACCGCATTCTGGCAGTGCTGGCGATTCAGCAGATGCCGTTCTTCATGTTCCATGAGCGCAGTTTCAGCCTGCTGGCGATTCTCGCCGGGCATATCGCCGATCTGTTGATGAGCGATGCGCAGGCGCTGCAACTGCCAGATGCCGATGCCCAGCACTACTCGCAACTGCTCAAGCGCTCGCTGTCCGATGCGCGCGACCATGACCTGCCGGCCAGCCTATATGCGTTCGAACTCTCCGAGGAAAACGGAGAAGAGGTTCAGCGTCTTCTGGAAGGCAGCCAGCGCGGTCTTGATGTCCAGCTCAAGGTCATCAACGGTCGCGGCAGTCGCCTGGTGCTGGTGCTGCTGCCGCTGACCTCGGGTGAGGGCGCGCAGGGATATCTGGTGCGTATCCGCCAGCTTTTTGCAGAGCGCTTTGGCCAGGGCCGAGATTTTGATTCGCTCGGTGTACAGACGCATCAATTCCTGTTCGAGGGCGGTGATGAGCGGGATGCCTTGAGACACTTCCTCTTCAACGAGTGCGCATTGAATGATCAGCAAGTGGCTGTTTAGCGGCGCTGCGCTGCTTGAGGTCGGGAGCTGGGCCAGTGCGGTCAGCGATCTCCCGATTCATCAGGCTGCGTTGCTCTATGCCTCCGCGCATGGCCTGGGAAGCGCCATGCTGGCTGCCGGGATCTGGCTGCTGCTGCCGCGCCGCTATCGCTACCCCTTGCCTTGGAGCCTGCTGTTCATTTTCAGCGTCTCATTCTTCATCCCTTTGATTGGCATGATCGGCGTAGCGCTGGCGCTGTTTCCGGCCCTCTACTTGCCGCGCAAGCGCAAGGTTCAGTCCTGGGAGGCGACTGCCGTTCCCGAGCTGCCTTTCCGGCCGCGCGAGCGCAAGCAGGAGTTGATGTTCAGCGATGGCGGCCTTCAGGACGTGTTGCGTCACGCGCGTGACCCCGATCAGCGCCTGACGGCGATCTTCGCCACACGACGCATGCGTAGCAAGGAAGCCATTCCAATCCTGAAGCTAGCGCTGCGTGATCCATCTGACGACGTGCGTCTGCTTGCCTACTCGATGCTCGATCAGCGTGAAAGCCGAATCAACCAGCGTATCGAACACGCCTTGGCAGACATGGAAAGCGCCAGCACGGACCGCAAGTTCGCCCTGCATGGGCAACTGGCGCGTTGGTACTGGGAGCTCGCCTATGTCGGCCTGGCTCAGGGCAGTGTTCTGGAGCACGTGTTGCAGCAAGCCTGGAGCCATGTGATGGCGGCGCTGCAAGGCAACTCGGGTGGCGAACTGCACTTGCTGGCCGGGCGTATCGCCATGGAACAGGGCAATCTCGATGAGGCGTTGGCGCAGTTCGACCAGTCGGGGCAGGCCGGGATGGATGCGGTGCAGCTGGCGCCTTATCGGGCCGAGATCGCATTCCTGCGGCAACGCTATGCGGACATCCCGCAAATGCTGGCGACTATGCCGGCCGAGCTGTTGCAACGTCCTCCCTTCGCGGCATTGGCAAGATACTGGTTATGAGTGAGAAATCCGCTGTTCCCGACGTGCAGAGCGTCGATGTCTGCCTGTTGCTCGAGGGAACCTGGCCCTATGTGCGCGGGGGCGTGTCGAGCTGGATCAACCAGCTGATCCTGGGGCTGCCTGAGCTGACCTTCTCGGTGTTGTTCATCGGCGGTCAGAAGGAGGCCTACGGCAAGCGCCATTACGCCATCCCGGACAACGTGGTGCACATTCAGGAGCATTTCCTCGAAGACTCCTGGAGTTCGATTCCCACCACCAGTACCCGTGCGAGCGCAGAGCTGGCCGAGCTGATGCTGGATGTGCATCGATTCCTGCACAACCCGGAGGAGCCTAGCGCCGAGCAGGGTGATGCATTCGTCGATACTCTGGCTGCCGGACGCATCGGCCGTGAGGTCTTCCTGCAAAGTCGTGCCAGCTGGGATGCCATCGTCGACGGCTATACCCAGCACTGCGCCGATCCGTCATTCGTCAATTACTTCTGGACGCTGCGCTCCATGCAGGCGCCGCTATTCATGCTCGCGGAGGTATCTAGAACGCTACCGCGCGCACGCATGCTGCACTCGATCTCCACCGGTTACGCGGGGATGTTGGGCAGCGTCCTGCAGCGCCGTTGGGGTTGTTACTACCTGCTCAGCGAGCACGGCATCTATACCAAGGAGCGCAAGATCGATCTGGCGCAGGCGGGTTGGATCGCCGAAAGTCCCGACGAACGCCTGAGCACCGGCCTCGATGCGGAGGTCAGCTACATCCGCAGACTGTGGATCCGCTTCTTCGAGCGTATCGGGCTGATCACCTACCGATCTGCACACTCCATCATCGCGCTGTACGAAGGCAACAGGCGGCGTCAGGTTCTCGATGGCGCTCCCGAGGAGCGCACGCGGGTGATCCCCAATGGCATCGATCTGGCCAGTTGGGATCAGGCGCTGCTTAGCCGACCAGAAGGCGTACCACCGGTAGCCGGCCTGGTTGGGCGGGTGGTACCGATCAAGGACGTCAAAACCTTCATCCGCGCCATCCGTGGTGTGGTTAGCGTCATACCCGAAGCCGAAGGCTGGATCGTGGGTCCGGAAGAAGAAGATCCGGATTACGCGGCCGAGTGCCACAGCCTGGTGGCCAGTCTGGGGCTGCAGGACAAGGTGCGTTTTCTCGGCTTCCGCCAGGTGCGCGAAGTCGTACCGCAGCTGGGCGTGATGGTGCTGACTTCGATCAGCGAGGCGCAGCCGCTGGTGGTGCTCGAGGCTTGGGCGGCCGGCACGCCGGTGGTGACCAGTGATGTAGGGTCGTGTCGCGAGCTGGTCGAAGGCTCCACGGAGGAGGATCGCCAGCTTGGCTCGGCCGGTGAAGTGGTAGCAATTGCCGACCCGCAGGCCACCTCGCGCGCCATCCTCTCGCTGTTACGCAATCCCGAACGCTGGAAGGCGGCCCAGGCCGTCGGCCTGGAGCGTGTGCGACGTTACTACACCGAAGAACTGATGCTCGCGCGTTATCGCGAGTTGTATCGCGAAGGCACGGAGAGCGCGTAATGGCGGGTATAGGCTTTGAACTGAGGAAGATCCTGTCCAGGGACTCCTACACATCGACGATGCGCGCCTACCTGTATGCCGGCCTGATCAGCTCCGGCCCGTGGGTATTGTCGATCATCAGCGTGATGCTCATCGGTGTACTGAGCCTGGGGGCGGTGCTGCCGGAAACGCTGATCGGTCAGTTCCTGGTCACCGTGACGTACCTGATGGCCACTTCGCTGATACTTACCGGCGGGCTGCAGCTGTTCTTCACCCGCTTCGTCTCCGACCGGTTGTTCGAGAAACGCCTGGATCTGATCCTACCCAACCTGGTGGGCATACTGCTGCTGGTGACCATCGTTTCGGGGCTGCTGGCGATCTGTGTGCTGGGCCTGTTGTTCGATCAGTCGTTTTCCTATCGCCTGCTGGTGATGGCCAACTTCGTGGTGCTGTGCAACCTGTGGCTGGTGATCATCTTCCTGTCCGGGATGAAGGCCTACAACCGCATTCTCGGGGTGATGTTTCTCGGTTACTCGCTGATGGTCGCCTCGGCCTATCTGCTGCGCTTTCTCAATATCGACGGCCTGCTGCTGGGCCTGCTGATCGGTCACTCCAGCCTGCTGTTTATCTTCCTGTTCGACATCCTTCGCGAGTACCCGGCCGAGCGCCTGGTCGCGTTCGATTTTCTCAAGCGTCGCCAGGTATTCGGCAGTCTGTTGCTGACAGGGCTGTGCTACAACCTGGGCATCTGGATCGACAAGTTCATTTTCTGGTTCAACCCCTCGACTTCCGAAGCCGTGATCGGCCCGTTGCGGGCATCGATCCTCTACGACCTGCCGATCTTCCTCGCCTACCTGTCGATCATCCCCGGCATGGCGGTGTTCCTGGTGCGTATCGAAACCGACTTCGCCGAGTGGTACGAGCGTGTCTATGACGCGATTCGCGGCGGGGAAACCCTGCAGCACATCGGCTGGCTCAAGGAGCAGATGATTCTGGCGATTCGTCAGGGCCTGATGGAAATCTGCAAGGTCCAGGGGCTGACTCTGGTTCTGCTGTTTCTGCTCGCGCCGCAGTTGCTGTCCTGGCTGGGTATCTCGCACTACTACCTGCCGCTGTTCTACATCGACGTGATCGGCGTGAGTATTCAGGTGGTGTTCATGGCCTTGCTCAACGTGTTCTTCTATCTGGACAAGCGTGCCATCGTCCTCGAGCTCTGCGTTCTCTTCGTCCTGGCAAACGGTGCGCTGACCTTGTTCAGCCAGATGCTTGGCCCGACTTTCTTCGGCTATGGCTTCACCCTGTCGTTGCTACTGTGCGTGCTCTTGGGGTTGTATCGTCTCAATGAGGCGCTGGACGATCTCGAGTTCGAAACCTTCATGCTCAGCCGCTAAGCAAGGCGACTCGTCCTGCATGCTCTGACACGGACTCAAGTGCGAGCGCACTTGCCCTTGAGTCCAAGTAGCTGAGAGAGACAGTCGTATTGTGGTGTCACAACCGAAAGCGCGTCACCAGCGTGCTGAGGCCGACTGCCAGATGCGACAACTCCTGGCTGGCGGCAGTGGTCTGATCGGCGCCGGCCGAGCTTTGCAACGACAGATCGCGGATGTTCACCAGGTTGCGATCCACCTCGCGTGCCACCTGCGCCTGTTGTTCCGAGGCGCTGGCGATCACCAGATTGCGTTCGTTGATCGCGCTGATGGACTGGGTGATTTCTTCCAGCGCTTGCCCGGCGGACTGGGCCAGGTCGAGTGTCGAGCCGGCACGCTGCATGCTGGTATCCATCGCCTGTACGGCCTGTTCGGTCTCTTTCTGAATCAGCTCGATCATCTGCTCGACCTCGCCGGTCGATTGTTGGGTGCGATGAGCAAGTGCGCGTACTTCGTCGGCCACTACGGCGAAGCCACGGCCCTGCTCGCCGGCACGAGCGGCTTCGATGGCGGCGTTGAGCGCCAGCAGGTTGGTTTGTTCGGCAATGGCGCGGATAACGGTTACCACCTGTCCGATGTTGCGCACATTGTCGGCCAGGCGGCGGATCTCTTCGCTGGTGGTGGAGATGTCTTGCGTCAGCAGGCCGATTGACTCCACCGTTTGGCCTACCTGGTTCCGACCTTGGCGGGCGGTATGGTCGGTTTCGCGCGATGCCTCGGATGTGCTGACGGCGTTGCGCGCGACTTCTTCCACCGCGGCGGTCATCTGGTTGACTGCGGTGGCGGCCTGCTCGATCTCGTTGTTCTGCTGGTGCAGGCCGCGTGTACTGTCCTCGGTCACGGCATGCAGTTCTTCGGAGGCAGAGGCCAGTTGGCTGGACGAGTCGGCGATCTGCTGAATGGTGTCGCGCAGGCTACGCCGCATGGTGGAAAGTGCCGCCAGCAGTTGCGCATGCTCGTCGCGGCCATCGTCGCTGACGTCCTGGCTGAGGTCGCCGCCTGCAATGTCTTCGGCCAGGCCAACAGCTTTGCCCAGGGGAATGATGACGCTGCGAGTGAACAGTAGGGCGAGGATGATCGTGAGTAGCACGGCCACGGCAACGGCGGCCTGCACGATGTACTTCGCGCTCTCATACGCGTCTTCACTCTGCGCCGAAGCGTTGCCGGCGCCAGTCTTGTTGAGCTGCATCAGCGCCCGCATCGATGCCGCCAGGTCGTCGGCCGTTTCGCTCAGGGTGCCTTCTACCAGCTGACTGACCCGTGTGTCGTTATCCGTGAGTATCGCTTCCATCACCTCGGCCTGACTGGCCATGTAGCGTTCCCGGCTGCTGCGAAAGCTGTCGAAGGCTGTCTGTTCTTCGGTCGAGGTGATGAAGGTGGCGTAGGTTTGTTCGACGCGTACAAGGTCCTTCTTCGCCTGTTCGAGAGCAGCTAGATCGACGCTGCGCTTTTCGGCATTGCGGGAGATATAAATGCGCAACGTCAGCGCACGAACCCTCGCTGCGCTCATGTTCATTTCATCCAGCGCCAGTACCGAGGGAAACCACTTTTCTTCGATGGCGTCGGACATATCGTCCATGCGTGACATTTGCGTCAGGGTGATCCAGCCCAGTATCAATACCAGCAGTGCGAGCATGGAGAAGCTGGTAGCGGCACGCCAACCGATCTTCATCTTTCTCAGTAACATGGCGACCTCGTGAAAAGCAGTGTGATGATTGATGGATAGGCGATAAAAGTTGATTGAGTGATCAATTTTTATATCGGTGGCCACGTCGGTTAATTAGTGATGCGAGAAGAGCCCTGCATTCCGCTAATGTCGGCAGTGGGTTGTCCGAATAAATAACCCTGTACCCAATAGCTGCCGAGACTTTGCGCGAGATGTAGGTCGGCAGAAGTTTCGATGCCTTCGACTATTACGCAGGGTGCCAATGTCTTGCATAGTTCCAGCAGATACTTGAGCGTTTTCTCGCCCTGAGTACTATTGCGCGCGCGTTGTATATAGCTCTGGTCGATCTTGATGATGTCCGGCTGGCTTTGCTGAATGAACGACAATGTGCCGAAACCCGAACCGAAGTCGTCGACTGCTACCCGGCAGCCGGCATGGCGCAGGCGATGAACCAGATCGACAGCACTACGGTGGCTGGGTGGCACGGCGCTTTCGGTGATTTCGATGACCAGGCGGCTGGTCACCTCGGGCTCGCTGGAGAAACGCTCCAGCAACTGATCCCAATCGTTGTCGAGTACGGTGCTGAGCGCGGAGATGTTGCAGCCCAGGGTCAGTGTCGGGTTGTCCTGTAGCAGCGTGAGTACAGTGCAGATCACGCGATGATCCAGCGGCCGTATGACGTGCAGCCGCTCCAGCAACGGGAAGGGATTGAAGCCCAGCCCCTCGCCTGTATGACGCAGCAGGCTCTCACGGTACAGCACTCGCTGGGTTTCGCCGGGGGCGACCACGGGCTGGAAGGCCAGGTGAAATTGACCGCGTTGTAGCTGATCGTAAAACAGGTGTGCTCGCTGCAGATCATTCAGCGGGTTGCTGGTTACAAGGCGAAAGAAAGGCTCATGGCTGGTCATGCCAGTGCGTCTCTGAAAAGGGCGGTATCGCGGGGGCTGTGCATCTTTCCCTGTCCCTGTAATGAATTCGTTGGCAATGAAAAAAAGATGCCGTCACCCGCTTTGTCGTGGTGTGCAATCACTGATCGATAGGTAATGGCGCTATGCGCCTTATGAAGTTTTTTGAACTGGCCAAGTGCCTGCGTATTGCGCACTGGCCATATGAGGTTTCACAGCGGTCGAGTGCGAGGCAGTCACATCGTTGCTCACGAAGTGACTATTTACCGATAGAGGCAACTCCAGTTTCTTGTAGAGATTAAGAATGCTGGCAACTCGCCTGCGTCATCCTCGCACTCGATTTATGAGGTGAGAAGTGTTCCGGGAAACCAATCGTATGTCCTCTGGCCCCGCCTTCTTTTTCTCCGTGTTATTTGGGTGGGCCAATTAGGTTGTCGCTCAGGAATACTTGATGCATACGATTACAAATGCCTGTTTCCAGGTAATGACCAAGGCATTTGCGAGCAAAGGTGTAGCGCTGGCCAGGTATCTACCTGGGTTGGATCAGGTCTTGGCCGGAGGCGAGCCGGTCAGGGTGATGCTGGTCTACCGTCTGCTGAGTGCAATCGCGAGCGAAACGGGTGATGCGGATATGGGGCTCAATGCCTACGAGCATTTTCACCCGTGCATTCTTGGTGCGCAGAGCTACGCGTTGATGTCCAGTCCGACGCTGGCTCATGCGTTGCAGCGCTTGGCCGATTATCACCCGATGACCAGCGACGGCTCGCACATGTTCCTGGAGCACCATGTCGACCGCCTGAAGCTGGTTGGCCTGGAGAACGCCACGGTGGCCCAGCGGGCTCCGCGAGCCTTCATCGATGCGGGGGCGGCCTTGATCTTTGCCATCGTGCACTGGCTTTCGCCGTTTCAGCGGTCCATGCCATTGATGCTGGAACTGACCTATCCCGAGCCCGCCGACACTCGGCAGTTACGGCGCCTGTTTGGCGATAACCTGTATTTCTCGGCACGGCGCAATTGCATGACGTTCAGTGTCGAGGCTGGTGCGATCGAACTGCCCACTGCGGCTGCAGCCCTGCATCCCCTGCACGTCGAATATGCGCAGGCGCGCATGAGTGAGCAGGTGGATGGATCGCTGGAAGCCAGGGTAAGGCGCGTTCTGGCCGAGCAACTGAGTCAGGGCATCAGCCCGAGTCTCAGCCAGATTGCCGATCAGCTTGGTATGAGCCGGCGCAGCCTGCAGCATGGCCTTGAGCGTGATTCGGCGAACTTCAGTCTGCTGCTGGACCAGGCCCGCCGCCGGCAGGCTGACAGTTTTCTGCGCAACACCAGCCGCAGTCTCAAGTACATCTCGGCGCAGCTGGGGTTTCGTGATCAGAGCAGCTTTCACAAGGCGTGCATGCGCTGGTTCAACACCTCGCCGAATCAGTACCGTGCTTTACAGGAGGGTCGCGCGTTGTGAGGACGTGCACATCGCCTGGCATATGTCGTCACGCTGCAACGAGTCGTCGATAAAGAGCATTGCATGCAAAAGCTGTTTTGTATGAGGCTGTCATATATAGGAGTATTGCGGGGCATGGAGCTCTGTGGTTCTTTCCCTTCCCACATACGACCCGAAAACAAGAATGAAGAAGCATCTCAACGATCAGTTATTCGAACTCATCGCGTCGAGTATCCGCAAAGGTCGGCTCAAGCCAGGAACGTTACTCCTTGAGGGGCCCTTGGCGGATCTGTTCGGGGTGAGCCGCTCGCCTGTGCGCCAGGCGCTGCTCAGTCTGCATCAGGCAGGTCTTGTCTGTACGTTCGAAGGCCGTGGTTATCTGGTTGGTGCGCAGCCTGGCAAGGTGCTGCGGCGCAAGCTCGAGGCCGCTGATTTCAAGCTGACGGATGACCAGGCTCAGGCTCCGCGCAAGACTGAAACCTGGAAATCCGTATACGACCAGATCGAACGGGACTTGTTGCACCAGTCGCTGTTCGGTACCTATCGCATCAACGAGCTCGAACTCTCCCGCCATTACGCCATCAGCCGCACGGTCTCCAGCCAGGTGCTCACGCGCCTTTCGCTGATGGGGTTGGTCGAGCGCGACGAGCGCTCCCGTTGGCAGCTCGGGCAGTGGGACGAGGCGCGTTTGGCTGAGCTGTACGAAGTCCGTCGACGTCTGGAGCCATACGTGCTCATGCGGGCTGCAGAGTTCCTGCAGCCGGAGCAACTGGACGGCTATATCGAGCGCCTGCACCAGGCCATGGATCTCTACCCGGACATGGACAGCCGCCAGTTCGACGACCTTGAAAGCGACCTGCACATCGAGACCCTGGGCCGCTGTCCCAACCGGCAGATGCTGCAGATATTGCGCCGCACTCACTCGCTGCTGCTGTCGGGCAAGCACATCCTGCTGGACAAGAGTTACTTCCCCGATGAGGAGCCTTTCTTCCGCGAGCACCTGAGCATCTTCGAGAACCTGCAGGCCGGTCGCCCTGACCTGGCGGCGCAAAGCATGGAGGAGCACCTGGTGATCGCCGAGCGCAAGGTCAAGCAGCGCCTGGCGCAGTTCCGCGCGCAGAACGTGATCCAGGCCGTGCCTTATCTGGAGCGGATCGACGCGTAGACGCCGCTGTAGGGGCCCGCTTGCGGGCGATCAAGGTGCCGGCAGAGAAAGTGGGCTGCTACGAGGCGGCACATCACAGATGCACGTCAGTAACGAAAGCGGCCGGGAATCCCCGGCCGTTTTCGTATCAGCAGAACCTGACGATCAGGTCACCGCACCCACCTGCCAAGGCACGAACTCGTTGTCGCCGTAGTTGTACAGCTCACTCTTGGACGGCTCGCCCGAGGCGATCTCGATAAGGATGTCGAAGATCTTCTGCCCGGCTTCGGCGATGCTCAACTCACCGTCGACGATGCCGCCGCAGTTGATGTCCATGTCCTC
The DNA here is from genome assembly GCF_032621725.1 of Pseudomonas sp. zfem001. Lineage (NCBI taxonomy): Bacteria > Pseudomonadati > Pseudomonadota > Gammaproteobacteria > Pseudomonadales > Pseudomonadaceae > Pseudomonas > Pseudomonas sp. zfem001. The sequence continues at coordinate 1,623,654 of NZ_JAVYJI010000001.1, read as the reverse complement.
TTCCAGCTTGCGGAACATCTCGGTGTTGGTCGCCAGCTTGATGCACGGCGCCGGTTTGAAGCCGGACACCGAGCCGCGGCCGGTGGTGAAGCAGATCATGTTGGCGCCGGAGGCTACCTGGCCGGTCACCGATACCGGATCGTAGCCGGGGCTGTCCATGAACACGAAGCCGCGTTCGGTGATCGGCTCGCCCCATTCGTATACGCCGTTGAGCGAGCTGGTGCCGCCCTTGGCCGCCGCACCGAGGGATTTTTCCAGGATGGTGGTCAGGCCGCCGGCCTTGTTGCCTGGCGAGGGGTTGTTGTTCAGCTCGGCACCGTTGATGCGCGTGTATTCCTCCCACCAGGTCAGGCGGTCGAGCAGCTTCTGGCCCACTTCATGGCTGATCGCACGGGCGATCAGCAAGTGCTCGGCGCCGTAGATTTCTGGCGTTTCGCTGAGGATTGCAGTACCGCCGTGCTGCGCCAGCAGGTCTGCTGCGTAGCCCAGTGCCGGATTGGCGGTGATGCCGGAATAACCGTCGGAGCCGCCGCACTGCATGCCGACCATGATGTGTTCGACACTTTCCGAGGTGCGTTCCAGACGGCCGATGGCGTCGAGCATCTCGGTCACCTGCTCGATGGCGCGGGTGATGCTGGCGCGGGTACCGCCGGCATTCTGGATGTTGAAGACGCGGAAGTTCGGTCCTTCGCTGATGTTGTAGCGCTTCATCAGCGAGCTGATCTGATTGGTCTCACAGCCCAGGCCGATGACCAGCGCACCCGCAATATTCGGGTTGCAGGCGTAGCCCCAGATGCTGCGCTCGAGAAACTTGAAGCCTTCCGATTCGGTGTTGATCGCACAGCCGCTGCCATGGGTCAGCGCCACCACGCCATCGATGTTGTAGCGCTTGAGCAATTCCGACCCATTGAAATGCGCCGCCACTGCGCGCGACACCGTCGCCGAGCAGTTCACCGTGGACAGGATGCCGATGTAGTTGCGCGTGCCGACGCGGCCGTCCGGGCGGCGATAACCCATGAAGCGACGACGTTGTTCCGGCGGTAGCACCGGTGTGCGCTCGATGGCCGCGGGCAGTTCGCCGCTGGAGTGACTTTGCGGCATCACCACGTTGTGGGTGTGTACATGTGCGCCGGCGGCGATGTCCTGGCTGGCGACACCGATGACCTGACCGTATTTGAGAACCGGTTGCCCGGCGGCAATGCTGCAGCGGGCGATCTTGTGACCGGCAGGGATATCGTCCAGAGCCTCTAGATCGAGCTTTTCGACTCGGCTGCCCTGGGCCAGGGCGCGGCGTGCGACCGCGACCGAATCGAGATCGCTGAGGATGACCACGGCTGGGGTGTTGGTGATGAGTTGCATGGCTCGTTCTCATTGTTGTTGTGATCGACTGGCGACGATACTGACAAAAATGAACATTGCACGCAATAATTTGTGGTGTTAGTGTCGGCTCCACAGGGCTGCTTGCCAGCTTACAAAAACAACAATGTGAGGCTTTCCCGATGGCTCATTCCCATCCTTCCGGGAGCGTTGGCTGCCAGCCGACATCCTGCCTGTACGCTGTCATCGTCAGCTTGCTGGAGCGCCGTCATGCATAAGCTCGTCGACGGTTATTTCACCCTGCTCAAGGTGCTGGCGATCATCTGCCTGGTGACCATGGTGGTGCTGGTATTCGGCAACGTCGTGCTGCGCTACGGCTTCAACGAAAGCATCCTCATTTCCGAAGAAATTTCGCGTTGGGCCTTCGTCTGGCTGACGTTCCTTGGTGCCGTGGTGCTGCTGCGCGAGCGTGGTCACATGAGTGTGGACCTAGCGCTCCGGGCGCTACCGAGCTGGGGTGAGCGCGGTTGCCTGATCCTTTCCCAATTGCTGATGCTGGCCTGTTCCGGGCTGTTCTTCTGGGGCAGTTGGCAGCAGATGGAAATCAACTGGAACGTACCGTCGCCGGTCGCTGGCTGGTCGATGGGCCTGTTCTACGGCTCTGGTGTGTTCTTCGGCATCTCGGCCTGCCTGATTCATCTCTACGAGATCGCCCGTCTCGCACTGGGCGGCGAAATACCGCGACCTGACCTCTCGGCCGAGCTGCATCAGTAGCGCTTTCCAGTATTTCGCCCGGCCTGCCGCCGGCGCTCAATTTCATAATAAGAATCGGAGTGATGTGATGGTCATCATCGCGATATTCGTACTGTCTCTGCTGGGCGCCATGGCCATTGGCGTACCCATCTCCTACGCGCTGATCCTCTGCGCACTGGCCATGATGTATCACCTCGATCTGTTCGATGCGCAAATCGTCGCCCAGGGTCTGGTCAACGGTGCCGACAGCTTCCCCCTGATGGCTGTTCCGTTCTTCATGCTCGCGGGTGAGCTGATGAATGCCGGTGGTCTGTCCCAGCGTATCGTCAACATGGCCGTTGCTCTGGTCGGCCACATCAAAGGCGGGCTTGGCTACGTCACTATCCTGGCCGCCTGCGTGCTGGCCAGCCTGTCAGGCTCGGCTGCGGCGGATGCCGCTGCGCTGGCTGCGCTGCTGGTGCCGATGATGGTCAAGGTCGGTCACGACAAGGCGACCGCCGGTGGTCTTGTCGCTGCGTCAGGCATCATCGCCCCGGTTCTGCCGCCCTCGATTGGCCTGATTCTGTTCGGCGTGGCGGCCAACGTATCGATCACCAAACTGTTTCTCGCCGGTATCGCGCCCGGTCTGATGATGGGTGTGTCGCTGTGTATCGCCTGGGCCATCATCTCGCGCCGCGAGACGCTGATCACCCGCCCGCGAGCGCCAATGCGCGAAGTCGCCAAGGCGTTCTACGAAGGTGTCTGGGCGCTGCTGCTGCCGGTGATCATCCTCGTTGGCCTGCGCGCCGGGATCTTCACGCCCACGGAAGCGGGCGTGGTGGCAGCTGTCTATGCGCTGTTCGTTTCTCTGGTGATCTACCGTGAGCTGACCTGGAAAAGCATGTACCAGGTACTGGTGTCTTCGGTGATGACCACGGCGATGGTGATGTTCCTGGTCGCCTCGGCGATGGTCGCTGCCTGGATGATCACCGTGGCCGATTTGCCGAGCTCGGTGGTCGAGGTACTGGAGCCGCTGATGGACAGCCCGCGCCTGCTGATGCTGCTGATCGTCGCCATCATCGTGCTGATCGGCATGGCCATGGACATGTCGCCGATCATCCTGATTCTGGCTCCGGTGATGATGCCGGTAGCAGTCGCGGCCGGTATCGATCCTATCTACTTCGGCGTGATTTTCGTCATGACCTGCGCCATCGGGCTGATCACTCCGCCCGTTGGGCTGGTGCTCAACGTGGTGGCCGGTGTGGCGAAGATCGACTTCGTCGCCACCATCCGCGGTGTGTTGCCCTTCCTGCTCGCCGAACTGCTGGTGATCGGCCTGCTGCTGGCCTTCCCGCAACTGCTGCTGGTACCCGCGCAGTGGCTCTACTGATCGACAACACCGCATTCGTCGTGTTCTGACGGCGAATGCGGAGCGGGCTGTTTCGCCCATTTCCCCGCCATTACTGGCGGTAATAACAACAAGAGGAAACCTTATGAAATTCATCCCCAAAGCCCTCGCCGCACTGCTCTGCTCCTCGGCCCTGCTGTTGTCTGCCGCCAGCCAGGCTGCAGAGGAGATCAACCGCCATAACTTCAAGATCGCTTTCGTCCAGGCCAAGGACCACCCGCATGGCCTGGGCGCGCAGAAATTCGCCGAGATCATCAAGGAAAAGAGCGGCGGCAAGATGAAGGTCATGGTGTTCGCCAGTGGCACACTGGGCGGCGATGCTCAGGTGATCTCGTCCGTACAAGGCGGCACTGTCGACATGACGCTGGTAACTCCCGGCCTGCTCTCGGGCATCGAAAAGGGTTTCGCCCTGTATGGTCTGCCGTTCCTGTTCCAGAACTCCGCCGAGGTCGATGCCGTGCTCGACGGTCCGGCTGGACAGAACCTGCTGACCACCCTGGAGCCGCATGGTCTGATCGGCCTTGGCTACTGGGATCATGGCTTTCGTCATGTCACCAACAGCAAGCACCCGGTGCAGAAGCTGGAAGACATCAAAGGCCTGAAACTGCGTCTGCAGCAGATTCCGACCGCCATCGAATCGTTCAAGGCACTGGGCGCCAACGTGGTGCCGCTGTCGTTCACCGAGCTGTACACCGCGATGGAAACCCGCACCGTGGATGGCCAGGAGAACCCGCTGGCAGCTATCGAGACCTCGAAGTTCTACGAGGTACAGAAGTACCTGTCGTTGACCGGCCACTTCTACGATCCGCTGGTGGCGATCTTCAGCAAGCGCACCTGGGACAAGCTCAACGAAACCGAGCGTGAACTGGTACGCAGTGCATCGCTGGAAGCCCAGGCCTACGAGCGCAAGGTATCGCGCGATATGGACGTCAGCTCGCGCGAGGCGCTGGCCAAGCATGGCATGCAGATCAACGAAGTCGCGCCTGAGGAAATCGAGCGCATGCGTGAGCAGGTGCGTCCGACCGTCGAGAAGCTGGTCGCCGAGTATGGCCCGGCGCTGATGGATGAAATGAACGCCGAGATCGCCAAGGTCCGCAACGCTCAGTAACCCTTTACGCCTGTGCTCGGCACGGCTGGTGCCGGGCACAGGCGCTACATGCAAGGTGGAGTCTCATGACCGCTATCAATGTTGGGTTCATCGGCCTCGGGTTGATGGGCCATGCCATGGCCAGCAACATCCAGAACAAGGGCTTCAGCCTCGGAGTCACGGCGCACCGTAACCGTCAGCCGGTCGAGGATCTGGTTAGCAAGGGCGCCCGCGAATACGCCAACGCCGCCGAGTTGACGCGTGCTGTCGACGTAGTGCTGCTATGTCTGCCAGGCACGGCGGAAGTCGGCCGCGCTCTGGCTGGCGAGACCGGTATTCTTGCTGGCTTGCGCCCGGGGCAGATCGTCGTCGATTGCAGCACGGGTGATCCGAACCGCACCGCTGACCTGGCCGCGCAGGTGGTTGCACAAGGCGGCCATTACCTCGATACGCCGGTCAACCGGACCCCCAAGGATGCCGTGGCCGGACGCCTCAATGTGCTCGCCGGTGGCGATGCCGAGGTGCTCGACAAGGTGCGCCCGGTGCTCGAGTGCTTCTCCGAGACCATCCACCACCTTGGCCCCCTGGGCTCGGGCCACAAGGCCAAGGTTATCCACAACTTCATTTCCCAGGGCAACGCCACCATTCTCGCCGAGGCGTTCTGCACGGCGGCGAAGAATGGTATCGACCTGGCCGCATTCGCCGAGATCTGCAGCATGAGCGGCGGCTACAGCCGCACCTTCGAGCGGATCATTCCCTATGTCCTGAAGGGCGACGATTCCGGGCAGCAGTTCGCCCTGGCCAACTGCGAGAAGGACATGCGCTATTACACCGAGCTGAGCAAGATGACGCCGACCACCGGCATCGTCTCCGACGCCGTGTACCAGACCTTCATGCTGGCCAAGGCACTGGGCCATGGCGACAAGTACGTCCCGCGCCTGTTCGATGTGCTGGGTGAGATCAACGGTGTACGCGTACGCGCCTACGCGGAAGAGGAAAATGCATGAAACTGTTGCGTTACGGCCCGCCGGGCCAAGAGAAGCCGGCGCTGGTCGCGGCCGACGGCAGCCTGCGCGACTTGTCGCAGCACGTGCCCGATATCAACCCGCAGACGCTCGACGCCAAGGCGCTCGATGAGCTGCGTGCACTCGATCCCGCCAGCTTGCCGCGAGTCGAAGAGGGTGTGCGTATCGGCACGCCCATCGCCAATATCGGCAAGCTGCTGTGCGTCGGCCTGAACTACGCCGACCACGCCAAGGAATCCAACCTGCCGGTGCCCAGCGAACCGGTGCTGTTCATGAAGGCGACCAGTGCCATCTGTGGGCCGAACGATCAGGTGATCATTCCGCGCGGCTCGGAAAAGACCGACTGGGAAGTGGAGCTGGGCATCGTCATCGGGCGCAAGACGCAATACGTCGAGCGTGAGCAGGCGCTGGAGCATGTCGCCGGCTACTGCATCGTCAACGACGTGTCCGAGCGTGCCTACCAACTCGAAAGGGGCGGCACCTGGGACAAGGGCAAGGGCTGCGACACCTTCGCCCCCATCGGCCCGTGGCTGGTCACGCCTGACGAAATCGCCGACCTGCGCAATCTCGACATGAGCCTGAGCGTGAACGGCGAGACCCGACAGAACGGCAACACCCGCACGATGATCTTCTCCATCGACGAGATCGTCAGTTACATCAGCCAGTTCATGACGCTCAACCCGGGCGACGTGATCTGCACCGGCACGCCGCCGGGCGTGGGCGCGGGCATGAAACCGCCGCAATTTCTCAAGCCCGGTGACCGCATGCGCCTGAGTATCAGCGGCCTCGGCGAGCAGCGCCAGGACGTGGTGGCCTGGAGTCGCTAGGCACTGCCTGAAAGCAGGGCGGTCAGCGGCCGCCCGTCATTCGCGAGTACAGAGACCAGACTATGCAACGACGCCTTTATCCGGGGCGCGATTTTCGTCGTGCGCAGAACATCGAAGAGCTGCGCGAGATGGCTCGTCGCCGTCTGCCCAATTTCTCCTTCGAGTACGTCGAAGGCGGGGCGGACGATGAGTTCACCCTCAATCGCAACCGCACGATCTTCGAGAGCGTGACCCTGCAACCGCGCACCTTGCGTGACGTCGGTCAGCGCAGCCTGGAGCGCAGTTTCTTCGGCCGCGCCTCGCAGTTGCCGTTCATGGTCGGCCCGACCGGCTTCAACGGCCTGCTGACTCGTGACGGCGACCTGCACCTGGCGCGCGCCGCTGCAGGCGCCGGCATTCCCTTCGTGCTGAGCAATGCTTCGACCACCTCCATCGAGGACATCGCCGCTGTCGACGGCATCCGCGCCTGGATGCAGATCTACCTGTATCGCACCCGTGACCACGTGGCCAAGCTGGTCGAGCGGGTGAAACGGCTGAACCTGGAAGCCATCATGGTAACCACCGACAGCGCTATTTTCGGCAATCGCGAGTGGGACAAGCGCAACTACGCCAAACCGTTGCACTTGGACCTGCGCAACCGCCTCGATGTGCTGCGTCACCCCGAGTGGATCTGGGACGTGCTGGTGCCCGACGGCGTGCCGCGCTTTCGCAACCTCGGTGACTTGCTACCGCCCGGCAAGGATTCGGTGAAAGGCGCCGCCAGCGCACTGGCCGCCGAACTTGACCCGACCCTGAGCTGGGATGACATCGCCTGGTTGCGTGATATCTGGCACGGCAAGCTGATCGTCAAAGGCATGATCCACCCGGATGACGCACGTCTGGCGCTGCAGTACGGCGTCGACGGCGTGGTGCTGTCCAATCATGGCGGGCGCCAGCTCGATGGTGCGGTGTCGGCGCTGGAGACGCTGCCGGAGGTGGCGCGCATCAACCAGGGACGGATGGAGATTTTCCTCGATGGTGGTTTCCGTCGTGGCAGCGACATCGCCAAGGCGCTGCTGCTGGGCGCCAGCGGCGTGCTGATCGGCCGCGCCGGCCTATACGGACTGGCCGCGGGCAAGGGCCCAGGCGCCGCGCACGCGCTCGAGATTCTGCGTACAGAACTGGATCGCACCCTGGGCCTGCTCGGCTGCAGCAGCCTGGAGGAACTCACCCCAGACCTGATCCACTCGGCGCATTGGCGCGCCCTGGCTGAGCGGATTCGCAACTAGTTTCCCAACTGCCTCGTACTCCCCACATCTGCAGGTACGAGGCAGTTTTTTATTCCAACACGAAGAAGGGCGCCGAGGCGCCCTTCTTCATACCTGTATAAACCGAAGTGTTTCCCGACCCCACTTTCGCGAGGCCGGATTTGCACGCGCTTCGCTTGCCGCGAGGCTGGATCGACTCAGTGCGAATGTCGCGGCACGGCTGAGCCGCGGCAGCCAACCAGAAAGTCGAAATCGCAGCCTTCGTCGGCCTGTAGCACATGGTCGACGTAGAGGCGGCGGTAGCCACCGTCCCAGAGCAGGCCCTGTGGTTGTTGCCAGGCCGCCAGGCGCGCCTGCAATTCCGCTTCGGGGATGTCCAGATGCAGACGCCCGTCGGCGCAATCGAGCTCGATGAAGTCACCGTTGCGTACGACTGCCAACGGGCCTCCAGCCGCAGCCTCCGGAGCTACGTGCAGCACCACGGTGCCATAGGCGGTTCCGCTCATACGGGCATCGGAGATACGCACCATGTCGGTGATGCCCTTGGCCAGAACCTTGGGTGGTAGGCCCATGTTGCCGACTTCCGCCATGCCCGGATAACCCTTGGGGCCACAGTTCTTCATGACCAGAACGCAGGTTTCATCGACGTCCAGTTGTGGGTCATTGATGCGCGCTTTGTAGTCGTCGAAGTCCTCGAAGACCACCGCGCGGCCACGGTGTTGCATCAGTTCCGGGCTCGCTGCCGAGGGTTTCAGCACCGCTCCCTTGGGCGCGAGGTTGCCGCGCAGCACACAGATACCGCCATCGGCGCGCAATGGATTGTCGAGCTGACGGATCACCTCATCGTCGCCATAGATCGGCGCATCCTTGCAGTTTTCCCACAGGTTCTTGCCATTGGCCGTCAGCGCCTGCGGGTTGGGCAGCAGGCCGTTCTCGCCGAGTCGGCGAATGACGGCAGGCAGGCCGCCGGCGTAGTAGAACTCCTCCATCAGGAAGCGGCCGGAAGGCTGCAGGTCGACGATGGTCGGCGTGCCACGCCCCACGCGGGTCCAGTCGTCCAGTTCCAGCTCGACGCCCATACGCCCGGCGATGGCCTTGAGGTGAATCACCGCGTTGGTCGAGCCACCGATTGCAGCATTGAGCCGGATCGCGTTCTCGAATGCTTCGCGAGTCAGAATCTTCGACAGGCGCAGGTCTTCATGGACCATTTCGACGATGCGCATGCCCGACAGGTGAGCCAGCACATAGCGTCGCGAGTCGACCGCGGGAATGGCCGCGTTGTGCGGCAGCGAGGTACCCAGGGCTTCAGCCATGCAGGCCATGGTCGAGGCCGTGCCCATGGTGTTGCAGGTGCCCGCCGAGCGCGACATGCCCGCCTCGGCGGCCATGAAGTCATGGATCGAGATCTTGCCGGCCTTGACCTCTTCGCTGAGCTGCCAGACTACCGTGCCGGAACCGATGTCCTTGCCCTGATGTTTGCCATTGAGCATGGGACCGCCGGTTACGACGATGGCCGGGACGTCGCAGCTCGCTGCACCCATCAACAGGGCCGGCGTGGTCTTGTCGCAACCGGTCAGCAGGACCACGGCGTCTATCGGGTTGCCCCGGATCGCTTCCTCGACATCCATGCTGGCCAGGTTGCGGGTGAGCATGGCGGTTGGGCGCAGGTTCGACTCCCCGTTGGAGAACACCGGGAACTCCAGAGGATAGCCACCGGCTTCGAGTACGCCCTGTTTGACGTGCTCGGCGATCTTGCGAAAGTGTGCATTGCAGGGGGTCAGTTCGGACCAGGTATTGCAGATGCCGATGATCGGCTTGCCCTGAAACTCATGGTCCGGAATGCCCTGGTTCTTCATCCAGCTGCGGTACATGAAGCCATTCTTGTCGGCGCTGCCGAACCACTGGGCGGAGCGGAGGGGGCGTTTGTCTGTCATGAGAAAAACCTGCCAGGGTGCGAAAGGCCGCTCAGGGCCTTTCGGGTTGATCGAAAAGGGGAAGGGTTACAGCAGCCAGGTCGAGAGCGCCGGCATGTAAAGCAACAGGCCGAGGACGAACAGCTGGATGAAGATGAAAGGCACCATCGACCTGAAGATGTCGGTGAGGCTGATGTCCGGTGGGGCCACGCTTTTCAGGTAGAAGGCTGCTGGGCCGAAGGGGGGCGAGATGTACGACACCTGCATGCTCACGGCGAAGAGGATGCCGAACCACACCGGGTCGTAGCCGAGTTGCACGACAATCGGCACGAAGATCGGCAGGCAGAGCATGGCGATGCCGATCCAGTCGAGGATCATGCCCAGCACCAGGAAAATCAGCATCATCACCAGGATGATGACGAAGGGCGCTACATCCAGGCCGGTGATCGCCGAGGAGACGAAGCGGTTGCCGCCCATCAGGTTGTAGACCCCGACAAGGCAGGCTGCACCGATGCCTATCCAGACGATCATTCCGCAGGTTTCCAGCGTTTGGGTCAGGCTGCCCTGAAGCAATTTGACGCTGAACTCACCGCGCACGATCACCGCAAGCAGTACGCCCAGCGCACCCATAGCCGCGGCCTCGGTGACCGAGGCGATGCCGCCGTAGATGCTGCCGAGTACCAGACCGGCAATGGCCACTGGGTAGAACATGCCGCTGAAAGCCTCGGCGACCGTGAGGCGCGGGGTATGACTATCCTGTTCGAGATTGGCGCCGCCCATCTGCGGATAGCGCGTACACATCACCACCACGTAAATCATGTAGCAGCCCATCAGCAGAAACGCCGGCACTACCGCAGCCTTGAACAGATCGGCGATCGAGACGCTGGCGATTAGACCGTAGATGATCAACACGATCGATGGCGGCACCATGGTGCCGAGGGAGCCACCTGCGCACACGACACCGATGGCGATGCGTTTGTCGTAACCCAGGCGCAGCATCTGCGGCAGTGCCAGCAGGCCTAGCAGGACGATCTCACCGCCGATGATTCCGGAGATGGCGGCCAGGAAGAACGCCACGACCAACGTCTGTACCGCGACCCCGCCGGGCAGACGGCCCGCGAAGAAACGCATCGAGTTGAACAGGTCCCGGGCCAGGCCGGAGCGGTCGAGCAACCCGGCCATGAAGACGAACATGGGAACGGCGACCAGGGAGTATTCGGTGATGAAGCCGAACATGCGACTGGCGACCAGGGGAACGGCCATTGGGCCGAACCAGCCCAGGGTAAAGATTGCCGCCACTAGGCCGGTGACATAGGCCAGGGGCAGACCCAGTATCAGCAGGCCGAAGATGGCAAAAATGATCAGATAAGTTGCGATTTCAATGCTCATGGCGCGATTCCGGGGTCATGGGTTCTTGCGCCAGTGCTGGCTGATGCGTACGACCTGCTGCAGCGCCATGAGGGCAATCGAGACCAGGATGATGATCTTGATGAAGGCGGGTAACGGCGGGTTCCAGGAGGAGCCTGAGGTTTCCAGGCGCCAGCTGCCGTCCGGTGCATGGGTGGCGTTGAAAGCCAGAATCCAGGCGGCGTAGCCAAGGGCCAGGCAGAAGAGAATGCCCAGGACCAGGTTCAGCAGATCCAGCCAGGAGCGTTTTTGCGGCGAAAGACGATCGAGCAGGATACGAATCTGGATATGCCTGTTGGTCGCCAGCGCATAGGGTCCGCCCAGGGCGAAGATGGTCGCGACCAGGAACATGGTGGTCTCGTGAGCCCATTCCGTGGGGGCATTGAATCCATAGCGCATGATCACTTCATAAACACTGACCAGCATGGCGACGAACACCAGCCAGGCGACAGCCTGACCGATACGCTGGATGATCTGGTCGAAGCGGTTCTGGCCAGGTACGGGTTCTGTGACGGAAAGAGGACCGTCGCTCGGTGATTGCGGCAGTTTCACTGTAAAGCTCCTCGTCAGCCCCGACCGTAGCCGGGGCTGTGTGCTCTGAGTGTGGTTTGGAGAGGGGCGTCAGAGCAGGCCTTTGCTCTGCAAGTAGGCCTGGATCGAGTCGACGGCTTCCTTGGCCTCAGGGCTGCGATCACGCCAGGCGCTCCACTCGGCGCGGGCAATCTGGCGGAATTTCTTCAGCTCTTCGGCGGTGAGCGTGGTCAGGGTCACGTCGCCTTTCTGCTTGGCGATTGCCACCTGCTCTTCGTCCTTGGTCTGCAGGTCTCCGATCAACTGGGCGGTGAAGGCGTCCACCGACTCTTCGAGAATGCGCTTCTGCTCGTCGCTGAGCCCATCCCAGGTGGCCTTGTTGATGGAGATGTCCTTCATCGGCATCGAATGGAAGCCGGGGTAAATCGCGAAAGGAGCGTACTTGTGGTAGCCCTGCTGATAGTTGGTGGCGAACACGGTGTAGTCGGCGGCATCGATCACGCCCTTTTCCAGGGCCGTGTAGACCTCGGAGGTCGGCAGGTTCACCGGTGCTGCGCCGATCAGCTTGAAGGCGTTCGAGACCATGCCTTCCGGGGCCCGGACCTTGAGGCCCTTGAAGTCGTCGAGTTTTTCGATGCGCCGCTTGGTGATCAGCGACTCGACGCCGACGGCGCCGGCGCGGATCAAGTGCACGTTGTAGGGCTCGACCAGGCGGTTGTAACCGTCCTCACCGCCGTTGCGCATGTAGTCGAGGAAAGTCGAGGTATCGCTCCAGGCACCGACCATGTTGCCGTAGACGGCGAAGGCCGGATTCTTGCCGGAGAAGTAGCCGGGGTCGGTGATGTGGCCCTGGATGATGCCGGCGCCGACTGCGTCCAGGGTCTCGTTATTGCCAACGATGGTGCCGGTTGGCATCACCTCGATGAGGATTTCGCCGTTGGTCTTTTCGCCGACGCTCTTGGCCCATTCCTGGGCGATGCGGAATTCGTCATCGCCGGCATTGACGTTGATCTGGAACTTCCATTCCTCTTTCGCCAGTGCGGTGGTCGAACTCAGGATCAAAGCCAGGGCGGCGAGGCCCTTGCTTAGGCGGTAAGGGGTTGCAGTGAGTTTCATGGTGCCTCTCCGGTTATTTTTATAAGGGCATTTTCTAGCGCATAGGCCCGCGATAGAGCCTCGGCAGAAAACAGACGGGCAGTGCGACATCTGTAATTCTGAGGGTAGAGAGTAGACAGACGAGGGATCATCAACAAATATGTAATTGCGCCTTCTACATATCCAAATGGATATACCTGATTCTTTATGAAACCTCTCAATAGCAGTTGGTTTGTCCGGGCCCGGCTGAAGAGCCGGCACATTCCCCTGTTGGTGGCGCTGGGTGATACCGGCAACCTAAATCGTGCCGCCGAAGGTCTGGGTATCTCCCAGCCGGCCATCTCCAAGCTGCTCAAGGAGCTCGAGGATGGCCTGGAAGTGGCGCTGTTCGAGCGACATGCCCGTGGCGTGGTGCCGACGCTCTATGGCGAGGCGATGATCCGTCATGCACGGAGAATCCAGACCAGCCTCGAGGATGCCTTCGATGAAGTCTGTGCGATGCGCGGTGGGCAACGCGGGCATGTGCGCATCGGCACCATCCTCACCCCCTGTGCCGAGCTGCTTCCGGAGCTGACGCGACGAGTCAAACAGAACCATCCGAATCTTGAGTTGAGTATTCGTACCGGGTCGAGCCTCGATCTGATGGCGATCCTTAACGATGGTGAGCTGGATTTCCTGGTTGCGCGCTTCTTTGCCGACAGTGCCCAGACCGGCATGTGCTTTGAGCCCTTGTACAAGGAACCACTGTGCGTCTGTGCGCGGGCAGGACTGATCAACCATGTACTGTCGCGCGAGGACCTGCACGCTGCCGATTGGGTGCTGCCGCCGTCGGGTAGTGTGCTGCGGCATGAGTTCGATGCTCTCTTCCAGCACGTCGGCATGTATCCGCCGAGCAAGGTGGTGAATGCCGAAAACCTGTTGATGGTGACCACGCTGCTGGAGCAGAACGACATGCTGACCGTGCTGCCGCGCGAAGTGGTGGCGCACTACGCACGCTACGGCATGCTGGCGATCGCCGAACTGGATGCTGGAATAGAGGAGGACCTCAATCGCAACCTGATGGCCTACGGCATCATCACCAAGAACGAGGAGCTGCTGTCTCCTGCTGCCAGGAGCGTGCTGGCGTTGTTGCGCGAGAGCGCGCAGCTGTTGCCGACGGTGGAGCGGTCGGCAGTCTGAATTGCTCGTCCACTGTTCACGATGTGCGTGCTGGGGGGATTTCCGGGACGAGAGCTGGGCCCTCTACGTCCCGGTTACTGCCACGTGTCGCTGAGCCTATCCGAGCACGCTGCGCACTATCAGAAGGGGTATTCGCAACCGGCTTCGCTTGCTGCCCCACGCAGCGCTGCCAGCACATCGTCTGGCAACTCCAGCCCTTGCTCGAAGGCTTTGGCGCGGCGCGCGATGCCGGCGTGACCCGGCATGCGCACCGGGTTTTGCGCCACGCGCGGGCGGCTTTCCAGGCATGCACCGACGAAGTGATCCATCTCCGCTTTCAGTTCCTCGACGCCACCGAAGAACGCTGGGTCGAAGGTCAGCACGGTCACCGCAGCGCCCCATTGCTTGACCCCGTCCTTGCGGCCGAAGCCACCCAGGCCGGCAGTCAGCGCCTCGACCATGGTGCCGAGGGCGAAGCCCTTGTGGCCGAACTCCAGGCTGCCCAGCGGCAGGATCGCGCCCGGCGGCGTGCCGAAATAGGCCGCCGTGTCACGGGTCGGCTGGCCGTTCTGGCCGATCAGCGCGGCGTGTTCCAGCTGGCCGCCGGCCTGGTGGGTCTTGTTCACCAGACCATTGGTGATGGTCGACATGCTGACGTCGATGAGGATCGGCTTCTCGCCGGTGGGAATGCCGATGCCCAGCGGGTTGGGCGTGTATACCGGGTCGAGGCCGCCGTGCGGCGCCACCGAGGCCACGGCCGGGTCGGAGGTCAACACCAGCGGGATCAGATCCTGCTCGGTGTAGCGTTGCAGGTACGCAGCCAGGCAGGCGATATGGTGCGAGCGGCGAATGGTCGCCACACCGATACCGAAGGTGCGGGCGGCTTGGGCGGTGAAGTCCAGTGCTTGCTCGACGCAGTAGGGGCCGAGCAGGTAGTCGGCGTCGTAGAGCCGTGCCGCCGGTGTCTGGCGGATGATCTGCAGGCTGTCGGCGTTACCTTTGGCCTGGCCGCTGCGCAAATCCTTGAGGTAGCCCTGGGCCAGTTTCACACCGTGGGTGTGATGACCGAGCAGGTCACCTTCGACCAGCACGCGGCTGACCACGCTGGCGACCTCGGGGCTGACGTCAGCGCCGAGAAAGAGTTGTTGGATGAAGTGTTCCAGCTGTTCAGGGGCGATGCGGCTCATTCGATAGCTTCCTTGGGCGAGGGCAGGGCGCGTGGGTAGCGCATGCGCCAGTACTTGGCGAGTACCGGGAACAGGGCCACCAGCAGTACCAGCAGGGCCAGGCCGATGCTGATCGGACGCTCGACGAAGGCCAGCAGGTTGCCGTCGGCCTTGATCATCGAGGTCATGAAGTTGGTTTCGAGAATGTTGCCCAGCACCAGGCCGAGAATTGCCGGGGCGATGGGGAAATCAGCGGTTGCGATCAGGTAGGCGACGATGCCGCAGACCAGCATGATCCATACATCGGTCAGGCTGTTGTTGATGGCGAAGGCACCGACGATGCAGAAGCACAGGATGATCGGCATCAGCACGCGTGTCGGCGTTACGGCAAAGATATGCGCGCTGCGAATCGCCAGGTAGCCGATGGGGATCAGGATCAGATTGGCGACGAAGAAGGCGGTGAACAGACCGTAGGCCATGGCACTGTTGTCCATGAAGATGGTCGGCCCTGGGTTCATGCCCTTCATGTACAGCACGCCAATGACGATGGCGGTGATCGAGTCCCCGGGGATGCCGAATACCAGCGCCGGTACCCAGGCACCGGCTACTGCAGCGTTGTTCGCCGAGCCCGCGTCCACCAGGCCTTCGACATGGCCCTTGCCGTAGGCTTCAGGGGTTTTCGAACGCTTCTTGCTTACGGCGTAGCAGATCCATGCCGCGATATCGGCGCCGGCGCCAGGCAATGCACCGATGAAGGCGCCCAGGCTGCTACCGCGGATCACGTTCTTCCAGTAGCGTTTGAGGTGCGTCGGCACCATGCCGAAGACGCTGCCGTGCTGGGGCGCGATGGTTTGCGTCGCATCCTGCCCGTTGGCCTTGTCGCGGGGGATGGAATAGAGCTTCATCACCTCGTACATGGCGAAGAAACCAATCATCACCGGGATGAAGTTGATGCCCCCCATCAAGTCGGGCGCATCGAAGGTGAAGCGCGGCGCGCCGGTGACCATGTCCAGGCCGACCGTGGCCAGCAGCAGGCCGACCATCAACGACAGAAAGCCTTTTACCGCCGAACCGGTGGAGATGAACACCGCGCTGCCCAGGCCGAGCACGGCCAGCCAGAAGTATTCGAAGGAACTGAAGTTCAGCGCGAACTCCGCCAGCGACGGGGCGATCATCACCAGCACCAGTGTGCCGGTCAGGCCGCCGATCACCGAGCAGGTGACGTTCAGGCCCAGCGCCTCACGCGCACGCCCGGCACGGCCCAGTGCAGCCGAGTCAGCCACGTAGGCGGCGGAGGCCGGTGTGCCCGGAATGTTCAGGTAGGTGCCGGGAATGTCGCCGGCGAAGATGGCCATGGCTGCGGTGGTGATGATTGCCGCGATCGCAGCGGTCGGGTCCATGGCGAAGGTGATCGGGACCAGCAGCGCGACCGCCATGGTGGCGGACAGGCCCGGAATGGCGCCGACGAAAACACCGAACAGAGCGGCCAGCAGGATCACCAGCAGCGTCTGGAAATTGAAGACGAGCAGAATGCCGTCGAGTAACTCGTTCATGGTTGGCTCCTCAGAAACCTAGGGGCCCGACGGGCAACGGAACTTTGAGCAGGTGACCGAAGGAGAGGCTGATGACCGCCGTGGCCACGCAGCTGATGACCAGAGATGGCATCAGGCGTACGCCACGCTGGATCAGTAGCGTCAGCATGATCAACAGCATCATCGGAGCGGCGCCGATGACTTCGCTGAGGTAGATGTAAGCCACGACCGATGCGCAAGGCAGTAGCACAGCCATTGATGGCAGGCTGAATCCGGCAGTCTTGCCCGCCCCTTCCGTGCGCAGCTGGCGCAATGCATTGAAGCTGAGCACGGCACCGCCACCGGCCATGCCGATGGCGATCAGCGTGGGGAAAAAGTCGGCGCCGTACTGCATGCCGGGCACGACCGGAAACTCGCGGGCCATCAGCCATACGGCCAGGCCCAGAGCGATGAAGATCAGACCGAACAGAAGGTCTTTCATGGGGGAGCTCTCATACAACCGAGTAAAGGCAAACGGCACCCCGCAGGAGTGCCGTATCGACAGTCGGGCTTACTTCTTCATGCCGATCTTTTCGATGATGCCGCCCATGTAGGTGTTGTTTTCCTCGAGGAAGGCATTGAAGTCGGCGGTGTTGCGCCACTCCGCACCGAAGCCCAGTTTGTGCATGTAATCCTGATACATGTCGGACTTGTAGGCTTTTTCCAGCGCCGCTTCGAGGGTAGCGACGATTTCCGGCGACAGGTTCTTGGGCCCGGCGATACCGCGCCATTCGCCGAGGGAGTAGTCACTGCCCAGGCTTTCCTTGAGGGTCGGGATATCCGGGAAGGCCGGGTTGCGTTCGGGCGAGAGAATGGCCAGGCCCTTGGCCTTGCCGGCGTCGATCATCGAGCGGGCTTCCGGCACCGAGGTCGGCACCAGCTGGATGCTGCCGGCCGCCAGTTCGACCATGGCCGGTGCTGCACCCTGGCTCGGTACGAAGGTGATCTTCTGCGGGTCGATGCCCTGCTCCAGCAGCAGGCCGGAGAAAGCCACGTGCCAGATGCCGCCCAGGCCAGTGCCTGATGCCTTGATGGTGCCCTTGGGTTCGTTGCGAATGGTTTCCAGCAGTTCGCCGACGCTGTTGTACGGCGCATCTGCCGCGACCTGCACGCCAGGATAGTCATAGTTGGTCATGGCTATCGGGGTGTAGTCCTTGTAGGTCAGCTTGGTCAGCCCCTGCCAATGCATCATGTTCAGCTCGCCGGTGATGAAGCCCAGCGTGTAGCCGTCCGGCTTGGCGGTGGCCATCACGCTGTGCCCGACCACACCGTTGCCGCCCGCACGGTTGACCACGTTGATGGTGACGCCCAGTTCCTTCTCCAGCGCCGCCGCGATACCGCGTGCCGCCGCATCGCTGCCACCGCCGGCAGCCCATGGCACGATCAACTGGATAGGCTTGTCCGGATACGCCGCCATGGCCATGGGCGAGACCAGCAGGGCGGAGAGCAGGAGGGATTTGAGGGTGCGGCGCGTGGCGCCAACCTGGTTGGAAAGCATGGATGTCACCTATTGAAATTATTGTCAGTGATCGCGCCGTGACCGCAGTCGTTCGGTCGCGATAGCCCGTGTCAGAGGGTTGGGCATGGCCTGCACACTATTGTCTGACAAAGCGGGCTGTCTAATGAGGCTTAGTAATCAACCCATAACGAGTAGTTATCTGGGGGTGTCGAGCACGCTTTGCAGCGCCTCATAGAACTCCCTGGCGTTGGCGGACAGCGGCTCGTCCTTGCGTTGCAGCAGGCCATAGCCGAGTGACGGGGTCTGTAGTGGCGGTTGCAGCAGAACCAACTGTCCCAGCGCGACCTGCTGCAGGACGATGGCTTCCGGCAGAAGTGCCAGCGCCTGGCTGTGATGCAGCAGGTGCAGGGTCGACTGTACCGAAGCGGTCTCCACTCGGTTGACCGGGAACTGGATGCCGGCGTCGGTGAAGGACTGCTCGATCATCCGTCGCAATGGCGTATTGGGCGGGTACACCACCCAGGGCCACTGTTCCAGGTCACGGGCGCTGGGCGTGGCCTCGCGGGCCAGCGGGTGAGCCGGGTCGGCGCAGAGCAGGAAGGGTTCGCTGGCTACTTCCTGATAGCTGAAATGCTCCTGCTGGCGTGGTTCGGTGAAGCGGCCGATGGCCAGATCCAGCTGTTTGTGCAGGAGCATCTGCAGCAGGTAATCGCTGGTGTGCTCGACCAGCTCGATGGTCAGCAGCGGGCGCTGGCGTTTGAGCTGCAGCAGGGTCTTCGGTACGACCTGGGCGGTAGCGGCGAAGATCGCGCCGACGCGCAGATGGCCATAGCCGCCCTGGCGCAGGGTATCGAGTTCCTGGGCGAAGTGCTGGCAGTCGTTGAGCGTGCGGCGGGCATAGGCGATCACGGTCAGACCAAGCTCGGTGGCCACCAGCTCGCGTGGCTGGCGGTCGAACAGGGCGAAGTCGAACATCTGCTCGATCTCGCGCAGCATCTTGCTCACTGCAGGCTGACTCAACCCCATCTGTTGAGCCGTGGCGTGCATGTTGCCGGTGTCGGCGAGGGTTTCTATCAGCTGCAGATGGCGAAGGCGCAGCCAGTTATGCAGGGTGGGCAGCTTGTTCAGGCTCACGACTACGGAACTCCCTGTGAGGCGGTGCGATAACCAGTGTGTATCGGGCGTTGACGATTCGTCATTGGTCGAGTGCACGAACGCTTGGCTATGGTCGCACAGCAGCGGCCGGGCATCCATTTGGGGTGCCGTGCGGTCGCCTCCCAACAACAATTCAAGAGTCCGCCCATGGCCCGCCCCCTGATCCTCACCCCCGAAAACACGCTTCCCGAAGATGGCCTTGCCGGCACCCTGATCGCACGCATCTGGCTGCCAGGCGACCTGGCCGGGCCGGTTCCCGTGCTGTTGCATGAAGATGGCGTGTTCGACCTCAGCCCGCTATCGCCCACCCTGGCCGGCCTGTGCGAGCTGGAAAACCTGGCCATGCGCGTGCATGACTGCCGCGCTCGGCGCCTGTGCAGTGTCGCCGAGCTGCTGGCCAACAGCGGCACCGAGCGCAACACCGCCTTGCCAAGCCTGCTGGCGCCTGCGGACCTGCAGGTGATCAAAGCGGCAGGCGTCACTTTCGCGGCCAGCATGCTTGAGCGCGTGATCGAAGAGCGCGCTGGCGGCGATCCGCAGCGAGCGGAAGAAATCCGCGGCCAGGTGCGCGCGGTAATTGGTGACAACCTGCGTAGCGTCGTCCCCGGCTCAGAAAATGCAATGCGCCTGAAGGCACTGCTGCAGGAACAGGGACTGTGGTCGCAATACCTGGAGGTCGGCATCGGCCCGGATGCCGAGGTCTTCACCAAGGCACCGGTGCTGGCGGCCGTTGGCAGCGGTATGGATATCGGCATCCACCCTGGTTCTGCCTGGAACAACCCCGAGCCAGAAGTGGTGCTGGTGGTCAACAGCCGTGGCCAGGTGCTCGGCGCGACCCTCGGCAATGACGTCAACTTGCGCGATTTCGAGGGCCGCAGTGCACTGCTGCTGAGCAAGGCCAAGGACAACAATGGCTCCTGCGCCATCGGTCCGTTCATTCGCCTGTTCGACCAGAGCTTCAGCATTGACGACGTGCGTAACTCCGAAGTCGATCTGCGCGTCGAAGGCGATGAGGGCTTCGTGCTCAAGGGCCGCAGCAGCATGAACCAGATCAGCCGCGACCCGCTGGATATCGTCGGCCAGACACTCAACGCCAACCACCAGTACCCCGATGGTTTCCTGCTGTACCTGGGTACGCTGTTCGCCCCGACCGAGGATCGCGACCAGCCTGGCAATGGCTTCACCCACAAGCTGGGCGATCACGTCAGCATCAGCAGTCGCCAGCTCGGCGCGCTGCACAACCGCGTGCAGCACAGCAGTGCACTGGCGCCCTGGACGTTCGGCCTGCTGGCCTTCATCGACAACCTGGCCCGCCGTCAGCGGGCCTGATCGCGCTTCTAGGTCAGCGCCTGCTGCTCGCTACGCAGGTGCTCCAGCAGCAGGCTCGCCAGCGGCGACAGGCTGCTGCCGCGGCGATGGATGATCGAACAAGGCTCGTTGCGCGCCTGCAGCTCCAGGGGCAGGCGGCGCAGCAGGCCGAAGCCTTCGCTGGAGCAGGCGATGGAGTGGGGCATCACCGCCACCAGCTGCGGGTCTTCCTGCAGCAGGCTGAGCATGGTGAAGGTCGAGGAGGTCTCCAGCGGGTAACGCGGGAACTCCAGGCCAGCCTCGCCGAACTCGCGCTCCAGCACCGTGCGCATCGGCGTGCCGGTCGGGTAGACCACCCAGCTATAGGCGCTCAGGTCGGTCAGGCTCAGTGCCGGGTTGGCCTGTTGCGGGTGCTGCGGCGCGGCCACCAGCGCCAGGCGCTCGGCGTGCAGGCTCAGGCATTCGTAGTCGTCCGGGTGCTGGCTGCCGCTGGTGCGGGCAATGGCCAGGTCCAGGCGGCCTTCGTCGAGCAGCTTGAGCAAGCGCGGGCTGATGTCTTCGACGATCTGCACGGAGATGTCCGGTTGCATCTGTCGCAGGCTGGTGAGTGCGCGCAGCACCAGCGGCACCGAGCCAGCGATGGTGCCTATCGCCAGGTGGCCGCCGTGGCCTTGCAGGATGCTCTGCATTTCCTCATGCAGGTGCGCCAGATCCGAATGGATGAGCCGCGCATAGCGGATCACGCAGCGGCCCAGGTCATTGGCCTGCAGGCCCTGTGCGGAGCGGGTGAACAGCGGCGTACCGAAGGTCGTCTCGATTTCGTGCAGCGCCTTGGTCGCGCCCGGCTGGCTGATGGCGATGCGTTCAGCGGCGCGATGCAGCGTGCCCAGTTCGTCGAGGGCGATCAGCAGTCGCAACTGGCGAATACGCAGGCGGGAAACGATGTAGGTCAGAGGTGGCAGCATGGGGATGACGAAAAGTTATCACCTAATCAGAAGCTTTCATTAGGCAGCACCGCGGGCAGTTTTTAAAGTGCCGGCCAGCAACGTCGCAATCGCGACGCACAAGAACAACAGGAGTAGCACAATGCGGCTGATTCAGTTTGAGAACGAGCAGGGCCAGCGTCAGGTCGGCGTCGTCGGCGAAGCGCGCGTCAGCGTGATCAAGGGCGTGGCCACGACCCGTGAGCTGGCGTTGCAGGCGATTCGCAACGGCCATGGCCTGATTGCCGAGATCGAGCGCCTGGGCGTCGAGCCTGGCCCGGTCTATGCCGAACTGATCGAGCAGCGCCGCGTGCTGGCTCCGCTGGATCACAGCGACCCGGCGCACTGCCTGGTGTCCGGCACTGGCCTGACCCATCTGGGCAGCGCCGCCACCCGCGACAAGATGCACCAGCAGGTCGAGGCGCAGCAGGCCGAAGGCAAGCTTACCGACACCATGCAGATGTTCCAGTGGGGCATGGCCGGCGGTCGCCCGGCTGCAGGCAGCGAAGGCGCACAGCCGGAGTGGTTCTACAAAGGTGACGGCAGCATCGTGGTTCGCCCCGGTGAGGACTTCCCGGTGCCGGACTTCGCCGAAGACTTTGGTGAGGAGCCCGAGCTGACCGGCCTCTACGTGATTGCTGACGATGGCCAGCCGTATCGCATCGGCTTCGCCCTCGGCAACGAGTTCTCCGACCATGTGGTCGAGCGCAAGAACTACCTGTACCTGGCTCACTCGAAGCTGCGCTTCTGCTCCTTCGGTCCGGAAATGCTGATCGGCGAGCTGCCGCGTCATCTGTCCGGCATCAGCCGCATCCGTCGTGGCGACCAGGTGCTGTGGGAGAAGGAGTTCCTCTCCGGCGAGGACAACATGTGCCACAGCCTGGAGAACCTCGAGTACCACCACTTCAAGTACCGCCAGTTCCTGCGTCCCGGCGATGTGCACGTGCACTTCTTCGGTACCGCGACGCTGTCGTTCGCCGATGGCATCAAGGCGCAGCCGGGCGACACCTTCGAGGTCAGCCTCGATGCGCTGGGTGAGCCGTTGCGCAACGGTATTCGCGTGCATCAGCCCGCTGTGAAGGTCGGCGGGGTACGTCAGTTATAAGGTTTTGCGGTCCGGCAGCAGGCTGTCGGACCGCGATTCTGCTCGGCAGATTGCGGATTGTGCCCTCACAAGGGGACGAATGCCGAAGTTATCACTTATCATATGTCTGACAACTGCAGTAGAGTTGTCACCCCTCGACCCAAAAGGTCGAGGCCTCATTCATTGTCCCGGGGCGGCGCTGCCGTCCCTCCTGACAGGAGTACACCATGCTGAGTCTGACTGGCCACAATTACATCGGCGGTGAGCGCCGCGCCGCCGGCACCGTCGAGCACAAGAGCCTCGACGCCAGCAGCGGTGAAGCGCTGCCGTACACCTTCATCCAGGCCACGCCGGAAGAAGTCGACGCTGCCGCCCAGGCTGCCGCTGCCGCTTATCCGACCTACCGTAACCTGTCGGCCGTGCGCCGTGCCGAGTTCCTCGAGGCCATCGCCGACGAGATCGACGCTCTCGGTGATGACTTCGTTGCCCTGGTCACCCGTGAAACCGCACTGCCGGCTGCCCGCATCCAGGGCGAACGTGGTCGTACAAGTGGCCAGATGCGTCTGTTCGCCAAGGTGCTGCGTCGTGGTGACTTCTACGGTGCGCGCATCGACCGCGCTCTGCCGGATCGCCAGCCGCTGCCGCGCCCGGATCTGCGTCAGTACCAGATCGGTGTTGGCCCGGTTGCCGTGTTCGGCGCCAGCAACTTCCCGCTGGCCTTCTCCACCGCTGGTGGCGATACCGCCTCTGCTCTGGCTGCCGGTTGCCCGGTGGTGTTCAAGGCGCACAGCGGCCACATGGCCACTGCCGAGTGCGTGGCTGACGCAGTGATTCGCGCCGCCGAGAAAACCGGCATGCCCAAGGGCGTGTTCAACATGATCTTCGGCGGCGGCGTCGGCGAGATCCTGGTCAAGCACCCGGCCATCCAGGCTGTCGGCTTCACCGGTTCGCTGAAAGGCGGTCGCGCCCTGTGCGACATGGCCGCTGCCCGTCCGCAGCCGATCCCGGTGTTCGCCGAGATGTCCAGCGTCAACCCGGTGATCGTCCTGCCGGGCGCCCTGAAAGCGCGTGGCGCCACCGTGGCCAAGGAGCTGGCGGGTTCCGTGGTACTGGGTTGCGGCCAGTTCTGCACCAACCCGGGCCTGGTCATCGGCATTCGCAGCGCCGAGTTCAGCGACTTCGTCGCCGGCCTGGCCGACGCCATCGGCGCGCAACCGGCGCAGACCATGCTCAACGCCGGCACCCTGCGCAGCTACGCCAACGGTGTGGCGCAGTTGAGCGGCCATGCCAAAGTCAGCCGTCTGGCTGGCAACGAGCAGGCCGGCAACCAGGCACAACCGCAGCTGTTCAAGGCTGACGTGAGCATGCTGCTCGAAGGCGACCACCTGCTGCAGGAAGAAGTCTTCGGCCCGACCACCATCGTCGTCGAAGTCGCCGACAGCGCCGAGCTGACCCGTGCCCTGCAGAGCATGCACGGCCAGCTGACCGCGACCCTGATCGCCGAGCGTGAAGACCTGAGCGCCTTCCGCGATCTGCTGCCGCTGCTGGAGGTCAAAGCCGGCCGTGTGCTGCTCAACGGCTACCCGACAGGCGTGGAAGTCTGCGACTCCATGGTCCATGGCGGCCCGTACCCGGCGACTTCCGACGCCCGTGGTACTTCGGTCGGCACCCTGGCGATCCACCGCTTCCTGCGTCCGGTGTGCTACCAGAACTACCCGGACGAGGTACTGCCGGAGGCGCTGCAGAACGCCAACCCGCTGGGCATTCAGCGTCTGGTTGACGGCGTGCACAGCCGTGACGCGCTGAGCTGATCCGAGCGCTGCAACGAAAAATGCCGCACCCGTGAGGGTGCGGCATTTTTCATTCTGAAGGCTGCGTCTTTATTTGGCAGCGGCCTGGGTTTTCTCCACCGCCTGGATGATCACCTTGGCCACATCGGCCGGACGCGACTGCTGCGGCACGTGGCTGGCAGCGACCTCGGTGGTCTGCGCGCCGATCTTCTTGGCGAAGTCGCGCTGCATCTCAGGCACGATCATGCGGTCATCGCTGGCCACGAGGTACCAGGACGGCTTCTGCTTCCAGGCCGCGACGCTGGTGCGTTCATCGAAAGCCGCTGCGCGGATCGGGCCTTGCGTGGCGGTCATCACCGCCGTCTGCGCGGCTGGCAGGTCCTGGGCGAAATCGGCGGCCATGCCCTGCGGAGTCAGGTACAGGAAGCCATTCTTGTCCGCCGCGATCTGGCTCGAGCCTGGCGCGGTGCGGTAGCCGCTGTAGAGCTCGCCGCTGGACTGGCCGGCGTTGGGGGCGAACGCCGCGACGTAGACCAGGCTGCGCACTTTCTCGTCGGCACCGGCCTCGGTGATCACCGTGCCGCCCCAGGAGTGGCCGACCAGAACCACGTCACCTTCCTGGTTGTTCAGCACGCGCTGGGTGGCGGCCACGTCGTCGACCAGTGAGGTCAGCGGGTTTTGTACCACGGTGACCTTGATGCCTTTTTCCTGCAGCAGCGGCACGACCTTGGCCCAGTCGGAACCGTCGGCGAATGCACCGTGGACGATGACCACCGAAGGCTTGGCCTCGGCAGCCTGGGCATTGATGGCGAAGAAGGGGCTGGCGATGGCAAGTGCGAGGATCAGCGGCTTGGTATTGAACATGGTGGAATCTCCTGTGCTTGGGGGAGTTCAGTGTCGATAATGCGCCGGTGTCCCGGTATCGGTCGTTTATCCGAGGCCGGCAAAAAAACAGGAGAGCTGCCCATGCAGGTGAATGACGCCGTCGCGCTCGAAGACGCCATACTGGCCCTGGCCATGGTCGGTGACCTGAGCATGGGCCAGCCCATCGACCAGTCGCGGCGTACCGCGCGCCTGGCGCAGTGGCTGGTGCAGGCTGCTGGCGGCGATCAGGCGCAGATCGATGCGGCCCGGCAGGTGGCGCTGCTGCGTTGGTCCGGCTGTACGGCCAACGCCGAGGGCTTCATGCGCCTGTTCGGCGACGATGTCGGCGGGCGCCGCGACATGCTCGCACACACTCTGGATGCCGCCGGCCAGCGCGCCATGCTGCGCACCACACCCTTGGCCGTGGTGCACTGCGAAGTGGCCGGTGAGGTGGCCCGCACCCTCGATTTGCCAACGCAGGTCGAGGTGGGGCTGCGGCATATCTTCGAATGCTTCGACGGCAGCGGCCGGCCGCTGGGCCTGCGTCATCCCGATATTCCGCAGGTGGTCTATCACGTGGTGCTGGCCGGCGATCTGGAAATCCTTTCGCGCGTCCACGGTCTGGAAGCGGCGCTGGAGTGGATCGGTGCGCAGGGCGATCGCCGCTATCCTGCGGACCTCGCCGAGCTGATTGTCCGCCACGCAGCTGATTGGCTGGAGGCACTGCGTACGCCCGAGAGCATGCTGCCTGGCGTCGGGCCGCAGGTCTCGCTGACCCTGGTGGGCGACGTGATCGATCTCAAGCTGTCCTGGATGGCCGGCTATTCACGTCAGGCGTCGAATCTGGTGCGCGATGCCGGCCGGCTCTGGGGCCTGCCCGAGCCGCGTGTCGAACTGCTGGCCAAGGCCGCGCTGATCCATGGCCTGGGGCGCGCGGCCGTGCCCAATCGCATCTGGAGCACGCCTGGCCCGCTGCTTGAAGGTGACCTCGAATCGGTACGCCTGGTGCCCTACTGGACGCACCGCGCCAGCAGTCAGATCGGTGGTTTGAGCGAAGCCGGACAACTGGCTGCGCACGCCTACGAACGGCTGGATGGCAGCGGCTATTTCCGTTCGCTGAGCGGTGACGCCCTGAGCGCCGAACACCGACTGCTGAGCGCCGCACTGGCCTGGCTCGCATTACGCGGTGAGCGCCCCTGGCGCCCGGCCTTCAGCGACGATCAGGCCGTTCGCGTATTACTGGATGAAGCCGAGCAGGGCCGCTTCGACCCACGCGCCTGCCAGGCGGTGATCAGCGCTGCGCACGGCGAGCAGGCGCCGCTGGCCAGCAAGCCCGGCAACGGCCTGCTCAGCGAACGCGAGACGCAGATCCTGCAGCGTATCAGCAGCGGGGCGAGCAACAAGGAAGTGGCACGCGATCTGGGCATCAGCCCGAGCACGGTGCGCACCCATGTCGAGAGTGTGTTCCGCAAGCTGCACTGCTCGACGCGTGCGGCGGCGACCTTGAAGGCGCTGACCTTGGGGGTGATTTGAGCGATCAGTCGCCTCCACCGCCGCCGCCATCGCCCCCTCCGCTGTAGTCGAAGCCTCCGTCAGTGAAACCTGAGCCGGAGTCCTGTCCGCTCAGGCCGCTGTGCTTTCTCTTGCGCGGCAGAGGCCTGGGGCGCGAGCGCCGCCAGCTGTAGATGAGGAGCACCACGAAGGCGACGGTGATCAGCAGCAGAATTTCCATATGTGTTCTCTCCATTGCCTGGCGATGCAGTGGCCTACCTATCCCGGACGCCAGTGGCGGCGAAAATCCTCGCCGCCAGAGAGGCTTCAGATGGGCGAGCGTGTGTAGATAGCAATACTACGCGGGGCTCTCTGCAAGCGCTGGCACAGTGAACTGAAACTCCGAGCCCTCACCTGGCTCGCTTTCGACAGCGATATGTCCGCCATGAGCTTCCACGATGCCTTGGGTAATGTACAAACCAAGCCCAGTACCGGTTGGATTCCCATCCTTGGCCGTCCAGTAACGGTCGAACACATGAGGCAGGTGTTCCTTGGGGATGCCCTCGCCGCTATCGCGCACGGTGAATACGATGTCATCGCCGACGGATTTCGCGCGGACGCCGACAGTGCCCCGTCGAGGGGTGAACTTGATCGCATTGCCGATCAGATTCGAGAGCACCTGAAACAGCCGCTCGGGGTCAGCGTGAATCCGCAGATCGGGATCCGCCTCGAAGGAGATGCTGATGTCCTTGTCGAGAGCCAATGGTGCGAGCAGCGATTGCGCTTCTTCGAACATGTGCCCGACATCGAGCTTTTGCGGGGTAATGGTGTAGCGCCCGGCGTCGATCTTCGACGTGTCGAGTAAATCCTCAAGCAGCGTATTCATCCTGCCGGCCGCCTGTTGCATTGTGTCGAGCGCCGTGGCGATGCGTCGCGAAGTGTGCGGACCGTCAGAGCTGAAGGTCTTCTGCATCATGCCGCAGAGCATCGAAATCACCGTCATGGGATTTCTCAGATCATGCGATACCACGGCAACCAGCTCGTCACGGGCACGCACCGCCTCCTGCTCGCGGCGTACTTGCCGGGCGAGGTCATGTTCCAGCGCTGAGCGACGGAGGTCGTTGGCGGCAAACAAATCCCCGTGGCTCCATTTGGTCGAGATACCAGCCATCTCGACCTTCCAGATTTCGAAAGACGTGCGAGGGCGCAAGCGCAGGCCCGCATCGGAGTTCTCCAGATCCATGGGTTTGCGCGGATCGCCGCTCCAATTGACGCTCTCCTTTACCTCCGGGCGAAACCACATCACACCGTTATCCACCGGTTTGGGCAGGCTCATCGCGAGTACGCCGCTCGCCATCTGCGGATACTGCGCGGCGGGTGGGTAGACACCAGCAAGGTGGTGACTGGAAAACACCGGTTCACCTCTTTCCTGCAACCATTTGTGCAGCGCGCGGATTTCCTGGGGCTCCGGGCAGTTGCCGTAGCGGTGCAACTGCTTGTCTTCGATGATGGCGACGCCGCCTGCTCCGGTCAGCGCCATCAGCACCTCAGGTTGCCCTGCGAGCCCATCGAAAACATTCTGCGGCGAATCGATCATTGCCTGATTGAGCAGCGTCAGCTCATCGATTTTCTCTTCGCGCTGGCGGTTGATTTCCAACGATTCCATGGCGCTGATCTGCAACGACAATACCTGGCCGATCGTCTGGCAGGCGCTGCGCAGCTCATGCGGTACGTGCAACGGCTGGCGATTGCCACAACTGATCAGGCCCCAGAGTTTGTCGTCCTTGAGCAGAGAAATGCTCATCGACGACAGCACGCCCATGTTCTTCATGTATTGGCAGTGAATCGGTGAAACGCTGCGCAAGGTAGCGAAGCTCAGGTCCAGCGGGGTCTGCGTGTCGGGTCGCAGTTTCGGCACCAGGGGCACGGGTTGGTAATCGGCATTGGGGATGATCCGCAGCCAATTGGTGCGATACAACTCACGAGCCTGCTCGGGGATGTCCGAGGCGGGGAAGAACAAACCATTGAATACCTCCATTGACGGGGCGGAGGCTTCAGCGATGACCTGACCATGGCCCTCTTCCTCGAAGCGATAGATCAGCACCCGGTCATAACCGGTCATCGCCTGAATTTCCTTGACGCTGATGTCATACAGCTCTTGCAGCGTGGTCGCCATTTGCAAGCGCTGGAGCATGCGTCCCAGGTTGGTGTTGAGCCCGGCGACGTTGCGCGGCTGGAAATTTTCGACGTGGATTTCCAGCTCCAGGATCAACACACCCTGATGCCGGTGCAGCAAGCCCTCGAAGGTCGTGCCATTGATATGAACGTGCAGTGGGCCGGCGTCGGCGAACGCTGGCTGTACCAGCGCCTCGCGCACTGCTTCGGCATGAGTCTCGCCAATCAGCCGGTGTAATGGCTGGCCGATCAGTTCTTGCGGCGTGTGCGCCAGCAAGGTTTCGACGTTGGCGCTGATCTGGATGATCGCAAGGTCGGGCTCGCTGAGTGTCAGCAGCAAACCATGGGGTTGAATCGCCCCGGGGAAGCGGATGGGCTCGTCGGCGCAGTTGGCCAGCAAGTCCTCAAAAGCATCTTTGTTCTGCGGGGTCATATCAGTACCTCTCTGCTTTCAAGCCAGCGCTCGAAACAGCTAAATGTGGCTTGGGCTGTCATGACAACAGCCCTACGTTCGACCGTATCCAGTGGTCGACTACTCAAATAATCGATGAAATTGCGCCAGCGCCGCCCTGTTTCCGCCCCGTAGATGTCGAGAAATGCCGCCCCGTTGTCGGCATTCAGCTCCAGCCGTGAAGCCATTTCCCGGCGCAGAATTTGCCCACCAAGTGTTGCCCCTTCGAGCACATATAAAACGCCCAGGCAGGTGGATCTGTCGCTGATTACGGGCAATGACTGGCAGACCGGCAAGCCCTCGATGTCCTCATCCGAGAGGCCCAGAGCAAGCAGGTCTTCGCGCAGGGTGGGTGCTTTGAGGCGTGAGGCGAGATCGAAATCAGCAGGCGTCACGGCGGCATCGAGCAAAGCGTGTTCAAGCGGCAGATAGAAGCCGTAGTACGCCTGCATCAGCCGTTGAAAGGCATTCGTGTCGAAATGGTCTGAAAAAAAAGGAAGCTTTTTCTCCAGACTGACGTGCAGTTTAGCCGTTCCGGCCCGCAGATCTTGCAGCACCGGCGGCACAGGAACTTCGTGGGCCTTGGCTTGCATCTAGATCGCTCTTGTGAGGGCCTCGAGTGCCCAGTTTTAAGGTGAGCAGGAGCTAACACCTTACCATGCGGGCTATTCCAAGCTAAAACGGCTCGATTCGAATGAGCGCGTTGCCGAGCTGTTGAAGGCTGGGCTGGATAGGCTAGCCAGGCCCTTAAGTGAGCAGTGAAGTGCTGATATCCGCTGCTCCGGCCAAACAAAAAAGGCCCCAAGTTTTCACTTGGAGCCTTTGATGATCTGGCGCACTCGGCGGGATTCGAACCCACGACCCCTGCCTTCGGAGGGCAGTACTCTATCCAGCTGAGCTACGAGTGCGTTGCGGGGCGCAATCATACGCATCTCGGCGGTTAGCGTCCATTCTGCATGAGTGTGCATTATTCAGAACGGACTTTACACTTTTGGGCAGCCTGAACCTTAGTTTCAGAAGTTTTTGTCATTATTTTATCGATTTTGCTTGGTCGCCTATTGCCCTTTACCCCTGCCGATCCTAGGATTCGTTTGAGATTTCAAACGGCGTGTTCGGTCATTCTGAACCCTCGCGCGTTCAACGGCTCTGAATCCATTACCAGGCCCCGCACGGCTCCCTTTTCGGCCTTGCGGGCTCTGTCCGTGACTCCAACGACTTACGCCGACGCCCGGGCGCCGGAACTGAAGGAGACTGCCATGCAACTGAAAGACCCCCAGCTGCTGCGCCAACAGGCTTATATCGATGGCCAGTGGTTGGACGCCGACAGCGGTCAGACCATTGCCGTGAACAACCCGGCCACTGGCGAGATCATCGGCCATGTTCCGAAGATGGGCCGCGCTGAAACCCGTCGCGCCATCGAGGCCGCCGAGAAGGCGCTGCCAGCCTGGCGTGCGCTGACTGCCAAGGAGCGTGCGAACAAGCTGCGTCGCTGGTTCGAGCTGCTGATGGAAAACCAGGATGACCTGGGCCGTCTGATGACCCTGGAGCAGGGCAAGCCGCTGGCCGAAGCCAAGGGCGAGATCGCCTACGCCGCTTCCTTCATCGAGTGGTTCGCCGAAGAGGCCAAGCGCGTCTACGGTGACGTGATTCCGGGTCACCAGCCGGACAAGCGCCTGATCGTGATCAAGCAGCCGATCGGCGTCACCGCGGCCATCACGCCGTGGAACTTCCCCGCCGCGATGATCACCCGCAAGGCCGGCCCGGCCCTGGCCGCCGGTTGCACCATGGTGATCAAGCCGGCTTCGCAAACGCCGTTCTCCGCCCTGGCCCTGGTCGAGCTGGCCGAGCGCGCCGGCATTCCGAAAGGCGTGCTGAGCGTGGTCACCGGTAGCGCTGGTGAAGTGGGCGGCGAGCTGACCAGCAACCCGATCGTGCGCAAGCTGTCCTTCACCGGCTCGACCGAAATTGGCCGCCAGCTGATGGCCGAATGCGCCCAGGACATCAAGAAGGTGTCGCTGGAGTTGGGCGGCAACGCGCCGTTCATCGTCTTCGATGACGCCGACCTGGACGCTGCCGTCGAAGGCGCGCTGATCTCCAAGTACCGCAACAACGGCCAGACCTGCGTCTGCGCCAACCGTATCTACGTGCAGGACGGTGTCTACGATGCCTTCGCCGAGAAGCTGATCGCGGCAGTGGGTAAGCTGAAGATCGGCAATGGTCTGGAAGATGGCACCACCACCGGTCCGCTGATCGACGAGAAGGCCGTGGCCAAGGTGCAGGAGCACATCGAGGACGCCGTGAGCAAAGGCGCCAAGCTGGCCCTGGGCGGCAAGCCGCACGCCCTGGGTGGCACCTTCTTCGAGCCGACCATTCTGCTCGACGTACCGAAAACCGCCGCCGTTGCTAAAGAAGAGACCTTCGGCCCGCTAGCGCCGCTGTTCCGCTTCAAGGACGAGGCCGAAGTGGTCGCCATGGCCAACGATACCGAGTTCGGCCTGGCTTCCTACTTCTATGCCCGCGATCTGGGCCGCGTGTTCCGCGTGGCCGAAGCGCTGGAGTACGGCATGGTGGGTATCAACACCGGCCTGATCTCCAACGAAGTCGCGCCGTTCGGCGGCGTGAAGGCGTCCGGCCTGGGTCGTGAAGGTTCCAAGTACGGGATCGAGGACTACCTCGAGATCAAGTACATGTGCCTCGGTGGAATCTGATTCGGAAATCCGCTGATTTCCAAGACGGGGCAAGGTGCGAAAGAGCGTGCGGCGCCCCGGTTGTAAGTCGTAACCCTATTGAGTCCCTTGCGGGCTCGGTTCAGTCGATCATCGCATGCTGAGCCGACCTCCCGCCGGGGATGACCATGAGGACATCATGAGCAAGACCAACGAATCCCTGCTGCAACGCCGTGCCGCCGCTGTTCCGCGCGGCGTCGGCCAGATCCATCCGATCGTCGCCGAGCGCGCCGAGAACGCCACTGTGTGGGACGTCGAAGGCCGCGAGTACATCGACTTCGCCGGCGGTATCGCTGTGCTGAACACCGGCCACCTGCATCCGAAGGTGATCGCTGCCGTTCAGGAGCAATTGACCAAGCTGACTCACACCTGCTTCCAGGTGCTGGCGTACGAGCCCTACATCGAGCTCTGTGAGGAGATCGCCAAGCGCGTACCGGGCGACTTCGCCAAGAAGACCCTGCTGGTCACCTCCGGGTCCGAAGCCGTCGAGAACGCCGTGAAGATTGCCCGTGCCGCCACCGGTCGTGCCGGCGTGATCGCCTTCACCGGCGCCTACCACGGCCGCACCATGATGACCCTGTCGCTGACCGGCAAGGTCGTGCCGTACTCCGCCGGCATGGGCCTGATGCCTGCTGGCGTTTACCGCGCCCAGGCGCCGTGCCCGCTGCATGGCGTGAGCGAGGACGAGTCCATCGCCAGCATCGAGCGCGTGTTCAAGAACGACGCACAGCCGCAGGACATTGCCGCGATCATCATCGAACCGGTGCAGGGCGAGGGTGGTTTCTACGTCAACTCCCCAGCCTTCATGCAGCGCCTGCGTGCCCTGTGCGACCAGCACGGCATCCTCCTGATCGCTGACGAAGTACAGACCGGCGCAGGCCGTACCGGCACCTTCTTCGCTACCGAGCAACTGGGCGTGGTGCCCGATCTGACCACCTTCGCCAAGTCCGTTGGCGGTGGCTTCCCGATCTCCGGCGTGTGCGGCAAGGCCGAGATCATGGACAAGATCGCCCCCGGTGGCCTGGGCGGCACCTACGCCGGCAGCCCGATCGCCTGTGCTGCGGCCCTGGCCGTACTCAAGGTGTTCGACGAAGAGAAGCTGCTGGATCGCTCCAACGCCGTTGGCGAGAAGCTCAAGGCGGGCCTCAAGACCATCGCCGAGAAGCACAAGGTGATCGGTGACGTGCGTGGCCTGGGTTCGATGGTCGCCATCGAGCTGTTCGAAGGCGGCGACCACAGCAAGCCGGCTGCCGAACTGGTCGGCAAGATCGTTGCCCGTGCGCGCGACAAGGGCCTGATCCTGCTGTCGTGCGGTACCTACTACAACGTCATCCGTTTCCTGATGCCCGTCACCATCCCTGACGCGCAACTGGAGAAAGGCATCGCCATCGTTGCCGAGTGCTTCGACGAACTGGCCTGAGCCGTAAGCTGAGCACGCGCCTGCGTGCTCATCAAAAGACCCGCCTTGTGCGGGTCTTTTTTTGCCTTGGATTCTCTATCTGGTTGACGAGGTAAAGTGATCGTTTTACCTTGGCCTCCATGAATATAGATACCAAACTCATCTCAGCCGCCGAAAATCTGTTCGACTGTCACGGCTTCAGCGCAACCGGCATGGATCGACTGGCCCAGGCCGCAGGGATGTCCAGCCGGACGTTGTACAAGCACGCCGGCAGCAAGAACGAGCTGATTGCCGCAGTGCTGATGACCCGTGGGCAGCGTTTCCTGCAGCGCCTTGAGGTCGACAGTGTCGAGGCGCTGTTCGATGCCTTGGCCGGCTGGATGAGCGAAGAGGGCGCGCGCGGCTGCCTGTTCCTGCGTGCCCAGGGCGAGCTCGGCAGCGCGGTATCGGAAGTCACCGAGGCGGTACTCGCCTACAAGGCTCGATTCGCTGAGACGGTTGCGCAGATTCTCACGCGTCAGCTCGGAGCGAACGCCAATCCCGAACTGGTTGAGCAGATCGTCATCCTCATCGAGGGGGCGACGGCTGCAGCCAGCTACCGTGGCCTGGATGCCGTCGCCAGCGCACGCAAGGCCGCGAGCCTGCTGGTCGAGCGAGCGCGGCAATGACCCGCGGCTTTTCTCTCGGTGCCACCGGCTTTGGGCTGATCGCCATTTGCTATGGATTCGCGCGTTTCGCGTTCGGCCTGTTCCTGCCACAGATCGAGGCTGACCTCGTGTTGCCGGATGCCGTTGGCGGTCTGATCGCCGGTGGCTCCTTTCTCGGCTACTGCCTGGCCATTGTCCTGGCCGCACAATTGACCGAGCGTATTGGCGCTCGTGCTGTTGCGCTGTGCGCGGCGCTGGTTGCCGCCTTGGGCATGCTGGGTATAGCGCTGGCACCCACGGCTGCTTGGCTGGCCGGTGCAGTGCTGTTGGCGGGGATGAGTACCGGCTTGGCTTCCCCTCCCATGGCCGCAGCGGTGGCGGCAGTGATAGAGCCGCGACGACAGGACGCCACCAATACCCTGATCAATGCCGGTACCAGTGCCGGAGTCATCCTCTGCGGCCCTGTCGCGCTGTTGCTCGGTGCTGAGTGGCGTTTGGCCTATGCCGTGTTCGCCTGCTCGGCACTCGCCATGGCGCTGTTTGCGTACTTCTGCGTGCCCGATACCGCGCGCTCGCGGGCGCCAGTCACCAGGGGCGGGCCGCGGTTCAGCATCACGCTGAAGCGCCTCGTCGTCGCTTCGTTACTGATGGGCGCGGCCAGCACGGCGCTGTGGTCGTTCGGTAGTCAGATTGTCG
Organism: Pseudomonas sp. zfem001; assembly: GCF_032621725.1. Lineage (NCBI taxonomy): Bacteria > Pseudomonadati > Pseudomonadota > Gammaproteobacteria > Pseudomonadales > Pseudomonadaceae > Pseudomonas > Pseudomonas sp. zfem001. Next base: position 1,588,942 of record NZ_JAVYJI010000001.1, on the reverse strand, counting down.
CGCAGCGCCTGAGTTGGGGGAGCGCGGGCTCTGGTCTGCTCTGGGTGGTGATCGGCGCTGCCGGCATCGCTGGTGCAGGTGCCGGCAGCCTGATCGCTCGGCTAGGCGTGGACTGGGCGAATCGACTGTGTCTTGGCGCATTGGCGGTCGCCATCGCACTGGTCGGCATGGGCAACATGCCCGCTTCGGCACTGCTCGGCGGTGCGTTGTTTGGCGCGGCCTACATCACCCTGAGTGGCATCTATCTGGTCTGGGGTGTGTCGGCGCTTCCCGAGCGGCCTGCCACAGGGCTTACCGTCGCCTTTCTCAGCATCGCCATCGGTCAGACGCTGGGGGCGCCGGTCTTCGGTTTGCTGATGAGCAGGCTGAGTATGGATCACGCGGTGTGCCTGTTCGCGCTGTTGGCACTGGCCGCCGGGGCGATGCGCTCGACCGTCGCCGAAACTGTGCGTTCGAGCTCTATCGACTGCGCAGAAAAAGGCCCGCACTAGCGGGCCAAAGGGTGACAAGCAACAACAGGATTCGATGCGGCGGGAACCTGCCGGGCAGATTCCAGTCGAGTGCTTACTTGGGCTCGAAGATCACGTAGACCTTGCGGCAGGCTTCGAGCACTTCCCAGGTACCGGAAAAGCCGGCGGGAATCACGAAGCGGTCGCCAGCGCGCACGGTCTTGGCGTTGCCGTCGGCATCACGCAGTACGGACACGCCCTGGAGAATCTCGCAGTACTCGTGCTCGGTGTAGCTCACCGTCCACTGACCGACTGCGCCTTCCCAGATACCGGTGCTGAACTGGCCACACGGGCTGCTGTAGTGGTTTCGCACGCTTTGCTCGGGGTCGCCCTTGAGCACTTTTTCCGGCGCTGGGCGATAGTGTTCAGCGGCCGTGCCGGCTTGGGCGAAGTCGACGATCTGCTCGATGTTCATCTGGCTGTTCCGTGGTGTCGGTGGCGGCAACCGCGCGACCAGCGGGGCTGTCGCGGGAAAGTCGTGGCAGCAGTCTATGTTTAAAAAAACGAACATGACAAGGGCTTTTGCTGGCCTATGTCAAAAATATTGAAAAGCTACAGCCCTCTGGTTTAGTGTGGCGAACAGGATTTGGCCAGCGATCTGGCCTTGCAGAATTATTGACAGCGCGCGCCCTGATGCGCGCCGCTTCCACCCATTGAGAGGATGCCGGAATGACTAGCCTGACTCGTGCCGACTGGGAACAGCGTGCCAAGACCCTGACCATCGAAACCCGTGCGTTCGTCCATGGTGAGTACCGGGCTGCCGAGTCCGGTGCCACCTTCGAATGCATCAGTCCGGTCGACGGTCGCCTGCTCGGCCTGGTGGCCAGCTGTGACCAGGCCGACGCCGAAGTGGCGGTCAAGGATGCCCGCGCCACCTTCGAATCTGGTGTGTGGTCGCGCCTGGCCCCGGCCAAGCGCAAGAAGGTGATGATCCGTTTCGCCGAGCTGATCGAAGAGCATGGCCAGGAGCTGGCCCTGCTGGAAACCCTCGACATGGGCAAGCCGATCAGTGACTCGCTGAGCATCGACGTCGGCAGCGCCGCCAACGCCATCCGCTGGAGCGGCGAGGCCATCGACAAGATCTACGACGAAGTCGCCGCCACCGCCCACGATGAGCTGGGCCTGGTCACCCGCGAGCCGGTTGGTGTGGTCGCTGCCATCGTGCCGTGGAACTTCCCGCTGCTGATGACCTGCTGGAAGCTCGGCCCGGCGCTGGCCACCGGTAACTCGATCATCCTCAAACCATCCGAGAAGTCGCCGCTGACCGGTATTCGCATCGCCCAGCTGGCCATCGAGGCCGGTATTCCGGCGGGCGTATTCAACGTGCTGCCGGGCTTCGGCCACACCGTGGGCAAGGCCCTGGCCCTGCACATGGACGTTGACACCCTGGTGTTCACCGGCTCGACCAAGATCGCCAAGCAACTGATGATCTACGCTGGCGAATCGAACATGAAGCGCGTCTGGCTGGAGGCCGGTGGCAAGAGCCCGAACATCGTCTTCGCCGACGCGCCGGACCTGCAGGCCGCTGCCGAATCTGCCGCCAGCGCCATTGCCTTCAACCAGGGCGAAGTGTGCACCGCCGGTTCGCGCCTGCTGGTGGAAAATTCCATCAAGGACAAGTTCGTGCCCATGGTGGTCGAGGCGATCAAGGCCTGGAAACCGGGCAACCCGCTGGACCCGGCTACCAACGTCGGTGCGCTGGTCGATACCACGCAGATGAACAACGTGCTGAGCTACATCCAGGCCGGCCATGACGACGGTGCCAAACTGGTGGCCGGCGGCAAGCGGGTGATGGAAGAAACCGGCGGCACCTACGTCGAGCCGACCATCTTCGACGGCGTGAACAACGCCATGCGCATTGCCAAGGAAGAGATTTTCGGCCCGGTGCTGTCGGTGATTGGCTTCGATGACCAGGACGAGGCCATCGCCATCGCCAACGACACCATCTATGGCCTGGCTGCAGCGGTGTGGACCAGCAACCTGTCGCGTGCCCACCTGGTCGGCAAGGCGCTGCGCGCCGGCAGCGTGTGGATCAACCAGTACGACGGCGGCGACATGACTGCGCCGTTCGGTGGTTTCAAGCAGTCCGGTAACGGCCGTGACAAGTCACTGCACGCCTTCGACAAGTACACCGAGCTGAAGTCCACCTGGATCAAACTGTAACGGTAGCGGGGCGATCTTATGGTCGTCGGCCATACGGCGTTGCGTCCTCGCTTTCAATGCTCACGTACTGCAGTACGCTGCGCTTGAAAGCTCCGGGGCGCCTTGTCTGGCCTTAGCCCAGGAGATCTTTATCGATGTTGGTTCCGGGCGAAGATCTGTTTTAAAACGCCCAACTTGCGGCCGGGCTCCCTGAAGAGGAGTCCGGCCGTTGTCTTTGCAGCCACTCGTTAACCAAGGAACTCGGCAATGCGTTGGGGCACCTATTTCGCCGTTTGCTCGGCGGTCATCAGCATCGGCCTCGCACTGGGTGTGACCATGCCGCTGGTTTCGCTGCGCCTGGAAAGCTGGGGCTACGACTCCTTCGCCATCGGCGTGATGGCGGCGACTCCGGCTGTCGGCGTGCTGCTCGGTGCCTTGCTGGCTGGGCGTCTGGCGGCGCGCTTCGGCACCACCGTGCTGATGCAGCTGTGCCTGCTGCTCGGCGCAGTGTCGGTGGCCGGGCTGGCGCTGGTGCAGAACTACGCGGTCTGGGTCGGCCTGCGCCTGTTCATCGGTGTGGCGCTGACCGTGGTGTTCATCCTCGGCGAAAGCTGGATCAACCAACTGGCTGTAGAGAAATGGCGCGGCCGCCTGGTGGCCTTGTACGGCACTGGCTATGCCCTCAGCCAGCTTAGCGGGCCGCTGTTGCTGACAGCGCTCGGCACGGCGACCGACCGGGGTTTCTGGACGGGCGTGTGCCTGCTGATCGGCGGCTCGCTGATCCTGCTCGGGCGCACCGGTGCGCCCAAGGTTGATGCGCACAGCGCTTCGGGGCGCGGCCTGCTGGTGTTCTGCCGCAAGCTGCCGGCGATTGCCTGGGCGGTAATGCTGTTCGCTGCCTTCGAGGCGATGATGCTGACCCTGTTGCCGATCTACGGCCTGCGCCAGGGCTTCACCCAGGAAGTGGCGCTGTTCATGGTCAGTGTGGTGGTGGTCGGCGATGCGGTGCTGCAGCTTCCCATCGGCTGGCTGGCCGACCGCATGTCGCGGCAAATGCTGTTCCGCGCATGCGGCTGCGTGCTGTTGGTATCCAGCCTGGCCATTCCACCGTTGTTGCACACGCCGGTGATCTGGCCGGTGCTGGTGGCCTTTGGCGCCAGTGCCGGTGGCCTGTTCACCTTGTCGCTGATCATGATCGGCGAGCGTTATCGTGATGACGAGCTGGTGCGCGCCAATGCTCACGTCGCCCAGTTGTGGGGGCTGGGCTGCCTGATCGGGCCACTCACCACAGGCGCCGTCAGCCAGTGGCTAAGCGGCCATGCGCTGCCACTTATGATGGCTACTGGCGCGTTCGTGTTCATCATCCTGGCGAGCAAGCGCGGTGCCTTCAGCGAGATGGAAACGGCGCGTTCCTGAACCGCCTCAGCGCCAATGCCCGAGATCCTGCGTGTGCTGCAGGTCGGCTTCTTCGATCAACTCGGCGATGGTCGCGCCGATCTGCTTCACCGCCGCCTCGATCACGTCGCTCGGCGGTTCGGCGTAGTTCAGGCGGATGCAGTTACGGTACTTGCCGGCTGCCGAGAAGATACTGCCCGGCGCGATCTGGATCTTGTGCGGCAGCAGCGCGCGATTGAGCTTCTGGCTGTCGAAGCCCTGGGGCATCTCCACCCACAGCATGAAGCTGCCCTGCGGGCGACTGACCCGAGTGCCGGCCGGGAAATAGCGGCTGACCCAATCCACCATCAGGTCGCGGCTACGCAGGTACTGCGCGCGCATACGCCGTAGGTGCGGTTCGTAGTGCCCGTCCTTGAGGTATTCGGCAATGGCCAACTGCGGCAGCTGGGCGGTGCTGCCGGTACCCAGGTACTTCATGTGCACCACCTGCTCCAGATAGCGCCCGGGAGCGATCCAGCCGACGCGCAGGCCCGGTGCCAGGGTCTTGGAGAAGGAACTGCAGAACAGTACACGGCCGTCCTCGTCGAACGACTTGATGCTGCGCGGCCGTGGGTAGCTGTAGGCGAGGTCGGCGTAGACGTCGTCCTCGATGATGGCCACGTCGAAGCGCTGCGCCAGGGCGACCAGGGCGCGTTTGTTGGCGTCGGGCATGATGTAGCCGAGCGGGTTGTTGCAGTTCGGCGTGAGCTGGATGGCCTTGATCGGCCACTGCTCCAGGGCCATTTCCAGAGCATCGAGGTTGATCCCGGTGAGCGGGTCGGTGGGCAGTTCCAGCGCTTTCATGCCGAAACCCTTTAGTGCCTGCATCACACCGTGGAAGCTCGGCGAGTCGACCGCGACGATATCGCCGGGCTGGCAGATGGCGCGTACCGCCGCCGACAGTGCTTCGTGGCAACCGGTGGTGATCACCAGGTCTTCGGCGGCCAGCTGGCAGCCGGAGTCGAGCATTAGCCGGGCGATCTGTTCGCGCAGGCGGATGTCACCGCGAATACCGCCGTAGGTGAGCACGTCCGGGTCCTGGCGACGGGCCTGGCGCGACAGGTTGCGCAGCAGCGGTTTCAGGGTTGGGCTGCTGATGTCCGGGCGGCCACGGCCCAGCTGCAGCATGTCGTGCTGCGGTGAGCTGCTGATCAGCTCCAGCACGTGATCCCACTGCGAAACTTCAACCGGCCTCTGCGCCGCGCGGCTGATCTGCGGCAGCGCGGGCATCTGTCGTCCCAGTGGCACGAAGTAGCCGGACTTCGGCCGCGGCGAGGCCAGGCCCATGTCCTCCAGATGGCGGTAAGCCTGCTGCACCGTGCTGAGGCTGACGCCGTGCTCCTGGCTCAGGCTGCGTACCGACGGCAGGCGGTCGCCGGGACGGTACAGTCCCTGCTCGATGCGGGTGCCGAGCAACTCGGCCAGGTTCAGATAGAGCGTCATGACAGTCGTCCGGTTGATGCAGCGTGTATGAACTGAGACCAGTACAGATCAGCGCGAAAATTCCCATTCAGGGGAAAATGCGTGAAATCTGTATGGAGTTAATAAGAGTTTTTTGAATCTGTCATGACTTTTCTTAAGGCGGCATTCTGATCTCCCATGACAGAAGACAACGGGAGAGAGCCATGACTGGGTTCAGCAATACAGATTTCGTCGCAGTGGGTGAGGCCGTGCGGGTCGCGACGCACAAGAGCGAGGTTCGTCACTTTGGCCGCAACTGGCCGGCCTTCTGGCGGCGTCTGAGCACCCGCCGCATGCTGCTCAAACTCAATGACCAGCAACTGCGCGATATTGGCCTTACCCGCGCCCAGGCCGAGCGCGAGGCGAACCTGCCGTTCTGGAAGCTGTAGCCCGGATGCAGTCCGGGTCTACAACTGTGCGGACTATGGGTAGGAGCGGCTTCAGCCGCGATTGTTGTCTACGCCTAGAGCAATTCTTTCAAGCGATGCCAGGCCATCCCCAGTGCCAGCAATGGCGAGCGCAGATGCTTACCACCGGGGAAGGTCATGTGCGGCACCTGGGCGAACAGGTCGAAGCCGCGACTTTCCTGACCAGCGATGGCCTCGGCCAGCAACTTGCCGGCCAGGTGTGTGGCGTTGACGCCGTGGCCGGCATAGGCCTGGGCGTGGAAGACGTTGGGCTGATCCTTGAGTCGGCCGATCTGCGGCATGCGGTTGGCACCGATGCCGATCATGCCGCCCCACTGGTAGTCGATGCGCACCTCGGCCAACTGTGGGAACACCTTGAGCATCTTCGGTTTCATGTAGCCAGCAATATCGGCCGGATCACGCCCGGAATAGTGGCAGGCGCCGCCGAACAGCAGGCGGCGGTCGGCGGAAAGGCGGTAGTAGTCCACGGTCACACGCTGGTCGCACAGCGCCATGTTCTGCGGGATCAGCTGGCGGGCCTGCTCTTCGGAGAGTTGCTCGGTGGCGATGATGTAACTGCCGGCCGGTAGCACCTTGCCGCTGAGTGTCGGATTGAGCCCGTTGATATAGGCATTGCAGGCCAGCACCAGGTATTTGGCGCGCACCTGGCCGTTGGCCGTGTGCACGCGCACCTCGCTGCCATAGTCGATGCGCGTCACCGGCGACTCTTCGAACAGTTGCACGCCCAGCGACTGGGCGGCGGCGGCTTCGCCGAGCGCCAGGTTGAGCGGGTGCAGGTGGCCCGAGCCCATGTCGATCATGGCGCCGTGATAGTTGTCGGAGCCGACCACTTCACGGATGCGCTCCTTCGGTACCAGGCGCATTTCGTGGCGATAGCCGAGGCTTTCCAGCTCGGCCTTGTCTTCGGCGAAGCCGTCCATGTGCGCCGGTTTGTTGGCCAGGTCGCAATAACCCCAGGTCAGGTCGCAATCGATCTGAAACTGCTCGACCCGGTTGCGCACGATCTCTACCGCCTCCAGCCCCATCAGCTTGAACTGACGCACGCCTTCCTTGCCGACCACCGATTCGAACTGTTCGACATCATGGCCGACGCCACGAATCAGCTGCCCGCCGTTGCGCCCGCTGGCACCCCAGCCGATCTTGCGCGCTTCCAGCAGCGCCACCGACAGGCCTTTCTGAGCCAGCTCGATAGCGGTGTTCAGGCCGCTGAAACCGCCACCGACGATGCACACGTCCACCTGCAGCTCACCGCCCAGGGGCGGGTAGGCCTGCTGACGATTGACGCTGGCGGCGTAGTAGGAGGCGGCGTGCTGAGGGCTGTGGACGGGCTGTTGAACGCGGGCGTTCATGTGCGAAATCCTGATTTTGTTGTGTGGAAAATTCAACGCAGCATAAGCGCGTGATCCGTCCGGCGCCAAGTGTCAGTCGGAAAAAACACGCGGGACAGCAGGATGTGGCGTGCTCCGCTCGCGGATCGGCGTATAGCCAATGCGTCTTTGAGGGGACTGGCCGTCAGCCTGCGGGCAGGCGCCAGCATGGCGCGGTAAACTGTCGCCTTCGTTGCCAGGCGCCCGCGTATGAGCTGCACAGACCGCAAGATCGATCACCTGCGTCGACAGATTCCGCGCTTCGACTGTGTGCCCGGCTGTCACGATTGCTGCGGGCCGGTCACGGCTTCGTCTGAGGAGCTGGCGCGCCTGCCGGTCAAAAGCGATGCCGAACATGATGCAGCACTGGCCGAGTACAACTGCGTGCACCTGGGACCGAACGGTTGCGAGGTGTACGACCAGCGGCCGCTGATCTGCCGCCTGTTCGGCACGACACCGCGCCTGCCTTGCCCGCATGGGCGTGGGCCGGAGCTGCCGATCGAACCGGCGGTGGAGCGTCAAGTGCACCGGCTGATCGCCACCACTCGCCAGCGACTCGTCTAGGCTCATGGCTCCCATGCTCTGTGGGTAGCCCCTGCAGTGGCGCTTCGCGCCATAACTTGCCGCATGCAGCAGGCTGGCGCAAAACGTCCGGCAGGGTGTGGGAACGATCAACCATCCCGTAGGAGCGAGCTCTGCTCGCGAACCATGCCACGTAAAAGCTTCGCGAGCAGAGCTCGCTCCTACAGATTCACTCCGGCACCGGCAGCGCCAGGCTTTCCTTCACCTCTTCCATGACGATATAGCTCTTCGACTCGCGCACGTGCGGCAGCTTGAGCAGGATGTCGCCGAGCAGCTTGCGGTAGCTGGCCATCTCGTTGATGCGTGCCTTCACCAGGTAGTCGAAGTCACCGGACACCAGGTGGCACTCCAGCACGTGCGGCAGCTTGAGCACGGCGCGGCGGAACTCCTCGAAAGTGTCGCCGGACTTGTAGTCCAGGCTGATCTCGACGAACACCAGCAGGTTGGCCTTGAGGTTCTGCGGATTGAGGCGGGCGTGGTAGCCCATGATGATGCCTTCGCGCTCCAGGCGGCGTACGCGCTCGGTACAGGGCGTGGTCGACAGCCCCACGCGCTCGCCCAGTTCGGTGAAGCTGATGCGCCCATCCTCCTGCAGGATACGGAGGATGTTGCGGTCGATCTTGTCCAGTTCACGACGACTCTGATGCTGGGTTCTCATGGGGAATCCGCCTCTGTAAAACGGCTTTTTGCCAAGAATTCTCGCCAAATATAGCTGTGTATATGGTGAAAAGCACTGCACGGCTCTTCCTATACTGCGCCCATCGACAACAATGGCCTGTAACGCACGCGCCTTGGGCGCGGCGGGGAGAAAAACATGCGTGTTCTGGTTCTCGGCAGCGGTGTGATTGGTACCGCCAGTGCTTACTACCTCGCCCGTCAGGGCTTCGAGGTGGTGGTGGTCGACCGTCAGAACGGCCCGGCGCTGGAAACCAGCTTCGCCAACGCCGGCCAGGTTTCTCCGGGCTACGCTTCGCCATGGGCTGCGCCGGGCGTGCCGTTGAAAGCCATCAAGTGGCTGTTGCAGAAACACGCCCCGCTGGCGATCAAGGCCACCGGCGATGTCGACCAGTACCTGTGGATGGCGCAGATGCTGCGCAACTGCACCGCCAGCCGCTATGCGATCAACAAGGAGCGCATGGTGCGTCTGTCCGAGTACAGCCGCGACTGCCTCGACGAGCTGCGTGCCGAGACCGGCATCGCCTACGAAGGCCGCCAGCTCGGCACCACCCAACTTTTCCGCACCCAGGCCCAGGTCGACGCTGCCGCCAAGGACATCGCCGTACTGGAAGCTTCCGGTGTGCCGTTCGAGCTGCTCGACCGCGACGGCATCGCCCGCGTCGAACCGGCCCTGGCCGGCGTCAAGCACAAGCTGGCCGGCGCCCTGCGCTTGCCCAACGACCAGACCGGCGACTGCCAGATGTTCACCACCAAGCTGGCGGACATGGCCAAGGCGCTCGGTGTCGAGTTCCGTTTCGGCCAGAACATCCAGCGCCTGGACGCCGTCGGTGATCGCATCAATGGCGTGTGGATCGACGGCAAGCTGGAAACCGCCGACCGCTACGTACTCGCTCTCGGCAGCTACAGCCCGCAACTGCTCAAGCCGCTGGGCATTCGTGCTCCGGTTTACCCGCTCAAGGGCTACTCGCTGACCGTGCCGATCACCAACCCGGACATGGCACCGAACTCGACCATTCTCGACGAGACCTACAAGGTCGCCATCACCCGCTTCGATGGCCGCATCCGCGTCGGTGGCATGGCCGAGATCGCTGGTTTCGACCTGTCGCTCAATCCGCGTCGTCGCGAAACCCTGGAGATGATCACCTCCGACCTCTACCCGGAAGGCGGCGATCTGCAACGCGCCGACTTCTGGACCGGCCTGCGTCCGGCCACGCCTGATGGCACGCCGATCGTGGGGGGCAGCGCCTTCCGCAACCTGTTCCTCAACACCGGTCACGGCACCCTGGGCTGGACCATGGCCTGCGGCTCCGGTCGCCTGCTGGCCGACCTGATGGCCAACAAGCGCCCGCAGATCAGCGCCGATGGCCTGGATATCTCGCGTTACTCGCGCAAGGCGCGTGAAGTGCAAGCAGCACCGCAGCCGCTGCGCACCTGATAGCCTTCGCGCTTTCGCAATCCAAGGAGCTTTACCCCTATGTCGATCCAGCGCCTGCATGTGGCCAAACGCTACAGCGAAGTGGTGATCCACAACGGCACGATCTACCTCGCCGGCCAACTCGCCGATGACTTCGACGGTGACATTCGCGAGCAGACCCGCCAGACCCTGACCAACATCGACAAGATGCTGGCCGACGGCGGAAGCGACAAGAGCAAGATCCTGTCGCTGACCATCTTCATCAAGGACATGGCCGACTATGACGGCCTCAACGCCGAGTACGACGCCTGGGTGGCCGATGGCCATGCGCCTGCTCGTGCCTGCGTCGAGGCGAAGATGTACAAGCCCGAAGTGCTGGTGGAAATGTGTGTGGTGGCTGCTGTCTGAGGCGGCCACCGCTTTTTGTTGCCTGCCATCCATGGCGGCAACCCTCCGGGCCGTCGCAAGCGACGTCAAAAAATTCTCCCGGAATTTTTTTGTGTTGGCTTTTCACCCGGCTCCCCCGCCGGGTTTTTTTTGAATGGCGATTTGTCGGCATGACCCGGATGTCACCGGGCTACGAAAAATCGTCGCCTCAGCAAATGATTGAGAGAAACGAACCATGCGCCCCGCCCGTGCCCTGATCGACCTCGACGCCCTGCGTCATAACTACCGTCTGGCCCGCGAAATGAGCGGCGCTCGTGCTTTGGCCGTGGTCAAGGCCGATGCCTATGGGCACGGAGCGGTGCGTTGCGCGCAGGCACTCGAAGCCGAGGTCGATGGTTTTGCCGTGGCCTGCATCGAAGAAGCGCTGGCGTTACGCGAGGCCGGCATCAGGGCGCCGATCCTGCTGCTCGAAGGCTTCTTCGAGGCCGACGAACTGGCGCTGATCGATCAGCATGACCTGTGGTGCGTCGCCCATGCGCAGTGGCAGATCGAGGCTATCGAGCAGGCCCAACTGAGCAAGCCGCTGACCGTCTGGCTCAAGCTGGACAGTGGCATGCACCGTGTCGGCCTGCATCAGGCCGAGTACCAGGCCGCCTATCGGCGTCTGCTGGCCAGCGGCAAGGTCAGCAAGATCGTGCTGATGAGCCACTTCGCTCGCGCCGACGAGCCCGAGTGCGAGCGCACGAGTGAGCAACTGGCGGTGTTCCAGCAGGCTCGCGAAGGCCTCAGCGCCGAGGTCAGCTTGCGCAACTCGCCGGCCGTGCTTGGCTGGCCGCAGGTGCCCAGTGACTGGGTGCGCCCCGGCATCATGCTCTACGGCGCCACTCCGTTCGAGCAGGCTCAGGAGCAGGCCGCGCGTTTGCGCCCGGTGATGACCCTGGAGTCGAAGGTCATCAGCGTGCGTAAGCTACCGGCCGGCGAGCCAGTAGGGTATGGCGCACGTTTCGTGGCCGAACGGCCGACCCGCGTCGGTGTCGTCGCCATGGGCTATGCCGACGGTTATCCGCGTCACGCTCCGACCGGTACGCCAGTGGTTGTGGACGGTCAGCTGACCCGCCTGATCGGCCGGGTGTCGATGGACATGCTCACCGTCGACCTGACCGATCTGCCGCAAGCCGGTCTCGGCAGCCGTGTCGAGTTGTGGGGCAAGCAGGTGTTGGCCAGCGACGTGGCCATGGCAGCGGGCAGCATCCCCTACCAGATTTTCTGCAACCTGCGACGGGTGCCGCTGCTCTATCTCGGCAACTGAGCCCGGATCGGAAGGCCACTTGCGCTGTGCACTCCACGGCGCACCAATTGCTGACTCGAACGGCTCTAGCTCGAGGCTTTTCGAAAGAGCATATGGGCCGTGTAGGCGAAGGGTGAACGCAAGTGTTGTAAATTCCGAACGCTATGCCATGATACGGACACTTTTCCGTCTCATATCCCAAGGGGGATTCCAGCATTGGACGTCGGCGTTCGACTGCAATCGATTCGTAAGCTCAAAGGCCTATCCCAACGTGAACTCGCCAAGCGGGCGGGCGTCACCAACAGCACCATTTCCATGATCGAGAAGAACAGCGTGAGCCCCTCGATCAGCTCGCTGAAAAAGGTGCTCGGCGGCATTCCCATGTCGCTGGTGGAGTTCTTCTCCCTCGACATGGAACAGGAGAACCAGGTTCAGGTGGTCTACCGGGCCTCCGAGCTGACCGATATCTGCAGTGGCGCCATCACCATGAAGCTGATTGGCAAGGCACATCCGAGCCGCGCCATTTCCTTCCTCGACGAAACCTACCCGGCTGGCGCCGATACCGGTGACGAAATGTACGCTCACGAGGGCGAGGAAGCCGGCATGCTGGTCGAAGGCAAACTGGAACTGACCGTAGGCAACGAGGTGTTCATCCTCGAGCCGGGTGACAGCTACTACTTCGAGAGCAGCAAGCCGCACCGCTTCCGCAACCCGTTCGATGTGCCGGCGCGCTTGATCAGTGCCACGACGCCAGCGAACTTCTGATCAATAACCCTGCGACAATATGGGTTGTTTCGGTGGGCCGCGCTTGCCGTTATACTGACGCCCGCTCGCGAAACCGTGGCCGCGGGCGTGACTAGCCACGAAGAGGGTGTACCGTGAATCTGATGAAGAAAATGCTGGCAGTACCGGCTGCCGTATTGGCCCTGTGGGCAGTGACTGCTCAGGCCACGACCGATGAAGCTATCGCCGAGCGTCTCAAGCCTGTAGGCGACGTGTGCATCATGGGCGAAGAGTGCAAAGGCGTCGAAACCGTCGCTGCATCCGCCGGTGGTGGTGCACGTACCGCTGATGACATCATCGCCAAGCACTGCAATGCCTGCCATGGCTCTGGTGTATTGGGCGCACCGAAGATCGGTGACACCGCTGCCTGGAAAGATCGTGCCGATCACCAGGGCGGCCTCGACGGCATACTCGCCGCTGCCATCTCCGGTATCAACGCCATGCCGCCGAAAGGCACCTGCGCAGATTGCTCGGATGACGAACTGCGCGAAGCGATCAAAAAGATGTCCGGTCTGTAAGACTCGCCGCTTCCCTGAAAAAACCGCCCTCTGGGCGGTTTTTTCGTTTCTGGCGGTGGCATGCAACCATGCCGATGGCTCAGTAGTCCAAGCAGCATTCGTCATGGATGTCGCGAGGAGCGCCAGATGCCGCACACCTGTACCCTCGAACAAGCCGTCGACCACGTGCTGAGCGAGATCGACGGGCCAATTCATCTGGGCCTGCCCCTTGGTCTGGGCAAACCCAATCGCTGGGTAAACGCGCTCTATGAACGCGTGCGCAATCTGCCCGAGCGGCAACTGACCATCTACACCGCGCTGTGTCTGGCTCGCCCGCGTGCCGGCCAGGACTTGCAGCGACGCTTTCTCGAACCCTTCGTTGACCGGGTCTACGGCGATTATCCCGAGCTGGACTTTCTCGCCGATCTGCACGCCGGCAACCTGCCGGCCAACGTGCGCGTCGAGCAATTCTTCTTTCAGCCGGGCAGCCTGCTCGAATGCGAGCCAGCGCAGCAGGACTACATCAGCAGCAACTACAGTCATGTCGCCCGTGACCTCAATGCCAAGGGCTTGAATCTGATCGCCCAGCTGGTCGCCGTTGACCCAGCGCACCCCGAGCATTTCAGCCTGAGCTGCAACCCGGACATCACCCTCGATCTGCTGCCGCTGCTGGATAAGCGCCGCGAGGCTGGCGAAACCGTGCTCAGCGTCGCCCAGATCCACAGTGACCTGCCCTACATGGCCGGCGATGCCCAGGTGTCGCGCGATACCTTCGATGTCCATATCGGCGAGGACGAGCGCACCACGCTGTTCTCCACGCCGAACATGCCCGTGACCTTGCAGGATCATTGCATCGGCCTGTTCGCCAGCACCCTGGTGCGTGACGGCGGCACCCTGCAGATCGGCATCGGCGCGATGGGTGATGCCCTGGCGTCGGCACTGATGGCCAGGCAGGCCGACAATGCTCGCTACCGCGCGCTGCTACGGGCGCTCCGTGCTGATGATTGGGCGGATGAGATTGCCGCCTGTGGCGGTCTCGAACCGCTCGCTCACGGGCTGTATGGCTGCAGTGAAATGTTCGTCAACGGCTTGCTGGCATTGGCCGAGGCCGGCCTGTTACGGCGCCGGGTTTACCCGGATCTGCGCCTGCAGCGTCTGGCCTGTAATGGTGCGTTGGATGAACAGGGTCGGCCACACAGCGTTCAGGCGCTGGTCGACGCAGGGCTGCCAGCGACGTTGCAGCCGAGCGATCTGGTCTGGCTGCGCGATAGTGGCCTGCTGCGCGGCGATATACGACTGCAGGCGGGCGAACTGCAGTTGTTTGACGGTAGCCGCGTCGCCGCGGATCTCAGTGATCCCCAGACGCAGGCTCGCCTGCAGTCCTGTCTCGGCGGCGCGCAGGGCGGCGTGGTGCTGCACGGCGGTTTCTTTCTCGGCCCGGAAAGCTTCTACCGACGTTTGCGCGAGTTGGATGGTGCTGAACGGCAGCGCTTTGCCATGACCGGCATTCGCTATATCAACGAGCTGTACGGCGAAGAGGAGCTCAAGCGTCTGCAGCGCCGTGATGCACGCTTCATCAATACGGCTTTCACCATGACCCTGCTCGGCGCGGGGGTGGCCGATCAACTGGAAGACGGCCGCGTACTCAGCGGCGTAGGCGGCCAGTACAACTTCGTCGCTCAGGCCCATGCACTGGAGGACGCGCGCTCGATCCTGCTGCTGCGTAGCTGGCGCGAGTCGGGCGGCGAGGTGAATTCGAACATCGTCTGGGAGTACGGCCACGCCACCATCCCGCGGCACTTGCGCGACATAGTGGTAACCGAATATGGCATCGCCGATCTGCGCGGCAAGACCGACGCCCAGGTGATCGAGGCGCTGCTCAAGGTCAGCGATTCGCGCTTTCAGAGCGAACTGATCGAGCAGGCGCAGCAGGTCGGCAAGCTGCCGGCGGATTTCCGGCTCGATGAGCGCTTCTGCAACAACCTGCCCGAGCGGCTGGAGGCTCTGCGTGCAGAGCATTCGCAGCTGTTCGCCGAATACCCGCTAGGCAGCGATTTCAGCGCGGTAGAGCAAGACCTGGTGCGGGCGCTGAGCTGGCTCAAGAGCAAGCTGCGTCTGACCGAAGTACTGGCGTTGGGCAAGGCCACGCTCGATGCGCCAGAGCCAGGTGCCTATCCTGAACACTTGCGGCGCATGAGCCTGGAGGCGCCGGATGGGGTGCGTGAAGCCCTCTACCAGCGCTTGCTGCTGGCGGGCTTGCAGGCAACCAGCAGGTCTTAGTCGAGGAAGCGCACCTGGCCGTTTTCCAGCGCGGCAACACGGGCCAGGGACTCGACGCGGTAGCCTTCGCTCTGCAGCAGGTTGCGGCCGTCCTGGAAGGACTTCTCGATGACGATGCCGATACCGGCAATCTGCGCACCGGCTTGCTGGATCAGGTCGATCAGCGCCTTGGCGGCATGGCCGTTGGCGAGGAAGTCGTCGATTACCAGCACCTTGTCGGCAGCCGTCAGGTGGCGCGCGGAAATGGCGATGGTGCTTTCGGTCTGCTTGGTGAAGGAGAACACCTTGGAGATCAGCAGGTCGTCCTTGAGCGTCAGCGACTGAAACTTGCGCGCGAAGATCACCGGAATGCCCAGCTCCAGGCCAGCCATCACCGCCGGGGCGATACCGGAGGCCTCGATGGTGACGATCTTGGTGATGCCCTGGCCGGCGAAACGCTGGGCGAACTCGTGGCCGATCTCCTGCATCAGGCGCGGATCGATCTGGTGGTTGAGAAAGGCGTCCACCTTGAGTACATGCTCGGACAACACGATGCCTTCGCTGCGAATCTTCTGTTTCAACGACTCCACGGTCGATCCTCTGGTTGAGCAGAAAAGCTGCGGATTTTCGCTCAAAATGCCCTGCAATGTGTAGTGAAACCGCAGCCTGCCCGACAGTCGTGGTCAATTGACCGGTTAGACAGGTTGTTAGCCAGTGTCTGGAGCCCGGGTGCAATCCGCGGGCTGCTCCGCTCAAGCGCTCTTGGTCAGGCGGCGCAGGATGTCCTTGGGAATGCCGCGCGTGTCCAGCGGCAGCTTGTCCGGCGCAGGCTCCAGGCCCAGTTCGTAGAGCCAGTTGAGCGTGTACTCGCGCAGTTGCTTGAGTTCGTACGCCTGCCATTGCT
The DNA here is from genome assembly GCF_032621725.1 of Pseudomonas sp. zfem001. Lineage (NCBI taxonomy): Bacteria > Pseudomonadati > Pseudomonadota > Gammaproteobacteria > Pseudomonadales > Pseudomonadaceae > Pseudomonas > Pseudomonas sp. zfem001. The sequence goes on along the minus strand of NZ_JAVYJI010000001.1, from coordinate 1,572,809 downwards.
GACGAATCGCCGGAAAGGATTCGATCTCGTAGTCGAATGCGCGCAGTGGTTTGCGGCCGGTCAACGCGGCGCTGAGCAGTGGGTGGGCGTGCAGATCGTCGAGGGTGAACAGGAAAGACTCGCGCATGGCCACGCGCTGGGGAATGTCGAGGTTGGGTATCTGGGTGTAGCGATCCGGATTCAGTTCTACGTGCTGACGCTGCTCGCTGTGCTGATCTTCCGGCGACAGGCTCAGGACGCTACCGCTTTCCAGGTCCAGCCAGTTCTCCTGCTGTTCGCGGCCGTTGATCAACTGAGTCAGCGTGTCGAGGTCGAGAGTGAATGTGCGCATGGTGCCAACCCCCTGTGTCTGAACGGTATCTTCTTTCTGACTGGCAAAAATGACGAGGGTGCCAGCCCACCGAATAAACCGACCATACACCCGTCAGCCATGGCCTCAGCGCTTGAGCATCGCCCGCATATTGGCCAGGGCGTCGTTGCCGCGTGCGGCCTTGACCTCCACGGGCGCCTCCTCCAGCCCTTCCCACACCAGGTCTTCCGGCGGTAGCTCGTCGAGGAAGCGGCTCGGCGAGCAGTCGATCACCTCGCCGTACTGCTTGCGCTTGGCGGCGAAGGTCAGCGCCAGGTTGCGCTTGGCGCGGGTGATGCCGACGTAGGCCAGGCGCCGCTCTTCCTCGATGGTGTCGGCCTCGATGCTGGAGCGGTGCGGGAGAATCTCTTCCTCGAAGCCGATGATGTACACCGAAGGGAATTCCAGACCCTTGGAGGCGTGCATGGTCATCATCTGCACGCCCTCGGCGCCTTCTTCCTCTTCCTGCTGGCGCTCGAGCATGTCGCGTAGCACCAGCTTGCCGATGGCGTCTTCGATGGACATGTCGCCATCTTCGTCGCGCTCCAGGGTGCTCTTCAGTGCGTCGACGAGGAACCAGACGTTGCCCATGCGCGCGTCGGCCACCTTGTCGCTTGAGGCGTTCTGGCGTAGCCAGTTCTCGTAGTCGATGTCCATGACCATGCTGCGGATGGCGGCGATCGGGTCGTTCTGCGCGCACTCCTGGCGCACCCGATCCATCCATTTGGTGAAGCGCTGCAGACGCTCGGTGAAGCGCGCATCGAGATGCTCGCCGAGGCCCATCTCACCGGCTGCGGCGTACATGCTGATCTTGCGCTCGTTGGCGTAGTTGCCGAGCTTTTCCAGGGTGGCGGAGCCGATCTCGCGGCGCGGTACGTTGATCACGCGCAGGAAGGCGTTGTCGTCGTCCGGGTTGACCAGTAGACGGAAGTAACTCATCAGGTCCTTCACCTCCTGACGGGCGAAGAAGCTGGTGCCGCCGGACAGGCGATAGGGAATCTGATGGTGCTGCAGTTTCAGCTCCATCAGTTTGGCCTGGTAGTTGCCGCGGTAGAGGATGGCGAAATCGCTGTAAGGGCGTTGGGTGCGCAGGTGCTCGGTGAGAATTTCCAGCGCCACCCGCTCGCACTCGGCGTCTTCGTTGCGAGTGCGGATCACGCGAATCTCGTCGCCCATGCCCATCTCCGACCACAGCTGCTTCTCGAACGCGTGGGGGTTGTTGGCGATCAGGGTGTTGGCGCATTTGAGGATGCGGCTGGTAGAGCGGTAGTTCTGCTCCAGCATCACCACTTTCAGCGAGGGATAGTCCTCTTTGAGCAGCATCAGGTTTTCCGGGCGTGCGCCGCGCCAGGCGTAGATCGACTGGTCGTCGTCGCCAACCACGGTGATCTGGTTGCGCATGCCCACCAGCAGTTTTACCAGCAGGTACTGGCTGGAGTTGGTGTCCTGGTATTCGTCGACCAGCAGGTAGCGGATGCGGTTCTGCCACTTTTCCAGGATGTCGGCGTGCTCCTGAAAGAGTTTGACCGGCAGCAGGATCAGATCGTTGAAATCCACCGCGTTGTACGCCTTGAGCGTGCGCTGGTAGTGCAGGTAGACGATGGCGGCGGTCTGTTCCTTGGGATTGCGCGCCTTGGCCAGGGCTTCATCGGGCAGGATCAGGTCGTTCTTCCAGCTGTCGATGAGGTTTTTCACCTCGTCGGCACCGTCGTCGCCGGAATACTCCTTCTGCATGATGTCGCTGAGCAGCGCCTTGATGTCGCCGTCGTCGAAAATCGAGAAGCCGGGCTTGTAGCCCAGGCGCGCGTATTCCTTGCGGATGATGTTCATGCCCAGGTTGTGGAAGGTGGACACGGTCAGGCCGCGCGCCTCGCTGCCCTTGAGCAGGGTGCCGACGCGCTCCTTCATCTCGCGCGCAGCCTTGTTGGTGAAGGTCATGGCGACAATGTGCTGGGCCCGGATGCCGCAGTTCTGCACCAGGTGGGCAATCTTGCGCGTGATCACGCTGGTCTTGCCGGAACCGGCACCGGCGAGCACCAGAAGTGGGCCGCCGACGTAGTTCACGGCCTCTTGTTGCCGGGGGTTCAGTCGGGACATGAGATCGTTCGCAGAAAAATGGCCGCGCATTTTAACAGGCCTGATGACTTCTGCCGCGACCGTCCGGAACTGTGGCCTAGCGCACGGAATTGCATAGCCATGCACTTGGTTAATCACTTTATTCCAGTACTCTGGTTCCACTTGTAGGTTTACTGGCTATACCTCAGGATCTGCACTACCTTTCGCACGGATGTGATTGATTAGACGCCGATTACGGCGCGTTCAGGCGACGCGATTCGCCATCATTCTTGTGGTCATTGGGGAGGTTGCTTGTCCACGCTCGTCGAACCCTTGCGGTTGGTCCTGCTGGCGGAAACGCCGGACTGGGCCGAATTGTTGCGCGAGCAGTTGAGCGCCCTGGGCAGCCCATCCCCGCTGATTACCGCGCCGTCATGGGAGGCGGCCAGCAACCTGTTCGATGATCACGCCAGCGGTCTGCTGTTGAGTACACCGGATCGCCTTCCCGAGCCGCATCAGTGCCCCTTGCCCATCGTCTTGCTACTCGACGAAGAGCCAGTCGAAGAGCCGACCGGTGTCAGCGATTGGTTGGTGCGCGGCAGCCTCAGTCTCGATGTGTTGCGTCGCTGCCTGCGCTACGCGCGTGAGCAGGGCAATCTCAAGCACACCCTGCAACGCCTGGCCGAACAGGACCCCTTGACCGGTATCGCCAATCGCCAGGGTTTCCAGACCCTGCTCGCCGCGCGCCTGGCCGAGTGTGGTGGCCGTGGTCTTGTACTCGGTCATCTCGATCTGGATAACTTCCGCCACGCCAACGATGCCCTCGGCTACCAGGCTGGGGATCGCCTGATCCTGCAGGTGGTGGCGCGGCTCAAGAGTCTGCTGCAGCCTTGCGATCAGATTGCGCGTCTGGGTAGCGACGAATTCGCTCTGTTGCTCGATGCGCGCCGCGATCCGCAGCGCGTGGAGCGCCTTGCCGAGCGTGTCACCGAGGTATTGGGTGAGCCTTACTGGGTAGACGGCGAGAGTCTGTTGATCGGCTGTAGTCTGGGGCTCGCTCACGCCCAGCCTGGAGATGGCGCCGACCCGCTGCTGTGGCATGCGCATATCGCCATGCAGCAGGCCAAGAATCAGCAAGGCTGCGTGTTTCATGTCTATGACGAACGCCGCAACCGCAGCGCACGCAGTCAGGCCGATCTGGAAGCTGAGCTGCGCCGCGCGCTGCGCCGTGACGAACTGGAGCTGCACTACCAGCCGCGCCTGTGCCTGAAGAGCGGGCGCATCGTCGGCTTGGAGGCGCTAGTGCGCTGGCAGCACAGCGAGCGTGGGCTGCTCTCGCCCAACGAATTCGTGCCGCTGGCCGAAGAAACCGGTCTGATCGTACCGCTCGGTTACTGGGTCATCTCCCGTGCCCTGCGCGACATGCAGTGGCTACGTGGGCGCGGCCTGCCGGCATTGCATATGGCGGTCAACCTGTCATTCCGCCAGTTTCAGGACAGCCAGTTGCTGCCGACCCTCAGCCGTTTGATCGAAGAACGTGGGGTCGATGCGCAGTGGCTGGAGTTCGAGCTGACCGAAACCGCAGTGATGCGCCGTAGCGATCAGGTGCAGCAGACCATGCTGGCGCTGGGACGGCTCGGCGTGCGTTTTTCGCTGGACGACTTCGGCACCGGGTTTTCCTCCTTCGTCCACCTCAACAGCCTGCCGATCACCCTGCTGAAGATCGACAGGAGCTTCGTCGGCGGCATGGGCGAGCGTGCCGAGAACCGCCAACTGGTGCGGGCGATGATCAACCTGGCGCACAACCTCAATCTCGAGGTGGTGGCCGAAGGGGTGGAAAACACCGAGCAGCTCGACATGCTGCGCCAGTTTGGCTGCGATCAGGTGCAGGGTTACCTGATCAGCAAGGCGATACCTTTGGCGGAGCTGGCACGCTTTCTGGTGTTTGGCTTGCGCCAGCCGCTGCTGAGCGGTACTCCGCCTTCGGCGTGAGGCGCCGCAGTTCCGTAGCCCGGATGCAATCCGAGGCGCGCGCGTGTAGCCGGATTACGGCAGGCAGGCCTCGCTCGCCAGTGCACTCGGCCGCTGCAGGCGCGCCGTCTTCCATTGGAAACCCAGCACCAGCCCGCTCGCCGTGACTGCCAGGCCGGCAGCCAGGCCCCACCAGACGCCTTGGGCACCCCAGCCGAGGGCGAAGGCGAACAGCCAGACCAGCGGTGCGCCCACGCACCAGTAACCCGTCAGACCGATCAGTAGAGTGGTACGGCCGTCGTTCAACCCGCGGATCGCGCCCATGGCGATGCTCTGCAAACCATCGAACAACTCGAACCAGGCGGCAATCGCCAACAGGCCGACCGCGAGGGTGACGATATCGGCGAAAGCCGGGTCGTGACGGTCGAGAAACAGACCGATGATCCACTCTGGCAGCAGCCAGAACAGTAGGGCGAACAGCAGCATCAGCGCGGCGCCCACGGCCATGCCCAGGTGCCCCGCCAGCCGCGACAGGTGCAGGCGGTCGGCGCCGTAGTGCAGGCCGACGCGGAAGGTCACGGCATAGGACAACCCTTGCGGCACGATGAACGCCAGCGCCACCGTTTGCATGGCGATCTGATGCGCCGCCAGCTGCACGCTGCCCAGCGCGCCCATGCACAGCGTGGCAAAGGTGAACAGCCCCTGTTCGGCGGCGTAGGTGCCGCCGATAGGCAGGCCTAGGCGCAGCAAGGCGCGCATTTCCGCTCGCTGTGGGCGACCCATGCCGCGCCGCAGCTGGTAGCGCTGATAGGTTGGCGAGAGCAGGATGTACAGCGCCAATGCCAGCGCCATGGCGCTGCTGACCAGCGCTGTGGTCATGCCGATGCCGCTCAGGCCCAGGCTGGGCAGGCCGAACCAACCCTTGATCAGCGCGTAGTTGATGACGAAATTGGCGGCGGTACCGACGATGCTGATGGCCATGACTGGGCCGGGATGGCCAATGGCACTGGTGAAGCCGCGCAGCGCCATGAAGCACAGGTAGCCGGGCAGTGCCAGCGACAGCGGGCGCAGGAATGCCATGGCCTGGCTGGCTGCGTCAGGGTCCTGGCCCAGATGCGGCAGCAGCGGGCCCAGGCCATTGAGGCACAGCGCACTGACGGCGCCCAGCAGAATGGCCAGCCACAGACCGTTGCGGATCAGGCGCGTGATGCCTGACGGGTCGCTCGCGCCGTGGCGAATGGCAATCAGGCTGCCCACCGCGGCGATCACCCCGGTGCAGAAGATCGAGAAAATGAAATAGCAGGTGGCGCCCAGCGCGCCACCGGCCAGTTGCTGCGGGCCGAGCATGGCCATCATCAGCGTGTCGGTGAAAATCATCAGCGCATGGGCCAGTTGTGCGGAGATCAGCGGACCGGCCAGGCGCAGCAGCGCAGCCAACTCGTGGCCAAGGGAATTCTTCATGATGAGTAAAACTTCGGCAGGGTAAGCATCCCCAGACTGTCGGGGGATGAGCAATGACAGCTATTCTCTGGTTTGTAGCGAATGCCCACAAAAGGAAAATAGCCATGCCAGGCATGATCAAAACTCATGGATTGATGCAGTGACGCGTCGTCTTCCACCGCTTTACGCCCTGCGCGCCTTCGAGGCCGCCGCACGCCATGCCTCCTTTACCCGTGCCGCTGAAGAACTGGCCATCACCCAGAGCGCGGTAAGCCGGCACATCCGCACGCTGGAGGAGTACTTCGCTTGTCGTCTGTTCGAGCGTCGTGGCCGCAGCTTGCACCTGACCGATCCCGCCCGTGCTCTGTTGCCGGGGCTGAGCGACGGCTTCGATGCACTGGAGCGCGCCAGCGCTGCGCTGCGTGCCGATGATGAGGTGCTGCGCCTGAAGGCGCCGTCGACCCTGACCATGCGCTGGCTATTGGCGCGCCTGTCGCACTTTCGCCTGGCCAACCCTGACAGCGAGGTGCAGCTCACCAGCGCCTGGATGGATGTGGACAAGGTCGACTTCCGCCACGAGCCATTCGACTGTGCGGTGCTGTTATCCGATGGCCAGTTCCCGGATGAGTGGGAAAGCGTGTTGCTGTTCGAGGAGTGGCTGATTCCGGTGTGCGCTGCCGGTGATTCTGACGCAGGCCCCTGGTCGCTGGCGCGGCTGCAGGCGGCGGAGCAGTTGCACCCGACGCCGGATCGCCGCGACTGGCGGCGCTGGTTGCAGGCCACGGGTCTGGATGAGCAGGTGCCGCTGAAGACCGGTCAGCTGTTCGACATGCTCGAACTGGGCATCGTCGCCGCCGCACGCGGCTATGGCGTGTCCATCGGTGATCTGCTGATGGTGGCCGAGGACGTGGGCGCAGGTCGCCTCGGGCTACCCTGGCCAACCGCAGTGTTCAGTGGCGACAGCTACTATCTGGTGTGGCCACGCGGGCACCGTGCACAGGCCCGTTTGCAGCGGCTGCGCGACTACCTGTTGGCCGAAGTGGCGGCCATGCAACTTCCCGCAGTGGAGAGAGTGCTTTAGCTGTCGATACAGTTTTTTCGAGAGCAAATGATTGCCATTCGGCAGAACGCCGATTGACCAACCATACTGCTCAGGTATCCTGCCGCGCCCTGGCTCGAGGTTGTATGACCACTCGGGCCAGTCAACCCCTGTTCCGTTCGGCCTGCCACTATTTGAGTCAGGCCTTGAGAGGCCTGAATGACCCCTCCTCGTTCCCGTATCGCTCTACAACTGGCCGCCATCCTGGCACTGGTGCTGGTGCTGCTGATCAGCTTCAGCACCCTGTTCGCCTTGCGCTCGCTCAACGAAGCCAACCTGGCTACCCGCGAGAAGCATCTGGGTAGCGAAGCTGGCCTGCTGGCCGACCAGCTCGAGACCTTCCATGGCAGTCTGCGCGACAGCACGCAGCGCCTGGCCGGCCTCTTCGAGCAGCGCTTCAGCAGTGGTTTGCAGGTGCGCAGCGACGAGCGTGTCGGGGTTGGTAGCCTGCAGACCCCGGCCCTCTATCTGGGTGCGACCCGGCTGAACAACGACTTCAGTGAGGTCGACGACTTTACCCGCATGACCGCTGGCGTTGCCACGGTGTTCGTGCGCGACGGTGAAGAGTTCGTACGCATCACTACCTCGCTGACCAAACAGGACGGTACTCGTGCGCTGGGTACCGTGCTGGACCACCAGCATCCGGCTTATCAGAAACTCCTGGCAGGCCAGGGTTATGTTGGCCGCGCGCTGCTGTTCGACCGCTTCTACATGACCCAGTACACCCCGGTGCGCGATACCGGTGGGCGGGTGATCGCGGTGCTGTTCGTTGGCTTCGACTACACCGACGCGCAGAACCTGCAAATGCGTAACCTCTCCGATTTCCGCATCGGCAGCACTGGTTCGCTGGCGCTGCTCGACGAGCAGGGCAAGTGGCTGGTGGCTCCGGCCGGTGCCGCCGCTATGAGTAGCCTGCCTGCGGCGCTTACCGAGTTGATCGCCAGCCCCGGCAAGGGCGGTTTCTGGAGTGATGGTCGCGACGAGTTCTACAGTGTCGCCATGCCCTTCACCGGCGGCCCCTGGACGGTGCTGGCGAGCATGCCACGCGAGGAAATCCAGGCGGTCACCTGGCGCGTCGGCACCCAGCTGGCCATCGGCAGTGCTCTGACCCTGTTGCTGGCGGTGATCGCCGTGGTCTGGTTGCTGCGACGCAAGCTGCGGCCGCTGGGCGATCTGGTGCAACAGGCGCAGGCGCTCGGTGCTGGTGATCTCGGCGCGCGCATGGCGCAGTCCAGTGATGATGAGATTGGTGAGCTGGCGCGCAGCTTCAACCGCATGGGCGAGGCGCTGGCGAACATGGTCGCGGGCATTCGCAGTGCGGCTCAGGATGTCAGTGCGCGCTCGCAGTCGATGTCGACGCTGTCGCGCGACGCCTACCAGGGGATCGATCAGCAGTCGGGCGAGATCAGCAGCATGGCCGGCGCGGTGGAGGAGTTCAGCGCCACTTCGCAGAACATCGCCGACAATATGCGCAGTACCGAGCGTATGGCCAGTGCCAACGCCCAACAGACCCGTATCGGTCGTACCTCGATGGATCAGGCCTCCGAGGCACTGGTGCAGATTGCCGAGGCGCTGGAGCAGACCTCCACAGTGATCAATGGTCTTGGCCAGCGCTCGCAGGAAATTGGCGGCATCGTCAGCGTGATCACGGCAATTGCCGACCAGACCAACCTGCTGGCGCTCAACGCCGCCATCGAGGCTGCACGTGCCGGCGAGCAGGGTCGTGGTTTTGCCGTGGTCGCCGACGAGGTGCGCAACCTGGCCGGGCGTACCCGCGAGGCGACCAACGAGATTTCCACCATGATTGGCAGCATCCAGAGCGAGACCAGCAGCGCCATCGCCACCATGGAGCAGGGCCGGCAACTGATGCAGGACGGTCTTGAGCGCAACGCCAAGGTGGCTTCAGCGCTGGCACAGATCAGCGAGCAGAGCGAGGCGGCGGGCGAGCAGTTCGCCGCCATCACCACCGCCACCAGCGAACAGAGCAGCACCGCGACCGTGCTTAGCTCCAACCTGCAGAGCATCGCCCAGGCCAACGGCGAGCAGCGTGAAGTGGTAGCCAACCTGGCCGATACCGCGCGCGAGCTGGATCGACTGGCCGCTCAGCTGCGTCAGGAGGTCGAGCGCTTTCGCTGAGTCATCCCGCTGCCGGGCGGTACTGCAGCGCTTCCGCCAGGTGGGCGCGGCTGATCTGCTGCTCGCTCGCCAGGTCGGCCAGAGTGCGCGCGACCTTGAGTACGCGATGGGCCGCGCGCAGGGACAGCCCGAGACGTTCGCAGGCGCTTTCCAGCCACTGGCGATCCGCGTCGCTCAATGCGCAGTGTTGGCGCAGACCGGGTAGGTCGAGGAAAGCGTTGGCCACGCCCTGGCGTTGCAATTGTCGTTCGCGTGCCTGCGCCACCTTGGCTGCTGCCTGCGCAGTGCTTTCGCCATCCTGCGGCGGGGCATTCAGGGCTGTGGTTTCGCGGGCGACCGTCAGGTGCAGGTCGATGCGATCAAGGAGCGGGCCCGACAACTTGGCGCGGTAGCGCTGGATCTGCTCCGGGGTACAGCGACAGCGGTTGCTGGGGTCGCCGAGGTAGCCGCAAGGGCAGGGGTTCATGGCGGCAACGAGCTGAAAACGAGCGGGAAAGCGCACCTTGTCGCGGGCTCGGGCAATGACGATGTGGCCGCTTTCCAGCGGCTCGCGCAGCACTTCCAGCACTTTCCTGTCGAACTCCGGCAGCTCATCGAGGAACAGGACTCCCATATGGGCCAAGGTTATTTCGCCGGGCTGCGGGCGACTGCCGCCACCCACCAATGCCGGGCCGGAGGCGCTGTGGTGCGGTGTGCGAAAGGGTCGCTGCGGCCAGTGCTGTAGCGGCGTATGGCTGGCCACCGAATGGATCGCGGCGACCTGCAGCGCTTCGTTTTCGTCCAGCGCAGGTAGCAGGCCTGGCAGGCGGCTGGCCAGCAGGGTTTTGCCAGTGCCGGGTGGGCCGCTGAGCAGCAGATTGTGCGAGCCGGCGGCCGCCACCAGCAATGCCCGTTTGGCGGCCAACTGGCCCTGCACTTCGGCCAGATCCGGATAGGGCAGGCTCTGCCTGAGCAGGCCCTGGGCTGCGTAAGGTTCGAGAGGGGCGCTGCCGTTCAGGTGTGCGGCGATCTGCAGCAAGTGCTCGACGGCGATTACCTTCAGCCCCGAGGCCAGGCTGGCCTCTTCGGCATTGGCCTGTGGCACCAAGAGGGTGCGTCCGGCTGCGCGTGCGGCCAGGGCGGCCGGCAATACGCCTTGTACAGGACGCACTGCGCCGGACAGCGCCAGCTCGCCCAGACATTCGTATTCATCCAGCGATTGAGCCGGTACCTGACCGCTGGCCGCGAGAATCCCCAAGGCGATGGCGAGGTCGAAGCGACCACCGTCTTTTGGCAAATCTGCAGGCGCAAGATTCAAGGTGATGCGTTTGCTGGGAAACTCGAAGGCAGCATTGAGGATGGCGCTGCGTACGCGATCCTTGCTCTCCTTGACTGCGGTTTCCGGCAGACCCACCAGGGTCAGAGAGGGCAGGCCGTTGGCCAGGTGCGCCTCGACGGTGACGGCCGGTGCTTCTACACCGACCTGGGCGCGGCTGTGAACGATGGCCAGGGACATGATCGCTCCTTGATCAAGTGGGTGCAGTGCCTGTAGGAGCGGCTTCAGCCGCGAGGTCTGTCGCGGCTGAAGCCGCTCCTACAACATAACCTCAGTCTACGGCGGTGAGCTTGGCTTCCAGTTCCGCGACCTTGGCTTCCAACGCTTCAAGGCGAGCGCGGGTGCGGGCGAGAACCACCATCTGGCTGTCGAACTCTTCCCGACTGACCAGATCGAGCTTGCTGAAGCCGCTCTGCAGCAGGGCCTTGAACTGCGCTTCCAGTTCGGCGCGCGGCAGTGGGCTGTCACCACTGAACAAGCGCGAAGCGTGGCTACTGAGGGTGTCGAGCAAAGCTTTGGGCGGGAGCATGGGCAGGTTCCAGATACAGACGGCGGCAGTGTAGCACGCAGCCGCAGGCGCGGCGGTCGAGCGCGAGTTGCACGATTTTTGAGCATTGCGGAATGTGTCGATGCACTGGATTGGTGCGATGCATTCGGTGCGAATGACCGGTCATCCCTGCTCGAAGCAGGTAAAGGCCTGAAAGATGGCGCTTTTACGTGAGCTGGCAAGCTTTCTGCTTAGACCCCATCGACGCATGCACCGATGCAGTTCCGGTGCGGCAGGCGAAGCGGGGGAGTGTTTCGTCGGGAGCGGTTGGTGGGTATCGGCCACGCCAGGCTGGAGCGGTCGGTGCATTACAAAAGCCAGACACTGCGCTTAGACTTGAGCCGGGTTCGCAATTCCTGGGGCAAGTCCACCTTAAACGGGAGAAAGTTTCATGAAGCTAGTCACTGCCATCATCAAGCCGTTCAAGCTCGACGACGTGCGCGAGTCGCTGTCTGAGATCGGCGTGCAGGGCATTACCGTCACCGAGGTCAAGGGCTTCGGCCGTCAGAAAGGCCATACCGAGTTGTATCGCGGTGCCGAGTACGTGGTCGACTTCCTGCCCAAGGTGAAGATTGACGTGGCCATCGCTGACGATCAGCTGGATCGCGTGATCGAGGCCATCACCAAGGCTGCCAACACCGGCAAGATCGGCGACGGCAAAATTTTCGTAGTCAACCTGGAACAGGCGATTCGCATCCGTACCGGCGAAACCGATACCGACGCGATTTAACAAGCCTCCGAACCCCACGCCCCAGGAGTAAACCCATGACTCTGCGAACTTTCGCAGGGCTAGGAGCCCTTTTGTCCTCGAATTCTGGCCTTGCGCTGTTTTCGAGGGCGAATGCCGGAGCTGGCGATACCCTCGCCGCTCTGCTGTGCCAGACCCTCTTCAGGTCTCGCGCTTGGCCTAGTGATGGGAATGCCTGGTCGCCTCACGGCGCAGGGGTTCCGGTGATCCAGAACGAGCGTGGCAACGACCTGTAAAGCATGCGGAACGCGTCCGGCGCCAACCTGGACGTTTCTACCGAACAGCGCACAACAAAAGCGCCGGCAAGAGGTGAAAAATGGATAACACAGCATTGACTGCATTGCAGTACGGCTTCGATACCTTCTACTTTCTGATCTGTGGTGCCCTGGTAATGTGGATGGCAGCTGGCTTTGCCATGCTCGAATCCGGCCTGGTGCGTGCCAAGAACACCACCGAGATCCTGACCAAGAACGTGGCGCTGTATGCCGTGGCCAGCGTCATGTACCTGGTGATCGGCTACCACATCATGTACTCCAGCCCGGAAGGCGGCATCCTGCCGAGCCTGGGCTTCCTGATTGGTGACGAAAACAGCGTCGACTCGGTACTTGCCGGTGGCGACGATGCGCCTTACTACTCGGCCCGTTCGGACTTCTTCTTCCAGGTGGTGTTCGCCGCGACCTGTATGTCGATCGTGTCCGGTGCTGTCGCTGAGCGTATGAAGCTGTGGGCCTTCCTGGCTTTCGCCGTGGTCATGACCGGCTTCATCTACCCGGTTCAGGGTTTCTGGAAATGGGGCTCGGGCTTCCTCAACGAAGCTGGCTTCCTCGACTTCGCAGGTTCCGGCGTAGTTCACATGGCCGGTGCTTCCGCTGCTCTGGCTGGTGTCCTGCTGCTCGGTGCACGTAAAGGCAAATACGGCGCCAATGGTCAGGTCAACGCCATTCCGGGTGCCAACCTGCCGCTGGCTACCCTCGGTACTTTCATCCTGTGGATGGGCTGGTTCGGCTTCAACGGCGGCTCGCAGCTGAAGATGAGCACCATCGAAGATGCCAACGCCGTTGCCCAGGTGTTCGTCAACACCAACATGGCAGCAGCCGGCGGTCTGATTGCCGCGCTGATCGTTGCCCGCATCCTGTTCGGCAAGGCTGACCTGACCATGGCCCTGAACGGTGCCCTGGCTGGTCTGGTGGCCATCACCGCCGAGCCACTGACCCCGAGCGGCCTGCAGGCCACTCTGATTGGCGGCGTGGGTGGTGTGCTGGTGGTGTTCGCCATCCTCGGTCTGGACAAGGTCAAGATCGACGATCCGGTTGGTGCCATCTCCGTACACGGTGTGGTCGGCATCTGGGGTCTGCTGGCTGTCTGCCTGACCAACAGCGACGCTTCGCTGGGTGCTCAGTTGCTGGGTATCGGTAGCATCTTCGCCTGGGTATTCATCGCCAGCCTGATCGTGTGGAGCATCATCAAGGCGGTGATCGGTCTGCGCGTCAGCGAAGAAGAGGAATACGAGGGTGTGGACATCGCCGAATGCGGCATGGAAGCCTACCCGGAGTTCACCGGCAAGAAATAAGCTTCGCTGGGAATGACAGGGGCGCCTTCGGGCGCCCTTTGTTTTTTCTGACAGCACGCTAGAATGCGCGCGCTGGAGCCATCGAGAGTGAGAGCGGCATGTGGCAGCAACGCATCATCAGCCTGCGTCCGCGCGAGCGCGGTTTTCATCTGGTGACCGAAGAAGTGCTGGCAGCATTGCCGGAACTGGCGCAGGTGCGTGTTGGTCTGTTGCATCTGTGGCTGCAGCACACCTCGGCATCGCTAACGGTCAACGAGAACGCCGATCCTGCGGTACGCCGCGATTTCGAGCGTTTCTTCAACCGTCTGGTGCCGCAGGGTGAGACGGGCTACGAGCACGATTACGAAGGGCCGGATGATCTGCCGGCGCACTTCAAGGGCAGTTTGCTGGGCTTTCAGCTACAGCTGCCGATACAGCAGGGACGGCTGGCGCTTGGGACCTGGCAAGGTATCTACCTCGGTGAGCATCGCGATCATGGCGGCGCTCGGCGAATGGTGGCGACCTTGCATGGCGAGGCTATTTGAATTTTTTCCGGTCGAGCGGTGCACATCGCGCGACTGGGCTATAACTAACCTGCTTTTCGCAAGTCATGAGGTTGAACATGAGCGACGAAGACCTGGAACAAGACGATCTGGACGGGGCTGACGAGGACGATGGTGAGGAGCTGGCTGCTGCCGATGACGGCGACAGCGGCGACGATGAAGGTGATGGCGCGGTCGTAGCCAGCGGCAAGAAGAGCAAGGCCAAAGCCGTTGAAGTCGATGAGCTGCCCAGCATCGAAGCCAAGCAGAAGGAGCGCGATGCCCTGGCGCGTGCCATGGAAGAGTTTCTCTCCCGTGGTGGCAAGGTGCAGGAGGTGGAGCCCAACGTGGTCGCCGACCCACCCAAGAAGCCCGACAGCAAATACGGCAGCCGTCCCATCTGAGGACGGCGTGCTGCAAGAACCCGCCCCTCGTGGCGGGTTTTTTGTGCCTATCATCCCGGGTTTCCCTTTTGGGCCGCCGCTGCGCGGCGTCAGGGATGGTGCTGTGGCGAGTAGGGTGCGCCGTGCGCACCGATCTTGTCGTGTATCAGGCGGGTGCGGCAGCGCACCCTGCGGGGTTTAGCGCGTCCAGTTGGAAAGTAGCGCTGGCAACTCGGCCAGGCTGCTGATTTGCGCGTCTGGTGTGGTCTCACCCTCCCAGGCTCGGCCTTGCGGGTTGAACCAGATCGCGCGCATGCCGGCTGCCTGAGCGCCGGCAACGTCATCGCTGGGATGATCACCAATATGCACGGCGCGTTCGGCCGCTACGCTACCTGCGCGGCTGAGTGCTTCGCGGAAGGGTTTCGGGTCGGGCTTGCCGATGCCCAGTTCTTCGGCGCACAGGGCGAACTGGAAGTAATCCGACAGGCCCAAGCGGCGCACATCGGCATTGCCATTGGTGATCACGCCGAGCATGAAGCGTTCGGCCAAGGCCTCCAGTGTCGGGTGTACCTCGGTGAACAGTTGCACCTGATGGCGGGCGCTGAGAAACACCTGAAATCCCGCTTCGGCCAGCCCCTGCGCCTCGCTCAGCGGGTAGCCGGCGTCTTCCAGGGCGTGGAACAGAATGCGCCGGCGCAGTTCGCTGAGGCGATGCTTGAGCATCGGCTCGGCTTCCAGCAGGCGGCTGCGCACGGCCCATAGATGCTCGACCGGCACCGCGCCAAGGCGTGGTGCATGCAGTGCCAGCCAATTGCGCAGCGCGGCTTCGGCATCCTGCATCACCGGGGTGACGTCCCACAGGGTGTCGTCGAGGTCGAAGGTGATCAGTTCAATGCTCATTCGGAACCGCCTTTGCGCTTGGCGCGTGGATGGGCCTGGTCATAGACACTGGCCAGGTGCTGGAAATCCAGGTGGGTGTAGATCTGCGTGGTGGCGATATCGGCGTGGCCGAGCAGCTCCTGCACCGCGCGCAGATCCTGCGAGGACTCCAGCATATGACTGGCGAAGCTGTGCCGCAGCATGTGCGGATGCAGGTGCTGGCCCAGCTCGCGCACACCGGCCTGGCGCACTCGCAGTTGCACTGCGCGTGGCCCGAGGCGGCGGCCCTGCTGGCTGATGAATACCGCGCCGTCGCCGGGGTTGGCCAGCTTGCGCAACGGCAGCCAATATTCCAGCGCCTGACGCGCCATGCTGCCGACCGGCAGTTCGCGCACCTTGTTGCCCTTGCCGCGCACGCGTACCAGACCGGCGGGTAGATCCAGGCCATCGAGATCGAGCCCGACCAGCTCGGACAGGCGCAAGCCGGAGGAATAGAACAGCTCGAGCATGGCCTGGTCGCGGCGGGCGATGAAGTCGTCCTCGACTGCGCCGTCGAGCAGTTGCGCGCTGCGGTCGGCGTCCAGGGTGCGAGGCAGGCGGCGCTCGCGTTTTGGCGGGCTGAGACCGGTGGCCGGATCGTGACGGCACAGGCCTTCACGCAGCAGGTACTGATAGAGACCGCGGGTGGCCGAGAGCAGGCGCGCCAGGCTACGGCTTGCCAGACCCTGTTGATGCAGGCGGGCGATCAGGCGGCGCAGGTTGCGTGTGTCCAGTCCGGCCCAGTCGCTCAGGCCTTCGGCTTCGCAGAATGTCCGCACCTTGTTGAGGTCGCGCCGATAGCCGTCGAGGGTATGCGCCGACACCTGGCGCTCGCGGCGCAGGTGTTCGATGTACGCGTCGAGGTGAGCTTCAAGTGTCACGTGCCGGCTTCCGAACGGGCCAATGGTGGATGAGCTTCGTCATCCACCCTACACGACCTAGCGTACCGAACGCAGCGGTGTGGAGAAACCGGGCACGACACGTGCCAGTACTTCGGCGATATAGCCGAGGAACAAGGTACCGAGCGAGCTCTTGTAGTGCTGCGGGTCGGCGCTGCCGATGGCCAGCACGCCATGCAGGCCCTGGTGGGTGAGGCTGACCACGGCGGCCGAGCCAACCTGCGCTGCGTCTTCCTTGCCGAAGAGGAATTCCAGCTCATGCGGGCGCAGCACGCCGCAGATGGTCTTGCCGCCGCTGAGCAGGCCGCCGATCTGTTGATGCGCTTCGGCCGAGCTGACCGAGCGACCGACCGGCAGCTTGTTATCGCTGAACAGGATCAGGCCGACGAAGGGCACCTGGAACTCGTGGCGCAGGCTGTCTTCGACCACGCCGACCACTTCTTCCAGGCTGCCGGCATCGAGCAGGTCGAGTACCAGGCGACGCGTCTTGTCGAACAGGCGATCATTGTCGCGCGCCACGTCCATCAGTTGGCCGAGACGATGGCGCATCTCGATATTGCGCTCACGCAGCAGCTTGACCTGGCGTTCGACCAGCGACACGGCATTGCCGGGCTGGTGCGGAATGCGCAGTTCGGGGATCAGTTCTTCATGGTCGATGAAGAACTCCGGGTGCAGGCGCAGATAGGCTGCGACCGTTTCCGAGTCGAGCGGTTTGGGCGAATCCTGCTGGTCGGTCATAGGCGAACCTGTCCTTCGTATACGCGGGCAGCGGGCCCGGTCATCATAACCGGCTGACCTTCGCCTGCCCATTCGATGGACAGTTTGCCGCCCGGCAGTTCCAGTTGCACGGGCGAATCCATCCAGCCCTGGCGAATCGCCGCGACCGCAGCGGCGCAGGCGCCGGTACCGCAGGCCAGGGTTTCCCCTGCTCCACGCTCCCACACGCGCAGGCGTGCATGCTTGCGGTCGAGCACCTGCAGGAAGCCGACATTGACCCGCTGCGGGAAGCGCGGATGGTGTTCCAGCTTCGGCCCCAGTTCGTGTACCGGGGCGCTGTCGACATTGTCGACGCGCAAAACCGCATGCGGGTTGCCCATCGACAGCGCGGCGAGCTCGATGCTCTGGCCCTCGACGTCGACGCGATAGGTCAGTGCAGCCTGCTCTGCCTGGAACGGCACCTGCTCCGGCTGCAAGCGCGGTGCGCCCATGTTGACGCAGACCTGGCCGTCGTTCTGTACGCGCAGCTCGATGATGCCGCTTTTGGTCTCGACGCGAATGACCTTCTTGGTGGTCAGGCGCTTGTCCAGCACGAAGCGGGCGAAGCAGCGCGCGCCGTTGCCGCACTGCTCCACTTCCGAACCGTCGGAGTTGAAGATGCGATAGCGGAAGTCGACATCCGGGTGGCTCGGCGGCTCGACGATCAGCAGTTGGTCGAAGCCGACACCGACGTGGCGGTCGCCCCATTGCTTGGCATGTTTGGGCTGCACGTGGGCATGCTGACTGATCAGGTCGAGGACCATGAAGTCATTGCCCAGGCCGTGCATCTTGGTAAAGCGCAATAGCATGACGTCGCCCTCAGGCCGGCAGCAGGCTTTCGCCGGCATAGAGCTCTTGGACGGTCTCGCGACGACGCACTTCGTAAGCCTGCTCACCATCCACCAGCACCTCGGCGGCGCGGCCGCGGGTGTTGTAGTTGGAGCTCATGACGAAGCCATAGGCACCCGCCGAGCGCACGGCCAGCAGGTCACCTTCGGCCAGCGCCAACTGACGATCCTTGGCCAGAAAGTCGCCGGTCTCGCAGATCGGCCCGACCAGGTCGTAGTTGCGCGTCTCGCCTTCGCGCGGCTGCACCGGCGACACGTCCATCCACGCCTGATACAGGGCGGGGCGGATCAGGTCGTTCATCGCTGCATCGACGATGGCGAAGTCCTTGTGTTCGGTGTGCTTGAGGTATTCCACCTGAGTCAGCAGCACGCCGGCGTTGGCGACGATGAAGCGGCCCGGCTCGAACACCAGCGACAGGTCGCGGCCTGACAGGCGCTTGCGCACGGCGGCGATGTAATCGCCCGCCAGCGGCGGTTGTTCGTCGCGGTACTGCACACCGAGGCCACCGCCCAGATCCAGGTGCTTGATGGTGATGCCGCGCGCGGCCAGCTTGTCGACCAGCAGCAGCAGGCGATCCAGGGCGTCGAGGAAGGGCTCGAGGGTAGTCAGCTGCGAGCCGATATGGCAGTCGACGCCGATCACGTCCAGGTTCGGCAGCTCGGCGGCGCGGGCGTAGACCGCCTCGGCCTGCTCGATGTCGATGCCGAACTTGTTTTCCTTGAGGCCGGTGGAAATGTACGGATGGGTGCCGGCGTCCACGTCCGGGTTGACCCGCAGCGAGACGGGCGCCTTGACGCCCAGTTCGGCAGCGACCTTCTGCAGGCGCTCCAGCTCGACGACGGACTCGACGTTGAAGCAGTGCACGCCGACTTCCAGTGCGCGGCGCATGTCGTCGCGGCTCTTGCCGACGCCGGAGAACACGATGCGGCTCGGCTCGCCACCGGCGGCCAGTACGCGCTCCAACTCACCGCTGGAGACGATGTCGAAGCCGGCGCCAAGGCGTGCCAGAACGTTCAATACACCGATGTTGGAGTTGGCCTTGACCGCGAAGCAGACCAGGTGTGGCATGCCGGCCAGAGCATCGGCATAGGCGCGGTACTGCCCTTCGATATGGGCGCGGGAATAGACGTAGGTGGGCGTGCCGAAGCGCTGGGCCAGCGCAGACAAGGCAACGCCTTCCGCGAACAGCTCACCGTCGCGGTAGTTGAAGGCTTCCATGGGGCAGCTCCTGTCAGAGTTCGAAACGGTCTCGGCTGTTGCCGGCGTTATCGTCGCCCGGCAGGTACAGCGGGCCTTTCTGACCGCAGCCAGCCAGCAGGCAGACGGCGGCGAGGAGCGCGAGGGTCAGTCGCTTCATGGGACAGTCCTTGAAAATAAGCGTGAATTGCGCCGGAGTATACCGACCCCCTGCCACCTTGCCTATGCGCCCGGCGCCCGCCTGGCGGGGCGCCGGCTCGATTGGCGTGCGTACGCCGAAGGCATTCGTGCCAGCTTGGGTTAGCATGCGGCGAGTAACGAGGAGCCCCGATGGACAATCCCGCGATTCTGGCCGGCTCGGTCTCGGTCGCCTACCTACAAGGCCTGATCGAACACCTGCAGCGTCAGGGGGTAGTGCCCGACGCCTTGCTCGCCCATGCCCAGTTGAGTCCGGAGGCCCTGAGCCAACGCGACCAACGCATCGCCGCCAGTGCCTATCTGGCATTGCTGGGCGAGGGCGTGCGCCTGACCGGCGATCAGTGCCTGGGCCTGCACCTGGGTGAAGCGGTACGGCCGGGCTACTACGGCGTGCTCGGTTACCTGATCATGAGCTGCGCGACCCTCGCCGATGCGCTGCACCGCCAGGCGCGCTATGCCTCGCTGGTCGGCAATCTGGGGCTGGTCGTGCTCGATGACGAGCCGGCCCGGCCTGGCAGCGAGCCGCTGATCGCGCACAGCTGGCAGCCGTTGCTGGCCCAGCAGCAGCGGCAACTGAGTGAAGAAACCCTGGCCGGCTGGGTCAGTTTCGGGCGCTGGATCAGTGGTCTGGACATCTCGCCGACCGAAGTACGCTTTCAGCATCCGGCACCAGCGGATACATCGGAGCACGCGCGCATCTTTCGCTGCCCGGTGCTGTTCGATCAGCCCGACAACGCCCTGATCTTTCCCAAGCGTTTGCTCGCGGCGCCGCTGAACCAGGCCGACGCGCAGGTGCGTGGCATGCTCGATGCCTATGCTGATCGGCTGTTGGCTGAACTCAACCAGGGCAACAACGTGCTCGATCGCGCGCGCCTGGAACTGGCCCGCCAGTTACCGGAGCAGGGGCCGGACCTGGAAGCCATCGCCGCCGCCCTGGCGTTGAGCCCAAGGACCTTGCAGCGACGTTTGCGTGAGGGTGGGCTGTCGTTCAGCCAACTGGTCGACGAGACACGTCAGCAACTGGTGCTGCATTACCTGCGTGACCCGGCACTGGAGCTGGCGGAAATCGCCTTTCTGGTCGGTTTCAGTGAGTCCGGTTCTCTGGCACGTGCATTTCGTCGCTGGACGGGAACGAGTCCGGGCGAGTACCGTCGCCACCTTTGCGTCTAGGCCGCTACCCCGGCCGCGCGATTTCGCCTACTTTTTCTGCAGTTGCTGCATCTTGTGAGGACACCCCGATGAGCCTGAGCGAAGCCCGCTTTCACGACCTGGTCGATGCCACCCAGCAAGCGGTGGAGGACATTTTCGACGACAGTGGTCTGGACGTCGATCTGGAGAACAGCGCCGGTGTGCTGACGGTACGTTTCGACAATGGCAGCCAGCTGATCTTCAGCCGTCAGGAGCCGATTCGTCAGCTCTGGCTGGCGGCGCGCTCCGGTGGTTTCCACTTCGATTACGACGAGGCCGATGGCCGCTGGATCTGCGATACCAGCGACGAGCAGCTGGGTGAAATGCTGGTACGCATCACCCTCGAGCAGTCGGGCACCGAGCTGGAGTTCGATGAGCTCTGAGCCCAACGTGGCGTCGCCGTGCCGACGTCAGTGTTGCCTTGATGAGCATGAACAGTGCCTCGGTTGCGGTCGTACCCTGCAGGAAATTCTCGATTGGGGCTCGGCCGATAACGCGCGGCGCCGCTTGATCTGCCAGGCGGCCGAGCAGCGGTTGCGCGAACGCCAGCAGAGGCGCTGACCACGTAGTCTTGTTTATTTGTCCGGCTGTGTTAGGGTCGACAGACATTCAGCTGAACCCCGCCTTCGGGCGGGGTTTTGCTTTTTTATGGTTTACGCAAGGAGTCCGCCCGGCATCATGAACAGTACACCGACCATCACCATTACCCGCCTCGATCTGCAGCGTCTGGAGCGCCTGCTCGACAGCCTGGACGAGTTCGGCCCTGGCGCCCAGGCGCTGCAGGCTGAGCTGGATCGTGCCGACGTGGTGGGGCACGACGAGGTGCCGGCCGGTGTGGTGACCATGAACTCGCGCGTGCATTGCCGCGAGGAGAGCAGCGGCAAGGACTATCACCTGACTTTGGTCTACCCGCAGGATGCTGGTGGCGAAGGCAAGGTCAGCATCCTCGCACCAGTTGGCAGCGCCTTGCTCGGCCTGTCCGTCGGCCAGCACATCGACTGGCCCGCGCCGGGCGGCAAGCAGCTCAAATTGACTCTGCTGGAAGTCGAATACCAGCCGGAAGCAGCGGGCGAATACGACCGCTGACGTCTTTTCCCCGGCTGGACTAGAGTGAGGTTTCCGCCAATGGCAAGGAGGCCTCGCCATGCCGAGTCTGCCGCTGTATTTCCCACCGACCTACCAACTGTCGCGTGCCTTGCTCTGCGCCGAGCTGCTGATGGCCGCCTACGACCAGTACGAGCAATGGCTGGCGCAGCAGCGCCCGCGCACACCCGAGCACTTTCATTGGCAACAGCCTGAACTGGAGGGCTGGCAGCTTTCCGCGCCGATCTGGAGCGTGCTCAGCGAGTGGCATGTGTTCAATGAGTCCGAGCCCTTTGGCTTCGCCGCGCGGGATCCGCAGGGCGATTGCTACCTGGTGTTTCGCGGTACCGAGTCGGTGCAGGACTGGCTCGATGACCTCGACCTGGATCAGTGCGACTACCCGTGGCAGGCCGGTGCCGGCCTGGTACACGATGGCTTTCTGAAACTCTATACCTCGTTGCGTGACCAGGCCATGGGAGCACTGGACGGCTTGCAGCCGCAGGCGCGGCTCTGGGCTTGTGGTCACAGCCTGGGCAGCACCCTGAGTACGCTGGCGGTGCCGGACCTGCTGCAGCGCTGGCCTGCATTGCTGCTGCAGCATTACAACTTTGCCAGTCCGCGTCTGGCGTCCCCGGCATTCGCCAGCTACTACAACGGGCTGGCCGTACCGACTTACCGGTTGGTCAACGACAGCGACCTGGTGCCCGAGGTGCCACCGGCAGACAGTGATCGTTGGTTCTATCAGCACGTGGGCTTGCCGGTGACCTTCACCGCCAGCTACGGCGGTGTCGCCGCCAACCACAGCATGGGCGACTGCTATCTCTATGCACTGAACAATCCGGATGCGCCGATGAAGGGCTAGACCTGCTGCAGCGCCGTATTGAGGGCATCTTCCAGCCCGCTCTTGTAGTGCAGGTAATGCACCGTTTGCGCCTGTTGCCCGGCTAGCACGGCGGAGAGGTCGAGGTCGGTGATGTAGCAGGGGTAGCGCTCGCCGCCGGCACGCTGGGCGAGGATGTGCTGCGCTACGGCGCGATACAGCTCGCGGCCGTACTCCAGCTCGGAGAACTCGCGATGGTTGCAGTACAGCGTGACATGGCGTTGGCGACCGTCGCCTGGCTCGACGATGGCCTGCACGTCGTAGAACGGATGGCTGACCTGGGACTCGGGCACCGCTCTGCGCTCGAGGTGCTGAGCGCGTAGTGGCGCCGCCGGTAGCAGTTGGTAGTAGATAATTTCCAATGGCGGATGATTGTCGGCGCCATCGAGCGGCAGCATGGCATTGCGCCGATACAGCAGTGATTGCAGGAAACGGTGGATCGGCGTCAGCAGGCTCTGCTCATCGCGAAATGGCAGGCGCCGGCGCCAGAGTGCATTGCGTTCATCGAGCAGGGTCAGTTCCGCTTCACCGCTGGTTTCGTGCAGGCGGTAGAACACCTGGATGCACTGTGGGCGGCCCATGGGCAGGATCAGCGCGAGGTCGTCGCCATCAAGGGCATGGCGGTCCAGATGCAGAGGGCTGTAGAGCTCCTGCTCGGCGCCAAGGTGCTCCAGCAATGCCGGCAGATCGCCCAGAGCAGCGTGGCTGACCTGGCCAGGCGTCAGCTGCAACACGTGGTAATGCTGGCGTATCTGCACCAGATAGCGTGACTGGCGACCTTCGGCATAGGTGTTGAGCAGGTCGCGCAGCAGCTCGTCGACGCGCTCGGCAATCGGCTGGGCTCGATTACGGCAGTAGCAGCGCACCTGCACCATGGGCGGCGGTTCGCCGATCGGCAAGCTGTTGAGCAGGTCGCGCAGGCAGTCAAGCAGCGCGTCCTGGCCGTCATGGCGGCTGACCTGCAGTTCGTTCCAGCTGTTGAGCACCACCTGATCGAGGGTCAGCACCAGGTTCTCGCGTACGCCGGAATAGCCCAGTGCATCGGTACGCCCGGTGGTCATGTGCACGTTCATCTGGCTGTGCTGTTTGAGCGGGTCGACCCCGACATTGACCAGCAGCAACACCTGGCTGGGGACGCTGGCGCGTAGCAGGGCTGCCTCTTCGACACTGGGCTGCGGCAAGGGGAAGCTTTGCTGCAGGCTGGCGATCAGGTTGGACAGTTCGAAGTCGGTCAGGTCGCTGCTGCCTGGGTGCAGCGACAGGCGCGTGCTGCTGTCGATCACGCCGTTGCGATGGCACCAGGCAAGCAGTTCGATCAGTTCGCGCGCGCGTTTGAGGGGGGCGAAGTCGCTCCACTCCTGGGCGCCCAGGCTGCCGTTGAACAGCGCCCACTGGTATTCGTTGGGCGCTTCGGGGCTGGGGTGCTGAACCAGGGTCAGGGTATCTTCGGCCAGATCCGGGGCGATGCCGGGGTTGATGAACTCCACCTTGCCCGCCTTGCGTTCGAACGCAGCGTACAGGCGCCGGCCCAGCACGTTGAGGTCACGGGTGTTCAGCGAACTGCCGGCCTCGGCGCTGCGGGCGAATTGCGAGAGAAAGCGGTAGCTGTAGGTCAGCTCGTTGACCAGTACGCGGCGCTCGGCCGCGACCTGGCGCACCTTCCACTGGCTGCGACTGTCGAGCACGGATAGCTGGCGGCTCTGCCAGCCCCATTCCGCAGTCAGACGCTCCAGCAGCAGGCGCTGCCAGCTTTTGGCGCGGCCGCGTGTTGGTGGGCGACTGACCTTCTTGTTGACCTTCAGGTACAGGCAGCGGCGAATCAGCTCCAGTCTTTCCTG
Source organism: Pseudomonas sp. zfem001 (assembly GCF_032621725.1). Lineage (NCBI taxonomy): Bacteria > Pseudomonadati > Pseudomonadota > Gammaproteobacteria > Pseudomonadales > Pseudomonadaceae > Pseudomonas > Pseudomonas sp. zfem001. The sequence continues at coordinate 1,548,869 of NZ_JAVYJI010000001.1, read as the reverse complement.
ATCGCCGCGCGCGCTCAGATATTCCTCCAGGCGACGGTAGACGACGATATAGGGATCGAGCTCGTCGAGGTCCAGGCGGCCTTCGAACACTGCCCGCTTGAAACGCAGTGCCAGGCATTCGACCTTGGGGTGCTCGCTGGCGTAGACCTCGGTGAGCAACAGTTTGAGCACCGACTTGTAGGGCGACTCGATGCCCTTGTACAGCTGCCACATGCCGGCGCCGATGAACTCTTCTGGCGGAATGTGCGCCAGGTTGCCGAGGTCGAGTACGTCCTCGGCACGTACGAAGCGCTTGCTCAACAGGGTGCGGCAGTAGTCGTGGTAGCGGGTTTCTTCGTAGACCGGCACCAGCCACCAGAGTGGCGTACGACCGCCGAGCCAGATGGCGGTGCGGTAGAACTCGTCGAGCAGCAGATAATGCTGGGTGGTGCCGCAGTCATCGGAGGTCAGCTGCGCCTCGCGTGCGCCCTGGGTGAAGCGCTGTGGGTCGACCAGAAAGACGTGCACCTCTGCGCCCTGGGTGGCGGCCCAGCTTTCCAGTTGATCGCACTTCTTGCGCAGGTCTTGCAGTTCCTGCGCCGTGAGATTGGGCGAATGGCACAGCCACAGGTCCATATCGCTCTGTTCGGCCTGCGCCACGGTGCCCAGGCTGCCCATCAGGAACAGGCCATGCAGCGGTGCTGCGCCCTGGCCACGACGGGGCTTGTAGACGAAGGAGCGGGTCAGTCGCTGGACTTCAGCGAGGCTGGCATCATCCGGCTCGAAGCCGCTGAGGCCGGCCGGCGTGCTGGCCGAGACATAGCCAGGCAGCAGTGGATGATTGACGTGCAGCAGCAATGGCAACAGCTTGAGGACCAGTTGCTGGCGTGTGGACAGCGCCTCCATGGCCCGCTGCAGGCGGCCCTGATTGATCTGCAGAAAGCGCGCGCGCAGTTGCGTCAGCACCTTGCGGTCGATGCCGTCATCGATATCGGGGCGTATTTCCAGCGTGCGCGTCATGCTCGAACTCTACTGCAGATGCGGCAAGCCTATCAGCGGTGGGCTCGCCAGTGCAGTGCCTTTGACGCTATATCGCCCGCATCGCCGCTCACTGAAGAGCGGCCGGCTAATGCCGAGTGGATAAGGTTACCAGCGCAGTCTGTCGCAAGAGCTCCGCTCCGGGCGAGGCGCTCCAAGTGCGCGCCACCGGGTGACGCGGCATTAGTCGGCGGGCGATTGGATTAAGCGGGAGTGGCCTGACGGGTCGAGAGAATGGTCAGCAGCGCTTGCGCATGCTCGGCGGCATCGATGCCCAGGCTGGTCAGATAGCCGCCGTCGGCTTGGCTCACCAGGCCTTTTTCGTGAAGACGGGTGATGGCGCCTTGCGCCTTGAATGAGGCGTTGTTGTGCACCTTGAGCCCCTCCAGATGATTGTCCAGATTGTACAGGGCGAGGATTTCCAGCTCGTCGATCAGGTCAGCGTTGAATGACTTCATGGTGACTCCGTCTTGTTGTTATGGCGTTCCTGCAGTGTAGAACCATGCGCGGTGCTCTGCCCATCAATGAGTTGCCAGTTGGCGAGAATTCGCTGGTAGGTGCCGTCCTGCCTGATTTGCCGCATGCCTGCGTCGAAGTCGCGCAGCAAGGCTGCGGCCTGTGGATGATGGCGGGAAAAGGTCAGGTAGAGCTGTGGACGATGCACCCTGGTCAGCGCCTTGAACTGGCCAGCCAGCTCGGGGTTGTCACGCAGCAACGCTTCGGTGGTGCCGCGAAAGGCGATGACGTAGTCCACGCGGTCGCGCTGCAGCATGAGAAAGCCATTCATATCGCGCCGCACCGCAATGCGCTGGATATCCGCATAGCTGTCGAAGTATTCGCCGTAGGTGTAGCCGATGGTGACTGCCACGCGTTTGCCACGGATGCTGTCCAGATCATCTATCCGCGCATCCCCTGCATGGCCCCAGAGCAGGATGTCGTCGCTGAACAGCACCTCCTGCGGCAGCAGGAATTCCGCGCGGATGTGTGCGTCAGGTGTGGTGTTGAAGCAGCCTGCCAGACTGCCTGAACGCGCCAGCTCCATGCAGCGCGAATAGGGGTAGGGCGCCAACTCGACGGACGTTTTGCTGGCGCTGAACGCTGCGCGGACGATATCTGCCGACATGCCCTCGATCTTGTCATTACGCAGGGCGGTGTAGGGATACCAGTCATCCTCGGCACCAATGCGCGGCGTTTCGGCTCGCACGACGCTGGCTCCGCTCAAACAGAGGGCGCAGATCAGCAGTGCGATGAGTCTGGGCAGCGTACAGGCCATCGAAGGCGATACCTTCTCGGTCGGGATTGATGGTGACAGTAGCAATCTGCCTGCCAGTCCGACCAGTGGCCTGAGTCAATCCATCTTCAGTTTTCTTCCGGCAGTTCCGGCAGGGCGCGCAAGGCTTGTTCGTACCAGGCGCTATCGAAGGGGCGGTCCTCGCGCAGCATGGCATCGATTTCATGAGCCAGGACCAGTGCCATCAGCTCAAGGATCTCCTCGCGCTCGTAACCGACCAGCGTCAGCTTGTTGTACACCGCCTTGGCGGCTGCCGGTTCGCCGCTTTCCAACTGATTTTCGATGGCCTGGATCAGGGTGGCTTCGGCGAAGCCTTCGTCTTCTTGGTCGTTGCTTTGGCTCATGGTTCCTCTCGTAATCTGGTCCTGGCTCAGTCGCAGGGGACGCCAACGCCTTTCAGGCTGACTTTGAAGAATTGCAGACGAAAACCGGAGTTCGCGGCCCGACTGCAAAGACTCTTATTGAGGGTGCGGTATTCGGCGATGAAGATCGGTTTGCCCTGGCTTCGCATGTGACTGTAACCGTCGCATTCGTTGTAGCGATAGCAACTCTCGTTGATGGCAAAGTCGAAGTAGTCGCCAAGTGACGGCAGCAGTTCTACGGCATTCTTCAGGCCGATGCTCAGGTCGCGACTATGTGCCTCGCTGGCCAGCCAACGATTGAAGTCTATTTGCTGGGCTTCCGTCAGGCCCAGGCCGTTGTCATTGCTGTAGCCGTCCACGTTGTCCGGATCGACAGCGTCGCAGCCTTTTTCTACGGCTAGGTCCAGGCGTTTGGCGAGTAGTTGGCGCACATCCTCACGGCGATAGTCGAGCCAGTGCTCACCCGGCCAATCAGGCAACGCCTTGCCCAGAGCCGCCGTTGGGTAGGCCTGAGCGTCGCTGCGCCAATCTTCCCAGGTGCCCGCACTGAAATAGCAGATGACGATACGCCCACCCGCCTTGAGATTGGTGATGGTTTGCTTGGGCGTGTCGTACAGGTCGATGTCATAGACCAGGCGATTGGGTGTTTGCAGTTTGCCATCGAGTTGCATGTGCCAGGACGCATTGGCGGGAATGGTGACTGGTGTCGCCGCCGATAGCGCCGGAGCGATAACGCTGAGCAGAGCAAGGAGTGTGCGCATGATGGTCCGGTGGCAGGTGGAGGTGTAATTACCTTAGGCCAGAGGTGTTGCCCTAGCCAGGCGCTGGTTTTCTCAGCCTGCGGCGAAATCCAGCAATGCCTGGCCGGTCAGGCGGTAGGTTGTCCACTCGCTTTGCGGGCGGGCACCGAAGGATTCATAGAAGTCGATGGCCGGAGTATTCCAGTCCAGCACTGACCACTCGAAGCGGCCGCAGCCGCGTGCGACTGCCAGTTGTGCCAGGTGGCGCAGCAGCGCTTTGCCAGCGCCCAGGCCCCGTGCTTCAGGGCTGACGTAGAGGTCTTCCAGATAAAGACCGTGTTTGCCCAGCCAGGTGGAGTAGTTGAAGAAGTACACCGCGTAGCCGATGGGCTGGCCGTCGTTTTCGCAGATCAGGCCGTGGGCGGTGCTGCCCTCGGCGAACAGGCTATCGCGGATACCGGCGGCATCGGTCTTCACCTCGTGCTCGGCCTTTTCGTAGATGGCCAGGTCGGTGATGAAGCGCAGGATCAGCTCCGCGTCTTCAGGGGTGGCGGGGCGGATGTCTATAGGCATGGAAATGTCTCGTGGCAGCGTTTAGCTGTATGTGACAGTCAGCCACGTCAGGGGCAGGCCAACCAGGCAGAGGAAGCCAAATGTGGCGACCCAGGCGCTACGTGCGCCCATCGGGTCGGCCACGCGCAGCGGCAGGCGCGGATAGCGCCCTAATGTCAGCAGTCGTAGTGCCAGCCAGCCGGTCGTGTAGAAGACGTAGCCGATGATGATTTCAAGCGCGATCTCGGCCAGTAGCGCCAAGCCGCGCAGCAGTAATTCAGGCATGGGAACTCCTTTTCCCTATTTTCTCCGACGCGTCGTTTAGCGGCTGGAGAGAAGTTCGCGACCACGCACCACCGCCGCACGGACCTGATTCGGTGCAGTGCCGCCGATATGGTCGCGAGCGCCGACCGAGCCTTCCAGGGTCAGCACGGCGAATACATCGTCCGTGATCTGATCGCTGAACTGGCGCAGTTCATCCAGACTCATCTCGGCCAGGTCCTTGCCGGTCTGCACGCCGTACTTCACCGCGTGGCCGACGATCTCGTGGCAGTCGCGGAAGGGCAGGCCCTTGCGTACCAGGTAATCGGCCAGGTCGGTGGCGGTGGAGAAACCGCGCAGCGCAGCTTCACGCATGATCTCGCGCTTGGGCTTGATCGCCGGCACCATGTCGGCGAAGGCGCGCAGGCTGTCGCGCAGGGTGTCGGCGGCGTCGAACAGCGGTTCCTTGTCTTCCTGGTTGTCCTTGTTGTAGGCCAGTGGCTGGCCTTTCATCAGGGTCAGCAGGCCGGTCAGGGCGCCGAATACGCGACCGGTCTTGCCGCGCACCAGTTCGGGCACGTCCGGGTTCTTCTTCTGCGGCATGATCGAGGAGCCGGTGCAGAAACGATCCGGCAGGTCGATGAACTGGAACTGGGCGCTGGTCCACAGCACCAGCTCTTCGGAGAAGCGCGACAGGTGCATCATCGCCAGCGAGGCAGCGGCGCAGAATTCGATAGCGAAGTCGCGGTCGGAAACGCCGTCCAGCGAGTTGCCGCCAACAGCGTCGAAACCGAGCAGTTCGGCAGTGATCTCGCGGGCAATTGGGTAGGTGGTACCGGCCAGTGCGGCTGAGCCCAGCGGCATGCGGTTGGTGCGTTTGCGGCAGTCGACCAGGCGCTCGTAGTCGCGCGCGAGCATCTCGAACCAGGCCAGCAGATGGTGGCCGAAGGTCACTGGTTGGGCGGTCTGCAGGTGGGTGAAGCCGGGCATGATGGTGTCCGCTTCGGCTTCGGCCAGGCCCAGCAGGCCCAGCTGCAGGCGGGTGATCTCGGCCAGGATGACGTCGATCTCGTCGCGCAGCCACAGGCGGATGTCGGTGGCCACCTGGTCGTTACGCGAGCGGCCGGTATGCAGCTTCTTGCCGGTGACGCCGATGCGGTCCGTCAGGCGAGCCTCGATGTTCATGTGCACGTCTTCCAGATCGACGCGCCAGTCGAACTGGCCGGCTTCGATCTCGCCCTGGATCTGCTTGAGGCCGTCGATGATGGTGTCGCGCTCGGTATCGCTGAGTACGCCAACCTTGGCCAGCATGCTGGCGTGGGCGATGGAACCCATGATGTCGTGGCGGTACAGGCGCTTGTCGAATTCCACCGAGGCGGTGAAGCGGGCGACGAAGGCGTCGACGGGCTCGCTGAAGCGGCCGCCCCAGGATTGGTTGGTTTTTTCGCTGCTCATGATTTGGGCTCGGAATCGGGCGGGCCACGTTGGCGGCCAGCATGGCGGACAAAGTGCGTCGATAATAACAGGGTCGGCAGGCGTTTCGCCGTGTCGGGTTAGCCGTCAGGCAGGACGCAGCGGTGTCGGCTGCTTCACAAATCTATCGCGAAGGTGGCATTTCGGTGCTTTATTTTGTCCGGCTGGAGCCGTCTGGCTTGCCGGCTAGCAGGGCGACACGGAAACTGCGTCGATGCATACAAAATCGCTTGCCAAAAACAAAGGTATCGACGACTTCTTCGTCCCGGAACTGTGCCAGCCGGAAGCCCTGCTGAGCATGGTGCTGCTGGCTGAGCTGCTGGTACTGGTGCTGGTGCTCGCCGAACCGATGACGCCGGGTTTCGACTGGGTGCGCCTGGCCCTGACCTCATTGTTCGTGCAGTGGATCGTGCTGCTGTCGGCTGCCTTGCTATGTCGATTGCGGCCCTTGCTGGCGCGCCTGCCGCCGGCGCTGGCTGGCGGCCTGTGCTGTGTGCTGGTGGTGGTGCTGACTCTGGGGTGTACGGCGGTGGCCGACTACTACGAGCTGGGCGGGCCGCTGCCACGCAGTGGTGAAGTGAATCTTTATCTGCGCCATGCGTTGATCAGCCTGATCATGTCCGCACTGCTGCTACGCTATTTCTATCTGCAGAGCCAATGGCGTCGGCAGGAGCAGGCCGAGTTGCGTGCCCGTATAGAGTCGTTGCAGGCGCGGATTCGCCCGCATTTTCTGTTCAATAGCCTCAACAGCATTGCCAGCCTGGTCACGCTCGATCCGTACAAGGCCGAGCAGGCGGTGCTGGATCTGTCGGATCTGTTTCGCGCCAGCCTGGCCAAGCCCGGCACGCTGGTGCCGTGGAAGGAGGAACTGGAACTGGCGAAACGATATCTATCGATCGAGCACTATCGGCTCGGCGAGCGACTACAGTTGCAGTGGGAGGTCGAAGGTGTGCCGGAGGATCTACCGATTCCCCAGCTGACCTTGCAACCTCTGTTGGAGAATGCGCTGATCTATGGCATCGCGCCGCGTATCGAAGGCGGCCTGGTGCGGGTCGAGGCGGATTACCAGGATGGTGTGTTCAGCTTGTGTGTCAGCAATCCGTATGAAGAGCGGGGCGAGCAGCACCCGTCGCGGGGAACGCACCAAGCGCTGAGTAATATCGATGCGCGCCTGGCGGCACTTTTTGGGCCGAAGGCGAGTCTCAGCGTGGAGCGCCGTGACGGCCGTCACTACAGCTGTCTACGCTATCCTTGTGCGAGACTCACGCAGGAAGCCAGAGCAATATGAATGTCCTGATCGTCGATGACGAACCCCTTGCCCGCGAGCGCCTCAGCCGTATGATCGGTGAGCTCGAGGGTTACCGGGTCCTGGAGCCCGCCGCCAGCAATGGCGAGGAAGCCCTGACCCTGATTGATAGTCTGAAGCCGGATGTGGTCCTGCTGGATATCCGCATGCCCGGTCTAGACGGCCTGCAAGTCGCTGCCAAATTGTGCGAGCGCGAAGCGCCGCCAGCGGTGATTTTTTGCACGGCTCATGACGAGTTCGCTCTGGAGGCCTTTCAGGTCAGTGCAGTGGGCTATCTGGTCAAGCCTGTGCGTCCTGAGAGTCTGAGCGAAGCGCTGAAGAAGGCCGAACGGCCCAATCGTGTGCAACTGGCCGCGCTGACTCGTCCTGCCGCGGAGACTGGCGGTGGTCCGCGTACTCATATCAGTGCGCGAACCCGCAAGGGCATCGAGCTGATCCCGCTGGATCACGTGGTCTACTTCATCGCCGACCACAAGTACGTCACCCTGCGTCATGAGGGCGGCGAAGTCCTGCTGGATGAGCCGCTGAAGGCGCTGGAAGACGAGTTCGGTGATCGCTTCGTGCGCATCCACCGCAATGCGCTGGTGGCGCGTGAGCGCATCGAGCGTCTGCAGCGCACCCCGCTCGGACACTTCCAACTGTTCCTCAAGGGGCTCGACGGTGACTCGCTGGTGGTCAGCCGCCGCCATGTGGCCGGTGTACGCAAGATGATGCAGTCGCTGTAGCGGGTCTCCGGCTGCGGCCTATGGCCGCCTCCTTCCGCCGGCGCCGGGCGAGCCTGTTATGATTTGTGGCAATCGGTTTTCTGGAATTGCCTCATGTCCCGCGAAATTCGCATCGCCACCCGTAAGAGCGCCCTGGCCCTGTGGCAGGCCGAATATGTCAAAGCCCGTCTGGAGCAGGCCCATCCGGGCCTCAAGGTCAGCCTGGTGCCCATGGTCAGCCGCGGCGACAAGCTGCTCGACGCGCCGCTGGCGAAAATTGGTGGCAAGGGCCTGTTCGTCAAAGAACTGGAAACCGCACTGCTGGAAAACGAAGCCGACATCGCCGTGCACTCGATGAAGGACGTGCCGATGGACTTTCCCGAAGGGCTGGGCCTGTACTGCATCTGCGAGCGTGAAGACCCGCGCGATGCCTTCGTTTCCAATACCTACTCCAGCCTTGATGCACTGCCCGAGGGCAGCGTGGTCGGCACTTCCAGTCTGCGTCGTCAGGCGCAACTGCTGGCGCGTCGGCCGGACCTGAAAATCCAGTTCCTGCGTGGCAACGTCAATACCCGGCTGGCCAAGCTCGATGCCGGCGAATACGACGCCATCATTCTCGCCGCCGCCGGCCTGATTCGCCTGGGCTTCGAAGATCGCATCCGCAGCTCGATCAGCGCCGAGGACAGCCTGCCGGCCGGCGGCCAGGGTGCCGTGGGCATCGAGTGCCGCAGCGCCGACAGTGACGTGCATGCTTTGCTGGCACCGTTGCATCACCGTGAAACCGCGCTGCGCGTTACTGCCGAACGTGCGCTGAACAAACATCTCAACGGCGGCTGCCAGGTTCCCATCGCCTGCTATGCCCTGCTCGAAAATGACCAGCTATGGCTACGCGGTCTGGTCGGCCAGCCTGACGGTGGCCTGTTGCTGCGCGCCGAGGAGCGTGCTGCCAGTGGTGATGCTGAAGCCCTTGGGGTGCGTGTCGCCGAGGCGCTGCTGGCGCAAGGGGCCGACGCTATTCTTCAGGCCGTTTACGGTGAGGCCGGCCACTCTTGAGTGCATGGCGCCTGCTGCTGACCCGTCCAGCCGAGGATTGTGCAGCGCTGGCGCAGACCTTGGGTGCGCAGGGCGTGTTCAGTCACTGCATGCCGCTACTGGCCATCGAAGCGCTGGATGAGACGCCCGAGCAGCGCGAGGCCTTCGCCACATTGCAACGCTACTGTGCGGTGATCGTGGTCAGTAAACCGGCGGCTCGCATGGGGTTGCGGCTCCTGGCCCAATATGCGGCGCAGACGCCTGACCTGCCTTGGTTCAGCGTCGGCGCTGCCACCGCCGCTGTGCTCGCCGAACAGGGCTTGCGCGTGCACTTTCCTGATTCGGCCGATGACAGCGAAGCGCTGCTCGCTCTGCCTGCGCTATACCAGGCGATTGCCACGGCATCTGCGCCGCGTGTTCTGATTCTGCGTGGCGAGGGTGGCCGAGAATTCCTTGCCGAGCACTTGCGCGGCCAAGGCGTGACGGTCGACTATCTGCCACTGTATCGCCGTGTGCTGCCGCAATACGCGCCGGGCGAGCTTAGTCAGCGGGTGCGAGCGGAACGCCTGAACGGCCTGGTTGTCAGCAGTGGGCAGGGTTTCGAACATCTGCAACAGCTAGCCGGCGATGACTGGCCGGCGTTGGCTCGGCTACCCTTGTTCGTACCCAGCCCGCGCGTCGCCGAACAGGCCCGCGCTGCGGGTGCACAGATCGTTGTGGACTGCCGCGGCGCCAATGCCGCGGCCTTGCAGGCAGCTCTGGAGCAGTTTCCGGCTGCCGCCCTCTAAAAGGACGGATACGTGAGCGAAGCATCCACCCCGAACACGCCAGAAGAAAAACCGGCCAGCGAAGCCGTGAAACCCACCCCCACACCGCCACCCGCGAAGTCACCTCGCAGTGGTGGTAGCGGTCTTGCCGCATTCGCCCTGCTGATCGGTTTGACAGGTGCCGGTGCCGGTGGCTGGAGCCTCTGGCAACTGCATGAAATGCAGAGCCGGGACCAGCAGCAGGCCGAAGACCTGCAGCGCACCCGCGACGACAGCGCGAAGAAAGTGGATGAATTGGCCCAGCGCCTGGATTCGCGCCTGTCCGCTCTGCCCAGCGCAGCTGAACTGGACGAGCGCCGCCGCCTGCTGGCTAACCTGCAGAACGATCAGCAGCGTATGAGCCAGCGTCTGGAAAGCGTGCTCGATGGCAGCCGCCAGGATTGGCGTCTGGACGAAGCCGAGCACCTGCTGCGCCTGGCGACTTTGCGGTTGTCGGCATTGCAGGATGTCGCCAGCGCCGAAGCACTGGTGTTGGCGGCCGATGAAATCCTCCGTGAGCAGGACGACCCTGCGGCCTTCGCCGCCCGCGAGCAACTCAGCCGTAGCCTGGAAGCGCTGCGCACCACGGCGCGCCCGGATCGCGTTGGCCTGTTCCTGCAACTGGGCGCCTTGCGTGAGCAGGCAGCAACCCTCAATCCCCTGGCGCCGACCTTCGAAGGGCAAGGCGATGTGCTTTCCGATCTGGCAGCCGAAGGCGATGGCAGCGCCTGGTGGGGCGAGTGGGTGAAGAAGCTTTCGGAGTACTTCCGTATCGAATTCGATGCCGATCGCAACGTGCGTCCGCTGCTGTCCGGGCAAAGCCTGTCGCAGGTGCGCCTGAGTCTGTCGTTGGCGCTGGAGCAGGCACAGTGGGCCGCGCTGCATGGTCAGACCGGTGTCTACCAGCAGTCATTGAAGCAGGCCGAGGAAATCCTCGACGCCCACTTCAATCTGGACAATCCGGACAGTCGTGCCCTGCGCCAGCGCTTCAAGGAACTGGCCGATGCCAGTATCGAGGTCAAGGTGCCTGACCTGAGTGACTCGCTCGATGCACTGCAGGCGTACCTGAAACGCAAGCAGGCGCAACGTCGGCAGGGGGCCGCTGCGGCCGAGGAGGCGCAATGAGACGCCTGATCTGGCTTCTGCTACTGCTGGCCGTCGCAGTCGGGTTGTATCTGCTCAGCCTGGCTATCGAGGCCGACCGCGGCTATGTGTTGTTCGCGTACAAGGGTTTCCGTTATCAGTCCGGCCTGTGGGCATTCCTTGGCCTGCTGGTGGTCGTCGTGGTGTTGTACTACCTGATCAAGTGGACGTTGCGTCTGCTGCTCAGCTCGACGCGACTGGCCAACCCGTGGTCGCGTCTGCACCGCAGTCGTCGCGTGCGCCTGGCGTCCGAACAGGGCATGCAGGACTTGGCCGAAGGCCGCTGGGCGCGCGCGCAGCGTCAGTTGACCCGCGCTGCCGAAGCCGACAGCCGACCGTTGATGTATTACCTGGGCGCAGCACGGGCTGCCAACAAGCTTGGCCAACACGAGCAGAGCGATGCCCTGCTTGAGCGCGCACTGAGCAAGCAGCCTCAAGCCGAGCTGGCGATTGCCCTGACCCACGCCGAGCTGCAACGCAATCGTGGCGACAGTGAGGCTGCGCTAGAGACCCTGCAGGCGATGCGCGAGCGTCATCCGGGCCATCATCTGGTGTTGCGCCAGCTACAGCGCCTGTATTTGCAGCGTCAGGACTGGTCGGCACTGCTTGGCCTGCTGCCTGAGCTGCGCAAGGAAAAGGCCCTGCCTGCCGCCGAACTCGACGAGCTGGAGCGCGAGACCTGGCGCGGTCGTCTGGCCGATGCCGGGCAGCTAGGTCAGGGCGACGGAGAAACAGCACTGCAGCCTCTGACCCAGGCCTGGCAACAGCTTTCTTCACCGCTGCGTCAGGAACCTGAGCTGATTGCCACCTACGTCGAGCAATTGCGTCGATTGGGCGCACAGGAAGAGGCCGAAGAGGTTTTGCGTGGCGCGCTCAAGCGTGGCTACGACAGCCGCCTGGCGCGCTTCTATGGCGTGCTGCGTGGCGCCGATCCGGCGCGTCAGCTGCAAACCGCTGAACTCTGGCTCAAGCAGCATCCGCAGGACCCGGCCTTGCTCTTGACCCTGGGCCGCCTGTGCCTGCAGAACCAGTTGTGGGGCAAGGCGCGCGATTACTTCGAGACCAGTCTGAAGATCGAGCGTCATCCGGAAACCTGTGCCGAATTGGCGCGCCTGCTGGCGCAATTGGGCGAGCTGGAACGTAGCAATCAGCTACTGCTGGAGAGTCTTGGCTTGCTGCATCAAGGCTTGCCCTCTCTGCCTCAACCGCAGGGCGTCAGCGCTTGAATGACTGCGGCCGAATGCCGCGGTAGGTTTGGGATGCGGACGGAGGGGCGTTCCAGCATGATGAACAGCCGACTCTGATTCACGGGGCGCCTTGAAAGGCGCCCTCGCTTTCCTCTACCGTACGGCCCTCGATTTCCCTCCCGGAGCCACCATGCACTTGGCCAGTCCGCGTCCCCTGTTTTTCCTGGCATTCATCGGCTGCGTACTGCTGATGGCGGCTGCGTTGTATCTGGAACACGTCGTTGGGCTGGAGCCCTGCCCGATGTGCGTGCTGCAACGCATCTGCGTGGTGTTGTTCGGCGTGGTCTGCCTGATTGCTGCGATCCATGGGCCAGGCAGCGTAGGGCGCCGAGTTTACGCGGTACTGGCGCTGCTGTTCGCCGGGGCTGGCGCCGCCACCGCCGGCCGGCAGATCTGGCTGCAGAGCGTGCCAGCCGATCAGCTCGAAGCGTGCCTGCCGAGCCTCGAGTTCATGATGGAAGCTCTGCCGATGCAGGACATCGTGCGCCTGGTGTTCCAAGGCAGTGCTGACTGCGCCGAGGTGAAATGGACGCTGTTCGGTATGAGCATCCCCGAGTGGAGCCTGCTGGGTTTCATCGGCATGCTCGGGTTCTGCCTGTTCCAGCTGCTGCGTCGCGATTGAGAATGCGAATCGCGCGAAGCCATACCGCTCGTGGCTTCGACATTAAACGCTCGTATGAAATTTTCTCGCTGCGATGCCTTGATGGTGTGTGCCCACGGGCATAATCTGGCTCGCACGTACCGCCGGAAAAACGCCATTTTTCGGCTGTTTTCTGAGGTGACGGCGCCGATTGACAAAAAGTCGTCGGGTTCGGCTTTTAACGTCGCGTAGCGACGGCCAGAAGGGTGGCTAGCAAGGATGGCAGGCCATAAAAAACGTCTCGGGAACGGGCGTATAACAGGCAGCAGCGACAAGGGAAGCGAGGTTCATCATGCTTGAGAGTTGTCAGAACGCACAGGAACGCTGGGGCGGGGTTCACCAGATGATCGATCGCTGGCTGGGTGAGCGCCGCGAACTGGTGCTGGCCTATACCGCTATCACCAAAGCGCCACAGGCACCTGCCATCAATTGCGAATCTCTGCAGGGCTTCTGCGAGCTGCTGGTGGACTACGTTTCGGCGGGGCACTTCGAGGTCTACGAACAACTGACCAACGAGGCCAAGGCCTTCAACGATCAGCGTGGTCTGGAGCTGGCCAAGCAGATCTACCCGCGCATCGAAGCCATTACCGCGGTTGCGCTGGCGTTCAACGACCACTGCGACAATGGCGATTGCCGCGACAGCACCTCATTGGTGGCGGAGCTCAATCATCTTGGGCAATTGCTGCATGAGCGCTTCGAACTGGAAGACTGCCTGATCGAGGTGCTGCACAACTCCCATCAGGAACAGGCTGCCGAGGCGATCTGAACGCCTGATGCCAATGGCCCGGATGGCTCCGGGCCGCTTGTCTGTTCGAAACCGGGTTGGCGCTCAATCGGCCACATCGAGCAAGCGCAGATCGAACACCAGTGGCGCATAGGGTGGTATCAGGTCACCCGCACCTTCTTCTCCGTACGCCTGATCCGCTGGAATTACCAGGCGCCAATGAGCGCCTTTCGGCATTTGCAGTAACGCGCTGCGCCAGCCGGCGATCAGACTGTCCAGGCGAAACCACTGCGGCGTGCTGCTTTCATCGAAGACGCTGCCGTCGGCCAGTTCGCCGCGGTAAATCACCTGCACTCGGCTGCGAGCGGTGGGTGTCGGGCCGCTGCCAGGGCTTAGCTCCGTCACCAGGACGCCGTTGGCCAGCGCCCGCACGTTCGGGCGGCGACCTTGCTCGGCGAGAAAGCGCCGCTCGGTTTCGATGGCTTTGGTGTGGCGCTGTGGCGAGGCGTCGATACGCGCTTCGTGTTCATCCAGCAGCTGCTCGATTCGACCTGCGTCGAGTCGCAAGGGCTTGCCTTCGTAGGCCTGGCGCAGGCCTTCGAGCAGCTCGCTCAGTGGCAGGTCAGGCACCTCTTCATGCAGTCGCTCGCCAAGGCGTACGCCCAAGCTGTAGGCCAGATCCTGCTGGTGCTGGTCGGCCTGCGCGCCCAGGCTGCAGCAGATGGCGAGGGCGGCGATTACGGCGCGGCTCATGACGGTGTCTCCCGATCAAGATACTTGGCAGGTTGTTGAGGTTTCGCTGCGCCGTAGCGTGCTCTGCAACAGCTAAAAGGTCTCGCCGATTATGCCAGCGCACTTCGGCATCTGCTCGGCTCGCCAAAAGGCCTATGGCGAGGCCTTGCGGCTGCGTCTAGTATGGGCTCGTTCACATCCGCCTGGAGGCGCGCCATGTCGGCCAAGAAGAAGTCCATCACTACCCCTTTGCACCTGCTGCACCAACTGTCTGCCAGTTTGCTCGAACACCTGGAAAATGCCTGCTCGCAAGCTCTGATCGACGCTGAGAAATTGCTCGCCAAGCTGGAAAAGCAACGTGGCAAGGCTCAGGAAAAACTGCACAAGGCCCGCAGCAAGCTGCAGGACGCCGCTGTTGCCGGCAAAGCCAAGGCGCAGGCCAAGGCAAAGGATGCAGTCGCCGACCTGGAAGAGTTGCTCGATGCACTCAAGTCCAGTCAGAGTGAAACCCGCACCTATATCGCTCAACTCAAACGCGATGCGCAGGAAAGCCTGAAACTGGCCCAGGGTGTTGGCAAGGTCAAGGAAGCAGTAGGCAAGGCCCTGTCGGTTCGAGAGGCTAAAGTGGCTGCTCCCGCCGCTAAACCTGCCAGCAAACCCGCAGCTGCGAAGAAGCCGGTAGCTGCCAAGGCTCCTGCCAAGAAGGCTCCAGCCAAGGCTGCCGCGGCCAAACCCGCCGCTACGAAAACCCCAGCCAAACCGGCCGCTGCCAAGCCTGCAGCTGCAAAAGCACCGGCTAAACCCGCTGCTGCCAAGCCAGCTGCTGCAAAAGCGCCGGCCAAACCAGCTGCCGCCAAGCCAGCTGCTGCAAAAGCGCCGTCCAAACCGGCCGCTGCCAAGCCTGCAGCTGCAAAAGCACCGGCTAAACCTGCTTCTGCCAAGCCAGCTACTGCGAAGGCGCCGGCCAAACCGGCTGCTGCCAAGCCAGCTGCTGCGAAGGCGCCGGCCAAACCGGCTGCTGCCAAGCCAGCTGCTGCGAAAGCCCCAGCTAAACCGGCTGCCGCCAAGCCAGCCGCTGCAAAAGCCCCAGCGAAACCCGCTGCTGCCAAACCCGCGGCTGCAAAAGCCCCGGTCAAGCCGGCGCAGCCCAAGGCCGCGACTGCTCCCGTAGCTCCCGCCGCCGCTCCGGCGCCTGCCGCGGCCAGCAATGGTGCCGCTGCTCCAGGTACGTCGAACGCGTCCTAACGGGCGGCAACGGCGCCGCGCAGCACATGCAGCGCGGCGCTGTCATTTCCGGCAAGGGGCTGCAGCCAGTCGCTGCCCGCGTTCTCGCTCGGCCAATCCCTGGTCAGGGCTTCCAGTCTTTTCAGCAACAGTCGCTCGGCTTCCTGCTCCAATCGTTTGAGTTGCTCGCGCAGGGGCGCCAGTTCGGCATCCTGGCTCGCTGCTGCCCGCCATTGCTGGCGTGTCTGCCGCAGTGGCATGACGACGTTCTGCTGCCAGGGCTGCGCCAGGTCGCGAAGGGCGTTTAGATAATCGTCCCGGCAAGGAACGCCGCGCTGCTCCAGCCAGGCGCCGGTCAGCAACAGGCAGACATCGCAGCCTGCATCCTGCAACTGAAGACAGGCACTTTCCACGCCCGGGCGAGCGTAGAGTTGCACGGCGAAATTCCACAGATCCTGCACGCGGCCTCCCAGGCGATTTCGGGGCGAAACTGATAGACTCCGCCGCCATTATGATCCGACTCCAGAACCTCACTCTACAGCGTGGTCCGCAACGCCTGCTCGAAGGCGCCGAGATGACCCTGCACGCCGGCCACAAGGCCGGTCTGATCGGCGCCAATGGCGCCGGCAAATCCAGCCTGTTCGCCCTGTTGCGCGGTGAGCTGACCCCGGACGCCGGCGATTGCCTGCTGCCTGGTGACTGGCGTATCGCCCATATGCGCCAGGAGGTCGACACCCTCGATCGGCTGGCGGTGGATTATGTGCTCGACGGCGATCACAACCTGCGCCGCGTGCAGGCCGAACTGGCCGCTGCCGAGCAGAGTCATGATGGCGCCGCCATCGCCCGCCTGCACAGCGAGCTGGACAGCGCCGACGGCTATACCGCCGACGCGCGCGCACGCAAGCTGCTGGCCGGCCTGGGGTTCGAGAATGCGCAGATGGATCGCCGTGTCGGCGACTTCTCCGGTGGCTGGCGCATGCGTCTGAACCTGGCCCAGGCGCTGATGTGTCCGTCCGACCTGCTGCTGCTCGACGAACCGACCAACCACCTGGATCTGGACGCCATTCTCTGGCTGGAAGGTTGGTTGCAGAGCTACCCCGGCACCCTGCTGCTGATCTCCCACGACCGCGATTTTCTCGACGCGGTGGTCGACCACGTCGCCCATGTCGAGCAGCGCAAGCTGAACCTGTACCGCGGCGGCTACACGGCCTTCGAACGTACCCGTGCCGAACGCCTGGCCCAGCAGCAGCAGGCCTACGAGAAGCAGCAGGCGCAGCGCGCGCACATGGAAAAGTACATCGCCCGCTTCAAGGCCCAGGCCACCAAAGCCCGCCAGGCGCAGAGCCGGATCAAGGCGCTGGAGCGCATGGAAGAGCTGAGCGCAGCGCATGTCGACTCACCCTTCGACTTCGTCTTCCGCGAGGCCGAGAAGATTTCTACGCCGCTGCTCAGCCTCAGCGAAGGTCGCCTCGGCTACGGCGACAAGACCGTGCTGCAGCAGGTCAAGCTGAGCCTGGTGCCCGGCGCGCGCATTGGCCTGCTCGGCCCTAACGGCGCGGGAAAGTCGACGCTGATCAAGAACCTGTCGGCCGAGCTGCAGCCGCTGAGCGGCAGCCTGAGCCGCGGTGAGAACCTGGTGATCGGCTATTTCGCCCAGCACCAGCTCGATTCGCTGGACGACAAAGCCAGCCCGTTGCTGCATTTGCAGCGTCTGGCGCCGAGCGAGCGCGAGCAGACCCTGCGTGATTTCCTCGGTGGCTTCGACTTCCGTGGCGCACGTTGTGACGAGCCGGTGGTGAATTTCTCCGGTGGCGAGAAGGCGCGTCTGGCCCTGGCGTTGATCGCCTGGGGCAAGCCCAACCTGCTGCTGCTCGACGAACCGACCAACCACCTCGACCTGGAAATGCGCCTGGCCCTGACCATGGCCTTGCAGGAATTCGCCGGCGCCGTGGTGGTGGTATCGCACGATCGCCATCTGCTCAAGAGCACCACTGACGAGTTCCTGCTGGTCGCTGAAGGCCGCGTGGTGCCATTCGACGGCGATCTGGACGACTATGCGCGCTGGCTGGTCGATTACCGTCAGCGTCAGGCACCAGCGAGTGCGCCGGCCGAAGGTGGCGCGGACAAGACCGACAAGCGCGCCCAGCGCCAGGCCGCTGCGGCGTTGCGCCAGCAACTGGCACCGCACAAGAAACAGGCGGAAAAGCTCGAACAGGAGCTGGGCAAGGTGCAGGAAAAGCTCGCCGCCGTCGAAACCCAACTGAGCGACAGTGGTCTGTACGAGTCCGCTCGCAAGGATGAGCTGCGTCAGCGCCTGGCCGAACAGGCACAGCTCAAGACCCGCGAGGCCGAACTTGAGGAAGCCTGGCTGCTGGCGCTGGAAACCCTGGAGGCGTTGCAGCAGCAACTGGAGGAAGCCGAGTGATGGAACAGTTAGATTTGCTGATGGCCTGGCGCGACCCGCTGATTCGCACCGGCCAGGTACTGCTGATCATCCTGCTGGCGTGGGTTGCCCAACGCATTCTGACCCGTGCCATCAGCCGTCTCGGCGCGCGTTACAGCCTGCTGCCGCCAGAAGTGCTGCAGCCGCTGCGGGGGCTGGTGCGCTGGCTGATCATGGGCAGCGCACTGCTCATGGTGCTGGAGCGCCTTGGGGTTTCGGCCACCGTGCTGTGGACGGCGCTGACCGGTTTCACTGCTGTCGCCGCGGTGGCGTTCTTCGCCATCTGGAGCGTGCTGTCGAACATGTTCTGTGCGCTGCTGATCTTCACCATGGGGCCGTTCCGTATCGGCGACACGGTCGAGGTGATCGATAGCGCTGACAAGCCGGGTGTGAAGGGCAGGGTCATCGCCATCAACCTGTTCTACACCACCCTGCAGGACCTCACTGAGGACGCTTCCGGCGCCGTGTTGCAGGTACCCAACAGCCTGTTCTTCCAACGCTCGGTACGCCGCTGGCGCTGAGCCGCTAGTCGAGACGCTGGCGCCGGAGTAGGCTGTGCTGCTCTTCCCCTGATTTCAGCTTCTCGAGGTACGCATCATGGCTTTGGAAACCTGGCTCGCTTTCTTCGTCGCCTGCTGGGTGATCAGCCTGTCGCCGGGTGCCGGTGCCGTGGCGTCGATGTCGGCCGGTATGCAATATGGTTTCTGGCGTGGTTACTGGAACGCGCTTGGCTTGCAGCTTGGTCTGGCGCTGCAGATCGCCATCGTCGCCGCGGGCGTGGGTGCCATCCTGGCCGCTTCGGCCCTGGCCTTCAGCCTGATCAAGTGGTTCGGCGTGGCCTATCTGGTGTTCCTCGCATACAAGCAGTGGGTCGCGCTGCCCAGCGATCTAGATGCCGGTGCGGCCGAGCGGCCTATTGGTCGGCCACTGACCCTGGTGTTGCGCGGTTTTCTGGTCAACTTCAGCAACCCCAAGGCCATCGTCTTCATGCTCGCGGTACTGCCGCAGTTCATCAACCCGCATGAGCCACTACTGGCGCAGTATCTGGTGATGGGCGTGACCATGATCATCGTGGATCTGATCGTCATGGCCGGCTACACCGGCCTCGCTTCGCGCGTCCTGCGGCTGCTGCGCACACCGCGTCAGCAGCGGGTGATGAACCGCAGTTTCGCCGCACTGTTCGCCGCTGCTGCTGGCTTGCTGGCAACGGTCAAGCGCGCCGCTGTCTGAGCCCCATTTACTATCGTTCAACGCTGACCGATAGCGTTTGTCAGGGATGTTCTGAAAGAGTCATTCATCGTCACTCCCGCGAAGGCGGGAGCCCAGTTGATTCGCCGATTCTGGGTGCCCGCCTGCGCGGGCAGGACGGACTTTCAGGTTCCGCTCGGCTGATTGTTACCAGATATTTCAGATTGTTCTTGTGCTTGGTCGTTAGGCCGGCAACAATTTAATGCCACCCATTCTCGTTTGGGATGCATTAATGATCCGCTTTCGTTTCTCCCTTTCCTGGCTGATGCTGCCATTGCTGGCCAGCCTCAGCTTTCTCGCTGTTGCCGAGCCCCTCGATGGCGCCGCGCAGGCGCTGCATCTGATTGGCTACATCGGCGCTGATTACCCGGCCACCGTTGCCGATGGCCAGATCATCGATGCCGGTGAATACCAGGAGCAACTGGAGTTTCTCGACGTGCTGCAGGGCTTGATCGTCGCCTTGCCGGCTCAAGCTGGCCGTGCCGAGTTGGAGCAGGGCGTGCGCGATCTGCACCAGGCGATTGTCCAGCGCCAACCGGGCGATGAGGTCGCAGGCGCCGCGCGCAAGCTGGGCGCACGCCTGGCCGAGCTCTATCAGGTGGCGCAGACCCCCGTGCTGACGCCTGACCCGGAACGCGGCGCGCCGCTCTACGCGCAGCATTGTTCGGTGTGCCATGGCGAAACCGGCCTGGGCGATGGGCCTGCCGGCATCGGTCTGGAGCCGGCGCCGGCCAATCTGCGTGACGCCGCGCGTCTGGATCGCCTGAGCCTGTATGACCTCTACAACACGCTCGGCCTGGGCATTGAAGGCACCGATATGCCGGCTTTCGCCGATCAGCTCGACGAACGCCAACGTTGGGATCTGGCCGCCTACATCGCCGGCTTCAGCGCCGCGCCGGCACAGGGGCAGACGCGCTTCGCCATGAGTGAGCTGGCAGGGCGCACGCCTGCCGAGATCGACGCAGCTGGCGGCGATGTCGCCGCGTTTCGCGCCCAGCGCGCGCATCCGGTGCTGGAGCAGCGCGGCCCGCAACAATTGATCGGCTACACCCGCTCGACCTTGGAGCGCAGTCTCCAGGCCTACCGCGAGGGTGATCGTGAGCAGGCCTATGACCTCTCCGTCGGCGCCTACCTGGAAGGCTTCGAACTGGTCGAAGGTGCTCTCGACAACCTCGATGCAGTGCAGCGCAAGACCACCGAGCGTGCCCTGATGGCCTACCGCCAGGCGCTGCAGGATGGCGCTGGCGTCGCACAGGCGACACAGGCGCTGGAACAGGCCAAGGTGGAGCTGGACAAGTCTGCGGCGCTGCTGGCCGATGGCGCGATGGATGACAGCCTGAGCTTCTTCGCCAGCCTGTTGATTCTGCTGCGCGAGGGGCTCGAGGCGATTCTGGTACTGGCGGCGATCCTCGCCTTTCTGCGCAATACCGGGCAGCAGCAGGCGGTACGCAGTGTGCACATCGGCTGGGGCCTGGCATTGCTGGCCGGTGTCGCGACCTGGGCGGTGGCCGCCTACCTGATCGACATCAGTGGCGCTCAGCGTGAGCTGCTGGAAGGCGCCACGGCGCTGTTCGCCAGTGTGGTGCTGCTGTGGGTTGGCGTGTGGATGCACGATCGCCGCCACGCTGCGGCCTGGCAGGACTACATCAAGAGCAGCCTGGTCGGTGGCGGTGGTCGCTTCGGTTTCGCCCTACTGGCGTTTTTCTCGGTCTATCGTGAGCTGTTCGAAGTCATCCTGTTCTACGAAACCCTCTGGCTGCAGGCCGGTCCTGCCGGGCACGGTGCGGTGCTGGCTGGCGCCGGCGCGGCGCTGGTGCTGCTGATCGGCCTGGCATGGGTGATTCTGCGCGGTTCGCGCAAACTGCCGCTGGCGACCTTCTTCGGCGTCAACGCGGTGCTGCTGTGCGTGCTGTCCGTGGTCTTCGCCGGCCATGGTGTGGCCGCGTTGCAGGAGGCCGGTGTGCTCGGCACTCGTCCGGTGGCCTTCTTCGAGTTCGACTGGTTGGGCATTCATGCCGATGCCTGGAGCCTGTCGGCGCAGGGCCTGGCGCTGGCCGGTATCGCGCTGCTGTATGGGCGCAGCCTGCTGGGTGAACGGCGCCGCGCAGCAGCTCAGGCCTGAGCCGCTGGAAAAGGCGTGAACGAGGGCGACTTTGCTCGCCCTCGTTGCGCGATAGCGTGAACCGCTGCCACGACAGCGGGTCCCAGTGCACCTAGGCTGGCTCCAATTTCTCTGCCGAGTGCGCGCATGTCTTCCTCGATCCACTCCACTCACTACGCCGACAGTCCTGATCTGGCGTTGGCTGCTCTGCGTCATCCTCCCCTGGAGCAGGCCCTGTCTGCGGCCTGTGCCCAGCTAGCTGTGCGCGAAGCTTTTCTCGCTGCGTTGCGCGATCCGGCCATCGGCCCGCAGCCGCGCTTGCTGCTGGCGATTTCCGGTGCCGATGTGCGCGGTCAGCGGCGCCTGGCTGCGCTGGTAGCCGAGCTGCTGCCCGATGAAGTGGAACTGGACCTTATCGAGCTGGCCGACGACAACCTGTCGCGCGCCGTGCGTGAGCGCTGCGAGCCTTTCTACAACGCCTGATCGAGTCGTCAGCTGGCATACTGCGCGCTGATTGTTCTGCGGAAGTTGCTGCATGCGCGTATGGATCGACGCCGACGCTTGCCCCCGGGCAGCGCGGGACCAGGTGGTCAAGTTCGCCCTCAAACGAGGCTTCGAAGTGGTGCTGGTAGCCGGTCAGGCCGTCGCCCGGCCGAATTTCGCCTGCGTGAAACTGATCGTGGTGCCCAGCGGGCCGGACGCCGCCGATGATCATTTGGTGGAGCACGCCGTGCCCGGCGAGCTGGTGATCTGCAGCGATGTGCCACTGGCCGACCGTTTGGTGAAGAAGGGTGTGGCTGCGCTCGACCCGCGTGGTCGCGAGTTCGACGAACGCAACATGGGCGAGCGTCTGGCGGTGCGTAACCTGTTCACCGACCTGCGTGAGCAGGGGCAGGTGGGCGGTGGTCAGGCGCCGTATTCGGAAAAGGATCGGCAGGCGTTCGCCAACTCGCTGGATCGAATTCTCACACGGCTGAGTCGCTAGCTGCCCCGGATTTCTGCTTGGGAGGCGCGTAGGGTGTACTCGCGAAGCAGTACGCCGGTGATGAGCGAGCTGGGCGCCAGTCGCGGCTTAATCTCCTCCCACAATGTGCGTTGCCACTACCCACACAGATAGGTGCCAGTGCCTACCGCCACCAGCACGCCCTCGTCGTTGTGCAGCTCCATACGAATGACCGCCACCTTGTTACCGGCGCGCAACGGCATGGCCGTGGCAGTGAAACGCTGGCCGCGACCGGGGCGCAGGTAGTCGATACGCAGGTCGATGGTGCCGAGCTTGGACAGTTTGCTCATGCGCTCGGCAGGCGGCAGGTGCTGGTGATTGGCGAAGGCGCCGATCAGCGCCATGGCGCCGCCACAGACGTCGAGCAGGGAGGAAATCACCCCGCCGTGCAGAATGCCGTGGACGAAGTTGCCGATCAGTTCGGGCTTCATCGGCAGGTGCATGGTCACCCGCTCGGGGCTCAGCTCATCGAGCTCGATACCGAGCACCTGATTGAAGGGGATGCGCTTAAAGAAACTGGCCACCGCCTGTTGCAGGTCGGGGCTGAGGACGAAAGGCTGGGACATGGCAGGGGCTCCAAGAAATCCTGTCGCCACGCTGCAGTACCGCGCAAGACTTGGCCAGAGGCAATGCAGGAGTGCCCTGAGCATTGGCCGGATCGGCCTGACTCCTGTGGGAGGATTCGGGTGCGTTCCGTTTCAGCTTCAGCCCACCAATGGCAATCAAGGTGGGCTAAAACGGAACGCCGCCCACCCCATTGGGCCCCGGCGTTAATTCAGGCGCAACGCCACATGCCGACGCCTGAAAATCAGTGGTGCGCCAGCTCCAGCACGCGGTCGACCAGTTTGTTGATGCCCGACGCTGCCTCGGCGATGGACTTGGCGAGCATATAGGCCGGCGTGGTCACCAGCTTGCGAGCCTCGTCTTCGACGATTTCGCTGACCTCACACTCTTGGTGCTCGGCGCCCATCTGGGTCAGCGCACTGGCGGTGTCCGCGTCGTTGCCGATGGTGCAGATCACGCCAGCGCCGAAGATCTTCGCGGCCAGCGCCGGGGCGATGCAGATCAGGCCAACCGGCTTGCCGGCATCGACGAACGCCTTGCAAGCCGCCAGCACGTCAGGTTGCACGGTGCAGCCGGCACCGCTGGTGGCGAAGTCGGAGAGGTTCTTCGCTACGCCGAAGCCGCCGGGCAGGATCAGCGCGTCGAACTCTGCCATGTGCAGCAGCTTGACGTCCTTGATCTGGCCGCGGGCGATGCGAGCCGATTCCACCAGCACGTTGCGTGTTTCGTTCATCTCGTCGCCGCTGTAGTGATCGACCACGTGCAGCTGCGGCACGTTGGGGGCGAAACACTGGACTTCGGCACCACGCTGGTCGAGGCGCAGCAGGGTGATCACGCTTTCATGGATCTCGGCGCCATCGTAGACGCCACAGCCGGACAGAATCACTGCCACTTTCTTGCTCATGCTCGACTCCTGGTGAGGAAAGACGCGACCTTGAAACGGGCGCGGGTATTACCAATGCTGGGGTTGTCGCCAAATGCCACTCGGACTGTCATTCGCCGCCGCGAAGCCTGACGAAGCTGCGCATAGGATGAATAACAGCTCATTCCCGACACAAGTACAACGATATGGCGCAGTCATGAATTACGTTCTTTACGCAGTGCCCTTCTTTTTCCTGCTGATCGGCCTGGAATTGCTCGCTGACCGCTGGCGCGGTATGCGTACCTATCGCCTGGCCGATGCCCTCAACAGCCTCAGCGCCGGTGTGCTGTCGCAGGCGACCGGTGTGCTGACCAAGGTGGTCGGCCTGCTGACCTACGCCTTTGCCTGGGAGCATCTGGCGCTGTTCGAACTGGCCGAAGGCAGCCTCTGGGTGTGGCTCTTCGCCTTCGTCTTCTACGACTTCTGCTACTACTGGAACCACCGCCTGGGCCATGAGCGCAACGTGCTCTGGGCCGCTCATGCGGTGCACCATCAGAGCGAGGACTACAACCTCTCCACCGCATTACGGCAAACCAGCACCGGTTTCATCTTCGGCTGGATCTTCTACCTGCCGATGGCGCTGGTCGGCGTGCCGCCGCTGGTCTTCCTTACCGTCGCCGCCCTGAACCTGCTGTATCAGTTCTGGGTGCATACCCGGCACATCCCCAAACTGGGCTGGTTCGAGTGGTTGTTCATCACCCCGTCCAACCACCGTGTGCACCATGCACAGAATCCTATCTACATGGATCGCAATTACGGCGGTGTGTTCATTGTCTGGGATCGAATATTTGGCACCTTCCAGGAAGAACTCGACGAAGAACCGGTGGTCTTCGGCGTTACCGTGCCGCTGGCCAGCTGGAACCCGCTGTGGGCCAACCTGCAGGTTTATGCCGGGCTGTGGAACGATGCCAAGCGATCCAGCTCATGGTGGGACCGGCTGCGCATCTGGTTCATGCCCACCGGTTGGCGCCCTGCCGATGTGGCGGCGCGTTACCCGCAGGCCAAGGCGGACCTGAGCAACTTCCGCAAGTTCGAGGTGCCGTTGGGGCGTGGCGCGCAGATCTACGCGCTGCTGCAGTTCGTCTGCTACCTGCTGGCCGGCGTATGGCTGCTGGCGCAGGGCGATTCACTGGCGATAGGCGCAGTGCTGCTGGCATGTCTGTGGATGGCCCTAGGGCTTTGCAGCATAGGTATGTGGCTGGAGAACCGCAGCAATGCCTGGCGGCTGGAGTGCCTGCGTCTTATGAGTAACCTGCCGGCATTCTGGTTGGCCGGTGAACTCGGCATGCTGACGCTCGATGCCAGCGCCTGGGCGTGGCTGAGCGCCTACAGTCTGCTCAGCCTGATGGGGCTCTGGCTGGTGCGTGGCTCAGCCGCGCCGGCGCTGACGCCACCGGTGTAGCCAGGCCAGGGAAAGCAGCAGGACCACAGCCGCGAGCAGGATGACCTGGTAGTTGCGCAGCTCTTCGAGCAGGCCACCCATGGCATTGCCCAGGCTGTAGGCCAGCAGGCTGATACCGCCGGCCCAGACGCCGGCGCCGATGGCATCGAGCAGCAAGTAGCGGCGCCAGGAATAGCCGGACAGGCCGATGGTCAGCGGCATTACCGTGCGCAGGCCATAGAGGAAGCGGAAACACAGGACCCAAAGATCCGGGTAGCGCTGGATCAACGCACTGGCACGTTCGCCCAGCGGTTGCCAGCGCGGCTTGCGTGCCAGCAGCGCGCGGCCATGGCGACGGCCTAAGTAGTACCAGAGTTGATCGCTGGCGAAGGTGCCGAGAAAGGCGCACAGCGCCACCCATTCGATCTCCAGCACGTTGCGCACGGCCATGTAGGCGGCCAGCAGCAGCGATACCTCACCTTCGAGGAAGGTGCCGAGTACCAGTGCCGGGTAGCCAAACTGGCGGATCAGGTCTTGGAGCATGCCGTGAGCTCATCGATGCAGGTGCTGAAGACTACTCTGACCACGAGGAGGCCGGAAGGTGGCGCGTCATGCCACAATGCGCGACTGGCTGTGCGACTCGCCGTCGCACGCGGTCATTTGACCGTCATCATTTGGTCATAATGGTCGCTTATAACCGTCACACTGGCCCGCCCGAGCGGGCTTTGGAGTCTGCCGTGAGCGTTACCCCCGCCAATCGTCTGTTCCCCGCCACCCGCCTGCGTCGCAATCGCCGCGACGATTTCTCCCGTCGTCTGGTGCGCGAGAATCGCCTGAGCGTCGATGATCTGATTCTGCCGGTGTTCGTCCTCGACGGCGAAAACCGCCGTGAAGCCGTGCCGTCGATGCCGGGCGTCGAACGCCTGTCCATCGACCTGCTGCTGAAGGAAGCCGAGCACTGGGTGGCGCTGGGCATTCCGGCGCTGGCGCTGTTCCCGGTCACGCCGCTGGAGAAGAAATCCCTCGACGGCGCCGAGGCTTGGAACCCGGACGGCATCGCCCAGCGCGCGATCCGCGCCCTGCGGGCGAAATTCCCCGAGCTGGGGGTGATCAGCGACGTCGCCCTCGATCCGTTCACTACTCACGGCCAGGACGGCATCCTCGACGCAGACGGCTACGTGCAGAACGACATCACTGTCGATGCGCTGGTCAAGCAGGCACTGTCGCATGCCGAGGCCGGTGCCCAGGTGGTGGCGCCGTCGGACATGATGGATGGCCGCGTGCAGGCGATCCGCGAGGCACTGGAGCTGGCCGATCACGTCAATGTGCGCATCATGGCCTACTCGGCCAAGTACGCCAGCGCCTATTACGGCCCATTCCGCGATGCGGTGGGCTCGGCCGCCAACCTCGGCAAGGGCAACAAGCTCGGCTACCAGATGGACCCGGCCAACGGTAACGAGGCGCTGCATGAAGTGGCCGCCGACCTGGCCGAAGGTGCCGACATGGTCATGGTCAAGCCAGGTATGCCGTACTTGGACATCCTCTGGCGCGTGAAAGATGCCTACAAGGTGCCGACCTTCGTCTATCAGGTCAGTGGTGAGTACGCCATGCACATGGCGGCGATCCAGAACGGCTGGCTCAGCGAGGCCGTGATACTGGAATCGCTCACCGCCTTCAAACGTGCGGGTGCCGATGGCATCCTCACCTATTTCGCCGTACGGGCGGCAGAACTGCTAAAACAAGGGCAATGACGCCCTCAGGAACTCAGTGATGAACAGCGAAGGACTCAACAGCGAAGTGCTCGACAACAACCCGCCTCCGGCCGAGGTGGTCGCCGAGACGCCCGTGGTGGAAACCCCGCCAACGGCGCCGATTCCCGGCCTGGATGACAGCAGCCTGTACATCCACCGTGAACTGTCGCAGTTGCAGTTCAACATCCGCGTGCTGGAACAGGCGCTGGACGAGTCCTATCCGCTGCTCGAACGCCTGAAGTTCCTGCTGATCTTCTCCAGCAACCTCGACGAGTTCTTCGAGATTCGTGTCGCCGGCCTGAAGAAGCAGATCAACTTCGCCCGTGAACAGGCCGGCGCCGATGGCCTGCAGCCGCACCAGGCGCTGGCGCGGATCAGCGAGCTGGTGCACGAGCAGGTCGAGCGCCAGTACGCCATTCTCAACGACACGCTGTTCCCGGCGCTGGCCAAGCACAACATCAACTTCATCCGCCGCCGTTACTGGACGACCAAGCTCAAGGCCTGGGTGCGCCGCTACTTCCGCGACGAGATCGCACCGATCATCACGCCTATCGGCCTCGACCCGACGCACCCCTTCCCGCTGCTGGTGAACAAGAGCCTGAACTTCATCGTCGAGCTGGAGGGCGTCGATGCCTTCGGTCGCGACTCCGGTCTGGCCATTATCCCGGCGCCGCGTCTGCTGCCGCGTATCATCAAGGTGCCGGAAGACGTTGGCGGCCCCGGCGACAACTACGTATTCCTTTCGTCGATGATCCACGCTCATGCCGATGACCTGTTCCAAGGGATGAAGGTCAAGGGCTGCTACCAGTTCCGCCTGACCCGTAACGCCGACCTGTCGGTGGATACCGAGGACGTCGAAGATCTGGCCCGTGCCCTGCGCGGTGAGCTGTTCAGCCGCCGCTATGGTGATGCGGTGCGCCTGGAGGTGGTCGATACCTGCCCGAAACACCTGCGTGACCACCTGCTCAAGCAGTTCGGCCTGACCGAGGGTGAGCTGTATCAGGTCAACGGCCCGGTCAACCTGACCCGTCTGTTCAGCATCACCGGCCTGGATAATCACTCGGACCTGCAGTACGCGCCGTTCACCCCGGTGATTCCCAAACTGCTGCAGAACGCCGAGAACATCTTCAGCGTGGTCAGCAAGCAGGACATCCTTCTGCTGCATCCCTTCGAGTCCTTCACCCCGGTCGTCGACCTACTGCGCCAGGCGGCCAAAGACCCGCACGTGCTGGCGATCAAACAGACGCTGTATCGCTCCGGGGCCAACTCGGAGATCGTCGATGCGCTGGTGGAAGCCGCGCGCAATGGCAAGGAAGTCACCGCAGTGATCGAGCTGCGCGCGCGCTTCGACGAGGAGTCCAACCTGGCCCTGGCCAGCCGCCTGCAGGCGGCCGGTGCGGTGGTGATCTACGGCGTGGTCGGTTTCAAGACCCACGCCAAGATGATGCTGATCCTACGTCGCGAGAACGGCGAGATCGTCCGCTACGCCCACCTCGGCACCGGTAACTATCACGCTGGCAACGCCCGCCTTTACACCGACTACAGCCTGCTGACCGCCGATGTCGCGCTCGGTGAGGACGTATCCAAGCTGTTCAGCCAACTGATCGGCATGGGCAAGACCTTGCGCATGAAGAAGCTGCTGCACGCGCCCTTCACCCTGAAGAAGACCCTGCTCGACCTGATCGCCAAGGAAACCGCCGCGGCGGCCGAAGGCAAGCCGGCGCAGATCATCGCCAAGTTCAACTCGCTGACCGACCCCAAGGTGATTCGCGCGCTGTACAAGGCCAGCCAGACCGGGGTGAAGATCGACCTGGTGGTACGCGGTATGTGCTGCCTGCGTCCGGGCATCGCCGGGGTTTCGCACAACATCCAGGTGCGTTCGATCATCGGCCGCTTCCTCGAGCACACGCGGGTGTTCTACTTCCTCAACGGCGGCGACGAGAAAATCTACCTGTCCAGCGCCGACTGGATGGAGCGTAACCTCGATAAACGCGTGGAGACCTGCTTCCCGGTAGAGGGCAAGAAGCTCATCACGCGCGTGAAGAAGGAGCTGGAAAGTTACCTGACCGACAACACCCAGGCCTGGGTGCTGCAGTCCGATGGTCGTTACCTGCGCCAACAGCCCACCGGCAACCAGAACCCGCGCAGCGCGCAGTCTGGCTTGCTGGAGAAGCTCACCGCACCGGTAATCGTGACGCGCTAGAAAAGCCGCTTGCGGCCATCTGATGACCCTCTCCCGCTTGTGGGGCGAAGAGGCGCGTTTTTGGAAGCACTGCTTCCTGCGCCGATGAGCGCCTGATCGCTGGCGATCAGGCCGGGAGAGAGGGCTTTGCGGTCCTGGCGTGTTTCACCCGTCCTACAGGTCGAGCCACGCCCGTAGGGTGCGCCATGCGCACCGGGGTATCAACGCACGCTCAACGTCAGGTCGATGCGCTTGAGCCACTCGGCTTCAGCTTCGAAGTCCGCCAAGGTCAGCGGGTTGGCGGCCAGCCAGCCTTCAGGGAAGACGATTTCCAGGCTGTTGTCGCCGACCTTGAACTGCACCTGCGGCATGTCCTGCGTACCACGGATATGGTGGAACAGGATGGCGAAGCGCAGCAGCACGCACAGGCGTATCAGCTTGATGCCTTCCTCGCCGAAGTCGGCGAACTTGTCCTTGGGGATGTTGCGGCGGTGGCCGCGCACCAGCAGGGCGAGCATTTGCTGATCCTGACGCGAGAAACCCGACAGGTCGGAGTGCTCGATCAAGTAGGCGCCGTGCTTGTGGTACTGGTAGTGGGCGATATCCAGACCCACCTCGTGCACCTTGGCGCCCCAGCTGAGCAGTTCACGATGCCAGTCGTCGGTCAGCCCCCAATCATTGGCAACCTTGTCCAGCGCTGAAAGCGCCTTGGCCTCGACCCGAGCAGCCTGGTCTACATCGACGTGGTAACGCTCCATGAACGCCGCCAGCGTGCGTTCGCGGACGTCTTCATGCTGATGACGACCGAGCAGGTCGTACAGCACGCCTTCACGCAGAGCACCTTCGGAGTGGCTCATGCGCTGGATCTCGCAGGCATCGAAGATGGCTTCGAGAATCGCCAGGCCGGCGGGGAAGATGCCGCGGCGGTCCGGCTTGATGCCGTCGAGGTCGATCTTGTCCACTTCGCCGAGCTTGAACAGCTTGCGTTTGAGCCAGGCCAGGCCCTCGACCGTGATCTCACCATTGCTCAGGCCGGCAGCCTTGGTCGTCAGGCCGATGGCCTTGATGGTCCCGGAGGCGCCGACGGCATCTTCCCAGCCTAGGCGGCGCAGGCTCTGCTCGATGCCCATCAGCTCCAGGCGGGCAGCGGTGTAGGCCTGGGCATAGCGCGCCGGGGTGATCTTGCCGTCCTTGAAATAACGCTGGGTGAAGCTGACGCAGCCCATCTGCAGGCTTTCACGCAGCAGCGGCTCGAAGCGCTGGCCGATGATGAACTCGGTGCTGCCGCCGCCAATATCGGCGACCAGGCGTTTGCCGGGGGTGTCGGCGATGCTGTGGGACACGCCGAGGTAGATCAGACGGGCTTCTTCACGGCCGGAAATCACCTCGACCTGATGGCCGAGAATTTCCTCGGCGCGGCGGATGAACACCGCGCGGTTGCGCGCCTCACGCAAGGCGTTGGTGCCGACGATGCGTACAGCGCCTTCCGGCAGTGTGTTGGTGAATTGGGCGAAACGACGCAGGCAGTCGAGCCCGCGCTGCATCGCTTCTTCGCTGAGCTGGCGCTCGTCGTCCAGGCCCGCGGCCAGTTGGACCTTGTCGCCGAGGCGCTCGAGGATGCGAATTTCGTGATTGTCGGCCTTGGCCAGCACCATATGAAAGCTGTTCGACCCCAGGTCGATGGCAGCGATCAGGGGAAAACTCTCGGCAGGGGCGTTAGGCATGATTACGGCATCTCGTTCGATTTCCGCGCCATCGTGCCACGACTGAGCGCATGAGCCAACGCATACGGATGTCGCATGAAACTGGTCTAGACCTGTGATCAGGGCAGGTTTAGCGCACTAAGTGGCTGTCTCAGCATCTGCTCGTCGCAGTTATGGCCGTCGCCACCACGGTCCACCACCAGGAAGCGGCCGGGGTGTTGCAGGCACAGTAAAGGGTGGTGCCAGGTGCCGCGAGCGTAGTTCACGCCCTGATCCGGCGCGCTGATGAAAGCGCGGATCTGCGACTCATCCAGCTCGCCGGGCGGTGCGACGACGATCAGCATGCGCCCGCCATCCACCGGGTAGAACGCCTGGCTGCCCAGCGGGTGGCGTTCGAGCATGCGAATCTCG
This sequence comes from Pseudomonas sp. zfem001, assembly GCF_032621725.1. Lineage (NCBI taxonomy): Bacteria > Pseudomonadati > Pseudomonadota > Gammaproteobacteria > Pseudomonadales > Pseudomonadaceae > Pseudomonas > Pseudomonas sp. zfem001. Next base: position 1,517,906 of record NZ_JAVYJI010000001.1, on the reverse strand, counting down.
ACGGGTGCGTGCCAGGCCTTGCCTTCGAACAGGTTGACCAGGGTGCGCGGCGCCTCACCGGCCAGCTCCACCTGCACCAGATCGTGGTAGCGAGTGGTGGTGCCGGCGTTGATCGGGAAGGCCGTGGCGCCGGCAGTTTCGATCACGTCGCCGAACGGCGCGAAGGCTTCTCGGGTCAGTGGTTCGATGCGTATTGGCAGCGGGGTCATGGCGTTCACAGGTTCACCGAACCGATGAAGTTGCGCAGCTCCTCGGTCTGCGGGGCGGCGAACAGCGCTTTCGGGTCGCCGATCTCATGCACTTTGCCATGGTGCATGAACACCAGCTTGTTACCCACTTCGCGGGCGAAGCGCATCTCGTGGGTGACCATGATCAGGGTCATGCCTTCGCTGGCCAACTGCTTGACCACCGCCAGTACCTCATTCACCAGCTCCGGGTCGAGCGCCGAGGTGATCTCGTCGCACAGCAACACCTTGGGCGACATGGCCAGGGCGCGGGCGATGGCCACGCGCTGTTGCTGGCCGCCGGAAAGGCGTTCGGGGTAGGCGTCGAATTTCTCCGCCAGGCCGACGCGTTCGAGCATCTGGCGGGCGGTTTTCTCGGCTTCGGCGCGTGAGGTTTTCTTCACCACCTGTGGCGCCAGCATGACGTTCTCGCCGACGGTCAGGTGCGGGAACAGGTTGAATTGCTGGAATACCATGCCGACTTTCTGCCGCAGGCTGCGCAGGTCGGCGCGGGCGGCGTCGATGTAATCACCGTCAACTTCGATCACGCCGTCGTTGATCGACTCCAGGCCGTTGAGGGTGCGCAGGAAGGTGCTCTTGCCCGAGCCGCTGCGGCCGATGATGGCGACCACTTCGCCTTCTTCGACCTTGAGGTCGATGCCCTTGAGTACGTGGTTGTCGCCGTAATACTTGTGCAGGGCGGTGACATTAAGCAGTGACATTCAGCCTCCTTTCCAGGCGGTATGCAGCGAGCGAGAGCGGGTAGCAAAGCAGGAAGTAACCGAGGGCGACGAAGCCGTAGACCATGAACGGCTCGAAGGTGGCGTTGGCCAGCATGCTGCCGGTCTTGGTCAGCTCGGTGAAACCGATGATCGAGGTCACCGCGGTGCCCTTGACCACCTGCACCGAGAAACCGACGGTAGGTGCCACGGCGATGCGCAGCGCCTGTGGCAGGACTACGTGGCGCAAAGTTTCCAGGCGGCTCATGGCCAGGCTTTCGGATGCCTCCCACTGGCCACGGCTGATCGACTCGACGCAGCCGCGCCAGATTTCGGCGAGAAAGGCGCTGGTAAACAGCGTCAGTGCGGTGGCTGCAGCCAGCCAGGGCGACACGTCGAGGCCGAGCAGGGCGATGCCGAAGAACACCAGGAACAACTGCATCAGCAGCGGCGTGCCCTGGAACAGCTCGATATAGCCACGGGCGAGGATGCGCGGCGCCGATAACGGCGACAGGCGGGCCAGCAACACCAGCAGACCGGCGATGCCGCCACAGACAAAGGCCACCAGCGACAGCAGCAGCGTCCACTGCAGGCCGGTGAGCAGATTGCGCAGGATGTCCCAGAGGGTGAAGTCCATCAGCGGGCTCCCATGATGAAGCGGCGGCCGACCCAGGCCAGCAACTGGCGAATCCCGATGGCCATAATCAGGTACAGCGCGGTGGTCAGCAGGTAGGTTTCGAAGGCGCGGAAGTTACGCGACTGGATGAAGTTGGCGGCGAACGACAACTCCTCGGTGGAGATCTGCGAGCACACCGCCGAACCGAGCATGACGATGATGATCTGGCTCGACAGGGCCGGCCACACCTTGCCCAGCGCCGGGCGCAGCACCACATGGCGGAACGTCTCGAAGCGGCTCATGGCCAGTGCGCTGGCAGCCTCGAGCTGGCCGTGCGGGATGGCCTGGATGCCGGCACGGATGATCTCCGTGGAGTAGGCGCCAAGGTTGATCACCATGGCCAGAATGGCGGCCTCCCATTCGCTCAGACGTACGCCGAGCGAGGGCAGGCCGAAGAAGATGAAGAACAGCTGGACGATGAACGGCGTATTGCGGATCAGCTCCACGTAGACGCCGAAAATGCGGTCGAACGGGCGGATGCGCCAGGCGCGCAGTATCGCCCCGACGATGCCGAGACCGACACCCAGCAGGGTGCCGATCGCCGTCAGGCCGAGGGTGAATGCCGCACCCTGTAGCAGCAGGTCACTGTGCTGCAGGACGGCGGCGAAGTCGAACTGGTACGCCATGGCTCAGTTCCCCGTGCCGCTCAGAGACCGGCCGGCAGCGGTTGCTTCAGCCACTTCTGGCTGAGTGCGTCGAGGCTGCCGTCGGTCTTGGCGTCGGCGATGATGGCGTTGACCTTATCCATCAGGGCGGCCTGATCCTTATTCACACCCACGTACACCGGCGAGTCCTTGAGCTTGAGTTTCATGCCCGGCACGCGCTTGGGGTTTTTCTCGGAGATGGCCACCATCACCACGTTGCCGCTGGCGATCAGCTCGACCTGGCCGGAGAGGTAGGCGGCGATGGTCGAGTTGTTGTCCTCGAAGCGCTTGATGGTGGCGCCTTTCGGGGCGACGTTGCTCAGCTCGATATCCTCGATGGAGCCACGGGTGACGCTGATGGTCTTGCCATTCAGGTCATCGAGGCTGGCAATGGCGGCGTCTTCCGGGCCGAACACTCCGAGGTAGAAGGGCGCGTAGGCAGCGGAGAAGTCGATCACCGCTTCACGCTCGGGGTTCTTGCCGAGGCTGGAGATCACCAGATCGACCTTGCCGGTAGTGAGGAAGGGAATGCGGTTGGTGCTGTTGACCGGGGTCAGCTCCAGCTTCACCGCCAGCTTGTCGGCCAGCAGTTGTGCGGTATCGATATCCAGGCCGCGCGGTTTCATGTCCGGGCCAACCGAGCCGAACGGCGGAAAATCCTGCGGTACGGCGACTTTCAGTACGCCAGCCTTGCTGATGTCTTCGAGTGCATCGGCGTGAGCGGTGCTGGCGCCGAAGGCCAGGGCGGCGAACAGGGTACCCAGCAGGGTGCGGTGAAATTTGCGCATGTCGAACTCCTGGTGAATGAAAAACTGAAGCGTTTTGCTTGGTTCCTGCAGTGCATCGCCTGTGCCAAGTTCAATGAAATCAGGGCTTTCATCGCTTCAGGCGAGCGGAAACAAGGTCTTACTGGTCTGAACAGTTGGCTTAGCTGACCGAATGGTCAGAAGTATTCCTGAGCCATCTCGGTGCGTTCGTGCTCTGAGCTGGTCCACAAGGGGGCGTCGCTTGCCTGAAATATGCTTATGGCCTTACAAAGGCGGCTTTACTGGACTGACCGGCCCGAACAGTCATGAATGCTTCTGCTCCCCGCGCGGTACCCGAATACGCCTTGCAGGCGATCCGTCGCCTGATCGAGGACGAGGGCTATCGCCCTGGCGACGCACTGCCGTCGCAGCGCGATCTGGCCGAGCGCCTCGGTGTCAGCCGTGCGTCACTGCGTGAGGCGCTGTCGTCGCTCAGCGCGTTGGGCCTGGTCAGCGTGCAGGCTGGCAAGGGTGTGTTCGTGCAGGAGGCGAGTAAGGCCGAGGCGGCCGGAGCTTTTGCCTGGCCCTTCGCCGCACAGGTATCGGCGGCCGATACCTTTCAGTTGCGCTTCGCTCTGGAGGGCTTCGCCTGCGGCCTGGCGGCCGGGGTGATGACCGCTGAGGAGCTGGATATCCTCGAGGACAACGTCGAGCAGATGCGCCGCGAGTTGCGTGCCGGTGATTTCGAGCAGGCCACGCGGCTGGATTTCGAGTTCCACCAGCGCATACTCGCTGCCAGCGGCAACCAGGCAATGTTCGCCCTGGTCACCTCCAGCGCCGATATCTTTCTGGAAAGCCAGAAGCTGCCGTTCATCCGCCCGGAGCGAGCGATGGAGACCTGGCAGGAGCACCGCAAGATCATCAAGGCCCTTGCCCGGCATGCCGCCGGCCCGGCGCAAAAGGCCATGCAGCAGCATATCCGCGCCGCTGCGCTGCGTACCGGCATCGCCTTCACCACGCTGGGCGATTGAGGCCTACATTGGCGACTATTGAAAGGCTCAATCGTCAGTGCCTTTCGGTGTCACTCAAGCCGGGCTATGATGGCGCCACTTTTTTGCTTCCGAATCACGGAGACTCCTCATGAGCGAATTCATCACCAACGTCAGCGACGCCAGCTTCGACCAGGACGTCATCCAGGCTGAAGGTCCGGTTCTGGTCGACTATTGGGCTGAGTGGTGCGGCCCGTGCAAGATGATTGCACCGGTGCTCGACGAGATCGCCAAGGAATACCAAGGCAAGCTGAAGATCTGCAAACTGAACATCGACGAGAACCAGGAAACCCCGCCGAAGTACGGCGTGCGCGGTATCCCGACCCTGATGCTGTTCAAGAACGGCAACGTCGAAGCGACCAAGGTCGGCGCGCTGTCCAAGTCGCAGCTGGCTGCTTTCCTCGACAGCAACATCTAAAGAGTAGGGTGGGCTTTAGCCCACCGAGCTGTTCGCAGGTGGCGTGCTGGTGGGCTGAAGCCCACCCTACACCTCTGAGGCAAGTCGCTCTGGAAGGCCCTGCTTTTTGCGGGGCTTTTTCGTTTTTAGGGCTAGACGCTGTTTTTTCACGGTGTTAAATTCGACCCCGCTGCATCCTCCATGCAGCTCTCTGCATGCCGTCGCCGATTCATTCCTATACGAACTCGTTCGCGATCCTGTCGCCTTCTCTGCGGCGCGGCCTCTCAAGCTAACAGCTTTCTTCTCCTCTCGATGATCACGTCATTCCTATGAATCTGACCGAACTCAAGCAAAAGCCGATTGCCGAACTGCTGGACATGGCCGAACAAATGGGCCAGGAAAACATGGCTCGTTCGCGCAAGCAGGACATCATCTTCGCTCTGCTGAAAAAGCATGCCAAAAGCGGCGAGGAGATTTCCGGCGACGGCGTGCTGGAGATCCTCCAGGACGGTTTCGGCTTCCTGCGCAGTGCCGACTCTTCCTACCTGGCCGGCCCTGACGACATCTACGTCTCGCCCAGCCAGATCCGCCGTTTCAACCTGCGTACCGGTGACACCATCGTCGGCAAGATCCGTCCGCCGAAGGAGGGCGAGCGTTACTTCGCCCTGCTCAAGGTCGACAGCATCAACTTCGACCGCCCGGAAAACGCCAAGAACAAGATCCTGTTCGAGAACCTGACGCCGCTGTTCCCCAACAAGCGCCTGACCATGGAAGCCGGCAACGGCTCCACCGAGGACATCACCGGCCGTGTGATCGACCTCTGCGCGCCGATTGGCAAGGGCCAGCGCGGCCTGATCGTCGCTCCGCCGAAAGCGGGCAAGACGATCATGCTGCAGAACATCGCCTCGAACATCACCCGTAACAACCCCGAGTGCCACCTGATCGTCCTGCTGATCGACGAGCGCCCGGAAGAAGTGACCGAAATGCAGCGCACCGTGCGCGGCGAAGTGGTCGCCTCGACCTTCGACGAGCCGCCGACCCGCCACGTGCAGGTCGCCGAAATGGTGATCGAGAAGGCCAAGCGCCTGGTCGAGCACAAGAAGGACGTAGTCATCCTGCTCGACTCCATCACCCGCCTGGCGCGTGCCTACAACACCGTGATTCCGAGCTCCGGCAAGGTACTCACCGGTGGTGTCGACGCCCATGCCCTGGAGAAGCCGAAGCGCTTCTTCGGCGCCGCGCGTAACATCGAAGAAGGCGGCTCGCTGACCATCATCGCCACCGCGCTGGTTGAAACCGGCTCGAAGATGGACGAAGTGATCTACGAGGAATTCAAAGGCACCGGCAACATGGAGCTGATCCTCGATCGCCGTGTTTCCGAGAAGCGTGTGTTCCCGGCGATCAACATCAACAAATCCGGCACCCGCCGCGAAGAGTTGCTGACCGGCGAGGAAGAGCTGTCGCGCATGTGGATTCTGCGCAAGCTGCTGCACCCGATGGATGAAATCGCCGCCATCGAATTCCTGATCGATAAGCTCAAGGCAACCAAGACCAACGACGAGTTCTTCCTGTCGATGAAGCGCAAATAAGAGGATCTACTGCGCCTCGGTGATGCTGCGTTAAAAACAGACTCGGAATGCTCATGTACAAAAGTACACTCCGCTTCCTCGCCTGTTTTTGCCTTGCCTGACCTTCGCTCGCTACGATCCATTGCACCGCCACAAGGCCGGGGAAACCCGGCCTTGTCGTATCTGGAGGCTTTCAAGCCTTCTGAAAGCCCGACTTCGGCGCTAAACTTTGCGGCCGACTCTTGCCTGTCCGACACGAGGCTCCTGCATGCAGTATCGCGACCTGCGCGACTTCATCCGTGAACTGGAAAAGCGCGGCGAACTCAAGCGCATCCAGACCCCGGTATCGCCCGTTCTGGAAATGACCGAAATCTGCGACCGCACCCTGCGCAAGGGCGGCCCGGCGTTGCTGTTCGAAAAGCCAAGCGGCTTCGACGTGCCGGTGCTCGGCAACCTGTTCGGCACGCCCAAGCGCGTGGCGCTGGGCATGGGCGCCGAAGAGGTGTCCGAACTGCGCGAGATCGGCAAGCTGCTGGCCTTTCTCAAGGAGCCCGAGCCGCCGAAGGGACTGAAGGATGCATGGAGCAAGTTGCCGATCTTCAAGAAGGTCATCAGCATGGCGCCCAAGGTGGTCAAGGATGCGCCCTGTCATGAAGTGATCGAGGAAGGCGATGACGTCGACCTCGGCAAACTGCCGATCCAGCACTGCTGGCCGGGTGACGTGGCGCCGCTGATCACCTGGGGCCTGACCATCACCAAAGGCCCGAACAAGGAGCGACAGAACCTTGGGATCTATCGCCAGCAGGTGATCGGTCGCAACAAGGTGATCATGCGCTGGCTCAGCCACCGTGGTGGCGCGCTGGATTACCGCGAGTGGTGCCAGAAGCATCCAGACAAGCCTTATCCGGTTTGCGTCGCGCTGGGTGCAGACCCGGCGACCATTCTCGGCGCCGTCACGCCAGTGCCGGATACGCTCTCCGAATATGCTTTTGCGGGCCTGCTGCGTGGTCACCGCACCGAGCTGATCAAGGCTCGTGGTAGCGACCTGCAAGTACCGGCCAGTGCCGAGATCGTCCTGGAAGGCGTGATCCATCCGGGCGAGACCGCGCCGGAAGGCCCCTACGGCGACCACACCGGCTACTACAACGAGGTTGATACCTTCCCGGTGTTCACCGTCGAGCGCATCACCCGTCGCCGCGATCCGATCTACCACAGCACCTACACCGGCCGGCCGCCAGATGAGCCGGCGATCCTCGGCGTAGCGCTGAACGAAGTGTTCGTGCCGATCCTGCAGAAGCAGTTCCCCGAGATCACCGATTTCTACCTGCCGCCGGAAGGCTGTTCCTACCGCATGGCAGTGGTGACCATGAAGAAGCAGTACCCGGGCCACGCCAAGCGCGTAATGCTCGGTGTGTGGTCGTTCCTGCGACAGTTCATGTACACCAAGTTCGTTATCGTCACCGACGACGATATCAATGCACGGGACTGGAATGACGTGATTTGGGCGATTACCACGCGCATGGACCCCAAGCGCGACACGGTGATGATCGACAACACGCCGATCGACTACCTCGACTTCGCCTCGCCGATCTCCGGCCTGGGTTCGAAGATGGGCCTGGACGCCACCCACAAGTGGCCCGGTGAAACCACTCGCGAGTGGGGCCGCGCCATCGAGAAGGATCCGGCCGTGGTGGCGCGCGTCGACGCGCTGTGGAGCGAGCTGGGAATCGATTGATGAACGTCACCCTGCAACCTTCCGGCGTCACCCTCTCGCTACAGCCGGGCGAACGCATCCTCGATGGTGCTCGGCGCCTGGGCTACGACTGCCCACAAAGCTGTCGCAACGGTAACTGCCATATCTGCGCTGCGCTGCTGGTTGAAGGCCGTGTCAGGCAGAACGGCGTGGAGCTGGACCATGGCGAGCTGTTCACCTGTCTGGCCGAGCCGCTGGAAGACTGCGTGCTGCACTGGGATGGCGTGCTGGCTCCGGGCGAGCTGCCGGTGCGCGAGCTGAGCTGCCAGGTGGTCGAATGCCAGGAAGTTGGCGGCGACGTGTTCCGCGTACGCTTGCGCACCCCGGCCGGCAAGGCGCCGCGTTATCACGCCGGGCAGTACCTGCTGTTGCAGCGCCCGGATAGCGAGATGGCGGCCTTTTCCCTGGCCTCTGCGCCACATGCCGGACGCGAGCTGGAGCTACACATCCTCGCCCGCGAAGACAGCAGCATCGCCCTGTTGGAGCAGTTGCGTGCAACCGACATGGCGCGCGTGCAGATGCCTTACGGCGACACTCATCTTGCTGACCTGCCCGATGGACCGCTGGTACTGATCGCCGCCGGTACCGGCATGGGCCAGATGCACAGCCTGATCGAACACTGCCGCGCCGCCGGTTTCGCTCACCCCGTACACCTGTACTGGGGCGCGCGTCGGCCCGACGACTTCTATCAGCTGCCACACTGGGCCGAGTGGCAACAGCTGGATAATCTGCACCTGCATCAGGTGGTCAGCGACCAGTGTGGCTGGCAGGGCCGCTGCGGCCTGCTGCACGAAGCCGTGCGCGAAGACTTCCCCGACCTCAAGGCCCTGCACGTTTACGCCAGCGGCTCCCCAACCATGGTCTACGCCACCCTCGATGCACTGGTCGAAGCCGGGATGGACGCTCACCAAATGCGCGCCGACGTGTTCGCCTACGCACCGCGTTAAGGGTCAATGACGATCAGTTAAGGTTGCCAGAACTTAACGCCAGTCAGCTAAGGCTGTACGCGTTTGGCTCCCCTCTCCCGCTTGCGGGAGAGGTCCGAAGTATCGACGAAACGGTCATGCTCCCCTCTCCCCAGAGGGGCGAGGGGACCGACCGTGTTCGAACGATATCTGACTACATGTATGCCAAAGCTGCCTTTCGTAGCAGCCCCACCCCACGGCGAAATCTTTCCTGGCGGCAGCCCTTCGGGCTGTCACAGGGCGCTGCCAAAAATGCTTCCGGCATGTTTCCGAGCTCGCCTCGCCCTTGTCCGTGGTGAGGCGCGGCTCCTAAACAGGCAGTACGTCTCACTTTTAAGTTTCGTTAGGCGCCGTTTATCGGGGCATCCGAATCAATGTCCCCAAACGTGAAGTTGTTCAGTTTTTAGACATTTGATGGCAGGAGGCCATATGTTCTAATCGCCGCCGATTTTCCGCCGCTGTTTTTCTGCTATTCAAAGGACTGAAGGCATGTCTTTCCGTATTAGCCCTTTGGCCGTATGGCTATGTTTTTCCCTTCCCGCTATCGCACTGGCGCAGACGCCGGGCGACCGTGAGCTGATCCGCGAGCGCCAGGAGCGCCTGCTGCAGGAGCAGCAGCGGCGCCTCGACGAGCTGCAGCAACTCCCAGGTGAAACGCCTCAGTTGCAAGTCGCCCCCGTCGAAGACGAGCGCTGCTTCGATATCGAGCAGATTCGCCTGGAAGGCGCCACTCTCCTCGCTGAGGACGACCAGCAGGCCATTCTGCAGCGCTTCGCTGGCGAGTGTCTGGGCGTTGGCCAGCTCAACGAGTTGCTCAAAGCCATCACCCAGTTCTATATCGACCGTGGCTATGTGACCTCGCGCGCCTACTTGCCGCAGCAGGATCTGGCCTCGGGCGAGCTGCGCGTCATTGTGGTCGAAGGCCGTCTGGAAGGGCTGGACAGCTCCGAGCTGGCCAGCGACCGCGAACTGGCCATGGGTTTTCCCGGCCAGCCAGGCGAAGTGCTGGACCTGCGCGAGCTGGAGCAACTGGTCGACCAGCTCAACCGCCTGCCGTCGCGCCAGGCCCAGCTGGAGCTGGTGCCGGGCGAAGAGGTAGGCGGCAGCCGCGTCCGCTTGCAAGGCCAGCGCGACAAACCCTGGCGTGCCGGGCTCAACCGCCACAACGACGGCCAGAAGAGCACCGGCGAGCAACAGTGGGGCCTGAGCTTCGACTGGGACAGCCCGCTCGGCCTGGCCGACCAGCTTAGCCTGCGCGCCAATCGCGACGCGGTGAGCGATAGCTACCGCCACTCCCACAGCCAGAGCCTGATCTACCAGGTGCCTTATGGTTGGTGGAACTTCAGCTACAGCTACAGCCAGAGCTACTACCGTACGCAGAGCGACGGCGGCGGCTTTCTCTTCGATCAGGATGGCGACAGCAAGACCCACGCCTTGCGCGGCGAGCGCGTGCTGCACCGCGACAGCGTCAGCAAGACCGCCTTCAACCTGGGTGTCAGTCACCTGCGCAGCAACAACTTCATTCTCGGTAACCGCATCGACACTTCCAGCACGCGCCTGTCCGAAGCGCAACTGGGCTTCAACCATGGCCGTCGCATCGGCAGCGCCTTCGTCAACGCCGATCTCGGCTGGCAACGCGGTATTGGCGCCTTCGACGCTCAGCGTGCCGGCGACCCGCAAGGCAGTCAGCCGGTGGCGCGCTACAACAAATACACCCTGGCCCTGAGCTACCTGCAGCCCTTTGCGCTATGGGGCGAGTCCTTCAGCTTCGACAGCCTCGCCTACGGCCAGAAGAGCGAAGACGTGCTGTTCAGTCCGCAGCGTATCAGCATCGGTGGCCTCAGCTCGGTGCGTGGCTTCAAGGACCAGTCGTTGGCTGGCGACACCGGCGGCTACTGGCGCAATCAGCTGCGCTGGCGCCGCCCGGTGACCTGGGAGGCGCTGCGCCCCTTCGTGCACGAGTACAGCCTGACCTTCGCCTATGACGTGGGCGTGATCCACGGCGGCCGGCACAACCCCGAGCAGCGCGGCCGTATGACGGGCAACGCCCTCGAATTCGCCCTGCGCGGCCAGCACTTGGCGGCCTCGGTGAGCTTCGCCCATGCCCTGGAGCGCCCAGATGCCATCGAGCGTGACGAGCGCCCGGTCTATTTCCGATTCGACGTGTTTTTCTGATTACCCGGCCGGATGGCTGGTTGGAGTATCGACATGGACGTACGCAGTCCCCTGTTCCAGAACATCGCCCTCATCGTTGCTGGCGTGCTGTTTCTCAACCCTATCGTCGCCACCGCGGCGCAACTGACGGTTGACCAGGCCGCAGGCGGAAACACCGCCGTGACCCAGGCGCAGAACGGCGTGCCGATGGTCAACATCGCCACGCCCAATGGCAGCGGCCTGTCGCACAACAAGTTCACCGACTACAACGTCGGTCAGCAGGGGCTGATCCTCAACAACAATGCGCAGAACCTGGTGCAGACCCAGCTGGGCGGCTACGTGGTCGGCAACCCCAACCTGAAGAATGGCGCCGCCGGGCTGATTCTCAACGAAGTCACCGGCGGCAACGCCAGCCAGCTCAAGGGTTACACGGAAGTGGCCGGGCGCTCGGCAGCGGTCATCGTCGCCAACCCACACGGCATCACCTGCGATGGCTGCGGCTTCATCAACACCCCGCGCGTTACCCTCAGCACCGGCACCCCGGTCGTCGAGAATGGCCGCCTGCAGCGTTTCGACGTCGACGGTGGGCAGATCGCCATCGAAGGCCAAGGCCTCAATGCCGGCAACGTCGACCAGTTCGACCTGATTACCCGCAGTGCGCAGATCAACGCCGAGCTGCACGCCAACAAGCTCAATATCGTCACCGGCCGCAATGAGGTGGACGCCACCACCCTGGCTGCGACCGCCAAAGCCGATGATGGCTCGGACAAACCCATGCTGGCCATCGATAGTTCGGCCCTCGGCGGCATGTACGCGGGCGCCATCCGCCTAGTTGGTACCGAGCAAGGCGTGGGTGTGAAACTGGCCGGTGACATGGCCGCCAGTGCCGGGGATATCCAGATCGATGCCAATGGCAAGCTGAGCCTGGCGCGTGTCGCGGCCAGTAATGACCTGAAACTCGCTGCCAACGAGATTGAACTGAACGCCGATACATATGCCGGGCGTAACGCGACAGTCACAGCCACGGACAAGACCCTGGTGAAGGAAAGCCTGGCGGCTGGCAATCGTCTTGAGATCGGCGGCGGTGAGCTGGACAACCAGGGCATCGTCGAGGCCGGGGTCAAGGCCAATGGTGCGCTGGTAACCGACAGCCAACTGGTATTGAACAGCCAGCGTGTCAGCAACCGGGGCGAGCTGATTGCTCGCGGCAGCCTGGAAGCGGATGTCGAGGTGCTGGACAACAGCAACGGCAAGTTGCTCAGCGCAGGTAATGCCAAGATCCAGGCTGCACAACTTGCCAACAGCCAGGGCCAAATCATTGCGCAGAAGAGCCTGGAACTTGGTGGCGGCGCCCTGAGTAACCAGGGCGGCGAGCTGCTGGCAGCCGGCGAACTGCGAGTCGACGCTGCGTCACTGAACAACCAGGGTGGCATCCTCGCTGCTGACTCCATCGATGTGAAGCTGGTGGGGGCGTTGGAGAACGCACAGGGGCTGATCGAATCCAGTAAAACACTGACGCTTGCTGTTGGCAGCGCTCAGAACAGTGATGGCCGTTTGCGTGCGCTGTCCAGTAGCGGCAAGAGCGACTTCCAGATTGGTGGCTCATTCGACAATGCTCAGGGCCTGGTGGAAGTCGGCAACGCTGCCTTCGCGCTCACTAGCGCTTCACTGAGCAACCTGGGCGGTATGGTTCGCCATCTCGGTACTCAGGGATTCGAGCTGGCGCTTGCTGATCTGGGCGGGGCCGGGGGGCGTTTCACCACCAATGGTGAGTTGAGTCTCAGTGCCGCTGACTGGACGAACACCAGTGAACTGCAGGCCGAGCGCCTGACCCTGAATATCGGTCAGTTCACCCAGGCGGCCGAGGGCCAACTGATCTCGCGACAGAGTATCTTCGCGACCGGTGACAACTGGGTGAATGATGGTGTCATCGCCACCGATGGTTCGCTCGACCTGACGCTCAGCGGCAGCTACGAGGGCAATGGTGCGTTGCGCAGCCTGGGCGATCTGACCTTCAAGGCCGCGAGTGCCGAGTTCGGCAGCGATGCCCAAGCCAAGAGTGGCGGTATCGGACGCTTGGAACTGAGCGGCCAACTGCTCAACCAGGGCCGCCTGACCGCCGCGCAGGATATGTTCCTCAAACTGGGTAGCCTCGACAACCGTGGCACCTTGGGTGGCAGTGGCCTGCTACGTATCGAGGGTGACTCGCTGCGTAACGAGCAGGGCCTGATCTTCAGCGGCGCGGACATGACCCTGCGCACCACCAGCCTGGTCAACTTGCTGGGCGATATCTACAGCTTGGGCGAGCTGGACGTTGCACGTGACGAAACCGGGGGCGAACTCGACCTGCTGGAAAACCGCTCGGCGAGCATCGAATCCACAGGTGATATGACCCTGCGTGCAGCGGTGCTGCACAACCGCAAGGATGTATTCGACTGGCAGCTTGCCCAGACCTACGGTGGTATCAGCGTCGTCTGCTATGACTGCAGTGGCGATCACCACAACGTCGACTATGTGGCGACCGAGCGCTTCGAGGCCCGAGTTGAAGCGGACTCCGCCTCATCACGCATCCATAGCGGTGCCAACCTGCTGCTCAGCGGCGGTGAAATCGCCAACCGCTACAGCACCCTGAGCGCGGCCGGCGATATCGATATCGATGCCGACAGTCTGGAGAATACCGGTGCCACTCTCGCCTCGGTGGAACGTGTGCGCCGCTACAACACCGGCCGGGTCACAGACGGAACGGATGAGCGTTTCCGGGCCAACTACATCTACCCCTACAACGCCCAGCCCTTGCCCAAGGTATTGCCTGGGGCATTGGGGCAATGGAGGCTGGTCAGCGACATTCAGCGAGAAACGCCCATTGGCGTCGCGGCGCCCGGCATCATCCAGGCTGGCGGCGATGTGCGCATCCAGGCAACCCAACCTATTACTAATGAATCCGTCCTGGCCCATAACGCACCCCAGGCCGGTACTGAGCAAACACTGGAAACCACTGTAGGTGGCGCCTCTGCCCCCTTGGTCGTGCAGCTCAACCCGCAACTGCCTGCTGATACAGCGCAACAAGCCGTCGATCCCATCAGCCTCCCTGGCTTCAGCCTGCCGCAAGGGCAGAATGGCCTGTTCCAGACCAATACCGATCCCGGCCATCGCTACCTGATTGAAACCAATCCGGCGTTCGCCGACCTCAAGCAATTCGTCAGCTCCGACTACATGCTCGGCCTGCTCGGTTTTGATAACGACACGGCGCAGAAGCGCCTGGGCGATGGCCTGTACGAACAGCGTCTGCTTGAGCAGGCGGTGGCGGCTCGTACCGGCAAGCGTTACCTCGACGGTTTCACCAACAACGACGCGCAGTTCCGCTACCTGATGGACAACGCCATCGCCAGCAAGGATGCGCTGAGCCTGTCGGTCGGTATCGGCTTGTCGTCAGCCCAGGTCGCGGCGCTGACCCACGATATCGTCTGGCTCGAAGAGCGTGAGGTGAATGGCGAGAAGGTACTGGTACCGGTCCTCTACCTGGCCCAGGTCGGTGATCGCCTGGCACCCAGTGGCGCCCTGATCCAGGGCCAGGACGTTGCCCTGATCAGCGGCGGCAGCCTGAACAACAGCGGCACCTTGCGTGCCAGTGAAAACCTCAGTGTCACAGCTGCCAGCATCGGTAACAGCGGTTTGATGCAGGCGAGCGACCGCCTGCAACTGCTGGCGACAAACAGCATTCGCAACGCCCAGGGCGGCATCATCAATGGTCAAGACGTTTCCCTCATTGCCCTGACAGGCGACATCAGCAACGAGCGCACCATCAGCCAGCAGAGCCTGAGCGGCAAGGGTTTCAGCCAGTTGACCAGCGTGGTGGACAAGGCCGCCGGTATCGAGGCTGGCAACGACCTGCAACTGCTCGCTGGGGGCGATATCCAGAACATCGGCGGCAGCCTCAAGGCGGGTGGCGACGCCAAATTGGATGCCGGTGGTGATGTGATCATCGCCTCTGCTGCCGAAGAGCACGGCAGCATGCGCCAGGACAAGCGCCACTTCTGGAGCACCACCAGCACCACCCAGCATGGTAGTGATGTGCAGGTGGGCGGCGATCTGGCCGTGGCCGCCGGGCAGGATATCGCTGTTGTGGCCAGCACGGTGAGGGCCGGTGGCGACGTGCTGCTGGACGCTGGCCGTGACGTGACCATCGCTGCAGCGGCCAACGAGAGCAGCAGCGAGTACCGCTACAAGCGCAGTGGCAAGAAGGTCGACAAGGCGGACAGCAACCTACGCCAGCAGGCGGCGGTGATCGAGGCGGGTGGGGATCTGGATGTCCTGGCCGAAGGCAACCTGATCCTCAGCGCCAGCCAGCTCAGGGCCGAGGGTGAGGCTTACCTGTATGCCGGTGAGCAACTCGCGTTGCTGGCTGCTCAGAACAGTGACTACTACCTCTACGACATGAAGAAGAAGGGCTCCTGGGGCAGCAAGAAAACCCAGCGAGACGAAGTCACCACGGTGCGCAATGTTGGCAGCAGCATCACCACGGGTGGTGATCTGACACTGGTCAGCGAAGGCGACCAGCTCTACCAGAAAGCGCGCCTGGAAAGCGGCAACGACCTGATCCTCGACAGCGGCGGCAGCATCACCTTCGAAGCGGTCAAGGATCTGGATCAGGAGAGCCACGAGAAGAGCAGCAACAGCCTGGCGTGGACCTCAGCCAAGGGCAAAGGCACGACGGATGAAACCCTCTACCAGAGCCAACTGATCGCCAAAGGTGACCTGGTGATACAGGCCGTGGACGGCCTGAAGATCGACATCAAGGAGGTCAACCAACAGAGCGTCAGCCAGACCATCGACGCCATGGTCAAGGCCGACCCCGAACTGGCCTGGCTCAAGGAGATGGAGCAGCGCGGGGATGTCGATTGGCGGCAGGTGAAGGAGATACATGACTCCTTCAAGTACAGCCATTCGGGGTTGGGGGCTGGGGCGCAGTTGGTGATTGCGATTGTGATGGCTGCCGTGGTTGGCCCGATGGCTGCCGGCGCTCTTGGCGGCGCTGCTACGGGAGCAGCTGCGACCAGCCTGGCAACGACCGGAGTGATCAGCACGATTAACAATAAGGGCAACCTAGGCGCCGCGCTCAAAGACACCTTTAGCAGCGATAGCTTGAAAAATGCTGCTGTGGCAGGAGTGACGGCGGGTCTTACGGAAGGCCTGTATGACAGCATGCTTAACACCAAGACCAACGCGATCACTGGCAAGGTCACGGTTGATCTCAGCAATCTTGATGGCATTGGCCGCTTTGCCGGCAATCAGGTGCTGCAAGGCGGAACCTCTGCCGCGTTGAATAAAGCCCTTGGTCGGGACGTGGACTTCAAGGATGTGCTTCAAAGTGCGCTGTTCAATACTTTAGCAGCTGCTACCTTCAATGCCGTGGGAGACCACACGCAAGGTGTCTTAGATGATGGCAGCGCAGGAAAGGTTGCTATTCATGCGTTTGTGGGTGGTCTGCTCAGCGAAGCGACAGGCGGTGACTTTGTTACCGGTGCGCTTGCGGCAGGTGCGAATGAGGCACTCGTCAATCAGCTAAACGCTCTCGTTGACAGCAATGAAAGCCTGCTGCTGATGATGTCCCAGTTGGTGGGTGTGGCTGCTGCTGCGATGACAGATGGGGACATGGAGAATGCGGCGTGGGTGACGAAGAATGCTACGCAGTACAACTTCATGGGTCATCAGGAACTGGATGAGTTTGTTGCAGACGCTCAAGTGTGTGAAGCAAGAGGAAACTGTGACGAGGTAAGGCAAAAATTCAGGGACATTTCTCTCGGTGGCGATGATGCGTTAGGTGCCCTCTGTGCTACTGATCCGGCTAGTTGTATTGAGCTGTATGGTGATCTGGCTCATGATCGCCTAAGTTTGCAGGAGAGAATCAGCAAGCTCTATTTCGACGACAGTATTCCCTCGGTACTCAAACGTGATCTGCATGTTTATCAAATGCAGAATATGAGTGCGGTTGGTACACTGACGAAGGCACAGGTGCAGATCAGTCTTGAGAACCAAGGTCTCTCTAGTGATACCGCTCAGCTAGGCGCTATGGTGGCTGCGGCAGCAGCGTCTGGCGGCCTAGTGGGTCGAACTGGTGGGGCAAAAGAACCTATATTTAAAACCACTAGAGAGGCCAGGGTTGCTGCTGAGGGCTTAGGGTTCAAGAAAATTAATGAAACGGTTCATGGAGGGCAGGCTGTATTTAGAAAAGGAAATTTATATATCACGCGAGACTTGGACGGTCATAATGGTGGGGCTTGGAAAATGGCGGCTTCAGTTAAAGATTTGTCTAGCAGAAGTACTCGTATGGGGACTTATGACTCAAGCCTAAATCGTATAGGTGATTAGATGGGAAATGATGCGACAGAAAGTGGCGCGTGGGTGTCAGTTGGAAAGACAATTAAGCAGCTGATTGCTGAATTAGAGTCGTTTGAAAACAAAGATCTAATCGTTGAGTTATCAGTTGACGGTGGTGGTAGTAGTGTGCCGATAAGTTTGGTTGGTAAGAAGGATGGCAAGTGTATTCTTATGTATACTGGTTGAAGGATCAATGGGGTCAGAGTCTGAGGAATCCCCACAAATCTACCCCGGTGCCTGCGCCTGCCGGTGAACCTCCTCACGCAGCAAAAGCTCCATCTTCGCCAGAGCCGAGCATGATAAATCGCTGGCCGAGCGCCTGAGGTATTCGAGGCCGATACGCCAGAGCGACAGCACGGGTTTATGCCTGACGCTGTTGCTCTGAAAGCGGCATGACCTGCCTGTCGTTTGAGCCTGAAGGCCGGCCAAGTACAGAAAGTATTAGGAAAATATTAGGGGACAGACCACGATTTAACTAGGAAGAAAACGTGGTCTGTCCCCTATTGTTTGCCTATTGTTTGATTGAGGAATTGCATTTTCCAGGGGCCAAGAAATGACAGAGGTAGAGGCTATTTCCATCCTTGAAAATCACGGTTGGATCTGTGGGGTCGATGAGGCAGGGGATCGTTCTTGCTCCATGGATCTTGGCGATAAGGTTGTTCGAATATTTCCAACAATCGGGAAGCGATCAAATCACTTTAGGGTAACTTTCATGCCATCCATATCCTCTAGAAAATTCTCGGCGGTGGTTTCGTCTATTTTGGGTGAAGATGTGAAGTATGACCCGGTGATTGTTAGCAATGAAATTCCGGAAAAGTTGGCAGGGTTCTCGGTTAGTGATGTGCTGAGGCTTTCGGAGAAAGCGATATCTTGGGCAAATGCTCAAAATCTGGAGGCAGGATTAGCTGCTTATAGAGATCTACCAACGGATGCTAAAGGTGCAATGCCACTCCGTCATTTGGCGGCTTTAGCGATAGCTGGTGAAGTAAGTCGTCTTGGATCATATCGACAGAGCTTCGAAAAGGGTAATCGCCTAGGTTTTGTGCCCTATATAACTTCTGCAATGCTTGATAGGGCAATTTCGATAGCCCAGGAACACGCCACTTGAATGAAATATTCGGGGACAGACCACGAATATCTCCTGCTCTTTAAGAACATAAATCAACCCGGCGTTCGCCGACCTCAAGCAGTTCGTCGGCTCCGACTACATGCACGGCTTGCTTGGTTTCGATAGCGGCACGACCTGAAGTGAAGCCACGGTCGATGCCGGCCGGCAAGTCAGCCTGGACAGTGGGCGTGACACCAGCCTTGTGGGCAGCCAGGTCAGTGCCGGCAACGACCTCCGCAACATCGGCGGCGCCATCAGTGCGGGCGGCGATGCCAGCTTGCAGGCGGGCAATGACCTGATCCTCGGTTCGGCCGAGGCCGAGAACCGGCAGAACAAGTGAGGAAAAAGGGGACAGATTTATTTTCCGCCTGATCGGCTAAGCTGAAGGTCTCAATGGAAGGAGGTCGTTATGCCAAGGATGGGGCGTATTGTGTTGCCGAACTACCCACATCATGTGGTGCAGCGAGGGCATAACCGGCAGGTAGTGTTTGCCGCTGAGCAGGATTATCAGCGTTACATTTCTGACCTGCGGGAATAATAGGGGACAGACCACGTTTATTGGTCTAGGGTTATGGAATTCCATGGAAGGAGGTCTGTATGCCACGTCGAGCACGGATATCACTGCCAGGCGTTTCAGTTCATCTGATTCAGAGAGGGAATAATCGCTCAGCCTGTTTTTACGCTGACGAGGACTATCTTTTTTATCTGGATGTATTGATGGAGCAAGCAAAGAAGCATGGATGTGCGATCCATGCCTGGTGTCTGATGACCAACCATGTTCATTTGTTGGCCACGCCCGAAAGCCCTGATAGTGCAGGACTCATGATGAAGGGGCTAGGGCAGCGTTACGTGCAGTATGTTAATCGCACATACCGCCGTAGCGGGACGCTGTGGGAAGGTCGTTTCCGCTCTTGCCTCATGCAGGAAGAGGCGTATGTGTTGGCTTGCTATCGATACATTGAAATGAATCCTATCCGTGCAGGCATGGTTGAGCACCCGGCTGAATATCGCTGGTCGAGTTACCGGGCCAATGCGCAAGGTGAGTCCTCAGTGCTGCGCTGTCCACACCCCCTCTATCAGACACTGGGTCGAGATGAGGGGCTCAGGACTGAGGCTTATAGAGAATTGTTCCGCTATCAGCTAGACCCGGGGCTTGTTGATCAGATACGCGCTGCGACAAATGGAAACTACGCACTGGGGAGTCCGAAGTTTTCTGCCGAAGTTGAGGCTGCGTTGGGGCGAAGAGTCACAAGAGGCAAGCCAGGGCGTCCCAAGAGTGCGCCGGATATTTAGTAAAACGTGGTCTGTCCCCTATTGTTTTGGTCAATGAAGGGGCGAATTAAGCATGTGGAACTGCCGACTCAGGGAAAAATTCGATATGTTCCGCCGGAGAACTACAACCCATCTAGCCCTCTTCCTCGTGGTCCGAACAATGGCTATATCGATAAGTTCGGGAACGAGTGGACAAAGGGACCGTCACGTACACAAGGGCAGGCGTTCGAGTGGGATGTGCAGCTCTCTAAGCAAGGGCGTTCCCAGCTTGGGTGGGCTACCCGCGATGGCTCTCACTTAAATGTATCACTAGATGGAAAGATTACGCACAAATGATAGGCGAGAAGATAGGTTTTTATCAGGAAGTTGAAGTTTGCTCTGGGGCAAAAAACTCAAAATATCGAGGGCTGAAAGGTGCTGTTTTAGGTGTCAGTGAGGAGGAGGGCGTTGTTTATGGTTATGTCGTCCTGATTCATGGAGAAAGTAGTTCAGTGTATTTTGACAAGAACGATTTAATACCGACGGGCTTTCAGTTTTCCCGGGATGATTTCTATTGATCCTTTGGTGCAAAAGCGACAGCAGGTTCTCCAAAGATCACCATTAGGGATCATTATGATCATCACTTAAATATGGTCGATGATATTAAGGATCAGCTGTCTGCTCAGGGATATCGAGTTAGTGGCAAGGAAATCTCTTTCGGTAGCTCGTGCGGTACAGGTCGTTGTAGGCCTGATATTGTAGCTGAGGCTCCTGATGGGACTATTAGAATCATTGAGGTTAAAACGGGTAAGGCTGACCTAAGTATTCGTCAATCTGAGATTTTTCCGCAGATTCGTGATGGTAGTTCAATTCCTAGAGGGCAGGTGGCTGAAAACTTCGGTCTCATTCCAGGTAAGCCGCTTAGGGAACAAGGTTATCCCAATGGGATTCCTATTGAAGTTGTGAATTTCCCAGGTGCTAAATAATGAAAGAAATAGAAATATTGCCAACTCTAGAAGAGCTTGGCTGGAGATGCGGTAAAGATGAGGTTGGAGATTATTTTTGCCTAATGGATAGTGGCAATGCGCAGATCCAGATTATTCCGGCTATAGGAAAACGCTCTGACCATTTCAGGGTTTCATTTATGCCATCCGTCTCTACGAAGAGTTTTACAGAGGCTGTTGCATTCGTTTTGGGTGAGGCCAGGGATTATGTGCCGATCATTGTGAGCAATGATGTACCGGAGAAAATAGTCGATTTTTCATTGGATGATGTCGTTAGGCTTTCCCAAAGTGCTATATCTTGGGCCTCTGCTCAAGATATAGAAAAAGGCTTGGCGGCTTATAGAGCTTTGCCAACAAATTCGAAGGGAGCTATGCCGTTACGCCATTTAGCTGCTTTGGCTATAGCTGGAGAGGTAGGACGCCTTGTAGGCTATCAACGTAGCTTCGAGCAAGGCGACAGATTAGGGTTTGTTCCCTATATCGCAGCAGAAATGATTGACCGCGCTCTTTTATTGGCTCGAGGTTCAGAAGGCTAAGTTTAAGCAATGGTGCAAAAGGGACAGGGAATGTTTCTAGCGGTGCTGAAAACGTAGCAACGTATCCGAAGCTGAAAGATCAACTTGCACAGCAGAACTTGGCAAATATAGCAGGAAAAGGGGACAGATTTATTTTTCGTTTGATCGACTAAGCTGAAAGTCTCAACGGAAGGAGGTCGTTATGCCAAGGATGGGGCGTATTGTGTTGCCGAACTACCCGCATCATGTGGTGCAGCGTGGCCATAACCGGCAGGTAGTGTTTGCCGCTGAGCAGGATTATCAGCGTTACATTTCTGACCTACGTGAGCTAAAAGATGTCTTCGGGGTCAAGGTCTACGCTTATTGCCTGATGACGAACCATGTTCATCTGCTTCTGGAACCCGGCGAGGCCATTGCCGGGTTGGGTCAGTTGATGAAGGCGCTAGCGGCGCGCGCTACGCGCTATCGAAATCGTCTAGAAGGGCGTACCGGCACTCTCTGGGAGAGTCGCTACAAGTCCAGCGTAGTCGAATCAGATGCCTACTTGCTTGCCTGCTGTCGCTATATCGAACTGAACCCGGTTCGAGCCCGCATGGTTGCCGAAGCGGTTGATTATCCCTGGTCGAGCCATCGGATGCGGGTAACGGATCAGGCGGACAGCGATTGGTTGGACATGGACCCTTGCTTCGTCGCACTTGGCGACACGCCTGAAAGGCGTCGTATCCGTTACATGGAATTCATGCGACAAGCCGTTCCATCAGGTGAGATTGATTTGATTCGTGCTGCGCTGCAGAGGGGGCAGCTAACCGGCAGTGCCCGTTTCGTGGATGAGATAGAAAGAATCCAAGGTGTGCGGGTTGAGTTACGAGGTCAGGGCAGGCCGAGGCGTAATTCCGAAAAATAAATCTGTCCCCTTTTTTGCAAGAGATGTTGGCAATGGCTGCTGCTGGACACTCAGCAGATGCCGTTATCGACGCTTTGGGTATCAAATGGAAGCTGACCCCAGACCAGGTTGATGAGTTAAGAACCATGATGGTTCTGACGGTCGCCGGGGCTGGTGGTATTGTCGCCTTGCAGAGAGCAAAGGCAACCGTAGCTCAGTTGAAAACTGAGGTTGCTGGTAGGGGGATGCCTGAGGCTGGCCCAAAAGGGGTAGGTGGTGCGGCAGATAATGTCGCGTCTTCAGGAGGGGCTGTTAGGCCTACTCCCAAACAGTCCGAGATTGATATAGGAACTGAGCTTGGCTCAGGTGCCCGCCCTCAAGTCAGCTACAAAAATGGTCAAGAGGTTCCCTACGGTACAGCAGGTAGCGTGCGCCCAGACTGGTGCATCGGCAGCGTGTGTAGTGTTGAGGTGAAAAACTACAAAATCGCTACCAACCAACAAGGGCTGATTAATAATGTCTCAAAACAAGCGCTGCAGCGTGCGGAGAATCTGCCTCAAGGTATGCAGCAGCAAGTAGTTATTGATATTCGTGGTCAAGTTGTCACCGATGCACAGAAAAACGCAGTAATTAAAGGCATTGTGCAGAAATCAAAAGGTACACTTACCCCTACTGATATAAGGTTTAAATCTGAATGAGAAAGATCGGCTTTGATGGCGGTCACACGGTATACGAATTAGGCCCGGCGTCGGATGTTGTATTGTTCTTTGAGTGCCTCAATTCTTTTGTTGTAAGTCAATATCCAGATCAAGATTGGAGTCTGCTAACAGATCGACTCTATAGGCGCTATTTGCGGCGAGAAGAACTGGAGTGTTCTTTTGCTCTGATGGAGAGGGCGAGAAGCATATTTTTCACGCTGCCAAGCGCCTCTGTTGAGTGGGATGAGAGCTTGCAGAGTGACCGTGATAAAACATGGTTGGACTCAAGGCAGGATACGCTCGGAGCTATTTTTTCTAGGTATTTTGACTTGTTTTCAAAGGCGAAGGACTCGGCTATTTCATTCTTGGACGAATTTGGGATTTATCAGCCGGTCAGAGTGCTCGTTTCTGATATGCCTGCTTTAATCGTCGAGAAGAAGAGGCCTTTAAATGAATACGATGCACTTGGCTTGAGTGATTTGCCGTATTGGCTTCGTTGAAGGAAAAGCGGGAAAAGGGGGGCAGATTAACAATAGGCAAACAATAGGGGACAGACCACGTTTATTGGTCTAAGGAAAAAAGGGGACAGATTTATTTTCCGCCTGATCGGCTAAGCTGAAGGTCTCAATGGATGGAGGTCGTTATGCCAAGGATGGGGTGTATTGTGTTGCCGAACTACCCACATCATGTGGTGCAGCGAGGGCATAACCGGCAGGTGGTGTTTGCCGCTGAGCAGGATTATCAGCGTTATATTTCCGATCTGCGTGAGCTGAAAGATGTCTTCGGGGTCAAGGTCTACGCCTATTGCCTGATGACCAATCATGTTCACCTGCTACTGGCACCCGGTGAGGCGATCGCCGGGCTGGGGCAGTTGATGAAAGCGCTGGCGGCGCGCGCCACCCGTTATCGGAACCGTTTAGAGGGACGAACTGGCACTCTCTGGGAGAGTCGCTACAAGTCCAGCGTAGTCGAATCAGACGCCTACTTGCTTGCCTGCTGTCGCTATATCGAACTGAACCCGGTTCGCGCCCGCATGGTTACCGAAGCGGTTGATTATCCCTGGTCGAGCCATCGGATGCGGGTAACGGATCAGGCGGACAGCGACTGGCTAGATATAGACCCCTGCTTCATTGCTCTCGGCAACACGCCTGAAAGGCGTCGTATCCGATACATGGAGTTCATGCGCCAAGCCGTATCATCGAGCGAGATTGATCTGATCCGTGCAGCACTACAGAGGGGGCAGCTAACCGGGAGTGCTCGTTTCGTGGATGCAATAGAAAGAATCCAAGGGCAGCGGGTTGAGCTACGAGGTCAGGGCAGACCTAAGCGACAGCCCAAAAAATAAATCTGTCCCCTATTCTCCTCTATTCTCCTGTCCCCTGTTCTCATATCTACAGATATAACCCCGCTACGGGCGGCTTGACGAAATTTTAATGACTTATGAAACCATATATACAAATTTCAATTAAAACTAAATCTGCGACGGTTGGTTGGGGCGTTGGCGAGAAGCTTATTGACTCGTTAAGTCTAAACGGTGGTTTACTGCTTCCAGAGCAGGTGTCGCACAATGCAGATAAGTTCACGGAGCCTTTTATAGGAAAGGCTGCGAGTGAAGGTGTTTGGGCGTCTAAAGCTGCCATCCGTGTCAATGGCTCTTTGTCGGACTTCTACCAAGACTTTGCATGGAGAAGAAAGAAGGCGATTAAATCCTCGGGAAGTGTTGTTCATACATCTCAAAATGTTCGAGGGCAAATTGTTCCGGGTTCCGCCCGCTTAAATTCTGCTTGCAGTGAGCAAATTGACTGGTACGCGCTCTTTAGCGTGTGGTGCGAAGTTTTCCCCCCGCAGCTTGGAATGCTTCATCTCTTCAGTGAACCTGAGCTTGGTTCTCATGAGAAGAATAACAGCTTTCAGATTGGGTCATTTAATGCGGCCTTGAAGCCCGATGTGTCGAACATTGGCTGGGCAATGTTCTATGGAGACGAATTTGCCCAAGAGGTTGATTCTGACAAGATCGCAGCGTCAGGTTTCCCTATTGAGAAAATAGGTAATGGCTACCTAGTGAGGGTCACAAATAGCATTCAGGACGTGGCGAGTGATTTCTCGTTATTTTCAAAACGCCGCGCTGAGCTTAAGAGCTTGTTCCGTGAAGACTTCTTCCTAATCAAGGATGAGCCTTCAATTTGAATGCCCCAGCACTGGCCCGCGCCGGCGTTGTTTTAGTAATAGGAGGCAGACCACGATTAATTTCTCTGTTCGTAAATCGTGGTCTGTCCCTGCTGCTTCGTGTTTCGTAAAAACGTGCCCTCTTTTTTTCCTCGTTTCAGCGGGAGGAGTGGAATCTCTCCCTGCACTCTGCCTCCGTCGATCCATCGAATTCGTTACCACGTCCTGGCTCGGCACCACCGATTTAAAGTTGGCACTTTCCGATTCGCTGTTGGGTCGTAACTGATGTAGGGGATGGCGAAGCAGTGAGGGCATTGCCAGGCATTGGTTTCGCAGCAGTGTTACACCCTGCATAGGATCGGCAGCCGCACATGGGTTGCCGGTTTCAGGCGCGCCGCTCCATCGTGGGCCGCCACAGACATGCGAGGAGATTGCCATGGGCTTGGGAACCATACTACTGATCATTCTGCTTCTGATGCTGGTTGGTGCGCTCCCTGCGTGGCCACATAGCCGCAGTTGGGGTTATGGGCCCACTGGTGGCTTGGGGCTGGTGCTGGTTATCGTGCTGGTGCTAGTGCTGCTCGGTTACGTGTGAGCCGGCGCCTGCGTCGTTGACGCAGGCGGTCGCCACCAGCGGTTTTCGTCGCTGACGGCCTAGCGGGCTAAGGTGGGCAGCTTCCAGTTCGCGTCAGTCGTCAGTAGATCTGGCGACTGCAGGCCCTGACGGTCGCAATGAATCTTGGATCTTCTGACGGTGCGGAGTCGCAGGAGCGGGTTGCCCCGCCCCCGAGCACCCTAGCGAATCTCCACCACCACCTTGCCCACTGCCTTGCGCTGGCCGAGTGCATCGATCGCT
Organism: Pseudomonas sp. zfem001; assembly: GCF_032621725.1. NCBI lineage: Bacteria > Pseudomonadati > Pseudomonadota > Gammaproteobacteria > Pseudomonadales > Pseudomonadaceae > Pseudomonas > Pseudomonas sp. zfem001. The sequence goes on along the minus strand of NZ_JAVYJI010000001.1, from coordinate 1,492,152 downwards.
TCGCCGCCGCGCTCAAGCGGGAAGGTCTGCGACACCAGCGGCTTGAGCTTGCCTTCGGCGTGCCAGGCGAATAGCTGCTGGAAGTTCGCTGCGTTGTCCTGCGGCTGGCGCTGAGCGAAGGAACCCCAGAATACGCCGACCAGGGAGGCGCCCTTGAGCAGCGGCAGGTTGGCCGGCAGCGCCGGGATGCCACCGCCGGCGGCGAAACCCACCACCAGGAAACGGCCGTTCCAGCCGATGCTGCGGAAGGCTTCCTCGAACAGCGTGCCGCCCACCGGGTCGTAGATCACGTCCACGCCCTGGCCGCCGGTGAGCTTCTTCACTTCGTCCTTAAGGCTTTGTTCGCTGTAGTTGATCAGCTCATCCGCGCCGGCCTTGCGCGCCACTTCCAGTTTCTCGACGCTGCTCGCCGCAGCGATGACCTTGGCGCCCATGGCCTTGCCGATTTCCACCGCGGCCAGACCGACGCCACCGGAGGCGCCGAGCACCAGCAGGGTTTCGCCTGGTTGCAGGTTGGCGCGCTGCTTGAGGGCGTGCATCGAGGTGCCGTAGGTCATGCCGAAGGCCGCCGCGGTGGTCAGATCCATGCTCTTGGGCACTGGCAGCACGTTGTAGGCTGGCACGGCGACCTCTTCGGCGAACCCGCCCCAGCCGGTCAGCGCCATCACCCGGTCACCCGCACGCAGGTGGCTGACCTTCTCGCCAACAGCCTTGACCACGCCGGCCACCTCGCCGCCCGGGGCGAAGGGGAAGGGCGGTTTGAACTGGTACTTGCCTTCGATGATCAGTGTGTCGGGGAAGTTGACCCCGGCGGCCTGCACCTCGATCAGCACCTCGTTCTTTTTCGGTTCGGGGCTCGGCAGGTCTTCCAGTACCAGGGTGTCGGCAGGGCCGAAGGCTTTGCACAGCAGGGCTTTCATCAAGGTCATTCCTCTTGCAGGGTGCCTTGCAGTGTAGAAAGCGCCCGCTGAGGGTCAACGAGCATGCCGGAGCCTGATAGGCCGGCATAAGCGTCGGGCTTGGGTGCTGGCCTGTGGATGGCTATGCTAGGCACATCCCCGATGGAGTGCCGAACGTGAAACTGTTGACCGCCCTGCTGCTGAGCCTGTCGATCTGCCTGCCTGCCCTGGCCTCTTCGGAGAAGAAGGAAGAGGCGCCTACGACGATTTATCACAACCTGTTTCCGGCGCTGATCGGCAATCTGGCGGATCAGGGCAACCGCCTCAAGTTTTTCAAGGCCGATGTGTCGCTGCGAGTCACCGGCACCGAGGCCGAGGAGAAGCTCAAGCAGCATGAACCGCTGATCCGCCATCAGATGGTGATGCTGTTCTCGGCCCAGACCAGCGAGACCATCAATGCGCCCGATGGCCGTGAGAACCTGCGCCTGGAAGCGTTGAAGAAGGTGCAGGACGCGATCAATGGCGAAGAGGGCAAGCCTATCGTCGAAGACCTGCTGTTCAACAACCTGATTATTCAGTAACGCTTAATCCCGCTGGTGCCGCTTTGGCCGCGTCTGAAGTGTTCGCGGCTAAAGCCGCTCCTACCGTTCCCTCAGGGCCTCTACGCGAGGGCTTGGCTAAGCGCCTCGCGCCGCGATGAGGAATGGCGACGCGTGACGTTGATCATTCCGGTGTCCCTGTAGAGCCCCATGGTTCGGGGTTTTCATAACAAGTCGACTGTCTTCCAGATGTGCCTCAGGGGTCTTGGTGCAGGTCAAGCGCAGGGGGCTGCCACAGACAGGTGCGGTTGCGGCCCTCATGCTTGGCGCGATACAGCGCCTGGTCGCCCTGGGCGAGCAGCTCGCCTGGTTGTTCGTCGCTGACCGGGTCGACCACCATCAGGCCGATGCTCAGCGTCAGGCGGCTGAACGGGCTAGCAGGGTGGGGGATATCCAGGTCGGCGATCATCGCGTGAATGCGCGCAGCGACCTGCTCGGCACCGTCCAGGTTGGTGTTGGCCAAGATGATGGCGAACTCTTCGCCACCGTAGCGGCAGGCAGTGTCGCCTTCTCGCTGCAGGCTCTCGCGCAGGACGTTACTCACGCGGCGCAGCGCATCGTCGCCGGCCAGGTGGCCGAGGGCGTCGTTGTAGGTCTTGAAGTGGTCGATATCCAACATCAGCAGCGCCAGGGGCGCATCGAGACGGCGCAGGCGGCGCCATTCGACCAGCAGTTGCTGATCGAAATAGCGGCGGTTGTACAGCCCAGTCAGACCGTCCAGCTGTGAGAGGCGCTGCAGCTGCGCTTCCAATTGCAGGCGCTCGCTGTTGTCGCGGGAGACGGCGATCAGGTATTCGCGGTCGTGCAACTGCACCAACTGGGTGTTGATTTCGGCCGGCTGGCGACTGCCATCGCGGCGAATCAACTCGCGCTGGAAAATCCGCGAGAGGTTGTTGCTTTGCGCCTGGCGCGCCTGTTCCAGCCAGCGGTGAAAGCCTGGCAGGAGCTTCTCTGGATCATCGCGCAGCAGCTCGGCGAACTGTTCGGGGCGGTAGCCGAGCGTGGCGTAGGTGGCCTGATTCATGTGCAGCAGCTCGCGGGTACTGCTGTCGAAGATGAACAGTCCGTCATGGCTGGAGTCGGTCAGGTCCAGTACCAGTTGTAGCCGCTCGCGGTTCTCGCGCAGGCGCTGCTCGGTTTCTTCGCGGCGTTCGGCTTCCAGTTTGAAGCGACGATTGGCCTGCTGCAGGGCATGGGCTCGGCGGCTGTTCTCCAGCGCCAAAGCCAGGGCGGCAACCAGCAGCAGGCTGATGGTCAGGCTGGCACCGAGCACGACGTCGGGCAGCGGTGAGTCCAGTTGATCGAGCAGTTCTTCGGTGGGGCTGAGGCGCAGGCTGAAGCCCTGGTTGTTGAGCAGGCTCAGGCCCAGTTGCAGGCTATGTGGCGTATTGTCGGTCGCAGCGCCATGACGGAACAGGCTATGGCCGTTCTCCAGTAATTCGAGGTTGAAGGCGTTCCGGTCGAGCTGAGTGAGCAGTTGTAGCATCAGCGGCTCGACGCGAAATACGCCCTGCAGGAATCCGTCGAACACCTTGCTGCCATTCAGCTCGCGGTACAGCGGTGTATAGAGAACAAAACCGCGTCCACCCTGCACCAGATCGAAGCTGTTGGAGAAGCGCTGTTCACCGCTCTCGCGAGCTTCCATCGCCAGTGGGTAGTTGGGGTGCTCCGGGTACAGGCGAAAATTCAGCGCCGCTTCGTTGCCGGCCACCGGCAGCAGCCAGCGCATATGCAGGTCGGGGCCGACCCATTGGATCGACTGGTAGGCGGGAAAACCACGCAGAGCAAGTTCCACCTCTTCGTCCCAGCTGGCGCGTGGCAGACGGCCGAGGCTGTTCCATAAACGGGCGATACGCTCGAGGCTGGCCACTTCCAGGTGCAGCGTGCTTTCCAGCTGCCTTGCCAAGCTACGTGCCTGGTAGCCGACCCGCTCGTCGACGCGCTGTTGTTGCACGGATTCGATCTGGCGCCAAAGCAGCACGCTGGCGCTGCTCAGCACCAGTAACAGTAGCGCCAGCGCAAGGCGCGCTGGCCAGGCGGAGGATGCTGGCATGGATAACTCCCTTGGCATGCTGTGGTGATAGCACAGTGCCGTAGGTGACTCAACGCATGGCGAGAATTGCCGTCCATTCGGCCTCGGCCACCGGCATCACCGACAGGCGGCTGCCGCGTTGTACCAAGGCCAGCTCGGCCAGTAGCGGGTTGTTCTTCAGGTGTTGCAGCGGCAGTACCTCGTCGAAGGCTTCGACGAACTCGACGTCCAGGGCGCTCCAGGGGTTCTTCTCGGCGCTGGCCTTGGGGTCATGGTAGTGGTTGTGCGGGTCCAGCGCGGTGGGGTCGGAATACACCTCGCCGGCAATACGCGCGATGCCGGCGATACCGGGTTGCGGGCAGCTGGAGTGGTAGAAGAAGAACAGATCGCCCGGTTGCATTGCGCGCATGAAGTTGCGCGCCTGGTAATTACGCACGCCATCCCAGCGCGTTTTGCCCAGTCGTTGCAGGTCATGAATGGACAATTCATCGGGTTCGGACTTCATCAGCCAATAAGGCATGAACTTTGCTCCTGCAGGTCTGTCCGTAAGCGGACGCTCGTTTGAGGGGGATCTCCGACGGCCGGTTGGCGTCGGAAATTGCACAGTGCATGGCACTGAAGGAAAATGCCCGGCTAAACGCTTGGCGCTGTCGTATTGCATAAAACAATAACGCGCGACCAACGCGCGCATTGCCTTGAAGGGGGAGGCAATAAATGAAACGCAAGCCAGATCTTTTGTGGGTTCTCGTCGTACTGTTCAGCCTGGGCGTGGTTACCACGGGTTACACCCAGAGCCTTTGGGAGCGTCAAAACGACGCTCCGATCAATGTAACGCAGCAGCCCTGATTCACTGGCTGACCGCGTAAGCGCCGCAGGGAACGCGGTGCAGCATCCTTCGCTTCAATACCACGCCTTATCCGTCACCGTTGCCTGCAAGGGCACGTCCCAGCTGGCCATGGCCAGTTCATCCACCCGCTGACATTCATGCGCCAGACCCAGTAGTGTCGGCATGTGCCAATTTTTGCGCATGCGCAGATAAGCCAGGCTGCGGTCGTAGAAACCGCCGCCCATGCCCAGGCGTCCGCCGCGATCATCGAAGCCCACCAGCGGCAGCAGCACCAGATCCAACGCCCACACCTTGCGTTGGCGTTTGGGTTGCGGGCGCGGCTCGAGGATGCGGAAGCGATTGCCCGCCAGTTTCTCGTGCTTGCTGACGCGCTGAAACACCATCTTGGTGCGTGGCCAGGCGCTTAGCACTGGCAGGTAGGTGTGCTTGCCGCGTTTCTGTGCGGCAGCCAGCAGCGGGCGCGGGTCGATCTCGCCATCGTTGGGAAGGTACAGGGCGATATGCCTGGCGCGGCGAAACTGCGGGCTTTGCGTCAGCTGGCGATAAAGGTTGCGTGCGGCAAGACGTTGCTGGCTGCGGCTGAGCGCGCGACGACGCTGACGCAGCACGCGGCGCAGTTGTGGGCGACTGAGAGTGGTGGGCGTAGTCATGAGGTGTAGCTGGGGAGAGGCGGGTAGCAGTGCAGAAGGCTGCTGGAAAAGATGACTTCCCGACGTGCCGCTGTCGGTTTAGCCCTTGAACCCGAAAGTTCAAGGTGGAGGTTGCAGGAGGCGTTAAGGCTTTCCGTCAGGCGGACATGCACACCGGCCCCAACGTGCAACCCCCGTGGTTGTGCGTATCGGCTCAGGGACATCACCGACTGGCGCACACCCCAGGAAGTTGCGCCCAGTATACCCGAATAGAGGCTCTGCGGGGCGGCCTGCGACGAACAGGCAGGCATGACGGTGCTCAGGCGCTCGGGTCGTCGGCCAGTGCATGGTCGACGCGATCGAGCAGGTCGCGCACCTGCTGGCGGGTGGAGTTGGCGTCCTGATCCAGGCGCTGTTGCTTGTGCAGCAGGTCGTGAGTGATGTTCAGTGCGGCCATCACGGCAACGCGGTCGGCACCAATCACTTTGCCGCTGGTGCGGATCTCGCGCATCTTGCCATCCAGGTAGCGGGCAGCACTCTCCAGATTGGCGCGTTCATCCTGCGGGCAGGCGATGCAATATTCTTTGTCCAGAATGTGGACGGTCACGGTGTTCGACTGGGTCATGAGTCCTGCTCCAGGGCTTTAAGGCGCGAAATCATCGATTCGACCTTGTGCCGGGCCATTTCGTTCTTTTCGATCAGATGGGCGCGTTCCTCACGCCAGGCCTGTTCATTCGCCAGCAGGAGTCGGTTGTGAGCCTTAAGCTGCTCGACACGCTGGATCAGCAGTTCCAGCTTGGCGGTCAATGCGTGCAGATCGGCGTCTTCCATGGGCTCTCGCTATGGGAGGGAATGGCTGGACTATATAGGCCTGTCCCGGCTACGGGTCAAACCACGGATAGCAGTGGTGTGATGCAGATGACGGCATCACCCTGGCGGCCTCGGATGGTCTTGCCGCGTCTGCCGGTGCTAGGATACGAGGCCTCCATTCTAGAGATTGCGCCGTCTGGCGCCTAGCTATCTATGTCGATTCCAAGCTCTCCCTACGCCGCCTTCGCTGCTTTGCTCAACAGCGCCGGGCATTCCGTCTCCCCTGCCGAACTGCATGGCCTGCTGCTCGGTCGCAGCTGCGCTGGCGCGGGCTTCGAGGCCGATGCCTGGCTGCTCGACGCTGCCGATCTGCTTGGCAGCGAGCCGCAGGATAACGTGCGCCAGGCGCTGATCGGTCTGCAGGAGATGGTCAAGGGTGAGCTGTGCAGCGAAGACGTCACCGTGGTGCTGTTGTTGCCGGATGACGAAACCCCGCTGGCGCAGCGCGCAACCGCTCTGGGCCACTGGTGCCAGGGCTTTCTCGGTGGCTTTGGGCTGACCGTTCGCGACGGTGCGCTGAGTGCCGAAGCCATGGAAGTGTTGCAGGATCTCTCCGCCATCGCCCAGGTGCAGAGCGCTCTGGAAGAATCAGAAGATGGCGAGAGCGACTACATGGAGGTGATGGAATACCTGCGTGTGGCGCCGCTGTTGCTGTTCACCGAGTGCGCCAAGCCTGCGGCACCTGCTGCCAAACCGTCCCTGCACTGATTTTCGTCGGAGCCTGCCTTGATCAGCATCCCCAAGTCCGAATATGCCCGTCGGCGCAAGGCGCTGATGGCGCAGATGGAGCCCAACAGCATTGCCATCTTGCCGGCGGCACCGGTGTATATCCGTAACCGTGACGTCGAGCATGTCTACCGCCAGGACAGCGACTTCCAGTACCTCACCGGTTTCCCCGAGCCGGAAGCGGTGATGGCGCTGATTCCTGGCCGCGAGCACGGTGAATATGTGTTGTTCTGCCGTGAACGCGACCCGGAGCGTGAGTTGTGGGACGGCCTGCGCGCCGGTCAGGACGGCGCGGTTAAGCATTTCGGTGCCGACGATGCCTTTCCCATCGGCGATATCGACGACATTCTCCCGGGGCTGATCGAAGGTCGCGAGCGTGTCTACTACGCCATCGGTAGCAACCAGGAGTTCGATCATCGGCTGATGGAGTGGGTCAACCACATCCGCGCCAAGGCTCGCCAGGGTGCCACGCCGCCGAACGAATTCGTTGCCCTCAACCATCTGCTGCACGACATGCGCCTGTACAAGTCGGCTGCCGAGGTGAAGGTGATGAAGGAGGCTGCCGAGATCAGTGCGCGCGCCCACATCCGTGCGATGCAGGCGAGTCGCGCCGGGCTGTTCGAATATCACCTGGAAGCCGAGCTGGATTACGAGTTCCGCAAGGGCGGGGCGAAGATGCCGGCCTACGGCAGCATCGTCGCCGCCGGCCGCAATGCCTGCATCCTGCACTATCGCGAGAATGACGCGGCGCTCAAGGACGGCGATCTGGTATTGATCGACGCTGGTTGCGAGATCGACTGCTACGCCAGCGACATCACCCGCTCCTTCCCGGTCAGCGGCAAGTTCTCGCCCGAGCAGAAGGCCATCTATGAGCTGGTGCTCAAGGCCAACGAGGAAGCGTTCAAGTTCATCGCGCCAGGCAAGCACTGGAACGAAGCCCACGAAGCCACCGTGCGCGTGATCACTGCCGGTCTTGTCGAGCTGGGCCTGCTCGAGGGTAACGTCGACGAGCTGATCGCCAGCGAGGCCTACAAACCTTTCTATATGCATCGCGCTGGCCACTGGCTGGGTATGGACGTGCACGATGTTGGCGATTACAAGGTCGGCGGCGAGTGGCGCGTGCTGGAAGTCGGCATGGCGATGACCGTCGAGCCGGGCATCTACATCGCCCCCGACAACGACAAGGTCGCCAAGAAATGGCGCGGCATCGGCGTGCGCATCGAAGACGACGTGGTGGTGACCAAGAAGGGCTGCGAGGTTCTCACCAACGGTGTGCCCAAGTCGGTCGCCGAAATCGAGGCGTTGATGGCTGCCGCGCGTAGCGAGGCGGCCTGAGCCTATGTCACGCGTACAGCTGGCGATTATCGGCGGCGGTCTGGTCGGTGCCAGCCTGGCGTTGGCCCTGCAGGAGACGGCGCGTCAGCGTGGTTGGCGCATCGCCCTGATCGAACCCTTCGCGCCGGGCAGCGAGTACCAGCCCAGCTATGACGCGCGTTCCACCGCGCTGTCCTATGGCAGTCGGTTGATCTACGAGCGTCTCGGTCTGTGGCAGAGCATCGCTCAGCGGGCCGAACCGATTCAGCAGATCCATGTGTCCGACCGCGGCCGCTTCGGCGCCACGCGCCTGCAAGCCATCGAGGAAGGCGTGCCGGCACTCGGCTACGTGGTGGAGAACGCCTGGATCGGCCACTGCCTGTGGCAGGCGCTGGATGTGGATGTGATCGAATGGCGCTGCCCGGCCGAGGTGGTCGGCATGCAGCGCCTTGACGACGGCTATCGGCTGACCCTGAACGACGAAACCTGTCTTGACTGCGACCTGGCGATTCTTGCCGATGGTGGGCGTTCCGGTTTGCGCGAGCAGCTCGGTATCGGCGTCAGCAGCAAACCTTACGGGCAGAGTGCGTTGATCGCCAACGTCAGCCCGCTGGAAGCGCATCGTGGGCAGGCTTTCGAGCGCTTCACCGATGACGGCCCGATGGCGCTGCTGCCCTTGAGCGACAACCGCTGCGCGCTGGTCTGGACGCGCGCAGCGGCTGACGCCGAGCGCCTGCAGCGCGTCAGCGAGGCCAGCTTTCTCAGCGAGTTGCAGCAAGCCTTCGGTTATCGCCTGGGCGCCTTGCAGCAGGTCGGTGCGCGACATCTCTACCCGCTGAGTCTGGTCGAGGCGCAGGAGCAGGTGCGTCCGCATCTGGTGGTGTTGGGCAACGCCGCGCACAGCCTGCACCCCATCGCTGGCCAGGGCTACAACCTGTCGCTGCGCGATACCCTGGCGTTGGCCGAAGTCATCATCGGTAGTGAGGCTGCACTGGGCGAGCTTGCCACCCTGCAGCGGTACCAGCAAAGGCAGCAGCTCGATCAGCAGATGACCGTCGGCTTCTCCGATCAGGTAACGCGCCTGTTCAGCAACGCGCAGCCGCTGCTGACCGCCGGGCGTAACCTGGGTCTGCTCGGCCTCGATCTGCTACCGCCAGCCAAGCGCTGGTTCGCCCGGCAGGCCATGGGTATGGGAACCCGTAATCTATGACCGGCCCTGTAGGGTGCGCTGTGCGCACCAGCCGGAAGCCAGGGTGCGCACAGCGTGCCCTGGGGTTTAAGGAGTGATATGCGCGCGGATCTGATCATCGTCGGTGCCGGTATGGTCGGTAGCACCCTGGCTCTGGCGCTGGAGCACAGCGGTCTGGATATTCTGATCGTCGACGGCAGCCCGCTGAGCGTGTCGCCCTTCGATGCGCAGGCGCCGTTCGAGCCGCGCGTCAGCGCATTGTCGATGGCCAGCCAGCGCATTCTCGAGCGCCTGGGCGCCTGGCCAGGCATCGCTGCACGGCGTGCCTGCCCCTATGGCGAGATGCGCGTGTGGGATGGCTCCGGTACCGGCAGCATTCACTTCGCTGCCGCCAGCGTGCATGCCGATACCCTGGGCCATATCGTCGAGAACCGTGTGGTGCAGGACGCTTTGCTAGAACGTCTGCACGACAGCCAGATCGGCCTGTTACCCGGCGCACGCCTGGAGCAACTGCGCCGCAGCGGCGATGACTGGCTGCTGACGCTTACCGATGGCCGTCAGTTGCGCGCACCGTTGCTGGTCGCGGCCGACGGCGCCAACTCCGCAGTGCGTCGTCTGGCCGGTTGCGCTACGCGCGAATGGGATTATCTGCACCACGCCATCGTCACCAGCGTGCGCTGCGAGCGTGCGCACCAGGCCACTGCCTGGCAGCGTTTCACCGATGACGGTCCGCTGGCCTTCCTGCCGCTGGCCGGGCCGGCCGGCGAGCACTGGTGCTCGATCGTCTGGTCCACCGTACCGGTCGAGGCTGAGCGCTTGATGGCGCTGGACGATGAGGCCTTCTGCGCCGAGCTGGGCAAGGCTTTCGAATCCCGCCTGGGCAAGGTGCTGCATGCCGATCGCCGTCTGTGCATCCCGCTGCGTCAACGCCATGCCAAGCATTACGTGGAGCCGGGGCTGGCGCTGATCGGCGATGCTGCGCACACCATCCACCCGCTGGCGGGGCAGGGCGTCAACCTGGGCTTTCTCGATGCGGCGGTGCTGGCCGAGGTGCTGCTGCATGCCGCTATGCGAGGTGAGAACCTCAGTGATGAGCGCGTGCTGAGCCGTTTCGAGCGTCGGCGCATGCCGCACAATCTGGCGATGATGGCGGCGATGGAGGGTTTCCAGCGTCTGTTCCAGGCCGATCCGTTGCCGTTGCGCCTGCTGCGCAACGTCGGCCTCGACCTGGTCGACGGCCAGGCCGAAGCCAAGGCGCTGTTCGTGCGCCAGGCGCTTGGGCTGGCCGGCGACTTGCCGGAACTGGCGCGAGCCTGAGCTGACGCAACTTGTAATAACTGCCGCGTGTGGTCTTGCTGTTTACGTTGAGAAGGTAAATAACATTCACTACTATTCAGCCACTTTGTAATCCACAAGAGGCTGGTCCCATGAAGGCTCGTAACGCGCTCCTCGCCGCATTCACTCTCAGCACCCTGGCAACTGCCGTCCAGGCTGCCGATGAAGTGGTGGTCTACTCCGCCCGCATCGATGAGCTGATCAAGCCGGTGTTCGACGCCTACACCGAGAAAACCGGGGTCAAGGTGAAGTTCATCACCGACAAGGAAGCCCCGCTGATCGCCCGCCTCAAGGCCGAGGGCGCCAACACCCCGGCTGACCTGCTGATCACCGTCGACGCCGGCAACCTCTGGCAGGCCGAGCAGGAAGGCGTGCTGCAGCCGACCAAGTCCGACGTGATCGATGCCAACATCCCCGCTCAGTATCGCTCCAGCACCGACAGCTGGACCGGCCTGTCGCTGCGTGCACGGACCATTTTCTACTCCACCGAGCGCGTCAAGCCGGAAGAGTTGTCCACCTACGAAGCGCTGGCAGACAAGAACTGGGAAGGCCGCCTGTGCCTGCGCACCAGCAAGAAGGTCTACAACCAGTCGCTGACCGCCACCCTGATCGAAGCCCATGGCGCCGAGAAGACCGAAGAAATCGTCAAGGGTTGGGTCAACAACCTGGCGACCGACGTGTTCCCGGATGACACTGCGCTGTTGCAAGCCATCGACGCCGGCCAGTGCGACGTGGGCATCACCAACACCTACTACTATGGCCGCCTGCACAAGCAGCAGCCGGATCTGAAGGTCAAGGCGTTCTGGCCGAACCAGAACGACCGTGGCGTGCACGTCAACCTGGCCGGTGCTGGTGTGACCAAGCATGCACCGCATGCCGAACAGGCCAAGAAGCTGCTGGAGTGGATGACCACCGCAGAAGCGCAGAGCATCTTCGCCGGTGTTAACCAGGAATACCCGGCCAACCCGGCGGTGAAACCTTCTGCCGAGGTGGCTTCCTGGGGCACTTTTAAGGCCGATACCGTGGCCACCGAAGTGGCTGGCAAGCGCCAGGCCGAAGCGACCATGCTGATGGACCGCGCTGGCTGGCAGTAAGCGCGTAACGATCATCGACGAGCACAGCGCTGCCGTTATACTGCGACGCCCCGCCTAGCCGGGGCGTCGTCATTTCCGTAGTCGAGGAATCCGCGTGCCGCATCCCGTCCAGCGTCGCTGGTACCCCATCGTCCTTGCCGTCGCCGTTCTGGTGTTGATGCCGCTGTCGGTGCTGCTGCTGAGCTGGCACGACGTGGATCAGCAGATCTGGGTGCACCTGTGGCAGACGCAGATGGCGCGGCTGATCGGTAACACACTGACGCTGGTGATCGGTGTCGGCGTAGGGGTGACGCTGCTGGGGGTGAGCCTGGCCTGGCTCACCAGCCTCTGCGAGTTTCCCGGTCGGCGCTGGCTGGACTGGGCGCTGATGCTGCCTTTCGCCATTCCCGCTTACGTGCTGGCATTCGTTTTCGTTGGCCTGCTAGATTTCGCCGGCCCGGTGCAGACGCTGCTGCGCGAATGGTTCGGCAGTGGCTTGCGCCTGCCGCGCGTGCGCTCGACCGGCGGGGTGATCATCGTGTTGGTGCTGGTGTTCTATCCCTACGTCTATCTGCTCGCCCGTGGCGCCTTCCTGGCTCAGGGCAAGGGCTTGATGGAGGCGGCTCGGGTGCTCGGGCAAAGCCCCTGGCAGGCGTTCTGGCGGGTGGCGCTGCCAATGGCGCGACCGGCCATCGGTGCTGGTCTGGCCCTGGCAATCATGGAGACCCTGGCCGATTTCGGCGCGGTGTCGGTGTTCAACTTCGATACCTTCACCACGGCGATCTACAAGACCTGGTACAGCTTCTACAGCCTGACCAGTGCTACCCAGCTGGCCAGCCTGCTGCTGCTGGCCGTGGCGTTGGTGCTCTACGGCGAGCGTCGTGCCCGCGGCGCCGCACGACCGGCCAACGAGCGGCCGCGCGGCAAGGCGCTGTATCACCTGCACGGCTGGAAGGCCTTCGCGGCCAGCGCCTGGTGCGGTCTGGTATTCGCCTGCGCCTTCGTCATCCCGCTGCTGCAGCTGCTGGCCTGGTTCTGGCAGCGCGGCCGCTTCGACCTCGACGAGCGCTACGCCGGGCTGATCCTGCATACCCTTTACCTGGGCGGCATGGCGGCACTGATCACCGTCAGTGTGGCCATGCTGCTGGCCTTCGCCCGCCGCCAGGCGCCGAATCGTGGCGTGCGCTTCGGTGTCGCGCTGGGCAATCTCGGCTATGCCTTGCCGGGTTCGGTGCTGGCGGTGGCAATCATGCTGGCGTTCAGTTTTTTGGATCGTGAACTGGTGATTCCGTTGTCCACGGCGTTGGGCGGTGCGGGCAAGCCGTTGCTGATGGGGAGCCTGACGGCGCTGCTGGTAGCCTACCTGATCCGCTTCATGGCGGTGGCCTTCGGACCGCTGGAGACCAGCCTGGCGCGTATTCGTCCGTCCCTGCCCGAGGCCTCGCGCAGCCTTGGCGTTGGCAGCTTCGGGCTGTTCTTCAGGGTCTATCTGCCACTGCTGCTGCCGGGCACCTTGTCGGCAGCGCTGCTGGTATTCGTCGACGTGCTCAAGGAAATGCCGGCGACCCTGCTGATGCGTCCGTTCGGCTGGGACACGCTGTCGGTACGGGTGTTCGAAATGACCAGCGAGGGCGAGTGGGCGCGCGCCTCGCTGCCGGCGCTGACCCTGGTGCTGGTTGGCCTGCTGCCGGTGATTCTGCTGATAAGGCGCTCGGCCCGCAGTTTCGGTTGAGGGCCTCTGGTCCAGGCCCTGGGCTTAGACATATACAGGCTCGGATCACTGCGCGACCTTTGGTCAGATGACCCCCGCAGACCTTGCGGCTACAATGCGCGCCATTCGCGAGTCGGGGTAACCCGACAGGATTCGTCTAGAAGCGTCTCCGAGGCCGCCAGTGCAAGGCGCAGGCAAACGAGAAAGCGCAGTGTGCTCCTGCACATGAGCATTTCGAGTTTGCCTGCAACGCAGCAATGGCAACGCAGGTAGCTTCTAGGGGTCTGAATCGCTTCGCCAAGCCCGGAAGGAGATTTACCCATGGGACAGCGCACCCCCCTCTATGACCTGCACCTGGCACTGGGGGCCAAGATGGTGGACTTCGGCGGCTGGGACATGCCGCTGCACTACGGTTCGCAAGTGGAAGAGCATCATCAGGTGCGCCGCGAGTGCGGCGTGTTCGACGTCTCGCACATGTGCGTTGTGGACGTAAGCGGCAGTCAGGCGAAGGCCTTCCTGCAGCGTCTGCTGGCCAATGATGTGGCCCGCCTGGAAAGCCCTGGCAAGGCGCTTTACAGCGCCATGCTCAATGAGCAGGGCGGGGTGATCGACGACCTGATCGTTTACCTCACCGAGGGCGGCTACCGCCTGGTGGTCAACGCTGGCACCCGTGACAAGGACCTGGCGTGGATGCATGCCCAGGCGAGCGACTTCGACGTGCAACTGCGCGAGCGTCGCGATCTGGCTATGCTCGCCATTCAGGGGCCGAAGGCGCGCGCACGCGTTTCCGAGCTGCTGAGCCAGGCCCGTGCCGCACTGATCCACGAGCTCAAGCCGTTCCAGGGCCTGCCCGAGGGTGACTGGTTCATCGCGCGTACCGGTTATACCGGCGAAGATGGCCTGGAAATCGTGCTGCCGGTGACCGAGGTGGTGTCCTTCCTCAACGATCTGGTCGGTGCCGGTATTTCGCCCATTGGCCTTGGCGCCCGTGACACCCTGCGCCTCGAAGCGGGTATGAACCTCTACGGCCAGGACATGGATGAGCAGGTCAGCCCACTGGCTGCCAACATGGCCTGGACCATCGCCTGGGAACCAGCCGAGCGCGATTTCATCGGCCGTCCCGCGCTGGAGGCGCAGCGCGCCGACGGCTGCCCGAGCAAGCTGGTTGGGCTGGTGCTGGAGGAGCGTGGCGTGCTGCGTGCGCACCAGGTGGTGCGCGTCGACGGCATCGGTGAGGGCGAGATCACCAGTGGCAGCTTCTCGCCTACGCTGAACAAATCCATCGCGCTGGCGCGGGTGCCGGCCGCGACCGGGGATCGTGCCGAGGTGGAGATCCGCGGCAAGTGGTACCCGGTGCGGGTGGTCAGGCCGAGCTTCGTGCGCAACGGTAAAACCCTTATCTGAATCATCAGGTCGCGGTGCTGGCTTCCCCTGGCGCTGCGGCCTGCTAAATTGTCCAGACGGCCCACTTGCCGTCACCGTTTACGAGGAATCAAACATGAGCAATATCCCCGCCGATCTGCGTTATGCCGCCAGCCACGAGTGGGCGCGCCTGGAGGCTGACGGTAGCGTGACCGTGGGCATTTCCGACCACGCCCAGGAAGCCCTCGGCGACGTGGTATTCATCGAGCTGCCGGAAGTCGGCAAGCAACTGAACGCCGGCCAGGAAGCCGGTGTGGTGGAGTCGGTCAAGGCTGCCTCCGACATCTATGCGCCGGTTGGTGGCGAAGTCATCGCCATCAACGAAGCGCTGGCTGACAGCCCGGAAAGCGTCAACAGCGACCCGTATGGCAGCTGGTTCTTCAAGCTCAAACCGAGCGACACCAGCGAGCTGGACAAGCTGCTGGACGCTGCCGCCTATCAGGCCGCTGCTGACGCCGACGCCTGATTCATCAGGCCTCGCCCCGGAAACCCGCTGCGGCGGGTTTCTGCGTTTCTGGGCTCTGCTAATGAATTCGCGTCCAGGGCGTCAGTGATAGCCCGTATGTAACCCTGGGAGTGACGATACCCCCTGTAGGAGGCGCTTTAGCGGCGAGTTCTTTTCGCGGCTAAAGCCCCTCCCACGATTTGTACTGTGCATGCATCGGTTGATGTAAGTCGGCACGCTCTTGTAAGGCCCGTTCAATTCCCTCTTTAGCCGCTGGTCGGTTGGGCTAACACTTGCTCGAAATACAATATATAAAGATACATATTGTATTAAGTGAAGGTGTTCCATGACTGAGCCCATCGATATCCAGCAGCTGCGCGTCAATGCCGACGCCGCCGGGCAACTGCTCAAGGCGTTGGCCAATCCTGATCGCTTGTTGCTGCTCTGCCAGCTGTCGCAAGGCGAGCGCAACGTCAGCGAGCTGGAGGCGCTGCTCGGTATCCAGCAGCCGACGCTGTCCCAGCAACTGGCGGTGCTGCGCCGCGAGGGGTTGGTGGAAACCCGTCGTGACGGCAAACAGATCTTCTATCGCATCAGCAGCCCGGCGGCGCTGGCGGTGATCGAGACGCTCTACCGTCTGTTCTGCGAGGGCCGGCAATGAACATCGACTGGGCCGGCTTCACACCCTGGAGCGCCCTGGCAGGAGGGGCGCTGATCGGTCTGGCGGCTGCCATATTCGCCTTGGCCAATGGCCGGGTAGCGGGTATCAGCGGCCTGCTCGGCAGCCTGCTGCAGCCTCAGGGCGAAGGGCGCGGCGAAAAAGCAGCGTTCCTTGTTGGCCTGCTTCTGGCGCCCTTGCTCTGGGGATTGTTCGCGGCATTACCGTCGATTCATTTCGAGACGAGCAGTCTCGGCTTGATCGTCGCCGGCTTGCTGGTCGGTATCGGCACCCGTTATGGCTCGGGCTGCACAAGCGGCCACGGCGTTTGCGGTATTTCTCGCCTGTCGCCGCGCTCGATGCTGGCAACCCTGTGCTTCATGGCCACGGGTTTCGTCACGGTCTTTGTCCTGCGTCACCTGCTGGGGGCTTGAGGATGGTCAGACTCAGTGCATTCGCCTGCGGCCTGCTGTTTGGTCTGGGCCTGCTGCTAGCGGGCATGGCCGACCCGGCCAAGGTGCTGGCTTTTCTCGATCTGGCCGGAAATTGGGATCCCTCGCTGGCGCTGGTGATGGCGGGGGCCATTGCAGTCGCAGCAGTGCCGTTGAACGTGGCGCAATGGCGCGCCAGGGCACTGCTCGGCGGCGCCATGCAGTTGCCGACGCGTCGTGACCTCGATGCTCGCCTGATCGGCGGCAGCCTGCTGTTCGGGGCCGGTTGGGGTATCGCTGGCATCTGTCCGGGGCCGGCTGTTGCCATCCTGCTGACCGGGCACTGGCAGGCCCTGCTGTTCGTCGCGGCGATGCTCGCCGGCATGCTGCTCTTTGCTGCGCTGGAAGGCCGGCGCGGACGTTGACCTGGAGAACCTCGATGAAAGCCAATGTTGGAACGCTCGACCGCAGTCTGCGCATCGCCGCAGGGTTGATCCTCATTGCGCTGAGCCTGGCCGGTGTCATCGGTCTGTGGGGTTGGATCGGTGTGGTGCCACTGGCGACCGGCATCTTCCGTTTCTGCCCGGCGTATCCATTGCTGGGTATCAACACCTGCAAAATGAAATGAAACATATCCACTGAGGCGAGATGCGCATGCGACTTGATGCAGATCAAGTCGCCCCGGGTGTGCGCTGGGCATGGTCGAGACATAACCAGAACAGCCAATACCTGAGGAGATACACACATGCGCACTCTGACCCTGCTGGCCGGATTGTGCTTGGGCGCCAGCGCCTGGGCCAATCTACCGGCCAACGAACCCGTCGAGCCGATCGCACCGGCCGAGATCACTGATCCGGCCAAGGTGGAGCTGGGCAAGCAGCTGTTCTTCGACCCGCGCCTGTCGCGCTCGGGGTTCATTTCCTGCAACTCCTGCCACAACCTGTCGATGGGAGGCAGCGACAATCTGCCGAGCTCCATCGGCCACAACTGGCAGCAAGGGCCGATCAATTCGCCGACCGTGCTCAATTCCAGTCTCAACCTCGCGCAGTTCTGGGATGGCCGCGCCGCCGACCTCAAGGAACAGGCCGCCGGCCCTATCGCCAACCCAATGGAAATGGCCTTTACCCACATTCTCGCCATCGACGTGCTGCGCTCGATCCCGCAATACCGCGAGTCGTTCAAGGCCGTGTACAAAACCGACGAGATCACCCTGGACGAAGTGACCGATGCTATCGCCGAGTTTGAGAAGACCCTGGTCACGCCCAACTCGCGCTTCGACCTGTGGCTCAAGGGGGATGCTGAGGCCATCACCAAGACCGAGCTGGAAGGTTACGAGCTGTTCAAGTCCATCGGCTGCGTGGCTTGCCACAACGGCCCGGCACTGGGCGGCAACTCGTTCCAGAAGATGGGCCTGGTAGAACCCTATGAAACCAGCAACCCCGCCGAAGGCGTTGCCGGTCTGACTGGCAAGGATGCCGACCGCTTCAAGTTCAAGGTGCCGACCCTGCGCAACGTCGAACTGACCTATCCCTATTTCCACGACGGTGCCTACTGGAAGTTGGAAGAGTCGGTGGACATCATGGCGCGTCTGCAGCTCGGCCGGCAGCTGAGCGAAGGCGAGATTGGCAAGATCACCGCCTTCCTCAAGACCCTGACCGGCGAGCAGCCGAGCTTCGCCCTGCCGATCCTGCCTCCGTCGAACAATGATACGCCGCGGCCGCAGCCATTCGAGTGATCAGTACTCTTCCAGCGCCTCGGCGAACTGGCGCACGGCATCGACAACCTGCCGTGCGCCACTCTGGATTTCCTCGATCACCTGCCCGGCCTGGTTGACCAGCTCCACACCCTGCTCGACCTTTTGCTGACTGGACTGCATGTTGTCCACGGCGTCTTGCGCTAGCTCGTGGTTGCGCTTGACCACCTCGACGATCTCTACCGTGGCCTGTGCGGTGCGCGCGGCCAGGCTGCGTACTTCATCAGCGACCACGGCGAATCCGCGGCCCTGCTCGCCTGCGCGCGCCGCTTCGATAGCGGCGTTGAGGGCCAGCAGGTTGGTTTGCTCGGCAATGCCGCGGATGGTCTGCACGATGCTGCTGATCATTTCCGACTGCTGACTGACCGCGCTAATGCCCTCGGCTGCGCGGGACAGCTCGTCGGCGATGCCGCGCACCATCGTGACGGTTTCGCTGATCACCTCGGCGCCATGCCGGGCACTGTCGTCGGTGCGTTGGGAAATTTCATAGGCAAGCTTGGCTGCATCAGATTCGGCCTGTTGCTGGTGCACCTGCGGGGTGATGTCACGGGCGAACTTGACGATCTTGTAGAGGGTGCCGCTGGCGTCGAACACCGGATTGTAGGTGGCGCTCAGCCAGATGATGTCGCCGTGGCGGTTGATGCGCTGGAATCGCCCTGAGAAGAATTCGCCGCGATTCAGGCGTGCCCAGAAGTCGCGGTAGGCAGGCGAGTCGGCCTCTTCGCGGGTGCAGAACAGGCGATGGTGCTTGCCGCGGATTTCGTCCAGGCGGTAGCCCATGGTCTGCTGGAAGTTTTCATTGGCATCGAGTACCTCGCCCTTGAGGTTGAAGGCGATTACCGCCATGGAGCGGCTGATGGCCTCTACCATGCTGTTCTGTTCCTGCTCGCGAATGACCTGTGCAGTGATGTCCGTGGCCAGTTTGAGCACGCCTTCGACACGGCCATCTGCGCCGCGGATCGGGTTGTAGCTGGCTTCCAGCCAGACCTCCTGGCCTTGCTTGTTGCGACGACGGAAGCGCTCACGGATGTACTCGCCGGCCGCCAGGCGTTGCCAGAAGCGGCGGTACTCGGCGCTGGACTGGTATTCGGGGAAGCAGAAGATGCTGTGATGCTGGCCGACGATCTCCTCCAGTCGGTAACCCATGGTGGTGAGGAGATTGTCATTGGCGCTGACGATGGTGCCGTCAGGCTTGAATTCGATCATGGCCGTCGAACGATCGACGGCAGCCTTCCTGGCAAGCGAGGACTGCAACTGCTGACGAGCTACTTCCAGTGCTCGCTTGAGGGCTTTGTTGAACATGATGTGCTCTTGAAGGTGACGGGTTGATCCCGACCAATCTTATCGGCTTGGTCAGGATCAACTTGAAGGCCTTCAGCGTACTTTTCAACTGCCTTGCGGGGCTGGCTGCTGCTGGGTGATGCAGTGGATATTGCCGCCGCCCAGAAGGATCTCACGGCCTGGCACCATCACCACGCGATGCTCGGGGAAAATACGCTCAAGAATGGCGCGCGCCTCTTCGTCCTTCGGGTCATCGAAGCTCGGCGCGACAATGCCGCCGTTGACGATAAGGAAGTTGACGTAGGAGCCGGCCAGGCGAACGTCCGGGCTCCGCTCTTGGCTGCCGTCGACGATGTCGATGCCCGCGCACTCTTCGGCGGTGGCATGAATCGGGCCGGGAATCGGCATCTTGTGCACGGTCAGCTGACGCCCCTTGGCGTCGCGCACGCTTTCCAGCACACGCATGGCGGCCTGACAGCGCGGGTAGTTGGGGTCATTCACATCGTCGGTCCAGGCCAGCAGCACTTCACCGGGCCGCACGTAACAGCAGAAGTTGTCGACGTGGCCGTCGGTTTCGTCGTTGTACAGACCGTCCGGCAGCCAGATCACTGTGTCGATGGCCAAGTGCTCGCTCAGCACGGTTTCGATTTCTTCGCGCGACAGGTGCGGGTTGCGGTTCTTGTTCAGCAGGCACTCTTCGGTGGTGATCAGGGTGCCTTCGCCATCGACATGGATCGAACCGCCTTCGAGGACGAAGCCTTCGGTGCGATAGCGCTTGCAGCCTTCGATCTCGAGGACCTTGCGCGCCACCTGATCGTCACGCAGCCACGGCCAGTACAGGCCGCCATCGAAGCCGCCCCAGGCGTTGAATGCCCAGTCCACGCCGCGCACTTCGCCATTGGCATTGGTGACGAAGGTCGGGCCGGTGTCGCGCACCCAGGCGTCGTCAGTGGTGATTTCCACCAGGCGGATGTTGTCGTCATCCAGGCGCGCGCGGGCGTTCTCGTACTGCGCCGCGGACACGCAGACGGTCACCGGTTCGAACTGGGCGATGGCCTTGGCCACGGCGGTGAAGGCTGCCTGCGCCGGCTTGCCGCCGTTGCGCCAGTTGTCCGGGCGCTCGGGCCAGACCATCCAGGTCTGGCTGTGTGGTGCCCACTCGGCGGGCATGTGGAAACCATCGGCGCGTGGAGTGCTGGTCAGCGTGGTCATGTTTCACCTGTAGCCCGGATGCAATCCGGGGAGTCGTGAGAAAAGGCCCCGGATTGCATCCGGGCTACGTTCACTCGCAGCGGTTTTCACCGTCGAGCGTGGAAAGCGGCCAGTATAGGTTCGGCCGGCGGTCGCGGAACACACCCCAGGCGGTGCGTACCTTCTCCAGTTCGCTCAGGTCGAAGCTGTGCACCAGCACGCCTTCTTCGGTCTGGTTCAGCTCCTCGACTTTCTCGCCGAACTGGTTGGCGATGAACGAGCTGCCGTAGAAGGTGATGTCGTAGCCGTCCTGCTCCTCGCGGCCAATGCGGTTGCTGGCTACCAGCGGCATCAGGTTGGCGCCGGCATGACCCTGCTGCACACGCTGCCAGTGGTCGCGCGAGGTGATGTTGGCATCGTGCGGCTCGCTGCCGATGGCAGTGGGATAGAAGAGGATTTCCGCGCCCATCAGCGCCATGCTGCGCGCGCACTCGGGAAACCACTGGTCCCAGCAGATGCCCACGCCGATGCGCGCATAAGCGGTGTCCCAGACCTTGAAGCCGGTATCGCCCGGGTTGAAGTAGTACTTCTCGTGATAGCCGGGGCCATCGGGAATATGGCTTTTTCGATAAATCCCGAGATTGGTACCGTCGGCGTCGAGGATAGCGATGCTGTTGAAGCGGGCGCGGCCGGCACGCTCGAAGAAGCTGATCGGCAGCACCACCTGCAGTTCGGCAGCAACTTTCTGGAAGTGCGCGATAGCCGGATTTTCCTCCACCGCGGTCGCCAGCTGGGTGTAGTCGGCGTTGGGCTTCTGGCAGAAGTAGGGGGCCTCGAACAGCTCCTGGATCAGGATGATCTGCGCGCCCTGTGCGGCAGCCTGGCGTACCAGCCTCTCGGCAGTGGCGATGTTCGCGGGCGTATCCCAGGAGCA
The DNA here is from genome assembly GCF_032621725.1 of Pseudomonas sp. zfem001. NCBI lineage: Bacteria > Pseudomonadati > Pseudomonadota > Gammaproteobacteria > Pseudomonadales > Pseudomonadaceae > Pseudomonas > Pseudomonas sp. zfem001. The sequence continues at coordinate 1,470,813 of NZ_JAVYJI010000001.1, read as the reverse complement.
GGCCATCTGGGTCGCAGCGACGGTAACGATACGGGACATAAAGCACCTCTTGGCTCGTTCGCAGGCCGCTCCGGCGGCCTATTCAGAGTGCCGTGGCTGGACTTGGCCAAGGCTTGATGTTCGATTTATATCCGATAAATATCGGTATTAGAAGATGCTTTTGGTCGGCAGAGCGAAATAAATACGATTTTTATCGGATTTATATTGGTTCGGTCGTAGGGGCACAGGCCGCTTAGGGTGCGCGCAGCGGTCGGCCACGCCGTCAGATGTCATCGGTGCGCACGGCGCACCCTACGGGGGATTACGCCAGCGGTGCAGGTCTTTTCGGCAGTGCGGCCGGCAGGTACAGGCCCAGGTAGGCGTCGAATACGCGCATGCCTTCCTCGGCCAGGCGTGGCGTGATTTCGCCGTGCAGCTGTACGGAGCGGGCATAGACGCGATCACCCAGCTCCATGGCCAGGGCGAAGACATCGATATCCATCGGTAGCTGCGGCAGGGGGAAGTGGCGGTCGAACAGCGCCTGCATCAGGCGGCCCAGTTCGATGTCGTGCTGATGGTCGGCCTGGGTTACCTCGGCCAGGCCATGCTGGGCGAGGATCAGCTGGCGCGCTGCGGCGTCGCGCGCGTAGATGCCCAGCATACGTTGTTCGACGATGCGCGACAGGTCATGCCAGGTGTTCAGGCGGGCGTGTTCGACCGGCTCCTGCAGGCAGGCGCGGAAGGCTGCGTGCACGTCTGCAGTCAGCCCTTCGAGCAGTGTCGGCACGCTGGCGAAGAAGTGGTACACCGACGACGGTGGAATGCCTGCGTGCTCGGCCACCGTGTATATCGACAGGTTGGCCATGCCCTGCTCGGCCAGCAGTTCGCGTGCTGCCGCCAGTATCACGGCGATCCGTGCCTGGCTGCTGGCGCGTGGCTTGCGGGTGCTGGCGGGGCGCGACATGGCTGAGTCCTCGTGGGTCGAGGCGCTATTGGACGTCAGCAGGCGGCGGCGAGGCAAGCATCGCCGTACACGCCTCAGATACCGTCGCGAAAGCGCTGCCAGACGTTGCTGCGCACCTGCGCATGTTTCTCCGAAAGGACTTCCAGCGGATACAGGCGGCGTTTGGTGTCCTGATCCGGGTACAGGCCGGGCTGCGCCAGCAGGGCGCTGTCGATGAACTGCGCGGAGTTTGCATTACCGTTGGGGTACAGCGTCTCGGCGGTGATCTGGGCGATGACCTGCGGTTGCATCAGGTAGTCGATGAAGCGGTGAGCGAGGTCCGGCCGAGCGGCGTTGGCAGGAATCACCAGGTTGTCGATGAACAGCACCGAGCCTTCGTCCGGTACCACGAAGCGTACCGGCTGGCCGGCCTGCGCCGCGGCAAGGGCGTCGCCGACCCAAGCCATGGCCAGGCACAAGTGGCCGCTGCTGAGATCTTCGATATAGCGCTCGCTGTCGACGTAGCGCAGGTTCGGGCGTAGTGCCTCGAGCACTCCGCCGGCGCGCTCGACCCGGCTTGGTGCGCTGCGGGCAAGGCTGCGGCCCTGGTAGTTGAGCAGCAGCGACAGGGTTTCATCTGGCGCATCCAGCACGCTGATGCCGCAGCTGGCCAGGCGCGCGCTCTGTTTGGCATCGAACAGCAGGCTCCAGCTGTCCGGCAGTGGTCCGCCATAGGCCGCCTCGGCCTGCGGCGTGTTGATCGCCAGACCGACCGCGCCCCACAGGTACGGCACGGCGTGCTGGTTCTGCGGGTCGACCGCGGCCAGCTTGCTGAGCAACTGCTTGTCGAGGTGTGTGCGGTTGGGTAACTGGTTGAAATCCAGCGGACGAATACGGCCGCTGGCGATCAGCCCTGGCAGATCGTTGTGCGAGGGCACCGCGATGTCGATGGGCTGGCCGCTTTGCAGTGCGGCGGCCAGTTCTTCAGCACTGGCGAAGGTGTGGTACTCGACCTCGATGCCGGTGTCGCGCGTGAAGTTTTCCAACACCTGCGGCGCGATGTAATCGTTCCAGTTGTAGACCCGAATGCTGTCGGCGGCCTGGGCCAGGCCACAGCTCAGGCCTAGCAGGACGGCGGCAAAAACGCGTTGCATGAGTAGCTCCCCGATGGATGAAGGCAACAGTATCCGGCGGTCTTGGGCGCCGGGGGTTGATTCATGTCAGCGGAGTCGCCGTGCGGCGAACCGCTGGCCCCGGTGCAGAGCACTGGAGCAGGCAGTTGGCAGGCAAAAAGAAGCCGGCTCTGCGGCCGGCTTTCTCGGTTTTACACGGTGTGCAGGTACCAGTTGTACTCGAGGTCGGAGATGGTGGTCTCGAACTCCTCCAGCTCGGCTTCCTTGCACGCGACGAAGATGTCGATGTACTTCGGATCGATGTATTTGTTCAGCACTTCGCTGTCGTCCAGCTCGCGCAGGGCATCGCGCAGGTTGTTCGGCAGGCTCTGTTCGAGCTGTTCGTAGGAGTTGCCTTCGATCGGCTCGCCCGGTTCGATCTGGTTGGTCAGACCGTGGTGGATACCGGCGAGAATCGACGCCAGCATCAGGTAGGGGTTGGCATCGGCACCGGCGACGCGGTGCTCGATGCGTACCGCGTCAGCACTCCCGGTCGGCACGCGCACGGCCACGGTGCGGTTGTCCAGCGCCCAGCTCGGCGCGTTGGGCACGTAGAACTGTGCACCGAAGCGGCGGTAGGAGTTGACGTTGGGGCAGAGGAACGCCATCGACGCGGACATGGTGTCGAGGATGCCGCCGACGGCATGACGCAGCGAGGTGTTCTCCAACGGATCTTCGGCAGCGAAGATGTTCTTGCCGGTCTTCTTGTCGAGCAGCGAGATGTGCACGTGCAAGCCGTTGCCCGCCTGGCCCGGATAGGGCTTGGCCATGAAGGTGGAGTCCATCTCATGGTCGTAGGCGATGTTCTTGATCAGGCGCTTGAGCAGCAGCGCGTAGTCGCAGGCCTTGATGGCGTCTTCGACGTGGTGCAGGTTGACCTCGAACTGCGCCGGGGCACTTTCCTTGACGATGGCGTCGGCCGGGATGTCCTGCTCCTTGGCGGCTTCGAGCATGTCCTGCAGGCAGTCGACGTACTCGTCGAGGTCATCGATCAGGTAGACCTGAGTCGAATGCGGACGCTTGCCGGAGATCGGCGAGCGTGGTGGCTGCGGGCGACCGTTCACGTTCTCCTGGTCGATCAGGTAGAACTCCAGTTCGAAGGCTGCGCAGATACGTAGGCCCAGTTCGTCGAACTTCTGTACCACCTGGCGCAATACCTCGCGCGGGTCGGCGAAGAAAGGCGTGCCGTCCAGCTCGTGCATGGTCATCAGCAGTTGCGCAGTGGGGCGCTTCTGCCAGGGCTCGTTGCACAGGGTATTGGGGATGGGGAAGCAGATACGGTCGGCGTCGCCGATGTCCAGACCAAGGCCGGTGCTTTCGACGGTGGAACCGTTGATGTCGAGCGCAAAGAGCGAGGCGGGCAGGTTGATGCCTTTCTCGTACACCTTGTGCAGGGCGTTTCGATCGATGCGCTTGCCGCGCACCACGCCATTCATATCTGCAATAAGAAGGTCGACGAACTGGACCTCAGGATGTTCCTTAAGGAACGCGTTCGCTTCGTTAAGCTGAACGGCACGCGGGGGTACCGACATGATGCAACACCTTTTTGTTAAATATATCAATCATGCGACTGCATGGGTGTGAGTCAATCCGAAACGCACTTTACTGTCAAGCAGGCCCGATGATGCCCTGTAGTGGGGCGTGATGGCCATTTTTGGGGCGTTTCAAGGCCTTTCAGGGTGGTTCAACCGGCGTCTTTTCAGGGTGCTCAGTGGGGTGTGTTCAATTTTTTACAGAGCTATTGTGTAAAAAAATGAACAAGGCTAAGCTCGGTTCAAACCCATAACAGCAATAATACGGGTGTCTCATGTTTTGCCTGCCGACCATCGGCGTCAGCGCTTGTTCCAGCACCACCGGTCACGCTACCTCTGTCCTCGTTCGCGAGGCGGGCCTGCACATCATGCGGGTTACCAGGGTCAGCATGCCTGGCGGCGCGGCAACACGGCAGCATCTTTCCCCTGCGGCATCATCGTCGCTCAGTCTGTGTCATCAGGTCTTTCGCTCACTCAATACCCTGCACGATAGCGTACGCAGCCGTGCAATGCCCCTTGGCCGGCTTCGTGCACTGCACAAACCATGCTCCAGGTTTGTCGGGATCGTGCTATGCCGCGAGCTAGACAGTGCGGTTTTGGTGAGCAAGGGCGGGCGATTTTCTTTCTGTGGCGTGCAAAGTCGGGTGTCGGAGGTGTCGCACCCCTAGTAGCATCCACCCGAATATCTCGCCTTCTTCCAGGCCTTTGGTGAGGCTTGCAGGGAGGAGGCGGGGCAACGCTGAACCGGCTATAACCCTAGTTGGTTCTACAACCCTGAGGTCTCTATGAGTACCAAGTTAGACCAGCTCACGAGCTGGCTGAAAGAACGCAAAATCACCGAAGTCGAATGCCTGATCAGCGACCTGACCGGCATTGCCCGCGGCAAGATCTCGCCGACCAACAAGTTCCTCGACGAGAAGGGCATGCGCCTCCCCGAGAGCGTGCTGCTGCAGACCGTGACCGGCGACTACGTCGAGGACGACATCTATTACGACCTGCTGGATGAGGCGGACATCGACATGTTCTGCCGTCCGGACCCCAACGCTGTCTTCGTCGTGCCCTGGGCCATCGAGCCCACCGCCATGGTGATCCACGATACGTTCGACAAGCAGGGCAACCCCATCGAGCTGTCGCCGCGCAACATCCTCAAGAAGGTGTTGCAGATGTATGCCGACAAGGGTTGGAAGCCCATCGTCGCGCCGGAGATGGAGTTCTACCTGACCAAGCGCAACAGCGACCCGGACTTCCCGCTGGTGGCGCCTGTTGGCCGCTCCGGCCGCCCGGAAACCGGCCGTCAGAGCTTCTCCATCGACGCGGCCAACGAGTTCGACCCGCTGTTCGAAGACATGTATGACTGGTGCGAACTGCAAGGCCTGGATCTGGACACCCTGATCCACGAAGAAGGCCCGGCGCAGATGGAAATCAACTTCCGTCATGGCGATGCACTGCACCTGGCCGACCAGATTCTGGTGTTCAAGCGCACCATGCGTGAGGCCGCGCTCAAGCATGACGTGGCAGCCACGTTCATGGCCAAGCCGATCACCGACGAGCCGGGCAGCGCCATGCACATCCACCAGAGCGTGGTCGACATTAAGACCGGCAAGAACATCTTCTCCAACGAAGACGGGACGATGAGCGAGCTGTTCATGCATCACATCGGGGGGCTGCAGAAGTACATCCCCGAGCTGCTGCCGCTGTTCGCGCCGAACGTGAACTCGTTCCGCCGCTTCCTGCCCGATACCTCGGCGCCAGTGAACGTGGAGTGGGGCGAGGAGAACCGTACTGTGGGCCTGCGCGTGCCTGAGGCGACTCCGCAGAACCGTCGCGTGGAAAACCGCCTGGCCGGCGCTGACGCCAACCCGTACCTGGTGCTGGCAGCCACTCTGCTGTGCGGCTACATGGGGATGGTCGGCGGGGTGAGACCCGGTGCACCGGTCAAGGGGCGTGGTTACGAGCGTCGCAACCTGCGCCTGCCGGTGACCATCGAGAGCGCTCTGGAGCGGATGGAAGCGTGCAAGGACGCCGAGAAATTCCTCGGCGAGAAGTTCATCCGTGGCTATGTCGCGGTCAAGCGCGCCGAGCACGAGAACTTTAAGCGCGTGATCAGCTCCTGGGAACGCGAGTTCCTCCTGCTGTCGGTGTAATGGGCTACCGGCCGCGCCTGGCGCGGCCGGTGCCACGAATCTCTGCGTAGCGCCGCTGGCGCTGCGTGTTAGCAAGGTGTTGGCAATGAACAAGCAAGCGAACAACCCCAAGACCGCCCAGTGGCAGGCCCTGAGCCAGGCCCACCACCTGGCGCCGTTCAGTGATTACAAGCAGCTGGCCGAAAATGGCCCGCGCATCATCACCGAGGCCAAGGGCGTTCATCTGTGGGACAGCGAGGGCAACAAGATCCTCGATGGCATGGCCGGCTTGTGGTGCGTGGCCGTCGGCTATGGTCGCGAGGAGCTGGTCGCCGCCGCCGCCAAGCAGATGCTGCAGCTGCCGTTCTACAACACCTTCTTCCAGACCGCGCACCCGCCGGTGCTTGAGTTGGCCCACGCCATTTCCCAGCTGGCGCCGGCGGGCATGAACCACGTGTTCTTCACCGGTTCGGGTTCGGAAGGCAATGACACCATGCTGCGTCTGGTGCGCCACTACTGGGCATGCAAAGGCCAGCCGAACAAGAAAATCATCATCGGTCGCGACAACGGCTACCACGGCTCCACCGTGGCCGGGGCTAGCCTCGGCGGCATGAAATTCATGCACGAGCAGGGCGACCTGCCGATCCCCGGCATCGCTCATATCCCGCAGCCGTACTGGTTCGGCGAGGGCGGCGATCAATCGCCGGAAGAGTTTGGTATCTGGGCTGCCGACCAGCTGGAGAAGAAGATTCTCGAGCTGGGCGAAGGCAACGTTGCAGCGTTCATCGCTGAGCCGATCCAGGGCGCCGGGGGCGTGATCATCCCGCCGGAAACCTACTGGCCGCGCATCAAGGAAATCCTCGCCAAGTACGACATCCTGTTCGTGGCTGACGAAGTGATCTGCGGCTTCGGCCGTACCGGCGAATGGTTCGGCAGCCAGTACTACGACCTCAAGCCTGATCTGATGACCATCGCCAAAGGCCTGACCTCGGGCTACGTGCCGATGGGCGGGCTGATCGTCAGTGACAAGGTGTTCGAAGTGATCGAAGCGCATGGCGATTTCAACCACGGCTTCACCTATTCCGGTCATCCGGTGGCAGCGGCGGTGGGTCTGGAGAACCTGCGCATTCTCAAGGAAGAGGGCATCGTCGAGCGGGTGAAGGCAGAAACGGCACCGTATTTGCAGAGTCGTCTACGTGAGCTGGCCGATCACCCGTTGGTGGGCGAAGTGCGCGGCGTCGGCATGCTTGGCGCCATCGAGTTGGTGCAGGACAAGGCGACGCGCACACGTTATCCGGGTGACAAGGCGGTAGGCATGATCTGCCGCGGCCACTGTTTTAACAACGGTCTGATCATGCGCGCCGTGGGCGACACCATGATCATTGCGCCGCCTCTGGTGATCAGCCAGGCGGAAGTGGATGAGCTGGTGGAGAAAGCACGCAAGTGCCTGGATCTGACCCTGCGTGACCTGTCGGTCTGAAAGCCCGCAGTCACGGAAAGTTGTCAGCGGTGCCATGACCTTGCCAGACTGCGCCAGAGTGCGCGAGCCGACCTGATTGGAACGGTTTGCGCGACCTCTGGAATAACGACACAACAACAGGAGCTGTACGCATGAAAACATTCGGCAAGACCCTTCTCGCGTTGTCCCTGACCGCGGCCGTGGCAGGCGCTGCTCAGGCTGACGACAAGGTGCTGCATGTCTACAACTGGAGCGATTACATCGCCGAAGACACCCTGGCCAACTTCGAGAAGGAAACCGGCATCAAGGTCGTCTACGACGTCTTCGACAGCAATGAAGTGCTGGAAGCCAAGTTGCTGGCTGGCAGCTCCGGTTACGACGTAGTGGTCCCGTCCAACCCCTTCCTGGCCAAGCAGATCAAGGCTGGCGTGTTCCAGAAACTGGACAAGTCCAAGCTGCCGAACTGGTCGAACCTGGACAAGGATCTGCTCAAGGCCCTGGAGCCGAGCGACCCGGGCAACCAGTACTCGATCCCCTACATGTGGGGCACCATCGGCATCGGCTACAACGTCGAGAAGGTCAAGGCCGTGCTCGGCGAAGACGCGCCGGTCGACTCCTGGGATCTGGTGTTCAAGCCCGAGAACATGGAAAAGCTGAAGTCTTGCGGCGTTTCCTTCCTCGATTCGCCGACCGAAATTCTCCCGGCCGCTCTGCATTACCTGGGCTACGCTCCGGACAGCAGCGACAAGGGCGAGCTGCAGAAAGCCGAAGAGCTGTTCATGAAGATTCGTCCTTCGGTGGCTTACTTCCACAGCTCCAAGTACATCTCCGACCTGGCCAACGGCAACATCTGCGTCGCTATCGGCTACTCGGGTGACATCTACCAGAGCAAGGCACGCGCCGAAGAAGCGAAGAACGGCGTGGAAGTCGGCTACAACATTCCGAAGGAAGGCGCGGGTTCCTTCTTCGACATGTTGGCGGTGCCGGCTGACGCCAAGAACGTCGAAGCTGCACACGCGTTCCTCAACTACCTGATGGAGCCAGCGGTGATGGCCAACATCACCAACTACGTGCAATTCCCCAACGGCAACGCCGCAGCCACGCCGCTGGTGGATGAAGCACTGCGTACCGACCCGGGCGTATACCCGACGCCGGAAGTGCTGAAGAAGATCTACACCTTCCCGGACCTGGCTCCGGCGGTGCAGCGCACCATGACCCGCAGCTGGACCAAGATCAAGTCCGGTCGCTAAGCGACGAAGCAACGCCGCCTGGCGGGTTCGCCCGCCAGGTACCCAAATCGCAAGAAGAGGAAACGTCATGCGTCGTTCTACCCTGCTGGCTGGCCTGATCGCCGCTGCCATTGGTATGTCTGTTGCCCAGGCCGCCGACCGTGTGGTCAAGGTCTACAACTGGTCCGACTACATTGCGCCGGACACCATTGCCGAGTTCGAGAAGGAAACCGGTATCAAGGTGGTGTATGACGTTTTCGATTCCAACGAAACCCTCGATGGCAAGCTGGCCACCGGACAGAGCGGCTATGACGTGGTGGTTCCGACCAACCACTTCCTGGCCAAGCAGGTACGTGCCGGCACCTACCTGAAGCTGGATAAATCCAAGCTGCCCAATCTGGTCAATCTCGACCCGACCATCATGAAAAACCTGGCCGCGGGCGACCCCGGCAACGAATATTCGGTGCCCTACCTATGGGGCACCAACGGCATCGGCCTGAACGCCACCAAGGCGCGCGCCGTGCTCGGTGACGATGCACCACTGGATTCCTGGGAGCTGCTGTTCGACCCGAAATACGCCGAGAAGCTCGCCTCCTGCGGCATCGCATTGCTCGACTCTGGCGACGAAGTGCTGCCGCAAACGGTCAACTACCTGGGCCTGTCGCCGCATACCACCAAGCGTGAAGACTACGAGAAGGCCTATGAGCAGCTGATGAAGGTGCGCCCTTACATCACCTACTTCCACAGCTCCAAATTCATCTCCGACCTGGCCAACGGCAACATCTGCGCCGCCTTCGGCTACTCCGGCGACGTGCTGCAAGCCGCTGACCGCGCCGAAGAGGCCGGCCGTAGCGACGAGATCATCTACATCATTCCCAAGGAAGGCACCGCCATGTGGGCGGACCTGCTGGCCATCCCCAAGGACTCGAAGAACGTCGCTGAAGCCCACGAATTCATCAACTACCTGCTGCGCCCCGACGTGATCGCCAAGATCAGTGACTACGTCGCCTACGCCAACCCCAACCTCAAGGCCACCGAGCTGGTCGACGAGAGCGTACGGGACAACCCAGGCGTTTATCCCAGTGAGGAGGTCATGGCCAAACTCTATGTTGCCGAGGAGCGTACGCCCGAGGTGCAGCGTTGGCTGACCCGTGACTGGACGAGAATCAAAAGCGGCCGCTGATCGACGAACGATTTTCCTATAAAGTGCCGCGCTTTTTTCGGGCGGCACACAAAAACGAGGATGATACTGTGCGAGTTACCCTGCCCAAGTCTCTGATCGCGATGGCGGCTTCCGCCTTCTGTAGTGCTGCTCTGGCCCAGTCCACGGTGCACATCTACAACTGGAGCGATTACATCGGCGAAGAGACGCTGGCCAAGTTCGAAGCGAGAACCGGGATCAAGCCGATCTATGATGTCTTCGACTCCAACGAAACCCTCGAAGGCAAACTGCTCGCCGGCCGTAGCGGCTACGACGTGGTGGTGCCCTCCAACCATTTTCTCGGCAAGCAGATTCGCGCGGGCGCCTTCCAGCCGCTCGATCGCAGCAAGTTGAGCAATTGGGACAACCTCGATCCGGCGTTGCTCAAGCAACTGGAAACCAACGACCCCGGTAACCAGTACGCCGTGCCTTACCTGTGGGGCACCAATGGCATCGGCTACAACGTCGAGAAGGTCAAGGCTGCGCTCGGTGTCGAGGAGATCGACTCCTGGGCCGTGCTGTTCGAGCCGGAAAACATCAAGAAGCTCAGCGAATGCGGTGTGGCCTTCCTCGACTCGGGCGATGAAATGATCCCGGCCATGCTCAATTACCTGGGCCTGAACCCCAACAGCACCAACCCCGATGACTACGCCAAGGCCGAGGCCAAGCTGCTGGAGGTGCGTCCCTACGTCACCTACTTCCACAGCTCCAAGTACATTGGCGATCTGGCCAACGGCAATATCTGCGTGGCTGCCGGCTTCTCCGGCGACATCCTGCAGGCCGCCGACCGCGCCGACGAAGCCGGCAAGGGCATCGAAATCGCCTACAGCATCCCCAAGGAAGGCGCCAATCTCTGGTTCGACATGATGGCCATCCCGGCCGACGCGGCGAACGCCGAGCAGGCGCATGCCTTCATCAACTTTCTCCTCGAGCCTGAGGTGATCGCCGAAGTCAGTGACTACGTGGGTTATGCCAACCCCAATACCAAGGCGGACGAATTCATGGACGAGGAGGTCCGCAACGACCCGTCCGTGTACCCGCCTCAGTCGGTGCTAGACAAGCTGTACATCTCTGCCGAGCTGCCGGTGCGTGTGCAGCGCCTGATGACCCGCAGTTGGACCAAGGTCAAGTCGGGTCAGTAATCGTTCCTGCCCGGCCGCAGGGGTCGGGCACAATCTTCCGGGAGTTTTCCTAAATGGCTGTTGCCTCCAGCGCCTACAAAAAAGCCCTCGAGGGGGATCAGACACCGAAAGAGGTGCTGGTCAAGATCGATCGGGTGACCAAGAAGTTCGACGAGACCGTGGCCGTCGACGACGTCTCGTTGACCATCAACAAGGGCGAGATCTTCGCCCTGCTGGGTGGCTCCGGCTCCGGTAAGTCGACCCTGCTGCGCATGCTCGCCGGCTTCGAGCGGCCGACCGAAGGGCGCATCATCCTCGATGGCGTCGACATCACCGACATGCCGCCTTACCAGCGGCCGATCAACATGATGTTCCAGTCCTATGCGCTGTTCCCGCACATGACCGTGGCGCAGAACATCGCCTTCGGCCTGCAGCAGGACAAGCTGCCCAAGGCCGAGATCGACGAGCGCGTGGCCGAGATGCTCAAGCTGGTGCACATGACCCAGTACGCCAAGCGCAAGCCGCACCAGCTTTCCGGTGGCCAGCGCCAGCGCGTGGCCCTGGCTCGCTCGCTGGCCAAGCGTCCCAAGCTGCTGCTGCTCGACGAGCCGATGGGCGCGCTGGACAAGAAGCTGCGTTCGCAGATGCAACTGGAACTGGTGGAGATCATCGAGCGCGTCGGCGTGACCTGCGTGATGGTGACCCACGACCAGGAAGAGGCCATGACCATGGCCCAGCGCATCGCCATCATGCACCTGGGCTGGATCGCCCAGACCGGCAGCCCGATCGACATCTACGAGACGCCAACCAGTCGCCTGGTGTGCGAGTTCATCGGCAACGTCAACCTGTTCGACGGCCAGATCACCACCGACGAGGTCGACCACGCGATCATCGACTGCCCGCAACTGGACAAGCCAATCTACATTGGCCACGGCGTCAGTACTCGCGCCGAGAACAAGTCCGTCAGCTACGCCCTGCGCCCCGAGAAGTTGCTGATGGCCACGGCACTGCCGGAAGACCACGAGCACCCCGAATACAATTGGAGCCATGGCCACGTGCATGACATCGCCTACCTGGGCGGTCACTCGGTGTACCACGTCAAACTCACCTCCGGGCAGATCGTGCAGTGCTTCATCGCCAACGCCGAGCGCCGTGGTAAGCGTCCGACCTGGGACGACCCGGTAGTGGTGTACTGGGAAGACGACAGCGGCGTGGTACTGCAATCATGAAACCGAGCAAACTGGCGCGCTATCTGCCCAGTGGGCGGCATGCCGTTATCGGCATCCCGTTCCTCTGGCTGTTCATGTTCTTCCTGCTGCCGTTCGTCATCGTGCTGAAGATCAGCTTCGCCGAGGCCGACGTGGCGATCCCGCCCTACACGGAAATCTACGAGTGGGCGGATAACAAGCTGACGTTGTTGCTGAACTTCGGCAACTACATCTTCCTCACCGAGGATGCGCTGTATCTGTCGGCCTACCTCGGTTCGTTGAAGGTCGCGTTGTTCAGCACCCTGCTGTGCCTGCTGATCGGCTACCCGATGGCCTACGCCATCGCTCGTGCGCCGAAGTCGCAGCAAACCGTGCTGTTGCTGCTGATCATGATGCCGACCTGGACCGCAATCCTGATCCGCGTCTACGCCTGGATGGGCATTCTCGGCAACAACGGTCTGCTCAACAGCCTGCTGATGGGCATTGGCCTGATCGATACGCCGCTGCAGATCCTCAACACCAACATCGCGGTCTATATCGGCGTCGTGTATTCCTACCTGCCGTTCATGATCCTGCCGCTCTACGCCAACCTGGTGAAGCACGACCTCAGCTTGCTGGAGGCGGCTTCTGACCTGGGCTCGAGCAACTTCAACAACTTCTGGAAGATCACCGTGCCGCTGTCGAAGAACGGCATCATCGCTGGCTCCATGCTGGTGTTCATTCCGGTGGTCGGCGAGTTCGTCATCCCCGAATTGCTCGGCGGCCCGGAGACCCTGATGATCGGCAAGGTGCTGTGGCAGGAGTTCTTCAACAACCGCGACTGGCCTGTAGCGTCCGCCCTGGCGGTGGTGATGCTGGCGATCCTGATCGTGCCCATCATCCTCTTTAACCGCAACCAAGCCAAAGAGCTGGAGGGCCGCCCATGAAGCGTTTCAGTTTCTCCAGCATCATGCTCTGGGCCGGTCTGGTATTCATCTACCTGCCCATGGTCATTCTGGTCATCTACTCGTTCAACGCCTCGCGGCTGGTAACGGTGTGGGGCGGCTGGTCGGTGAAGTGGTACGTCGGTTTGCTCGACAACACGCAACTGATGAACTCGGTGATGCGCTCGCTGGAAATCGCCTGCTACACCGCCATCGCGGCGGTGGCGCTGGGCACCCTGGCGGCCTTCGTGCTGACCCGCATCACCCACTTCAAGGGGCGCACCCTGTTCGGTGGCCTGGTCACTGCACCGCTGGTGATGCCGGAAGTGATCACCGGCCTGTCCCTGCTGCTGCTGTTCGTGCTGATGGCGCAACTGATCGGCTGGCCGATGCAGCGCGGTATGACCACCATCTGGATCGCTCACACCACCTTCTGCTCGGCCTATGTGGCGGTGGTGGTGTCGTCGCGTCTGCGTGAGCTGGACATGTCCATCGAAGAGGCGGCCATGGACCTCGGCGCACGGCCGTGGAAGGTGTTCTTCCTGATCACCGTACCGATGATCGCGCCGTCGCTGGCAGCGGGTGCGATGATGTCCTTCGCTCTGTCGCTGGACGATCTGGTGCTGGCCAGCTTCGTATCCGGTCCAGGCTCGACCACTCTGCCGATGGAGATCTTCTCCGCTGTGCGCCTGGGGGTTAAACCGGAGATCAACGCGGTGGCCAGTCTGATCCTGCTGGCGGTGTCGTTCGCCACTTTCCTGGCCTGGTTCTTCGCCCATCGGGCCGAGGAAAAACGCAAGAAGGCCATGCAGCAGGCCATGGACGAGACCACCAATCCCTCCTGGCAGCAGGTCGTAGACAGCCGTCGCAGCAACTAAGCGTCTGGCTGAAAGAAAAAAACGGGCCCCGCGGGGCCCGTTTTTCATGGTGTCACTGATCGGGGCGTTGTTCCGCGATCTGTAGGAGCGGCTTCAGCCGCGAAGGTTGTGAGCGCCCAGCCGCTATTTCACCAGCGCTTTCCAGGCCTTGAGGCTGTTCACGATCTGCGTCTGAGTCGCGCGCAGCTGACGCTGCTCGTCGTCCAGGTCCTGCTGCGCCAGCTCGTAGAGCTTGTTCAGCTCGCCATACAGGCGGTCGACCTCAGGCACTTCCAGCACGCCGCGCGCCAGGCGCAGCCAGACCAGCAGGCGTTCCAGACGTGGCATCTGTTCGGCCAGATCCTCCGGCTGCTGCTGGTAGCGGCGCAGTTGCAGAGCCGCGCCTTCTTCTGCCAGCAGAGTCGGCAGCCAGTTGCCCAGAGCCGCGCTGCCCTGACGGTTGCCACGATTGTTGCGCTCTGCGGTCCAGCTGCGCTGCAGCAGCCAGTGCGACAGTTTCAGCGACAGCAGACCCCAGCGGCAGCCGTCGAGCTCGGCGGCGAACAGCGCCGGGGCATTGTGCCGCATGCTGTCGTCGTCCTGGCCTGCCGCCAGGCGCGGGCGCCAATCGTCGAGCAGGGCATCGAGTGCTTCGCGCAACTCGCGCGAGCTGGCGCGTGGCGCGGCCTGGCCGAGGCTGGCGAGCAGGGCGCGCAGGTCGATCAGTTGCTCCAGCCATTGCTGCAACAGGCTCCAATGGCCGTTCCAGCGATACTGCTCGGCCAGACGCTGGCTGGCGCCGAGCAAGTGCCAGGCGAGTGCGGCGAAGGCGTCGTCCAGGCTCATTTCGGGCGTCAAGGCGGGCGCCGGCAGGCTCAGGCTGTAACTGCCAGCATCGAACAGGCGATAGCCACGCTCGGCTTTGCTGATGTCACAAGGCATCAGCGGCAGTTCGGCGGCCAGCTCGCAGGCCAGCTCCAGCAGCGCAGCAGGTTCGCCCTGGCGCAGTTCCAGCTCCAGCTCGCAAATCTCTTCTTCGCCCTCGCCGGCGATGACCTTGCCCAGGTCCAGCGCGGCCTCGATGACCACCTTGGCCTTGCCGCGACCCCAGGCGATTTCGGCCTTTTCGCGAACGAAGTCGGTGGTGAACAGCGGCTGCAGGGTTTTCTTGTCCAGTTCGGCCAGGCTGGCTGGCCAGCACGTGTCATCAAGTTTTTTCAGATCGAGCTTGGCCTTGCTCAGGTACCAGTCCCACTCGTTTCGCTCGGACAGGCCGGCGACGCTCTGGCCACGGCTCTTCAGTGTCTGAATGAACTGCTCACCGTCACGGCGCAGGCGCAGGGCGACCTTGGCGCTGGCCAGGTCGCGGTCCGGCGTGTCGTAGTACTGGTTGAACAGTTCGCCGCGCTGCCAGCCACTCTTGTTGCGCTTCTTCAGCAGTGGGTGTTCGCGCAGGGCTGCCAGGGTGGTACGACTGACGCGCAGTTTGATTTCGGTTTCTTTGACCATGGTGGAGAGCTATGACGCCTTTTATGAAAATGTGACAGACCGATGACGCGCGCTGGCGAATGACGAATCCGGTCCCTATACTTGCGGCCTTCTCAAAACGGGGGCTTACCCTATGCCTATCAATCCCTTTGTCAGCCTGTTCGGTCGTTCACCCATCGGCCCCATGCAACAGCATATCGCCAAGGCCCACGAGTGCGCGGCGAACCTGGTTCCCTTCTTCGAGGCCATCATGGCCGAGGATTGGGCCAAGGTAGAACAGGTGCAACAGGAGATGTCCCGGCTGGAGCACGAGGCCGACAAGCTGAAGAAAAGCGTGCGCCTGCACCTGCCCAAGAGCCTGTTCCTGCCGGTGCCGCGTTCGGACCTGCTTGAGCTGCTCAGTGTACAGGACAAAGTCGCCAACCGTGCCAAGGACATCGCTGGTCTGATGCTCGGCCGGCAGATGGCTATTCCGCAGCCGCTGCAGCCACTGGTGCGCACCTACGTACAGCGCAGTGTGGACGCCAGCGCCCAGGCGCTGAAGGCAATGAACGAATTGGACGAACTGCTCGAAACCGGTTTCGCCGGTCGCGAAGCAGTGCTGGTGGAAAACCTGATCGAGGAGCTCGGTTCGATCGAAAACGATACCGACCGCCTGCAGATCGAGGTGCGCCGCAACCTGTTCAAACTGGAGAAGGACCTTCCTCCGGTCGATGTGATGTTCCTCTATCAGATCATCGACTGGATCGGCGATGTCGCCGACCGTGCCCAACGAGTGGGCAACCGACTGGAACAACTGCTGGCGCGCTAAGCGCCAGTATCCTTTCTGGGATCTACGGATAACTCATTATGTCTCTGATTGCGGACTACGGGCTGGTTCTGCTCGTCCTTGCCTGCCTTTTCGGTTTTTTCATGGCCTGGGGCGTCGGCGCCAATGATGTCGCCAACGCCATGGGTACGTCGGTCGGCTCACGCGCGCTGACCATCAAGCAGGCGATCATCATCGCCATGGTCTTCGAATTCGCTGGCGCCTATCTGGCTGGCGGCGAGGTGACCGAAACCATCAAGAACGGCATCGTCGATGCCAACATGATCAGCCCCAACCTGATGGTGCTGGGCATGATGTCGGCGTTGCTGGCGGCGGGTACCTGGCTGCTGGTGGCTTCGACGCGTGGCTGGCCAGTATCGACCACGCACACCATCGTCGGTGCGGTGATCGGCTTCGCTGCGGTCGGCGTGTCGATGGATGCGGTGCACTGGAGTGGCGTTGGCCCCATCGTCGCCAGTTGGGTGGTCACGCCAATGCTGGCCGGTATCATCTCCTTCTGCCTGTTCGTCAGCGTGCAGAAGCTGATCATCGACACCGACAATCCCTTCCTCAACGCCAAGCGTTACGTGCCGCTGTACATGTTCATCACCGGCTTCATGATCTCGCTGATGACCATGACCAAGGGCCTCAAGCACGTCGGCCTGAACCTCTCCAGCACCGAAGGCTTCATGCTTTCGATCGGTGTCGGTGTACTGGTCATGCTGATCGGTATCGCGCTGCTCAGCCGCATCCATGTCGATGCCGAGGCGGACAAGGCCTTCCACTTCTCCAGCGTGGAGAAGGTGTTCGCCATCCTGATGATTTTCACCGCCTGCGCCATGGCCTTCGCCCACGGTTCCAACGACGTGGCTAATGCCGTTGGTCCGCTGGCCGCCATCGTCGGCGTGATCCAAAGCGGCGGTGAACTGGCCGCGGGTGAGAAGTCCATCGTTCCAGGCTGGATCCTGCTGCTGGGTGCACTGGGTATCGTGGTCGGTCTGGCCACTTATGGCTACAAGGTCATCGCCACCATCGGCAAGGAAATCACCGAGCTGACTCCTAGCCGTGGTTTTGCTGCCGAACTGGCTGCCGCTACCACCGTGGTCAGTGCTTCGGGCCTGGGGCTGCCGGTTTCCACCACCCACACCCTGGTCGGTGCGATTCTCGGTGTCGGCCTGGCGCGCGGTATCGGTGCGCTGAACCTGGGCATGATCGGCAAGATCTTCCTGTCCTGGATCATCACTCTGCCGGCCGGTGCGATTCTGTCGATCATCTTCTTCTTCATTCTGCGTTTGCTGTTCGGCGGAGTCTGATTCCACTTCGGCGGTTTCACCGACAGGACGATGCCCCTATGATGGGGCATCGTTTTAGGAGATCGCCGATGCCCCTGCCGTCCTTTCAAGAGCAGTTCGCTGCGCTGATCGCTGCGCCATCGGTTAGCTGCACCCAGCCCAATTGGGACCAGAGCAACTCGCCCGTCATCGAGCTACTCGCTGCCTGGCTCGGTGATCTGGGTTTTACCTGCGAAACCCAGCAGATCGCCCCCGGCAAATTCAACCTGCTCGCCAGCTATGGCAGTGGCCCAGGTGGTCTGGTGCTGGCTGGGCATAGCGATACCGTGCCCTTCGATGCCGCGCTATGGCAGAGCGACCCACTCAAGCTGACCGAGGTTGGTGACCGTTGGGTGGGCCTTGGCAGTTGCGACATGAAAGGTTTTTTTGCCCTGGCCATCGAAGCCGTGCGGCCGCTGCTCGATCAGCCTTTCCAGCAACCGCTGCTGATCCTTGCTACCTGTGATGAAGAGAGCTCCATGGCCGGTGCCCGTGCCCTGGCCGATGCTGGCCGGCCGCTTGGTCGCGCAGCGGTGATCGGCGAGCCCACCGGCCTCAAGCCGATTCGCCTGCACAAGGGCGTGATGATGGAGCGCATCGACATCCTTGGGCAGAGCGGCCATTCCTCCGATCCGGCGCTTGGCCACAGCGCGCTGGAGGCCATGCAGGACGTGATGGGCGAGTTGCGCGGCCTGCGCGCGCAGTGGCAGCGCGAGTTCAACAACCCGCAGTTCAGTGTGCCGCAACCGACGCTGAACCTCGGCTGCATCCACGGTGGCGACAATCCCAATCGCATCTGTGGTCAGTGCGCGCTGGAGTTCGACCTGCGCCCGCTGCCAGGCATGGACCCGGAACAACTGCGTGAGGCGATTCGCGGCAAGTTGCAGCCGCTGGCGCTCAAGCATCAGGTGCGCATCGACTATGGCCCGCTGTTCCCGGCCGTCCCGCCCTTCGAGCAGCGCGCCGATGCCGAGCTGGTGCGTCTGGCCGAACGGCTGACCGGGCACACGGCCCAGGCGGTGGCATTCGGTACCGAAGCGCCTTATCTTCAGCAGCTTGGCTGCGAGACGCTGGTGCTTGGCCCCGGCGATATCGACTGTGCACACCAGCCCGGGGAACACCTGGAGCTGGCCCGCATCGAACCTACTGTGGCGATACTGCGCCAACTGATCCAACACTACTGCCTGACCCGGAGTGACGACGTGCAGCGACGATGAGAGCGACTCTCTAACCGAACATGACGGCTATGCCCGTCCTACGTCTCGACGCTAATGGATTGCTCATGCACGACTACGTCACCTGGTTACGCCACGCTTCGCCTTACATCAACGCCCATCGCGACTGCACCTTCGTGGTCATGCTGCCGGGCGAGGGTGTTGCCCATCCGAATTTCGCCAACATCGTCCACGACCTGGTGCTGCTGCATAGCCTCGGCGTGCGCCTGGTGCTGGTGCATGGCTCGCGCCCGCAGATCGAGGCGCGCCTCGCTGCCCGTGGCCTGACCCCGCATTACCATCGCGACCTGCGCATCACCGACGCGCCGACCCTGGAATGCGTGATCGATGCCGTCGGCCAGCTGCGCATCGCTATCGAGGCGCGTCTGTCTATGGATATGGCCGCCTCACCGATGCAGGGCTCGCGCCTGCGCCTGACCAGCGGTAATTTCGTCACCGCGCGGCCGATCGGTGTGGTCGATGGCGTCGACTACCACCACACCGGCGAAGTACGGCGCATCGACCGCAAGGGCATCAATCGTCAGCTCGACGAACGCAGCATCGTGCTGCTGTCGCCGCTGGGCTATTCGCCCACCGGGGAAATCTTCAACCTGGCCTGCGAGGACGTCGCCACCCGCGCCGCCGTCGACCTGGGCGCAGACAAGCTGCTGCTGTTCGGCGCCGAGGATGGCCTGCTCGACGAAAACGGCAAGCTGGTGCGCGAACTGCGTCCGCAGCAGGTGCCGGCGCATCTGGCGCGGCTGGGCAGCAACTATCAGGGCGAGCTGCTCGATGCCGCCGCCGAAGCCTGTCGTGGCGGCGTGAAGCGTAGCCATATCGTCAGTTATGCCACCGATGGCGCGTTGCTCAGCGAACTGTTCACCCGTACTGGCAACGGCACCCTGGTGGCGCAGGAGCAGTTCGAATCCCTGCGCGAGGCGACCATCGAAGACGTCGGCGGTTTGATCGAGCTGATCAGTCCGCTGGAAGAACAGGGCATTCTGGTGCGCCGTTCGCGGGAGGTGCTGGAGCGCGAGATCGAGCAGTTCAGCATCGTCGAGCGCGAAGGGCTGATCATTGCCTGTGCGGCGTTGTATCCCCTCGCCGATTCCGACTGTGGCGAGCTGGCCTGTCTGGCCGTCAATCCCGACTATCGCCACGGCGGTCGTGGTGACGAGTTGCTCGAGCGGATCGAGGCACGGGCGCGGGCACAGGGGATCAAGACCCTGTTCGTACTCACCACCCGTACCGCCCACTGGTTCCGCGAGCGCGGCTTCGAGCCGAGCAGCGTCGAGCGCATGCCCACCGCGCGGGCGTCGCTGTACAACTACCAGCGCAATTCGAAGGTGTTCGAGAAGACGTTGTAGGAAGACAAATGCGATGAGTGGGAGGGGCTTTAGCCGCGAGCGATGAATCAGTCGCGGCTAAAGCCCCTCGCACAATGCGTTCAGAGTGTCAGGCGCTGTGCTGCTGCAAGCGCATCTGCTCGAAGCCGTCGTCCCAACCGGCCTCCCAGGCCGCAGCGGGGATCTCATCGGGGTAGGGCTGGCGGGTTCTGGGCTGGCCCGTGAGGCCGGCCATATAACCTTGCTGGTAGGCCTTGGTCAGGCTTTCCAGGCTCCATTGCGGCGTGGCGTCATCGGCCATGGGCGCTGCTCGTCTATCGTCCTTTACCCGGCAATGCTAGCTGGCCGAGCGGCCGTGGGTATGGCCGCCCATCCTGGCTTTTGCTCCGCTGGTTTGCTTTGTGACGCAGTCGACGCTTCGTCGCCCGTGCCACCGGGCACATAAGGTGCGCCGCACGCAGCGCGGTTACCCCGGTGCGTATAGGTGCGCGCGGCCCTGGCTGTGGTGAGACCTAAACGGCCAGCGCCAGGATGCTCGCCTGGTAAGCCGCGACGAAGGCGTCGAAATCGCCTGTGGGCTGCGCCTCCAGCTCCGCCTGCGCGGCCAGCGAGTCGTACGCGGCCTGTTCGAAAGCTTGTTGCTGTTCAACGCTGAGCGGCTGAGCACGGAAGTATTCGGCGTGACGCTGGCTCTGCTGCAGGGCGAACTCGGTAAAGCTCTTGCCCTGACGCAGAATCGCCAGCACCTGTGCCGACGGCGTCATTTCCACATCCGCGACCTTGGCTTGCTGCTGCGCCAGGGCCTCGATGTGCGCATTGCTGTCCTGGCTGCGATCGAGCAGTTCGGCCAGCGGCAGGATGCGCTCAAGCAGTTCGCTGGCCCAGACCTTGAGTTCCACCTGCTGGCTGCCTTTCTGCAGGTGCAGGCCGGGACGACGCCCCTCCTTGACCACCTTGAGGAAGTTGCTGGTGCAACTGCTGCACTCGCCGTTCTCGAGCAGCGGGCTGTCTTCCAGGGCACAGAACAGCAGGAACGCGTCGATGAAGCGCGCTTGCGCCACGTCGATGCCTAACGGCAGGAAGGGGTTGATGTCGAGGCAGCGTACTTCCACGTATTGCACGCCACGGCTCATCAGCGCCTGGATCGGTCGCTCGCCGCTGTAGGTGACGCGTTTCGGGCGGATGCTCGAGTAGTACTCGTTCTCGATCTGCAGGATGTTGGTGTTCAGCTGCAGCCATTCGTCGCCGCGCTTGGTTCCTGCCTCGACATAGGCCGGATAGGGCGTGCCCACCGCCAGACGCAGGCTGTCGGTGTAGCTGGCCAGGTCGTTGTAGCAGGGGGTCAGGCCGGACTGTGCGCTGCTCTGGTATCCCAGGTCGCTCATGCGCAGGCTGGTGGCGTAGGGCAGGTACAGGGTGCTGGCGTCCAGCTCCTGAAGGTGGTGCGGTCGGCCACGCATGAAGCCTTTGTCCAGCGCCGGCGAGGCACCGAACAGGTACATCAGCAGCCAGCTGTAGCGACGGAAGTTGCGGATCAGCGAGATATAGCGGGCCGACTGATAGTCACGCGCACTCTGTTCGTTGCCTTCGCTCTGCTGTTGCAGCTGCCACAGCCCCTCGGGCAGGGAGAAGTTGTAGTGGATGCCAGCGATGCACTGCATGGTCTTGCCGTAACGCAGTGCCAGGCCCTTGCGGTATACGTACTTGAGGCGGCCGATGTTGGAGCTGCCGTAGCGAGCGATTGGAATCGTCTCTTCGTCCGGCAGAGGGCAGGGCATCGACGGGCTCCACAGCAGTTCGTCATCGAGCTTGTCGTAGGCGAAGCGGTGGATGCCTTCCAGCTCGGCGAGGGTGGCGGCTGGGTCGTTGGCGGTGCCGGTGATGAACTCCAGCAGCGACTCGGAATAATCGGTGGTGATCTGCGCATGGGTCAGCGCCGAGCCCAGCGCCTGCGGGTGCGGGGTCAGGGCCAGCTGGCCGTCGCGATCGACGCGCAGGCATTCGCGCTCGATGCCGTGCAGGCACTCACCCAGCAGGGACAGGTTGGCCGGCTCGCCGAGCTGAGCCAGGCGGCGGGAGAGAAGATCGCTCAAGATGCAATTCCTAACTGGGCAGTCGCCACAATATGGGGATCGCCCCTGCACTCTGCAAGGGGCGAACGGTTTCCCAGATTAGACCAGCTCGAGCGGCGCCGATTATACGCAGGCGAAGGTGCCTTGTGCCTTGGCGACCAGCTTGTCGCCCTGCAGCACTTCAGCTTCCACCACCTGGGTACGGCGCCCAGCGTGCAGCACCTTGGCGTGGCACAGCACGCTGCCCTCGGACACCGGGCGGATGTAGTTGATCTTGCACTCCAGGGTCACGCTGCTCGGGCCGCCATCGCCCAGGCTATGGCTGGCCTGGCCCATGGCGGTATCGATCAGCGAGAACAGTGCGCCGCCGTGCAGTTTGCCGTGCAGGTTGCGCAAGTCGTCGGTGAGGGTCAGGCGCACGCGCGCCTCGCCGCCGCCGACCTGGAGAATTTCCAGGCCGAGCAGGCGGGAAAAGGCGCTGCTGGCGCCCACGTTGTCGGTCGTACTCATTTCTTCAACTGCTTGGCGTTGGCGAACAGGGCGGCCATGCCGCCGGTGGCGGGTGCCGGTTTGTCCTGGCTGGAATGACGCTCGCTGCGTGGGGTATTGCCGCCACGGTTGCCACCGCGCGACTGGCCACCACGTGCGCCTTCGACTTTCTCGCCCGGGGTATCGCCCATGCGCATGGACAGGGCGATGCGGTTACGCGGGATATCCACTTCCATCACCTTGACCTTGACCACGTCGCCGGCCTTGACCGCTTCGTGTGGGTCCTTGATGAACTTCTCCGACAGCGCGCTGATGTGCACCAGGCCGTCCTGGTGCACGCCGATGTCGACGAAGGCGCCGAAGTTGGTGACGTTGGTCACCACGCCTTCGAGCACCATGCCCAGTTCGAGGTCCTTGAGGGTTTCCACACCTTCCTGGAACTCGGCGGTCTTGAACTCCGGGCGCGGGTCGCGGCCAGGCTTGTCCAGTTCCTTGAGGATGTCGCCGACGGTGACCAGGCCGAAGCGCTCATCGGTGAACTTGGCCGGATCGAGGCGCTTGAGGAAGCCCGAATCGCCGATCAGCGAGCGGATATCGCGCTCGGTACCAGCGGCGATGCGCTCGACCAACGGATAGGTTTCCGGGTGCACGGCAGAGGCGTCCAGCGGGTTGTCGCCGTTCATTACACGGAGGAAGCCGGCAGCCTGTTCGAAGGTCTTCTCGCCCAGGCGCGGTACCTGCTTGAGTGCTGCGCGGCTGGCGAAGGCGCCGTTGGCATCGCGGTACTGCACGATGTTCTGCGCCAGGGTCGTGTTGAGGCCGGAAATGCGCGCCAGCAGGGCAGCGGAGGCTGTGTTCACATCGACGCCGACGGCGTTCACGCAGTCCTCGACCACGGCGTCCAGGCTACGCGCCAGCTTGAGCTGCGACACGTCGTGCTGGTATTGGCCGACGCCGATGGATTTCGGGTCGATCTTCACCAGCTCGGCCAGCGGGTCCTGCAGGCGGCGGGCGATGCTTACTGCGCCACGCAGCGACACGTCGAGATCGGGGAATTCGCGGGCGGCCAGTTCCGAGGCCGAATACACCGAGGCGCCGGCCTCGGAGACCATCACCTTGGTCAGCTTCAGGCCCGGCACCTTCTTGATCAGCTCGGCGGCCAGCTTGTCGGTCTCGCGGCTGGCGGTGCCGTTGCCGATCGAGATCAGGTCGACGCCATGCTTGGCGCAGAGCTTGGCGAGGATGGCCAGGGTGCCGTCCCAGTCGTTGCGTGGGGCGTGCGGGTAGACAGTGGCGGTTTCGAGCACCTTGCCGGTGGCGTCGACCACCGCCACCTTGCAGCCGGTGCGCAGGCCCGGGTCGAGCGCCAGGGTGGCGCGAGGGCCGGCGGGGGCGGCCAGCAGCAGATCGTGCAGGTTACGGGCGAATACGGCAATCGCCTCGTCCTCGGCCTTCTCGCGCAGCTCGCCGAGCAGGTCGGTTTCCAGGTGGCTATAG
Organism: Pseudomonas sp. zfem001; assembly: GCF_032621725.1. NCBI lineage: Bacteria > Pseudomonadati > Pseudomonadota > Gammaproteobacteria > Pseudomonadales > Pseudomonadaceae > Pseudomonas > Pseudomonas sp. zfem001. The sequence goes on along the minus strand of NZ_JAVYJI010000001.1, from coordinate 1,446,821 downwards.
AGCTTGACCTTCCAGGTCCAGCGCACCACTTCACCCAGCCATTTATCCGCCGGGCGGCCTTGCGCGCTGATACCGAAGCGCTCGCCGATCATCAGCTCGCATGGATGCAGGGTGCCGGGTAGCTCTTCGCCGACCTTCAGGCTGGAACTGAGAATGCCTTCGTTGCGCCCGCGGAAAATCGCCAGCGCGCGGTGCGACGGTACGCCCTTGAGCGCTTCGTCGTGTTCGAAGTAGTCGCTGAACTTGGCGCCTTCGTTTTCCTTGCCCGGCACCAGGCGAGCGCTGAGGGTGGCGTTGTCCTTGAGGAAGCTGCGCAGCTTGTCCAGTAGCGCGGCGTCTTCGGCAAAGCGCTCCATGAGGATGTACTTGGCACCTTCGAGCACGGCCTTGACGTCGGCGAAGCCCTTTTCGGCGTCGATGAAGCGCTCGGCTTCATGCTCGGGCACGAGATTCGGGTCGTTGAACAGTGCATCGGCCAGCTCGCCGAGACCGGCTTCCAGGGCGATCTGGCCCTTGGTGCGGCGCTTTTGCTTGTACGGCAGGTAGAGGTCTTCGAGGCGCGTCTTGGTGTCGGCCAGGTTGATCTCGCGCTTGAGTTCGTGGGTCAGCTTGCCCTGCTCCTCGATGCTGGCAAGGATCGCCGTACGGCGCTCGTCCAGCTCGCGCAGGTAGCGCAGGCGCTCTTCCAGGTGGCGCAGCTGGGTATCGTCGAGGCTGCCGGTCACTTCTTTACGATAACGGGCGATGAAGGGCACGGTGGAGCCTTCGTCGAGTAGGGCCACGGCAGCGGCAACCTGTTGCGGGCGCACGCCCAGTTCATCGGCGATACGGTTGTTGATGCTATCCATATGAAAACTACCCACTGAAGCGACAGGGCGGCCGCAAAGACGCTGGCCAGACACGAAAGCGGCGCATTATAAACACCGCATTCGCGAGAGCTGCGAACCGTTGGGGAAAAATCTGCTAACAATGGCTAAAGCGCCCACCCATGCGCCTGAGCGATAATGCCGCCACTTGCCGTCCTCAGTACGGCTGTCCAAGGAGACGCCATGACCCAGTCCGCTGCCCCTGTCGCCGAAGGCGAGAAGATCCTCATCGTCGATGACGACGCCCGTCTGCGCCGCTTGCTCGAGCGCTTCTTCGATGAGCAGGGCTACCGGGTTCGCGCAGTGGAGAACGTCGAGCAGATGGATCGTCTGCTGGCGCGCGAACTGTTCAATCTGGTGGTGCTGGACCTGATGTTGCCGGGCGAAGACGGCCTTTCTGCTTGCCGCCGCTTGCGCGAAGCGGGCAACCAGATGCCGATCATCATGCTCACCGCCAAAGGCGATGAGTCCAGTCGTATCCAGGGTCTGGAACTGGGTGCTGACGACTACCTGGCCAAACCCTTCAACCCGCGTGAGCTGCTGGCGCGGATCAAGGCGGTGCTGCGTCGTCAGGCGCCGGTGGTGCCGGGTGCGCCGGGTAGCGAGGATGAGAGCGTCAGCTTCGGCGAGTACGAATTGTCCCTGGCCACCCGCGAGCTGAAGAAGGGTGAGGAAGTACATATGCTCACCACCGGCGAGTTCGCCGTGCTCAAAGCGCTGGTGCAGCATGCGCGCGAGCCGCTGACCCGCGACAAGCTGATGAACCTGGCCCGTGGTCGCGAATGGGATGCGCTGGAGCGCTCCATCGACGTGCAGATCAGCCGCCTGCGTCGCCTGATCGAGCCGGACCCGTCCAAGCCGCGCTATATCCAGACTGTCTGGGGTGTGGGTTACGTGTTCGTTCCCGACGGCAACAAGTGACCTGTAGGAGCGAGCGCCGCTCGCGAATCGAAGCCACATTTTCGCGAGCAGCGCTCGCTCCTCCGGTTATGTGTTGATGAAAGCCCCTTACTGGTTCCCGCAAAGCTTCTTCGCCCGCACCCTGTGGCTGGTGCTGGTGGTCGTGCTGTTCTCCAAGGCACTGACCCTGGTGTACCTGATGATGAACGAGGATGTACTGGTCGACCGCCAGTACAGCCACGGTGCGGCGCTGACCTTGCGCGCCTACTGGGCAGCCAACCCCGATGATCGCGACCACATCGCCCAGGCCGCCGGGCTCAAACGCATCCCGCGGGACAAGGTGCCAGCCAGCGAGCAGCACTGGCCCTACAGCGAGATCTTCCAGCGGCAGATGCAAACCGAGCTGGGCCCCGATACCGAAACCCATGTGCGTGCCACCACGCCGCCGGCGCTGTGGGTGCACGCGCCGAGCCTCGGCGACGGCTGGGTACGGGTGCCGATGTATCCGCATCCGCTGCGTGGCCAACGTATCTGGAGCGTACTTGGCTGGTTCCTTGGTATCGGCCTGCTGTCCACGGCTGCGGCCTGGATCTTCGTGCGCCAGCTCAATGCGCCGCTCAAGCGCCTGGTCTATGCCGCTCGCCAGCTTGGTCAGGGGCGCAGCGTGCGCCTGCCGGTGGGCGATACGCCAAGCGAGATGACCGAGGTGTACCGCGCTTTCAACCAGATGGCCGAGGACGTCGAACAGGCCGGGCGCGAACGCGAACTGATGCTGGCCGGTGTCTCCCATGACCTGCGCACGCCGCTGACTCGCCTGCGGCTGGCCCTGGAGTTCATGGATAACGACACCGAGCTCACCGACGACATGGTGCGCGATATCGAGGACATGGACGCCATTCTCGATCAGTTCCTCGCCTTTATTCGCGACGGGCGCGACGAGCCGGTGGAGGAGCTGGACTTCTCCGAACTGGTGCGCGAAACCCTGGCACCCTACAACCAGAACGGCGAGCGCGTGCGTTTGTGCCTCGAGCCGATCCCGCCGTTCCCGCTGCGCCGCGTTTCGACCAAGCGGCTGCTGACCAATCTGGTGGAGAACGCCCTCAATCACGGCGGTGGTGATGCCGTCGAGGTGGTCGCCAGCCTGGCCGGCGACCATAACGCGCCTTATGTGGTGCTGAGCGTGCTGGACCGTGGCAACGGTATCGATCCGGCCGAGCTGGACAGCATCTTCAACCCCTTCATTCGCGGTGATCGGGCGCGTGGTGGGCGCGGCACCGGTCTGGGTCTGGCCATCGTCAAACGCATCGCGGCGCTGCATGGTGGTAGCGTCGAGCTGCGCAACCGCTCCGGCGGCGGCCTGGAGGCGCGAGTACGCCTGCCGCTCGGCCTGCTGCTACCGCGCGACGCGGTGTAGCTGACGACCGACCGTCCTGGCGGCGGTCTGTGTGCTGGCAATATGCTGCCAAGCGCTCTGGCGCTGGGCTATGCTGTGCCAGCGCATCAACTCGAGGCCTGCATGCCCGCCGCCTTCCCCGACCGCTTGCCCAGCTGGACCTGGTGGCTGCCGCTGCCGATTTTCCATCTGGCAACCTGGATTTCCCTGGCGACCCGCCTGAATGACGGGGTGGCGTTGTGTTACCTGCCCATGGTGCTCGGGCTTGCCATGTGCCTGTGGTGGGGCCCGCGGGTGCTGCCTGCGTTGTACCTCAATGCCCTGTTTTGCGTGCCGTTATGGGGCCTGCCCTGGCAGTTGGCGCCGCTCTATGCCCTGCCGGAAACCGCCGCCGTCGCTCTGGGCTGGTGGCTGTTGCGACGTCAGCCTTTCGATCCCGCCCTGGGGCGCTTGAGTGATCTGCTCCGATTCCTTGCCTTCGCTGTGTTGATGCCTAGCACGCTGGTGGCGCTCGGCTTGCAGAGCAACCTGTGGCTGACTGGTTTTCAGACCAGCGAGCAGTGGGCGCAGGCCAGTTTGTCGGTCTGGTTGGGCGACACCATCAATATGCTCGCACTGACGGCGCCCCTGCTGGCGTTCTGTACCCCGCTGCTGCGCGCCCGCGGCTGGACCCACGCGCCGGTGGAAAATGCCGCGCCAACGCTGAGCATCAGCCGTTCGCCAGGTGGCTGGTTGTTGGCCACTGGCGTGTTTCTGGTGCTGATGCTGCTCAGCGCCAGTCTGCCGGCTCAGTTCGCCCTGCCGCTGCTTGGTCTGAGCATGCTGGTCCTGGCGCTACGACACGCCTTTGCCGGTGCTCTGTATGGCGTGCTGCTGGTGTACGCCGCGACTCTGCCGCTACCGCTGCTGCGCGACAGCTTGAGTTTCGGCGAGCTCGATCTGCAGCGTAACCAGCTGCACTTCGCTGTGGTGCTGCTGATGGGCGCTACCTTGCTGGTGGGCCGTGTGCTTGGCGACCTGCGTCAGGCGCTGGCGCGCAGCGCGCAGATGCAGCAGCAACTGGCCCGCGCCAACCTGGCGATGGAGGCCAGCCCGTTGGGCGTGACCATCGCCGATGTGCGCCAGGAAGACATGCCATTGGTGTACTGCAATTCCGCATTCAGCCAGATAACCGGCTACAGCGCGGAGGAGGCGTTGGGACGCAACTGCCGTTTCCTGCTCGGCCAGGACCGTGCCCAATTGGAGTTGCAACCGTTGCGCCGTGCCCTGCGAGAGGGGCGCAGCGGCCATGCGGTGGTGCGTAACTATCGCAAGGACGGTAGGCCGTTCTGGAACGAGGTGGTGTTGGCGCCAATGCGTGACGATCAGGGCATCAGCCATTTCGTCGGGCTGCAGCACGATGTCACCGAGCGCGTCGAACTGGCGGCCAAGGTCGAGCTGCAGCGCTCGCAATTACTGCGTCAGAGCCATCTGTTCAGCCAGACCGAAGACATCGCCAGCCTGGGTGGCTGGGTGCTGGAGATCAGCGACTACGGCATGTCCTGGAGCGATGGCTGCTACCGCATCGTCGACCGTGATATCCAGCAAGGGCCGCCTGACCTGCAGCAAGTGCTGGATTACTACGATACGCCGAGCCAGGCACTGATCATGCAGACGCTGCAGGCCGCGCTCAGCGGCATGGACGACCTGGACATCGAGGTACGCCTGGCGGCGCGTCTGGGCGGACGCCTGGTGCGTCTGCGCGGCATGGCCGAGCGCGATGAAGACGGCAGCCTGGTGCGCATCTATGGCGTGGTGCAGGACATCAGCGAGCGTAAGCGCACCGAGTCGCAGCTGCGTGAGCGAGACGAACGTCTGCGCCTGTTCTTCGAGGCGCCGCTGATCGGCATGGCGCTGACCACTCAGAGTTTTGCCTGGGAAGAGGTCAACCAGAAGCTGTGCAGCATCCTCGGTCGCAGTCGCGACGAATTGCTCGCCAGCAGTTGGCGGCAGCTGTCGCACCCGGATGATCTGCCAGTCGAACAGGCCCATGTGGAGCAGGTACTGCTGGGCGGCAGCGATGGCTTCGAGATGGACAAGCGCTTCCTGCGTGCAGATGGTTTGGTGGTCTTCACACGTGTCAGCCTGCGCGCCGTACGTGGTAGCGGCCGGCAGACGCTGTTCCTGCTGTTGGTCGAGGACATCAGTGCACGGCGCGAAGCCGAGGCGCGCTATCGAACGCTGGTCGAGCATGCGCCCGAGGCGATCCTGCTGTTCAATCCTGAGGGCGGTATCGTCGAATGCAACGAGAACGCCTTGAGCCTGTTCCGCTATCGCCGCGATGAGCTGCTCGGCAAGTCGATTCAGAGCATCAGCCCGGTGCGTCAGGCCGATGGTCGGTTGTCTTCCCGCGCTGGCAAGGCCTTCCTGCGCCGCGCCATCGCCGGCGAAGCGCCGGTGTTCGAATGGAACCACCGCGACAGCGCCGGTCGCCAGTTGCCCTGCGAGGTGCGCCTGGTACGCATGCCGGGGGAGAACCTGCTGATTCGCGCCAGCGTCACCGACATCTCCGAGCGCCAGCGCTATCAGCGCGAGATCGAGCGCCTGGCCTACAGCGACGAACTCACCGGCCTACCCAATCGCCGCTTGCTGCTCGATCGCCTGCAGCACGCCATGGACCGGGAGAGTCGCGAGGGTAGCCTGGGCGCGTTGCTGTTTATCGATCTGGATCACTTCAAGACGGTCAACGACAGCCTGGGTCATCTGGTTGGCGATGCCCTGCTGGTCGAGGTGACCACGCGCCTGGCCGCCGAATTGCGTACTGAAGACACCCTGGCGCGCCTCGGTGGTGATGAGTTCGTGGTGCTGCTCGAAGCCCTGGGGCATGAGCCGCAAGTGGTTGCCGAGCAGGCTGCGGCAGTGGGAGAGAAATTGCTGCGTGGCCTGCAGGGCAGTTGTCTGATCGACGGTCATGAGCTGGCGATCAGCGCCAGTATCGGCATCGCTCTGCATCCTCTGGGCCTGCAGCAGGCCTCGGACATTCTCAAGCAGGCCGATACCGCCATGTACCGGGCCAAGCATGCCGGGCGCAACGCCCTGCATTTCTTCGCCCCGGAGATGCAGGTTGCCATCGACCAACGTCTGCAGTTGCAGAGCGAACTGCGTCAGGCCATCGCGCGTCAGCAACTACAGCTGGTGTTCCAGCCGCAACTGATGCTGGCTGATAACAGCGTGGCGGGCGCCGAGGTGCTGCTGCGCTGGATGCACCCCGAGCGCGGTGAGATCGGTCCGGATCAGTTCATCCCGCTGGCCGAGGAAACCGGGCTGATCCAGGACATTGGCCAGTGGGTGCTGGAGCAGGCCTGTGCGGCGCTGGCGCGCTGGCAGACGCAGTGGCCGCAACTGGTGCTGGCGGTCAATCTCAGCCCGCGTGAGCTGCGTCAGGCGGGCTGCGTCGAGCGTGTCGAGCAGTGCCTGCGCGCTCACGGCGTGCCGGCGCAGTCGCTGGAGCTAGAAATCACCGAGGGCGTGTTACTCGAAGATGTCGAGCGCTGCATCGGCAACATGCAGCAGCTCAAGGCGCAGGGAGTACGCTTCGCCATCGACGACTTCGGCACGGGCTACTCGTCGCTGACCTACCTCAAGCGTCTGCCGCTGGATCGGCTGAAGATCGACCGCAGTTTCGTCGCCGATCTGGATGGCGAGGCGAGCGGGCGCATGCTGGTGCAGACCATCCTGATGATTGCGCGCAACCTGGGCCTGGAGTGCGTGGCCGAAGGGATCGAGCACGATAGCCAACTGGCGCTGCTGCGCGAGCAGGACTGCACATTGGGGCAGGGCTATCTGTTCGGTCGACCGATGGCCGAGGCCGAGTTTCTCGCCTGGATGCAGGCGCGTCAGCGCTGAGGTGGCCTACCAGCTCAGGCTGCTAGCGTTCAGTCGTGCCTTCTTGCCGCAGGGCCAGGGGAAGTTGCTGTCGCCATGCCCGCTCGGCAGGTCGCCGTACAGTGGCACGCCCAGCGGCTCCAGGTACTCGCCGATGATCTGCTCCAGGCTGTGCTGCACGCCGCGTCGCGGGCAGTCGGTGAAACTGCCCAGGCACACCGCGCGTGGTCTTTGCCCGGCGAAACTGTGCAGCAACTGCCAGAGACTGCGCTCGAGGCGGTAGTAGGGCTCGCCGACGTCTTCCAGGATCAGGATCGAATCTTCGGCCAGACGCAGCTCGGCCGTCGTGCCGCAGACGCTGGCCAGGGCCGTGAGATTGCCGCCCTGCAAGGTGCCCTCGACGACATGTTGTGGACCACTGATATGGCGCAGCGGCAACTGCCGGTGCTGGCCTTTGAGCAGGCTCCACAGCGCCTGTATCGAAGCCAGGCGCTCACGCTGGCCGCCGGGCGCCGACAGCGCCTGATGGCCGAGCGCCGTAGCCACGGGACCATGAATGGCTGGCAGCCCCCGTTGGGCAAAGGCTTCGAGCAGAATCGACAGATCGGAGAAACCGATCAACGGGCGCGGGCTGGCCTGGCGCAGCAGCGCCCAGTCGATATCCGCCACCAGTTGTGCGCAGCCGTAGCCGCCACGCAGGCACCAGACGGCGCTGATATCCGCCAGGGTGAAGGCCTGGTGCAGGTCGTCCAGGCGTTGCTCCGGCGTGCCCGCCAGGTAACGATGGCGGGCGCGCACGTGCTGGCCCAGGTGATAGCGCACGCCGAGCACGTCGAGCTGCGCCAGGGTCGCTTCCAGTACGTCTTCGGCAATCGCCGCCGCGGGGGCGATCAGCGCCAGGCGGCCGTCGAACACTTGGCTCATCCGCGCCCTCGGGTGCGGGTCTGGCCGGGCTCTGCGTTCTTTTCCAGGTACTGGATGATCATCCCGGCGACATCCTTGCCGGTGGTGGTCTCGATACCTTCCAGGCCAGGGGAGGAGTTCACCTCCATCACCAGCGGGCCATGGTTGGAGCGCAGGATGTCGACACCGGCGACGTTGAGGCCCATGACCTTGGCCGCGCGCACTGCCGTCATGCGCTCCTCCGGGGTGATCTTGATCAGGCTGGCGCTGCCGCCGCGGTGCAGGTTGGAGCGGAATTCGCCAGCCTTGGCCTGGCGCTTCATCGCGGCAATCACCTTGTCACCGACCACGAAGCAGCGAATGTCGGCGCCGCCGGCTTCCTGGATGTATTCCTGGACCATGATGTCCTGCTTGAGGCCGAGGAAGGCCTCGATCACCGACTCGGCCGCCTTGTGCGTTTCGGCCAGCACCACGCCCATGCCCTGGGTACCTTCCAGCACCTTGATTACCAGCGGCGCGCCACCCACCATCTGGATCAGGTCGGGAATGTCGTCGGGGGAGTGGGCGAAGCCGGTCACCGGCAGGCCGATGCCCTTGCGCGACAGCAGTTGCAGGGCGCGCAGCTTGTCGCGCGAACGGCTGATGGCCACCGACTCGTTGAGCGGGTAGACGTCCATCATCTCGAACTGGCGCAGCACCGCGCAGCCATAGAAGGTCACCGAGGCGCCGATACGCGGGATCACTGCGTCGAAGCCGTCCATGGCCTGGCCGCGATAGTGGATCTGCGGTTTGTGGCTGGCGATGTTCATGTAGGCGCGCAGGGTGTCGATCACCACCATTTCATGGCCCCGTTGCTGGCCGGCCTCCACCAGACGGCGGGTGGAATACAGGCGCGGGTTGCGCGACAGCACGGCGATCTTCATTGGGCACCTGGAAGGGCAGAGGAAAGTGAGGGTTTGTCCTGCACATAGCTGAGTGCCGGATTGACCACCAGTTGGCCGGTGATCAGCGCCTTGGAGCCAAGTAGTACGCGATAACGCATGGTCTTGCGACAGGCCAGGGTGAATTCCACCGGCCACAGCAGATCACCGAGGGCCAGGTGGGTGCGGATCACATAGCGGCTCTGCGCCTGGCCATTGGAACTCTTGATACGTTTGACCGAGACCAGCGGCGCCTCGCAACGGTGGCGGCGCTGCACCTGAGTGCCGAGGTAGGCAGTGAAGCGTACCCAGTCCTCGCCGTCACGTTGGAACGGCTGGATATCGCTGGCATGCAGGCTCGAGGTGCTGGCGCCGGTGTCGATCTTGGCGCGCAGGCCGATGATGCCGAGCTCAGGCAGATTGATCCACTCACGCAGGCCGATCACGCTGAGCTGGTCGAAAGTCTTCAAGGTGAGAGTGTCCCCTGCGGCCGACAACGCCTATGATTCCGCGCATTCTAGTTGTGTCGTGTGACAACTGCATCTGCCGCGCGTGCGAATAGCAGAACCCTTTCAGAGAGTGAGATGAGCGAAAAAGACGACGACAAGATCCGCCTGGACAAATGGCTGTGGGCGGCACGCTTCTTCAAGACGCGCGCCCTGTGCAAGGCGGCTATAGAGGGGGGCAAGGTCCACCATCGTGGCGAGCGCTGCAAGCCGGGCAAGGAGCCGAAGATCGGTGATGAGTACGTGCTGCGCACCGGCTTCGATGAGCGCACCGTGGTCGTGCTGGCATTATCCAGCGTCCGCCGTGGCGCGCCCGAGGCGCAACTGCTGTATCGCGAGACGGAAGAAAGTATCGCCCGCCGCGAGCAGGCAGCGGCCATGCGCAAAGCTGGTGCCGTGGGCATGCAGACCGATGGGCGGCCGAGCAAGAAGCAACGCCGGCAGATCCATCAGTTCAACGAGCAGCAGGAAGGTGGCCTTCGCCACCCCTGGGCGGATGAGGATTAGAGTGTCATGGGATCACCCCGTGTGACGCTACGGATCAACTGTCGGTTGGACTGTTTTTCGTAGGGTGCGCTGTGCGCACCAAACGAGCACTGCGATCTTCACGGTGCGCACGGCGCACCCTACGGTCTAGTCGTTCAACGCCCACTGACGATGCTCATGCGGCCCAGCAGCGGCAGTTTGGCCAGGCGCGAGGTGATCGGCAGGGCGACCTTCTCCAGCCATTCGCTGGCGTGATAACCCAGCGGGGTGTAGCAGCTCCAGGCCAGGGCCAGCAGGCTGAGGAATACGCCGCCGACGAAGGCATCTGCCCCCCAGTGAGCACCGGCCACCAGGCGCGGCAGGATGCCGATCACGGTAATGGCCCAGACCAGCAGCAGACGCCAGCCGCGGGCAAAGAAGCTCATGAAATAAGCCCAGATCAGCAGCACCGAGGCGTGGTCACCGGGGAAACTGCGGCTGGCGCTGTCCTTCAGGTCCCAGCGTTCTTCCCAGGCCGGGAACATCTCGGTCAGGCGCGCGCTGCCTTCTACTACCAGAGAAGGGCTGGCGTGCTGCCAGCCCATGTATTCGACCAGGTCGGCGAACAGTACGCGCATCAGCAGCATCACGATCAGGGCGACCAGAAAGGCGAACAGCGCTCGGCGCACCTGCGGCCCGGTGAATACCAGATCGGCCTTGAGCATGACCGCCAGCATCACCACGCCGACGCCGGCATCGACCGGGCGCATGCTGCCGATGGCCCAGATATGGGCCCACAGGCCGCCGGCATGGACCGGGTCGTTGAGCAGTTTGAACAGCCACACATCGAAGACATTCCAAAGCTCGCGCGTGGGCTGCCACAGCCAACTGACGAGCAGCACGACGGCCACGACATGGCAGACCAGCATCGCGCGTGGTTGCCAGTGACGATTGATGAACGTGCTCGACATGGGAAATCCCTTTGCAGATTTATGACAGGCCTGACCTCAGGCGCGCGGATGATAGGCAGTGCTGGCGCCTAAACAAGGGCGGCAGCACAGTCGTTCAGCCAAGGTTCAGCGGCTGATTCCTGCTGTGTGAACACGCTCACATGACGTTCGGGCCTTGGTTGTGCTGGCGTTTGTGCATAAAATCGCCAGCCTTTTATAGACCCTGGGCCAGCCGCCATGAACGACTTCAGTCAACGCTTTCTCTTCGACGACACCGACGTGCGAGGCGAAATGGTCGCGTTGCGCGAAAGTTACGCTCATGTGCTGGCCAAGCACGCCTACCCGCAGCCAGTGGCGCAACTGCTCGGCGAGATGATGGCCGCCGCTGCCCTGCTGGTCGGTACCCTCAAGTTCGATGGCCTGCTGGTGCTGCAGGCGCGTTCGGAAGGCCCGCTGTCGCTGCTGATGGTGGAATGCTCGAGCGCTCGCGAGCTGCGCGGTATCGCCCGCTATGAAGCCGAGCAGATCGGCGCCGATGCTGACCTGCAAAGCCTGATGCCCAATGGCGTGTTGGCCATCACCATCGACCCGACCCGAGGCCAGCGCTACCAGGGTATCGTCGACCTTGAAGGGGTCGACCTGGCCGAGTGCCTGTCCAACTACTTCGCCAGCTCCGAACAGCTGCCGACCCGTTTCTGGCTCAAGGCCGACGGCCAGCGCGCGCGCGGCCTGCTGCTGCAGCAACTGCCGCCGCACCATCAGACCGAAGCGGAAGAACGCGCCGAGAGCTGGAACCACGTGCTGACGCTGGCCGACACCCTGACTGCCGAAGAACTGTTGGGCCTGGACAACCCGACCCTGCTGCATCGCCTCTACCACGAAGAGAATGTGCGCCTGTTCGATGAGCAGCCGCTGCAGTTCCGCTGCAGCTGCTCGCGCGAGCGTTCGGCCAGTGCCCTGGCCAGCCTCGGCCAGGCCGACGCCGAACTGCTGCTGGCCGAGCAGGGTGGCAGCGTGGTGATCGATTGCCAGTTCTGCAACGAGCGCTATGCCTTCGACGCCGCCGACATCGCCCAGCTGTTCGCCGGTGCCGGTAGCGAGGCGCCGTCGCAGACGCGGCATTGATGAACTTTTCTAAACGATAGCCGTTCTCTATCAGATCGGAGGCTGCCAAGCAGTTCGCTTTTCTGGCATACTCCCGCGACTTTTTTACCGTGTAGTGCAGTTGCCCCTGTACTACACAACGTTCGGAAGACTCGGCCAGCGGCCGACGGGGACCCTCATGACGCAAGCCAACAACGCCGTGTACACCGACATCAGCGCCGCGCAACTGGTCGAAGAAGCCATTCGCCGTGGTGAAGGGGAACTGGCCGCCAACGGCGCGCTGGTCGTACGTACTGGTCATCGCACTGGCCGCTCGCCGGCTGATCGTTTCATCGTTCAGGAGCCGAGCACCGAGGCGCAGATTGCCTGGGGCGCCATCAACCGTCCGTTCCCGGCCGACAAGTTCGATGCCCTGTGGGATCGCGTCGCCGCGTTCAACGCCGCTCAGGAGCACTTCGTCTCCCACGTTCACGTCGGTTCCGCCGAAGAGCACTACCTGCCGGTGAAGATGACCACCGCGACCGCCTGGCAGAACCTGTTCGGCCGTCAGCTGTTCATCAACCCGACTACTTATAACCAGGCTGGCAAGGCCGAGTGGCAGATCCTCAACGTCGCCAACTTCGAGTGCGTGCCTGAGCGTGACGGCACCAACTCCGATGGCTGCGTGATCATCAACTTCGCTGCCAAGAAAGTCCTGATCGCCGGCATGCGTTACGCCGGTGAAATGAAGAAAGCCATGTTCTCCGTGCAGAACTTCCTGCTGCCGGAAAAAGACGTGCTGCCGATGCACTGCGCCGCCAACATTGGCGAAGAAGGCGACGTGACCCTGTTCTTCGGCCTGTCAGGCACCGGCAAGACCACCCTGTCGGCCGACGAGTCGCGTTACCTGATCGGTGACGACGAGCATGGTTGGGGCGAAGGCGTGGTGTTCAACGTCGAAGGCGGTTGCTACGCCAAGTGCATCGACCTGTCCGAGAAGAACGAGCCGGTGATCTGGAAAGCCATCCAGTTTGGCACCGTGCTGGAAAACGTCGTGCTCGACGACAGCCGTACCCCGGATTACGCCGACGACAGCCTGACCCAGAACAGCCGCGCGGCCTACCCGCTGGAGTACGTCGAGAAGCGCAGCGAGAAGAACCTGGGCGGCGAGCCGAATGCCGTGATCTTCCTGACCTGCGACCTGACTGGCGTGCTGCCGCCGGTATCGATCCTCAACAACGAGCAGGCGGCCTACCACTTCCTGTCCGGCTACACCGCGCTGGTCGGTTCCACCGAAATGGGTTCGGGCGGCGGCATCAAGTCGACCTTCTCCACCTGCTTCGGCGCACCGTTCTTCCCGCGTCCGGCTGGCGTCTACGCCGAGTTGCTGATCAAGCGCATCAATGCCTTTGGCTCCAAGGTCTACCTGGTCAATACCGGTTGGACTGGCGGTGGCTACGGTGTCGGCAAACGCTTCAACATCCCCACCACTCGCGGCGTGATCGCCGCGATCCAGAGTGGCGCGCTGATCGGTGCCGAGACTGAGCACCTGCCGATCATCAACCTGGATGTGCCGAAGTCGGTACCGGGCGTCGAGACCAACCTGCTCAACCCGCGCAATACCTGGGCTGACAAGAACGCCTACGACGAAGCCGCCAAAGGCCTGGCCAAGCTGTTCATCGACAACTTCACCAAGTTCGATGTCAGCGACGCCATCAAGAACGCCGGTCCGCAGCTGTAAGCTGAGCCGTGTTCTCTGACAAAGCCGCCTTCGGGCGGCTTTGTCGTTTATGGCGTGGTGCTCGCGGAGCCCGGATGCAATCCGGGATGGCTGGTGACCCTTCCCGGATTTTATCCGGGCTGTACACAGTGCCCGAGGTAGGGTGCGCCGTGCGCACCGGTTCTCAACGGGATTCTGTCTGTGCGCATGGCGCACCCTACCTAACCGCGTTATGGTCAGGGACCATTCAGCGGTCAATGGAGTGACAGCGCATGTCTACCCTCAAACGTGTCTTCGGTTTCGATCAACTGCGTCCCGGCCAGGAAACGGTGATCAGCGCCGTGCTCGCCGGTCGTTCGGCGGCGGCGATCTTTCCTACCGGTTCGGGCAAGTCGCTGTGCTATCAGTTGCCGGCCTTGCATCTGCCACACCTGACCCTGGTGATTTCGCCGCTGCTGGCGCTTATGCAGGATCAGTTGGCGTTCCTGCATGCCCATGGCATCGCCGCGGCCAGTATCGATTCGGCGCAGAGTCGCGAGCAGGCCGCCGAGGTGATGAATCGCGCGCGCAGCGGCGAGCTGAAGATCCTGATGATCTCGGTGGAGCGCCTGAAGAACGAGCGTTTTCGCAATTTCATCGCTCAGGTGCCGATCTCCCTGCTGGTGGTCGACGAGGCGCACTGCATCTCCGAGTGGGGCCACAACTTCCGCCCGGACTACCTCAAGCTGCCCGACTATCAGCGCCAGTTCGGCATCAAGCAGGTGCTGCTGCTGACCGCCACGGCGACGCCCAAGGTGATCGCCGATATGCGCGAGAAGTTCGCCATTGCCGAGGCGGACGTGGTCACCACCGGTTTCTACCGGCCCAACCTCAATCTGCTGGTCGAGCCCGTGCCCGGAGGTGCCAAGCAGCAGCGTCTGCAGCAATGGCTGGTGCCGCGACGCGGGCAGGCGAGCATCGTCTATGTCACCCAGCAGAAGACTGCCGAGCAGGTCGCCGAGCATCTGGCGCGCGAGGGTCTGGCGGTCAGCGCTTACCACGCGGGTATGGCTCATGACGTACGTGAGTCGATCCAGCGCCGTTTCATGGCTGGCGAGCTGGAGTGCATCGTCGCCACCATCGCCTTCGGCATGGGCATCGACAAGCGTGATATCCGCAACGTGATGCACTTCGACCTGCCCAAGTCGGTGGAGAACTACAGCCAGGAAATCGGCCGCGCCGGGCGTGACGGCCAGGCCTCGGACTGCCTGGTGCTGGCCAGCCGCGATGGCCTCAGTGTGTTGGAGAATTTCGTTTTTGGCGATACGCCCGAGCTCGGCGGTATACGCGTCGTGCTCGATGATTTGCGCGCGGTCGGCACGGGCGGGCAGTGGGAGCTGATGCTTGGGCAGCTGTCGGAGCTGAGCAATATCCGCGCGTTGCCACTCAAGACCCTGCTGGTGCAGCTGGAACTGCGCGGCATCATCGCCCCGCGTTACGCCTACTTCGCCGAGTACCGCTTCAAGCTACTGCTGGAAGATGACGTGTTGCTGGCCAAGTTCGAGGGCGAGCGCCGCCAGTTCGTCGAGGCGATTCTTGCCAGCTCACGGCGTGCGCGAACCTGGAGCACCCTGGATTTCGACGTGCTGTATCGCGACCACCGCGCCGAACGTGCGCGGGTGGTCAAGGCGCTGGATTACTTTCAGGAAAGGGGCTGGCTGGAGCTGGAAAGCAAGCAGATGACCGAGGTCTACGCCGTGCTCGATGGCGACTTCGATGTGTCAGCCCTGGCCAACGATCTGCACGCGCACTTCCGCGCCCACGAGGCCAGCGAGATCGCGCGTATCCAGGCCATGCTCGGTTTGTTCGAGAGCCGCGAATGCCTGAGCCGGCGCCTGGCGTTGTACTTTGGTGACGAACAGGCGCCCGAGCATTGCGGACATTGTTCGGTGTGCCGGGGCCAGGTCGCGACCTTGCCGCAGCCGCCGGAACTACCGCCCTTGAGTGGGCGTGATGCCGAGGCGCTATGCGCCGCCTTCATCGAGAAGCACCAGCAGCACGCCGGCTGCAGGCCGAGCCACGAATGTCTGACGCGTTTTCTCTGTGGCGTCACTACGCCGCTATTGACCAAGCTCAAGGCACGTCAGTTGGCCGGCTTCGCCGCGCTGGAGGATTACCCCTACGCCGAGGTGCGTGATTGGTTGGCTGTGTAGGGGGTGGATTGGTGCGCACGGCGCACCCTAGGGTAGCGGCATCCATCGCGTAGGGTGTGCTGTGCGCACCGATGATCACGTGTGCGCTGCCATGCGCTTATGGCCGGCGACTGCGTTGCCCTTCGGCCAGCGTCCAGTCCACCAGCTCGCGGGACAATCGATCGCCAGCCTGGCCGAAGGCTTTCACTACTGCAGCAATCGACGTATCACTCGCCGGCTGACTAACTCTGAAGCGGCGGCTGGCGAGGATGCGCTGATCGCGCCCGTCGACCAGACGCACGTCGAGCTGGATCAGTGCCTCGGCAACGCCATCGCGATACTGGCTATGGAAGCTGCGCAGGTCGCTGACCAGCTCCAGGTCGGCCTGCAGACGTTGCTCTTCGTTGCTCAATGCCTGAACGCGGCCATCATCCTGAAACGCGTCGAGCAGACGGCCGCGCAGCAACTGCGGCGTGCGCTCGCTCCAGCGCACGCCCTGGTAGGTGTTGACCCGGCCGGGCTCGGGCAGCACGACGATGCGTGTGCCGTCGAGCAACTGGTTGCTGACCGGGCTGTTCACTCGCAGCGACCAGTCGACGCGCTGGGTTTGTGCCGGCAGGGTGGCGCCTGGCAGCAGATAGATATCCAGGGGCTCGCTCTGTGGCAGGATCGAGCAGGCGCTGAGCAGGCCGGCGGCCAGCAGCAGGGACAGGCGCTTCATGGTTGGAACTCCTTGATGCTGTCGTTGCGCAGCAGGTAGCCGGTGGGGTCCTGCTCCAGGCGACGGGAGAAGCTGCGCAGGGCGCCGAGGGTGTCACGCAGTTCGCTAACTGCCGGGCCCAGCTCACCGAGACTCTGCATGCCGTTGTCCAGCGCGCTGCGGTTGTTTTGCAGCAGCTCCTCGATATTGCGGCTGCTGCGTTCCAGCGAGGCCATCAGGCGCTCGGCGTTCTCCAGCACCTGGCTGCCCTGGCCATCGAGCAGGCGATTGGCCGTGCGCATCAGTTCGGCCGCTTCGCGGGTGGCGGCACTGGTCTGACGCAGGGTTTCGCCCAGTTCATCACGCTGCTCGGCGATGCCGGCGGTGGCCTGCTCCAGATTTTCCAGCGTGCGCGACACGCGCTCGGCGTTCTCGCGTGACAGCATGCGGTTGGCGCGATTGAGCAGGCGGGTGATGTTGACCACCAGGTCTTCGCCGTTGGCCATCAGCCGCGAAAGGGGCGAACGGTCGGCGATGATGATGCCGGGTTCGCCATCGGTGCTCTCCAGTGGTGGGCTTTCCGGGCTGCCACCATGCAGTTGGATCACCGCCAGGCCGGTGATGCCGGTGATCGCCAGGCGGGCACGGGTGTCCTGCTTGATCGGCGTATGGCCGACGATGCGAATCCGCGCCCGCACGGTACGCGGATCGTTCGGATCGAGCCCCAGGCTGATCACGTCGCCGACCTTGATCCCGTTGTACTGCACGGCGCTGCCTTGCGACAGGCCGGTGACCGCCTCGTTGAAGATCACCTCGTAGTCGGTAACGGCGCGATCAGCGCCGGCCTTGTTCAGCCACAGGCCGAACAGCAGCGCGGCGCCCACCGTGAGCACGGTAAACAGGCCGATCAGCACATGATGGGCTCTGGGTTCCATTCATTGACTCCCTACCGCTGCGGCGGCCTGTGCAGCCGCGCGTCCACGCGGGCCGTGAAAATAGTCCTGAATCCAGGCGTTGTCTGTGGCAGCCACCACGTCCAGGCGGTCGGCTACCAGCACCTTCTTCTGCGCCAGCACCGCGACCCGGTCGCAGATGCTGTAGAGCGTGTCCAGATCGTGAGTCACCAGAAATACACTCAGACCGAGGCTGTCGCTGAGGGTGCGGATCAATTGGTCGAAGGCCGCCGCGCCAATCGGGTCGAGGCCGGCGGTGGGTTCGTCGAGAAACAGGATGTCCGGGTCGAGCGCGAGCGCGCGGGCCAGGGCGGCGCGTTTGACCATGCCACCGGACAGCGAGCTGGGGTACTTGCTGCCGGCGTCCTGCGGTAGGCCGGCGAGGGCGATCTTGACCCTGGCCAGGCGCTCGGCTGCAGCGCGCGACAGGCCGGCGTGTTCGATCAGCGGCAGGGCGATGTTCTCGCTGACGGTCAGCGAGGAGAACAGCGCGCCGCGCTGGTAGAGCACGCCGAAGCGCCGTTCCAGTTGCGAGCGCCGCTCGGGCGGCAGGCTCAGCAGTTCTTCGCCGAACACGCGCACGGTGCCGGCATTGGGTTGGCGCAGGCCGACGATGCTGCGCAGCAGCACGGATTTGCCGGTACCGGAGCCACCGACCACGCCGAGGATCTCGCCGCGATAGAGATCGAAATCCAGGTGCTCGTGCACCACCTGGCTACCGAAGCGATTGCTCAGGTCGCGTACCTCGATGACGGTTTCCTGGCTCACCAGCCCATCTCCATCAGGAACAACGCCGCCAGGGCGTCGAGCAGGATGACCACGAAGATCGATTGCACCACCGCCGAGGTGGTGTGCTCACCCACCGACTGTGCGCTGCCGCTGACCTTGAAACCTTCCAGGCAGCCAATCAGGGCGATCAGGAAGGCGAAGATCGGCGCCTTTAGCAGGCCGACCAGAAAGTGCCGCAGCAGGTCGCTTTCCTGCAGGATCGACAGGTACATGGCCAGCGGAATATCCAGTGACAGCGCGCAGACCAGTGCGCCGCCGAGCATGCCGCTGAGCATGGCGATGAAGGTCAATATCGGCAGGGCGATGAGCATGGCGAAAACGCGCGGCAGCACCAGCAGTTCGATGGGGCTCAGACCGAGGGTGCGGATGGCGTCGATTTCCTCGTTGGCCTTCATCGAGCCGATCTGTGCGGTGAAGGCGCTGGCGGTGCGGCCGGCCATGAGAATCGCAGTGAGCAGCACGCCGAATTCGCGCAGGAAGGAGAAGGCCACCAGATTCACCGTGTAGATGCTGGCGCCGAAGTCGGCGAGGATGGTCGCGCCGAGAAAGGCCACCACGGCGCCCACCAGAAAGGTCAGCAGGGCGACGATGGGCACGGCATTGAGCCCGCACTGCTCCAAGTGCGCGGTCAGCGAGGTCAGGCGCCAGCGGGTCGGCCGCACCAGTATCGCCAGCATGCTGGTCAGGGTCAGGCCCATGAACCCGAGCAACGCGCGGCCCTGGTGCCACATGCTTTCGACCACTTCGCCGATGTGCCCGAGCACCTCACGCAGCACCGACGGCTCCGGCGGCGTCTGAGCCTGCTGGCTGTCGGCCATGGCATCGGCCACTGTCAGCAGCAGTGCGCGGCGTTGCTCGTTGAATTCGCTTTGTTTGCTGAGCTGGCGCAGGCGTTCGCTGCCGAACAGTTCCACCAGCAACGCGGCGCCGGCGGTATCCAGCGCGGCCAGGTCGCTCAGGTCGACGGACTCCTTGCCCTGCAGGCGTTCGCGTAGGGCCAGCACCTGGGGTTCGAGCTGGCTGTAGTGGGCCAGCGTCCAGTCACCACCCAGCCGCAGGCTGCTGGCGGCGTCCGTGCTGCTGGTCTGCTGCGAGGTCAGGTAGGGAGTGGTCATCGCCACAGCTTAGCGCTGCTCGGGCGCCTGAGGCCAGTCGTGGCGCTCACTCGAGGTTCTGCGCCTCTTCCCGAGCGACCCCGCAGGCCATTGCTGATGGCCCGTATCGCGCAGGCTTTGCAGCTGCTGCCAGCGCAGGGCGAGCGCGTGCCATGGAATCTGCTCCAGCATCACCTGCCCGATGTGGCACTGCTGCACTACGGCAAACTGGAAGACCATTAGCTGATGTTTTCCACCCCTCGGAAAGAGCCGCAAGCGGAGTCAGCGCAGCGCTGATGTGACGGGGGGGTATAGCGAATGTCCTACAAGAAATTACATAATCGCGCCGCTTTCTTTCCTGGCATTGCGCCACTACCATTTTGCGATATGTGTCACGGATGAGCCACTGGGTGCAGTGTCACCCATTACATGAGGAGTCGGCCATGAAGGAACAGCGCCACCTGCCCGCACTGCGTGCGCATATCGAGCAGCTATTGAGCAAAGGCTGGGTGATCGCCAGTCGCAGCCCCCTGACCCTGCAGAACGGTCATCGCTGCTTTCTCGTCTCCCATGGCATGCTGATCAGCGACTCTTCTTCGCGCGCAGCCTGATAACTGTTTCCCGACCGCTGCGCCGTTATCCCGCCTGGCGCAGCGGCGTTTTTGGTTACCGGATATTGCGTCCGTAGCCTGCCGTATTTCCCCTCCTGCGCCCGTCACTGCCGGCCTCCGGCGGATTCCCTTGCTGTCTTTCTCGGTCGATAGCGAATCGGTCGCGGATGTAACGCCTTGGTCTCAGCGCGGTCAGTGCCTATAACCAACCGGTCACTGTTAGAGGAGCCACGTCATGCCTACTCGTCGCCGAGTCCTGCAAGGTAGCGCCAGCCTGGCAGCGTTAGCTGTCCTGATGCCCTGGTTACCGTCCTCCGTCTTCGCCGCCGAAACACTGCTGAGCCGGGCGATTCCCAGTAGCGGTGAACTGCTGCCGGTGATCGGTCTGGGTACCTCACGCACCCACGATGTGGCGATGAGCGACGAGGCGCTACAGCCCTTGCGCGAGGTGTTGCAGGCACTGGTCAACGGTGGCGCCAGCCTGGTGGATACCGCGCCGAGCTACGGGCGGGCCGAAGCGGTGTGTGGCGCTCTGGCCGCAGAAGGCGACATGCGCAAAAAGCTGTTCCTGGCCAGCAAGGTGTCCTCCACCGGGCGTTCTGCTGGCGAGCGGCAGGTCGAAGCCAGTTTCGCCGCGCTCAAGACCGACACCATCGACCTGATGCAGGTGCATAACCTGCAGGACACCAGCACTCAGCTTGGCCTGTTGCGCGAGCTGAAAGAACAGGGCTGGGTACGCTACATCGGCGTGACTCACTACCTGGATTCCGCCCACGAGCGCCTGCTCGAGGTCCTGCGCAAGGAACCAGTGGATTTCGTCCAGTTCAACTACTCCATCGGCGAGCGCAACGCCGAGCGCGAGCTGTTGCCCTACTGCGCCGACAAGGGCATCGCAGTTTTGATCAACCGGCCTTTTCAACGCTCGGCCCTGTTCGATCGGGTCAAGGGCAAGAGCCTGCCGGACTGGGCTGCGGTAGAGCTCGATGCCACCTCCTGGGCACAGCTGATGCTCAAGTACATCCTCGCCAACCCGGCGGTAACGGCGGTGATCCCGGCCACCTCCAACCCACGCTATATGGCTGACAACATCCTCGCCGGCCAGGGCCGCCTGCCCGACGCGGCGCAGCGCCAACGCATCATCGAGCTATTCGCCTGAGATGCAGGCGCTCACCCGGCGCCTGGCGCGTGCGATCAATGCCGAAGGTGAGGAGCTGGCTGCGGTGCTGGCCGGTTTTGCCTTGTTCTTCTGTCTGTTCGCCGGCTATTTCATGTTGCGGCCGATCCGTGAGGCGATGGGCATCACCGGTGGTGTGAACAATCTGCAGTGGCTGTTCACCGCGACCTTTGTCGTCATGCTGCTGGCGGTGCCGCTGTTCGCCTGGCTCAACTCGAAAGTCCCGCGTATCCATTTCATCGACTGGGTATACGGCTTCTTCTGCCTCAACTTGCTGGCCTTCGTCCTGCTGTTTCGCATCGACCACGACAGCGTATGGCTGGCGCGGGTTTTCTACGTGTGGATCTCGGTCTACAACCTGTTCGTCGTCTCGGTGGCCTGGAGCCTGATGGCCGACGTGTTCGATGGCGCCCAGGCGCGGCGGCTGTTCGCCTTCATTGCCGCAGGTGCCAGTGTCGGTGGACTCTGCGGACCGCTGTTGAGCGCGTTGTTGATCGGGGTGGTCGGTGAGTCCGGGTTGATGCTGATGGCCACCGTGCTGCTCGGTGCGGCCATGGCGCTCAAGCGTTACCTGATGGAGTGGCGCGAGCGACAGGGCGCCGGGCGGTCTGCAGGGGCAGCCAATGAGAGCCCGCGCAGGCCGGTGTCAGGCAATCCGTTCAGCGGGCTGACGCGTATGCTCGGTTCGCGTTACCTGCTGGGTATCGGCGCGTTCATTTTGCTGCTCACCTCGGTGAGCACCTTTCTCTATTTCGAGCAGGCGCGCCTGGTGGCTGAGCTGTTCCCGGATCGCGCCGCCCAGGTGAAGGTGTTCGGTGTGATCGATTTTGTCGTGCAGGCCGGTGCCCTGGCTGCGCAGTTGTTCATCACCGGGCGGGTGGCGCAGAAGCTGGGCGTACGTGTGTTGCTGTCGCTAGTACCGGTACTGGTGTGTCTGGGCTTTATCGGCCTGGCGCTGGCGCCGACTTTCGCCATGTTGGCTGGGCTGATGATCGTGCGGCGTATTGGTGAGTACGCCTTCGTGCGGCCGGGGCGGGAAATGCTCTTCGCCCCGCTCGACGCCGAGAGCAAGTACAAGGCGAAGAACTTCATCGACACCGTGGTCTATCGCGGTGGCGATGCCCTCAGCGGCTGGGCCAAGGCCGGGTTGGACATGCTCGGCCACGGCGCCTGGCTGGTGGCCATGGTCGGTGCTCTCTGTGCCGCGCTGTGGGGAATGTTAGGTTGGTATCTGGGCGGGCGCGCCGATAGGCAGGCGGAAAGACAGGACGGGTGACTGGGTAATCATCCCGCCACCGCGACGATCTCCTCGATCAGCCATTGCAGCGCGGCATCGCGTTGGCGTTGCGCCAGGCTGACCACTTCCAGATGGAACGGGCCGAGGGTGAAGGGCAGGTCGAACAACTGCAGTGGCAGCAGCGTGGCGAAATGTCGGGCGAGGGCGGTGGGCAGCACTGCCGCCAGCTCGCTGCCAGCGACGATATGCGCCGCCTGCAGGTAGTTCGGTGTGGTGTAGAGAATCTGCCGCGACAGCCCCTGTTCCCCCAGCCATTGATCGACCATGCCGCGCGTCTGCCCACCATGCACCCAGAGGTGGCGCAGGCGCAGGAAGGTATCCAGATCCAGATTGCCCTGGCGCAGCAGCGGATGATCGCGCCGCACCGCTAGCTTGAGTGTCTCGCTCATCCAGTGGCGACGGGCGAAGCGCGCCGGCATCTCGTCGAAGCGGCCCAGCACCAGATCCAGCTCGCCCTTGTCCAGCGCCTCCATCGGCAGGCTCGGGCTGAGGTGGCGAATGTCGACGCCGATACCCGGCGCTTTATAGCTGATGCGGTCGAGCAGGCGCGGCATGCACACCAGCTCCACGTAGTCGGTGACGGCGATGCAAAAGCGTTGGCGGCTTTCGCCCGGCTCGAAGGTCTCGCCGGCGCTCAGGCTCTGTTCCAATTGGCGCAGGGCGCTGCGGATCGGGGCTTCCAGCGCCAGTGCTCGTGGCGTCGGTTGCATGCGCCGGCCCACACGCACCAGCAGCGGGTCGCCGAGCAGCTCACGCAGACGACTCAGCGCGTTGCTCACGGCAGGCTGGCTCAAGGACAGGCGCTCGGCGGCGCGCGACACGTTCTGTTCGCGCAGCAGAGCGTCCAGCACCCGCAAGAGGTTGAGGTCGAAATTGCTGAAATTCATCTGCTGAATACTTCGTATCACAAGACTAAATTTCAAAAATAGTAGCGGCTTGCTTATCGTGACCCAAGCTTTTCCCTGCGTATTCGAGAGGAACAACAATGACTCAAGTCGTCTCGCCGCTTCGCTGTGCCGCCGTGATCGGCGCCGGCACCATGGGCCGCGGTATCGTCATCAGCCTGGCCAATGCCGGCTTGCGCGTGCTGTGGCTGGATAACAATCCGCAGATGGTCGAGCAGGGCCTAGCGATGGCGGAGGAAACCTGGGCGCATAACGTCGCCAAGGGTCGTATCGATTCACTGGAAGCGGCAGCGCGACGCGCACGTATCGAGGCGGTAGACAGCTATGCGGCGCTGGCCGACGCCGACCTGGTGATCGAAGCGGTGTACGAGAACCTAGAACTCAAGCAGCGCATCTTCCGCGAGCTGGACGCGGTGATGAAGCCCGGCGCGATTCTCGCCAGCAACACCTCGGCGCTGGATATCGATGCCATCGCCGCCGTCACCACTCGGCCGGAAGCCGTGCTGGGCCTGCACTTCTTCAGCCCGGCGCACATCATGAAGCTGCTGGAGATCGTCCGCGGCGCCAAGACCGCGCCAGCCGTGCTGGACGCCGCTCAAGAGCTGGGTGAGCGCATGGGCAAGGTGGCGGTGGTGGCCGGTAACTGTCACGGTTTCATCGGCAACCGCATGCTGCACACCTATGTGCGCGAGGCACGCATGCTGCTGCTCGAAGGCGCCTGGCCGCACCAGGTGGACGCGGCGCTGCAGGGCTTCGGCTTCGCCATGGGGCCGTTTCGCATGTACGACGTGGTCGGCATCGACCTGGAATGGCGTGCCCGTGAACTGTCCGGCCAGGGCCAGGACGACCCGGCGGTACAGGTGGACAACCGCCTGTGCGAACTGGGCCGCTTCGGCCAGAAGAGCGGCAAAGGCTATTACCTGTATGCGCCCGGCAGCCGCCAGGCCGAGCATGACCCGGTCGTCGACGGGCTGGTGCAGATGCAATCGGAGCGCCTGGGCTTCAGTCGCCGTGATATCGGCAACGAGGAGATTCTCGAGCGCTGCCTGCTGGCACTGGTCAACGAAGGGGCGAAGATTCTCGAAGAGAAC
The DNA here is from genome assembly GCF_032621725.1 of Pseudomonas sp. zfem001. Taxonomy (NCBI): domain Bacteria; kingdom Pseudomonadati; phylum Pseudomonadota; class Gammaproteobacteria; order Pseudomonadales; family Pseudomonadaceae; genus Pseudomonas; species Pseudomonas sp. zfem001. Next base: position 1,422,466 of record NZ_JAVYJI010000001.1, on the reverse strand, counting down.
ATTGCTGCTAACAGCCACGATATCGATCTGGTCTATCTCAATGGCTACGGTTTCCCTGCCGAGCGCGGTGGCCCGATGGCTTGGGCCGACGGCGAGGGCGTCGGCGCCATTCGTCAGCGTCTGCTGCAACTGGCCGAACGCTTCGGTAGCCATTGGCAACCGGCGGCGTTGATCGAGCGTCTGGCCGCCGACAACAAGCGCTTCAGCGACGTGCAGAAGGGCCGGGTATGAGCTATCAGGCGCCATTGCGCGATATGCGCTTCGTCCTGCACGAACTGTTCGACGCTGCCGGCCACTGCGAGCGTCTGGGCAACGGCCTGGATCGCGAGCTGATTGACGGCGTGCTGGAGGAGGCTGCGGCCTTTGCCGCAGGCGAGGTCGCGCCGCTCAATCGCAACAGCGATGAGGAGGGTTGTTACCTGGAAAACGGCCTGGTCAGCACGCCCAAGGGCTTTGCCGAGGCCTATCGGCAGTACGTGGACAACGGCTGGGCGAGCATGACCGGCCCGGTTGAGTATGGCGGCCAGGGCTTCCCACAACTGGTTGCCTTTGCCTTTCACGAGATGCTGATGGGCGCGTCGTTGTCGTTCCGCGTCTACTCCGGGCTGACCGAGGGCGCCGTGCTGGCGCTGCACAGGCACGGCAGCGAAGCGTTGAAGCAGCAGTATCTGGGCAAGCTGGTCAGCGGTCAGTGGACGGGCACCATGTGCCTGACCGAGCCGCAGGCTGGCACCGACCTGGCTCTGCTGCGCACCCGCGCCGAGCCGCAGGCCGACGGTAGCTACCGCGTCAGCGGCAGCAAGATCTTTATCAGCGGCGGCGAGCAGGACATCTCCGAAAACATCATCCATCTGGTGCTGGCGCGTCTGCCGGATGCACCTGCTGGCGTGAAGGGCATTTCGCTGCTGCTGGTACCGAAATTTGTCGCTGCCGCCGACGGTACGCCTGGCGAACGCAACAGCCTGTCGTGCGGGGCCATCGAGCACAAGATGGGCATCAAGGGTGCCTCCACTTGCGTGATGAACTTCGACGGCGCCACCGGCTGGTTGGTAGGTGAAGCCAACCAGGGCCTGGCCTGTATGTTCACCATGATGAACGACGCGCGCTTTCAGGTCGGCCTGCAAGGCTTGGGGATAGGCGAGGCAGCCTTCCAGGGCGCGCTGCGTTATGCCCGTGAGCGCCTGCAGTCGCGGGGACTGACCGGCGTGCAGGCGCCGGACAAGTCGGCCGACCCGATCATCGTTCACCCCGATGTGCGGCGCATGCTGCTGACGCAGAAGACCTTGGTCGAGGGCAGCCGCATGCTCGCCGCCTACACCGCCCGCCAGTTGGACCTGGAGCACGGCGCCGAGGCGGCCGGCAAGCGCGCGGCGCTTCTGATCCCTATCGTCAAGGCGTTCTTCACCGACATGGGCCAGGAAGTAGCCAGCCATGGTGTGCAGGTCTATGGCGGGCATGGCTTCATCCGCGAGTGGGGCATGGAACAACTGATGCGCGACAGTCGCATCACCCAGCTTTACGAGGGCACCAACGGCATTCAGGCGCTGGACTATATCCGCCGCAAGTTGCTCGGCGACGGTGGTGCCGAGCTGTCTGCGCTGCAGGCCGAGTTCAGCGCGCTGTGCGATGCCCAGGCCGAGCGCCCGGCGCTGAAGGATATGGCGACCGTCGTGCAGGCACGTCTGGGCGAATGGCGCGAGCTAAGCGAAGAAGTGATTGCCGCCTGTCAGCGCGACCCGCAGGAGATCGGCGCCACTTCGGTGGATTTTCTCCAATACTCGGCCTATGTACTGCTCGCCGGTTTCTGGCTGCAAGCCGCGGCGCGGGCGCAGGATGCATTGGAGGCGGGTAGCGGTGAAGCGACGTTCTACCAGGCCAAGTTGCACAGCGCCGATTTCTATCTGCGTCGTGTGCTGCCGCGCGCCAGTGCACACCGCGAAGCCCTGCTGGGCGGCGCGCAGTGCCTGATGGCCATGGATGAGGACAGTTTCGCGTTCTAACGCGGGTTATTGGTGCGCACGGCGCACCCTACGCGTGAGACGCCCAGCGTAGCCCGGATGCAATCCGGGGAAGTTTGCATGAACCAGTCCCGGATTTCATCCGGGCTACAAAAAGAGGAGCACCCATGCACCCATTCAGCTTCGCCACTACCGCGCAGATTCTTTGCGAATCCGGCGCCAGTCTGCGTCTGGCCGAACTCTGCCGCGAGCGCGGCGCCCGGCGCGTGCTGATCGTCACCGATCCCGGCATCACCCGTCTCGGTCTGCTGGAACCGCTGCTGCCGGGGTTTTCTCGCGCCGGCATGAACGTGCGGATATTCGATCAGGTGCTGGCCGACCCGCCCGAGGCCGTGGTGCTGGCCGCCGTGGCCCAGGCTCGCGAGCTGCGGGCAGAACTGGTGGTCGGCTTCGGTGGTGGCAGCTCGATGGATGTGGCCAAACTGGTGGCGCTGCTGGCGCATCCCGACTGCGGCCAGGCGCTGAACGAGATCTATGGAGTGGGCAATGCCCGCGGTCGGCGTCTACCACTGATTCAGGTGCCGACCACCGCCGGCACCGGCTCTGAGGTGACACCGATCGCCATCGTCACCACCGGCGAGACCACCAAGATGGGCGTGGTGTCGCCGCTGCTGCTGCCGGATCTGGCTCTGCTCGATGCCGACCTGACTCTCGGCCTGCCGGCGACGGTCACTGCCGCCACCGGCATCGACGCCATGGTGCATGCCATCGAGGCCTACACCAGTGCGCTGAAGAAGAACCCGCTTTCCGACTTGCTGGCGCGCGAAGCCCTGCGTCTGCTTGCGGCCAACCTCGATGAGGTAGTGAGTAACGGCAGCAACCGCGAGGCGCGCCAGGCCATGTTGCTTGGTGCCTGCCTGGCCGGACAGGCATTTGCCAACGCGCCAGTGGCGGCGGTGCATGCCCTGGCCTATCCCCTGGGCGGGCATTTCCATATTCCTCACGGGCTGTCCAACGCCCTGGTGCTACCGCAGGTACTGGCGTTCAACACACCAGCGGCCGCGCCGCTGTACGCCGAGTTGGCGCCGCTGGTATTGGGCGAGCAGTTGAGGGCCGGCAGTGCAGCGGCGCAGACCGAGCAGTTGATCGAGGCCCTGGCCGGCTTCAGTCAGCGCAGCGGCCTGCCGACGCGGTTGCGCGACGCCGGAGTGAGCGAAGCCATGTTGCCGACTCTGGCGGCGGACGCCATGCTGCAGCAGCGCCTGTTGGTGAACAATCCGCGCGAGATGAACGAGCAGCAGGCGCTGGCCATTTATTCGGCTGCCTACTGACACTCACCGCAATTGGTGCGCATGGCGCACCCTACCGGGCCGTCGCTATCCCTGCCGTAGGGTGCGCCGCGCACACCGAAGCCGCCCCAAGGACCATCGATGAACCAACCCCAACACCTGCGTGGTGACTACCGTAACTTCCAGCCGATCACCACGCGCTGGCACGACAACGACATCTATGGCCACGTGAATAACGTGACCTACTACAGCTACTTCGACAGTGCGGTGAATGCCTACCTGATCGCCGAGGGTGGTCTGGATATCCATGACGGCGAAGTGGTTGGGTTCGTGGTCAGCTCGGCGTGCGACTACTTCGCCTCGATCGCCTTCCCCGACGCCATCGAGGTCGGCCTGCGCGTCGGCAAGCTGGGTAACAGTTCGGTGCAGTACGAGCTGGCGATTTTCAAGGCCGGCGAGGATCAGGCCTGTGCCGCTGGGCGCTTCGTGCATGTGTTCGTCGACCGGACGAGCAATCGCCCAGTAGCGATCCCCGAGACCTTGCGTGCTGCGCTGGAGCGCTTGCTCACGACCTAGTCCGGCCTGCTAGGCTGTGGGCAGTCATTTGCCAGGGAGTGCCCATGTCCGATCTCGAGCGTGAGCAGGCGCAACAGCGTGCCGCTCGCATCGCCGCCTTCCGCGAGGAGCTGGCGGAGTTGCGTCAGGAGCAGGTGTTGCAACTGAGCGCGACACAGGAACAAGCCGTCACCGACCATCATCGCCAATTGCTGGCGCACTTTCGCCAGGCGCTGGATATCGACGCCGATGCTCGTGCGCGCCAGCTGTCGTTGGGGATGCGCCTGGCCTCGCTGTTCGGCGCGCTGGCGCTGGCGGCCGGATTATTCTTTCTGTTCTACCAGTTCTGGGGACTTTTCGACGCCTTCGCGCAGGTCGCCATCCTGGTCGGCAGTACCCTGGGCAGCCTGCTGCTGTGCTTCTGGCTGCAGGCTCGCGACACTTCGGGTTATTACGCCAAGCTGGCCTCGGTGCTTGCATTCGTCTGCTTCGTGCTGAACCTGTCGATGCTCGGGCAGATCTTCAATATCACGCCGTCGGACAAGGCCCTGCTGCCTTGGGGCGCGTTGGCGCTGCTATTGGCTTATCAATGCCGCCAGCGTCTGTTGCTGGTGGTGGCATTGCTCTGCTTCGGTCTGTTCGTCGCGGCTCGCCTGGCTGATTGGGCGGGCTGGCACTGGTGGTCGCTGGGTGAACGGCCGGAGCTGTTCATGCCGCTGGCGGCGCTGTTGCTCGTGCCGCAAGTGCTCGATCAGCGGCGTTATCCGAGGTTCGCCGCCTGCTACCGAGTGGTGGGGCTGCTCTACTTGCTCGGTCCGGTGCTGGTGCTGTCCTACTGGGGAGGTGGCAGCTACCTCGACTGGTCGACGGGCTGGATCGAGGCCTTGTACCAGACGCTCGGTTTCGTCCTCGCCGGGTTGACGATATGGCTCGGCATTCGCCGCGGCTGGGGCGAGGTGGTCAACACCGGCCTGGTCTTCGCGTTGATCATGCTCTTCGCCAAGCTGTTCGACTGGTGGTGGCAGTTGCTGCCGCGCTACCTGTTCTTCCTCCTGCTCGGGTTGATCGCCGTGCTACTGCTGGTGGTGTTGCAACGCTGGCGGCGCAACGCGTCGGGAGGTGCACGATGAAGCGGGCAGCATGGCTTGGCCTTGGTGTGGTGTTGCTGAGCAATGCCGTTGCCCTGGGCGGCGTCTGGTACAACCGCAGCGGCGAGCCCGAGGCGCAACTGCTGCTCAGCGAGCGCGAGCTGCAGCGCGTTTACGGTGGGTGGTTGCGCGATGAGGACGATGGCGTACTGCGCCTGCAACTGAGCTGGCAGCGCCCCGGTGATGGTTGGCAGTTGCCCTGGCTGGACGAGGCCAAGCTGCGCGAGCTGGGGTTCTCCGCTACCGATGAGCAAACCTTGAACAGACAGCCGGCACGCCAGGTCTGGTTGGTGCTGGAGCTGGATGGACCGTTGTACCGAGGTCAGGTCGAAGAGTCGCGGCAGGCTCTGAGCGGGGCCGAAGCTGAATTGCACGCCAAGCCAGAGAGCGAGGTGTTACAGCAGGAGCGCGATGAGCGCCAGCGTCGCCTGCAATTCGTCGAGCAACAGGCCAGCCGTTTGATGCTGGTGGATGCGGGCGTGGATGCACAGGTGCTGCGCCAGCGTTGGCCGGATCGGCAGCGTCAGGTGTTACTGGCCGGGCGTATCGAACCCTATCGCCACGCTGCTGAAGCCGGTTACGGCGCCACCATTCGCCTGGAGAATGACCGCCTGAGTGTGCCCTACGCCTATCGTGAATTAGCGCGTGGCTGGGAGCGCAGCTATGAACAAACAGGATTCAAGGCGCAGGTCGAAGTGGCCTTCGGTCGTCGCCATGAACCCTGGGTGATGGGGTTTGTTGGCGTTTCGCCGCGACCGCGCCGGAGCCAGTTTTAGCGCGGAGCTAGGCACGAGACGCGAAGTTTGGTTGCCCAAATGAGCCGTCGAGTAACGACGCTCCACGCTAAAACTGGCCCGGCCCTTCGGGTTGCGCGGGAAATGACTCCCGCTGTTGTTGCAGGACTTGGCAAGGGAATGACCATTACCTGCGTCCTGCGCCTAACCGGGAGCCATTTCTCGCGGCAACGCGGCTTGCGTCGAAATGCCAACAGACCCCAGGCATCCGTCAGTGACGGCGCCAGTGTTTGTGGTGCTTCTTGTGTTTCTTGCCATGGTGTTTGTGATGCTTGCCGCGACGATCATCGTCGTAGCTGGCGTTGCCCATGTAGTTGCCCAGCGCGCCACCAGCGCCGCCGCCGACTGCTGCACCGACCACGCCGCCGGTGTTACCACCGACCTGCTGGCCGACCACGTTACCGCCCGCTGCGCCCAGGGCGCCGCCAATGGCGGCTTCGGTACGACTGCGGCGATCCGCGCCGACCATGCTGCCGGCAGCGCCACCGAGACCGGCACCGACCGCGGCGCCAGTGTTGCCACCGACCTGCTGACCAACCATCGCACCCACTGCGCCACCGAGTGCGCCGCCCAGGCCGGCCTCGGTATTGCCGGCAAAGGCAAAACCGCCGCTAGTCAGGCCAAGGGAAAGAAAGAAGAGTTGCAGAGACTTCATGGACACCTCGATAACAGAAACCGCCAGATGGCGAGCGTTACGCCATTGACCAGCGATTTCTGTACGAGGTTCCTGGCCGCCGGTCAGCTTGCTGCGCTGCTGCCCAGCAGATTGCCGCCGCTGGCAGCCTGCAGGCGGATGGCGACGAACTTGCTGGTCGGTGTGCTGCTGCCGACGCCGGCGCTTTCCAGCGGCACCAGCGGATTGGCTTCGGGGAAGTAGGCAGCGGCCTGGCCGGCCGGGATATCGAAAGCGAGCAGGGTGAAACCGCTCACCCGGCGTTCGATGCCATCGTTCCACAACGAGCGGATGTCCACCTTCTGACCTGGCTTGAAGCCCAAACGAAGGATGTCCGCCTCGTTGGCGAAGAGCACATCGCGCTGGCCGCGTACGCCGCGATAGCGGTCGTCGAGGCCGTACACCGTGGTGTTGTACTGATCGTGCGAGCGCAGGGTCTGCAGGATCAGATCCGGCGTCTCTCCGCTTTCGCGCACCTGCGGAGGCAGCAGGTCGTCGAGCAGCGCATTGGCCTTGAAGTTGGCCTTGCCGGATGCCGTTTTCCACTGCCGCGCGCCGGCCGAGTTGCCGAGGTAGAAACCGCCGGGGTGAGCGACACGCTGGTTGAAATCCTGGAAGCCGGGGATGGTGTCGGCGATCAGCTCGCGGATGCGGTCGTAGTCGGCGATCAGCGCGTCCCAGTCCACCGGGTGGTTGCCCAGGGTGGCCTTGGCGATCCCGGCGACGATGGCCGGCTCCGAGCGCATCTCGCTGCCGGAGAGCGGTTCGAGCTGGCCGTAGGAGGCGTGGATCATGCTGAACGAATCTTCCACCGTCACCGCCTGCGGGCCACCGGCCTGATGGTCGATGTCGGTACGGCCCAGGCACGGCAGGATCAGCGCGTCGCGGCCAACGGTGAGGTGACTACGATTGAGCTTGGTGCTGATCTGCACGGTGAGGTCGCAGCTCTGCAGCGCCTTGTGCGTACGCGGGCTGTCCGGCGTGGCCTGGGCGAAGTTGCCGCCAAGGCCGATGAATACCTTGGCCTGGCCGTCGATCATGGCGTTGATCGCCTCGACGGTGTTGTGGCCATTCTCGCGCGGCACCTTGAACTGGAAGCGCTTTTCCAGGGCGTCGAGCAGCGTGACCGGCGGGCGGTCGTTGATGCCCATGGTGCGGTCGCCCTGCACGTTGCTGTGGCCGCGCACCGGGCACAGGCCGGCGCCGGGGCGGCCGAGGTTGCCGCGCAGCAGTTGCAGGTTGACGATTTCCTGGATGGTCGCCACCGAGTGGTGGTGCTGGGTGATACCCATGGCCCAGCAGATGATGACCCGCTCGGCGCGGCGGTACATGCGCGCCGCCTGTTCGATTTCCAGCAGGCTCAGGCCGGACTGGGCTTCGAGCGCCTCCCAGGTGGTGTCGTCGAGCAGCTTCAGGTAGGCCTCGACACCATCGGTGTGCTCAGCGATGAAAGCATGGTCGAACACCGCTGCTTCACCCTTGGACTGCGCCTCGCGCTCCCACAGCAGCAGGAACTTGGCGATGCCGCGCATGGCGGCCATGTCGCCGCCCAGGGCCGGACGGAAGAACGCGGTGTTCAGCGGCTCGGAACCGTTGGTGAGCATCTCCAGCGCGTGTTGCGGATGCTGGAAACGCTCCAGGCCGCGCTCCTTGAGCGGGTTGAAGCAGACCACCTGGGCGCCGCGTTTGACCGCTTCACGCAGCGGTTCGAGCATGCGCGGGTGGTTGGTGCCGGGGTTCTGGCCAAGCACGAAGATGGCGTCGGCATGCTCGAAATCGTTGAAGGTCACGCTGCCCTTGCCGATGCCCACGCTCTGGCCGAGGGCGACGCCGCTGGCCTCGTGGCACATGTTCGAGCAGTCGGGGAAGTTGTTGGTGCCATAGGCGCGCACGAACAACTGGTAGAGGTATGCCGCCTCGTTGCTGGCCCGGCCGGAGGTGTAGAACTCGGCGTGGTCCGGACTCGGCAGCGCCTTCAGATGCCTGGCGATCAGGGCGAAGGCTTCGGCCCAGGTGGTCTTCGTGTAGCGATCGGTGCTGGCGTCATAGCGCATCGGGTGGGTCAGGCGGCCCTGGTATTCGAGCCAGTAGTCGCTCTGCTCGCGCAATTGGCTGACCGTGTAGCGGGCAAAGAAGGCCGGGTCCACGCGGCGTTTGGTGGCTTCCCAGTTGACCGCCTTGGCGCCGTTCTCGCAGAACTTGATATGGCCGTCTTCGGGCGAATCACCCCAGGCGCAGCCGGGGCAGTCGAAACCGCCGTTCTGGTTGGTCTTGAGCAACGCGCGCAAGTTCTTGAACGGCTGCTTGCTGTCCAGCCAGAAGCGGGTCACGGCGTTCAGTGCACCCCAGCCAGCGGCTGGGCCTTTGTAGGGCTTATAGCGAGGATTGACGGGTTGCAGGCTCATGGTCGTTCTTCTTCGTCAGGCGCAGGGCTGTAGACCCGCGGCGTGCTGTGATGGGGCAGGTGGATGAGGTTGAGGCGATGGCGCCGCGCCCACTCCACGGTCAGTGCGGTGGGCGCGGACAGGCTCACCAGGGTGCCGATGCCGGCACGTACCGCCTTGTGCAGCAACTCCAGGCTGCAGCGACTGGTGACCAGGGCGAAGCCACCGTGAGTGTCGATACGTTCGCGGGCGATGGCGCCGATCAGCTTGTCCAGGGCGTTATGGCGACCGATGTCTTCACGGCACAGACGAATTTCACCGCTGGCATCGATGAACAAGGCGGCATGCAGCGCGCCGCTGTGGCGTGCCAGTTGCTGTTGCTCACCAATACGCTCGCGCAGTCCGGTGAGATGTTCAAGTGGCGGTAATGCTGCGCCGGGTAGGGCGGTCAGGGCCGGTAGCGCCTGTTCCAGTGCATCCACACCGCACAGGCCACAACCACTGGTGCCAGCCATTTGCCGGCGTTGCTGCTTGAGCGCCCAGAAGGCGCGACTGCTGACCTGCAGGCGGGCTTCGCGGCTGTCACCCAGGCCGCGCAACTGGATGTCATAGATGTCGTCGATTGACTGGACCAGGTCGTTGCCAAGACTGAAGCCGACGGCAAAATCTTCCAGGTGATGGGGCGAAACCATCATCACCGCCTGGTTCAGGTCGTTGTAGCTGATCGCCAGGGCACATTCTTCGGCCAGTGCAGCGTGCTGCGCGCGACCGTCACCGAGTTCGGCGTAGGTATAGGCACTGGCAATGTGCGGCTGGGCGGCTGGCTTGGCCATCGAGGCGCGCTCTGTGACAGATTGACACAGCTAAGCCTAGGCCCATGGGCGGGGAGCGTCTAATCGTTGGCTTTGATGTGTTGATCGAGCAAATCTATCAAGCGTTCGCCAGCCACTCTCGTGCCTCTTCGAAACAGGCTTGCGCGAGCGGTGAGGCAGGGGCGCTACGGCGCATGATCAGGCCCTGAGGTGCCAGGGTATGAGCGTCCTCGATGGGTAGCAGGCGCAGATGACCGTCGGTCGGAGCGCCGTCGGTCGGCAATGGCATGACGCTGCAGCACAGCCCGGCGCTGACCGCTTGAGTCAGGTGGTGCACGGCATCGGCCTCCAGGCGTACCTGCGGGCTCAGGCCGCGAGCACGGAAGCTGTGATCGATGGACTGGCGAAAGTGCATGCCGGTGGAGAGCAGGCCCAGGGGCAGGTTGGCCAACTGTTCCCAGCGCAGGCTGCTGCTGACGAAGTGGAAGTGGCGCTGATCGTAGAGCAGGCCCATGCGTGCCTCAGCCAGTTCCAGGCTGGCGAAATGCTCGCGGTCGAGTCGGTCGAGATAGGACAGACCAAGGTCGAGCTGATTGCGGACCAGGCCCTCAAGAATCTGATCGCTACTCAGCGCGTGCAACTGGAAGCGCAGCCCGGGGTGACGCTCGGCGAACAGACTGATCAGGCGCATCGGGTCGAAACTGGCCAGCGGCACCACGCCCAGGCGCAGCGTACCTACCAGGTGCCCGCGACAGGCTGCAGCTTCGGCGAGCAGGCCATCCTGTGCCGCCAGCACACTGCGTGCCCAGGCCAGGATGCGTTCACCCTCGGCACTGAAACCCTCGAAACGCTGTCCGCGGCGGACCAGTTCCAGGCCCAGCTCGTCTTCCAACTGGCGCAAGCGCATGGACAGCGTCGGCTGGGTCACGTGGCAGCGCGCAGCGGCCTGACCGAAGTGGCGGGTCTCGTCGAGGGCGACGAGGAATTTCAGCTGCTTTATGTCCATGGGGGCTCCTGGTTTGCCCGGATTCTAATGCGCGAACGCTAATCAGGGGTGTTTCCTGAACTAGACTTTGGTCTCCGGGCGGTTTGCCCGGTCATTCACAAGGAACGAGAGGAATCGCCATGAGTCTGTTTGCCTTTGTCAAAGACGCCGGGGTAAAGCTCTGGGAGTCGCTGGTGGGTCAGGAGGCACAGGCCGCCGAATCGCTCAAGGAGCATGTCGCCAAGGTTGGCCTGGGCAACCCCGACATCGAGGTCAGCGTCGAGGGCGACAAGGTCATCGCTCGCGGCGAAGTGGCCAGCCAGGAAGAGAAGGAAAAGATTCTCCTGGCGCTGGGCAACGTGGCCGGCGTCGGTGAGGTCGATGATCAGATCAGCGTGACCATGCCCGCGCCCGAAGCGCGATTCGTCACGGTGAAGAAGGGTGACACGCTGAGCGCCATTGCCAAGGCCGAGTACGGCAATGCCAATGCCTACATGAAGATATTCGAGGCCAATAAGCCGATGCTCAGTCACCCGGACAAGATCTATCCGGGGCAGGTATTGCGGATTCCCGACTAAACCCGCGCTCAGGTGCGGCGGGGGCTTGGCCTTGGCGACGATCAGCATCATTCGCGATCACCGCCAAGCCGGCTCCTACAGTGAGGGCGTCGCAGGCAGTCCGTGCACCAACTCCCGGTAGTCCTCCACTGCGGCGAACTCCTCGGTATCTTTAGGCCCGGCCTGGCTGTCTGGCTGGCGCACGGCGAGTAGATGGGCAACACCGAACTGCCCGGCGCTGCGCAGGATCGGCAGGCTGTCATCGATGAACAGGCTGCGGGCCGGGTCGAAGTCGACGTCCTGGCGCAGGGCGAACCAGAACTGCTGATCCTCCTTGGGGAAACCGTAGTCGTGGGAGCTGATCAGGCGTTCGAACCAGGGCGCCAGCTCGACGCGTTCCAGTTTCAGCGACAGCGAATCGCGGTGCGCGTTGGTGATCAGCACCACGCGCTTGCCAGCTTCGCGCAGGGCGCGCAGAAACAGTTCGGCATCCGTGCGCAGGGCGATCAGGTGCGCGACCTCGCGCTTGAGTTCGCGGATCGACAGCCGCAGCTCGCGGCTCCAGAAGTCGGTGCAGTACCAGTTCAGCGTACCGGCATGCTCGCGAAACAGCGGCAGCAGTTCGGCTTGGGCCAGCGCCAGGCTGACGCCATGGTGCTCGGCGTAGCGTTGCGGCAGGTGGGTGAGCCAGAAGTGGTTGTCGAAGTGCAGGTCGAGCAACGTGCCGTCCATGTCCAGCAGGACGGTGTCGATCTGCTGCCAGGGTAGTACGGGCATGCGCATCTCTCTGATCGGGAACAATTGTTCCGTGGCCTGTTTCGCCTTGATGCAATCTCGGCCACGGATAATGGCGAAAGCCGCTGTATGATAACCCGCTCGGTCCCGCCAAGGAGTCGCCTCATGCGCCAAAAGCCCACGGTTCTCGCTCGCGAAATTGTCGCCAGCAGCCGTCTGTTTCGTGTCGAGGAAGTGCAGTTGCGCTTCTCCAACGGCACGGAGCGCACCTATGAGCGACTGGTCGGCAAGGGCTCGGGCTACGGCGCGGTGATGGTGGTGGCGATGCTCGACGCCGAGCACGCGGTGCTGATCGAGGAGTATTGCGGCGGCACCGATGACTACCAGCTGTCGCTGCCCAAAGGCCTGATCGAGCCGGGTGAAGACGTGTTGGTGGCAGCCAACCGCGAGCTCAAGGAAGAGGCCGGTTTCGGCGCGCACGAACTGGAGTACATCACCGAGCTGAGCCTGTCGCCCGGTTACATGAGCCAGAAAATTCAGGTGGTACTGGCGCGCAACCTTTATGAAGAGCGCCTGCCGGGTGACGAGCCCGAGCCGATGCGGGTCGACCGCATCAGCCTGCGCGAGCTGTCCAGCCTGGCTCAGCACGAACAGTTCAGCGAAGGCCGTGCGCTGGCTGCGTTGTACCTGGTGCGCGATCTGCTGACTCAGCGCGGGGATTACCGTCCGTGAGTCATCCCTTTATTCCCCAGGTGATCGAACTGGTTCGTGCGGCGGGCGCGGCGACGCTGCCGTACTGGCGCAGCGGTGTGGCAGTGACGGAGAAAGCCGATGCCTCGCCGGTGACCGCTGCCGACCTGGCCGCGCACCATATCCTGCTCGATGGCCTGCAGGCGCTGGCACCGGAGGTGCCGGTGCTGTCAGAGGAGGCCGCCGACATTCCGCTGGCTGAGCGCGCCGCCTGGACGCGTTGGTGGCTGGTCGATCCGCTCGATGGCACCAAGGAATTCATCGCCGGCTCCGAAGAGTTCACGGTCAATGTCGCGTTGATCGAACAGGGACGAGTGGTCTTCGGTGGGGTCGGCATTCCTGCCAATGGCCGCTGCTATTACGGCGGCGCTGGTTTGGGCGCCTGGTGCAGCGATATGCCGGGCGAGGAGCATTCGATCAGCGTGCGCCTGGCGCCCGCGCAGGGCTTTACCCTGGTGGCCAGCAAGCGCCATTCGAGCCCAGCGCAGGAAACTCTACTCGCAGGTCTGGCCCAGCGTTTCGGTGAGCCGGCGCTGGCCAATATCGGCAGCTCGCTGAAGTTCTGTCTGCTGGCTGAAGGCAATGCCGACTGCTATCCGCGCCTGGCGCCCACCTCGCAGTGGGATACCGCAGCCGCGCAGGGCGTGCTGGAAGGGGCAGGTGGCGAAGTGCTGGATCTGGCTGGCGAAGTGCTGACCTACGAGGCGCGCGAATCCTTCCTCAATCCGTCTTTCCTGGCGCTGCCGGCCGCCGCCGAATGGCGTGGCGAGCTGATCGAGCTGGCGCGTAGTCTGTAGCCTTGACACTTTACCTGTAGGAGCGAGCTCTGCTCGCGAACCCTGGTGACCCAGAAGCTTCGCGAGCAGAGCTCGCTCCTACGGTTTGTGCGTCGTTGCTGCTTCGCTCAATCGAGCATATCGCTATAGCGCGCGTCCTTCCTGAACACCAGCGGCTGGTCGAAGCCCGGCACCTTCACTTCTTCGGTGGTGATGGAGATCGCCTGGTCGTCGATCATGTCGTTGCCGAAGTTGTAGATGATGTCCAGCTTGCCCTGCAGAGCAAGTTGGTCATATGCGGCTGCGGCGGCACGGGTGCCCTCACGGCGTGCCAGGTAGGCATCGAATGCAGTCTGGCCATGACGCTTGCGCAGCATGCGCTCGGTCACGTGAGGGGCCAGCACCAGAGCGCTGGCGTTGTTACCGCCGAAGCCCTTGGAGTTGATGAAGGCGACGTCCAGCGCCTGCTCGCCGACCTTGCGGTCTTCGGTGGACAGGCTCAGGTGATCCTGGTGCACGTCGCCAGCGACTGCGTCGATGGTCTTCAGGCCCGGCACGATGCCGTACTTGAAGGCGCCGAGTGCGCCGATCACCTGGTCGCCGCTGGCGGTGGCCAGGGAGTGGCCGACGAAGGCCTTCACCGCTGTGACCGGCCACTGTTCGATGCCGAAGGCCGCCGCGACGCGGTTGAGGATTTCCGACTCGGTGACGCGGTTGGCCGGGGTGCTGGAGCCGTGGGCGTGGACGAAGCTGCGGTTGCGCACGGCGTCCAGGCCGAGCAGTTGCACGGCGCTGGCCACGGCCTTGGCCACGGTCAGGTAGTTGCCCGGGCCGGGGGCGGAAATGGATTTCTTGAAGCCATCGGCGTTGATGAACACGTCCGGCACGGCACCGTGGATGTCGGCACCCAGTTCCAGGGCCAGCTCATCGTCCATCAGCACCACGAACTGGCAGGCTTCGGCCAGGGTGAAACCGCAGTTGTCGCCGAACGGACGGCTGGCGCGGCGGAAGTCCACCTCGCTCTTGCCCTCGATCTGGCGCAGGCCTTCCTCGGTGGCCAGTGCGCCCATGGCGCCGTAGCCCTCGATGCATTCCTGGTTGATCGGCGCCTCGCTGCTGCCGACGATGACCACGCGCGCCTTGCCGGAGGCGATCTGCTCGATGCCTTTCTGCAGGTTGTAGAGGAAGGTGGCGCAGGCGCCGGTGATGCTGCCGGTGGTGCCGACGCTACCGAGCACGTAGGCGTTGATGAAGTCGGCCGGCATGGTGTTCAGGCCCAGGGCCAGTTGCTTGGCCGTGACACGGCCGCCCTTGAGGCGCGACTGCATCATGCCACCGAAGCCGTTCTCGTCGAGCTGGCTCATGATGCAGCTGGCGAACACGGCGATCTCGTCCGGGGCGACGTGCTGGACGATGCGCTGCCAGTCGATGCCCACCGAGCGCAGGGCGTCGGTGACGCCAACCACGGTCATGGCCAGGCCGCGCGGGTGAAAACGGGCGTTGTACAGCTCGCTTGGCTCGAAGCCGGTGGGCAACTGGCCGGCGGATTTCACTGCCAGCGGGCGATAGCTGTCGACCTTGAATTCGCAACTGTCATGCAGGGTGACGCGTACTTCGTTGCCTTCGAGCTCTTCGACCGACCAGTTGGCCGGCAGCGGCTCGGGCAATTGCTTGCGCTGAGTGATGAAGCTCAGGTTGGCGCCATTGACGGGGGCGAGGCTGATGCTTTTTTGCCAGTGGGCGGCGTCCGGGTCCAGGTGCTGCTTCTCGAGACGGCGCACCAGGGTGCCGGCGAGGATCTCCTTGGCGTAGCGGCTTTCGATGTCGGCGAGGCTCAGCGCCTGGCCGTCCTGATCCTGGTACTGGCCATCGACCACGCGCACCAGTTTCATCATCTGCGCCAACCCGGCCAGGGTTTCCTGGCGCGCCTGGGGTTCCAGCGACTCCTGCACGGTGCGACGGAAGCCATGGTGGAAGGAGCTGCGCCCGGCTGCGTTGTAACCCCCAAAACCCACGATCACAGGTAAGCGCGACATAAATCAAAAGCTCCTGAACAAGGCCAGCGCGACGCCAGGCCGGCGCCTTCGGGCGCGAGCGGGGTCATAGGGCGGTGGCATTTGGAAAATTTCGGCTGCCTAACCTGACGTGGATCATGACCGTCGAGTCACTACTTCGTCCAATGTCGTGGCAAGAGCGGGGCGTGTCGCGGATGGGAAGGTCGCCTGGACGTAGGGTGCGCCGTGCGCACCGCGGCCTTCAGCGGTTGGTGCCTGCGGCCTGGGCGACCCCGCGACACCCTACGGAGCTGGCGAGCCCGCCGGGTGGCGGGCTCGTATCGGTTCAGCCCTGGTAGCTGATATGCCCGTCGACCAGCGTGTAGCGCACCGCGCCAGGCAGGCAATGGCCGATGAACGGGCAGTTGCTGCCCTTGGAGTACCACTGCTCGCCGGCGATGGTCGAGGCCTGCGCATCGAACAGCACGATATCGGCGGCGCCGCCGACGTTCAGGCTGCCGGCTGGCAGGCGCAGCGCGGCGGCGGGGCCGTTGGTCAGGCGCGCCAGCAGTGTCGGCAGATCCAGCAGGCCGTCCTGCACCAGGCTCAGGGCCAGTGGCAGCAGCAACTGCACGCTGCTGATGCCCGGCTTGGTGGCGGCGAAGGGCGCCAGCTTGGCATCGCGCTCGTGCGGCTGGTGGTGACTGGAAATGGCCGAGATCACCCCGGCTTTCACCGCTTCGCGCAGACCGTCGCGGTCGGTGCGCGAGCGCAGCGGCGGTTGCACGTGATAAAGGCTGGAGAAGTCGATCAGCGCCTCGTCGGTGAGGATCAGCTGGTACAGCGCGACATCGGCGGTCACCGGCAGGCCGCGGGCCTGGGCGGCGGCGATCAGCTCGGCACCACGGGCGCTGGTGATCTGGCTGAAGTGCGCGCGCACGCCGCTCTGTTCCACCAGCAGCAGGTCGCGAGCCAGGGCCACGGTTTCGGCGGTTTCCGGGATGCCGGCCAGGCCGAGGAAGCTGGCGGTCGGGCCTTCGTGCGCCAGGCCGCCTTCGGCCAGATCGGCATCCTGCGAGTGGAAGATCACCTGCAGGTCGAAGGTGGCTGCATATTCCAGCGCACGGCGCAGGGTACGGCTGCTGCGGAAGTTGTCCAGGCCATTGCCGAAGGCCACGCAGCCAGCGTCGCGCAGGGCGACCAATTCGGCGAGCTGCTCGCCAGCCAGGCCCTTGCTCAGCGCGCCGATGGGAAAGACCTTGGTGTGCCCGGCTTCGCGGGCGCGGTCGAGGATCAGCTCGGCCACCGCCGAGGTGTCCAGCACCGGCTTGGTGAACGGTGGGCAGCACAGGCTGGTGACGCCGCCGGCCGCTGCTGCCAGGGTTTCCGTGGCGATGCTGCCTTTGCGGCTGTAGCCAGGCTCGCGCAGGGCCACCGACAGGTCGACCAGGCCGGGCGCTGCGATCAGACCTTGGGCGTCGAGACTGTTGTCGGCAACGAAGCCGGCCGGCGCTTGACCAGTGGCGACCAGCTTGCCGCCATCTATATAGAGATCGGTGACCTGATCCAGGCCGCTGGCCGGATCGATCACGCGGGCGCCGAGGATTGCGGTGCGCATCAGTTGGCCTCCTCGGCGTTGAGTTGACGTTGGGCGTTCTGCCCGCTCATGGCCATCGACAGCACGGCCATGCGGATGGCGATGCCGTAGGTGACCTGGTTGAGGATCACCGACTGCGGGCCGTCGGCCACTGCCGACTCGATTTCCACGCCGCGGTTGATCGGCCCCGGGTGCATCACCAGTGCATCCGGCTTGGCCAGCTTGAGGCGTTGCTCGGTCAGGCCGAACAGGCGGTAGAACTCACCCTCGCTGGGCAGCAGGCCGCCCTGCATGCGCTCGCGCTGCAGGCGCAGCATGATCACTACATCGACGTCCTTGAGGCCTTCATTGGCGTCGCTGAACACGCGCACGCCGTAGCTTTCCTCCAGGCCGATGGGTAGCAAGGTCTTCGGCGCGATGACGCGGATGTCCGGGCAGCCCAGGGTCTTCAGGGCCAGCATGTTCGAGCGTGCTACCCGCGAGTGCAGGATGTCGCCGACGATGGCCACCGAGAGGTTCTCGAAGTCGCCCTTGTGGCGGCGAATAGTGAGCATGTCGAGCATGCCCTGGGTCGGGTGCGCGTGGCGGCCGTCGCCACCGTTGATGATCGCCAGGTTCGGGCACACGTGCTCGGCGATGAAGTGCGCAGCGCCGGAGTCGGCATGGCGCACGACGAAGATGTCGGCGGCCATGGCTTCGAGGTTGCGCAAGGTATCGAACAGCGTCTCGCCCTTGCTGGTGGAGCTGGTCGAGACGTTGAGGCTGATGACGTCGGCCGATAGGCGCTGGGCGGCCAGCTCGAAGGTGGTGCGGGTGCGCGTGGAGTTCTCGAAGAACACGTTGCACACGGTCTTGCCGCGCAGCAGCGGGACTTTCTTCACGGCCCGCGCGCCGACTTCGAGGAAGGAGTCGGCGGTGTCGAGGATTTCGGTCAACAGCTCGCGGGGCAGGCCGTCGAGTGAGAGGAAATGGCGCAGCTGACCTTGGTCGTTCAGCTGCAGCGGGCGCTTGGCGGCGAGTGGCGTCATCGCGGGGGTCTCAGTTGGCGAGCGTCTGGAGTTCGAGGGTCAGCGGCGTGGGGCCGGACAATTTTACCCGCTCGTTGGCTGCCAGCGACAGGGTGGCACCGACCACGTCGGGGCGAATCGGCAACTCGCGGGCATCGAGGTCGAGCAGGCTGACCAGGGTCACACTGGCCGGGCGGCCATAATCGAACAGTTCGTTCAGTGCGGCGCGGATGGTGCGGCCGCTCATCAATACGTCGTCGATCAGTACCAGGTGCTGGCCTTCGATCTCAAACGGCAGCTCGGACGGTTGCACCTGTGGGTGCAGACCGTTCTGGGTGAAGTCGTCGCGGTAGAAGGACACGTCGAGCACGCCCAGCGCGTCGTCACGATTCAGGGCCTGCAGCAGGGCCTGGGCGACCCAGACACCGCCAGTGCGGATGCCGATAAAACGCGGTTCGCTGATCTGGCGCCGATTCAGATGCTGGGTCAGGGCGCTGGCCATGGCCGGTAGTAGATCGTTGGGGTTGGGTAGCATGGCGAAACTCCTTGGTGCGTGCTGACTCGATCAGCCCGTGCAGTTTTCCTCTAACCAGCCCTGTAGCAACAAGGCTGCAGCAATGGCATCGACGGGGCGCTCGCGATAGCCGCCACTCTGGCCTTCGCGTAGGCGCTGGCCCTTGGCCTCGAAGGTGGTCAGGCGTTCGTCGTGGGTGAAGGCCGGCAGGTTGAAGCGGCCGTTGAGGCGGCGGGCGAATTTCTCGGCGCGGGCGCTCATCTCGCTGGGCGTGCCATCCATGTTCAGCGGCAGGCCGACCACCACGGCGTCCGGCTGCCACTCCTTGATCAGTGCTTCGACGCGGCTCCAGTCCGGCACGCCGTTCTGCGCCTTGAGCACACACAGTTCGCGGGCCTGGCCGGTGATTACCTGGCCGACGGCGACGCCGATCTGCTTGGTGCCATAGTCGAAGCCCAGCAGCAGGCGCAGTGGCTTGTCGCTCATCAGGCGTGCCCGACCTGAGAAGTCAGCAGGCTGAGGTTGACCCCCAGGCGCGCAGCTGCGGCATTCAGGCGTTGGTCGAACGGCAGGTCGAAGAGAATGTTGCTGTCGGCGGGGCAGGTCAGCCAGGCGTTGTCGGCCAGTTCGGCCTCCAGTTGCCCGGCATCCCAGCCGGCGTAGCCGAGGGTGATCAGGTAGCGATCCGGGCCGCTGCCGTCGGCGATGGCGAACAGCACATCCTGCGAGGTCGAAAGCCCCAGTTCGCCCAGCTCCAGGGTCGCCTGGAACTGCGGGCCAGCTGAATGCAGGACGAAGCCGCGGTCAGTCTGTACCGGGCCGCCGGCGAAGATCGGCAGGCTGTGGCACAGCGCCGCGGGCTCCTCATCGGGGCGTAATTGCTCCAGCACATCGGCCAGGTTGAGGCCATTGGGCTTGTTGATCACCAGGCCCATCGCGCCCTGCTCGTTGTGTTCGACCAGGTAGGTGACGGTCTGCGCGAAATTCGGATCGTCCATGTGCGGCATGGCGATCAGGAAGTGGTGCTTGAGCGAGGTAGGGGCTGAACTCTTCATGTCGGCTAGTTTGAAGCCGCAAGCTGCAAGCGACAAGCATCAGCAGAAGAACCTCCGTCGCGGTTCTCCGTATTGAGGCTTGTCGCGGCTCTGGCTAGTTGCTCGACAGGCGGTCGCCGCGCTCGAAGCGCCAGGTGCGGATGATCTCCAGGCGGTCGATATCAGCCAGGTCGCCGGTGAAGGGCGCATAGGGCGCGGCCAGGCGCACGATGCGCTGCGCGGCCTGGTCGAGCATGGCCTGGCCGGACGATTCCAGCACCTGGACCTCGTACAGCGAGCCGTCACGGTTGATCGACACCAGCAGGCGCAGGCTACCGTAGATGCGTTGGCGACGAGCATCGTCGGGATAATTCAGGTTGCCGATGCGCTCGACCTTCTTGCGCCATTCGTCCTTGTACCAGGCGCCCTTGTCACGCATGGTCGAGGCAGCATTGAGGCGGTGGATCTTCGGGCGTTTGGCGTACTGCTGAACCTCCTGGGCAAGCTCCGCCTCCAGGCTGGCGATCTCGGCGGACAACTGAGCGGAGTCGAACACTGGCGCAGGCTGGGTTTGAGGCACCGGCTTGGTTTCTTCGCGTTTGACCGGAGTTTTCTGCTGCTGTGGTGCACGTGTAGCGACCGCGGCCTTGGGTGCTTCCTGTTTGGTGGCGGGCTGTTGCGGGGTGGCGGGCGGTGTGACCTTGCGCACCTCGCTGTCCTGGAAGGGCGCTTGTTCGGTGGTCTTGGGGGCAGCTGCATGTTCCAGCGTGCCGCTGCCTTGCTGGTTGTCCTGCGCCAGGAAATCCGCTTCTTTGGGCTTTTCTTCGCTCTTGAAAGTGGAGAGCGTGATTTCCAGCGTCTTGCTGATTTCTGGCGGAGACTCCAGGGTAAAACCGACGCCGAGGATCAGTGCCGCGTGCAGTGCAGCCGCGAGAAACAGGGTGAATCCCAGGCGGTCCGCCGGTCGTGCGTTGGCGGAGGAGGTGGTCGGTGGGGAGGCTGCTGCGTTCATCGCGTATCGGGTCTGCTTTCGAATGTCGCGCAGTCTGCCGGGTAGCAGTAGGCGCCTGCAAGTTGCAGGCGCCAGGCTGCCACCTGCGTCAAGCTTTTAACCCGCGCTTGCGTGCAATGCAGTCCATCAGTTGTTCGCCGATGCGGGTGTCGAATGCTGCATCGATCTCGCGGATACAGGTCGGGCTGGTGACATTGATTTCTGTCAGATGGTCACCGATCACGTCGAGCCCAACGAAGATCAGGCCTTTTTCGCGCAGGGTCGGGCCGACTGCGGCGGCGATCTCACGATCACGTTCGGTCAGTGGGCGTGCCTCGCCACGGCCACCTGCGGCCAGGTTGCCGCGGGTCTCTCCGGCAGCCGGAATACGTGCCAGGCAGTAGGGTACCGGTTCCCCGTCTATCATCAGGATGCGTTTGTCGCCGTCCTTGATCGCCGGCAGGTAGGCCTGCGCCATGATCTGCTGGTGGCCGTGCAGGGTCAGGGTTTCCAGAATCACCGAGAGATTCGGGTCGCCCTCACGGTGGCGAAATATCTGCGATCCGCCCATGCCATCAAGGGGTTTGAGAATGATGTCACGGTGCTCATCGGCAAACTGGCGCACAATGTCGGGGCGCCGGCTTACCAGAGTCGCAGGTGTGTATTGAGGAAACTGGGTGGCGAAGAACTTTTCATTGCAGTCGCGCAGACTCTGCGGCCGATTGACCACCAGTACGCCGTCGCGCTCGGCCTGCTCGAGCAGGTAGGTGGAGTAGACGAACTCGTTATCGAAGGGCGGGTCCTTGCGCATCAGGATCACGTCCAGTTCGGCGAGCGGCGTGTCCTGTTCCGTACCAAGGGTGAACCAGCGCTGCGGATCGTTGAATACTTCCAGAGAGCGCAGGCGGGCGCGAGCCTGACCGCGAACCTGATAGAGATCCTGCTGCTCCATGTAGAACAGCGACCAGCCGCGTGCTTGAGCGGCCAGCAACATGGCCAGCGAGCTGTCTTTCTTGAAGGAGATGCTGGCAATAGGATCCATGACGATCCCGAGACGAAGGCTCATGGGGGGATAAACTCCGTGAGATGAGGGTGAAGGCCGGGCTGACCGAGCCGAATGACGGCTCTCAGGGTGGCGCCGGCCGGGCCGCGTGGTCAAGGGCGGAGCTGCCCGGGAAGCCTTATAGATTGCATCTGGAGAGTGTGCTAAAAAGGCCCGACGATTGGGTCAAGACCCATCGAAGACTGGGCCTCAGGCATACTGATAACGCGAATATAACGACTCACCGAGGCGATGGTAGGGCAAACATGGAACAGCATACCGAGGGTTTGAAAGTGATGGTGATCGACGATTCGAAAACGATTCGTCGCACCGCTGAAACTCTGCTGAAAAAAGTGGGTTGTGATGTCATCACTGCGGTCGATGGCTTCGATGCCCTGGCCAAGATTGCCGACACGCATCCCAGCATCATCTTTGTTGACATCATGATGCCGCGTCTCGATGGGTATCAGACCTGTGCCCTGATCAAGAACAACAGTGCTTTCAAGTCCACGCCAGTGATCATGCTGTCCTCCAAGGACGGCCTGTTCGACAAGGCCAAGGGGCGTATCGTCGGCTCCGACCAGTACCTGACCAAGCCTTTCAGCAAGGAAGAGCTGCTCGGTGCTATCAAAGCCCACGTGCCTGACTTCACCCCAGTGGAACAAGCCTCCTGACGTTCCGGCCTGACCGCCGTACGCCACTTCTGTATTGGGAAACACCATGGCTCGAATTCTGATTGTTGATGACTCACCGACCGAGATGTACAAGCTGACCGCCATGTTGGAAAAGCATGGGCATCAGGTACTCAAAGCGGAAAATGGCGCCGATGGCGTAGCTCTGGCTCGCCAGGAAAAACCCGATGCGGTGCTGATGGACATCGTCATGCCCGGCCTCAACGGTTTTCAGGCGACCCGTCAGTTGACCAAGGACGCCGAGACCAGCCACATCCCGGTGGTCATCGTTACCACCAAGGATCAGGAGACCGACAAGGTCTGGGGCAAGCGCCAGGGCGCGAAGGACTACCTGACCAAGCCGATCGATGAAGATACCTTGCTGAAGACTCTCAATGCGGTGCTGGCCGGCTGATGCCGTGCTGCTCGCGTACTAAATAAAAAGAAGGCCAAGGCTGGCATGTCCGTGCAGACTCCTTTCCAGATTCTCCTCGAGATCGACCAGCGTTGCCGAGCCCTGGCGGCCGGCCTGCCGTCGCAGCAAGCGGCGGTACAGACCTGGAGCGGTATCGGCTTTCGCATGGGTGAGCGATTCTTCGTCGCGCCGATGGGGGAGGTGGGTGAGGTACTGCATGAGCCGCGCTACACCCTGCTGCCGGGTGTCAAAGGCTGGGTCAAAGGGGTGGCCAACGTGCGTGGCCGCCTGCTGCCGATCATGGACCTGTGCGGGTTCTTCGGTAATGAGTTGTCGCCGCTGCGCAAGTTGCGGCGAATTCTGGTGGTCGACTATCAGGAAATCTTCGCTGGCCTGACGGTCGATGAAGTTTTCGGTATGCAGCACTTCCCCGTGGATGCATTTTCAGAACAACTGCCGCCTCTCGAGGCGAGCATTGCGCCGTTTATCCACGGTGTCTTTCAACGAGAACAGCCCTGGTTGGTGTTCAGCCCTCATGCGCTGACGGCCGATCCTGGCTTTCTCGATGTGTCCTTTCAGTAGATTTTCGGTTGGGTCGGTTCTTCCGGCCCTTTGGCGTTACATGGGAACCGTAGTGCGGTCGGTCCAGGCGGGGGCCAGAAAATGAAAAAATTCAATGCAGGTAATTTGTTGGTCGGGGCGCGCAGTAGCACGCTGATCGCGACGCTGTTCGTCGTGCTGATCGTGTCCATCGTGTTGTTGTTTGCGAACTTCGCCTACATCAACACCCAGTCCAACTACGATACCGAGTACATCAGTCACTCCGGTGAGCTGCGCGTACTGTCCCAGCGTATCGCCAAGAACGCCACGGAAGCTGCGGCAGGTAAAGCCGAAGCGTTCGGCCTGTTGCGCGACGCGCGTAACGACTTCCAGCTGCGCTGGGGGTATCTGACCGATGGTGATGCCAGCAGTGGCTTGCCGTCGGCGCCCGCGTCGGTGCAGGCGCAGATGGCAGCGGTGCAGCAGGACTGGGATAGCCTGCGGCAGAATACCGACGCCATTCTGGCCAGTGAGCAGACCGTACTGTCCCTGCACCAGGTAGCCGCCACCCTGGCGGAAACCATCCCGCAGTTGCAGGTCGAGTACGAGGAAGTGGTCGACATCCTGCTGGAAAGCGGTGCGCCGGCTGCCCAGGTTTCTGTAGCCCAGCGCCAGTCGCTGTTGGCCGAGCGTATTCTCGGCTCGGTGAACAAGGTACTGGCCGGTGACGAAGACTCGGTACAGGCCGCCGACATGTTCGGCCGTGACGCCAGCCTGTTCGGCCGTGTACTGGCTGCAATGCTCGAAGGCAACGCGGCGATGGAAATCAGCCAGGTGACCGACGAGGAAGCCCTCGAACGTCTGGCCGAGATTTCCGAGCTGTTCGAATTCGTATCCGGCTCGGTGGACGAGATTCTCGAAACCTCGCCAGAACTGTTCCAGGTACGTGAATCGGCGAACTCGATCTTCACCGTGTCGCAGACCCTGCTGGACAAGGCCTCCGAACTCGCCGTCGGCTTTGAGAACCTGGCCTCGGGCCGTGCCATCAACACCCTGTTCGGCTACGTGCTGGGTGGCCTGGCGCTGGGTGCGATCATCCTCATCGGTCTGGTGATGGTGCGTGAAACCAACCGCCGTCTGGCCGAGACCGCCGAGAAGAACGAGCGTAACCAGGCCGCGATTCTGCGTCTGCTCGACGAAATCGCCGACCTCGCAGACGGTGACTTGACCGTGGCCGCGACGGTAACCGAAGACTTCACCGGTGCCATCGCCGACTCCATCAACTACTCCATCGACCAGCTGCGCGACCTGGTAGCCACGATCAACCTGACCGCCGTTCAGGTTGCCGGTGCTGCCCAGGAAACCCAGGCCACGGCGATGCACCTGGCGGAAGCTTCCGAGCACCAGGCGCAGGAAATTGCCGGCGCCTCTGCGGCGATCAACGAAATGGCCGTGTCGATTGACCAGGTATCGGCGAACGCCTCGGAATCCTCCGCGGTAGCGGAACGTTCCGTAGCCATCGCCAACAAGGGTAACGAAGTCGTACACAACACCATCACCGGCATGGATAACATCCGTGAGCAGATCCAGGACACTTCGAAGCGGATCAAACGCCTCGGTGAGTCGTCCCAGGAGATTGGTGACATCGTTAGCCTGATTAACGACATTGCCGACCAGACCAACATCCTCGCACTGAACGCCGCGATCCAGGCCTCCATGGCCGGTGATGCAGGCCGCGGCTTCGCCGTGGTAGCGGACGAGGTACAGCGCCTCGCAGAACGTTCCTCGGCGGCGACCAAGCAGATCGAGGCGCTGGTAAAAACCATTCAGACCGACACCAACGAAGCCGTTATCTCCATGGAGCAGACGACTTCCGAAGTGGTGCGCGGTGCCCGCCTGGCGCAGGACGCCGGGGTGGCACTGGAAGAGATCGAGAAGGTATCGAAGACCCTCGCGGCCCTCATCCAGAACATTTCCAACGCCGCGCGTCAGCAGGCCTCTTCGGCCGGCCACATTTCCAACACCATGAACGTGATCCAGGAGATCACCTCGCAGACGTCCTCGGGTACCACCGCCACCGCCAAGAGCATTGGTAACCTGGCCAAGATGGCCAGTGAGATGCGCAAGTCGGTGTCCGGTTTCACCCTGCCAGACGCCTGATAAAGGAGTGCGAAGGCTGGCGGCAGCCTTCGCTACATAGCCATGACTCAGGGCGAAGGTATGCAGTCAGCGGGCGTTTGGGCATTGCGCCCGGTGGCCGATATGTCGCAAGCCGATTTTCACGACTGGCAGACGTTGCTCGAAGCGCGTACCGGTGTGGTGATCAGCGAGCAGCGGCGCGCCTTTCTGCAGACCAACCTGAGTGCGCGCATGCGCGAACTGGGCGTCACGGATTACGCCAGCTATTACCGTCAGGTCACCGATGGCCCGCGTGGCGCGGTGGAGTGGTCGACCCTGCTGGATCGTCTGACCGTGCAGGAAACCCGCTTCTTCCGCCACCCGCCGTCCTTCGAGGTGCTCTCGCAGTACCTGCAGGAGCGTCTGGCGGCGGGCCTGGGCAAACCCTGGGAGTTCTGGAGCGTGGGTTGCTCCAGTGGTGAAGAGCCTTACTCGCTGGCGATTCAGGCCGCGGATGCGCTTCAAGGCAGCGAGTTGCCCGAGCACTTCGCGGTAACCGGCACGGATATCAGTCAGGGCGCACTGAGCAAGGCACGCGAGGCGTGTTATTCGGTGCGACGCCTGGAGCAGGTGAGTGACGAGCTGCGCGAGCGCTACTTTCTCGCACAGGCCGATGGACGCTTCAAGGTAGTACCGAGCCTGGCTGCGCGTGTGTGCTGCGCCAAGCTCAATGTGCTGGAACTGGCCAAGGCGCCGATGTCCGGCATGGATGTGATTTTCTGTCAGAACTTGCTGATCTATTTCCG
The DNA here is from genome assembly GCF_032621725.1 of Pseudomonas sp. zfem001. Lineage (NCBI taxonomy): Bacteria > Pseudomonadati > Pseudomonadota > Gammaproteobacteria > Pseudomonadales > Pseudomonadaceae > Pseudomonas > Pseudomonas sp. zfem001. Next base: position 1,396,321 of record NZ_JAVYJI010000001.1, on the reverse strand, counting down.
CCGCTGGCGTCGCCGCGACATCCTCAATCGCCTGGCCGAAAGCCTGGCGCCGGGTGGCCTGCTGGTCGTGGGCGTGGGCGAAGTAGCCGGTTGGCAGCACCCGCAACTGGTGCCGGTGGCCGACGAGCGAGTTCTGGCGTTTACCCGCAAGGGATAAGGCCAAGTTTATGAGTGGAGTGGCTATGGGTGATCGGCATGATTATGTCGCCCTGGAGTGGGTCAAAGGCGAGATCGGGGAAACCCTGAAGCAGGCGCGGCAAGCCCTGGAGGCGTTCGTCGAGAACCCGCAGGACCCTACGCGCATGCGCTTCTGCCTGACCTACGTGCACCAGGTTCACGGCACCTTGCAGATGGTCGAATTCTACGGCGCCGCGTTGCTCGCCGAAGAAATGGAACAGTTGGCCAAGGCATTGATGGAAGGTCGCGTAGCCAATCAGGGCGAAGCCCTGGAAGTGCTGATGCAGGCCATCCTGCAACTGCCGGTGTACCTCGACCGTATCCAGACCGCTCGCCGCGACCTGCCCATGGTCGTGCTGCCGCTGCTCAACGACCTGCGTGCCGCCCGTGGCGAGAAGCTGCTGTCGGAAACCAGCCTGTTTTCCCCGGACATGTCCGCGCGCCTGCCGGCGCTGCCATCCGACAGCCTGGCGCGCCTGCGTACCGCCGAGCTTCCCGTGCTGTTGCGCAAACTGCGGCAGATGCTGCAAATGGCCCTGGTCGGCGTGATCCGCAATCAGGAGCTGGCGACCAATCTGGGCTATATGGCGCGCGTCTTCGCGCGCCTGGAAACACTGTGCAAGGACGCCCCACTGGGCGGCCTGTGGCAGATCGCTTCCGGCATGGTCGAAGGTCTGGCCAACGGTAGCGTGGTCAACGGCACGTCGGTGCGTACCCTGCTGCGCCAGGTCGACAAGGAGCTCAAGCGCCTGGTCGAACAGGGCGCCGATGGCATCAACCAATCTGCGCCCGATGAACTGACCAAGAACCTGCTGTTCTACGTCGCCAAGGCGCCAGCACAGTCGCCGCGCATTCGTGCGCTGAAGGAGCAGTACCGCCTCGACGAAGCACTGCCCGACAATGAGGTGGTGGACGAAGAACGTGCTCGCCTGGCCGGGCCAGACCGTGACGCCATGCGTTCGGTGGTCGCCGCGCTGTGCGAGGAACTGGTGCGGGTCAAGGACAGCCTCGATCTGTTCGTGCGCAGCGATCGTAGCCAGCCCGGTGAGCTGGACGCCCTGCTTGCACCGCTCAAGCAGATCGCCGATACCCTCGCGGTGCTTGGCTTCGGTCAGCCGCGCAAGGTCATTCTCGACCAGATCGACGTCATCCATGGCCTGTCTCTCGGTCAGCGCGAGCCCAACGATGCGGTGCTGATGGACGTCGCTGGCGCGCTGCTCTATGTCGAGGCGACGCTGGCCGGCATGGTCGGCCCGAGCGATGACGGCCCGAACGAGCAGAGCCATCTGCCGACCACCGACGTGGCGCAGATCCACCAGCTTGTCATCAAGGAAGCGCGCAATGGCCTGGAACAGGCCAAGGACGCGATCATCGAGTTCATCGCCTCGCAGTGGAACCACGAGCACCTGGCCCGTGTGCCCGAGCTGCTGACCCAGGTCCGTGGCGGCCTGGCGATGATTCCGCTGCAGCGCGCTGCCGACCTGCTCAATGCCTGCAATCGCTACATTCAGGAACAGCTGCTGGCGCGCAAGGCCGTGCCCAACTGGCAGAGCCTGGACACCCTGGCCGATGCCATCACCAGCGTCGAGTACTACCTCGAACGGCTGTCCGAGGACCATGGCACGCAGGGCGATCTGATTCTCGACGTTGCCGAGGAAAGCCTGGAAACCCTGGGTTACCCGCTCAAGGAAAAACCGTCGATCCTCGACCGTGTCGAGCCGCAGGAAGAAACCCTGGCACCGCTGGCTGACCCGCTGCAGGAAATCGAGCTGCTGGGCGCCGAAGACGAACAACTCGAAGAGCCCCTGGCTGAGAGCGAGGCGCTGACCTTCGATGTAGTCGAGCCGTCCAGCGATGAGGTTGCGGATCTGCAACTGCTGGACGCTGAGCCCGAGCAGTCGGGCGCCCGTGAGACTGCCGACAGCTTTACCTTCGAGCTAGACGAGCTTGAAGAGCTACCCGCCCTGCAGGACGAAGAGACTGTTGCCGCACCGCTGCTTGACGCTGAGCCGGAGCTTGAGCTCGAAGAGCTGAGCCTGGATCAACTGGCCGAGCCGGCGCAGTGGGATGAGCTGGAACTGGCCGATCTGGAGCTACCGGAAGTCGAGCTGCCCAGCGCACCGCAGGTGCAGGAGCTGCCGGATGAACCGGCAGCGGAGAAGCCGCTGTCGATGGCCGATGTCATGGCCGCTCCGGTACAGGCGATCAACCCGCCTGCTGCCGACGTGCCGCCGAGCCTGCTGCCGCCGCCTGCCGACGAAGAGCCGGTGGACGAAGAGCTGCTGGAAGTCTTCATCGAAGAAGTCGGCGAAGTGCTGGAAACCATCGGTGAGTACCTGCCGCAGTGGCAGGCCGATACCGACAACAAGGACGCGCTGATCGAAGTTCGTCGCGCCTTCCACACGCTCAAGGGCAGCGGGCGCATGGTTCGCGCGCTGATCATCGGTGAGCTGGGCTGGTCCATCGAGAACCTGCTCAACCGCGTGCTGGACCGCAGCATCGAGCCGAACGCGCCTGTGCAGCAGGTGGTACTCGATGTCGTGGCCCTGATGCCGGCGCTGGTCGACGAGTTTGCCGCCAAGGCGCAGCGTCAGCGCGACGATGTCGATCTGCTGGCGGCCACCGCGCATGCCCTGGCCAAGGGGCTGACGCCCCCAAAATCTAACGCCCCGGCCACCCAGCAGGTAGCCGAGCCCGTGGGCGTTGACGACGCTACCGAGGTCGTCGAGCTGGACGAGTCGGCCAACGACCAATCGCTCGATGGTGAGCCCCTCGACCCGCAGTTGCTGGAAATTTTCCGCAACGAGGCGGAAACCCATCTGGATACCCTGGTGGGCTTTCTTGCCGACTGCGCACAGGAACTGCCGCAGCCAGTCACCGACGACCTGCAGCGTGCGCTGCACACCCTCAAGGGCAGCGCCTATATGGCCGGGATCCTGCCGGTGGCAGAAATCGCGGCGCCGCTGGAAAAGCTGGTCAAGGAGTTCAAGACCAACCTGATCCAGGTGGATCTGGCGGCTGCCGAGCTGTTGAGCAGCGCCGAGGGCGTGTTCCGTATCGGTCTCGACAATCTCGAGACCCAGCCTCTGGCACCCATTCCTGGCGCAGAGGCACTTCTTGCTCGCGTCCAGGCGTTGCATCAGGAGCGTCTCGCCAGCGCCGAAGACGAGCGTATGGCGCAGAGCGGCGAAAGTCGCGACCCGCAGATGATCAGCATCTTCCTCGCCGAAGGCATGGATATCTTGCTGGACGCCGAGGACCTGCTACGCAAATGGCGTGAGCATCCGTCCGAGCGCCAGGAGCTGTCCGCGCTGCTGGAGGAGCTGACGACCCTCGGCCGTGGCGCCGAAATGGCCGAGCTGCCGCAGATCGACGAGCTCTGCGAAGCCCTGCTGGATCTCTATGGCGCCGTCGAAGAAGGCAGCCTGGCAGTCAGCGAGCGCTTCTTCGACGAGGCGGAGAAGGCCCACGAAGCGCTGATCGGGATGATGGATCAGGTCGCTGCGGCCTTGCAGGTCACCCCGCAACCCGAGCGGGTGCAGGCGCTACGTGATCTGCTGAGCGAAGCCATCGATCCGCATACCTTGGCCTTGCTGACGCCTGGCGTCGAAGGGCTGGAGGTCATCGAGTTGGACCAGGCCACCGCCGAGCTGGAACAGGAAGCCGAGGCTGAGCCGGTGATATGGCAAGAGGCACCCGCCGAGCCGGAAGTCGCCGTAGACATTGATCTGGAGTCGCAGTCCGAGGCCGAGCTGGGCTTCAGCCCTGTCGACGCCGATCTTGATGAGGAAATGGTCGAGATCTTCCTCGAAGAGGCCGTGGATATTCTCGACAGCGCTGGTCAGGCGCTGGAGCGCTGGCTCAGTGAGCCGGACAACACCATGCCGCTGTCCTCACTGCAGCGTGACCTGCACACCCTCAAGGGCGGTGCGCGCATGGCCGCGATTCGCCCGATTGGTGATCTTGGCCACGAACTGGAGTCGCTCTACGAGGGCTTGGTCGACCGCCGTTACAGTCATTCGCCGGCACTGGGCAATCTGCTGCAGCAAAGCCATGATCGCCTGGCGCAGATGCTCGATCAGTTGCAGGCCCGACTGCCGTTGGTCTCTGGTGACGACTTGATTCAGGCCATTCGTCAGTTCCGCCAGGGTGGTACGCCGCAGAGCCTGTCGGCGGCCGTCGCCCAGGTTGAGCCGGAGCTGGACGACGAACCCGTCGAGCCGATCGAGGTGGTGGAGCTGGACAGTCTTGAGCTGCCGCCTCTGGCGTTGGTCGAAGACGAAATTGTGCTCGACGAAGTGCCACAGGCAGAGCCAGAGGCAGTGTTGCCGCTGATCGACGAAGTCGAGCTGGTAATACCCGAAGACGAACTGCCTGTTGCCGAGCCCGAGCCGCAAGGTACGACGCTGGCCAACTGGCATGAAGAGCGTGATCCTGAACTGGTGGAAATCTTCCTCGAGGAAGGTTTCGACATCATCGACAGTGCTGGCGCCGCTCTGCAGCGCTGGGTGGGCGATGTCGACAACAGCCTGGAGCTGGAAGCCCTGCAGCGTGACCTGCACACCCTCAAGGGTGGTGCGCGCATGGCTGAAATTCGTGAAATCGGTGATTTGGCCCACGAGCTGGAATTCCTGTACGAAGGTCTCGGCGGTGGTCGTCTGCGGGCTAGCCAGGAGCTGTTCACCCTGTTGCAGGCCTGTCACGACCGCCTGGCCGAGATGCTCGAAGCCGTGCGAGATAAGCGGGCAGTGCCGCAGGGCCATGCCCTGATCGAGACGATCAAACGCTTTCGTGCCAACCCTGACGAGCAACTGAGCATGCCGTCGGCCGTACAGCTCAGGGCTGTGGTCGAGAGCGACGAGGCCGAAGAGGCTGACAGCGACATTCTCGATATCTTCCTCGAAGAAGGCGATGACCTGCTCGAGGCGATGGAAGTGTCGATCGGGCGGTGGGAAGAACAGCGCGATGATGTCAGCGCCATCGACGAAATGCTGCGCACGCTGCACACCCTCAAGGGTGGTGCGCGTCTGGCTGGGCAGAAACGCCTTGGCGATCTGAGCCACGACCTGGAACAACATCTCAGCGAGGCTCTGCTGCAGGGCGCTCCCTGGCCGGAGAGCCTGTTGCTCGACGTGCAGTCCGGTTTCGAAGGGCTGCAGAATGAGCTCGACGTGCTGCGCCAGCGTCTTAGCGCCAGTCTCGGTGATGAGCCGGTGGCGGCCGATACCGAGGTCGAGCCAGCGGCAGCACCTGTGAGCAATCTGCTCAACCCGATCGTTGCTGCCAGTGACGTGCCAAGCCAGTTGCAGGCGCCGAAGGTGCTGCCGTTCGTACAGCGTGCGCAGGAGGCCGCACTGGAGGCAGCGTCCCGCCGTGCGCCACAGGAGCTGGTCAAGGTGCCAGCCGAGCTGCTCGAAGGCCTGGTCAACCTGGCCGGTGAGACATCGATCTTCCGCGGACGTGTCGAGCAGCAGGTGAGCGATGTCGGTTTCACTCTGAGCGAGATGGAAGCGACCATCGACCGCGTACGTGACCAGCTGCGCCGTCTCGATACCGAGACCCAGGCGCAAATTCTCAGCCGCTACCAGGCCGAGGCCGAGCGCGCCGGTTATGAAGATTTCGACCCGCTGGAGATGGACCGCCACTCGCAACTGCAGCAGCTCTCGCGCGCGCTGTTCGAATCGGCCTCCGACTTGCTCGATCTGAAGGAAACCCTGGCGGCGAAGAACCGCGACGCCGAGACCCTGCTGCTGCAACAGGCGCGGGTCAATACCGAGCTGCAGGAAGGTCTGATGCGCACCCGCATGGTGCCGTTCGACCGCCTGGTGCCGCGTCTGCGCCGCATCGTGCGCCAGGTTGCGGGCGAACTGGGCAAGCAGGTGGAGTTCGTCGTCGGCAACGCCGAAGGGGAAATGGACCGCACGGTGCTCGAGCGCATCGTCGCGCCGCTGGAACACATGCTACGTAACGCCGTCGATCACGGCATCGAGCTGAGCGATGTACGTCGCGCTGCTGGCAAGTCGGAGACCGGCACCATCCGCCTCAATCTCGGTCGTGAGGGCGGCGATATCGTTCTTACCCTGGACGATGACGGCGGTGGTATTCGCCTGGAAGCCGTGCGGCGCAAGGCCATCGAGCGTGGGCTGATGGACGCCGACAGCGACCTGAGCGATCACGAAATCCTGCAGTTCATTCTTGAGGCGGGTTTCTCCACTGCCGAGAAGGTCACGCAGATTTCCGGCCGTGGTGTCGGCATGGACGTGGTGCACTCGGAGGTCAAGCAGCTCGGCGGTGCGATGAGCATCGACTCGACGCTGGGCCAGGGTACGCGCTTCACCATTCGCCTGCCATTCACCGTGTCGGTCAACCGTGCACTGATGGTGTACTCCGGCGAAGACCTCTACGCCATCCCGCTGAACACCATCGAAGGTATCGTGCGGGTGTCGCCGTTCGAGCTGGAGGCCTATTACGCGCCTGACGCGCCGCGCTTCGAATACGCCGGGCAGGCCTACGAGCTGAAGTACCTGGGCGATCTGCTGAACAATGGCCAGCATCCCAAACTGGTGGGTCAGAGCCTGCCGCTGCCGGTGATTCTGGTGCGTTCCAGCGAGCACGCCGTGGCGGTGCAGGTAGACAGCCTGGCCGGTTCGCGCGAGATCGTGGTGAAGAGCCTCGGCCCGCAGTTCGCCGGGGTGCACGGGATCTCCGGTGCGACCATCCTCGGTGACGGCCGCGTGGTGGTGATTCTCGATCTGCTGGCGACCATTCGTGTGCTGCATGCGCATCTGCAGAATCAGCTGACGCCGCGCCTGGCTTCGCGTCAGGCTTCGGCCAGCGAAGAGGTGGAGATCGACCGTCCGACGCTGGTCATGGTGGTCGACGACTCGGTCACCGTGCGCAAGGTCACCAGCCGTTTACTCGAGCGTAATGGCATGAACGTGGTCACCGCCAAGGACGGGGTCGACGCTATTGCTCAGCTCCAGGAACACAAGCCTGACATCATGCTGCTGGACATCGAAATGCCGCGCATGGATGGCTTCGAGGTGGCCACGCTGGTGCGCCACGACGAGCGCCTGAAGGACCTGCCGATCATCATGATCACCTCGCGTACCGGCGAGAAGCACCGCGAGCGGGCCATGTCCATCGGCGTCAACCAATACCTCGGCAAGCCCTATCAGGAGTCCTTGCTGCTCGAGACCATCGCTCAGTTGGTGGATAGCCATCGGGTCAAACGGACATGACAGACAAAACCTCCGCGCGCATTGCAGTAATCGCCGACACCTCGTTGCAGCGCCATGTGTTGCAGCAGGCATTGGCCGGTGGCGGTTATCAGGTAGTGCTCAACAGCGACCCGGCGCGGCTCGACGAGGAGCAACTGGCTGCCTGCGAAACCGACCTGTGGTTAGTGGACCTGGCTCAGTCGGAAGATTCGCCGCTGGTCGACAGCCTGCTCGAGCGTGCCAGTGCCCCCGTGCTGTTCGGCGAGGGGCATGCGCCCGAGCGTCACTCGGAGAACTACCCACGCTGGGAGCGCAGCCTGTTCGGCAAGCTCAAGCGCCTGGTCGGTGATCCGACTCAGGCGGTCGGGCCCAGCCTGCAGGCACTGCTCGATGAAGCGCAGCGTCCGGCGCGTCTGGAACTGCCGCAAGCGCTGGCCAATACGCCGCTTAAAGCTGGCGAGCCGGCACGCCAGGTCTGGCTGCTGGCTGCCTCGTTGGGTGGCCCGGCAGCGGTCAAGGCATTTCTCGATGCCTTGCCGGGTGGCCTGCCCATCGGTTTCATCTATGCCCAGCACATCGACGCCAGTTTCGAGGCGGCCTTGCCGCAGGCAGTGGGTCGACACAGCCAGTGGCACGTCAACTCGGCACGTCATGGCGATCCGGTGCGGTGCGGTGAAGTAGTGGTGGTGCCGATCAGCAACGAGCTGGGCTTTGCCGAAGACGGTGCGATGCAGATTACCGAACGCGGTTGGCCGGAGCCCTACAGCCCTTCCATCGATCAGATGATGCTCAATCTGGCGCAGCAATTCGGCGGCCTGTGCGGTGTGATTGCGTTCAGCGGCATGGGCAGTGATGGCAGTGCCGCTGCCGCTTACGTCAAACGCCAGGGTGGCTTGATCTGGACCCAGCGTGCCGACAGTTGCGCCAGCCCGAGTATGCCCGACAGCCTGCGCGAGGGCGGCTACAGCAGTTTCAGTGCCGACCCGCGTGAGTTGGCCGTGGCCCTGGTCAATCACCTCGCCGAACATTGCAGTTGAGGACGTTTCAATGAGCCAAGCCGTCGCCGCCCAGAACAGCGCCGCCAGCCTCACCGGTTTGCTGGTGCCGCTGGCCGACCGCACCTTGCTGCTGCCCAACGTGGCGGTGGCGGAGCTGATTCCCTATCGCGCGCCGCAGACGACCGACGGTACTCCCGACTGGTTTCTCGGCCAGATCGCCTGGCGTGACCTGCGCCTGCCGCTGCTCTCCTTCGAGGCCGCCAGCGGTGGCCAGGCACAGGTTGCCAGTGGCGCTCGCGTTGCGGTGATCAATGCCCTGGGCGGTCGTCCCAAGGTCAAGTTCATCGCCTTGCTGGTGCAGGGTATTCCGCGCTCGCTTAAGGTCGGCAGCGACCTGGCGGCGGCGGATGTCGAACTGGCTCCGCTGGAGCTTGGGGCTGCGCGCGTCGGTGACGACGTGGTGCGTATTCCTGATCTGGCGGCACTGGAGCAACTGCTCGCCGATGCTGGCCTGATCTGAAATAACCCAGCGCGATCGCATCGCCCATGAAAAAGCCCCGGCACTGGCCGGGGCTTTTTCGTTACTGCCTTGAGGTGATCAGCGCTGTGGTTGCTGCGCTGCGGACTTCTCTGCAGTCAGGTTGTCGTCTTTAGACGGAGCCTGATCCCAGTAGTCGGCATTGGTGATGCCAAGCTTCTCGGGGTGGAAGACCGGGTCTTTGCCCTCGTCCAACTGCTGCTCGTAATCCTTCAGGCACTTGTAGGCGACCTTGTGCATGAGCAGGATGGCGATGATGTTCAGCCAGGCCATCAGGCCCACACCGAGGTCACCCAGATCCCAGGCGAAAGTAGCGGTATGCACGGTGCCGTACACGGTGGCCGCGATGATGCCGAATTTCAGCAGCAGGGTGAGGATGGGGCGCTTCACCTTGCGGTTGATGTAGGCAATGTTGGTTTCGGCGATGTAGTAGTACGCCAGGATGGTGGTGAAGGCGAAGAAGAACAGGGCGATGGCAACGAAGGCGTTACCGAAGCCGGGCATCATGTTCTCCATCGCGGTCTGCACGTAACCCGGGCCTGCGGCTACGCCAGCGATACCGGTGAACAGCGCGCTACCATCGGGAGCCTGAACGTTGTACTGGCCGGTGATCAGCAACATGAACGCGGTTGCGGAGCAGACGAACAGGGTGTCGATGTAAACCGAGAAGCCCTGAACCAGGCCCTGTTTGGCCGGGTGGCTGACCGCTGCGGCCGACGAGGCATGCGGGCCGGTGCCTTGGCCTGCTTCGTTGGAGTACACGCCGCGTTTCACGCCCCACTGAATGGCCATGCCGACGATGGCGCCGAAACCAGCTTCGAGGCCGAAGGCGCTCTTGAAGATCAGTGCGATGACGTCCGGCAGTTGGCTGATGTTGAGCAGGATGATCACCAACGCCACCAGGATGTAGCCCAGCGCCATGAACGGCACGACTACTTGGGTGAAGTGGGCGATACGCTTGACGCCGCCGAAAATGATCAGGCCGATCAGTACTGCCAGGGCTGCCGCGGTGACGTTCGGGTCGATACCGAAGGCGGTTTGCGCACTGGAGGCGATGGAGTTGGCCTGTACGCCCGGCAGCAGCAGGCCGCAGGCGAATACGGTAACGATGGCGAACAGCCAGGCGTACCATTTCAGACCCAGGCCGCGCTCGATGTAGAAAGCAGGGCCACCGCGGTATTCACCGTTGAGCTTTTCCTTGTACACCTGGCCGAGGGTCGACTCGACGAAGGCCGAGCTGGCGCCGAGGAAGGCCACCATCCACATCCAGAAAACGGCACCCGGACCACCGAAGGTGATCGCGGTGGCCACACCGGCGATATTACCGGTACCGACGCGACCGGCGAGGGTCATGGTCAGGGCTTGGAAGGAGGTGATGCCATGTTCATCGGTCTTGCCGGTGAACATCAGGCGAATCATTTCTTTGAAGTGGCGAACCTGGAGGAAGCGTCCGCGCAGGGAGAAGTAGAGACCAACGCCGAGACATAGATAGATCAGCGCCGGGCTCCAGACCAGACCGTTTAGGGTCGAGACCAGTTCGTTCATGCAATGCTCCTGGGCATGCGGCCGCCTTTTGGGCGGGGCCGAGGCCCGTTGTTTGTTATTGGAAGAGAACGACGCTGCGGGGCGCCGGCCTCGGCCGCGCGCGGGTTGCTGGTGAGCGGGTCGCGCGTGCGGCGCGCAGAGCATGACAAAGACTGTCGGTCTTGCAATCTCTTGAGGTCACAATTTGTTACGTCAAGGCGACATTTTGCGCTTACAGGTCGCCCCACAACTGCTGAGCGACGCTCAGGGCCACTACTGGCGCCGTTTCCGTGCGCAAAACTCGGGGGCCGAGGCGCGCTGCGTGGAAGCCGGCACTCTTTGCCTGATCGACTTCAGCATCGCTCAAACCACCCTCCGGGCCGATCAAAAAAGCCAGGGAGCGTGGTGGGGCATGGCCGATCCAGGGCTCGGCGACCGGGTGCAGTACCAGCTTCAGGTCGGCTTCGATCTGCTGCAGCCAGGCGTCCAGCTCCAGCGGCGGGTTGATCACCGGCAACACCGAGCGGCCACATTGCTCGCAGGCGCTGATCGCCACCTGACGCCAATGCGCCATGCGCTTGTCGGCGCGTTCGTCTTTCAGGCGTACCTCGCAGCGCGCGGAGACGATCGGGGTGATTTCGCTGGCGCCCAGCTCGGTGGCTTTCTGGATCGCCCAGTCCATGCGCTCGCCGCGCGACAGGCCCTGCCCCAGATGGATACGCAGCGTCGATTCGCTCAGCCCGGCGATAGACTCGCGCAGCTCGACACGCACACTCTTCTTGCCCACCTCGATCAGCTCACCGAGGTATTCCTGGCCGCTGCCGTCGAACAGCTGCACGGCATCTCCCACCGCATGGCGCAGCACACGGCCGATGTAATGGGCCTGCGCTTCGGGCAGGTCGTGTTGGCCGAGGGAGAGCGGGGCATCGATGAAGAAGCGGGACAGGCGCATGACGTATCAACCTTGAGCAGAGGCGCGAATTCTAGCTGTAGGGTGCGCTGTGCGCACCGCTCCTGAGTCAGCCCGGATCGCGATGATCGGGGTAACGGTTGTCCACCGCCACGCTGACGGACTCTCGGGTGGCGATATCGATGCCCTCACTGGCCACCTCGGCGAGGAAATCGATCTCTTCGGGCGTGATCACGTAGGGCGGCAGGAAGTACACCACACTGCCCAATGGGCGCAGCAGCGCGCCGCGCTCCAGTGCGTGCTGGTACACGCGCAGGCCTCGCCGCTCCTGCCAGGGGTAGGCTGCCTTGCTGGCCTTGTCCTGCACCATCTCGATGGCCAGAGCCATGCCGGTCTGGCGCACTTCGGCGACATGCGGATGGTCGGCCAGGTGCGCGGTGGCACTGGCCATGCGCGCCGCCAGGGCCTTGTTGCGTTCGATCACGTCGTCATCGCGGAAGATGTCCAGCGTTGCCAGGGCGGCGGCGCAGGCCAGCGGGTTGCCGGTGTAGGTGTGCGAGTGCAGGAAGGCGCGCAGGGTGGCGTAGTCGTCATAGAAGGCGCCATAGACCTCATCGGTAGTCAGCACCGCCGCCATCGGCAGGTAGCCGCCGGTCAGCGCCTTGGACAGCACCAGGAAGTCCGGGGTGATGCCGGCCTGCTCGCAGGCGAACATCGTGCCGGTACGGCCGAAACCGACGGCAATTTCGTCGTGGATCAGGTGCACGCCGTAGCGGTCGCAGGCCTCGCGCAAGAGCCTGAGGTAGATCGGGTGGTACATGCGCATGCCGCCGGCGCCCTGGATCAGCGGCTCGACGATTACCGCGGCGACTTCGTGGTGATGCTCGGCCAGTGTTTGCTCCATGTGGGCGAACATGACGCGCGAATGTTCTTCCCAGCTCACGCCCTCGGGGCGCAGGTAGCAATCCGGGCTGGGCACCTTGAGGGTATCGAGCAGCAGCGGCTTGTAGGTGTCGGTGAACAGCGAAACGTCGCCCACCGACATCGCCGCCACGGTTTCACCGTGATAGCTGTTGCTCAGGGTGACGAAGCGCTTCTTCTCCGGTCGGCCGTTGTTGAGCCAGTAGTGGAAGCTCATCTTCAGCGCCACTTCGATGCCCGAGGATCCATTGTCGGCGTAGAACACCTTGTTCAGGCCTACCGGGGTGATCTGCACCAGGCGCTCGGACAGCTCGATGACCGGTTGATGGGTAAAGCCGGCGAGCATCACGTGTTCGAGGTTTTCCAACTGCTCGCGGATGCGCGCGTTGATACGCGGGTTGGCATGGCCGAAGACATTGACCCACCAAGAGCTGACGGCATCCAGGTAGCGTTTGCCGTCGAAGTCTTCGAGCCATACGCCAGAGGCCTTGCGAATGGCCACCAGCGGCAGGCGCTGGTGATCCTTCATCTGGGTGCAGGGGTGCCACAATACGTCGAGGTCGCGTTGCATCCAGTGTTGGTTCAGGCTCATTAACGATCTCCCAGTGTCCGGCGGCACAGCCTACCAGAAGCCAGCACTGAGACGTGGTCGCTACCGTCGGTCTACTGCAATGCGCCGTCCGCGCCGCTGCTGCTGAACTCTACGACGAGCGCGTGCAACTAAGCTGATCGGCCAGCGGTGGCTGAAATGAGGTATCGCATTTCTCGATGTTTCATAGCGAAATTTTCCGCTTTAAATCGATATATTTGTCGTTAGTCTTGCTCGGACACTGAATTAGGGAAGCTCCCCATGCAATGGCGCAATACCTCTGCTCGTTATGGTCTGGTCAGCGTGGTGCTGCACTGGCTGGTGGCGTTGGTCGTGTTCGGTCTGTTCGCCCTTGGCTTCTGGATGGTGGGGCTCAGTTACTACGACCCGTGGCGCCAGAGTGCGCCGGACCTGCACAAGAGTATCGGTATCCTGCTGTTCGCGGTGATGCTGCTGCGCGTGCTGTGGCGTCTGCTCAACCCGGCGCCGGTAGCTCTGGCCAGCCACGGTCAGCTCACTCGTCTGGCCTCCAAACTGGGTCATGGCGTGCTCTATTTCGGCCTGTTTGGCGTGATGATTTCCGGCTACCTGATTTCCACTGCCGATGGCCGTGGCATCGAGGTGTTCGGTCTGTTCAGTGTGCCGGCCACCCTGACCGGTATCGCGCAACAGGAAGACATTGCCGGAGTCATTCACGAATACCTGGCCTGGGGCCTGGTGATTTTCGCTGGCCTGCATGGTCTGGCCGCACTCAAGCATCATTTCATCGACCGCGACAGCACCCTGCTGCGGATGTTCGGGCGCTGACGCACTTCATAACCGGGCTCGTGCCCACCTAGATCGACAACCTCGCAAGGAGAACACCCATGTTGAAGAACGCCCTCGCTGCACTGGTTCTGGGTTCCGCTCTGATCGGCGGCCAGGCCATGGCGGCAGACTACGCCATCGACAAGCAAGGCCAGCACGCCTTCGTCAATTTCAAGATTAGCCACCTGGGCTACAGCTGGCTGTACGGCACCTTCAAGGATTTCGACGGCAAGTTCAGCTTCGACGCCGCCAATCCCGAGGCGAGCAAAGTCAGCGTGACCCTGAAGACTGCCAGCGTCGATACCAACCACGCCGAGCGTGACAAGCACATTCGCAGTGCCGACTTCCTCAATGCGAGCAAGCACGCTACTGCCACGTTCGAATCGACTTCGGTCAAGTCCACTGGCGAAGGCACTGCCGACGTGACCGGCAACCTGACCCTGAACGGCGTGACCAAGCCGGTGGTGATCGCTGCCAAGTTCATCGGCGAGGGCAAGGACCCGTGGGGTGGCTACCGCGCCGGCTTCGAGGGCACCACCACCCTGACGCTGAAAGACTTCGACATCTCCATGGATCTCGGCCCGGCTTCGCAAACCGTGGAGCTGATCATCTCGGTCGAAGGTGTGCGTCAGTAAGAAAAGGAGCGAGGCGAGTCATCGGTGCGCACGACGCACCCAGCGTAACGGACAAGCCAGCGCACCAGCAAAAACGCCACCCCATGGGGTGGCGTTTTTGTTTGCGTGGCAGCTTACTCTTCGCGATTACGCGTGAGCAGCGCCGGCTTCTCGCCGCGTGGACGAGTGCTGTTGCTCAACTCGTCTAGCTGCTCGGCGCTGGGGAAACGATCCAGGCGCGAGCCCTTGTGCACGATGATCGGCTGCTTCTCGCGCGGGTTGCGCACGGCCGCTTCGGCGCGTGGCAGTTCGTCGCGGTCCAGCGAGGTGATGCGACCATCCGCCTGTCGGCCACGGCTCCCGCCGTTGCGGCCTTGACCACCCTGGCCGCCTTGACGGCGATTCTTGCCGGGATTGCCTGGGTTACCGCCAGTGTTGCTGCGGGGCTGCCTGTTGTTGCTGTTGGCTCTCTGACCTTGGCCCTGAGCAGCGCCATTACCAGGTGCACCGCCGCCCGAGCGGCGGCCGCGACCTTGTGGCTTGTTCTGCACCGGGACGTAATCGGCACGGTTACCGAAATTGTCGATTTCGTCGTCGAGAAACTCTTCTGGATCGCGATCCGGCGGCAGTGCGGGAACGGCCGGAGCTGCGCCACGATTCTGGTTGCGAGGCTGCTGGCCGCGACGGTTCTGACCTTGGCCCTGCTGCTGCGGCTTGGCTTTCTGGTCCCTGCCGCCATCCTTGCCCTTGTCTCTGCGGCCACCGTTGTTGCGCTCGCCCTTGGGCTTATCGCCGCCTTCGGCTTTCTGCTTTTTCTGCCCGGCATTACGCGGTTGGCGTGGCTCACGTACTTCCGGGCGCTCCGCTTCCACGGCGCTGGCGTCGAAGCCCATCAGATCGCCGTCGGGGATCTTCTGCTTGGTCATGCGCTCGATGCTTTTCAGCAGCTTCTCTTCGTCCGGAGCGACCAGCGAGATGGCCTCGCCACTGCGGCCGGCACGGCCAGTACGGCCGATACGGTGAACGTAGTCTTCCTCGACGTTGGGCAGCTCGAAGTTGACCACGTGCGGCAGTTGGTCGATATCCAGGCCGCGTGCGGCGATATCGGTGGCCACCAGGATGCGTACCTGGTTGGCCTTGAAGTCGGCCAGGGCCTTGGTGCGCGCGTTCTGGCTCTTGTTGCCATGGATCGCGGCAGCCGGCAGACCATGCTTGTCGAGGTACTCGGCCAGGCGGTTGGCGCCATGCTTGGTGCGGGTGAACACCAGCACCTGTTCCCAGGCACCCTGGGTGATCAAGTGGGCGAGCAGCGCGCGCTTGTGGCTGGCGGCCAGGCGGAACACACGCTGTTCGATGCGCTCGACCGTGGTGTTCGGCGGCGTGACCTCGATGCGCTCGGGGTTGTGCAGCAGCTTGCCGGCCAGGTCGGTGATGTCCTTGGAGAAGGTGGCCGAGAACAGCAGGTTCTGGCGCTGTGCAGGCAGTTTGGCCAGCACCTTCTTGACGTCGTGGATGAAGCCCATGTCGAGCATGCGGTCGGCTTCATCGAGGACGAGAATTTCCACGTGCGACAGGTCGATGGCTTTCTGATTGGCCAGGTCGAGCAGGCGACCAGGGCAGGCCACCAGCACGTCGACGCCCTTGGCCAGGGCCTGGACCTGCGGGTTCATGCCAACGCCGCCGAAAATGCAGGCGCTGACGAATTTCAGATCGCGGGCATAGACCTTGAAGCTGTCATGCACCTGGGCGGCCAGTTCGCGAGTGGGTGTCAGCACCAGCACGCGCGGCTGTTTCGGGCCGTGACGTTGTTCGCGATCCGGATGACCACCCGGAAACAGGCGCTCGAGGATCGGCAGGGCGAAACCGCCCGTCTTACCTGTACCCGTCTGGGCCGCCACCATGAGATCGCGACCTTGCAACACGGCGGGAATGGCCCGCTGTTGCACCGGAGTGGGCTGGGTGTAGCCGGCGGACTCGACCGCACGGACTAGAGCCTCGGAGAGACCGAGGGAGGCAAAGGACATGAGCAATCCTGTACTAAGTGAGGGCGTGGCCCTGGGGGTGTAGAGCCTGGCTTGAATCACACGTGGGGGGCGTGATCCCGTCCGGTACTGCTGGTCTCTGAGGGCTAGCATCCGGGCGCAAGCCTGGCGGGAAGATCCGAGTATAACAGAGCTGAGGCCTTGCGCAGCTACCAGCCTGTCGGTTGATTCACGGCTTTAAGCGTTCAGGGCTGGCGTAACGCAGTTGTAACTGTGCGTAGGCGGGCTCGCGTTTGAAACGGCGCAGTTCGGCATCGAAACCCGCAGCCAGGCGCGCCAGCTTGGGGTCGTGGCGCAACGCCAGGTACATGCGGTCATGGCCGACCGCTTTGCGGTTGTAGTCGATCTGGCCTTGCAGGCCCAGCTGTGCCCCAAGGTAAAGCCCAGCGCGGCGATCGTTGACCACCAGATCGACGCGGTGACGGATCAGCTTGCCCAGGTTGGCCTCATGAGTCGGCGCTTCTTCACGTCTGAACAGGGTCGAGGTGCGGAAGGTTTCGTCGTTGTACCAGTAGCCTGGCGAGATGCCGATGACCAGCTCGCGCAGGTCTTCCAGGCTTTCGTAGGGGTAGGGGCGGTTACGTGCGTAGAACAGCACGAGTTCGACCTCGCTCAGTGGTTCTTCGACGAACAGCATGCTTGCCTCGCGCTCAGGCAAGTGGAATATGTCGAGAATTCCATCGGCGTGGCCTTGCTCCAGCGCCAACAGGCAGCGCTTCCAGGGCAGGAATTGCAGGTCCAGCGTCACCCCCAGGCGCTGCAGCACCTCGCGGGTTATTTCGTAGTCGAGGCCTGCGGCCTGGCCGTTGTCCTCGTAGACATAGGGCGCCCAGGCATCCGTGACCAGGCGCAGCGTTTCGCCGCGGGCGGCGAAAGCGCAACAGCATAGCAAAAGAGTGGCGATAATCTGGCGCTGGAATAATGACATCGCGCCAGGTTAGCGATTTTGCAGGTGCCTTGAAAGTGCGTCTTGCGCAGCCTCAGTCGACTACCCGATAGCAGGGCTCATAAGCGCTGCCACCCGGCAGTTTCATGCGGTGTTGCTCGACGAAGGCCTGCAGCAAGCGATCCAGCGGGCGCATGATGGTGGTTTCGCCGCGAATCTCGTAGGGGCCGTGCTCCTCGATCAGGCGGATGCCGTTCTCCTTGACGTTGCCGGCGACAATGCCGGAGAACGCGCGACGCAGGTTGGCGGCGAGGTGATGCAGTGGCTGCTCACGGGTGAGGTTGAGGCTGGCCATGGCTTCGTGGGTCGGCTCGAACGGGTGCTGGAAGCTCTCGTCGATCTTCAGCAGCCAGTTGAAGTGGAAGGCGTCGTTGCGCTCGCGGCGGAACTGACGCACGGCCTTGATGCCGGCGGCCATTTCGCGGGCTACTTCGGCCGGGTCGTTGACGATCATGCTGTAGCGCTGCTGCGCCGCCTCGCCCAGGGTGGCGCCGATGAAATCATGCAGCTGCTGCAGGTACGGCCCGGCGCTTTTCGGCCCGGTAAGAATGACCGGGAAGGGCAGGTCCTGGTTGTCCGGGTGGGTGAGGATGCCCAGCAGGTAGAGGAATTCTTCGGCAGTACCAGCGCCACCCGGGAAGATGATGATGCCGTGGCCGACGCGAACGAATGCCTCCAGGCGCTTTTCGATATCCGGCAGGATCACCAGCTCGTTGACGATCGGGTTTGGCGCTTCGGCGGCGATGATCCCCGGTTCGGTCAGGCCCAGGTAGCGGCCGGTGAGGTTGCGCTGTTTGGCGTGGCTGATGGTGGCGCCCTTCATCGGCCCCTTCATCACGCCTGGGCCGCAGCCGGTGCAGATGTCCAGGCCGCGCAGGCCCAGCTCGTGACCGACCTTCTTGGTGTACTTGTATTCCTCGGTGCTGATCGAATGGCCGCCCCAGCACACCACCATCTTCGGCTCGACGCCGCTGCGCAGGGTCTGTGCGTTGCGCAGCAGGTGGAAGACGTAATCGGTGATGCCTTCGGAGCTGTCCAGGTCGATGCGCTTGTGCTCCAGCTCGCTTTGCGTGAAGACGATGTCGCGCAGGGCGCTGAACAGCATCTCGCGGGTGCTGGCGATCATCTCGCCATCGACGAAGGCGTCGGCCGGCGCGTTGATCAGCTCCAGGCGGATGCCGCGATCCTGCTGGTGAATCTTCACTTCGAAGTCCGGGTAGGCTTCGAGGATGGTCTTGGCGTTGTCGCTGTGCGAACCGGTATTGAGGATCGCCAGGGCGCACTGGCGGAACAGGCGGTAGACGCTGCCCGAGCCGGTCTCGCGCAGTTGCTGCACTTCGCGCTGGGAGAGGGTTTCCAGGCTGCCCTTGGGGCTGACGGAGGCGTTGATCGTGGAGCGTTTGAGCATGGGGGCGATCCTTCGGCGGCGAGGCGGGAGGGTGAAGCGGACAGGCTGCCCAGGGTGGGCAGCCTGTGAGTAAGCGGCCTGTTAGCGCGGCAGCTTGAGATTGTTCCAAATGGACAGGCTGGGCCCGGCCAGGTTCATGCTGTAGAAGTGCAGGCCGGGCGCGCCGCCTTGCAGCAGGCGTTCGCACATCTCGGTGATGACCTGTTCGCCGAAGACGCGAATGCTGTCGGCATCGTCGCCGTAGGCTTCCAACTGCTTGCGAACCCAGCGTGGGATTTCAGCGCCGCAGGCGTCGGAGAAGCGCGCCAGCTTGCTGTAGTTGGTGATCGGCATGATGCCTGGCACCACTGGAATGTCCACGCCCAGTTTCTGCACGCGCTCGACGAAGTAGAAGTAGCTGTCGGCGTTGAAGAAGTATTGGGTGATGGCACTGTCGGCGCCGGCCTTGGCCTTGCGCACGAAGTTGGCGATATCGTCCTCGAGGTTGCGTGCCTGCGGATGCATCTCCGGGTAGGCGGCAATTTCGATATGGAAGTGATCACCGGTTTCAGTGCGGATGAACTCGACCAGTTCATTGGCGTAGCGCAGCTCACCGCTGGCCATGCCCATACCCGACGGCAGGTCGCCGCGCAGGGCCACGATGCGCTTGATGCCGGCATCCTTGTACAGGTTCAGCAGCTCGCGCAGCTCTGCTTTGCTGTCGCCCACGCAGGACAGGTGCGGTGCGGTGGGTACCTTGATCTCGCCATCGAGTTGCAGCACGGTATTGACGGTACGGTCGCGGGTCGAACCGCCGGCGCCATAGGTGCAGGAGAAGAAATCGGGGTTGTAGGTCGCCAGTTGGCGCGCCACATCCATCAGTTTTTCATGCCCGGCTTCGGTCTTGGTAGGGAAGAACTCGAAGCTGTAGCGGCGTTGTTGGCTCATAGGGTTTCTAGCCTTGGAGACTTAGGGTGGATGGCGTTACCCATCCACCTTGCTGGAAGTCGGCGGTGGATAAGCCAGGGGCCTACCCACCCTACGCATTAGTAGCGGTAAGCGTCCGGCTTGAACGGGCCTTCCACGGTCACGCCAATGTACTCGGCCTGCTGCTTGGTCAGTTGAGTGACCACGCCGCCGAAGCCCTTGACCATTTCCAGGGCGACTTCTTCGTCGAGCTTCTTCGGCAGCACTTCGACGGTCAGGCGCTCGGCCTTCTTCTCTGCAGAGAGATCAGCGAACTTCTGCTCGAACAGGAAGATCTGCGCCAGCACCTGGTTGGCGAAGGAGCCGTCCATGATGCGGCTCGGATGGCCAGTGGCGTTGCCCAGGTTCACCAGACGGCCTTCGGCCAGCAGGATCAGGTAGTCGTCGTTGGTCGGATCGAAGCTGCCGGCGCCGGTGCGGTGAATCTTGTGCACCTGCGGTTTGACCTCTTCCCACGCCCAGTTCTTGCGCATGAAGGCGGTGTCGATCTCGTTGTCGAAGTGGCCGATGTTGCACACCACGGCGCGCTTCTTCAGGGCCTTGAGCATGCCGGCGTCGCAGACGTTGACGTTACCGGTGGTGGTAACGATCAGGTCGATCTTGCCCAGCAGCGCAGCGTCGACGCTGGCCTCGGTGCCGTCGTTGAGACCGTTCTTGTACGGGGAAACCAGCTCGAAGCCGTCCATGCAGGCCTGCATGGCGCAGATCGGGTCGATTTCGGAAACCTTGACGATCATGCCTTCCTGACGCAGCGACTGCGCCGAACCCTTGCCCACGTCACCGTAGCCGATGACCAGCGCCTGCTTGCCCGACAGCAGGTGGTCGGTGCCGCGCTTGATCGCGTCGTTGAGGCTGTGGCGGCAGCCGTACTTGTTGTCGTTCTTGCTCTTGGTAACCGCGTCGTTGACGTTGATCGCCGGGACTTTCAGGGTGCCGGCCTTGAGCATGTCGAGCAGGCGGTGCACACCGGTGGTGGTCTCTTCGGTGACGCCGTGGATGCGCTCGAGCATCTGCGGGTATTTCTTGTGCAGGATCTCGGTCAGGTCACCGCCGTCGTCGAGCACCATGTTGGCGTCCCACGGCTTGCCATCCTTGAGGATGGTCTGCTCGATGCACCACTCGTACTCTTCTTCGGTCTCGCCCTTCCAGGCGAATACCGGGATGCCGGCGGCGGCGATGGCGGCAGCGGCCTGATCCTGGGTGGAGAAGATGTTGCACGACGACCAGCGCACTTCGGCGCCCAGGGCGGTGAGCGTCTCGATCAGCACGCCGGTCTGGATGGTCATGTGGATGCAGCCGAGGATTTTCGCGCCTTTCAGCGGTTGGCTGGCGGCGTACTTGCGGCGCAGGCCCATCAGTGCCGGCATCTCGGACTCGGCGATGATCAGCTCTTTGCGGCCCCAATCGGCCAGGGAAATGTCGGCGACTTTGAAATCATTGAAAGACATGCAATAGCACTCCATTCGTTGTCTGCGAATGGGCGCCGTTGATGCGTATGGTTAACGCCCCATCCGAGCCTGACAGGTTGCCCTGCTGCAGCGCCCCTCGGACAGGTGGCGGGCACAACCGGAGCGGTGCCGGTTGCGTGAAACCGGCAAATTATAGCCGTGTGTGCGGCGCAGCCCAAGGCTTTCCGTCGCATTTGCCTGGCTATGATTGTCATAGCCAGCGATGCAACGACAAGCGCAGCGCTGCGGGCGCATCATGGGCGCCCAATCTGGCACGGAGGACACTGCATGAATTTCCATACTCGCAAGTGGATCAAGCCCGAGGATCTCAACCCCAACGGCACTCTGTTCGGCGGCAGCCTGCTGAAATGGATCGATGAAGAAGCAGCGATCTACGCCATCGTCCAGCTCGACAATCAGCGCGTGGTGACCAAATTCATTTCCGAGATCAACTTCGTCAGTTCGGCGCGTCAGAGCGACATCATCGAGCTGGGCATCACTGCTACCGAGTTCGGCCGCACCTCCATCACCCTGCGCTGCGAAGTGCGCAACAAGGTAACCCGCAAGAGCATCCTGACCATCGACAAGCTGGTGTTCGTCAATCTGGGCGAGGACGGTCAGCCGCAGCCGCACGGCAAGAGCGCGATCACCTACGCCAGAGATCGCTTCACGGACTGAGCGCCGCTGGCGCGGATGGCTGCCGGCTTGGCCGAAGCGCCGGCATCATTGGCGGGTGCGGCCATGGACGGTAAAGGGGCGCTCGCTCAGGCTTGGTTTCCCGACCTTTCGAGTGAAGCCACACCATGACCCTTGCCTACTGGTGCGTACTGATCGCCATCTTTCTGCCCTACCTGGGCACTGCCACTGCCAAGTTTCTTGGCCCCGGCTACGGGCCGCGCGCCAATCAGGACCCGCGCGCGTTCCTGAGTACCCTTGAGGGCTGGCGCAAGCGCGCCAACAACGCCCAGCTCAACGGCTTCGAGGTGACTCCGGCGTTCGCCGCCGCAGTGATCATTGCGCACCAGGCCGGTGGCGCCGAGCAAGCGCTGCTCGACCAGTTGGCCATGGCATTCATCGTCAGCCGTGTGCTGTATTTCATCTGCTACCTGGCCGACTGGGGCCCTGTTCGCTCGCTGGTGTGGTTCGCCGGGATGGGGCTGATCGCAGCGTTGTTCGTGGTGTCCGCTAGCTGAACACTGGCTGACTGCCGGGTAGGAAAGGCATCCGTTGTGACAAGAGGTCGCTTGGCCCGACCGGGGCTAGCCGCGATACTGGCGGCCCCTTGTCGCCTGGAAGTCGTGTCGATGACCTTGAAGAAACTCCTGCTGCTCACCTGCGTCTGCCTGACCCTGGCTGCTTGTGGTGGGGTCGACCCCGACTCGCCGTTGGGCAAGCGCCAAGCCGCGTTCAAGGAGATGCTCAAGGTCAGCGAAGACCTCGGTGGGATGTTGCGCAATCGTATTCCCTACGACGAAGCCGCATTCATCAGCGGCGCAGCCGAGCTCGAGCGTCTGTCGCACGAGCCCTGGCAGCACTTTCCGCAGGTACGTGACGACGAGCGCAGCAAGGCCAATCCCGAGGTCTGGCAGCGCCAGGAGCAATTCCAGAAGATGGCGCGTGAGCTGGAGCAGGCCACCGCCTCACTGGTTCAGGCGACGACCGCGCCGCCGCTACGCCGCTCCGAACTGGAGCCGGCAGTGCAGGCCGTCGAGGACAGTTGCGAGGCCTGCCACAAGGCGTTTCGCGCTTACTGATCGGCGCGCGCTTCGGCCTCGGCCTGCTCCAGTTCGGCGCGCGCCTCGGCCAGTTTGGCCTGACGCTTGGCGATCTTTTCCTGATCGCCCTTGCCCATGGCTTCGCGCAGATCCATCTCGCGCTCCTGCACTTCCTCACGTGCTTCCTTGACGCTGGCCAGGCGATCACTGTGCAGGGTGGCGTCGTCGCAATTCATTTCCACATTGCCTAGCGCCCTTTGCAGGCCATCCAGTTGCTGTGAGTTGCCGTTCTTGCGCGCGGCCTCGATCTTTTCCTCGATGACCTGGCGCTTGGCCGCACAGCCACCGTCGCCTTCTGCAGCGAGGATGGGCGTGGCGTTGAGATTGGCAGCCAGCAACAGGCCGAGCAAAGCGGTTTGACGAATCATGGTCTGTCCTCGTGTAGGTCTACTTCGAAGTGACCCTGGTTACCGCGTGAGGTTCGACCCGAGTGAGTCATCTGCTGACCCGGGTCAACCGCGCGGAGAGTTTTCCTGCGGCAGGAAACCGACGGTGCCGGCCTCCTGCAATTGCGTGCCCAGGCGCTGAACCTCGGGGTGGCTGAAGAACGCCAACAGACGCTCAGCGCTCTTCTGGCTCACGCCGGGCTGCTGCATCCAGTCGGCGTGGCTGCGACCCAGTAGCGTGGCCCAGTCATCCTCCGCGCCTAGTTGGATGCCAGGTGGTGCGCCGAGGGCCTGCAGCCATTGTTGCAGTGAGCGCCGCTGGGCCTGGGCGAAGGCCTGCTGCAACTGCGAGGCTCGCCGTTGGCCGATACCTGGCAGTTGCTGCAGGTGTTCGCTGTCGAATTCCAGCCAATCGAGCAGGCCATGCAGTTTCTGCCCCGCCAGTAACTTGCTCCAGGTGCCTGGTCCCACGCCGGGTAAGTTCAGCCCCTGTTTGCCGGCGAGCCAGTTCAGGCGTGCCTGGAACTGTTGCTGGCACTCCTCGCTGAGTCGCCAGCAACTCATGGCGTGGTATCGATGAGGGTCAGGTGCGTGCACCGCTGCGCGCTCCTGGCTACGCCAGATCACCTGGTCGAGGCGCGGAATGGTCAGGCCAGCCAGGCGTATCGCCACCTGATCGCCGGGGCGAATGTCCAGTTCTTCCCAGGCTTGCAGCGAGCCGAGCGCGACCCGGCTGATGCGCCGCTCGTCGAGGTCGACCGGCTGCAAACGCAGGATCGGCGTGATGCGTCCAGTGCGACCGATACTGAAATCCACCGCTTGCACCACGGCCAGCGCCTGGCCGGCCGGGTATTTCCAGGCAATCGCCCAGTGCGGCGCTTCTGCCTGCCAACGCGCGCCGGGTGGCCGCGTGCCCTGGCGCAGGACCACACCATCGCTGGCAAACGGTTGCGGCTGATCGAACCAGCGCTGACGCCAGTTGTGGGCTTCCTTGGCGTTCCGCAAGGGCTGGGTGTAGTGCAGGCTGTCGGCGAAACCCAGTTTCTGCAGGGTATGCAGACGCTCTGGCATGTTCGCCGGGCCATCCGGCCAATCCCAGACGAACAGGCCGATGGCATCGAGCTGTTGCGGGGCGAGCGTTTGTCGCGCCATCAGGCCTGCCACCTTGCCGCGGGCCCCGGCGCCACCGTCGCGGCCCTGCACGTGGTTGTCCAGGCGCCAGTAAAGCTCGCCTTGCAGCACGGCATCGAGTGGCTGTTTCAGGTGCGTGGGAATGGCCGGTAGCTGCCTGGCACGGGCCGTCCAGTCTTGCCCATGGCGTCCATCGCCGCGGCTGATGGCCTGTTGTAATGAGCCGTTGCGATAGACCAGGGTGATCGCAACGCCGTCGACCTTGGGCTGAATCCACAGGTCGTCGCGGCTGTTGATCCATTCGGCCACTGCCGCGTCGTTCAGTTTACGCAGTCCCGTCTGCGGCACCGGATGGGCGATCGTTCCGCTGCTGCCAGCCAGTGGGTCTGCCAGTGCCGTATGGGCAGTCGGGAAGCACTGATGCCAGGATTGCAGGCGCTCGCGTGCCTGGTCATAGATTTCATCGGCCACTAGCGAGCGGCCGTGATTATGGTAGGCGTCGTCCCACTCGGCTATCTGCTGGCTGAGCGCGGTGAGCTCGGAATTGGCGCGACTGGAGGGCCAGTCGGGGCAGGGGCTGGCCTGGGCGGTGAGGGGGAAAAGCAGCAGAGCGATCCAGCGCTTCATGTTGAGCATCCTTGCTCCGATTGGTCGAGTGGCCTGGGCCTGTGATTACAGTACCAAGTCGAGATACTGGGCAGTTTAGACCAGTGTGGGCCGCTCACCAGGCTGGTGTAGATGCGCAAACATGATCAGGGCACGGTAAGGTGCGGGCCATGTCTACTACCCTGTTCGACGGCGGCCCGCTCAGGGTTGGTAAGGAACTCGTTCATTCAGAGGGACGTTCATATGCAGGACATGCGTTTTACCAAGCGAATCACTCCGCTGCTGGCCATGGCCATGCTGGTCGGTTGTGGTGAAAGCGCTGACAAGCAAGTCGCCAAGGCCGACGCTGTCAGCGAGGAAGCGGTTGCCGCACCTGCCGAGGCATCCCCAGCAGTGGCAGCATCCAATGGCGGCAGTGCGGCCTGTCTCGATGTGCCCGCTCTGCGTACGGTCGGCAATACCTGGACGATCACCACCGACGGCCAGCGCGACGTCAATACGGTTGCAGAGCTGGTCGACTATCGTGGGCAGAGTGCTTATCGCACTCATACCGAGAACAGCGTGGGAACGGTGGCGGACGCCTACGGCAACGTCGTCGATGGCGTCGTCCATTGGTATGGAAGTGTGATGACCCAGCCGGCCATCAATGAAAGCTATAACCAGCCGAGCTTTTCCGTGCCTGCGGATTTGCCCCAGGACCAGACCCATTCGGTCAGCTTCGACGCGATCACCGTGCAGCCAGGGGCGGAGCCCTTTGCCATGAAGCTGACCAACACAGTGACGTACCGAGGGCGTGAACGCATCGAGACGGAGTTCGGCGCCTTCGATACCTGCAAGATGGAGTTCTCGACCGAGGGCGCCATGGTGCCGAAAACTACCTGGCAGCAGTGGATTATCGCCTCAGGCAAGTTCGCCGGCTTGCCCTTGCGCATGAGCAATGTGCAGGGCACCACGCAGGCCAGCAGTATCGAGGTGAGCTGGTAAGCCGCTGCGATCTGCAGGCATGAAAAAACCGATGCCGTTGCTGGCATCGGTTTTTTGTTTTCGCGTAGCGCTGCGGGCTTACAGGCCGGCGGCGGTGCGCAGGTCGGCAGCCTTGTCGGTGCGCTCCCAGGTGAAGGTGGTGAAGCTGTCGTCGCCAACGGTTCGGGACTGCGGCGTGCGGCCGAAGTGGCCGTAGGCTGCAGTGTCCTGGTACATCGGGTGCAGCAGGTCGAGCATCTTGGTGATGGCGTACGGGCGCAGGTCGAACACGTCACGCACCAGTTTGATGATCTTCTCTTCAGCGATCTTGTGGGTGCCGAAGGTGTTGATCGAGATGGAGGTCGGCTCGGCCACGCCGATGGCGTAGGACACCTGGATCTCGCAACGCTCGGCCAGGCCGGCGGCGACGATGTTCTTGGCCACGTAGCGGCCGGCGTAGGCGGCGGAGCGGTCAACCTTGGACGGGTCCTTGCCGGAGAAGGCACCGCCGCCGTGACGGGCCATGCCGCCGTAGCTGTCGACGATGATCTTGCGCCCGGTCAGGCCGCAGTCGCCCACCGGGCCACCGATGATGAACTGGCCGGTCGGGTTGATGTGGAACTGGGTGTCCTTGTGCAGCAGCTCGGCCGGCAGCACGTGCTTGACGATCAGCTCCATCACGCCGTCGCGCAGGTCGTCGTATTTCACTTCCGGGTTGTGCTGGGTGGACAGTACCACCGCATCGATGGCTGCGACCTTGCCGTTTTCGTAGCGGCAGGTGACCTGGGATTTGGCATCCGGGCGCAGCCACGGCAGCAGGCCGGACTTGCGCGCTTCGGCCTGACGCTCGACCAGGCGATGCGAGAAGCAGATCGGCGCCGGCATCAGCACGTCGGTTTCGTTGCTGGCGTAGCCGAACATCAGGCCCTGGTCGCCGGCGCCCTGATCTTCCGGCTTGGCGCGGTCGACGCCCTGGTTGATGTCCGGGGACTGCTTGCCAATGATGTTGAGCACGCCGCAGGTGGCGCCGTCGAAACCGACGTCGGAACTGGTGTAGCCGATGTCGCAGATCACGTCGCGGACAATCTGCTCCAGGTCGACCCAGGCGCTGGTGGTGACTTCGCCGGCAACGATGGCCACACCGGTCTTGACCAGGGTTTCCACGGCCACGCGGGCGTGTTTGTCCTGGGTGATGATGGCGTCGAGCACCGCATCGGAAATCTGGTCGGCGATCTTGTCCGGATGCCCTTCGGACACGGACTCGGAGGTAAACAGGGAATATTCGCTCATCTATCGGTTCCTTTCTTGCCGGAGGCTGAAGGCGCTGTGCGCATCGGGTTTGGCAAAGTGCCGTAATTGAATCTGAAAGCCGTTTTTCAAGCCAATGTAGAGGCTTTCGCCAGGCGTCAGGCCGGCGGCCGTCGCCCAGCGCGCCAGGTCGTCTTGTTCGAAGCCCAGCCAGAGGTCGCCGCACGCTTCGCGCGCCCAGCTCTGGTCGTGGCTGCACAGTTCGCTGAGTAGCAGGCTGCCACCTGGTGCGACCAGTCCAGCCAGCTTGCGAAAGGCTTCGGCTGGCGTGGCGAAGTGGTGCAGCACCATGTTCAGTACCACGCAATCGGCCGTGACTGGCGCGTCCTGCAGCGCATCGGCCAGTTTCAGCTCGACGTTATCCAGGCCTTCTGCGGCGCAGCGTTGGCTGGCCAATTCGAGCATAGCCGGGCTGTTGTCCAGTGCCGTGACCTGGGCGAAGCGCCGCGCCAGTTCGGGCAGGAAGGCGCCATCGCCCGGGCCGATTTCCAGCGCGCTGGCGCTGGGGGCGAAGTGCAGGGCATCGAGCAGCGCCAGCAGGCTGTCGCGGTACTGCGGCAGGCCGGCGATCAGGTCCTGCTGGGCCTGGAAGTTGCTGGCCATGCGTGCGAAGAAATCGCGGCTGACGGTGGCGCGCTGCTGGTGCACGGTGGCGATGCGTGCCTGTACATCGCCGGGCAGCGGCAGCTCGTCGATATCGTCCAGCAGGGCGGCATGCAGGCGGCCATTGGGCAGTGCGCGGCGGTAGAAGATCGCGTTTCCTTCGCGGCGCGTGGCCACCAGCCCGGCCTGGGCCAATACCTTGAGGTGATGGCTCATGCCCGATTGGCCGATGGCGAAGATCTGCGCCAGCTCCAGCACACCGAAGGAATCGTTGCTCAGGACGCGCAGTACGTTCAGGCGCAGCGGATCGCCGCCGGCCTTGCACAGGGCGGCGAGCTCGTCGCAGGGGTCGAATTCCAACTGGGGGGCGCGCAGGGTCATGGTGGCGCAGTCTAGTCGGTCATTTTTCATACAGCAACACCAATATCAAAAAGTTTTGATATTGGTGTTGCTGTTATTCCGACGTTTGAGTCAACGCCAGGAAAGCCGCGGGTGCCGGGCTCAGACTGGCGCCCATGCGCCACAGCACATGCAGCTCGCGCTCGATCTGCAGGTCCTGTACCGGCAGATGGCGCAGTTCGCCGCTGGCCAGTTCGCGCTCCACCACTCGCTGCGACAGCCAGGCAATGCCCTGGCCGTCAGCGAGCAGACGCTTGAGCGCCTCGGTGCTGCCGATGGCCATGCCGGCACGGGGTTCGAGGCCGTGCACGCGGTAGGCCTGCTCGACGCTGACGCGCGCGCCGGAGCCCGGCTCGCGCATGTACAGCGGGTAATCCTGCAGTTTCTCCGCGGCGAGCGTCTGGCTGGCGGCCAGCGGATGGTGCGGCGCAACCACCGGTAGCAGGGCGTCGCGTGCCAGCAGGCGATGGGCGTAGTCGGTGCGGACGAACGGGCCTTCGACGAAGCCCAGGCTGATGCGGCCTTCGTCCAGCTGTCGGGTGACGACATCGGTGTTGCTCACGTCGAGGCTGACGAATATCTGCGGATGAAGGGCGCGGAAGCGGGTGAGCAGGGGTGGCAACAGGTAGGAGCCTAGGGTGGCGCTGGCGCCTAGGTGCAGTTCGCCTTGTTCCAGTTGGGCAAAGTCACGCAGGTCGCGTTCGGCGGCGCGCTCCAGGCTGAAGATGCGCTGGGCGTAGTCGAGCAGGCGCAGGCCGCCCTCGGTCAGTTGTACACCGCGCGGCAGGCGGTCGAACAGGCGCAGGTCGAGGCTGGCTTCGAGGTCGCGAATTTCCCGCGTCACCGCCGGCTGGCTGATGTGCAGGCGCTCGGCGCCAGCGCTGATGCTGCCGGCCTCTGCCACGGCAAGGAAGACCTTCAGGTGATGGAGGTTCATGATTCATGCATAAGTGAAAGGCATGGATAGGATGCTGAATATGTATTTTTAATATGGCAAGCCTCTTCTTAACCTTGAGCTATCACTCATGTCACGGGACAACCCGATTCATGCCGCGCCCTTTCAGTCGTTTGCCCGAGCCTCTCGCCTTCATCCGTCACTTCACGCCCAACTGGTTCGCCATGACCATGGGCACTGGTGTGCTGGCGCTGGTGATCGCCCATCTACCCTGGCCGCTGCCTGGTCTGGCGTTGCTGGCCGAAGGCCTGTGGTTCTTCGCTGTCAGCCTGTTCGTCCTGTTCATGGCGCTGTTTCTGCTGCGCCTGGCACTGTTTCGCGACACCGTATGGCCGATGCTGCTGCACCCGGTGCAGTCGATGTTTCTCGGCGCGATCCCGATGGGGCTGGCGGTGCTGATCAAGGGTCTGTTGCTGTTCGGCGTGCCGCGCTGGGGAGAGGGCGTCTATGCGCTGGCGCATGCCTTGTGGTGGCTGGATGCGGTGCTGGCGCTGCTCGGCGCCCTGCTGGTGCCCTATCTGATGTTCACCCGCCAGCATCACGCACTGGAGAAGCTCACGGCGGTCTGGCTGCTACCTATCGTCGCACCCGAGGTCGCTGCCAGCACGGCGGGAGCGTTGGCTCCGCACCTGGACGCTGTGGTCGCGCAGCAACTGCTGGTCGCCGGCTTCATCCTCTGGGGATTGTCGCTGTCGCTGGCGTTCTCGCTGATCACCCTGGTGCTGCTGCGCCTGGCCCTGCACAAGTTGCCGGATACCGATTTCGCCGCCACCAGCTGGCTGCCATTGGGGCCGCTGGCGACCGGCTGCCTGGGGCTGCTGAGCATGGGCCAGGCGGCGCCGCTGGCGTTCGCTGGCACGCCCCTGGCCAGCGCTGCCGAACTGGCGCGTGATCTCGGTTTGATCGGCGGCCTGGCGCTGTGGGGCGCAGGATTGTGGTGGCTGGTGATCGCGACGCTGTTCACTCGTCACTACATTCGCGACAACATGCCGTTCAACCTCGGCTGGTGGGGCTTCACCTTCCCGCTGGGGGTGTTTGCCCTGGCCACTTTCGAGCTGCAGGTACTGACCGGGCTGACCTTCTTCACCCTGGTCGGCGTGGCACTGGCGATTCAACTGGCGGCGGTGTGGTCGCTGGTGTTCAGTCGCACGCTCGCTGGCGTCTGGCATGGCGAGCTATTCCAGGCGCCCTGCCTGGGTGGGCCAGGTAGTCCGGCGGTGAGTGTGCTGAGCGAGCAGACAGGTTGATTTGGTCTCTACGACCATCTGTCATTGCCCCGCGGGGGCCGGCTGGGCGAAAATAGGCGTCTTTTTTCGCCCCCTTCATTCAGAAGCAGCCCCCGTAGGAGATTCAGCGATGCCCAGCCGTCGTGAGCGAGCCAATGCCATTCGTGCCCTCAGCATGGATGCCGTGCAGAAAGCCAACAGCGGCCACCCCGGTGCCCCCATGGGTATGGCGGACATCGCCGAAGTGCTGTGGCGCGACTACCTCAAGCACAATCCGAGCAACCCGAACTTCGCCGATCGTGACCGCTTCGTGCTGTCCAACGGCCATGGTTCG
The DNA here is from genome assembly GCF_032621725.1 of Pseudomonas sp. zfem001. Lineage (NCBI taxonomy): Bacteria > Pseudomonadati > Pseudomonadota > Gammaproteobacteria > Pseudomonadales > Pseudomonadaceae > Pseudomonas > Pseudomonas sp. zfem001. Next base: position 1,365,527 of record NZ_JAVYJI010000001.1, on the reverse strand, counting down.
ATGCTGATCTACTCGCTGCTGCACCTGACCGGCTACGACCTGTCGATCGACGACCTGAAGAACTTCCGTCAACTGCACAGCAGGACGCCGGGCCACCCGGAATACGGCTACACCCCGGGCGTCGAGACCACCACCGGCCCGCTCGGCCAGGGCATCGCCAACGCCGTCGGTTTCGCTATCGCCGAGAAGGTGCTGGGCGCGCAGTTCAACCGTGAAGGGCACGATATCGTCGACCACAACACCTACGTGTTCCTCGGCGACGGCTGCATGATGGAAGGCATCAGCCATGAAGTCTGCTCGCTGGCCGGCACCTTGGGCTTGGGCAAACTGGTCGCTTTCTATGACGACAACGGCATTTCCATCGACGGTGAAGTCGAGGGCTGGTTCACCGACGATACGCCGAAGCGCTTCGAAGCCTACGGCTGGCAGGTGATTCGCAACGTCGACGGCCACGACGCCGAAGAAATCAAGATCGCCATTGATACCGCCCGCAAGACCACGGATCAACCGACCCTGATCTGCTGCAAAACCACCATCGGTTTTGGTTCGCCGAACAAGCAGGGCAAGGAAGAGTGCCACGGTGCGCCGCTGGGCAACGACGAAATCGCCCTGACTCGCGCCAACCTGGGCTGGAACCATGGCCCGTTCGAAGTCCCGGCCGAAATCTACGCCGAGTGGGACGCCAAGGCTGCCGGTGCTGCCGCCGAAGCCGCCTGGAACGACAAGTTCGCTGCCTACGCCGCTGCCCATCCCGAGCTGGCTGCCGAGTTCAAGCGCCGCATCGATGGTGAGCTGCCGGCCGACTTCGCCGAGAAAGCCGCTGCCTACATCAAGGACGTCGCCGAGAAGGGCGAGACCATCGCCAGCCGCAAGGCCAGCCAGAACGCGCTGAATGCCTTCGGCCCGCTGCTGCCGGAGTTCCTCGGTGGTTCGGCCGACCTGGCCGGCTCCAACCTGACCCTGTGGAAAGGCTGCAAAGGCGTCTCCGCTGAAGACGCCTCCGGCAACTACATGTTCTACGGCGTGCGCGAGTTCGGCATGAGCGCGATCATGAACGGCATCGCCCTGCACGGCGGCTTTGTGCCGTACGGTGCGACCTTCCTGATCTTCATGGAGTACGCGCGCAACGCCGTGCGTATGTCCGCGCTGATGAAGAAGCGTGTGCTGTACGTGTTCACCCACGACTCCATCGGCCTTGGCGAAGACGGCCCGACCCACCAGCCGATCGAGCAATTGGCCAGCCTGCGTGGCACGCCGAACCTCGACACCTGGCGCCCGGCCGATGCCGTGGAGTCCGCCGTGGCCTGGAAATACGCCATCGAGCGCGCCGACGGCCCCAGTGCCTTGGTGTTCAGCCGTCAGAACCTGCCGCACCAGCCGCGTGATGCCCAGCAGCTGGCTGACGTCGCCCGTGGCGGCTACGTGCTCAAGGACAGCGCTGGCGAGCCGGAGCTGATCCTGATCGCTACCGGTTCGGAAGTCGGCCTGGCCGTGGCTGCCTACGACAAACTGACCGCTGCCGGCCACAAGGTACGCGTGGTGTCGATGCCGTCCACCAGCGTGTTCGACGCCCAGGACGCCGCCTACAAGCAGGACGTGCTGCCACTGCAGGTCGGTGCGCGCATCGCCATCGAGGCCTCGCACGCCGACTACTGGTACAAGTATGTGGGCCTTGAAGGTCGCATCATCGGCATGACCAGCTTCGGCGAGTCGGCCCCGGCGCCGGCCCTGTTCGAGCACTTTGGCTTCACCGTCGACAACATCGTCGCCACCGCCGAAGAACTGCTGGACGCCTGACCCTTCCGTAGGAGCGAGCTCTGCTCGCGAAGCTGTTTGCCTCGCGCAGGGTTCGCGAGCAGAGCTCGCTCCTACCGGGTTCCTTTTGCCTTGCGAGCGCCTATGTCACGACAACGCCCCTATCGTGTCGCCCTCAACGGCTATGGCCGCATCGGTCGTTGCGTGCTGCGCGCGCTGCACGAGCGTGGCAATTCGGCGAGCCTGGAAATTGTCGCATTGAACGACCTGGCCGATCAGGCCAGCATTGAATACCTGACCCGCTTCGACTCCACCCACGGGCGTTTTCCCGGCGAGGTGAAGGTCGATGGCGACTGTCTGCACATCAACGGCGACTGCGTGAAGGTGCTGCGCCAGAGCGAGCCCGAGGCCATCGACTGGGCGGCGCTGGACATCGACCTGCTGCTGGAATGCTCCGGGCAGTACACCACGCGTGCCGATGCCGAGCGGTTCCTCGCTGCCGGTGCGCCGCGCGTGTTGCTGTCGCAGCCGATGGCCAGTGAGGCGGATATCGACGCCACGGTGGTCTACGGCGTCAATCAGCAGTGCCTGAGCGGTGCCGAGCGACTGGTCTCCAACGCCTCCTGCACCACCAACTGCGGGGTGCCGCTGCTGAAACTTCTCGATGAGGTGGTGGGTCTGGAGTATGTCTCCATTACCACCATCCACTCGGCGATGAACGACCAACCGGTGATCGATGCCTACCACCACGAAGACCTGCGCCGCACGCGCTCGGCCTTCCAGTCGGTGATCCCGGTATCCACCGGCCTGGCGCGCGGTATCGAGCGCTTGCTGCCGGAACTGGCCGGGCGTATCCAGGCCAAGGCCATTCGGGTGCCGACGGTCAACGTCTCGTGCCTGGATATCACCCTGCAGACCGCACGCGATACCTCTGCAGAAGAGATCAACCGCGTGCTGCGTCAGGCGGCGGAAAGTGGCCCACTCAAGGGGTTGCTGGCCTATACCGAACTGCCGCACGCCAGCTGCGACTTCAACCACGACCCGCACTCGGCCATCGTCGACGGCAGCCAGACCCGCGTGTCCGGCCCGCGTCTGGTCAACCTGCTGGCCTGGTTCGACAACGAGTGGGGGTTTGCCAACCGCATGCTCGATGTTGCCGAACATTTTCTCGCTGCATCTACTTCCTCCGTACAACCAGCCCCCGTGAAGGACTGATTTATGACCGTTCTGAAGATGACCGACCTCGACCTCAATGGTAAGCGCGTGTTGATCCGCGAAGACCTCAACGTCCCGGTGAAGGACGGTGTGGTCAAGAGCGACGCGCGTATCCTTGCGTCCCTGCCGACCATCAAGCTGGCGCTGGAGAAGGGCGCTGCCGTGCTGGTCTGCTCGCACCTGGGCCGCCCGGAAGAGGGCGTCTACAGCGAGGAAGACAGCCTGGCACCGGTCGCGGCCTACCTGAGCAAGGCGCTCGGCCGCGACGTGCCGCTGGTCAAGGACTACCTCGGTGGTGTCGAGGTCAAGGCCGGCGAGCTGGTGCTGCTGGAGAACGTCCGTTTCAACAAGGGCGAGAAGAAGAGCACCGACGAGCTGGCCCAGCAGTACGCTGCCCTGTGCGACGTGTTTGTCATGGACGCCTTCGGTACCGCTCACCGCGCCCAGGGTTCGACCCACGGTGTGGCCAAGTTCGCCAAGGTCGCTTGTGCCGGCCCGCTGCTGGCTGCCGAGCTGGACGCGCTGGGCCAGGCCCTGGACAAACCGGCGCGGCCGATGCTGGCCATCGTCGCCGGCTCCAAGGTGTCGACCAAGCTGGACGTGCTCAACTCCCTGGCCGATATCTGCGACTCGCTGATCGTCGGTGGCGGCATTGCCAACACCTTCCTCGCTGCTGCCGGCCTGCCGGTGGGCAAGTCGCTGTACGAGGCCGATCTGGTCGACACCGCCAAGGCCATCGCGGCCAAGGTCAGCGTACCGCTGCCGGTTGACGTGGTCGTGGCCAAGGCCTTCGCCGAAGACGCCGAAGCCACCATCAAGGCAGTCGCCGACGTGGCTGAGGACGACATGATCCTCGACATCGGCCCGCAGACTGCGGCGATGTTCGCTGAAATGCTCAAAGCCTCGCAGACCATTCTGTGGAACGGCCCGGTCGGCGTGTTCGAGTTCGATCAGTTCGGCAACGGCACCAAGGCCCTGGCCCTGGCCATTGCCGAGAGCCCGGCGTTCTCCATCGCCGGTGGTGGCGACACCCTGGCGGCGATCGACAAGTACGGCGTGGCAGAGAAGATTTCCTACATTTCCACCGGTGGCGGCGCGTTCCTCGAGTTCGTCGAGGGCAAGGTACTGCCGGCTGTGGAAGTGCTCGAGCAACGCGCACAATAAACACCAGCTAGGGTGAAAGGAGTCACCCAGCACCACGGCGGATAAAACCCTGACGTGAACGGGTGGTCTGTAGAAAACCGGATCATCGAACAAGGAGTCACGATATGGATAAGTTAGCCGCCTTGAGCGTCATTGGTATGTTGCTGGCAGGTTGTGCCGGCGGTGGTCGTGAAGCGGCCTGCGAGGTGTTCAGCCCGGCGCAGATCGAAACCCCGACCACTCAGGATGATCAGCGTGTCGAGCAAAACAGTGGTGAGCCCACTGGCGCGGCACCGGAACAGCGTTGCTGACGAGGAGAAACAATGATCGGTATCAGACTCGCGGGGCTCGCTGTCACCGCCCTGCTGCTTGCGGCCTGCAGCAGCCAGCCGGAGGTGCCGGATCAGTGGAATCGCTGGGTGTGCGACAGCCAGACCGAAGTGCTGTGGCGCTTCGCCAATGGCAGCGTCGACCAGGTGGATGTACGCCTGGGCGGTGATGACATCGTCTACCGTCTGACCCAGGAGTCGGCAGCATCCGGCGCGCTGTACAGCGACGGACGCCTGTCCTTCCATACCAAGGGTGAGGAAGGCCTGGTCTACTGGACCGCGACCGATGACCTGATCGGCCGCGGCTGCAAGGCTCCGTAGCACCTTCGGCGCTGCCGAAACGAGCCGCGGGCACAGGCTCCGACTCGACGAAACTTGAACAACGCCTGCCCCTGCGGCAGGCTTGCACGATTAACGACCTCCAAACCGGGAGACAGAAACACCATGGCACTTATCAGCATGCGCCAGATGCTCGACCACGCCGCCGAATTCGGCTACGGCGTGCCGGCCTTCAACGTCAACAACCTCGAGCAGATGCGCGCCATCATGGAAGCCGCCGACAAGACCGATTCGCCGGTCATCGTCCAGGCCTCCGCTGGTGCCCGCAAGTACGCTGGTGCGCCGTTCCTGCGCCACTTGATCCTGGCTGCCATCGAAGAATTCCCGCATATCCCGGTGTGCATGCACCAAGATCACGGCACCAGCCCTGACGTGTGCCAGCGCTCCATCCAACTGGGTTTCTCCTCGGTGATGATGGACGGCTCGCTGAAAGAAGACGGCAAGACCCCGGCCGACTACGACTACAACGTCGCCGTCACCCGGCAGACTGTTGCCTTCGCTCACGCCTGTGGCGTGTCCGTGGAAGGCGAGCTGGGTTGCCTGGGCAGCCTGGAAACCGGCATGGCCGGTGAAGAAGACGGCGTCGGCGCCGAGGGCGTGCTGGATCACAGCCAACTGCTGACCGACCCGGAAGAAGCCGCTGCCTTCGTCAAGGCCACTCAGGTCGATGCCCTGGCCATCGCCATCGGCACCAGCCACGGCGCCTACAAGTTCACCAAGCCGCCAACCGGCGACGTGCTCTCCATCGAGCGCATCAAGGAAATCCACAAGCGCATCCCCAACACCCACCTGGTGATGCACGGTTCCTCCTCCGTTCCGCAGGAATGGCTGAAGGTGATCAACGAATTCGGCGGCGACATCAAGGAAACCTACGGTGTGCCGGTCGAGGAAATCGTCGAAGGCATCAAGCACGGCGTGCGCAAGGTCAACATCGACACCGACCTGCGTCTGGCCTCCACCGGTGCCATCCGCCGCATGATGGCCGAGCACCCGAGCGAGTTCGACCCGCGCAAGTTCTTCGCCAAGACCATCGTCGCCATGCGTGACATCTGCATCGCCCGCTACGAAGCTTTCGGCACCGCCGGCAATGCCTCCAAGATCAAGCCGATCTCCCTGGAAGGCATGTACCAGCGCTACGCCAAGGGTGAGCTGAACGCCAAGGTCAACTGAGCCTGGTGAGTGACCCGGAGCCCCGCCTTGTGCGGGGCTTCTGCTTTTTATAGGCGGGGTACGGCGTGAGCAACGCGGTGAGAGGTAAAACCCTGTAAAACACCCGAAGCATGACGGCAGGCGTGGTACGCCATAATTCGTGGACTGTCGTTCCGGGAAACTGCCACCCATGTCCAGCAAGCCACGCCTGTTGCTCGCTTTCCTCCTCGCCGTGTTGCTGGCCTCGCTGCTCGCCTCGATCTTTCAGACCCAGACCAACCTCGCTGCCTTGCAGGCGCTCGGCGTGCCGATGCCGCTGGATGTGCGCGTTGGCACCACCTGCCTCGATCTGCTCGGCTTCGCCCCGACCTTCGCCATGCTCGCTGCCCTGGGCTTTCTCGTTGCCCTGCCGCTAGCGGCCTGGATGGTCCGGCGCCTGCCGGCGCTGCGCTGGCTGATCTTCGTGCTGGCCGGTGCGGCGGCGATCTGGACTGCACTGGCACTGGCCAACGCGCTGGCGCCGATGCCGACGCTGATCGCCGCCGACCGCAGCCCGTTTGGCACGCTCGGGCTGATGGCCTGCGGCAGCGTCGGTGCGCTGCTGTTCGGCCTGCTCGGCCGGCGGGTGCGCTACCGCGCGCAACCGACTTCTTCCGATTCTCTGTGACAAGGCGTTGCCCATGTTGAGAAGCACCCGTGCGCTGATGCTCTGCGCCCTGTTCGTCAGTACGCCGCTGCTGGCCCTGGATTACCGCATCGAAACCTTCAGCGAAGGGCTGGAGAGCCCATGGTCAATAGCCTTCCTGCCGGACGGGCGCCTGCTGGTTACCGAGCGTGTTGGGCGCCTGCGTATCATCGAAGCCGATGGCAGTATCGACCCGGAGCCGGTGGCGGGCCTGCCTGAGGTCTTCATCGCTGCCCAGGCCGGGCTGATGGAAGTGGCGCTGGACCCGGACTATAGCGATAACCGCTGGCTGTACCTGACCTATGCGCACGGCTCGCAAGAGGCGAACAACACGCGTCTGGCGCGTGCCCGCCTGGTGGATGACGAACTGCACGACTTCGAGGTGTTGTTCACTGCCCAGCCGCTCAAGGCCGGCGCCGCGCATTACGGTGGGCGCATCGCCTTTCTCGCCGACAAGACCCTGGTGCTGACCCTGGGCGACGGTTTCGATTGGCGTGAAGAGGCGCAGAACCCGGCCAACCACCTGGGCAAGATCGTGCGCCTGAACCGAGACGGCAGCGTACCGCAGGACAACCCGCTGATCGGCCAGGAAGGTGCCGCGCCGGAGATCTACAGCCTCGGTCATCGCAATGTGCAGGGCATCTTCTTCGATGCCGAACACAATCGCCTGTACAGCCACGAGCACGGCCCGCGCGGGGGAGACGAGCTCAATCTGATCGAGGCCGGCAACAACTATGGCTGGCCGCTGGCGACCTTCGGTATCGACTACACCGGTGCGCGCATCAGCCCCTACACCGAGCTGCCGGGGCTGACCGCGCCGCTGCTGCACTGGACGCCCTCGGTCGCGCCGTCGAGCCTGACGCTGTATCGCGGTGAGTTGTTCCCCGACTGGCAGGACGACCTGTTCGCAGCCACCCTGGCCGAGAGCAGCGTACGGCGCATCCGTGTGCGTGACGGCATGCTGGCCGGTGAGGAAATCCTCTTCGAAGAGCTGGGCGAGCGGATTCGCGATGTACGCAGCGGGCCGGATGGCGCGCTCTACCTGCTCACCGATAACCCGCAGGGGCGCTTGCTGCGTGTGGTGCCCAGCGAGTAATGCGGCATCCGTTACACTGACGGTCCAGATGAACGCGGGATCGTATCGTTGAAGTATCTACAGGGTTATCCGGTCGCCTTGCAGCAGCAGGTCCGTCAGCTGATCGCCGATGATCGGTTGGGCGACTACCTGGCGCAGCGCTATCCGGGGCGGCATGAAGTGCAGAGCGACAAGGCGCTGTACGGCTACGTCATGGCGCTCAAGCAGGAGCACCTGAAGAACGCGCCGGCCATCGACAAGGTGCTCTACGACAATCGGCTCGACCTCACGCATCGCGCCCTGGGTCTGCACACGGCGGTCTCGCGTGTGCAGGGCGGCAAGCTCAAGGCGAAAAAGGAAATTCGCGTTGCCTCGCTGTTTCGCGATGCGGCGCCGGCCTTTCTGCAGATGATCGTGGTGCACGAGTTGGCGCACCTGAAAGAGAGCGATCACAACAAGGCGTTCTACAAGCTGTGCGACCACATGCTGCCGGGCTATGCGCAGATCGAGTTCGACCTGCGCATGTTCCTGACCTGGCGTGAGATGAGTTCGTAGGGTGCGCCGCGCGCACCGATGCCTCGGCGATAGGGAAAAACGGTGCGCACGGCGCACCCTACGCGTCCGACCCGCTATTTGATGCCAGGCGCGGTATCAGCCGTGCAGGCGCACGTTGAGCTGATCGACCACTGGCGCCCAGTCGGCGTCTTCGAGAATTTCTTCGCGCAGCAGCGCGGCCTGCGCTGGCGTCCAGAACGGGGCATCGGACAACTTACATGCGTCCGGCAGTGGCGAATGGGTGCTGATGAAGGCGTTGATACTGGCGGCATCGTCGGGCAGGCCAAGTTGCTTGAACAGGGCTGGCAGGCTGTGGATGGGCTTTTCCATGATGGGCTCTCCAAACGTGAGGTTCATCGTTAATTACCCCACCCATGCGCAGATAGTTCCGCTCAATGGCACCTCTAAAAACTACCTGCGTTGCCATCGCGGCGTTAAAAACAGGCTCAGAATGCTCATTTACAACACGTAAACTGCGCTTCTTTGCCTGTTTTTGCCTTGCGCTGACTGCCTCGCCTACGGTTTTAGAGGCGCCCTCAATCGACCGCCAATACCTCGAAGGCCTGCAGCCGCTGGCCCATCGGCAGGGTAATTTCGTCGCCGGGGTGCTTGCCGAGTAGCAGGCGTCCCAGCGGTGCAGCATTGCTCAGTACCTGGATATTCTGCCCGGCATGCTGCAGCTTCATGCTGGCACCTTGCGGACCGAGAAACAGCCACTGCTCATGACCGTCTTCGCTGGCCAGCAGAATTAGCGCGCCCAGTTCGATACCTTGCACCTCGTCGAACGGCCGCGGGCGCAACTGGCGCCAGGTGATCAGGGTCTGGCGCAGTTCTTCGACGCGGCGCGCCTGACCGCTGGCCAGGTAGGCCGCTTCCAGGCCCAGGGTGTCGTACTTGTTCTCGGCGACGTTCTCTTCGTGGGTGGCCGCTTCGTGGGCGCTGAGAGCGGCGAGGCTGGCCTGTTCGAGATCGGCCTGCAGGTGGGCGAGTACGTCTTGCAGCAGCTGATTCTTGTCCATGGCGGGCTATCGGATTTGGGGTGATGAGAGGGGCAGCGGCCCCTCTTCAAAGCTCTTGAGTGGCCAGCTGTACGCGGTTGCGACCTTCGGCCTTGGCCCGGTACATCGCAGCATCAGCCAGGCGAATCAGCAGAGTGGCATCGTCGGCGCCGTGGCTCAGGGCGATACCGATGCTGGCGCCGACGCGTACGGCACGATCTTCCAGGTACATCGGCGTGTCCAGGCCTTCCAGCAGGCGTTTGGCCAGGTCCTGCGCATCCTCGGCCGATTGCACGTTCTCGCAGATCACCACGAATTCGTCACCGCCCAGACGCGCTGGCAGGTCGGCATCGCGGATGTACTGGCGCAAGCGACCGGCTATTTCGGCCAGTACCTGGTCGCCAAAGCCATGGCCGTGTTGGTCGTTGATTGGTTTGAAACCGTCGAGGTCGATCAACATCACCGCGAGCAATTCATTGCGTCGCAGGCTGCGCGCCAGTGCTTGCTCCAGATGCTGCTGCAGGGCGGTGCGGTTGGCCAGGCCCGTCAGCGGGTCCTGCAGGGCCAGCTCACTGAGGCGTTGGTTGGCCTGCTCCAGCGCCATGGTGCGTTCGGTGACGCGTTTGGCGAGGATCTGTTCGTTGAGTTGCAGCGCGGCCTCGCGCTGGCGTTTGAGTTCGTTGAAACGGGCTGCCAGGGCGAAGGACAGCAGGATCATCTCCAGCCCCGAGCCAATCTGCATGGCGTACAGGGTCAGGAAGTTCGACGGAATCAGGGCGAAGTTGCGCAGTGCCAGTAGCACTGCGCCGGTCAGCAACATCAGCCAGGCCAGGGCGAACAGGCGAGCGCCGGGTACGCGGTAGCCGACGCAGACGAAACTGGTGAGCAGCAGCGTCAGGGTGGCGATCAGGCCGGTCAGCGACATCAGCTGCAGCGCGCGCTGCAGTGGTAGCAGCATACTGGCCAATACGGCCCCACCGATGGCGATGGACAGTATCAGCAGGCCCTTGTCCCAGCGCGGCAGCCACTGGCGGGTATCGAGAAAGCTGCGTGCAAAAACCACCGACAGCAGCGCCGCCGTCGTCAGGCTTACCGGCAGCATGCGGTTGCTCCAGGGCGCAGCTTCAGACCACAGATACTGCGCGCCAAGGCCATTGAGCGACAGCACGCTGAGGGCGAAGGCGCACATGAACAGCACGTAATTGAGGAAAGGCCGCTCGCGCAGGGCGAGAAACAGCAGCAGGTTGTATAGGCCCAGTGCGATCAGTACGCCGAAGTAGATGGCGTGCACTAGATAGCCGTTCTGGCTGTGTTGCTCGAAATCGCGGGCAGACATCAGCGCGCCGCTGAGGGTCATGCTGCCACGCGAGTCGACGCGCAGGTACAGCGTGCGTTGTTCGCCGGGCTGCAGAACGATCTCGAATACCGGGTTGCGATGGCCGACGCTGCGCTGCATGTAGGGTACGGTGTCGCCGCTGTGCGACTCGCGCACGCCATCGGTGCCGATGTCGTACAGACGCACCTCGTCCAGCGAGGCGTAGTTCAGCTCCAGGCGCCAGACGCTTGTTTGCTGGGCATCCGATTGCAGCGCCAGGCGCAGCCAGATCCCCCCCGGCACGTAGCCGAAGCTGAGGTCACGGCGGTTCAACGAGGGTTGGAAAGGGGCATCGACAGCGCGAACGTCGTTCAGGCTCAGGGTGCTTTCAGGATCGGCGAGAAAGTCGACCAGGCCGTAGAGATCCTGTGCTGCGCTGCTATCGCCCAGGCGCGTACTGGCGAGGGTGGCCTGACTGGCAAAAAGCAGGCTGCACACCAACAGCAGACCCGGCAGCGAGACCAGGTAGGCGAGGGCGGTGTGTCGATTGGCTGGCATGGGCAAGGTCTGGGAGCTCGGCGTCGTCAGATAGTGGCAGAAAGCCCCATGAGCCTGCTAGTGGCGATCCTTCTGCAGATGCACGGCCAAGGTACGCAGCGGCGCGAGCTGGCGGCAGATCAGCGCCAGTTGCGTCTGCACCAGGCGCTGGCGTTCGTCGACGTCATCGGCAATCTGCTCCAGGCTCTGTGCCAGCGCTTGCTCCTCGTCGCTGTGGATGGCCAGCGGCTGCTCGCCGCGCAGGCCGGTAGCGATCGCATCGAGGCTGACCGCCAGCGCTTCGGCCTGCTCCAGCAACTGTGCCTGGGCCGCCTGTGGCAACTGCTCGCCACGATGGGCACCGAGCCCGGACAGATAGCTGAGCAGGGTGTGCGATAGCACCAGAAAGCGAAAGCCGAGGTCGGCGTCCTTACGGAAGTGGCCGGGCTCCATCAGCATGTTGCCGAGGGTGGTGGATAGCGCCGCGTCGGCGTTATGCGCGTTGCGTCGGGCCAGGCGGTAGCCTAGGTCGTCACGCTTGCCGCGCGCGTATTGGGCGATGATCTGCCGCAGGTAGGCGCTGTTGCAGCTCAGTGTACTCGCCAACATGCGCCCCAGGCGTCGACCCTGCCAGTCCGGCAGGATCAGGAATACCGCCAGCCCGGCCAGCATACCGCCGAGCAGGGTGTCGACCAGGCGCGGCAGGAACAGGCCGTAGCCATTGCCGATCTGGTTGAAGCAGAACAGCACCAGCAGGGTGATCGCCGCTGTGGCCAGGGTGTAGCGGGTGCTGCGTGTGGCGAAGAAGGCGACCCCGGCGATCACGGCGAACAGTGCCTGGATGCGTGGGTCGGGGAACAGATCGAACAATGCCCAGCCGAGGCCCAAGCCGATCAGGGTGCCGACGATACGCTGCACCAGCTTCAGGCGCGTGGCGCCGTAGTTCGGCTGGCAGACGAACAGAGTGGTCAGCAGAATCCAGTAACCCTGAGTCGGGTGGATCAAATGCAGCAGGCCGTAACCGGCCGCCAGGGCAATGGACAGGCGCAGCGCGTGGCGGAACAGCAGCGAAGTGGGCGTCAGTTGCTGGCCGATCCGCTCGATGACCTCGCGCAACGAATGCGGTTCGCGGTCCAGCAGGCTGCTGTCTTGCTCATCGGCCAGAGCGTCGGGGTTGCTGGCGTTGCCGAGCAGCAGGTCGAGGCTGGCGAGGTTGCCGGCCAATGCACCGAGCGAGCGTAGCAGTCGGCGCCAGGCCGGGTTGCTCTGCAGGTGCAGGTGATCGAGCGAAGCATGCAGATCTTCCAGGGCCTGGCTGCATAGTTCGCGGTATTCGAAGGGCTGGCGCAACTCGATGGCGCTGCCCAGGCGCTGGCAGGCCTCGCCGTGCAGGCGCAGCAGGCGCTGGCAGCGAAACAGCACATCGCTGTGGAAAAAGGCTTCGGCCAGTTCGTTGTAGGGATAGTGCGACGAACTGGCGCGCTCGTGAATGTCCTGGGCAAGGAAGTACAGCTTCAGGTAGCGATTGACCTTCGGCGCCGGTCGACCGCCACCGACCCGGTGCAGAATGATCTCCTTGGCCGCGTTGAGTGCGGAGACCACGCGTCCATTCTGCTGAGCCAGCTCCAGGCGGCGTTGCTCCACATCCAGCTGGCGCACGGGTTCGAACAGCGCCGCTTTGAGCTTGAGATACTTGCCCAGTTCGCGAAACAACCGGGCCAGGGCGAGCTGCACCGGCTGATGAGCGAACAGCGCGTGCCAGATCACCGAAAGCAGGCCGTACCAGGCGGCGCCGGCCACCAGCAGTAGCGGCTCCAGCCACAGGCCGGCGACGCCGCCGCGCTGCTCTACGCCGATCATGCTGTACACGGCGAGGATCAACGTGCCCGAACCCAGTGTGGCGAAACGCTCGCCGAGCGCGCCGAGCATGGTCAGGCAGAAGGCGGAAAAGGCCAGGGCGATGACGAACAGCCAGGGATAGGGAAAGAGGAACTCCACCGCATAGGCTGCTGCGCTGAAGCAGGCCAGGGTGGCCAGCACCGCGCCGAGGCGGCCTTGCCAACTGTCGTCGGTCTCGGTCAGGGCGCTGGCGATGATGCCGAGAAATAGCGGGATCAACCCATGCATCCAGCCCTGCCACCAGCACAGCGAAAGGGCTCCGGCCAGGGCGATGAACACCCGCAGACTGGCGCTGAACTTGTCCAGTGCCCAGAGGCGGCGCAGTGATTGACGAAGGCGAGGGCGGGGCATACGAAGCCTGATCTGAAGCGATGCATGAAGCCTACCGGAACTCATCGGTCACTGGGTATCGGTAGCGGTACGCAGATCGTGTTGATTATTTGGACCGATTGGTTCTAAATTCGGCTTATGACGACACGTGGACGCCCCAAAAACTTCTGCCCGGACCGGGCCCTGGAAAATGCCATGCAGCTGTTCTGGCAGCGCGGTTATGAGGCCGCGTCGCTGCAGGATCTGCAGGCGGCAACCGGGCTGTCCAAGAGCAGCCTCTATCAGACCTATCCGAGCAAGCAGGCTTGGTTCGTCGCGGCCTTCAGCCTGTATGTGGCGCAGCGCCGCGCCCTGCTGCTGGAGCAACTGCAGACCAGCGCCTCGCCGCTCACCTTTATCCGCGAGCGTCTGCTCAGCGTGCTGGAGGACGACGGCACCGATGGCGTGCCGCGTGGCTGCATGCTGGTCAACGTCGCCAATGAATTTTCCTTGTCGGAGCCAGCGCTGGTGCCGGTGCTGCAACAGGCCACGGCGGGCATCTGCCAGATTTTCCAGCAGGCGCTCGAACGCGCCGTGGCCTGCGGGGAGCTGAGCAATGCCCAGGACCTTGCGGCCCGTGCCGGCTACCTGCAGTGCGTGATGAGCGGGCTGCGTACCCAGGTGAAATCCGCAGTGCCGGCGGACTCGATTCGCGCCACCGTGGCGGTGGTGATGGCCAGCCTGGATTGCGCATGAGCGGTGTTGCGCAGGTTTTTCTTCGTCCAATTCTGGACTGACTGGTTTTTAAAGGAGCTGATATGCGGGAATTGTTCGAGCTGTGCGGCGCCGATCCTGAGCTGGTGTTCTCGCCCTACTGTTGGCGCATACGTCTGGCGCTGGCGCACAAGGGCCTGGACTGGCAGAGCCGGCCGACACGTTTCACCGACAAGGAGTTGATCGCCTTTTCCGGACAGAAGCTGGTGCCGGTGCTGATCGATGACGGTGAAACCGTGCATGACAGCCTGGCCATCTTCGCCTACCTCGACCAGCGTTATCCGCAGCAGCCTCTGCTCGGTGATGCCTTGGCTGCCGAGCGCGCCCGTCTGTTCGAACGCCTGAGTTTTCACATGGTGCGCGCGCCGCTGTTGAAGATGCTGGTCCCGCGAGTCTGGCAGGTGATCGACCCCGCTGATCGTGACTATTTCCGCAGTAGCCGGGAGAAGGCGCTGGGCATGAGCCTGGAGGCGTTCGCCGATCCGCAGGGTGGTGAGCGTCTGTTCCGTGAGGGCGTGGCGCCGCTGGAAGCGTGGCTACGTGATCAGCCCTTCCTCGAAGGCCAGGCGCCCGGTGGCTGCGACTACCTGCTGGCCGGCATGCTGTTCTGGGCATGGTGCCTGGGCGCACAACCCTGGGCCGACGATTCGGCGCTGGGTGCCTGGTTCGCGCGCATCCTGCAGGCGTATGAGGCGACTCACGGCCCGGTCAAGCGGGCCGAGATCCACGTGGAGGAAAAGCAATGATCGACCTGTACTACTGGACCACACCCAACGGCCACAAGGTCAGCATCTTTCTCGAGGAGGCCGGGCTCGACTACCGCATTGTTCCGGTGCACATCGGCAAGGGCGAGCAGTTCACGCCGGCGTTTCTCAAGATCGCACCGAACAATCGCATTCCCGCCATCGTCGATAACGCGCCGGCAGATAGCGGCGAGCCCATCGCCCTGTTCGAGTCCGGGGCAATTCTCGAATACCTGGCGGACAAGAGTGGGCAGTTCCTGCCTCGCGAGACGCGGGCACGCTTCGACGTGCTGCAGTGGCTGTACTGGCAGATGGGCGGCCTCGGGCCCATGGCAGGGCAGAATCATCACTTCGTGCGCTACGCTCCGGAGCCGATCCCCTATGCCATCGACCGCTACGTGAAGGAAACCGCGCGCCTCTATGGCGTGCTCGATCGCCAACTGGCCGGGCGTGACTACGTGGCGGGGGACTACTCCATTGCCGACATGGCCATCTACCCCTGGGCCAAGCTGTGGAAGATGCAGCAGCAGAAGCTGCAGGACTTCCCCAACATGGCCGCCTGGCTAGAACGCATCGATGCACGCCCTGCGGTGCAGCGTGCCTACGCGCTGGTAGAGCAGGTGAATGCCGATCCGCAGGCATTGCTCACGGCCGAGGCGCGGCGCCTGCTGTTCGGCCAGTGACGGACGGGCGAACTTTCTCACGGATTTTCCTGTGATACGGCTCACGCTTTCCTAAACTTCAGACTGTTGGCCCGCAATGGTTGGAGATGGTGATGCGAATCGGCGTACCCAAGGAAATCAAGAACCACGAGTACCGCGTCGGTCTCACGCCGCAGTCGGTGGCCGAGCTGAGCGCGCTCGGTCATGAGGTGTGGATCGAAACCCATGCCGGTGCGGCCATCGGTTTTGCCGACGAGGACTACCTCGAAGCCGGCGCGCAGATCGCCAGGAACTCGGCCGAGGTGTTCCAGCAGGGGCAGTTGATCGTCAAGGTCAAGGAGCCGCTGGCAGTGGAGCGCGCCAGGTTGCGCGCCCATCACACGCTGTTCACCTACCTGCACCTGGCGCCGGACCGGGCGCAGACCGAAGAGCTTATGGCCGGCGGCGCCACCTGCATTGCCTATGAGACGGTGACCGATGCACAGGGGCGCCTGCCGTTGCTGGCACCGATGTCGGAAGTGGCCGGACGCATGTCCATCCAGGCCGGCGCCGGCTGCCTGGAAAAGGCCCGCGGCGGACGTGGCGTCCTGCTCGGCGGTGTGCCAGGCGTGGCGCCGGGCAAGGTGGTGATTCTCGGCGCTGGCGTGGTCGGTAGCCATGCCCTGGCCATGGCGGTTGGCCTGGGCGCCGATGTCACGGTGCTGGACAAGAGCGTCGATGCACTGCGCCGGCTCGATGCCCAGTATGGCAATCGCATCACCACGCTCTATTCCACCCGCGCGGCGGTGCGCGAGCAGGTATTGGCTGCTGATCTGGTGATTGGCGGGGTACTGATTCCCGGCGCCGCCGCGCCGAAGCTGATCACTGCGGAGATGGTCCGGCAGATGAAGGTGGGCGCAGTGCTGGTGGATGTCGCCATCGACCAGGGCGGCTGCGCCGAGACCTCGCGCGCCACCACTCATGCCGAGCCCACTTATGTGGTCGATGATGTGGTGCATTACTGCGTGGCCAACATGCCTGGCGCGGTGGCGCGCACCTCAACCCTGGCGCTCAACAACGCCACGCTGCCGTTCGTCGTGGCGCTGGCGCAAAAGGGCACACGACGAGCCTTGCAGGAGGACCCACACCTGCTCGCTGGCCTCAATGTCGCGCGTGGCATCATCACCTGCGCCAGTGTCGCCGAGGCACATGACCTGCGTTTCCAGTCGCCGGCCAGCGTGATCGAGCAGCTCTGAGGCAGGGTAGCCCCGGTGAACGGCTAGCCTGGCGGCGAGTTACAGCGGCCAGACCCAGAGCAGCAACGGGATGCTGACCAGCACCACCAGGATCTCCAGTGGCAACCCCAGGCGCCAATAGTCGCCGAAGCGAAAACCGCCAGGGCTGAGAATCAGGGTGTTGTTCTGGTGGCCGATGGGCGTGAGGAACGAGCACGAGGCGCCGATGGCCACTGCCATCAACAGCGCGTCCGGGCTGACGCCGAGTTGGCTCGCGGCGCTCAGCGCAATCGGGCACATCACCGCTGCGGTTGCCGCGTTGTTCATGAAATCCGACAGGGTCATGGTCACCACCAGCAACAGGGTCAGGGTGATGATGGCGTTGCCCTGCGCCAGATTTTCCATCAGCACTCGTGCCAGCAGATCGGCCGCGCCTGTGGTGGACATCGCCCCAGCCACCGGGATCAACGCTCCGAGCAGCACGATCACCGGCCAGTCGATGGACTCGTAGACGGCCCGCAGCGGCACCAGGCGCAGCAGCATGTAGGCCAGCACCCCGCAGGCGAATGCGATCGCCGTGGGCAGCAGACCAAAGGCCGCCGCGACGATGGCCAGGATCATGATGCCAAGGGCCAGGTTGGCCTGACGTGGATCGGGAATGTTGATGGCGCGTGCGGCCAGCGGCACACAGTCGTAGTCGTTGGCGAACTCACCGATATCCTCGGCGCTGCCCTGCATCAGCAGTACGTCACCACCCTGGATCAGGGTCGAGCGCAGGCGTTTGATCGAGCGATGGCTCTGCCGTGAGATGGCCAGCAGGTTGATGGAGTAGCGGCTGCGCAAGCGCGTGCTGCTGGCGGAGCGACCGATCAGCGAGGAGTCAGGTTTGACCAGCAGTTCCTGCATTGCACGGTCTTCGTCGTTGCTGACTTTCTTCTCGGTGTCACCGTTCTTGTCGTTCTGTTGCTCGGCCTCCCTGGCTTCGCGCTCGGCTTCCAGCAGCAGGTCCAGCTTGCCGAGCACTTCGCCCAGCTCTGCCGGATCGGCCTCGATCACCAGCACGTCGTCAGCCTGCAGCACACGCCGCGGGTTGGGGGCAGTCAGGCGCAGCTTGTTGCGCACCATGGCCACCACCTGGGCATCGGCTTCATCGAGCAGCTGTTCGATCTCGCGCAGAGTCTTGCCCTCGGCGCTACCGCCTGCCTTGACCCGCGCCTCGGTCAGGTAATGGCCAGTGTCGAAGCTGGCGGCGTTGCCCACTTCGCGCTTGGGTACCAGGCGCCAACCGAGCAGGCTGATGAACAGTACGCCGGCCAGCGCCACGGCCACGCCGACCGGGCTGAAGTCGAACATTTCGAAGGGGCCACCGCCATGCTGGGCGCGGAAGCTGGAGACGATCAGGTTTGGCGGTGTGCCGATCAGTGTGGTCATGCCGCCGAGGATGGTGCCGAAGGCCAGCGGCATCAGCACGCGCCCTGGCGGCAGCTCCAGGCGCGCGGAAATCTGCAGGGCGATGGGCATCAGTAGGGCGAGGGCGCCGACGTTGTTCATGAACGCCGAGAGCAGCGCCCCCAGGCTGGTCAACGCGGCGATGGACACTAGAGCACCCGCGCCGCTGGGCAGCAGGCGTTGCGCCAGGCGGTTGACCGCGCCAGTGCGCTGCAGGCCATGGCTGAGCACCAGCACGCAGGCAACGGTGATCACCGCCGGGTGACCGAAACCAGCGAAGGCGTCGCGGTCTGGCACGATGCCGACGATCACGCAGGCCAGCAGCGCCCCCAGTGCGACCACATCGTGGCGCCAGCGGCCCCAGATGAACAAGCCCATGCTGGCGATTAGAATGGCGAAGATCAGGCCTTGTTCGAACGTCATGATGCGGCGTCATCCCTGTGATTGCAGCGTTGCATAGGCTGTTCACAGCAGAGTCTGCGCCGCGCCGGCAGTTCCCGGCGCGCCTTCAAATGGTGCGCAAAATTTTGTCTCAGACGTATTGCGCGGCGGCGTAGCCCGAAGCCCAGGCCCACTGGAAGTTGAAGCCGCCGAGGTGACCGGTGACGTCCAGCACTTCGCCGATGAAATAAAGCCCCGGCACCTTGAGCGATTCCAGCGTCTTCGACGACACCTCGTCGGTGTTCACCCCGCCCAGGGTTACCTCGGCGGTACGGTAGCCCTCGGTACCGGCCGGCACCAGTTGCCAGTCGGCCAGGTGCTCGGCGATCGCCTTGAGCTCGCCAGGCGTGTACTGCTTGAGGGGTTTGTTGCTGAACCAGGCGTCGACCAGCAGGGTCGCCATCTTCTTGGTGAACAGCTCGGCCAGCAGGGTTTTCAGCTCGCTGTTGCCGCGCTCGCGCTGTTGCGTCGCCAGCCATTCAGGCAGGTCGATGTGCGGCAGCAGGTCGATGTGCACGGTATCGCCCGGCTGCCAGTAGGACGAAATCTGCAGGATCGCCGGCCCGGACAGGCCGCGGTGGGTGAAGAGGATGTTCTCGACGAAGCTCTGGCCATTGCAGCTTACCCGGCAATCCTCCACCGAAGTGCCGGACAGCTCGGTGCACAGCGCCTTGAGTTGTGGATCGGTGAGGGTGAACGGCACCAGCCCGGCGCGGGTTGGTAGCAGTTCGTGGCCGAATTGTCTGGCCACCTGATAGCCGAAGCCGGTGGCGCCCAGGGTCGGAATCGACAGCCCGCCGGTGGCGATCACCAGCGACTGGCAGGCCACGGCGCCGAGATCGGTTTGCAGGCAGAAGCCGGCGTCGGTTTTCTCGATGCCTTGCACGGCGGTGTCGAGGCGGATCTCTGCGCCTGCTTCTGCGCACTCGGCCAGCAGCAGTTCGAGGATGTCGCTGGACTTGTTATCGCAGAACAGCTGGCCGAGTTTCTTCTCGTGATACGGCACGCCATGCTTGGCCACCAGGCCGATGAAGTCCCATTGGGTGAAGCGCGCCAGGGCGGATTTGCAGAAGTGCGGGTTGCCGGAGAGGAAGTTGCTCGGCTCGCAATACATGTTGGTGAAGTTGCAGCGCCCGCCGCCGGACATGAGGATCTTCTTGCCGGCCTTGTTGGCGTGGTCGAGCACCAGCACGCGGCGACCACGGGCAGCTGCACTGGCTGCGCACATCAGGCCGGCGGCCCCTGCGCCGATGATCAATACGTCGGTTTGCAACACGGGATGTCCTCAGGTGAATCTGCTGACGCAGCCATCGCCGCGCGAAAACCGCTGAAGTTTACCCGAACCGCTCTGTGCCGACGCTTCTGTCAGCGCGCTACTGGCAAGAAGGGCACACTGCGAATGACTGTCTCAGATATGAGACAGTGACGAGTGGCGTTGTGCCTGCTATGACTAGAACTGATCATTTCGGATGGATCTCCACTCATGACCGTCGTGCGTGCCTGGCTATTGCTCTTGCTGCTGTCGCCGGCATCGGCCTCGGCTGAGCTTTTGCGTCTGGTGGCCGACCCCTGGCCGCCGTTCAATGATCAACGCTTGCCCGGCAAGGGGCTGGCCAGTGATCTGGTGGAGCAGGCGCTGGCCCGCGCTGGCTACACCACCAGTTATGTGGAGGTGCCCTGGGAGCGTGCTGTGTTAGGGCTCAAACGCGGGGATTACGATGTGCTGATCAACGCCTGGTATAGCGCCGATCGCACCGAGTACGGTTATTTCTCCCAGCCCTATCTGGTCAATCGCATCCGCTTCATGCAGCGCAAGGGCAGCAACATTCGCTTCGAGACCCTTGCTGACCTCTACTCGCACAGCATCGCGGTGGTCAGGGGGTATGCCTATTCCAAGGAGTTCGACAGCGACCCGCAGTTGCTCAAGGTCGGGGTCGGCAGTTTCGAGATCGCCGCGCGTATGCTGCATGCCGGGCGCGTGCAACTGGCACTGGAGGATGAGCTGGTCGCGCGCTACATGCTCGGGCGCACACTGAGCAGCATTCGTGATGAGCTGGAGTTTCTGCCACTGCCGCTGAGCGAGAACGGTCTGCATATCCTGATACGCCGTAGCCATCCACAGCATCGCGATATTGCCCGGCGTTTCGATGCGGCGATTCAATCCATGAGCGAAGACGGCAGCTATGCCGCGACATTGAAGCGCCACGGTCCCTGATCAGCTCAGTACGGTGCGGGCACGGCCCTGCTGCTTGGCGCGATACAGGCGAATGTCGGCCTCGTGCAGCAGGCTTTCTAGGTCTTCGGGTTCACCCTGGTAAAGGCCGGCGCTGAAAGATAGCGCAGGCGCACCAACGGCGTAGTGCAGGCCGGCGCACTGTCGGCGCAGTTTATCCAGTGCCTGCACCACATGCTCCGCGCCGTGCAGGGTGAGCAGGGCAAATTCCTCACCGCCCAGGCGGCCCAGCAGCATGTCGGGGAAGGCGGTGCTCATGGCTCGGGCGAACACCACCAGGGCGCTGTCGCCGCTGGCATGACCGAAGCCATCGTTGATCTGCTTGAAGTGATCGAGATCGAGCATCGCCACGCTGACCTCGCGACTTTCCCGTTGCGCCTTCTGCAGTATCTGCATGCCTTGCTCGTAGAAGGCGCGGCGGTTGTTCAGGCCGGTCAGGGCATCGAACTGCGCGGCCTTCTTCAATGCGCGCAGCAGGTCGCGTCGCTCCAGGGTCGACATCACCCGGCAATTCAGCTCTTCAGGGCAGAAGGGTTTGCGCAGGAAGTCATCGGCGCCGTGCTTGATGAACTGCGCACTGAGCGAGCCCTTGGGGTCGGCGGACACGCCGATGATGATCAGGTCATTGAGGCGCAGTTTCTGCCGCAGCAGTTTGACCAGCTCGAAACCGCTGACGCCGGGCATGGCATGGTCGAGGACCAGCAGGTCGAGGTCAGGGTGCTCGTTCAGCTGGCGCAGCGTCTCCTTGCCGTCGCTGGCTTCGATGATCTGGTAGTGGTGCGGCTCGAGAATGTGGCGAATGTAGTGGCGCTGCGCGGTGGAGTCGTCGGCGATGAGAATCTTGATGTGGCTGTTGTGATCGAGCCGGTGCAGCAGGCGGAAGGCATACTCGTAGGAGTGCTGGCTTTCCTTGAGCACGTAGTCGACCACGCCTTTCATCAGCAGATCATCACGGCGCTGCTCGTTGTAACTGCCACTGAGCACGATGCACGGCAGGTTATAGCGCATCACCAGGTCGACGCTCTCGCCGTCCGGTGCATCGGGCAGGTGCAGGTCGACGATGGCGGCGAAGAACAGCGCGGCCGAGGTTTCCAGCATCACTTCGGCTTCTGCCAGCGAGGCACAGAAGATCGGCTCCAGATCGGTTTCCTGGCGAAACAGATGTTCGAGGATCTTCAGTACCAGTGGACTGTCTTCAATGACCAGAATATTGCGCATGGGTAACTCCGGCCCAGGCCTTTTGATGCTTTATATCAGCCTAAGAGCCTGTTCGCGATCTTGCGAGCCAGAGCATCCGGCAGGAAAACGAGCGTCCGAGCTTGCTTTCAACGCAGTAGCGCCGACGCGCAGCAGGTCGTGTGCAGGCTCTTACAGTAGACGCACGCGCAGTGTTCTGCCCTTGATCTTGCCCTCAGTGAGGCGCTTGAGTGCCTGACGGGCGACATCGCGGTCGACGGCGACATAGGCCTGGTAGTCGAACAGGGCAATCTTGCCGACCTGACTACCGGGCAGCCCGGCGTCGCCGGTCAGGGCACCGAGAATATCGCCGGGGCGCAGCTTGTCCTTGCGTCCGGCGCCGATGCACAGCGTATGCATCGGCGGCAGCAACGGCTCACCCGTTGCCTTGGCCGCGGGTAATGGGTACCAGGCCAGCTCCTTGCCTTGCAGGGTTTCGATGGCCTGGGCGCGACCGGCTTCAGCGGGCGCCACCAGGCTCAGTGCCAGGCCTTTCTCGCCAGCGCGACCACTACGGCCGATACGGTGGATATGCACCTCGGCATCACGCGACAGCTCGACGTTGATCACCATTTCCAGCCCGGCGATATCCAGGCCACGCGCTGCAACGTCGGTGGCTACCAGCACGCTGAGGCTGCGGTTGGCGAACAGTGCGAGGATCTGGTCGCGATCGCGCTGTTCCAGATCGCCATGCAGGGCCGCGGCGGAAATCTTCTCGGCCTCCAGCTGTGCGGCCAGTTCGTCACACTGTTGGCGCGTGGCGCAGAAGGCCACGGTCGGTTGTTTGCGGAAATGCCGCAGCAGGGTGCTGACCGCCTCCAGGCGCTGGCTCGGCGCTATTTCGTAGAAGCGCTGCTCGATCTGCCCGTCGTCGTGCTGTGCCTCCACTTCGACCCGCTCCGGGCTACGCAAAAAACGCGCGGCAAGCTGTTCGATGGCGGGCGGGTAGGTGGCGGAGAACAGCAGGGTCTGGCGGCGCGCCGGGGTCTGCTCGATGATTTCGCTGATGCTGTCGATGAAGCCCATGTCGAGCATGCGGTCAGCTTCGTCGAGCACCAGGGTATTGAGTCCATCGACTTTCAGCGTGCCCTTGCGCAGGTGCTCCTGTACCCGCCCCGGGGTGCCGACGATTACGTGCGCACCATGCTCCAGCGAGCCGATCTGCGGTCCGAAGGGTACGCCGCCGCAGAGGGTGAGCACCTTGATGTTGTCGGCGGCGCGGGCCAGGCGGCGGAGTTCCTTGGCCACCTGATCGGCCAGTTCGCGCGTCGGGCACAGCACCATGGCCTGGCAGCCGAAGTAGCGCGGGTTGAGCGGGTGCAGCAGGCCGATGCCGAAGGCTGCGGTCTTGCCGCTGCCGGTCTTGGCCTGGGCGATCAGATCGCGCCCCTTGAGAATCAGCGGCAGGCTGGCGGCCTGAATTGGCGTCATCTCGGCATAGCCGATGGCGGCGAGGTTGGCCTGCATGGCGGCAGAAATGGGCAGGCTGGCGAAGGCGGTAGCGGTCACGGCAAGTGCTCGGGGATGGCGAAACAGGGCGGCAGTGTAGCAGGCCCGATCATTCGTCCGCTGAAACCTCGATATTGCGACCGCTGCGGCCATCTTTCGCATCCAGTTGCAGGAAGATCGCTGCCGCCAGCATCGATAGCAGGCCGACGCACAGGTAGGTGGCCTGGAACGCCTGCAACACATGCCCACTGTCGCCCAGTTCACGGCTGAAACCACTGAGCAGCGCTGCCGCCGACGCAACGCCGAGGCCCATCGCCAGTTGCACCACCACCGACAGCAGGCTGTTGCCGCTGCTGGCGTCGCGGTTGTCCAGGTCGATCAGGGTCACGGTATTCATCGCGGTGAACTGCAGTGAATTGCAGGCGCCGATCAGGCCTAGCTGGATGATCAACTGCAGCGTCGAGGTCTCGGCATCGACCAGGGCCAGACTGGCGATCAGGGCGCCGAGCAGCAGGGTGTTGCTGGTGAGGATGTTGCGGTAACCGAGGCGCTCGATCAGCGGCCTGGCCAGCGGCTTGGCCGCCATGGCCGCCAGCGCCAGGGGAATCAGACTCATGCCGGCCTGGGCCGGCGAATAGCCCATCGCCAATTGCAGCAGCAGCGGCGTGAGGAAGGGCAGCGCGCCGCTGCCGAGGCGGGCGAACAGGTTGCCGATGATGCCCACGGCGAAGCTGCGGGTGTGAAACAGCGCGGGTGAGAACAACGGGTGCTCGATGCGCCCGGCGCGCAGCCAATAGGCGGCCAGGCAGGCCATGCCGCCGAGCAACAGCAGCACCACGCGCATGGTCGGCAGGTGCAGCTCGCCGAGCCCTTCCAGCGCCACGGTGATCAGCAGCATGGCGGCGCCGAACAGCAGGAAACCGGCGGTGTCGAAGCGGCTGCGCTCAGGGCCGCGCAGGTCGGGCATGTGCCGCCATACCGCCCAACATCCGAGCAGTCCCACCGGCAGGTTGATCAGGAAGATCCAGTGCCAGCTAGCCACCTCCACCAGCCAGCCGCCTAGGCTTGGGCCGATCAGCGGGCCGAGCAGGCCGGGCAGGGTGATGAAGCTCATGATCCGCACCAACTCCGAGCGCGGATAAGCACGCAGCACCACCAGGCGTCCGACCGGCATCATCAGCGCGCCGCCCAGGCCCTGGATGACCCGTGCGCCGATCAGCATGCTGAGCGACTCCGACAGCGCGCAGAGCAGCGAACCAAGGCTGAACAGGGCGATGGCGCCGAAGAAGATGCGCCGCGTACCGAAACGGTCGGCGACCCAGCCAGAGGCCGGGATCAACAGGGCCACGGTGAGCATGTAGGCGATCACCACCGACTGCATGCGCAGTGGGTCTTCGTTGAGATCGCCCGCCATGGCTGGCAGCGCCGTATTGAGGATGGTGCCGTCCAGCGTCTGCATGAAGAAGGCGATGGCGACTATCCAGGGCAGCAGGCGGGCAGTGCGTGGGTCGAGCAGGGCGGGGTTGGTCATGCTGTTCTCATGGTTTGTGCCTTTCACTCTAGGCTGCTGGTTCAGCAGGGGCAACCGCGGCAGGCTGCGGGCAGGCGCGAGTCAATGGGAGTGCTACGCTGGGTTGACTGGCACATCGCCCCGCAAGGGCTAAGGATGGCTTCATGCGCTGGTTCTCTCTGTGGTTTTCGCTGGCCTGTCAGCCGCTGCTGGCAGCCGAGTGGTTCCCTTACCCGGTACGCGCCGATGGCCGCCTGCTGGATTACCGGCCTCTGCCGGTGGCCAGCCAGCCCTGGCGGATCTGCGCGCTACTGCCTCATGGCAAGGACCGCTACTGGTGGGGCGTGGCCTGGGGCCTGGATCAGGAGGCCAACCGTCTGGGCGTGCGCCTGGGCATCTATGAAGCTGGTGGCTACGAGCATGCCGAGGTGCAGGTGGAGCAGTTCGAGCATTGCGTGGCCGAGGGCGCCGATGCCTTCGTCGTCGCCAGCATCAACACCTATGACCTGTGCAGCGCGGCAGAAGTGCAGAGCAAGGCGGGCCGCCCGGTCATCGATCTGGTCAATCGCCTGGAGTGCCCAACGCTGAGCGCACACTCGCGGGTCGATTTCGCCGACATGGCGCGCACCACGCTCGAGTATCTGGTGCGCATCAGCGACGGTCGGCCGATTCAGGTCGGCTGGCTACCAGGCCCAGCCGATGCAGGCTGGGTGCAGGATGCCGAACGCGGTCTGCGCGATGCCTTGCCGGGAACCCGGGTGACCCTGATCCATGGCGGCTACGGCCCGGTGGATCGCAGCCGGCAGGCGCAGCTGGCGCGCGAGCTGTTCAAGCAGCATCCGCATCTCGATTATCTGATCGCCAATGCCGAGGCGGCGGCCTTCGCTGCGGAGCTGGTGCGCAACCTCGGCTCCGAGGCGCAGGTGCTGTCGCTGTACGCCACCGAGCGGGTGCTGGAGCAGATTCGCGAGGGGCAGGTGCTGGCCGCGCCCACCGATTCACCGGTGATTCAGGCTCGCATCGCGCTGGATCTGGCCGTTCGTGGCCTCCAGGGCGAAAAGCTGCCGCAACTGGTGAGCCCGCAGATCGAAATGCTCGACGCGGAGGCGCTGGATCGCTTCGACCTCGGCCGGCTGATGCCGCCCGAGGGGCACTGGATGATCCGCCAGGAGTTACCCGACTAACCTGTCGTGCTGGCTGCGCAACGGCGTGCCGCGCACCGGGCGCTCGCCAGCGACGAAGTAGGGCGCGGTGCTGCGCGGCAAGGGCTGGCGACCACGAATCCGGTCCGCGATCTTCTCCGCCATCATGATGGTGGTGGCGTTGAGGTTGCCGGTGATGATCTCCGGCATGATCGACGCATCCACCACGCGCAAGCCCTGCACGCCGTGCACGCGGCCCTGGCTATCCACGACTGCCATGTCGTCCTCACCCATCTTGCACGAGCAGGACGGATGGAAGGCGGTTTCCGCATGCTCACGAATGAAGGCATCGAGCTCGGCGTCGCTCTGCACATGCGCGCCAGGGCTGATTTCACGGCCACGGTACGGGTCCAGTGCCGGCTGCGCCATGATCTCGCGGGTGAGGCGAATGCCGTCGCGGAACTCCTGCCAGTCCTGCTCATGGCTCATGTAGTTGAACAGGATGCTTGGGTGTTGGCGCGGGTCTTTGGACTTGAGCTGGATACGCCCGCGGCTGGGCGAGCGCATCGAGCCGACGTGAGCCTGAAAGCCGTGCTCGTTGACTGCGTTGCTGCCGTTGTAGTTGATCGCCACCGGCAGGAAGTGGAACTGGATGTTGGGCCAGGCGAATTCCGGGCGGGTGCGGATGAAGCCTCCGGCCTCGAACTGGTTGCTGGCGCCGATGCCGTTGCCGGCGAACAGCCATTGAGCGCCGATGCCTGGCTGGTTGAGCAGCTTGAGCGCCGGGTACAGCGACACCGGCTGGGTGCAGGCGTACTGCAGGTACATCTCCAAGTGGTCTTGCAGGTTCTGGCCGACGCCAGGCAGTTCATGTACCAGCGCGATGTCCAGCTCACGCAGCAGTGCGGCAGGGCCGACGCCGGAGCGCTGCAGGATCTGCGGCGAGGCGATGGCACCTGCGCACAGCAGCACTTCGCGGCGGGCACGGGCGGTGATGGTGTCATTCGAATTACCGATCAGGTAACTGACGCCACTGGCGCGTTTGCCGTCGAACAGGATGCGGTCGGTGGTGGCATGGGTGACGATGGTCAGGTTGGCGCGCGCCCGTGCCTGATCCAGATAGCCCCGCGCGGTGCTGGCGCGGCGACCTTCCGGAGTCACGGTACGATCCATCGGGCCAAAGCCTTCCTGCTGGTAACCGTTGAGATCATCCGTGCGCGGATAGCCGGCCTGCACGCCAGCCTCGACCATGGCGTGGAACAGCGGGTTGTTACCGGCCTTGGGCGTGGTCACGCTCACCGGGCCATCACCGCCGTGGTAGTCGTTGGGACCGATGTCGCGGGTTTCCGCCTTGCGGAAGTACGGCAGGCAGTCCAGATAGGTCCAGTCTTCCAGGCCTTTGGCCGTAGCCCAGTTGTCGAAATCCAGCGCGTTACCGCGGATGTAGCACATACCGTTGATCAAAGATGAGCCGCCCAGGCCCTTGCCGCGCCCGCACTCCATGCGGCGGTTGTTCATGTACGGCTCGGGTTCGGTCTCGTAGGCCCAGTTGTAGCGTCGGCCCTGCAGCGGGAAGGCCAGGGCGGCCGGCATCTGAGTGCGGAAGTCGAGGCGGTAATCGGGGCCGCCAGCTTCCAGCAGCAGCACGCTGACACCCTCGTCTTCGGTCAGACGGGTGGCCAGGACGTTACCGGCCGAGCCGGCGCCGATGATGATGTAGTCGAATTCCTGGGTCATGCTTCCTCCTGTTGCCCGGCTGCGAACCGGGAAAACCTGGATGAATGTCCCCGGATGGCATCCGGGCTGCGGGGGCGGCGATTCTTTGTAGGAGCGGATTCATCCGCGATGTCTTTCGCGGCTGAAGCGGTGCGCCGCCCGGCCGCTCCCACAGAACGGTGTTCAGAACACTGACGCGTAATCGCCCATTTCCAACTGCACCGACTTGATGCGGGTGTAGTGGCCGAGGGTGACCAGGCCGTTCTCGCGGCCGACGCCGGACTGCTTGTAGCCGCCCACCGGCATCTCGGCCGGCGACTCGCCCCAGGTGTTGATCCAGCAGATGCCGGCTTCCAGCTTGTGGATCACCCGATGCGCGCGGTTCAGATCGCGCGTCACCACGCCGGCAGCCAGGCCGTAGTCGGTGTCGTTGGCGCGGCGGATCACTTCCTCTTCACTGTCGTAGATGAGGATGCTCATCACCGGGCCGAAGATTTCCTCGCGCACGATGGTCATGTCGTCGCGGCAGTCGGTGAACACGGTCGGCGCCACGTAGGCGCCCTTGGCGTAGTCGCCATCGCTGACGCGTGAACCGCCGATCAGCAGGCGCGCGCCTTGTTTGCGGCCTTGCTCGATGTAGCCGAGCACGCTTTCCATGTGCGCGTAGCTCACCAGCGGGCCGAAGTTGGTGGTGTCGCTGAGTGGATCGCCGAGGCGGATGCGCTTGACCCGCTCCAGCACCTTGGCCTCGAAGCGCGCTTGCAGCATGCGCGGTACGAACACGCGGGTGCCGTTGGTGCACACCTGGCCGGAGCTGTAGAAGTTGGCCATCACCGCGATGTCGGCGGCGCGGTCCAGGTCGGCGTCCTCGAACACGATCAGCGGCGACTTGCCGCCCAGCTCCATGGTCACTTCCTTGAGGCTGGAGCTGGATGCGCTGGCCATCACTTTCTTGCCGGTGACGGTGCCGCCGGTGAAGGAAATCTTCTCGATACCCGGATGCTCGGTCAGCCACTGGCCCACTTCGCGACCGCTGCCGGTGAGCACGTTGAACACGCCGTCGGGCAGGCCGGCTTCGGTGTAGATCTCGGCCAGTTTCAGTGCGGTCAGCGAGGTGACTTCGCTGGGCTTGAAGATCATCGCGTTACCGGCGGCGAGGGCCGGAGCGGACTTCCACAGGGCGATCTGGATCGGGTAGTTCCAGGCACCGATGCCGGCGACCACGCCCAGCGGTTCGCGACGGGTGTAGACGAAAGAGGTCTCGCGCAGCGGGATCTGCTCGCCTTCGATGGCCGGGATCAGGCCAGCGTAGTACTCCAGCACGTCGGCGCCGGTAACGATATCGACGTAGCGGGTTTCCGACAGTGGCTTGCCGGTGTCGAGGGTTTCCAGCTCGGCCAGCTCGTCGTTGCGCTCACGCAGGATGTCCACGGCCTTGCGCAGGACGCGCGAGCGCTGCATGGCGGTCATCGCTGCCCACACCTTCTGCCCTTCGGTGGCACTGGCCACGGCACGGTCGACGTCGGCCTGGCTGGCGCGCTGCACCTTGGCCAGCACCTCACCGGTGGCCGGGTTGATGCTGTCGAAGGTTTCTCCGCTGCTGGCGGCGACGTACTGGCCACCGATGTAGAGCTGCTGTTCGGCGAAACGGGGCATGGGCTGTCCTCTGCACTTGGCAATCTGCTATGAGAACAGCCTATTTTATTTAAGTTGAACGATCAATCAACAAAAACGACAGCGCGCAGCCAAACGCGACATGGCGTCGACTTGGGATAATCCCGAGCGCGGGACGTCACTGCCTGAGCACAAGCTTAGAGATTAAAACGATAGGAGGAGTAGATGCAGATTCAGTCGCTGTACCGAGATATCAGGGAGCACCGTGAGCTGTTTATCAAGGCGCCGCTAGCAAGGGCTTGGGCTCATCGTGAGTATCGCCAGGGCATTGGCTGCATGCTGGGCTTGCTGTTACTTATGCCGCTCTTTGGCCTAGCCGACGTGCTCTACGAGCAGCCATTCGTGACGTTGCTTACTGTCCTGCCTCTCCTGTTGATGGCCGTTCGTTGTCGGGGCATAAGCGACCGTGAGCAGGTGTTGTTGATCGAGGAGACGTTTGGCGTGTTACCCGATACCGAGGTGGGTGATCGTGGCAGCCTGGGAGCTTGGGAGAGGTACTGGTTTTGTCAACGGTATAGGAGCCAGCCCAGCGGGCTGGCGTCTCTAGCCTTCGAGATGGAGCAGGATTGGTCGGATTGGCAGCGCATTCGGAGCAGGGCAGGCGATCTCGACGCCAATGAGCTGCTCGACTTCTTCTTTGGCCGGATGGATAGCAATCGCCTGACTGCGTTGCTCGCTATCCTACTGACGATCATCTGCACGCTGGTCGTTACGTATGGCGAGGGGGCTCAGGCGTACTTCGAGCTGTTCGCTGTATTGCAAGACAGAGGCTGGCAACTGCTATTGCTTCTCGCCTGGCTGTGCATGTTGTTAGGTCTGCTCAGACTCATGTTCAGGGACATGCTTCGTGGTCTCGGCACGATGCTATTCGAGCAGTGGGGCAGCTATGGCATCAGTGATCGCGGTGTGTATCGCTACCTGCGTCAGATGATCTGGGTGGGCGGTATTGAGGGGCAGGACGCGGCGCGTTCCAATTCAAGCTCGCGCCATTTGCAATCGCTGCTCGACCTGGCCTACATGCCCATCGGGCAACTGCTGCGAAGATTAATTCGTCTGCGGTTTCCGGGCGTAGCTGGTAGGAGCTAATCAGCCTTGACCAGTCAGGGCGGATGCAACCCGCCATCTTGGGCGGTGGGTTGCATCCGCCCTACGCTACTGAGCTTTGCTCCGCCCGTAGGGTGGGCTTCAGCCCACATGGGCAGGATGGATTGCCTTACAGGGCTTTGCCCAGCTGCAGGTCGAGGTAGTCGTAGGCGATGCGGCGCGCCTGTTCGGTGTCGAAGGCCTCGCCGGACAGCGCGCCACGCAGCCAAAGACCGTCGATCAGCGAAGCCAGGCCGCGGGCGGCGAAGCGCGCCTGATCCTGCGGCAACGCGCGATGGAACTGGCCACACAGGTTGGAGTAGAGGCGGTGATCGTTGACCCGCTGCAACCGGCGCAGGGCCGGCTGGTGCATGCTGCTGGCCCAGAACGCCAGCCAGGTCTTCATCGCCGGGCCGCTGACCTGGCTTTCATCGAAGTTGCCATCGATCATCGCCTTCAGGTGTGCTCGCGGGCTGTCCTCGCGCAATGCGCGACGGCGTTCCCCGACTGCATTGCTGAGCGCCTGCATCAAATGGCGCATGGTCGCTTCGAGCAGGCCGTTCTTGTCGTTGAAGTAGTGGCTGATGATGCCGTTCGACACCCCCGCCAGACGGGCGATATAGGCGATGCTGGCATCGGCCATGCCTACCTGATCGACCGCTTCCAGGGTGGCGGCGATCAGCTGCGAACGACGAATGGGCTGCATGCCGACCTTGGGCATGGGGATCTCCAGCGGGTGAAGTTGGGCCGGAGTCTAGGCGGATTTTGATCGTTCGATCAATCAAGCGAGGTGGGGGAGCGGGGGCGGGGCACCGATTCCGCAGGCTGTCACGGGGCGACCTTGGCCGTGCACACCGCCTTATCATCGGTGCCTGCGGTGCACACGCGACCTTGCAACATCCTACGGAAACGACAAAGCGGGCCGAAGCCCGCTTTGTGATGCGACAGGGGAGGCTTACTTCAGCCACTCCGCAACGCGGTCCGGGTTCTTGGCGATCCAGTCCTTGGCGGCCTGGTCAGGCTTGGCGCCTTCGCGGATGGCCAGCATGACTGCACCGACTTCTTCGCCGCTCCAGGAAATCTTGCTCAGGAAAGCAGCAGCGTCGGCGGCCTTGCCCTTCAGTTCCGGGTTGGCCACGGTGTCGACACGCTCGTCGTCGCCGAAGACTTTCTTCGGATCTTCAAGGAAGCGCAGTTTCCACTTGGCGAACATCCAGTGCGGAATCCAGCCGGTGACCACGATCGGCTTCTGCGCCTTCTCGGCACGGGTCAGGGCGGTGGCCATGGCCGGGCCCGAGCTCGGCATCAGCTTGATGCTGGCCAGGTTGTATTCCTTGATGGCGTCTTCGGTGCGGCGCATCACGCCGGCACCGGCGTCGATACCGGTGATCTTGCCGTCGAAGTCCTTGGAATATTTTTCCAGGTCTTCGATGGTCTTGGCTTGTACGTAGTCCGGCACGATCAGGCCGATCTTGGCGCCGGAGTAGTTGGTGCCGAGGATTTCCACCTTGTCCTTGAGCTTGTCGTAGTACTCGCCGTGGGTAGCCGGCAGCCAGGCGGAGAGGGTGGCATCGAGGTCGCCACGGGCCACGCCCTGCCACATGATGGCGGGTTCGACCGGTTTCAGTTCGACGCTGTAGCCGAGTTTGCTTTGCAGGATTTCACCGGCGACATGGGTGACGGCGACGCTGTCGTCCCAGCCGTTGACGTAGCCGATCTTCAGGGTGGGTTTGTCGGCGGCCAGGGCGCTGCCCATGCCGATGGCCAGGGCGGCAGCGCCGAGGCAGAGGTGTTTGAGTACGCGCATGTTGTTGTGCTCCATCAGTGAGTGGCAGTTGCAAAATCGTTGACTGGCTCGTTCTCATTGCGGGCCTTGCGAATCCGTGTTGCGCAACAGATTGCCGGTTCGCGGGCAAAGTCTCCCCGTCACAGCCAGAAATCAGCCGCTAGTGGTTTGCGAGGAGATTTTCAGGCTCGAACCCTGAGGTTCGAGCCTGAATCGGGTCGTGGCCTGTTACAGCCCGACGTGTTTCTTCACGGCGGCAACGCCGTCCTGACCGTCAAAGGTGGTCACGCCGTTCAGCCACTGGTCGAGGATCGCCGGGTTGGCCTTGATCCACTCCTTGGCGACTGTCTGCGGGTTTTCCTTCTCCAGTACCTTTTCCATCAGTTGGCTTTCGATATCGACGGTGAACTGCAGGTTGTTCAGCAGTTTGCCGACGTTCTCGCAGCGCGCTTCGTAATCCGGTGGTACCACGGTGTAGACCTTGGCCGCGCCGTAGTCGGGGCCGAACACGTCGTCACCGCCGGACAGGTAGGTGATGTCGTGCTGGGTGTTCATCGGGTGCGGCGCCCAGCCGAGGAAGACCACCGGCTCTTTCTTCTTGATGGCGCGCGATACCTGCACCAGCATCCCGGCTTCGCTGGACTCGACCATGCGGAAGTCGCCGAGGTCGAACTGGTTGTTCTTGATCATGCCATCGATCAGCAGATTGCCGTCGTTACCCGGCTCGATGCCGTAGATCTTGCCGCCCAGTTGATCCTTGAACTTGGCGATGTCCTGGAAGCTCTTCAGGCCAGCCTCGGCTGCGTAGGTCGGCACGGCCAGGGTGTACTTGGCGCCTTCGAGGTTGGCCTTGGGCAGCACCTTGACGCCGTCATCCTTGAGGAAGGGCTCGATCACCGAGTCCATCGACGGCGCCCAGTAGCCGAGGAAGACATCGACCTGGCCGCTCTTCACGCCAGTGAAGGCGATAGGCACCGAGGCCATGATCTTGCGTGGCTGATAACCCAGACCTTCGGCCAGGGTCATGGCCACACCGGTGGTGGCGGCGATGTCGGCCCAGCCAATTTCGGCGAAACGTACCTGCTTGCAGCTCGCCGGTTCAGCGGCCATGGCGCCCTGCATCAGTGCGCAGGACAACAAGCCGATGACGGCGGTGGTCTTGATCGTTTTCATCTGCGGTTCCCTGTGAAGTGAAAAAAACGTATTAGCTGGACTGGCGCTGCAGTTTGCCACTGAACCAGGCGAATAGGCCGCGTTTGGCGGTCTGCGGCGTGCCGAAGCTTTCGGTGATGCGGTCGAGGATGATCGCCAGCAGCACCACGGCCATGCCGCTCTCGAAGCCTAGACCGATGTCCAGTCGCTGGATACTTGCCAATACATCGTTACCCAGGCCACCGGCGCCGACCATCGAGGCGATGATCACCATCGACAGGGCCATCATGATGGTCTGGTTGACCCCGGCCATGATCGACGGCATGGCATTGGGCAGTTGCACCTTGAACAGCAACTGGCGGCTGGTGCAGCCGAAGGATTGGCCAGCTTCGACGATTTCCTTGTTCACCTGGCGGATACCCAGGCTGGTCAGGCGCACGGCTGGCGGCATGGCGAAGATCACCGTGGCAATGATGCCTGGCACGCGACCGAGGCCGAAGAGCATGGCAGCCGGGATCAGGTAGACGAACGCCGGCATGGTCTGCATGAAGTCGAGAATCGGCCGGATGATGGTCGCCACGCGCTCGCTCTTGGCAGCCCAGATGCCCAGTGGGATACCCAGCAGCAGGCTAATCAGGGTGGCAGAGAAGGTCAGGCCGAGGGTGACCACGGTCTGATCCCAGAAACCGGTCATGACGATCAGGATGAAGGCCACGGCGGTGAAGATCGCGAAGCGTGCGCCGATGCGCCACAGGCCGAGAGCGACGAAGATGGCGATCAGCAGCCAGGCTGGCGGCAGCATCAGCACCTTCTCGATGGCCTCGGAGAAGCCGGCGACCACGCTGCCAATGCTGTCGAAGGCGCCGCTGTAGTTGTCCAGCAGGTGCTGGACGACGTCGTTGACCCAGCTACCCAGGTCGAGTTTCTTGTCACTCATTGGATTCCCCCTGCAGTCGGGTCAGCAGACGGCCCTTGCTGATGGCGCCGCAGTAATGGCCGTCGGCGTCTACCACCGGGATCGGACCTTCGTTGTCCACCAGGCGGGTGATCACATCTTCCAGCGGCATGTCTTCGGGCACCGGCACGACCTGCTTGAGCGCATCCGCTTCGAGTGGTCGGGGTTCGTCGCCGTCGACCATCAGGGCGATCTTCTCCAGGCTGATGGAACCCTGGAAGTTGTTCTGTTCGTCGACGATGAAGGCGTAGTGCTTGTCCAGCGCCTGCAGCTCCTTGCAGATCTTCGCCGCGTCCGGCGCGCTGCCGTTGTAGACGTAGGTCGGCACGCTGTCGGCCTTGAGCTGGCCGGCGGTGAGGTAGCGGCTGGTGTCGACGGTGTCGAAGAAGTTACGCACGTATTCGTTGGCCGGCTTCTCGATCAGTTCCTGCGGGGTGCCGACCTGGATCAGCTTGCCGCCTTCCATGATGCCGATGCGGGTACCGATGCGCATGGCCTCTTCGATATCGTGGGAGACGAAGATGATGGTGCGGCGATGGGTCTTCTGCAGCTCCAGCAGTACGTCCTGCATTTCGCGGCGCTTGAGCGGGTCGAGGGCGGAGAAGGCCTCGTCCATGATGATCATCGACGGGTTGACCGTCAGTGCACGGGCCAGGCCGACGCGTTGCTGCATGCCGCCGGAGAGTTCGTGCGGGTACTTGTGGGCGAAGGTGTCCAGGCCGACCTGCTTGAGCACTTCCATGGCGCGCTTCTCGCGCTCCTTGCGGCCGGTGCCGGCCACTTCCAGGCCGAAGGCGGCGTTGTCCAGCACGCTGCGCGAAGGCATCAGGGCGAAGGACTGGAAGACCATGCTCATGTCGCGGCGGCGCAGGTCGATCAGTTGCGACTGCGGCAGCTTGGCCACGTTCTGGCCATCGATGTAGACGTCACCGCCGCTGGGCTCGACTAGGCGGTTGATCAGACGGATCAGGGTGGATTTGCCAGAACCGGACAGGCCCATGAGCACGAAGATTTCGCCCTCTTCGACACTGAACGACACATCGCTGACGCCGATCACGGCGCCTTTCTCGGCCAGAATCCTCTCCTTGCTCCAGCCTTCCTTGAGCAGGTCGATGGCTTCTTGTGGGTTAGGGCCGAAAACCTTGTACAGGTGTTCGACCACGATCTTTCCAGACTGCATGGGACGTTTCCCCTTCAATCGGCATCCAGTTCACGCTGGCACGGCTGGGTACGCATCGTCGAAGCGTAGAACAGCGGTGTCAGGCTTCTGATACCTGTTTGGGTGTTTGCTGGGTTTCGGGGCTGGCGAGCGCTTCGCTGCGGGCGTCGGATGTGGCGCTCGGGCACGCTGCAGCGGACGCGGCTGGTGGCAGAAACTGCCCACTGCGTCGTTGCAACCTGTTGATGAGTGACCACTGTCTTGCCGTGCTGCAAACCGCTTTCCAAACCCTCTGGCAGTGTTTCGAAGCCCATTCCTTTGGGGTTTCATGCGTCGTCCTGGCGCATGCGTACATCCGAAATTTCTTGTTGGGCTGGCGCCCTATCGATGGTGGGCCAGCGCTTATCTGTTCTTCGGTCCGGGGCGGTGGGCCCCAGTCTGCCGGTCCCCTCGGGAGGCGGCAGCGACGTCATCGGCTGACTCAACGATATAGTCTTGGGGTCTGCGCAATTATCGGTTTGCGACCCTGACGTGTTGGGCGACGACATGGCCCGTCACACCCCGTGTTTTTCCATGTTTTCGCCGTTTTTCGGGCTCCTGAAAGCACTGCGTGATGCCGTTTTGAATAGCGCTCGATGTGAGCATCGAGAAGCGCTTTCGAGAACGTACTTTAAAAACCTTAACAGACTTTTTCGTCCCTTGGCCAAGGCTGAAAGCCGCGCCGGTGCTGGTTTTCAGACCTTTAAGCGAGGCGCAGGCGGCGTAGCGCGGGGGCTGTGGCGATGTTGAAAAAAATTTACAGTCAGAGGTGGAGGCGTGCCGAAAAGCGTTGAAAAATCCAAAGTCGGCGCAATGTGACCGATCGGTCATAGCCGGCCAGGCTTGCGAGCCTGGCCGTGATTCTCGACACGACAAGGGAAATCCCTTTCGAGCCATGAAGTGTTCTCTGCTTTCTGCCATTTTTATTGATTTTTCTCGGCTATTTCGTCGAATTTATCAGTCATTTTTCGCTAGCGATACGTCGAATACCTTGCTGATGGGGCCGCCTTGATAGCGAGTCACACCTTCCAGCCAGGACGCAACCATCTGCGGGTTGTCTTCGATCCACTGCTTGGCCACGCGGCGGCGATTGGTATTGCCTTCCAGCACGGCGCTCATCAAATGGTTTTCTGCAGCGATGGTGAAGGTGATGTTGCGAAACAGCTTGGCTAGATTGGGACACTGCTGGCTGAAGCCGCCGCGTGCCACCGTGTTGACCTGCGCTGCACCGTAATTGGGGCCGAAATAATCATCGCCACCGGCCAGATAGCTCATCTTCAGACGCTCGTTCATCGGGTGCGGTTCCCAGCCCAGAAAAACTGCCCATTTGCCCAGGCGCTGAGCGCGTTCGACGTGGTTGAGCATGCCGCTTTCGCTGGATTCCACCAGGGTGAATCCCTGCAAGCCGAATACGTTGTCGCGGATCATGCCTTTGACCATCTCGTTGCCTTCGTTGCCGGGCTCGATGCCGAAGATCTGCCCGCTGAGCTCGTCCTTGAAACGATGGATGTCGGCGAAGTCCTTGAGCCCCGCTTCATAACCTGGTGCCAGCACTGCCAGGGTGTAGCGCACCGTGGGCAGGTTGGTGTGCAGTTTTTCGATCTTGCCGCTGTCCAGGTGCGGCTGTACCTGCTCGCTCTGTGCCGGCATCCAGTTGCCAAGGAACACGTCCAACTGGCCTTCGGACAATCCACGATAGGTGTCTGGCAGCGACATGCGGCGGATCTGCGTGCGATAGCCGATCTCGCCCAGTATCAGGCGAGCCACGGCGGTGGTCATGGTGATGTCAGTCCAGCCTACATCGCTGAGGCGTACCAGCTCGCAGCGCTCGGATTCTGCGGCGTACAAGGTGGTGGAGGAGGTGAGGGCGATCACGAGCAGCCAGCGAGCAAATCTGTTCACGGGGTGTGCCTCTGTTCGGGCGGCTGAAGCCGCTGGAAGATTCCTGGGGCGGACGATTGGCTATTTCACAGCAAGAGGTGGGCCGCCCTCTGGGCGAGAAGCGACACTGGCATGCCGAGAAAAGACCTTGATACGGCTGCTCGCTGCGGCGCGATTGAATATGTACGAGTCGGTTGGAGATCTGGACGTGCTGACGAAAGTTGGATCATCGCGAACCTGTTGCGGATTCGTCAGGTCGCTTGTCTCTATCAGGTCTGGCGGCTGGCACTTTGGCGAGAGTTGACCTGTGCTGGTGCAGTGATTCCGGCTAGGCCACCGCTTCGCGAGATTTTGGTGCGACGAGTGCGGTCATCGACTCCATCGGTCGTGACCGATCGGTCGCTGCTGTTACCGTCCGTCCGTTACTGGTAATCAGGGAAGCCGTAGCAGGCCACTCAATCCGTGCTACCGAAATGCTCAAAGCCTTGTGGCAAGAGGCTTTGAGAGCGTTTCGCAAGCTCTTGGATTCGCGTCAAGAAGCCCGTCTGGCGCGCCACGCATGGAAGGCTCTGTTTTTATTGAACGCTTGATCAATTTAGGCATGACCTTTGCGTAGAGATGCATAGCCACCGGGTTTTCAGGCCTGGCCAGGATATAACAGAGGCCCACTTCAATTGGGCTCACACCGTGCTTAGCGTGAGAGGGTTCCATCAATGTCGCAGTTCAGCCAAGGGGCGCATCCCCAGAACCGTGTCGCCCAGTCCATCGGCTTCCTGCTCCTGGACAACTTCACCCTGATTTCTCTCGCTTCGGCGGTAGAGCCCCTGCGCATGGCCAACCAGCTTTCCGGCAAGGAACTGTTTCGCTGGCACACCCTGACTCATGATGGTTTGCCGGTCTGCGCCAGCGATGGCTTGCAGATCACCCCGGACGCGGCCATGCAAAGTGCGCCGGCGCTGGATGCGGTGATCGTCTGTGGTGGCGTGGATATTCAACACAGCGTCAAGCGTGAACATGTCAGCTGGCTGCAACTGCAGGCGCGCCAGGGGCGCCTGCTCGGTGCTGTGTGCACCGGCAGCTGGGCGCTGGCTAAGGCCGGTCTGCTCGACGGCTACGATTGCAGCGTGCATTGGGAGTGCCTGGCCTCGATGCAGGAAGCCTTCCCGCGTGCGGCCATCACCACTCGCCTGTTTTCCATCGACCGCAATCGCCACACTTCCTCTGGCGGTACCGCGCCGATGGACATGATGCTGCATCTGATCGGCCAGCAGCATGGCCGCGAACTGGCAGCCGGCATCTCCGAAATGTTCATCTACGAACGTATTCGTAACGAGCAGGATCACCAGCGTGTACCGCTCAAGCACATGCTTGGCAGCAACCAGCCGAAGTTGCAGGAAATTGTCGCACTGATGGAGGCGAATCTTGAGGAGCCGATCGATCTCGACGAGCTGGCCTGCTTCGTCGACATCTCCCGTCGTCAACTCGAGCGCCTGTTCCAGAAGTATCTGCACTGCTCGCCGTCGCGTTACTACCTCAAGCTGCGCCTGATCCGTGCGCGCCAGTTGCTCAAGCAGACCAGCATGTCGATCATCGAAGTGGCCTCGGTTTGCGGTTTCGTATCCACCCCGCATTTCTCCAAGTGCTACCGAGAGTACTTCGGTATTCCGCCACGCGACGAGCGCGCTGGTCAGCAGGGCAACAACCTAGTGGTGCTGTTGCCGATCCCTGAGCAGCAAGCTCATTCCGGTGCCATGTTGGCGCTCAACCGTGCCCAGGGTGAGTCGACTTTCGCCAGCGTACGTATCTGACGCGAGCTGCAATGAAAACGGGGCGCCAGCGGCGCCCCGTTTTCATTGTGTCGTTGCTGTAGGGTGCGCCATGCGCACCGAGGAATATCAGGCCGGCTTGGGCACCAGCGCTGGCAGTAGGTGCTTGCTGATGGCTTCGCGTACGTTGGGCAGCAGGGTGGCGCTGCCGCCGAGCAACTCCTCCACCAGATGACGCAAGGCCACGGCGCGCTCGGCGCTGAGGCCGCTGACGGCCAGCTCGCAAGCCTGCTCGGGCGTGACGCCTGCTGGAATGCTCAGGCCCAACGCGATCAGGCGTTCGCGGAAGTCTTCCTGGTCGATCAGATCGGCATGCATCATGGTCGTGGCTCCTTGGCTTGGGGCGTCAACGCAGGACGCCCTCTTCGATCAACAGCTTGAAGATAGCCTCTGCTCCTTCTTGTGGCGAGACATCCTTGAGGATCTGGCCGCCCCCACCACTGGCTTTGGCCGTGGCTGCCTTCATCCGTTCCGCGCCGGTCTTGGCCTTGATCACCTTGAGACGCTTGGGCCGCGGCTTGGCCGGCTGCAGGCTAGCCTCGGCCAGCAGCGTGTCATCCACCACCGTCACTTCATGTGCTTCGATCTGTCCGCGTCGTGCCGGGCCAAAGGCGCTCTGGCGAGCAACGGGTGCGGCGTTGTCGACGCTGGCCACGCACGGCAAGCGCACTTTGAGGCGACGCCGCTGGCCACGTGGCAGTGCTTGCAGCACCTGGGCCACGCCGTTCTCGACCTTCTCCACTTCGGCCAGGCCGACCACCATCGGCCATCCCAGCCGCTCGGCGAGCAGGAACGGCAGCATGCCCGAGCCTTCGCCGGTTTCCGCCTGGCTGCCGGTGAGCACGAGCTGCGTGCGGCTGCCTTGCAGGTAGTCGACCAGCAGCGGCAAGGCGTCGGCGCCTTCGGGTTGCTCCAGTACGTCGAGCTGTTCCAATCCCATGCCCAGGTAGCCGCGCAGGGCTTCGGCCTGGGGATCGCCAGCGTGCAACAGCTGCAGATTCTGTCCGGCAAGACGCAGGCCGAGCTCCACCGCGCGCGCGTCCTGCTCGGCACGCCGTGGGCGAGCGGAGGTCGGGTGAGCGCCGACCGAGACCAGGGCGACGATATTCAGGTCAGTCATGGTGGCAACCTCGAACCGTTGTAGCGGCATTAGCCGCGATCTGGCCATGCACGCATTCTGTCGCGGCTGAAGCCCCTCCCAAGAGGGAGCATTCGTGAGAGTCAGGCAGCATCACGTTTTCCTTCCTGGCGCCAGGCCGCGACGCGCTCCATCAGCGCTGCGAGGATCGCTGCCGAGTCACCGATCACCGAGAGGTCGGCACGTTTGATCATGTCGCAGCCGGGGTCCATGTTCACTGCTACCACCTTGTCGCAGGCACCGATGCCCTGCAGGTGCTGGATGGCGCCGGAAATACCGACAGCCAGGTAGACGCGAGCGGTGACCCAGGTGCCGGTGGCGC
Source organism: Pseudomonas sp. zfem001 (assembly GCF_032621725.1). Classification (NCBI taxonomy): domain Bacteria; kingdom Pseudomonadati; phylum Pseudomonadota; class Gammaproteobacteria; order Pseudomonadales; family Pseudomonadaceae; genus Pseudomonas; species Pseudomonas sp. zfem001. The sequence continues at coordinate 1,324,640 of NZ_JAVYJI010000001.1, read as the reverse complement.
CGACCTGACGGTTGCGCGGCATGAAGCCATCGTCGACCGCCACGCGCGAGGCACCTTCGGTGGCGCCCAGGGCAATGGCGGCCTGATGGAACAGCTTCCAGTCCTTCACGCCGTTGCCGCCGGAGAGGATGAATTCGGCCTCGGCCATGGGAATCTGTGCAGGGTCTACGGCCACCGGGCCGAGATCTTCGACGCGCGGCAGGCTGTGCGCGACTTTTTCGGCCAGCTCCAGCAAGCGGACTTCATGGCGGGTGTCGCTGACCGGCTTGGCGCATTCGGCGGCGGCCAGGATCAACCGTGGCAGCGCGCGCTGGATATCCTGCTGGCCACTGCCGGCACGGCCGATGGCCTGCTCGCCGGCGACCTGCCAGACGCGCGTGGCCGGGCGCTCACCGAGCTTGGCGGCCAGGCGTCGGCCCAGTTCGCCGCCGCCGGTGCGGCTGTCGGGCAGCAGCCAATGGCGTGGCGCCAATTGGCTCTCCACGGCGCTCAGCGCCAGTACGCGGGCTTCTGGGGCGTAGCCGTCGAAGGCATCGCCCTGGACGCGCAGCAGGCGGTCGACGCCGGCCGTGTCGAAAGCGCTTTCCTTGTCTTCACCGAAGATCACGGCGACTACGGCACCGCTATCGCCGGCCAGCTCGCGTGCCAGACCGATCAGATCCTTGTCATGGCTGGACAGACGGCCTCCGACCATGTCCGGCACCACGCAAATGTGGAAGGCTGGTTGTTCGATAATGTGCAGCGGTAGTTGCACCTCGACGCTGGCGTTGCTGCGTTTGCCGACAGTGCCCTGCTGGGCGCCGCTGCGGTCGATGCGCTTGAGCCCGGCCGGGCCGAAGAAACCGGCGGCAATGACGTGCGGGTTCTTGCGGATGATGCCATTGGGCCCCATCCAGCTGGTTTCGGCCTTCTGCATCGAGGCATGCAGTGGATGCAGGCGGTTACGGGCGATCCACTCGGCGCGTGGGTCGCGGCGGATGATGTCGCTCATTGCAGGGCCTCCAGGCTGTGCGTAGGGCGGGTGTAACCCGCCGGACAGATGCTGGCGGGTTGCACCCGCCCTACGTCGGTCGCATTCATCACTGCACCTCCGCCAGTTCGCGCTTGGCGGCAGGGCGCTTAGCCGCTACGTCGGTGGCTTCGATCAGCACTTCAGCGACCAGCTCGGCGATGTCCTTGATCTCCGGGCGCGGGGCGACCACGCCTTCGAGCATCGCGGTGCATTGCGGGCAGCCGACGGCTACCAGTTCGGCACCGGTTTCCTTGATGTCGACCATGCGCATGTCGGGGATACGTTGCTTGCCGGGGATGTCGGTGATCGGCGCGCCACCACCGCCGCCGCAGCAGCGCGAACGGAAGCCCGAACGTTCCATCTCCTTGACCTCGATGCCGATAGCCTTGAGCACCGCACGCGGCGCTTCGTACTCGCCGTTGTAGCGGCCGAGGTAACAGGGGTCGTGATAGGTGACGCTGGCGGCCTTGCTCTGGCCGAGATTCAGCGAGCCCTTGCGCACCAGCTCTTCGATGAAGGTGCTGTGGTGCAGAACCTGGTAGTTGCCGCCGAGTGCGCCGTATTCGTTCTTCAGCACGTGGAAGCTGTGCGGGTCGCAGCTGACGATGCGCTGGAAGCGGTACTTGGTCAGGGTTGCGATGTTGCGCTTGGCCAGGTGCTGGAAGGTCGCTTCGTCACCCAGGCGGCGAGCCACGTCGCCGCTGTCGCGCTCTTCCAGGCCGAGTACGGCGAAGTCGACGTCGGCAGCCTTGAGGATCTTCACGAAGGCCCTAAGCGTTCTTTGATTGCGCATATCGAAGGCGCCGTCGCCGACCCAGAACAGCACGTCGGTTTCGCCCTTGTCGGCAAGCAGCGGCAGGTTCAGGTCGGCGGCCCAGTTCAGGCGACCGCCGGGGTTGAAGCCGCCCGGGTTGTCGGTAGCAATGAGGTTTTCCAGCACTTCGGCGCCCTTGTTCGGCGTCGAGCCTTTCTCAAGCGTGAGATGACGGCGCATATCGACGATGGCATCGACGTGCTCGATCATCATCGGGCACTCCTCGACGCAGGCTCGGCAGGTAGTGCACGACCACAGGGTGTCGGCGTCGACCAGGGCTTTGCCCTGCAGCGAAACGATTGGCTGGTGCGGGCCGCCGCCGTGTTCACCGAGTGGCTTGCCCGGATACGGCGAGCCGGCGAAGTTGGCGTCGTTGCCACCGGCCAGGCCGATGACCATATCCTGAATCAGCTTCTTCGGGTTCAGCGGCTGGCCGGCGGCGAAGGCCGGGCACATGGCCTCGCATTTGCCGCACTGCACGCAGGCGTCGAAGCCGAGCAGCTGGTTCCACGTGAAGTCAGTGGGCTTTTCCACGCCCAGCGGGGCTTTTGGGTCATTCAGGTCCAGCGCTTTCAGGCCGGTGGAGCGACCGCCACCGAAGCGCTCGGCACGGCGGTGCCAGGCCAGGTGCAGGGCACCAGCGAAGGCGTGTTTCATCGGTCCGCCCCAGGTCATGCCGAGGAACAGCTCGGATACACCCCAGGCCACGCCGACGGCGAGGATGATGGCCAGCACCCAGCCACCGAAGTCGGGCGGCAGGATGCCGGCCACCGGCAGCGTGGCGATAAAGAAGCTGGCCGCGAACATCAGCAGGCTTTTCGGCAGGCGCATCCACGGGCCTTTCGACAGGCGCGAGGGCGGGTTCAGGCGGCGCTTGGCGACGAACAGGGCGCCGGTGAACATCAGCACCGTGGCCGCCAACAGGGCGAAACCGAGGATGCGGTTGTGCAGGCCGAAACCGTGCACGACTATGGCCAGCACTGCCGCGAGAACGAAGCCACCGGCGGTGGCCACGTGGGTTTTGGACATGTACTTGTCGCGCTCGACCACGTGGTGCAGGTCCACCAGGTAGCGACGCGGCATCTTCAGCAGGCCGCCGATCCAGTCGACCTTGGCCGGCCGACCGCGACGCCACATGAAGAAGCGCTTGGCCGCCCCGATGACCGCGAGGGCCAGGGCGGCGAAGAGCAGAATGGGGAGCAGGGTGTTTAACATCGAGGACATCCTCAAGCCCGAGGGTGGGGCTGATGGAAGAGGCTCTGGCCGCGATGCTGCTTACCTTGTCGCGGCTAAAGCCCCTCCCACACCGGTTCAGCGGTTAGATCAGAAGTCCTTGCACAGGCGCAAGGCGTCATAGATCGCCGCGTGAGTGTTGCGCTGGGCCACGCAGTCGCCGATGCGGAACAGCAGGTAGCCGTCGCCCGGCTCGCTCAGGCACGGCTGCGGCTTGATCGCGAACAGCGCGTCGACATCGATCTGGCCCTTGTTACGCGAGCCCTGCTTGAGTGCGTAGTACAGCGACTCGTCAGGCCGCACGCCGTTCTCCACCACCACCTGGTCGACCACGCGCTCTTCCTTGGCGCCGGTGTATTCGTTCTCCAGCACCGCTACCAGTTTGTCGCCTTCGCGGTAGACCTTCTCCAGCATCAGGTCCCCGGTCATGATCACTTCTTTCGGATACAGGCTGCGGTAGTAGGTCGGGAAGCTGGTGCCGCCAATGGCCACGCCTGGCTTGATGTCGTCGGTGACGATCTCCACCTGTGCGCCCTTGTCGGCCAGGTAGTCGGCGACCGACATGCCGGTGAATTCGCAGATGGTGTCGTACACCAGCACGTTCTTGCCCGGCGCCACTTTGCCCGAGAGCACATCCCAGCTGCTCACCACCAGGCCTTCGTCGGCGCCCCAGTGCTCGTTCTGCTCGAGGAACGGATGGCCGCCGTTGGCCAGCACGATGATGTCTGGACGCAGGTCGAGCAGGGTGGCCTCGTCGGCCGCAGTACCCAGGCGCAGATCGATGCCCAGGCGCGCCAGCTCCAACTGGTACCAGCGGGTGATGCCGGCGATCTGGTCGCGCTGTGGCGCCTTGGACGCCAGGGTGATCTGCCCACCCAGTTGTTCCTGCTTTTCAAACAGGGTCACGTCGTGGCCGCGTTCGGCGGCGACGCGAGCCGCCTCCATACCGCCTGGGCCGCCACCGACGATCACCACCTTGCGCTTGGCGCCTGTGGTCTTCTCGATGATGTGCGGTACGCCCATGTATTCACGGCTGGTGGCAGCGTTCTGGATGCACAGCACGTCCAGGCCCTGGTACTGGCGGTCGATGCAGTAGTTGGCGCCGACGCACTGCTTGATCTGGTCGATCTGGCCCATCTTGATCTTGGCGATCAGATGCGGGTCGGCGATGTGCGCGCGAGTCATGCCGACCATGTCCACGTAGCCGCCTTCAAGAATGCGCGTGGCCTGGTTCGGGTCCTTGATGTTCTGCGCGTGCAGCACCGGCACCTTGACCACTTCCTTGATGCCAGCCGCCAGGTGCAGGAAGGGCTCCGGCGGGTAGCTCATGTTCGGAATCACGTTGGCCAGGGTGTTGTGGGTGTCACAGCCCGAGCCGACAACGCCGATGAAGTCGATCATGCCGGTGGCATCGTAGTAGGCCGCGATCTGCTTCATGTCCTCGTGGGACAGGCCGTCCGGATGGAATTCGTCGCCGCAGATGCGCATGCCGACGCAGAAGTCGTCGCCGACTTCCTTGCGCACGGCCTTGAGCACTTCCAGGCCGAACTTCATGCGGCCTTCGAAGGTGCCGCCCCATTCGTCGGTACGCTTGTTCACGCGCGGCGACCAGAACTGATCGATCATGTGCTGGTGCACGGCGGACAGCTCGACGCCATCCAGGCCGCCTTCCTTGGCGCGGCGTGCGGCCTGCGCGTAGTTACCGATCACCCGCCAGATTTCCTCGACCTCGATGGTCTTGCAGGTGGCGCGGTGCACCGGTTCACGGATGCCGGACGGCGACATCAGGGTCGGCCAGTGGAAACCGTCCCAGCGCGAGCGACGACCCATGTGGGTAATCTGGATCATGATCTTGGCACCGTGCTTGTGCATGGCGTCGGCAAGATTCTGGAAGTGCGGAATGATGCGGTCGGTGGACAGGTTGACCGAGCTCCACCACTGCTGCGGGCTGTCGATGGCCACCACCGAGGAGCCGCCACAAATGGCGAGGCCGATGCCGCCCTTGGCCTTCTCCTCGTAGTACTTCACGTAGCGCTCGGTGGTCATGCCGCCGTCGGTGGCGTAGACCTCAGCGTGCGCGGTGGAGAGCACGCGGTTGCGGATGGTCAGCTTGCCGATCTGGATCGGCTGGAACATTGCTTCGAAGGCCATTACGGCATCCTCACGGTAAGCGCTCTAGCGTTGTGGGAGGCGCTGCAGCGGCGAGGGTGTCACCGCTGCAGTCCGGCCTTTCCACGGAATTCTTATGGGTGACTCAGAGTGGCCGGGTGACGAACAGGCCGTCGTCATGGCCTTCTTCGGAACCGCTGTACTCCTGCACGGTGACGGTGCGGATCGGACTGCCCTTGGCGGCCAGAATCTGGTCGATGGCGCCGGAGAACCAGCCGGTGAACATGTAATCCACCTTGCGATTGACCTTGCCGTACACGTAAACGAAGGCCGAATGCTTGAGCTTGACCTCGGCATGGCCGGTTTCCAGGTCGAGCTTCTGCGTTTCGAACAGGCCCCAGCCGCGCTGCGACAAGCGCTTCATGTAGTGCTCGAACACAGCGGCGCCTGAAATGCCATGGCATTCGGCTTCCTTCTCGCACCAGTGCCATGCGGATTTGTAGCCGGCCTTGTAGAGAATCTCGGCGTATTTCTCGGCGCCGAGCACTTCCTCGATGCCCATGTGATTGTTGACGAAGAAATGCCGCGGCACGTACAGCATCGGCAGGGCGTCGGTGGTCCAGACGCCGGTTTCGTCGTCGACCTGGATGGGCATTTCGGGGGCGTGGGTGGCCATGTACGGAAACTCCTGAGTTCGAATCGTAGGAGCGGCTTTAGCCGCGAAGCTTCAGGGCATGCCGTCCCTTCGGGACGGATCGCGGCTGAAGCCGCTCCTACAGAAAATGGGGTGGAAGGGCTTATTCGCCCCAGACGTCCTTCAATACGCGTACCCAGTTCTCGCCCATGACCTTGCGCACCACGCGCTCGGGCATGCCGCGTTTGAGCAGGGTCTCGGTGAGGTTGGGGAACTCGCCCACGGTGCGGATGCCCAGTGGGTTGACGATCTTGCCGAAGCTGGTCAGGCGGCGGGCGTAACCCTTGTCGTGGGTCAGCCACTCGAAGAATTCCTTGCCGTGGCCCTGGGTGAAGTCGGTGCCGATGCCGATTGCGTCTTCGCCGACGATGTTCATCACGTACTCGATGGCCTCGGCATAGTCGTCGATGGTCGAGTCGATGCCCTTGGCCAGGAACGGCGCGAACATGGTCACGCCGACGAAGCCGCCGTGGTCGGCGATGAACTTCAGCTCTTCATCGGATTTGTTGCGCGGGTGTTCTTTCAGGCCCGAGGGCAGGCAGTGCGAGTAGCAGACCGGCTTCTTCGATTCGAGGATGACTTCCTCGCTGGTTTTGGAACCGACATGGGACAGGTCGCACATGATGCCGACGCGGTTCATCTCGGCGACGATCTCGCGGCCGAAGCCGGACAGGCCGCCGTCGCGTTCGTAGCAGCCGGTACCGACAAGATTCTGGGTGTTGTAGCACATCTGCACGATGCCCACGCCGAGCTGCTTGAACACTTCGACGTAGCCGATCTGATCTTCGAACGCGTGGGCGTTCTGGAAGCCGTAAAGGATGCCGGTCTTGCCCTGTTCCTTGGCTTTACGGATGTCGGCGGTGGTGCGCACCGGGATGACCAGGTCGCTGTTCTCGCGGATCAGGTTGTTGCTGGCGACGATATTGTTCACCGTGGCCTGGAAACCTTCCCACACCGACACGGTGCAGTTGGCCGCGGTCAGGCCGCCCTTACGCATGTCTTCGAACAGTTCGCGGTTCCACTTGGCGATGATCAGACCGTCGATGACGATGCTGTCGGCGTGCAATTCGGCTGGGCTCATCAGGCTTGTCCCCTAAACAGATGCGCCGAGTCGGTCGTCGGCGCTTTGGGGAGAGCTTATCCCTGGGGGGCAGGGCGACCCGGTGCAAAAACGACTGGGGGTTTGCCGAAAGCGTCAAGCCGAGGTCGCGAACGGATATGTGGCTCTGCATGTGGTATCCCGTTCCAACGGGCAGGTGTGCATTCAGGCTGGCCGTTCGTGACGATCCTGGCTGGGGCTGACGGCGAAGCGCCTGCGGTAGCTGCGCGAGAAGTAAGAGGCCGAGTCGAAGCCGCAGGCAAGGCTCACCTCAAGTACGCTGAGATCGCTCTGGCGCAATAGCTGGCGCGCCTTGTCCAGGCGCAGATCGAGGTAGAAGGCCGAGGGTGTGGTCGCCAGATGGTTGCGGAAAAGGCGCTCCAGCTGGCGCACGGTGATGCCGGCCAGCTCGGCCAGTGCCTCGCTGGACAGCGGTTGCTCGCACTGGCGCTCCATCTCGCCGACCACCCGTACCAGCTTCTTGTTGTGCAAGTCGTAGCGGCTGGCCACCTGCATGCGTTGGTGGTCCAGGCGGGTGCGGATGCGGCTGACCACGAACTGCTCGGACACCTGCACCGCCAGCGGCTCGCCGTGTTCCTGGCCGATCAGGCCGAGCATCAGGTCGAGGCTACTGGTGCCACCGGCGCTGGTGATGCGCCGGCCGTCGATCTCGAACAGTTCCTGAGTTACCAGCAGCGTCGGGTAGCGTTCGCGAAAGGCATCGATGGCTTCCCAGTGCAGGGTCAGGCGCTGGTGCTGGAATAGCCCCGCTTCAGCCAGCACGAAGCTGCCGGTGTCGATGCCGCCGAGGATCGCCAGTTCCGGCTCGCGTCGTTGCAGCCAGTGCGCCAGATGATGGTCGTAGTGGGCCAGTGGCTCGAACCCGGCGACCACGAACAGCGCCTGGCTGTCAGCGGGCAATTCCAGGCTGTCGTCGACGTTGAGCGACATGCCGTTGCTGGCCTGCACGGCATTGCCATCCTGGCTGAGCAGGCGCCAGCGATACAGCTCGCCGCGAAAGCGATTGGCCACGCGCAGCGGTTCGATGGCTGACATCAGGCCCATCATCGAAAAGCCGGGCAGCAGCAGGAAGCAGAAGGTCTGGGGCATACAGGTCACGACACGGGTGCAGGATTACGGGCATACCGAGAGATTAATGGGCCAGTATGGTTTTCATGCAAGAAAAAGTCGGCATAGGTCAATAAATAGTCGTTCAAGTGCGAATGTTGCATCGAATCGAAGCGTAAGGTGTTTTCATCGGGAGATGAAAGTCCCCGAGCACGGTGGGGGTTCTGTCCGTTGACAGGCCTCTAGAAGAACGAAATAGAACCGCTGTGACACGATGAGGAGCACCCAGATGAAAGGTCTTACCGCGCTGGCCGCGTGCTGCACCCTGAGCCTGTTCAGTACCTCCCTGCTGGCCGACGACGCCAGTTGCAAGAACGTTCGAATCGGCGCCGTCGGCTGGACCGACGTGGTCGCTACCACCGCCGTCGCCAGCGAGCTGCTGAGTGGCCTCGGCTATGAAATCAAGCAGACCCAGGCGTCGCAACAGATCATCTTCGCCGGTATCCAAAAAGGGCAGATCGATGCCTTCCTCGGCTACTGGAAGCCGATCATGGACGACAACATCAAACCCTTCCTCGATGCCGGTGCAGTCAAGGTCGCGGCCGAGCCGTCGCTGGATGATGCGGTGGCGGTGCTCGCGGTACCGAGCTACACCGCCGACAAGGGCCTGAAGACCCTGGCCGACATCGCCAAATTCAAGGACGAGCTGGACGGCAAGATCTACGGCATCGAAGCCGGCTCGGGCGCCAATACGGCGATCCAGAAGATGATCGACTCCGACCAGTTCGGTCTGGGTGGCTTCAAACTGGTGGAGTCGAGTGAAGCGGGCATGCTCGCCGCCGTCGGTCGCGCCGTACGCAACGAGAAACCGGTGGTGTTCTTCGGCTGGAAACCGCACCCGATGAACCTGTCGATGCAGGTCACCTACCTGACCGGCACCGACGACGTGTTCGGCCCCAACGATGGCGCCGCCACGGTGTCCACCGTCACCGCGCCGGACTACGCCGAGCGTTGCCCCAACGCCAACCGCCTGCTCACCAGCCTGCGCTTCACCAGCCAGCAGGAAGCCGAGCTGATGCAGCCGATCATGGACCGTAAGCCGGCCGCCCAAGTGGCGCGTGACTGGATCAAGGCCAACCCGCAGGTGGTCGATGCCTGGCTCGAGGGCGTCACCACGCTGGACGGCAAGCCTGCCAACGCCGCGCTGGTCGCTGGCAACTGATAGCACGGCGCCGGTTGATCCGGCGCCAATTTCCCTTTTTTGCACAACGCCTGCGGCCCCGCCGTCGGCACTCGTTCGCCTCTGGAAAGGACAGTCGAAAATGAATTACGAGGTTATCGTCACCTGCGCGGTGACCGGCGCTGGCGACACCGTCGGCAAACATCCGGCGATCCCGGTCACGCCCAAGGAGATCGCTGCCGCCGCCATCGAGGCGGCCAAGGCCGGTGCCACCGTCGCCCACTGTCATGTGCGCGACCCGCAGACCGGCAAGCCGAGCCGCGACGTGGCGCTGTACCGTGAGTTGGTCGAGCGCATTCGTGAAAGCGATACCGACGTGATCATCAACCTCACCGCCGGCATGGGCGGTGATCTGGAGATTGGCCGGGGCGAGCAGCCATTGGAGTTCGGCGCCGGCACCGACTTGGTCGGGCCGATCACCCGTCTGGCGCATGTCGAGGAACTGCTGCCGGAAATCTGCACCCTGGACTGCGGCACGCTGAATTTCGGCGACGGCGACTTCATCTACGTCTCCACCCCGGCGCAACTGCGCGCCGGCGCCAAACGCATCACCGAGCTGGGGGTGAAGGCCGAGCTGGAAATCTTCGACACCGGCCACCTCTGGTTCGCCAAACAGATGATCAAGGAAGGCCTGCTGGACGACCCGCTGATCCAGCTGTGCCTGGGCATTCCCTGGGGCGCGCCGGCCGATACCACGACCATGAAGGCCATGGCCGACAACCTGCCGCCAGGCATCACCTGGGCTGGCTTCGGCATTGGCCGCATGCAGATGCCCATGGTCGCCCAGGCCATGTTGCTCGGCGGCCACGTGCGGGTGGGGCTGGAGGACAACATCTGGCTGGATCGCGGCGTGCATGCGAGCAACGGCCAACTGGTCGAGCGCGCCATCGAGATCATCGAGCGCCTTGGTGGTCACGCCCTGACCCCGGCCGAGGGGCGGGAAAAGATGAAGCTCAAGCGTCGCGGCTGAAGCACTGCCCTACTCCCGTGGGAGGGGCTCTAGCCGCGACAGCCTTAGCCCGGACGCAATCCGGGGCATTCCCTAACGCCAATTCCCCGGATGGCATCCGGGCTACCGGAGTTCAACCATGACCTTCGTCACCGATATCAAAACTGTCGCCGCCCTCGGCACCGGCGTCATCGGCGCCGGCTGGATTGCTCGCGCCCTGGCCCATGGCCTCGACGTCATCGCCTGGGACCCGGCGCCCGGCGCCGAGGCTGCGCTGCGCACGCGGTTGGCCAATGCCTGGCCTGCGCTGGAAAAACAGGGCCTGGCACCCGGCGCGGCATTGGATCGCCTGCGTTTCGTCAGCACCATCGAGGACTGCGTGCGCGATGCCGATTTCATCCAGGAAAGCGCGCCCGAGCGCCTCGACCTCAAGTGTGAGCTGCATGCCAAGATCAGCGCTGCCGCTCGCCCCGACGTGCTGATCGGCTCCAGCACCTCGGGTCTGCTGCCCAGCGAGTTCTACGCAGATGCCGCGCACCCCGAGCGCTGCGTGGTTGGCCATCCGTTCAACCCGGTGTACCTGCTGCCACTGGTGGAGGTAGTCGGCGGGGCGAAGACCGCACCTGAAGCGGTGCAGGCGGCGATCAGTGTGTACGAGTCGCTGGGTATGCGCCCGCTGCATGTACGCAAGGAGGTGCCAGGATTTATCGCCGATCGCCTGCTCGAAGCGCTATGGCGCGAGGCGCTGCATCTGGTCAACGACGGCGTGGCGACCACCGGCGAGATCGACGATGCGATCCGCTTCGGCGCCGGCCTGCGCTGGTCGTTCATGGGTAGCTTCCTGACCTACACCCTGGCTGGCGGCCCGGCCGGCATGCGCCACTTCATGGCGCAGTTCGGCCCGGCGCTGAAGCTGCCCTGGACGTACCTGGAAGCGCCGGAATTGAGCGAGGGGCTGATCGACGCGGTGGTCGAAGGCACCGCCGAGCAGCAGGGCGAACGCAGCCTGGATGCCCTGGAGCGCTATCGCGATGACTGCCTGCTGGCGGTTATGGAGGCGATTCGCCAAACCAAGGCCAAGCACGGCTTCGAGTTCGCCGAGTAACCGAGTCATTCCCGGTGCGCACGGCGCACCCTACGCACCGGGTCCACTTCTGGAGTCGTGTCATGTCCGCCAAGCCGCTGACCAGCTACCAAACCACCATCTCCCCTGACTGGGTCGACTACAACGGCCACTTGCGTGACGCCTTCTACCTGCTGATCTTCAGTCATGCCACCGATGCGCTGATGGACGTGCTGGGCCTGGACGAAGCCGGCCGCGTCCGTACCGGGCACACCCTGTACACCCTGGAATGTCACCTGAACTTCCTGGCGGAGGTGAAAGAGGGCGAGCGGGTGGAGGTGCGCACCCAGCTGCTGGCGCACGACGCCAAGCGCCTGCATATCCACCATGGTCTTTATCGGCCGGGCGAAGACGTCAGCCTCGCGGAAAGCGAACAGATGCTGATGAACATCGACAGCGCGGCCGGCCGCGCGGCGCCATTCGACGAGCAGGTGGCCGAGCGGGTGACGCAACTGGCTGCCGAACAGCAGAACCTACAATGCCCTGCCTGTGTCGGGCGTGTTATCGGCCTACGCCGGGCCTCGTAGGGTGTCGCGGGGCCGCCCAGGCTGTGCGCACCAGCGTCACTGCCCGTGCAGCAACCCTTATTTGGGCTTATACGCGCAATACCCCGGCCTTGGCCCGACCTTGGGGTGATGACGGCAGGTGTCCGGGCGTTTTTCGTAAACGCTGCACAGGCGTGTCTTGCGATCCAGAAAAAGGCAGTCGTTGTTGGACATGCGGATCAGGGTGAAGATGCCTGATTTCTGATTGAAGCGCTCGACGATACCGTCTTTCTGCAGGCGCTTGGCGATGTTCTTCGGCGGCTCGCTGCGCTCGAACTCGTCCACCAGCTCCAGGCGGATCAGGTCATTCAGGCGTACCTCAACCGGCATGGTGCAGCAGGTGGACATGCAGCTGTGGCACATGTCGGCAGTGTATTTGGCCCAGGTTTCCAGGCGGTCGATTTCTGCAGCGGCTATCAGGCGGGGCTTTATCATGGTTTTGGCTATCGTGCGGTCTGCGCCGCTGCTGTCACGGGGCGGCGATGATAGCGGGCGCGTGGCGTTTGTGAAGCACCGGCTGGCGGCTGATCGCTTTCCGTTGTGCCTGTGAACGGCTTGGCAGTCGTCTCTCTGGGTGTTGGTTGGTGCGACTCCTTATACTGATGCCCGTCTCGGGCACGGCAGGAGCGCGAGGCGACCTCTTTCTCAGGGTTGGGACATACGCATGCAATGGATTTTCATGCTGGTCGGTTTGGTGCTCGGTGCGGGCGTCAGTGAATCGGTCACGGGCGCGCTTCTTGGTGGGTTGATCGGCCTCAGCCTGGGCCAGGCGATACGTCTGCAAGGGTTGGAGTCGCGCAACGTACAACTTGCCGCGCAGCTCAAGGACTTCGCCGAACGCTTCGAGCGCGGCACCCGCGCCATGCACGAGCGTCTGGTGAAGGTGGAGCAGGGCGAGCGCAGTGAACCGGAGCCTGTCCCGGTCCCCGTGTCTGCTGAACCTGTTGCCAGTGCTGCGCCCGAACCACTACCGGAGCCGCTCTTTGCCGAAGAGCCGCAGCCGGAGCTGGACTGGACGCTGGACCCATTGCCGGAAATCGAAACGCCACCTCCTGTCAACGAGCCCGTACCGCTGGCGGCCCAAGTCGCCCACGAGCCTCAACCGACAGCGCAGCAAAGCCCCTGGCGCGAGCAAACGCCGCGTGAGCCGAACCTGATCGAGCGCGGTATCGCGGCGGCCAAGGCTTGGCTGTTCGGCGGCAACACCGTGCTGCGTGTCGGCGTGGTGCTGCTGTTCCTCGGCCTGGCCTTCCTTCTGCGCTATGCCACCGAAGGCGTCGAGGTGCCGGTCGCGCTGCGTTACATGGGCGTCGCCGCCAGTGCCCTTGCCTTGCTCGGTCTGGGCTGGTGGCTGCGCCGGCGCAATCGCAACTACGCCCTGGTGTTGCAGGGCACCGGCATCGCCGTGCTGTACCTGACGGTGTTCGCCGCGATGCGCCTGCATCCGCTGCTCGATCCGGGCATGGCGCTCGGCCTGCTGGTGGCGGTGACGTTGTTCTCGGCGATTCTCGCCGTGCAGCAGAATGCCCTCGGCCTTGCGGCTGCGGCCGCACTGGGTGGCTTCGCCGCGCCGATTCTCACGTCCACCGGCAGCGGCAACCATGTCGCGCTGTTCTCCTATTTCGCTCTGCTCAACGCCGGTATCTTTGCCATCGCCTGGTTCAAGGCCTGGCGCCTACTCAACCTGATCGGCTTCGTCGGCACCTTCGGCATCGGTTTCGCCTGGGGACTGCGTTCCTATACGCCGGAACTGCTGTGGAGCACTGAGCCGTTCCTGCTGCTGTTCTTCCTGATGTACGTGGCCATCGGCCTGCTGTTCGCCCGCCGCACCCTGCGCGACGCGGCGGATGCGCCCCAGGCGCGTGACGAGCTGCTGCGCTGGTCGCTGCGCCGTGGTGATTACGTCGATGCCACCACGCTGTTCGGCCCTCCGTTGGTCGGCTTCGGCCTGCAGGTGGCATTGGTACGGCACATCGAATTCGCCGCCGCTTTCAGTGCCCTCGGCCTGGGCCTGTTCTATCTGCTGCTGGCGCGTGTGCTCAAGGCGCGAGCTGGCGACCGTGCGCTGCTGCTGGTGGAAACCTGCCTGGCGCTTGGCGTGGTGTTCGCCAGCCTGGCTATTCCGCTTGGTCTCGATGCGCGCTGGACGGCGGCGGCCTGGGCGGTGGAGGGTGCTGGCATCTTCTGGCTAGGCCTGCGCCAGGGGCGACCGCTGGCGCGTGCGTTCGCTCTGTTGTTGCAGGTGGGCGCGGCGTTGGCGTTCGTCAGCGGCCTGGATTTTGGCTACGACAGCCTGCTCGACGGTTCGCCACTGGGCGCACTGATGCTCAGTGCGGCGCTGCTGTTCAGTTACTGGCAATTGCGCCAGGCGCCGCAGTCTGCCAGCACTTGGGAAAGCCGCCTGCTGCCCTGGTTGGGTCTGGCCGGGCTGGCATTCATCTACCTGATTGCGCCGCTGCTGTTCGAGGCGCCCGGCACTGCCATCGCCTGGGCGCTGGGCGGGCTGGCGACCTTGTTCGTCGGCCTGCGTATCGCCGCGCCAAGTTTCGTTTACAGCGCTTTCGCCATCCAGTTGTTCGGCGGCCTGCTGTTCCTCGGCCAGATGGCGCTGGATTCGCTGTTCGGCAGTGGCAGCTTCAGCGCGGGCTGGTTCGGCTTGCTGGCGGCGTCGATGGTTGGCTTGGGGCTGATCGCCGGCATGTTGCTGGCGGCGCGTGATCCGCATATCCGCGAGAACCGCCGGCTGCTCGGCGCACTGTCGGCAATCATGCTGGTGGGCCTGGTGTTCATCAACCTGGCGGTGCTGTTCGTGTTGCCCTGGGTCGCAGCCGCGGCGGTGTGGGGCGGTACGGGGCTGCTGATTCTGTGGCTGGCGCTTTATCTGCAGCAGCGCGCGGCCTTCCTGTTCAGCCTGGTGTTGCAGGTATTCGCTGGCCTGGCGTTCCTTGCCGCCGGGCCGTTGCTGCTGTCTGGCATCAGTGGCGAGGGCTTGTCACCGCTGGCGCACACCGGTTTCTGGACCCCAGCCGTACTCGGCCTGGCCGCGCAGATCGGCGCCTGGCGCCTGCACGGCCTGGCGCGCAGCGGGCGGGAAACCGGGTTCGATGGCGTCAGTCTGCAGCGCCTGGGTCAGCTCTTGCTGGCCTGGGGCGCGGCCTGGTGGGCACTGGCTTTGGCCAGTGAGGTGATGCGTTTCGTCAGCGTTGAGCTGCAGGCCAGCGTGCTGCTGGTACTGGCCGCTCTGTCGAGCCTGGCCTGGATGCTGCTCGCGCTGCGTACGGGTTGGCGCGACCTGGCCGTGCTGTGCAGCCTGCTGGCGCCGGTGGCAGGCTTGATTCTGGCCTATGCCTGGCATCCGCAGTATCACCCGGCGGCGAACTATGGCTGGCTGGGTTGGATCGCCGTGATTGCTGCGCATCTGTTGATGCTGAGGCGTTTGAGCGCGCTGCTGCCGAGCCGCGCGGCCAGCGTCGCCCATGTGCTCGGTTGCTGGTTGCTGCTTGGCGTGCTGGCGTTGGAGCTGCGTTATCTGCTGCTGAGCCTGTCCGAGCACTACAACGCCTGGCGCTGGCTGAGCTGGGCGTTGATACCTACCGCCTATCTGTGGGCCATGGCCCAGGCGCGTCGTCTGCCCTGGCCGGTGGCCAGTTTCGACCGTGAGTACCGGCTTTGGGCGGCGGCGCCGCTGGCAGCATTGATGCTCGCTTGGTTCTGGGTGGCCAATGCCAACAGCGCTGGCGACAGCGATCCGCTGCCTTACCTGCCGTTGATCAACCCGCTGGAGTTGGGCCTGCTGTTGTGCCTGGGCGCGCTTTTCGTCTGGGCCCGCGATGCGCTACCGCGCTTCGGCCTGCAACCTGCGCGTGCGCAGCAAGTGGTGCAGGGCGTCGCTGGACTGTCGTTGTTCGCTCTGCTGACCGTGATGGTGATGCGTACCGCGCACCAGTGGGGCGGCGTGCCCTGGCACAGCTCGGCACTGTACGACTCGATGCTGGTGCAGGCCGGCCTGTCCATCGTCTGGACCCTGATCGCCCTGGCGCTGATGCTGTTCGGCCACCTGCGTGCGCGTCGCGAGCTGTGGCTGGTCGGCGCCGCGCTGATCGCGCTGGTGGTGGCCAAGTTGTTCTTCGTCGAACTGGGCAACCGCGGCGGCCTGGAGCGTATCGTGTCGTTCATTGGCGTCGGGGTGCTGCTGTTGGTGGTGGGCTATTTCGCCCCACTGCCGCCGCGCAAGGCCGAAGAGTCGGCCGCTAACGAACAGGAGTCTGCCGTATGAACTTCATCCGTTGGGGCCTGCTCCTGGGTTTGTCGTTGAGTGCGCTCAGCCAGGCCAGTGAGAAACCTCAGGACTATCGGCATGGCGCAGCGCTGCAACTCGCTGGCGAGGGACCCTGGTATCGTCTGGAGCTGCCCTTCGCCGCTCACCTTGCCGCCGGGCATGGCGATTTGCGCGATCTGCGCGTATTCGACAGTAACGGCCAGATGCAGGCCTACGCGTTGATTCCGGGGCGTAGCGAGACCGTGCAGCAGGAACAGGAGCATGGCGTGCGCTGGTTTCCGTTGCGAGGCCGCGCCGATACCCAGGACATACCTGCGCTGCGCGTCGAGCGCAGCACCACTGGTACGTTGATCGAGCTGCGCGGCGATGCGCCGGTCGAAAGCGAGCAACAGCTTCGGGGTTGGTTGCTCGATGCCAGTACCATCGATGCGCCGCTGGTGCGTATGAATCTGGACTGGAGCGGCGCCGAGGAAGGATTCCAGCGTTTCAGCATCGAGGCCAGTGATGACCTGCAGCACTGGCGCAGTTGGGGGGAAGGGCAGGTGGCGCGTCTGAGCTTCGCCGATGATCGCATCGATCAGCGCCAGGTCGAGCTGCCTGGGCAGCGGGCCCGGTATCTGCGTCTGCTGTGGCGCAATCCTACCCAGGCCCCGCAGCTGCAGGCCGTTACCCTGCGCAGTCAACGGCAGGCTCATCAGGCCGCGCCGCTGGTGTGGTCCGAGCCCATGCCGGCGCAGACCAGCGCTGAGGGGCAGTACCAGTGGCAGCTGCCCTTGTCATTGCCTCTGGAGCGACTGCGGGTCGAGCTGGAACAGAGCAACACGCTGGCACCTCTGCGCTTCGAGGCGCGCAGCAGTGATCAGGGTGCCTGGCGTCAGCTGACAAGCGGGGTACTTTATCGTCTGCCTGAGGCTGGGCGTGAAGTGGTTAACGATGAGTTGAGTCTGCCCGGTTGGCCGGTGCGCCAGCTGCGTGTGCAGGTGGATGCCCGGGGCGGCGGCTTGGGGGTGGATACGCCACGCTTGCAGGTCGCGTTGCGTGCCACGCAACTGGTGTTTCTCGCCCGTGGCGAGCCGCCTTATCGGCTGGCGCTGGGTAGCCCGAGCGCGCAGTCGGCAGCCTTGCCACTGCATACCCTGATCCCTGGTTATCAGCCGGAGCGACTGGCCAGCCTTGGCCGTGCCGAGTTGACCGAGGCGTTTGCCTCTGCGCTCGAGCCACAAGCCGGCTCCGGCCAGGACTGGCAGCGTTGGGGACTCTGGGCTGTACTGTTAGTGGGCGTTGGGTTGCTGGCCGCGATGGCCGCCAGTGTGCTGCGTCGCCCGCCAGACGTCTGAGAGGCATGGACCAATAAAGCCCAGCTGCGGCAGGGCTTTTGCAGTATCTTAGGCACCCCGCGCCAATCCAGCATTGAAGGTCAGGAAGGCCCTTGCGTATTTCGATTCGCGTCATCGCCCAGTCGTCTTGTGTCGCGTGTGTACGTGATTCAAGTGCTGCCTCGCCGGGAATACGGAGGCGTCGCTGATGCAGGCCTGCATGGCTTCCGGCTGGAGTTTCTCGGCACCGGTATTGGTGACGCTGCTGGTGTGCCTCGGCGTGATCCTGCTGGCGCACTGGGTGACCCGCCAGCGCGACTTTCCCGGACGTGAGAGTTTCATCCTGCTGCATCTGGCCAGCCTCTGGTGGATGGTTACTGCAGCGCTGGAAATGACCTTCCTCAGCGCCGACTGCAAGATGTTCTGGGCCAGCATGGCCTGGCCCGGCATCGTTTCCACGCCCACCTTCTGGGCCGTCTTCCTCTGGCAATACGTCAATAGCATGCGCGCGCCTCTGGCACGTAGCAGCATCCTCGGCTTGAGTCTGGTACCGCTGCTGGTCTGGGGGCTGGCGCTGAGTAACCCCTGGCATGGTCTGTTCTACGGGGCAGGCAGTGCGCCGGTCGACGCCAGCCTGGGTGCGCCGGTGCGCTACGAGCATGGTCCGTTGTTCTACGCTACGGCCGTCTATGTCTATCTGTTCATGGCCTTCTGCATGGGGGTGGTGACACGTGCGGCGGCATTGAGCCAGGGGCTGCATCGCCGCCACTATCTGGCCTTCGTGCTGGTCACCGCGGTGCCGTGGGTGGCCAACGTCGGTTATGTGGGGTTCGGCTTGACCCTGTTCGGCTTCGACCCGACGCCCTTCAGTTTCGCGTTCACCCTGATCGCTTTTTCCTGGCTGATCGTCGGGGTACGCCTGTTCGACCTGTTGCCGGTGGCCCGCCATCTGCTGCTCGAAGCCTTGCTCGATCCGGTGCTGGTGATCGACCCGCGTGGACGTGTGATCGAGGCCAACCCGGCAGCGCTGAAACTGGCAGGCCTGCAATCGGGATGGCAAGGCACCGAGTTGGCGCAATGGCCGGTGTTCGGCGCCGATCTGCAGCAGTTGCTGCAAGAACACAACGGTCCCGAGCAGGATCTGCCGCTGACGCTGACCAGTGCCGCGCGCTACTACGAGGTGCGCGTGCGCGCCATCCAGCGCGCCACTCGGCACGGCCCGACCCTGCTCGGCCATATGCTCTACATCCGTGACGTGACCCAGCGCCACCTCAGTGAGCTAAAGCTGGCCGAAGCGCTGGCGCTGAGCGAGGAGCGCCTGCGCACCATCTCCAGCCTGCACGAACAACTGCGCGAACAGGCCCTGTGTGATCCGCTGACGGGGTTGTACAACCGGCGTTACCTGGATGAGTTCTTCGAACGCGAACTGGCCAGGGTGCAGCGCGAGAACCTGCCATTGGCGCTGGCCCTGATCGATCTCGATCACTTCAAGCGCCTCAACGACGAGTGCGGCCACCTGGTCGGCGACGACGTACTCAAGGCGGTCGCCCAGCACCTGCTGGATAACCTGCGCAGCACTGATGCGGTGTTTCGTATCGGTGGCGAGGAGTTTTTGCTGATCCTGCCGGGCGCCGATCCACGTGAGGCCAGTGAACGCCTGCAAAGCATCGGCACGCAGCTGGCCGCTCAGGATGTCGCGACCCGTGGTGGTGATCAGCGTGTGACGCTGTCCGCCGGCCTGGCCCATTGGCCTGAGCAGGGTCAGGCACTCGACGAGCTGCTGCAGGCTGCCGACGCCGCGCTTTATCAGGCCAAACGCGACGGGCGTAACCGCGTCTGCGACCTTTTGCCCGGCGCGGATCTCAGCCATCCATCCCGGCAGGCAGCATTGCGCGGCGACTCGGGTTAAACTGCGCGCGATTTTTCCCCTTTCCGGAGCCGTCCATGTCCCGCGTCACCCTGAGCCGCTACCTGATCGAGCAGACTCGCAGCCACAACACCCCGGCCGACCTGCGTTTCCTTATCGAAGTCGTGGCGCGGGCCTGCAAGGCGATCAGCCATCAGGTTTCCAAGGGCGCCCTTGGCGGCGTGCTGGGCAGCCTGGACAGCGAAAACGTGCAGGGCGAAGTGCAGAAGAAGCTCGACGTGATTTCCAACGAGATTCTGCTCGAAGCCAACGAGTGGGGCGGCCACCTGGCCGGCATGGCGTCCGAGGAAATGGACAACGCCTACCAGATCCCCGGCAAGTATCCGAAAGGTGCCTACCTGCTGGTATTCGACCCGCTGGACGGCTCCAGCAACATCGACGTCAACGTTTCGGTCGGCACCATCTTCTCCGTGCTGCGTTGCCCTGAGCGCAATGGCCAGACCGGCGACCTGGGCGAGGAGGCCTTCCTCCAGCCGGGCACTCAGCAGGTCGCGGCCGGCTACGCCATCTATGGCCCGCAGACCATGCTGATGCTGACCCTCGGCGACGGCGTGAAGGGCTTCACTCTGGATCGTGAACTCGGCAGCTTCGTGCTGACCCACGACAACATCAAGGTGCCGGAGTCGACCAAGGAATTCGCCATCAACATGTCCAATCAGCGCCACTGGGAAGCCCCGGTGCAGCGTTACGTTTCCGAACTGCTGGCCGGTGAAACCGGGCCGCTGGGGCGTAACTACAACATGCGCTGGATCGCCTCGATGGTGGCCGATGTGCATCGCATCCTCACCCGTGGTGGTGTGTTCATGTACCCGCGCGATGCTCGCGAGCCGGACAAGCCGGGCAAGCTGCGCCTGATGTACGAGGCCAACCCGATGTCGATGATCATCGAACAGGCTGGCGGCGCTGCAACCGACGGTAGCCAGCGCATTCTCGACATCCAGCCCACTTCCCTGCACCAGCGTGTGCCGGTGTACCTTGGCTCCAAGGAAGAAGTGCTGCGTATCACCGCGTACCATCGCAGCTGATGCAGGCCTGGCAGCCGCTGCTCGACTGGTGGTTCGGTGTCGATCACGGCACGGCCACCGAGGTGGCTGCGGCGCGCCAGGCGTTGTGGTTCGGCAAGCGTGACAGCCAGGACCGTGAGGCCGAGGTGCGCTTCGGCGCGTTGGTCGAGCAGGCACTGGCTGGCGAGCTGCAAGGCTGGGCGGACGATCCGCAGGGCTGGCTGGCGCAACTGATCCTGCTTGATCAACTGCCGCGCATGATCTTTCGCGACACACCACGCGCATTTGCGGGAGACCAACGGGCTCGCCCGCTGCTGCGCGATGGTCTGGAGCGCGGCTGGGACCGCCGGCTGATGCCGATCCAGCGTGTCTTTGCCTATTTGGTCTTCGAGCATGCCGAAGATCTGCCGTTGCAGAACCGTGCGGTTGAGCTGTTTGCTGATCTGCTCAGTGAAGCTGCTGTCAATGAGCGGCCATTGTTCGCCAACTTCCTCGATTACGCCGAGCGCCATCAGCGGGTGATCGCTCGCTTCGGTCGTTTTCCCCATCGCAATGCGATTCTCGGTCGCGCATCCAGCGACGAAGAGCTGGCCTTCCTGCGGGAACCCGGCTCGCGTTTCTGAACTCCAAGCGGGCAAGTCGTCGCCGGCTATGCCAAGCTTGCTGGCACCTTCCCATCAGGAGCTTCATCCATGTCGATGCGTATCGTCGCGTTGCTCGCCTGTTGCCTGCTCGCCGCTTGCGGCAAGGTCAATCAGGAAAACTACTCCAAGCTCAAGGCCGGTATGAGCAAGCAGGAGGTGGAAAGCCTGCTCGGCGCGCCGGGCGAATGTGCCGGTGCGTTGGGGATGACCAGTTGCACCTGGGGCGACGACAAGGCCTATATCAGCGTCCAGTACGCCGGGGACAAGGTCATGCTGTTCTCCGGCAAGGGACTCAAGTAAACAGGAGCCTCCATGCGTTCGATCCTAATTGCCAGCGCCATTCTCGCTCTCGCCGGCTGTGCCAACTCGGGTACCGGCAGCATTCAGAAGCCGCCACCACAGACCATGCAGGTCGACCTGCAGCGCTACCAGGGCACCTGGTACGAGTTGGCGCGCCTGCCGATGTTCTTCCAGCGCAACTGCGTGCAGTCCGAAGCGCACTACGGTTTGCGTGACGACGGGCGCATCGACGTCACCAACCGCTGCCGTGACAAGGACGGTGAATGGATCGAGGCCAAGGGTGTCGCCGAGCCTCAGGTCGAAGGAAAGACCGACAAACTCTGGGTGCGCTTCGATAACTGGGCCAGCAAGATCCTGCCGATCAAGGGCGACTACTGGGTGATCTACCACGACGAGGATTATCGTGTAGCGCTGGTCGGCCACCCGAAGCACAAGTACCTGTGGCTGCTGTCACGCACCCCGGAGATCGATCAGGAAACCCGCGACAAGCTGCTCAGCGTCGCGCGTGAGCAGGGTTACGTGACCTCGGATCTGATCTGGCGCCAGCCCGACTGATCCAACTGTAGCCCAGATGCAATCCGGGGATGTCTGCCCTGGATTTCCCGGATTGCATCCGGGCTACGCTTTCACTCCCAGTCCAGCCGCGCGAGTTTCCACTCGTTGCCGTCCAGCCACCATTCCAGCTTCACCGAGTAGTGCCGCGCGCTGTCGGGAATCAGCCCTTCGGCGCCGCTAAGACCCACCTGCGCTTCGGTATAACCCTTGCTGCTGATTGCCGAGTCGATCCAGCTGTTCTTGCCCAGTGCGATGACCTTGATGTTCTTGTGGCGCAGGAACAGCAGGGTCATGGTGCGTTTGGCCCACTCACGCTCCAGCTCCTGGCGGGCCAGGAAATCATCATGTAGCTGCTCCAGCACTGCACCGGTGCTCTTGGCCTCGATATTGTCCTGCAACTGCTGTACGGCCGCCTCCAGCGCTGCCTGTGGGTCGTCACGACCGCCGCAGCCGGCGAGCAGGAGGGTGATGGACATAAACAGCGACCAAGCCAGATGACGCATCGACATGCTGAACTTCCTTTTCATGGTTATGATGCCGGGCAGAGTGGAACACGGCAGTTGTAGCCCAGCCAACAGGAGCCAACCATGCAGACTTTGTATCCGGAGATCAAACCCTACGCCCGCCATGAGCTGGCGGTCGAGCAACCGCACGTGCTTTACGTCGACGAGAGCGGCTCTGCGGATGGGTTGCCGGTACTGTTCATCCATGGTGGCCCTGGCGCCGGCTGCGATGCGGCCAGCCGCCGCTACTTCGATCCTGCCCTGTATCGCATCGTCACTTTCGACCAGCGTGGCTGCGGCCGCTCCACGCCGCACGCGAGCCTGGAGAACAACACCACCCAGGCGTTGATCGCCGATATCGAGCGTATTCGCGAGCATCTTGGCATCGACAAGTTCGTGCTGTTCGGCGGCTCCTGGGGCTCCACCCTGGCGTTGGCGTATGCGCAGACGCATCCGCAGCGTGTGCATGGGTTGATCCTGCGCGGCATCTTCCTGTGCCGGCCGCAGGAGCTCAGCTGGTTCTATCAGGAGGGCGCCAGCCGCCTGTTCCCTGATTATTGGGAGGACTACGTTGCGCCGATTCCGGCGGAGGAGCGCGGCGACCTGATGCAGGCCTTCTACAAGCGCCTGACCGGTGCCGACCAGATCGCCCAGATGCATGCGGCCAAGGCCTGGTCCACCTGGGAGGGGCGTACCGCCACCCTGCGTCCCAACAGCCAGGTGGTCGATCGATTCAGTGATGCCCATCGCGCACTGTCCATCGCCCGCATCGAATGCCACTACTTCGTCAACGACGCCTTTCTCGAACCCAACCAGTTACTCCGCGACATGCCGAAGATCGCCCACCTGCCGGGCATCATTGTGCATGGCCGATACGACGTCATCTGCCCGCTGGATAATGCCTGGGCGCTGCATCAGGCATGGCCCAACAGCGAGCTGCAGATCATCCGCGATGCGGGGCACTCGGCGGCTGAGCCCGGCATTACCGATGCACTGGTGCGCGCCGCGGATGAGCTGTCGCGACGCCTGCTCGACCTGCCGCCGGAGGATGCGTGAAGCTGCTGATCCAGCGCGTCACTGAGGCGCGGGTGGAGGTGGAAGGGGAAGTGGTCGGGCGCATCGATCAGGGCCTGCTGGCGCTGGTCGGCATCGAACCGCAGGACGATCAGGCCAGTCTGTCGCGCGCGCTGCACAAGCTGCTGAATTACCGCGTGTTCAGCGATGAAGCGGGCAAGATGAATCGTTCGCTGACGGATATGCAGGGCGGTCTATTGCTGGTCTCGCAGTTCACATTGGCGGCTGACACCAAGAGCGGTATGCGCCCCAGCTTCTCCAGCGCTGCACCGCCGGTGCAGGGGGCTGCGCTGTTCGACGGCTTGGTCGAAATGGCCAAGGCCCAGCACCCGCAGGTCGCCACCGGGCGCTTCGGCGCCAATATGCAGGTGCACCTGGTCAACGATGGGCCGGTGACCTTCCTGCTCGAGGTATAGCGGTAGCTTGTGGGAGCGAGCTCTGCTCGCGAATGCTGGCGACTCGAACGCTTCGCGAGCAGAGCTCGCTCCTACAGGTTGATCGTTCGTGTTTAGAACAACCTGGCCAGCAACGCCGGCACGGCCGTCTCCACTCGCAAGATTCGCTCGCCGAGTTGCACCGGCTGCAGGCCTGCGGCTTCACGCAGCAGCTCGACTTCGTAGGGAATCCAGCCACCTTCCGGGCCGATGGCCAGGGTCACTGGTTCCTGTACTGCACGCGGGCATGATGGGTAATCACCGGGGTGGCCGGTCAGGCCGAGCGTGCCTGCTGCCAACGCCGGCAGGCGATCCTCGACGAAGGGCTTGAAGCGTTTCTCGATGCTCACCTCGGGCAGCACCGTGTCACGCGCCTGTTCCAGGCCCAGAATCAGCTGTTCGCGAATGGCCTCTGCCTCGAGAAATGGCGTCTGCCAGAAGCTCTTCTCCACGCGATAGCTGTTGACCAGCACTAGGCGCGGCACGCCCATGGCGCTGACGGTTTGCAGCACGCGCTTGAGCATCTTCGGGCGGGGTAGGGCGAGGATCAGCGTCAGCGGCAGCTTGGTCGGTGGTGGTTGGTCGAGGCTGACCTGCAGTTCGGCATGCTCGGCATCCAGAGCGATCAGTCGACCTTCGCCCATCAAGCCGTCAAGGCGACCGACGCGCAGGCGGTCACCGGTTTCGGCGCGATGTACTTCATGTAGGTGCTTCAGGCGCCTACCCGTGAGACATACCCGGTCGCCGTCGACGAAGTCGGCGTCTTCCAGCAGCAGCAGATTCACGGCAGTGGTGCGGGTGGTTGGTCTTCGGGCTCGGCCTCGGCTTCTTCCTCGGTCTGTTCCTCGTCGCGCTTACGCTTGACCATGGCGCCAGCCAGCACGCCGGCCTCGAACAGCAGCCACATAGGTACTGCCAGCAGCGTCTGCGAGAACACGTCCGGCGGCGTCAGCACCATGCCGACCACGAAGCAGCCGACGATCACGTAGGGACGGCTCTTGCGCAGTGTGGCGACGTCAACCAGCCCGACCCAGATCACCAGAAATGTAGCGATGGGGATCTCGAAGGCCACGCCGAAGGCGAAGAACAGCGTCAGGACGAAATCCAGGTACTGGCCGATGTCGGTCATCATCGCCACGCCTTCCGGCGTCACGCTGGCGAAGAAGCCGAACATGATCGGGAACACCACGAAGTAGGCGAAGGCCATGCCGGCATAGAACAGGAAAATACTGGAGACCAGCAATGGCACCGCGATACGCCGTTCGTGGGTATACAGCCCTGGCGCGATGAAGCCCCAGATCTGGTGCAGGATCACCGGCATGCCGAGAAACAACGCACACATCAGCGTCAGTTTGAACGGTGTGAGAAACGGCGAGGCGACGCCCGTGGCGATCATCGTCGCGCCTTCCGGCAGGTAGGCGCGCAGCGGCGCTGCTACCAGAGCGTAGATATCCTGAGCGAAGTAGAACAGGCCGGCGAAGATCAGCAGGATGATCACTACACAGCGCAACAGGCGAGTACGCAGCTCGGCCAGGTGCGAGACCAGGGGCATTTCCTGGTCGGCTTGTGGATTATTGCTCATGGCTGGGGATTCTTGTCCTGAACGCTCTGGGCCGTTTCGGTGGTCGCTTTGGCGCTGTTCTCGGCTGGCGGGCTGTTACTGCTGCCGGTGCCGAGAATGTCTTGCTTCATCGCCTTCATCTCGCGCTCCAGCTCGAGAATCCGCTCGTTGTGCAGCTGGCGACGAATTTCATCAGCACCGATCTCGCGCTCCACCTCGGCCTTGATCGAGTTGAAGCTGCGCTTGATCCGGCCGATCCACAGGCTGGCCGTCCGCACGGCACCGGGCAAGCGCTCAGGGCCGAGCACCACCAGAGCCACGAGGCCGACCAGTAATAGCTCGGTAAAACCGATGTCGAACATGGCTTAGTCTTTCTTCGCCGGCTCTTCGACCTTGCGTGCCTGGGCATCGATGGTCTGGCCCTTGGGCTCTTCCACGGCGGGCTTTTCAGCTTCGCTGCTATCCATCGATTTACGGAAGCCCTTGATCGCGTCGCCCAGATCCGAGCCCAGGCCTTTCAGGCGCTTGGTACCGAAAAGCATGACCACGATGAGCAGGATGATCAGGAGTTGCCAGATGCTGATACCGCCGAAACCCATGATGAGTTCTCCGTTGTGAAAGTTATTCGGATTGCGGTCGCGCGGCTTTTTCCGCGTGGCCGGAGAGGCCGAAACGGCGATCCAGTTCATCCAGCACGGCCTGAGGATGCTGGCCGAGGGCGGCGAGCATGACCAGGCTGTGGAACCACAGATCGGCGGTTTCGTAGATCAGGTCCTTGCAGTCACCGCTGGTGGCGGCGTCCTTGGCGGCGAGGATGGTTTCCACCGATTCCTCACCGACCTTTTCCAGAATCTTGTTCAGGCCCTTGTGATACAGGCTGGCGACATAGGAACTGTCGGCCGCTGCGCCCTTGCGCGCTTCCAGTACCTCGGCCAGGCGGCTCAGGGTGTCACTCATGGCTGTGTCCTGCATAGATGGCGTGCGGGTCTTTCAGCACGGCGTCGACGGTTTTCCAGTCGCCATTCTCGTACACGCGGTAAAAGCAGCTCTCGCGACCGGTGTGGCAGGCGATGCCGCCCAGTTGTTCGACCATCAGTACGATAACGTCGGCGTCGCAGTCCAGGCGCAGTTCGTGCAGCTTCTGCACATGGCCGGACTCTTCACCCTTGCGCCACAGCTTGCCACGTGAGCGCGACCAGTAGATGGCGCGGTTCTCTGCAGCGGTGAGAGCGAGGGATTCGCGGTTCATCCAGGCCATCATCAGGATGCGGCCACTCTGGTAATCCTGAGCTATCGCTGGCACCAGACCGTCTTCGTTCCAGTGGATTTCGTCGAGCCAATCTTTCATCGGTGTTCCAAGTCTGCCGGGCCCTTGGGCCCGTGAATTCACCAAGTGTGCCAGCGCCGCGGCCAACTGGCTATCGGCGCAGCACCAGATAGAGTCCGCCACCGACCATCAGCCAGGCTGACCAGGCGGCCAGCAGCGGTGCCAGGCCTTGAATGGTACCGGCAGCGATCAGTGCGGCGCCGAGCAGGCGTAGCGGCCATCGGTCGCTGCTGGGGTGCTGCTCTTCCCGTTGCTGCGAGCGCTGCAGGCGCTCCAGGGTGTCGCGGGCGATCTGCGACAGGTGCGGCACCTGCTCGGCCTGTTGCTGCAGATTGCGCAGCAGGTGTAACGGGCTGATGCGTTCGCGCATCCAGCGTTCGAGATAGGGCTGAGCGGTGCTCCACAGGTCCAGGTCTGGATACAGCTGGCGACCGAGGCCTTCGATGTTGAGCAGGGTCTTTTGCAGTAGCACCAGCTGCGGCTGCACTTCCATGTTGAAGCGCCGCGCGGTCTGGAACAGGCGCAGCAGCAACTGGCCGAAGGAAATGTCTTTCAGCGGCCGTTCGAAGATCGGCTCGCAGACGGTGCGGATGGCAGCCTCGAACTCGTTGACCTTGGTCTCCGCCGGCACCCAGCCGGAGTCGATGTGCAGCTGCGCGACCTTGCGGTAGTCACGCTTGAAGAAAGCCAGCAGGTTGCGCGCCAGGTAGTCCTGGTCCTCGTCGGTAAGGCTGCCGACGATGCCGCAGTCGATGGCGATGTACTGCGGGCTCCAGGGCGTGCGCGTACTGACGAAGATGTTGCCGGGGTGCATGTCGGCGTGGAAGAAGCTGTCGCGGAACACCTGGGTGAAGAAGATCTCCACGCCGCGCTCGGCCAGGAGCTTCATGTCGGTGCGCTGGTCGGCCAGGGTTGCCAGATCAGTGACCGGGATGCCGTAGATGCGCTCCATCACCAGCACTTGCGGACGGCACAGGTCCCAGTACACCTGTGGTACGTAGAGCAGCGGCGAACCGTCGAAATTGCGCCGCAGCTGGCTGGCGTTGGCCGCTTCGCGCAGCAGGTCGAGCTCGTCGAAGATGGTCTTCTCGTAGTCGCTGACCACTTCCACCGGGCGCAGGCGGCGGGCATCGGCCGAGGCTTTTTCGGCAATGCGGGCGATCAGGAACAGCCAGGCCAGATCCTGGCGGATCACCGGCTTGAGGCCTGGACGTACCACCTTGACCACCACTTCCTCGCCGGTCTTGAGCTGCGCGGCATGCACCTGCGCGACCGAGGCAGAGGCCAGCGGCTGGCTGTCGAAGCGGGCGAACAGTTCGCTTACCGGTGCGCCGAGCTGACGCTCGATCAGGGCGATGGCCTGAGCTTCGGGGAACGGCGGTACCTGATCCTGCAGACGCGCCAGTTCGTCGGCGATGTCTGGCGGCATCAGGTCGCGGCGAGTGGACAGCAGTTGGCCGAACTTGATGAAGATAGGTCCTAGGTCTTCGAGCGCCAGGCGCAGGCGTGCGCCGCGCGACAGTTGCGACGGTTTGCGCGGCAGCCAGCGCCACGGTAGCAGCCAGGACAGTGCGCGCAGCCAGAATGGCAGCGGCAGTTCGAGGAGCAGGTCGTCCAGTTGATAGCGGATGACCACGCGCTGGATACGCAGCAGACGGCGAACGGCAAGCAGCTTCATGCGTCGGACTTATTGGCAGAAGTGAGGCGCTCGATGCGTGCTTCCAGGCGGTCGAGGGCGAGTTTGAGATGGTCCAGCTCGGCAAAGCGCACATCGGCTTCGCGCTGGCCCACCAGCGTGCGTGATTCTTCGGCCAGGTAGTCGGCCAAATCCTGCTTGAGGCTGGCCGCGCCGTTGCTGGCCAGGTTCACCCGGCTGCGCAGATGGCCGGCGAGCAGGGTAGTGGCCACCGGGCCGAGCCAGCGCGAGACTTCGTATTCCCAGTCCAGCTCCAGATCCTGAAGGATGCCGGCCAGTTGCAGCAGCACCGCGCTGTCGCCATCGAGCGAGACTTCCGGGCGGTGCAGCACGGCGGTCTTGTCACTGCTCAGTGCCAGGCGCGCCAGGCTGGCGGCGGGTGCGGTGAGCGTGCAGTCGGGCGGTGCGTGCCATTGCGACGCCAGTTGCAGGCCGTCGCCGCTGGGCAGGATGAACAGCTCCAGGGCGGGACTCTGGCAGTGCACGGCGATGACCTTGCCGCTCAGCGTCTGCAGGCGCGGCAAGGCCGTGCCATCGAGGCCGAGAACCCGGTTGAGGCCCGTTTCGACGCCGGCCAGCAGCCCGGTTAGCAGCATCAGGGCTTGATGCCTCGGTGCAGGGCGACGATGCCGCCGGTCATGTTGTGGTAGGTGACGCGTTCGAAGCCGGCATCGACCATCATCGCCTTGAGGGTTTCCTGATCCGGGTGCATGCGGATCGACTCGGCGAGGTAGCGGTAGCTTTCCGAATCATTGGTGATCAGCTTGCCAGCCAGCGGCATGAAGCTGAACGAATAGGTGTCGTAGACTTTGGCCAGCAGCGGGTTGCCGGGCTTGGAGAACTCCAGTACCAGCAGGCGGCCACCGGGTTTGAGCACGCGCAGCATGGAGGCGATGGCCGCATCCTTGTGGGTGACGTTGCGCAGGCCGAAGGCGATAGTGACCACGTCGAAGTGATTGTCGGGGAACGGCAGCTTCTCGGCATCGGCCTGAACGAACTGCACGTTGCCGGCCACGCCCTTGTCCAGCAGGCGGTCGCGACCGACCTTGAGCATGGAGTCGTTGATGTCGGCCAGCACCACTTCACCGGTCGGGCCGACGATGCTGGCGAACTTGCGGGTCAGATCACCGGTGCCGCCGGCGATGTCCAGCACACGGTTACCGGGACGCACGCCGGACAGCTCGATGGTGAAACGCTTCCACAGGCGGTGCAGGCCGCCGGACAGCACGTCGTTCATCAGATCGTACTTGGCCGCCACCGAGTGGAAGACTTCAGCCACCTTTTCCGCCTTCTGGCTTTCCGGTACGTCCTGGAAACCGAAGTGGGTGGTGGGTTCCTGCTCCTGGGCCTTGCGTGGATCGCTCATGTCGCTCTCACCGGGTAGAAAACCGCACCATTCTAAAGGCGCCTGGCGCCTTTGTCTTGCCTGGGTGCCCGCTTGCCCGATGGGCTGGTAGAGTGATGTGACCTCATGCCGCAGCCACGCGGCACGCTGCCAGTTCAAGGAGTTTCCATGTCCCGTATTCGTGTCGAACGATCCCATTCCCTCGGTCGCGAGGGCGCCCGCGAAAAGGCCGAGCGCCTGGCCGAACGCCTGGCCAGCGAGTACGACGTGCGCTATCGCTGGAACGGCGACACCCTGGAGTTCAAGCGCAGCGGTGCCGACGGCAGCATCGCGGTGGGTGAAGACACTGTGCGTGTCGAGCTCAAGCTCGGTCTGCTGCTATCGCCCATGGGCGGCATGATCCAGCGCGAGATCGAGCAGGTGCTGGACAAGTCGCTGGCTTGAGGGCAGCGGCAAGCAAGCGCATGGTGAATGTCGCTTTTTACATCCACCAGGTCGGTGGATCGGTGAAGCGTGATCCACCCTACGATGTTGTGCTAGCCGCTGCTCCTAGTATGCGATTTCTAATTTTTCTCCTTAGGGTGTACCCAAGCCTGCATTCCGTGGGCGTTTCCGCTAACTGTAAAGCGCGTGAGGTGCACCATGTCGAAAGTATCCGTGAAGAAAAAAGTAGAAACCGTGGTCGAAGACAAAGCCGGTCTGTTCGACGACGTGAAGGGCTATGCCCGCAAGATCTACCTCGCTGGCCTGGGCGCTTACGCCAAGGCGGGTGTCGAGGGGGCTGAATACTTCAAGGAGCTGGTCAAGGCCGGTGAAGGCGTCGAGAGCAAAGGCAAGAAGCTGGTCGACGAGCAGGTAGAAGCCGCCAACAGCCAGATCGAATCGGTCAAGCAGTCGGTCAATTCCAATGTCACCAGCGTTAAAGGCAAGGTCGAAGTTCAACTCGACAAGATCGAGAAGGCTTTCGATACTCGTGTGGCTTCCGCTCTGAACCGTATCGGCATTCCGTCCAAGCAGGATGTTGAAGCACTCTCTGCTAAGCTGGATGAGCTGAGCGCGTTGCTCGAGCATGTCGCGCGTACCAAATAAGGAGATCAGGATGGCTGTTAAGAAGAAAACCGAGAAACAGACCAGCTCCTGGATCGGCGAGGTCGAGAAATACTCGCGTCAGATCTGGTTGGCAGGCTTGGGCGCTTACTCCAAGGTCAGCAAGGACGGCACCAAGCTGTTCGATACGCTGGTCAAGGACGGCGAGAAGGCTGAGAAGCAGGCCAAGAGTGAAGTCGACAAGCAGGTTGGCGCGGTGAAAGCCGGCGTCGGCTCCAAGGTCGGTTCCGCCAAGTCCAAGGTCGATGAAGTCCGGGGCAAGGCGATCGGCAAGTGGGGTGAGCTGGAAGAGGCTTTCGACAAGCGTCTGAACAATGCCATCTCGCGTCTGGGCGTGCCCAGCCGCAACGAGGTCAAGGCATTGAACGACAAGGTCGACAGCCTGACCAAGCAGCTGGAAAAAATTACCGGTGTATCGGCGAAATCGGTGGCCAAGCCAGCAGCCAAGGCTGCGCCTAAGCCTGCCGCGAAAGCAGCCGCCAAACCGGCTCCGAAAGCAGCTGCCAAACCCACTGCAAAACCGGCCGCCAAACCTGCTGCTAAAGCTGCAGCCAAGCCAGCTGCCAAACCGGCCACTGCAAAAGCTGCCGCAAAACCTGCGGCAGCGGCCAAGCCAGCAGCCAAACCTGCGGCCAAGCCCGCGGCGAAACCGGCAGCCAAGGCCGCAGCGAAACCCGCTGCCAAGCCTGCAGCAGCCGCCAAGCCCGTAGCCAAGCCTGCGGCCAAACCGGCGGCGGCGAAGAAACCCGCTGCGAAGAAGCCGGCTGCGCCCAAGGCTGCAGCGCCGAAACCGGCTGCACCGGCTCCGGCACCTCCCGCGACCCCGACCGCTACACCGGCTCCGGCTGCCACTCCGGCAACCCCAGCCACCTCGTCCTGAGTGTCTCAGGACCAAAAACGCCCGGCCTAGTGCCGGGCGTTTTCATTTCCGGCCCAAGGTGTGCGCCAAGCGCAGCAACCTAGGGTGCGCATCAGGCTTCCAGATAACGCTGTGCCAGGTGTTCGACGGTGCCGCGTGACGGCTGGTTCAGGTGCGGCGCGACCAGCATCATGATCTGGTACACCACCAGGCGCACTTCACCCTGCTGGTCGAGGATGCGCTGGTAGTCGAGGGAGAAGAGCAGGGTCAGGGTGATCTGCTCGACCAGTTGGCCGAGAGCCTGAGTGCCGCTGTTCAACTGCCCATCGGCCATCAGGCGGGCGAGCAGGGCAGCCAGGGTGCGTTTCAGCGCGTTCAGCCAATGACGAATGCCTCGTGCCAGCTTCGGCAAACGTCCCGCCAGGTTGGACATATCCTGGAAGAGAAAGCGGTATTGCGACAGGCGCTCGACGATCAGGTGCAGGAACAGCCAGTAGTCCTCGACATCCAGTTGGGCCTCTGCGGGTGGATCGAGTAGCGGCGCCATCTCGCTCTGGAAGCGCTCGAACAGTTCCAGTACCAGCGGCTCCTTGCCATGGAAGTGGTAGTAGAGATTGCCTGGGCTGATGTCCAGCTCGTTGGCGATCTCCAGAGTCGAAACATTGGGCTCGCCCTGCTCGTTGAACAGCTGCAGGGCGGTTTGCAGAATGCGTTCGCGGGTTTTCATCCTTGGCTTCTTGTTCGACTGCGCGAGGGCTGACCATAACCGGCCGGCGTGCTGGCGGCCACAGCTTTCAGCGGATATGCACGTAGGTGCCGGGTGCCGCCTCCATGGTCGGATGCTTCTGGCTGCCCAGGGTCATCAGTGTGGCGCGTTGCTCGCCGGAGCGCGCCTGAATCCACTCCAGCCACTGCGGCCACCAGCTGCCCTGCTGATGCTGGGCGTCGTGATACCAGGCGCGCGGGTCTGAGGTGAGCTTGGCGTTCTCGTAGTAGTTGGCCTTGGGGTTGCCCGGCGGGTTGAGAATGCTCTGGATATGGCCGCTGTTGGAGAGGATGAAGCGGCGGTTGCCGCCGAGCAGCAGGGTCGAGCGGTAGACCGCGTCCCAGGGCGTGATGTGATCGTTGATGCCGGCCACGCTGAAGCTGTCGACGTTGACTTTACTGAGGTCCACCGGCGTGCCACACACTTCCAGAGCACCGGGACGGCTGAATGGGTTGTGTTTGAAAAAGTCGATCAGGTCACCATGCAGTGCGGCGGGCAGGCGGGTGTTGTCGTTGTTCCAGTAGAGGATATCGAAGGCCGGAGGCTGCTTGCCGAGCAGGTAGTTGTTGATCCAGTAGTTCCAGATCAGGTCGTTGGGGCGCATCCAGGCGAATACCCTGGCCATGTCGCGACCATCCAGCACGCCTTGCTGGTAGGAGCGGCGCTTGGCCGACTCGAGGGTTTCCTCGTCGGCGAAGAGCATCGCCGGGCTGTCGATCTGACTGTCGAGCAGACTGACCATATAGGTAGCGCTGGCAACCTTGCGTAACTGCCGGCGCGCCTGCAGGTGGCCTTGCAGGGCGGCGATGGTCAGACCACCGGCGCAGGCACCGAGCAGATTGACGTCCTTGCTGCCGGTAATTGCGCGGCAGGCGTCGACGGCCTCCTCGACCGCCTGCACGTAGCTCGACAGGCCCCATTCGCGGTGCCGTGGATCGGGGTTGCGCCAGCTGATCATGAAGGTCTGCAGGCCGTTCTTCAGTGCGTACTGGACGAAGCTCTTGTCGTTGGACAGATCGAATATGTAGTACTTGTTGATCTGCGGCGGCACGATCAGCAGCGGGCGCAGGTACTGCTTTTCGCTCATCGGCTTGTACTGGATCAGCTCCAGCAGCTCGTTGCGAAATACCACCGCGCCGGGGGTGCAGGCCAGGTTACGGCCGACCTCGAAAGCATGCTTGGTCACCTGGCTGGGCATGCCGTCGTTGTGTAGCAGGTCGTCGAGCAGGTGGCGCAAGCCCTTGAATGCACTACTACCGCCGGTATTGAACAGCTCCTTCAGCGCCTGCGGGTTGAGCGGGCTATTGGAGGGCGACAGCGCGTCACTCATCAGCGCGGCGAGAAAGCGCGCGCGGGCGCGATCATCGGCTGACAGATCGCTGTCGTCGATCCATGCCGCCAGTTGCTTCTGCCACGCCAGATAGGCCTGCAGACTGCGGCGATAGAAGGGATTGAGGTGCCAGGTTGGATCGGCGAAACGGGCATCCTGCGGATTGACCTTGTGCAGGGTGTCGCCGAGCAGCACCCGGCCAAGCTGGCCGCCGAAGGCCAGCAGGTGACGACCACTGCGTACCGGGTTCTTCAGGCCTTGGGCGGCCAGCAGGCGCATGGTGGACAATAGATCGCGGCCGCGTACGCCCACTACCGCGCTCTGGGCATTCATGAAACTGGCAGGTGCCGGCAGTGAGGCCGGGTTCGACTTGTCTCGCATGGTGTAACACTCCATCGTCA
Organism: Pseudomonas sp. zfem001; assembly: GCF_032621725.1. NCBI lineage: Bacteria > Pseudomonadati > Pseudomonadota > Gammaproteobacteria > Pseudomonadales > Pseudomonadaceae > Pseudomonas > Pseudomonas sp. zfem001. The sequence continues at coordinate 1,290,326 of NZ_JAVYJI010000001.1, read as the reverse complement.
AACCGCCTGGCAGGTCGTTGAGCACGACCCGCAAGAGACTTTCATGGCGCGGACTGCCTGACGCGCGCCTTGTGCTTGTGCAACCTGTGCAGCAAGCCCTGTACCAGGCGCGCGGGAAGTGCATTCCAGAGCGCCGCGTCGAAAATCGAAGGGGCCGTTATCGGCCCCTTCGTCGCGCATGCCCTACATTGCGCACTAAGCTGGTGCGGGTCAATGCTGGCGCACGGGTGTTGGCTGCGGGTGCATCACCGCGCGGTGCCGTTCCTCTTCGAGAAACTTCATGATGATCGGTGCCACCGCCTCGGCGCGGGTCACCAGGAACAGGTGGCCGTCGTCGATCACGTGCAGTTCGGCGTTGGGAATGCGCCAGGCCAGCAGGCGCATGTTGATCAGTGGGATCAGCGGGTCGTCGTCGCCGGCCATCACCAGCGTCGGTTGGCGGATCTTGTGCAGCCAGTGAATGCTGGTCCAGCCGAGGCCGGCGAACAGCTGCCAGTAGTAGCCCATCTTGCCGCCCGAACGCACCTTGCTGGCATGCGCCATGGCCAGCTTGGGATCGCGGCGGAAGGCGCCGCCGTAGATGTCCGGAGCGATGCGTACGCCGTAGGACGGCTGCACGTAGCGCCGCGGGCTGGCCATGCGCCAAAGCACCTTGGGCTTGCCCGGAACCATCACGGCGCCCGCCGAGGTGGCGGCGAGGATCAGCTTCTTGCAGCGCTCGGGGTAGTCATGGGCGAACTGCTGCGCGAGTGCGCCGCCCCAGGACACGCCGATGGCATTGACCTGACCGTAGTCGAGATAGTCCAGCATGCGCGCCGCCAGCTTGGCCAGACCGGGAAACCGGTAGGGCGTGGCCGGGGTCGATGAGCCACCAACGCCAGGAACGTCGAAGGCGATGATTTCCAACTCTGGGTCCAGGGCGGCGACGAAGGGCATCACCAGCTCCAGGTTGGCGCCGATGCCATTGAAGATCAGCAGCGGCACCAACTGGCTATTGCCCGGCCGCACCGCGGTGCGGATGGTCTGCCCATCGAGGTCGATGGTGCGGAATACGAATGGTTGCGGCATGGGCGCAGCCCCTATGGAGTTAAGCGCTGGAGGCGACGATCCTGGCCGCTTCCAGAATGACCAGGGCAATCCTGGTTCGTCACTCCCGGCCAGGCCGTCGTGACGTGCGGCACTTCCCAGTGCCGCGGGCAGTGTGGCGCCAGAGGCGCCGCATCAACGTTCGTGTACGTAGGTGCCCGGGGCGGCTTCGCCGGCCGGGAATTTCTTGTTGCCCAGTGTGGTGGACGCGTTCTTGGTCTTGCCTGAGCGCTCGGCCAGCCAGGTCTGCCAGTGCAGCCACCAGGAGTCGGCGTGCTTGGTCGAGCTTTCCTGCCAGGCCTTCGGGTCCAGCGGCATCTCGCTGTTGGTCATGTAGCGCGCCTTGGGGTTGCCCGGTGGGTTGAGGATGCTCTGGATGTGGCCACTGTTGGATAGCACGAACTCGCACTTGCCGCCGAACAGGTGAGCCGACTTGTAGCAGGAGTCCCACGGCGTGATGTGGTCGGTGGTGCCGGCGACGACGAAGAAGTCGCAGGTGACCTGCTTGAGGTCGATCGGTGTGCCGCAGACTTCCAGCGCGCCCGGACGGGTCAGCGGGTTGGTCTGGAACATCTCGATGAACTCGCCGTGCAGGGCGGCTGGCAGGCGTGTGGTGTCGTTGTTCCAGTAGAGAATATCGAACACCGGTGGCTCGTTGCCGAGCAGGTAGTTGTTGACCCAGTAGTTCCAGATCAGGTCGTTGGGGCGCATCCAGGCGAACACCTTGGCCATGTCGCTGCCTTCCAGCACGCCGGCCTGGTAGGAACGGCGCTTGGCCGCTTCCAGGGTTTTCTCGTCGGCGAACAGCGCCACCTGGGTGTCGAGTTGAGTATCGAGCACGCTGACCAGCAGGGTCAGGGCGTTGACCTTCTGCTGGCCGAGAGCGGCGTAATGGCCGAGCAGGGAGGCGGTGGTCAGGCCGCCAGAGCAGGCGCCGAGCATGTTGACGTCCTTGCTGCCGGTGATGGCGCAGATGACGTCGATGGCTTCCTTGAGCGCCTCGATGTAGGTGGACAGGCCCCACTCGCGCTGCGCCTTGGTCGGGTTGCGCCAACTGACCACGAAGGTCTGCACCTGGCTGCGCAGGAGGAAACGCGCCAGGCTCTTGTCTGGCGACAGGTCGAAGACGTAGAACTTGTTGATCTGCGGCGGCACCACCAGCAGCGGGCGTTCGTGCACGCTCTCGGTGATCGGCTTGTACTGGATCAGCTCCAGCACGTCATTGCGAAAGACCACGGCGCCGTCGGTGGTGGCCAGGTTCTTGCCGACCTCGAAGGCCTCCATGTTCACCTGGCTGGGCATGCCGCCGTTGTGCACCATGTCCTTGGCCAGGTGCGAGAGACCGTCGAGCAGGCTTTTGCCGCCGGTTTCGAAGAAGCGTTTGACCGCGGCCGGGTTGGCCATGCTGTTGCTTGGTGCCATGGCTTCGGTCATCAGGTTGATCACGAAGTGGCCGCGACTGGCGTCCTGCTCGGACAGCGAGCTGTGCTCAATCCAGTCGTGCAGCTCCTTGCGCCAGGCCAGGTAGGTCTGCAGGTAGCGGCGATACAGCGGGTTTTGGCTCCAGGCCGGGTCGGCGAAGCGGCGGTCACCTTCTTCAGGCTTGAGCGCTGACTGGCCGAGCATGACGTTCTTCAGTTCGAGGCCGAAATGGGCGACATGCTTGGCGCTGTGGAAGGGTTGCTTGAGTGCCTGGGTGAGCACCATGCGGGCAGATGTCAGGAGATCCTTGCCGCGGATGCCAATCACTGGGTTGAGCCCCAGGGTGTTTTCCGAGGCCTGGCGTTTCAGGTCTTCGTTATTCTTATCACTCATCTACGACGCTCCATTGTCCTGAGACGAATACCGGCCTGTGGGGGCGCGCGGCGACACAGGGCCTGGTACTGCTCGGGTTAACCGGGGGCGGATCGAGTCCGCATCTTTCGTTGCATCTGGCACAGCCAAATGCAGGGAACCTGCCAGTTCCTTGGTTACCCGAGTTTTTGAAGTTAAGCAAGCTGGTCAGTGGGGCAGGAGTATGCCGCGATAGATTAGAAAACGCGCTCTAACTGTCGCTAACGTGACTCTATGTGATGGGCGCGAGCGCTCTGCGTCGAGGCTTTTGCAGCCGCTCAGAGCATCAGGCGGACGACCGACTCGCTGGGGTCGCGAGATTTTCCAGCAGCGCTGAGTTCGGCCAGGTAGTCGGCCCACAGCGCGTCCTGGCGTGTGGCAAGTTCGTACAGGTATTCCCAGGTGAACAGGCCGCTGTCGTGGCCATCGTCGAAGCACAGTTTCAGTGCGTAGTTGCCGGCCGGTTCGATGCGCTCGAGACCGACGTTGAGTTTGCCGGTCTGCAGGATCGGCTTGCCATGCCCCTGAACTTCGGCCGAGGGCGAATGCACGCGCAGAAACTCGGCACTGAGCCGATAACTCTGCTCGCCATAACGCAGCTCCAGGGTTTTCGAGGCCTTGTGCAGTTTGATTGCGCTGGGGATGGGCATGGCTGATTTCCGCTATCGGTAGCCCGGATGCAATCCGGGGGCTTTTCAGGGGCCCCGGACTGCATCCGGGCTACGGGGCTTACAGGATATAGCGCGACAGGTCTTCGTCCTGCGCCAGCTCACCGAGGTGGCCGTTGACGTAGGTTGCGTCGATGCGAATCGGTTCGCCGTTCTGCTGGCCAGCCAGATCACCGGCACTGAAGGAGACTTCCTCCAGCAGGCGTTCGAGCAGGGTGTGCAGGCGACGGGCACCGATGTTCTCGGTTTTCTCGTTGACCTGCCAGGCGATCTCCGCCAGGCGCTTGATGCCGTCTTCGGCGAATTCGATGCTCAAACCCTCGGTTTGCAGCAGCGCACTGTACTGCTCGGTAAGCGAAGCGTGCGGCTCGCTGAGGATGCGCTCGAAGTCCTGCGGGCTCAGCGCCTTGAGCTCGACGCGAATCGGCAGACGACCTTGCAGCTCGGGCACCAGGTCGCTCGGCTTGCTCAGGTGGAAAGCGCCCGAGGCGATGAACAGGATATGGTCGGTCTTGACCATGCCCAGCTTGGTGTTGACCGTGCAGCCCTCGATCAGCGGCAGCAGGTCGCGCTGCACACCCTCGCGAGAAACATCGGCGCCGCCGGTGTTGCCGCGCTTGGCCACCTTGTCGATCTCGTCGATGAAGACGATGCCGTGTTGCTCGACGGCTTCCAGTGCGCGGGCCTTGAGTTCTTCCTCGTTGACCAGGCGCGCGGCTTCCTCGTCGCGCACCAGCTTGAGGGCATCGGCGACCTTGAGCTTGCGGCTCTTCTTCTTGCCCTTGCCCATGCTGGAGAACAGGTTCTGCAGCTGGTTGGTCATCTCCTCCATGCCCGGCGGGGTCATGATCTCGACGCCCATGGGCGAGTCGGCCACTTCGATATCGATTTCCTTGTCGTTCAACTGACCTTCGCGCAGGCGCTTGCGGAACAGCTGACGGGTATTGGAATCCTCGCTGCGCGCCGGCTCATCACCGAAACCCTGGCGTGCAGGTGGCAGCAGGGCATCGAGGATGCGCTCTTCGGCGGCATCTTCGGCACGGTGACGGACCTTGGTGATCTCCTGTTCGCGCAGCATCTTCACCGCAGCATCGGCCAGGTCGCGGATGATCGACTCGACGTCGCGGCCGACGTAGCCGACCTCGGTGAACTTGGTCGCTTCCACTTTCAGGAACGGCGCGTTGGCCAGCTTGGCCAGGCGACGGGCGATTTCGGTCTTGCCGACGCCGGTCGGGCCGATCATCAGGATGTTCTTCGGCGTCACTTCTTGGCGCAGTTCGGCCGGCAGCTGCATGCGCCGCCAGCGGTTGCGCAGGGCGATGGCGACGGCGCGTTTGGCGTCGTCCTGGCCGATGATATGGCGGTTGAGTTCGTGGACGATCTCGCGGGGCGTCATGGACATGGAATCTGGCTCGCTATCGGAAAACTGTAAGAGCCTGTTCGTCGGCATCGGGAACAGGTTCTGAGGCAGTGGACGCTACTCGGCAGCGTCCAGTTCCTCGATGGTCTGATGATGGTTGGTGAACACGCAGATGTCGCCGGCGATGCCGAGTGCGGTCTGCGCTACCTCGAGTGCCGACAGGTCAGTCTTCATCAACAGGGCGCGTGCGGCGGCCTGAGCGAAGTTGCCGCCGGAGCCCATGGCGATCAGGCCTTCCTCGGGTTCGACCACGTCGCCGTTGCCGGTGATGATCAGGGAGGCATCCTTGTTGGCGACGGCCAGCATGGCCTCCAGGCGGCTCAGGCTGCGGTCGGTACGCCAGTCCTTGGCCAGCTCGACGGCGGCGCGTACCAGGTGGCCTTGATGTTTCTCGAGCTGGCCTTCGAAGCGCTCGAACAGGGTAAAAGCATCGGCAGTGGCACCGGCGAAGCCGGCCAGCACCTGGCCGTGGTAGAGGCGGCGTACCTTCTTGGCGTTGCCCTTCATGACGGTGTTGCCGAGGGAAACCTGGCCGTCGCCAGCCATCACGACCTTGCCGTGGCGGCGCACTGAAACGATGGTGGTCAAGGGTGAATCTCCACGCTGCGGGGCGAACTTGCCCGGATGGAAACTCAGATGGGGTGCCCGCCGCGGCTTTTCAACCAGCGGCGGATCAAACGGCGATCAGCGGACCTGGCGCTGCTGTAACAGCAGATTGCTGTAGCCGTTGCCAGCGAGGGTCTTCTGCGCGGCCGCGAGTTGCTCGCGACTGGCGAAGGGGCCGACCAGGACGCGGTGCCAAGTCTCGTCGCGCACCTTGCCGGTTTCCACGCGTACGTTCTGGCCGAGCAGGATGATCTGCGCGCGCACGGTATCGGCATCGTCACGCTTGCGGAACGAGCCGGCCTGAAGGAAGAACTGCGTGGTGACGGGCGCGCTTGCCAGTACCGGCGGAGCAGGCGGCGGCACCTGGCCGTTGAGCGCAGCTTCGGCGCGAGCTGTGTCGATCTTCGCAGCCTCTTCCGGGGTGACCGGTTTCTGTTCGGGCACGGGTGGCGGCGTTTCTTCCAGTGCCTGCGGCAGGATCACTTCCGACTCCGGCAGCAGGGTGTAGAAATCGTACTTGGGTCTGGACGGCTCGGGTTGCGTCGGCTTCGGCTCCGGCTTGGTGCTGCGCACCTGCTCGCCCTTGTCGCGCTTGATCTCGTCACGGCCCGGTTCGAGGCTGAACAGGAACATGAAGAAACCGCCGACCACCAGGCCGCAGGCCAGCCAGATCCATCCTGGTACGGGCTTCTTCGCCGGGGCTTGGTAGCGACTGGCGCCACGTTTCGGTGCCGGTTTCTTGCGCGCTGCCATTTACATCCGCTCCAGGGTTTCCAGGCCGAGCAGCTCCAGGCCCTGCTTGAGAGTGCGGCCGGTGAGGGCGGCCAGACGCAGACGGCTGTCGCGGGTGGCTTCGTCCTCGGCACTCAGGATCGGGCAATTCTCATAGAAGCTGGAGAACAGGCCGGCGAGGTCATACAGGTAGGCACAAAGGATATGCGGCGTGCCCTTGTCGGCGACGTTGGCGAGCAGCTCGTTGAATTGTGCCAGCTTGGCGGCCAGGGCTTGCTCCTGATCGGCAACCAGGGTGATTTGCCCGCCGATCTCGTCCACGCCCTTGCCCAGCTTGCGGAACACACCAGCCACGCGGGTGTAGGCGTACAGCAGGTAGGGTGCGGTATTGCCCTCGAAGCTCAGCATCAGGTCGAAGTTGAAGCTGTAGTCGCTGGTGCGGTGCTTGGACAGGTCGGCGTACTTCACCGAGGCGATGCCGACCACGCGGGCGATCTGACGCAGCTCGTCTTCGGCCAGTTCCGGGTTCTTGTCCTTGACCAGGCAGTAGGCGCGTTGCTCGGCTTCATCGAGCAGTTGCACCAGTTTCACCGTGCCGCCGTCGCGGGTCTTGAACGGGCGGCCGTCCGGGCCGTTCATGGTGCCGAAGCCCATGTGTTCCAGATCCATGCTGGCGGGGACGAAGCCGGCCAGGCGCGCGCAGGCGAAGACCATCTGGAAGTGCAACGCCTGACGCTGGTCGACGAAGTACAGCACGCGGTCGGCCTTGAGCGTGCCGGCGCGGTAGCGGGTAGCCGCCAGGTCGGTGGTGGCATACAGGTAGCCGCCGCCAGCCTTCTGCACGATCAGCGGCAGCGGGTTGCCTTCGGCATTCTTGAACTCGTCCATGAACACGCACTGGGCGCCGTTGTCCTCGGTCAGCAGGCCCTTTGCGGCGAGATCGGCGACCACCTGCGGTAGGTCGTCGTTATAGGCGCTCTCGCCCTTGACGTCGGCCATGCTCAGCTTGACGCCGAGGCGGTCGTACAGCGCCTGGCAGTGCGACAGGGAAATGTCGTTGAAACGGTGCCACAAGCGCAGGCACTCGGCGTCGCCGGCCTGTAGCTGGACCACCAGTTGGCGGGCGCGGTCAGCGAACTCAGGGGATTCGTCGAAGCGTTTCTTGGCGGCGCGGTAGAAGCCTTCGAGGTCGGCCAGCTCGCTTTCGGCAGCCGCCGGATTTTCCTGCATGTAAGCCAGCAGCATGCCGAACTGGGTGCCCCAGTCTCCGACGTGGTTCTGGCGAATCACGCTGTCACCGAGGAACTCCAGCACGCGCGCCACACCGTCACCGATGATGGTCGAGCGCAGGTGGCCAACGTGCATTTCCTTGGCTAGGTTGGGTGCCGACAGGTCGACTACCACGCGCTGCGCTGCGCCGTTCTTGCGTACGCCGAGCTTGGCATCGGCCAGCGCCGCTTCCAGGCGCTGGGCCAGAGCATCGCTATTCTGGAAAAAGTTGAGAAAGCCCGGGCCGGCGATTTCCACCTTGGTGACTTGTTCGTCGGCCGGCAGGGCAGCGATCAGCTTCTCGGCCAGGTCGCGCGGCTTCATGCCGGCCGGTTTGGCCAGCATCATGGCGATGTTGCTGGCGAAGTCGCCGTGGCTCTTGTCCTTGGTGTTCTCCACCTGGATGGCCGGCGTCAGGCCCGCAGGCAGCACGCCTTCGGCGGTCAGGCGGTCGAGGGCTTGCTGGATCAGGTGGCGAATGCTGTCTTTCATGTTCGGCTCGGGTTGCCTTGGGGCTTTGGTCGAAAACTGCGCATTATAAGAGCAGCGACAGGCTGCAAGCCACAAGCGGCAAGGAAAAGCGTGCCGCGTTTAGTGGGTAGGGTGGGCTTCAGCCCACCAAGGCTGGCCGCTGTTGGTGGGCTGAAGCCCACCCTACTGACTGTTACAGCGTACCGCTCAAAAAAGATCGATCGGATCGACGTCCAGCGACCAGCGTACCGCACGGCCGCTGGGCATTTGCTCAAGCGCGTGCAGCCAATGGTTTAGCAGGCGGTGTAGCGGTGCGCGGGCGTTGCCCTGCACCAGCAGTTGCGCACGGAAGCGCCCGGCGCGGCGCTCCATCGGCGCGGGTACCGGGCCGAGCAGTTCGATGCCGGTCAATCCCAGCTCACCGAGCAAATGCTCGGCCTCACTGCAGGCCTCATCGAGAAAACCTTCAGCCTGGCCGGGCTTGTGCGCTTCAGCGCGCAGCAGGGCCAGATGGCAGAACGGCGGCAGGCCGGCGGCGCGACGTTCGCTCAGCGCCTGTTCGGCGAAGGCGAAGTAGCCCTGCTCGGTCAATTGCACCAGCAGCGGGTGGTCGGCCAGGTGGCTCTGGATGATCACCTTGCCCGGCTCCTCGGCACGCCCAGCGCGGCCAGCGACCTGCACGATCAACTGCGCCATGCGCTCGCTGGCGCGAAAGTCAGCCGAGAACAGGCCGCCGTCGGCGTCGAGGATCGATACCAGGGTTACCCTCGGGAAATGGTGACCCTTGGCGAGCATCTGCGTGCCGACCAGGATGCACGGCTCGCCCTTGTTGATGGTGGCGAACAGGCGATCCATCGCGCCCTTGCGCGAGGTGCTGTCGCGGTCGATGCGCAGCACCGGGTAGTCGGGGAACAGCACCGCCAGGCGCTCTTCGGCGCGTTCGGTGCCGGCACCGACTGGACGCAGGTCGACGTGCTGGCATTTCGGGCAGTTGCTCGGCTGCCGCTCGACATGGCCACAGTGGTGGCAGCGCAGTTCCTGATAGCGCTGGTGCACGGTCATGCGCGCATCGCAACGCGGGCACTCGGATAGCCAGCCGCAATCGTGGCAGAGCAGGGTCGGGGCGAAACCGCGGCGGTTGAGAAACACCAGCACCTGCTGACCAGCCGCCAGGGTTTGGGCGATGGCCTGCTGCATCGGCCCGGAGATGCCCGAGTCCAGCGGCCGGCTCTTTACGTCCAGGCGCAGGAAGCGCGGCTGGCTGGCACCGCCGGCGCGCTGGGTCAGCTTGAGCAGGGCGTAACGGCCGCTGTAGGCGTTGTGCAGGCTTTCCAGTGAGGGCGTGGCGGAGCCGAGCACGATCGGCACGTCTTCCTGGCGGGCTCGTACCAGAGCCAGGTCGCGGGCGTGGTAGCGCAGGCCTTCCTGCTGTTTATAAGAGGCGTCGTGTTCTTCGTCGACGATGATCAGCCCAGGGTTCTTCATCGGCGTGAACAGGGCCGAGCGGGTGCCGATGATGATGTCGGCCTCACCATCGCGCGCCGCCAACCAGGCGTCCAGACGCTCGCGGTCGTTCACCGCCGAATGCAGCAGGGCGATACGAGCGTTGAAGCGGCGAGCGAAGCGGTCGAAGGTCTGCGGGCCGAGGTTGATCTCGGGGATCAGCACCAGCGCCTGCTTGCCGGCCTCCAGGCACTGGTGGATCAACTGCAGGTAGACCTCGGTCTTGCCGCTGCCGGTAACACCCGCGAGCAGGAAGGCATTGAACTGATCCCAGCCCGAGGCCACGGCATTCACGGCGGCGCGCTGCTCGGCGTTCAGCGGCAGTTCCGGTTGCGCCAGCCAGTGTGCGGGCTTGGCATGCGGCTGGGTGCGGCGCACCTCGACCCGCACCAGTCCCTTCTCATGCAGTAGCTGCAGGCTGTCGCGGTTGAGTTGCAGCTGACTGAGCAGGCTGTGGGCCACGCCATGAGGGTGTTGCGCCAGCGCCTTGAGCGCATCGCGTTGGCGTGGCGCGCGGGCAAGGCGTGGGTCGTCGACGCTGGCGCCTTTGCTGGCCAGCCAGTAACGCTCCTGGCGGGTTTCGGCTGGCTCGCCCTGACGCAGCAGTACCGGCAACGCCCAGCTCAGGGTGTCGCCGAGGCTGTGCTGGTAGTACTGCGCTGTCCACAGGCACAGCTTGAACAGCGACGCTGGGAGCGGTGGGCGGGTGTCGAGCAGCTCCAGGGCGGGCTTGAGCTTGCCCAATGGGACCTCGCTCTGGCTGTCGACCTCAACCAGCACGCCGATCATCTCGCGCCGGCCGAAGGGCACGCGCAGGCGTACGCCTGGCTGCAAGGCACTGCGCGACACGCCGACGGGGGCGAGGTAGTCGAACAGGCGGCGCAGCGGCGAGGGCAGGGCAAGGCGCAGGATCAGGTCGGGCAAGCCAGGAGCTCCTTTGACAGGCCGGCGATCTTAGCACGCGACGACCGGCGCCTTGCGCGGCTTGCATCGACTCACGCGTCTGGTAAGATGCGCGGCCTATTTCTGTGCGGTGCCTGACATTGGTCGGGTGGCGGCACGACTACCCTGAGGAAAGCACGATGAAAGCCGATATCCATCCGAACTACGTCGAAATCGACGCTACCTGCTCCTGCGGTAACGTGATCAAGACCCGCTCCACCCTGGGCAAGAACCTGAGCCTCGACGTATGCTCCGAGTGCCACCCGTTCTACACCGGTAAGCAGAAAGTGCTGGACACCGGCGGCCGTATCGATCGCTTCAAGCAGCGCTTCGGCGTATTCGGCGCCAAGTAAGCGACCGAACGAAAGCGGAATCTGGCATGCGCCACTCCGTGATACTGAAAAAGGCGTCCCTGGTGGGCGCCTTTTTCATTTCTCTGCTTTGCGTCGATCTGGCTCAGGCCTTCTGTCCGCTGCGCACAGATCTGCCTCAGGTTGCCGTGCGTCAGGTGGTTGATGGCGACACCGTGCGTCTGGCCGATGGGCGCAGCATTCGCCTGATCGGTATCAACGCGCCGGAGCTGGGCCGCAAGGGCCGCAGTGACGAGCCCTACGCAGTGCAGGCCAAGCGTCGTCTGCAGGCGCTGGTCGATGCCGGTGACGGACGTGTCGGTCTGCTCTACGGCGCACAGCGCAAGGATCGTTACGGCCGTACCCTAGCCCATCTCTATAACCGCCAGGGGCGTAATCTCGAAGCGCAACTGCTGGGCGAAGGCCTCGGCTTCATAGTGGCGGTGGCGCCCAACAGCGCGCTGGTGGCCTGCCAGGCGCAGGCCGAGCGCCAGGCGCGCAGCAAGCGGCTTGGCGTGTGGCGTGACGAGCAGGTTAAGACGGCTGGCCAGTTGCGCGGTGGCGGCTTCGCCTTGCTCGGTGGGCGAGTCACCAGTGTGCAGCGCAACCGCGGCGGCCTCTGGATCGACCTCGATGGCAGTCGGGTGCTGCGCGTGGCGCCGGAACTGCTGGGTGAGTTCGACGTGCGTGCCTTGGAGAAACTCAAGGGGCGGCAGGTGGAGGCGCGCGGCTGGGTCATCGATCGCCAGAGTCGCGGCGGCTTGAAATCCGGGCAGGCGCGCTGGATGCTGCCGCTTACCCATTCGGCGATGCTGGAGGTGTTGCCATGATTCGTGCATTGACGCTGTGTCTTATCTGCGGCTGGTTGGCGGGCTGTGCGGTCAATCCTGCAACGGGTCGCAACGATTTCGTGATGATGAGCGAACGCCAGGAGTTGGAGCTCGGTGCGCGTTATAACCAGGAAATCCTCAAGCAATACCCGCGCTATCAGGACGCCAAGTTGCAGGCCTATATCCAGCGCGTTGGCGAGCGGGTAGCGCGCAGCAGTCATCGCAATCAGCTCAACTACGTTTTCACTCTGGTGGACAGTCCGGACGTCAATGCCTTCGCGTTGCCGGGTGGCTACATCTATATCCATCGTGGCCTGCTCGCCTACCTCAACTCCGAGGCAGAGCTGGCCGCCGTGCTGGGGCACGAGGTCGGCCACGTGACGGCGCGTCATAGCGTGCGCCAGCAGAGTCAGTCCACGGCCTGGGGCTTGCTCGGCCAGGCCGCCGCCATCGGTACCGGTGTCGGCGCGCTGGGCGATCTGACCAGCGTCATGGGCAATGCTTTCGTGCGCGGCTACGGCCGCGACATGGAGTTGGAGGCCGATGGCCTCGGCGCGCAATATCTGGCGCGTGGTGGCTACGATCCGCAGGCGATGATCGAAGTGGTCAAGGTGCTCAAGGGGCAGGAGGATTTCGCCCGCGAGCAGGCGGCCAAGCGTGGAGAGGCGCCAGCGGCGGGTGGTTACCACGGTTTGTTCGACACGCACCCGGATAATGACCGTCGTTTGCAAGAGGTGATCGGCCCGGCGAGTGCGCTGGTGGGTGGCAACCAGGAAGTGGGGCGTGACAAGTTTCTGCAGATGCTCGACGGCCTGGTGTTCGGCGATTCGGCGGCCAGTGGCATTCGCCGCGGACGCCATTTCTATCACGGCGAACTGGATTTCACTCTGACCTATCCGCAGGGCTGGCAACTGGTCAATCGTCCCGATGTACTTATCGGCCATACCCAGGATGAGCAAGCCTTTATCGCCATGACGCTGGAGGCAGCGGACAAGCAGCTTTCGCCCGCCGAGTATCTGCGCCGGCGCGTTGGCAATCAGCGTCTGGTCGCGGGTGAGGAGCTGCGTCTGGGGGCGCTGCAAGGCTATACGGCGGTGTTGCAGGGGCAGTCGGCGCGTCGCGTGGCGGTGATCTATCGCGGCGACAGTGCGTACCTCTTCGTGGCGGCGGTGAAGGGGCGCGCTTCGCTGGAAACCGAGGACCAGCGTTTCCTCGAGGTCATCCGTAGTTACCGGCCGCTGAAGGCGGCCGAACGCAAGCTGGCCGAGCCGGTGCGCCTGCACTTGGTGCGGGCCAAAGCGGGGCAAAGCTTGTCCACTCTGGCCAAGGACTCGCCGCTGCCAGCTGATGGCGAGGCCCAGTTGCGTCTGCTCAACGGGCTCTATCCAAGCGGTGAGCCGCGCCCTGGCGAGTGGCTGAAAACGCTGCGCTAGTGCGGCGCTTCAATCGCGACCGAACGGTCTTGTGCAGGTGTATACAACTTGCGTATCCTCGGCCGCCTGCCCGTTCAACAGCCAACAAAAGCGGAAATGCCACTATGTCAGATCTAAAAACTGCCGCTCTCGAATATCACGCCCAGCCCCGTCCCGGTAAGCTGAGTGTCGAGTTGACCAAAGCCACTGCTACCGCCCGCGACCTGTCGCTGGCCTACAGCCCGGGTGTCGCCGAGCCGGTTCGCGAAATTGCTCGTGATGCCGAGCTGGCCTACCGTTACACCGGTAAAGGCAACCTGGTAGCCGTGATCTCCGACGGTACCGCCATCCTCGGTCTGGGTAACCTCGGCCCGCTGGCTTCCAAGCCAGTGATGGAAGGTAAAGGCGTGCTGTTCAAGCGTTTCGCCGGTATCGACGTGTTCGATATCGAAGTCGACTCGGAAAGCCCGCAGGCCTTCATCGACACCGTAAAACGCATCTCCATCACCTTCGGCGGCATCAACTTGGAAGATATCAAGGCCCCCGAGTGCTTCGAGATCGAGCGCGCACTGATCGAACAGTGCGACATCCCGGTCTTCCACGATGACCAGCACGGCACCGCCATCGTGACCGCTGCCGGTATGCTCAACGCCCTGGAGATCGCTGGCAAAACGCTCGAAGAAGCGAAGATCGTCTGCCTGGGTGCCGGCGCTGCTGCTATCTCCTGCATGAAGCTGCTGGTGAGCATGGGTGCCAAGGTCGAGAACATCTTCATGATCGACCGCAAGGGTGTGATCCATGCCGGTCGCGACGACCTCAACCAGTACAAGGCCGTTTTCGCCACCGAGACCGACAAGCGCACGCTGTCCGATGCGCTCGACGGTGCTGACGTGTTCGTAGGCCTGTCCGGTGCCAACCTGCTGAGCCCGGAAGACCTCAAGCGCATGGCGGCCAATCCGATCGTCTTCGCCTGCTCCAACCCGGATCCGGAAATCAAGCCGGAGCTGGCGCACGAGACCCGCAACGACGTGATCATGGCCACCGGTCGCTCCGACTACCCGAACCAGGTCAACAACGTGCTGGGTTTCCCCTTCATCTTCCGCGGTGCTCTGGACGTTCGTGCCACCCGTATCAACGAAGAGATGAAGATCGCTGCAGCGCTGGCGCTGCGTGACCTGGCCAAGCTGCCGGTGCCGCAGGATGTCTGTGACGCCTACGGCGGTATCGAGCTGTCGTTCGGGCGTGAGTACATCATTCCGAAGCCGATGGATCAGCGCCTGATCACTGTCGTTTGCGATGCCGTGGCCAAAGCTGCCATCGAGTCTGGTGTGGCGACTCTGCCGTATCCGAAGCACTATCCGCTGACCTCGGTGGATGATGTGTTCAACGGCTAAGCCGGCTGAATGCACAAACAAAAAACCCGCCTAGGCGGGTTTTTTGTTGTCTGTCGCGTTCTCTCGGATACGAGCTTTTACTCGCGTGGCGCGTCGGCAAGATGCCGATCAGAACAGATCGATCGGTGCCATTTCATCGGCCGGTAGCGGGCTGCCAGGAGCGCCCATGCCGGGCTCGAACTCACTCATCGGTGGTGGCGAGTCTTCGCTTTTGAACAGTTCGAAGTAGGCGTCCGGCGTACCCGGTGCGGCAGCGCGGCCACTGACCGGGTCGACGCGCAGCGTCAGCAGGCCCTTGGGTTCTTTGGGCAGATGGTTGGGGCGGTCCTTGAGTACCGCGCCCATGTAGCCCATCCAGATGGGGAGTGCGACGGTGCCGCCATACTCGTGGCGACCGAGACTTTCCGGTTGATCGAAGCCGGCCCAGACAGTGGTTACGTAGTCGGCGTTGTAGCCGGAGAACCAGCTGTCCTTGGACTCGTTAGTGGTACCGGTCTTGCCCGCCAGGTCGTTACGACCCAGTGCAAGGGCGCGGCGACCGGTACCGCGCTTGATCACATCCTGCAGCATGCTGGTCATGATGTAGGCCGTGCGCTCGTCGATGATCTGCTCGGCTACCTTGGGCTCTTCCAGGGGCAGATCGTCGGCCGCGTTAACCGTCAGGTTGGCATTCTCCTCGGCCGGCTCGCTGCCTGGGACGCGCGCCGGGTTGGCGCGGAACAGCGGTTTGCCGTTGCGGTCATCGATGCGTTCGATCAGGTAAGGCTCGATCTTGTAGCCGCCATTGGCGAAGGTGGCCCAGCCCTCGGCGATTTCCATCGGCGTCAGGCTGGCAGTGCCGAGGGCCAGCGACAGGTTGCGCGGCAGGTCCTGCGGGGCGAAGCCGAAGCGCTCGATATAACGCAGGCTGCGGTCGATGCCCATGTCCTGCAACAGGCGGATGGAAACCAGGTTGCGCGACTTGTACAGCGCTTCGCGCATACGAATCGGGCCGAGGAAGGTGTTGTTGTCGTTCTTCGGCCGCCATTTCTGCGACAGGTAGTCATCGGAGAGGATGATCGGCGCATCGTTGACCAGCGTCGCAGCGGTGTAGCCACTGTCCAGTGCCGCACTATAAATGAAGGGCTTGAAGCTCGAGCCTGGCTGGCGTTTGGCCTGCACTGCGCGGTTGTAGTTGCTCTGGTCGAACGAGAACCCGCCGACCAGTGACTGAATGGCGCCGCTGTATGGATCGAGGGAAACCAGTGCACTCTGCGCCGCTGGGACCTGGGTGAAAAGCAGGCTGCCATCTTCCTGGCGCTGCACGCGCACGATATCGCCGACCTGGGCGACATCGCCGGGCTGCTGCGGGCGTGGGCCAAGGCTGTTGGTATTGAGGAAGGGGCGTGCCCACTTCATGCTGTCCCAGGCCACGGCCTGCTCTTCGCCGTTGCGGGTCAGCACCAGGATGCCGCTTTTCTCGACCTGGGTAACCACTGCCGGCTCCAGGCCGCCGATGCTACGAAACTTGCCCAATTCGGCGAGCCAGGTTTCACGTGTCATGCCTGGCAGGCGGCTTTCAGGGCCGCGATAGCCATGGCGTTGATCGTAGGCGATCAGTCCGTCACGTAGCGCGCTATTGGCCACTTCCTGCAGATGGCTGGGCACGGTGGTGGTGACGTTGAAGCCTTCTGTATAGGCCTCGCTGCCATAGCGACCGACCATTTCTGCACGCGCCATCTCCGCTATATAAGGCGCGCTGAGTTCCGGTGCGGGCACGTGGTAGCGTGCATCGACTTCTTCGGCCAGCGCTTGCTCGTAACTGGCTTGGTCGATGCGACCAAGGCGATACAGGCGGCCTAGAATCCAGTCGCGGCGCTCCTTGGCGCGAGTCGGGTTGACCAGTGGGTTGTAGCGCGAGGGGGCTTTCGGCAAGCCGGCAATCATCGCCATCTGTGCCAGGTTCAGGTCACGGATCGACTTGCCGTAGTAGACCTGGGCTGCGGCCTCGATGCCATAGGCGCGATGACCGAGATAGATCTTATTGACGTAAAGCTCGAGGATCTCGTCCTTGCTCAGCTCGCGTTCGATTTGCAATGCCAGGAGAATTTCGGTGGCCTTGCGCGAGAAGCTGCGCTCGCTGGTGAGGAAGAAGTTCTTCGCCACCTGCATGGTAATGGTGCTGCCGCCGCTTTGAATCTGACCGCTTTTCAATAATTGCGTGGCAGCGCGCATCAGGCTGGTCACATCGACGCCATAATGATTGGCGAAATTATCGTCTTCTGCTGCCAGCAGGGCGCTGATGAATTCCTTGGGGATCTCGTCGAAGCGAATGGGTGAGCGGCGCATCTCGCCGAACTCGGCGATCAGCTTGGCATCGCTGCTGTAGACGCGCAGGGGGATCTGCAGCTGGACCTGGCGCAGCGACTCGACGGACGGAAGGGTCGGGCTAAGATAAAGAAACGCGCCGCTGAAACTGAGCAACAGCCCACAAAAAACGGCAACGCAAGACCACCAGAAGAACTTCAGCAGGCGTATCAAAATGTTCGGAATTCCAAGTAAAAGAATGAGTTAAGCAGGAGCTGAGGCAAAAAGGGAAAAGCTGATCACATTATAAGCGTTTTTTTTCCCGGGGAGCCATTTGCGCTTCTGTCAAGACTGATATTTAATGTGGAAAAACATAAATAGTCCGTAAGTCGCGGATGCCAATAGGAAAACGGTCGTGCTAGGGCTCTTCACTAAGAAAGCGAATACGCTGCTGGGGATTGATATCAGCTCGACTTCGGTCAAGCTCCTCGAACTGAGTCGCTCGGGAAGCCGCTACAAGGTAGAGGCTTATTCCGTCGAGCCGCTTCCACCTAACGCAGTGGTAGAGAAGAACATCGCCGAGCTGGAGGGGGTCGGTCAGGCGCTCTCGCGCGTGTTGGCCAAGGCCAAGAGCGGCGTCAAGACGGCTGCGGTTGCCGTGGCTGGTTCGGCTGTCATCACCAAGACCATTGAAATGGAAGCTGGTCTTTCCGAGGACGACCTGGAAAACCAGCTGAAGATCGAGGCTGACCAATACATTCCTTACCCGCTGGAAGAAGTCGCCATCGATTTCGAAGTGCAGGGCCCGGCGCCGCGCAACCCTGAGCGGGTTGAGGTGCTGCTGGCTGCATGCCGCAAGGAAAACGTGGAGGTCCGCGAAGCAGCCCTCGCGCTCGCCGGGCTCACTGCGAAAGTGGTCGATGTCGAGGCCTATGCTCTCGAGCGCGCTTACGGTTTGCTGGAGGCGCAGTTGGGTGGCGGGCACGATGAGTTGACCGTAGCGGTGGTGGATATCGGGGCGACGATGACCACGCTCAGTGTTCTGCACAACGGCCGCACTATCTACACCCGCGAGCAGCTTTTCGGTGGCAAGCAACTGACCGAGGAAATCCAGCGCCGCTATGGCCTGTCGGTCGAGGAAGCTGGTCTTGCCAAGAAGCAAGGTGGTCTTCCAGATGACTACGACAGTGAGGTTTTGCAACCGTTCAAAGAAGCTGTCGTTCAGCAGGTTTCGCGCTCGCTGCAGTTCTTCTTCGCCGCTGGGCAGTTCAATGATGTCGACTACATCCTCCTAGCTGGTGGTACCGCGTCCATTCCTGACCTCGATCGGCTGATCCAGCAGAAGATCGGTACGCAGACGTTAGTGGCCAATCCCTTTGCCGATATGGCGCTGAGCAGCAAGGTCAATGCCGGTGCGCTGGCCAGTGATGCGCCGGCACTGATGATTGCCTGTGGTCTGGCGATGAGGAGTTTCGACTGATGGCGCGGATTAACTTACTTCCCTGGCGTGAACAGCTGCGCGAGGAGCGCAAACAGCGGTTTTTGGTAAGCCTGGTCGGTGTCCTCGTTGTGGCTGCTGGCTTGGTCTTTCTAGGTGATCAATTTCTCAGTTCGGCGATCAGTAACCAGAATGCGCGAAATGACTTCATAAAGAAGGAGATCGCGGTCCTCGATGCGCGTATCAAGGAAATCAGTGAGCTAAGAACGCGCCGCCAGCAACTATTGGAGCGCATGAAGATCATTCAGGACCTGCAGGGCAATCGGCCAATCATTGGTCGTGTGTTCGACCAGTTGGTGAGAACGCTTCCGGACGGTGTGTATTTTACCAGTGTGAAAATGACGGGTAAGAGCATTGCCATCATTGGTGCGGCGGAGTCGAATAACCGCGTCTCGAATCTGATGCGTAACTTGGATGGTTCGGAGTGGTTGGCCGCGCCCAATCTGACCGAAGTCAAAGCTGTCACAGCGGGGGCTTTGGATCAGGCGAATGTGTTTCAGCTGACTGTCCAGCAGACACAGCCTGATCAAGAAAAGGCGGAGGCGGCTAAATGAGTATCAAGAATTCCTTGGACAGCCTGCGCAGCATTGATATCAATGAACTTGATTTGAACAATGTTGGGTCGTGGCCTGGCGCGGTTAAATTCATTGCTGGCCTACTGCTGCTTATTATCGTTCTGGTGTTGGGTTACAACTTCCACCTCAAAGATATGCAGAGCATGTTGGAGCAGCGTCAGCGAGAAGAAGTTACGCTTAAAGAACAGTTTTCCAGCAAAGCATTTCAGGCTGCGAATCTGGAGGCTTACAAAGAGCAGATGCAGGAAATGGAAGTTTCCTTTGGCGCTCTTTTACGTCAACTGCCAAGCGACACCGAGGTTCCTGGGTTGCTGGAGGATATCACTCGTACCGGCTTGGGCAGTGGCTTGGAGTTCGAAGAGATCAAGCTGTTGCCGGAAGTGGCTCAGCAGTTCTATATCGAGCTGCCGATTCAGATTAAAGTCACCGGTAGCTATCACGACCTTGCTACTTTCGTAAGCGGTGTCGCTAGTCTGCCGCGTATCGTCACCTTGCATGATTTCCAGCTGGCACCCGCCAGTACTGAAAACTCCAGCCGCCTGAACATGCAGATCATGGCCAAGACCTATCGCTACAATGATAAGGGGGCTCAACAATGAGTTTCTCTCGTTTGGTTCTGGTGACAGGTTTCGTTTTCTTGGCCGGTTGCGGTGTCGGTAGTGATTTTTCCGACCTGCGAACCTATATGGATGAAGTGCGCGCAAAGCCTAAAGGCTCTATTGAGCCGCTGCCTACCTTTCAACCCTATGAAAGCTTCACCTACCGTGCTGCGTCCTTGCGTAGCCCCTTTCAGCCTCCGGTTAAAATTGATGTCGTCACTCGGCAGAAGGGGGCGCCGGAGATCAAGCCGGATGAAAGTCGTGTCAAGCAATTCCTCGAGGGTTTCAATATTGAAACATTCGAGATGGTTGGCACGCTGAGGAATGATCGCCAGTTATTCGCTCTAGTTAACGGCGCTGGTGGTGTTCATCGTGTAAAAGTTGGCGACTATCTGGGGCGTAACCACGGCAAGATTCTCGTGATCGATGACTCCAAGATCGATGTTATGGAAATTGTTCCAGATGGCGAAGGTGGCTGGCTTGAGCGACCACGCAGCCTTTCCTTGAAGGAGCGCTCCTGAGGGGGCGGGGTGAAAAATGAATATAAATAATCTGTCTGCCACACGGGATACGAAAATGAACGGCTCTCTTTCGCGTCTTAGCGTCGCCCTGTTGGCGGCGCTGCTGTCGCCCGCGGTATTGGCGGCCAATCTCCAGGATTTGAATGTCGCCAGCTTGCCCGGTGATCGGGTTGAGCTGAAGCTGTCCTTCGATGAGCCGGTAACGGCTCCTCGCGGCTATACCATCGAGCAGCCTGCGCGTATTGCTCTGGACCTGCCGGGAGTATCGAACAAGCTCGGCTCCAAGAATCGTGAGCTGGGCGTCGGCAATGCGCGTAGCGTCACCATCGTCGAAGCCAAGGATCGTACCCGTCTGATCGTCAACCTCACCAATTTGGCGCCATACAGCACGCGAGTCGAGGGTAACGATCTGTATGTCCTGGTTGGCGATGCCTCTGCAGCCGCAGCGCGACCCTCTGCGTCGGCGCCTGCGACGGTAACGGCTGTTCCGCCCAAGAAAACCTACGGGCCGCAGGCGAAAGCAATCAGCAATATCGACTTCCAGCGTGGCGAGCAGGGCGAGGGTAATATTGTCATTACCCTTTCCGATGCCTCGATAAGCCCTGATATCCAAGAACAGGGTGGGAAGATTCGTCTGGATTTTGCCAAGACTGAGCTGCCTGAGTCCCTGCGTGTACGCCTGGATGTGAAAGATTTCGCAACGCCCGTGCAATTCGTCAGTGCCACGGGTAGTGCTGATAAAACCAGTATTCTGGTCGAGCCGGTCGGTTTGTATGACTTCCTGGCCTATCAGACCGAGAACAAGCTGACCTTGAGCGTCAAGCCTCTCAGTCAGGACGATGTCGAGCGCCGTAAGGCGGAGCGTTTCGCTTATACCGGAGAGAAGCTGTCGCTCAACTTCCAGGATATTGATGTGCGTTCCGTTCTGCAGTTGATCGCCGATTTTACCGATCTGAATCTGGTGGCGAGTGACACTGTCGCCGGCAACATCACCCTGCGTCTGCAGAATGTGCCTTGGGATCAGGCACTTGATCTGGTGTTGAAGACCAAGGGTCTGGATAAGCGTCAGATTGGTAACGTCCTGCTGGTGGCTCCGGCGGACGAAATCGCTGCTCGTGAGCGCCAGGAGCTGGAGTCGCAGAAGCAGATTGCCGAACTCGCCCCGCTGCGTCGTGAGCTGATTCAGGTGAACTATGCCAAGGCGGCCGATATGGCCAAGCTGTTCCAGTCGGTAACCAGTGCTGATGGTTCGGCTGACGTACGTGGTTCTGTCACCGTCGATGATCGCACCAACAGCATCATTGCCTATCAGACTCAGGAGCGCCTGGACGAGCTGCGTCGCATCATCGCTCAGCTGGACATTCCTGTGCGCCAGGTGATGATCGAGGCTCGTATCGTTGAGGCGAACGTGAATTATGACAAGGCGTTGGGCGTTCGTTGGGGGGGCTCGAGTCGTCGGGGTAATTGGAGTCTTTACGGTAAGGACGGTGCAACCTCATTTGATGAAGGGCAGGCCTTCTTGCCTGGCACTGACACCGTAGGGGATTTCACCCTGGAGGATGGTGTTGCTCCTGTGCCTTTTGTCGATATGGGTGTTGCGGCTAGTACTTCGGGTATCGGTATTGGCTTCCTGACGGACAATCTCGTTCTGGATCTGCAGCTTTCGGCCATGGAAAGCTCCGGTAATGGTGAAATTGTTTCTCAGCCCAAGGTAGTTACTGCAGATAAAGAAACTGCAAAGATTCTCAAAGGGCAGGAGGTTCCGTATCAAGAGGCCAGCTCCAGCGGGGCTACTTCCACATCCTTCAAAGAGGCTGCGCTGTCTCTTGAAGTGACGCCTCAGATCACTCCAGATAATCGAATTATTATGGAAGTGAAAGTTACCAAGGACGCACCTGACTTCCAGCGAGCTATCAACGGTGTTCCTCCGATTAACAAAAATGAGGTCAACGCTAAGGTTTTGGTTTCTGATGGCGAAACAATCGTCATCGGTGGCGTTTTCGAAAACACCCAAACCAAAGCTGTTGAGAAGGTTCCGTTCCTGGGGGATGTACCCTACCTCGGACGTCTTTTCCGTCGTGACATCGTTCGTGACAACAAGACTGAGTTGCTGGTTTTCCTCACTCCGCGCATCATGAACAACCAAGCCATTGCCGTGAACCGATGACCTAAGTGCGGAATGTAATCCTCGTTGGCCCGATGGGAGCTGGAAAGAGCACCATCGGGCGTTTGCTTGCTAAAGAACTGCGTTTGTCTTTCAAAGACTCTGACAAAGAGATCGAGCAGCGTACCGGTGCCGATATACCCTGGATCTTCGATGTCGAGGGTGAGCAGGGCTTTCGTGAGCGGGAGCGGGCGGTGATCGCCGAGCTCTCGATGCAGGACGGTCTTGTGTTGGCCACTGGTGGCGGGGCGGTCATGCGCCCGGAGAATCGCCAGGCTCTGCATGCTGGTGGGCGAGTCGTCTACCTGCACACTTCTGTGGAACAGCAGATCGACCGCACGTCGCGTGATCGCAATCGCCCGTTACTGCGCACGGCCAATCCGTCTCAGGTGCTCAGGGATCTGATGGCCATGCGTGATCCTCTATACCGAGAGGTCGCCGATATCATCATCGAGACGGATGAGCGTCCGCCACGCATGGTGGTTCAGGAAATTCTCTTGCGCCTGGAAGCCCTGTCGCCCCGTTAAAGCGCGGGGCGAACTGCGCTATCCTAGTGGCCTTTTTCTCCTGGGGGCCTCATGCAGACTCTTCACGTCGATCTCGCTGAACGCAGCTATCCCATTTATATCGGTCAGGGGTTGCTGTCTCGCCCTGCACTGCTCACACAGCACATAGCTGGTCGGCAGGTGGCAATCGTGACCAATGAAACCGTCGCGCCGTTGTATCTGCAAGCGCTGCTGCAGGTGCTCGAAGGCTATAGCGTTACGTCTGTGGTGTTACCCGACGGTGAGGCGTTCAAGAACTGGGAAACCCTGCAGCTGATCTTCGATGGCCTGCTGAGCGCTCGACATGATCGCCGCACCACCGTCGTGGCGCTTGGTGGCGGTGTGATCGGTGATATGGCTGGCTTTGCTGCAGCCTGTTATCAGCGTGGTGTCGATTTTATCCAGGTCCCGACGACCCTGCTTTCTCAGGTCGATTCCTCGGTGGGTGGCAAGACTGGCATCAATCATCCGCTGGGCAAAAACATGGTAGGTGCGTTCTACCAGCCCAAAGCCGTTGTGATCGACACGAGCAGTCTTGATACCTTGCCTGTTCGCGAGTTGTCGGCTGGCCTTGCCGAAGTCATCAAGTATGGCCTGATCTGCGATGAGCCCTTCCTGGCATGGCTGGAGCAGAATATGCCGGCCTTGCGTGCGCTCGATCAGCAGGCGCTTACCTATGCTATCGAGCAATCCTGTGCAGCCAAGGCGCGTGTCGTCGGTGCGGACGAGCGTGAGTCGGGAGTGCGCGCCACTCTCAATCTCGGTCACACCTTTGGACACGCCATAGAGACTGAGCAGGGCTATGGTGTGTGGTTACATGGGGAGGCGGTTGCCGCTGGAACGGTGATGGCGTTGGAAATGTCCTATCGCCTGGGCTGGCTATCGGCAGCGGATCGAGACCGAGGTGTACGCCTGTTGCAGGCGGCCGGGCTGCCAGTGGTGCCGCCGCAGGATATGACGCCTGCGCAGTTCCTTGGGCATATGGCAGTGGACAAGAAGGTGCTCGATGGTCAGCTGCGTCTCGTGTTGCTAAAGCGTTTGGGTGAGGCTGTAGTGACTGCCGACTACCCGCGTGAAATTCTCGACGCCACGCTGCGTAGCGATTACGCCGCGTTGGCTCAGTCGTCCAACTCTTGAAGAGTGATCCATGACCAGTTTGCATGCTGACGAAGCTTTCCTGGCGCATTACCAGTTCAGCCACGACCCCTTTGCGCCACGAGTGCCTGGCTTCAAGTTCTTCCCGGCGCAGCGCAAGCCAGTGTTGGGGCAATTGCATCACCTCGCGCGTTACAGTCAGCTGTTGCTCGCCGTGGTCGGCCCTGAAGGCAGTGGCAAGACGCTGCTGCGTCAGGCATTGGTTGCCAGCACCAACAAGCAGGCGGTGCAGAGTATTGTCGTCGCGCAGGGTGTCACCGGTAGCGAGGCGCTGCTGCGCCAAGTTGCTCAGGGGCTGTCCATCGCTCAGGCCGATGTGCGTTCGATTCTGACGCAGGTAGGGCAGTTGGCGTTGACCGGGCAAGAGGTTTATCTGCTGGTCGACGACGCTGATCAGTTGGATGACGCAGCGCTGAAAAGCGTCTTGGCGCTTGCGGCGGGTAATGCCGAGGGGCGTCCGCATATCTTTCTGTTTGCCGAGCAGGATCTGTTGGCGCGCTTGGAAGCGTTGGCTGGTGGCGAGGAGTGTTATCACGCGATCGAGCTTCAGCCTTACGCTGAAGAGGAGACGCGCGACTACCTGGCTCAGCGGCTAGATGGCGCCGGCCAGAGTATTGATCTGTTGACCGAAGAGCAGATCGAGGACATTCATGTTCGTGCTCAGGGGTGGCCCGGAGCAATCAATCAAGAGGCGCGTGAACTGTTGGTCGAGCAGATGCTCGCGCAGCGCTCGGCTGGTCGTGGTACGGGCGGCGGTTTTGCCCTGCCGAAAAAGCATCTGTTGGCGCTTGCCGTCGTATTGGTCGGCGTTGCTGCTGCCTGGTTCATGCAGGGGCGGGAATCTGCCCCGCCTGCGCCGGTGGCCAGCAACTCGTCGCTACCTTTGCAGTCGTCCGCGCCGGCCGTAGAAGCTGAAGAGCCGGCGCAATCGCCTGCTACAGAAAGTCGCGCGCCAGCTATCGAGTTCGCGGGAGCCAGTCAGCCACTGCCGTTGCCGTTGGTGGGTGAGTCCCAGAGCGTGATTCGCCAGCCGTTGGCTGAGGCGGCTGGCGAAGAATTGGATAACTTCGAGCCCCCGGCCTCGCCCGAACCCTCGACAGTGACTTTGCCATCTGCCCCAATCGCTGCTGCACCTGCACCTGCACCTGCACCTGCACCTGCACCTGCACCTGCACCTGCACCTGCACAGCAGCCTGAACCGGCTGCACCCAAACCAGCAACCCCGGCTCCCGCTCCGGCTGCGACGCCCAAGTCTGCGCCCGCTACGGCGGCGGCCAATGCGCATGCGGGTGGTTGGTACGCGCAGCAGCCAGCCTCCCGCTATGCCTTGCAAGTGGTCGGGTCGCGCTCGGAGGCCAACATTCAGGCGTTGGTACGTGAGGGTGGTAGCGAATATCGTTATTTCAAGAAGGTCCACCAGGGACAGCCGCTGTATGTGCTGACCTATGGTAGTTTCGCTAGTCGCGACGCCGCTCAGGCGGCCGTGAGAACGCTGCCGGCCAAGCTGCAGGCCGGTAAGCCCTGGCCGCGTACGCTGGGCAGTATCCAACAGGAAATGAGCCGTTAGACGCTCTGTCCCAAGATGACCGCTTGGTTGTTAGCACGACCTTGTGGTCTTATCCTTCGTTTTTGCGACATAAACTTTCACCCCCTCGTCACGAAAATTTGTGACGAGATGGGTGGATATGTACAATGACCTCCCTTTTGCCCATGCAAAGCTGGCCCGTGCCCGCTTTTCGGGTTCAAGTCATTGAATTAGAAAGCAATTTGCCTGAAGTCTAGGCAGCCTGGTGAGAGTTTCCCCTATGAAAGCAGGTTTGTACCGTCCTGATGAGTTCAAGGATAACTGCGGCTTCGGCTTGATCGCCCATATGCAAGGTGAGCCTAGTCATCACCTGCTCAATACCGCTATTGAGGCCCTCACCTGCATGACTCACCGCGGCGGTATCAACGCCGACGGCAAGACCGGTGATGGCTGTGGCCTGCTGATCCAGAAGCCCGACCAATTCCTGCGCGCGATCGCCCAGGAGCAATTCGGCGTCGAACTGCCTGCGCAATATGCGGTGGGCATGGTGTTCTTCAATCAGGATTCGGCCAAGGCCGAAACCGCGCGCGAGAACATGAACCGCGAAATCCTCGCAGCCGGCCTGCAGCTGGTGGGCTGGCGCAAGGTGCCGATCGATACCAGCGTACTCGGTCGCCTGGCGCTGGAGCGCCTGCCGCAGATCGAGCAGGTGTTCATCGGCGGCGAAGGTCTATCCGACCAGGAATTCGCCATCAAGCTGTTCAGCGCCCGTCGCCGCTCGTCGGTGGCCAATGCCGACGACAGCGATCACTACATCTGCAGCTTCTCGCACAAGACCATCATCTATAAAGGTCTGATGATGCCGGCGGATCTGCAGCAGTTCTACCCGGACCTGGGTGACGAGCGCCTGCAGACCGCCATCGCGGTTTTCCACCAGCGCTTCTCCACCAATACCCTGCCGAAGTGGCCGCTGGCACAGCCTTTCCGTTATCTCGCGCACAACGGCGAGATCAACACCATCACCGGCAACCGCAACTGGGCGCAGGCCCGTCGCACCAAGTTCGCCAACGAGCAGATTCCCGATCTCGACGAGCTGGGCCCGCTGGTCAACCGCGTCGGTTCCGACTCCTCGAGCATGGATAACATGCTCGAACTGATGGTCACTGGCGGTATCGACCTGTTCCGTGGCCTGCGCATGATCATTCCGCCGGCCTGGCAGAACGTCGAAACCATGGACGCCGACCTGCGCGCGTTCTACGAATACAACTCCATGCACATGGAGCCCTGGGATGGCCCGGCCGGCGTGGTGCTGACCGATGGTCGTCATGCCGTGTGCCTGCTCGACCGTAACGGTCTGCGCCCGGCGCGTTGGGTCACCACCAAGAACGGCTACATCACCTTGGCGTCGGAAATCGGCGTGTGGGATTACCAGCCCGAGGACGTCATCGCCAAGGGCCGTGTCGGCCCGGGGCAGATCCTCGCCGTCGATACCGAAACCGGCCAGGTGCTGGACACCGAGTCCATCGACAGCCGCCTGAAATCGCGTCACCCCTACAAGCTGTGGCTGCGCAAGCATGCCCAGCGCATCAAGGCGACGCTGGAAGACCGCGATCACGGTTCGGCCTTCTACGACCCGGATCAGCTCAAGCAGTACATGAAGATGTTCCAGGTCACCTTCGAGGAGCGTGACCAGGTGCTGCGCCCGCTGGGTGAGCAGGGCCAGGAAGCCGTCGGCTCGATGGGTGACGACACGCCGATGGCGGTGCTTAGCCAGCGCGTGCGTTCGCCGTACGACTATTTCCGCCAGCAGTTCGCGCAGGTCACCAACCCGCCGATCGACCCGCTGCGCGAAGCGATCGTCATGTCCCTGGAAATCTGCCTGGGCGCCGAGCGCAACATCTTCAGCGAGTCGCCGGAGCACGCTACTCGCGTGATCCTCAGCAGCCCGGTGATCTCGCCGGCCAAGTGGCGCGCGCTGATGAACCTGGATCGCCCAGGCTTCGACCGTCATGTCATCGACATGAACTATGACGAGTCGCTGGGTCTGGAAGCTGCCGTGCGCAACATGGCCGACCAGGCCGAGGAAGCCGTGCGTGCCGGCAAGGTGCTGCTGGTGCTGACCGACCGTCACATCGCTCCGAGCAAGCTGCCGGCGCATGCCGCGCTGGTCACTGGCGCCGTGCATCACCGCCTGACTGAGAAAGGCCTGCGCTGCGATTGCAACATCCTGGTGGAAACCGCCACTGCGCGTGACCCGCACCACTACGCCGTGCTGCTGGGCTTCGGTGCTTCGGCGGTGTATCCGTTCCTGGCCTACGAAGTGCTGGGCGACCTGATCCGCACCGGCGAAGTGCTGGGCGATCTGTACGAAGTCTTCAAGTACTACCGCAAGGGCATCTCCAAGGGCCTGCTGAAGATCCTGTCGAAGATGGGCATCTCCACGGTCGCGTCCTATCGCGGTGCGCAACTGTTCGAGGCGGTCGGCCTGGCTGACGAAGTCACCGAGCTGTGCTTCCGGGGTGTGGCCAGCCGCATCCAGGGGGCGCGTTTCGTCGATATCGAAAGCGAGCAGAAGCTGCTGTCCTTCGAGGCCTGGAACAACCGCAAGTCGATCCAGCAGGGCGGCTTGCTCAAGTTCGTCTACGGCGGCGAATACCACGCCTACAACCCGGACGTGGTGCGCACGCTGCAGGACGCCGTGCAGCAAGGCAACTACGAGAAGTACAAGGAATACTCGACGCTGGTCGACACCCGTCCGGTGTCGATGATCCGCGATCTGCTCAAGGTCAAGGAATCCAGCGCGCCGATCAGCCTCGATGAAGTCGAGCCGCTGCAGTCGATCTTCAAGCGTTTCGACGCCGCCGGCATCTCCCTCGGCGCGCTGTCGCCGGAGGCGCACGAGGCGCTGGCCGAGGCGATGAACCGTCTGGGTGGTCGCTCCAACTCCGGTGAGGGCGGCGAAGACCCGGCCCGCTACGGCACCATCAAGAGCTCGAAGATCAAGCAGGTGGCCACCGGCCGCTTTGGCGTGACCCCGGAATACCTGGTCAACGCCGAAGTGCTGCAGATCAAGGTGGCCCAGGGTGCCAAGCCCGGTGAGGGCGGCCAGCTGCCGGGCGGCAAGGTCAACGGTCTGATCGCCAAACTGCGCTACGCGGTGCCGGGCGTGACCCTGATCTCGCCGCCGCCGCACCACGATATCTATTCGATCGAAGACCTGGCGCAGCTGATCTATGACCTCAAGCAGGTCAACCCGAAGGCACTGGTGTCGGTCAAGCTGGTAGCGGAAGCCGGTGTCGGCACCATCGCCGCCGGTGTGGCCAAGGCCTATGCCGACCTGATCACCATTTCCGGTTACGACGGTGGTACCGGCGCATCGCCGCTGACCTCCATCCGCTATGCCGGTGCGCCGTGGGAACTGGGCCTGGCCGAAACCCACCAGACCCTGCGCGGCAATGACCTGCGCGGCAAGGTGCGGGTACAGACCGACGGTGGTCTGAAGACCGGCCTGGACGTGATCAAGGCGGCCATCCTCGGCGCCGAGAGCTTCGGCTTCGGTACTGCGCCTATGGTGGCTCTGGGCTGCAAATACCTGCGCATCTGCCACCTGAACAACTGCGCCACCGGCGTGGCCACGCAGAACGACAAGCTGCGCAAGGATCACTTCATTGGCACCGTCGAGATGGTGATGAACTTCTTCACCTACGTCGCCGAGGAAACCCGTGAGTGGCTGGCCAAGCTGGGCGTGCGCAGCCTGGAAGAGCTGATCGGGCGTACCGATCTGCTCGAAGTGCTGCCGGGCGAAACCGCCAAGCAGGGCAACCTGGATCTATCGCCGCTGCTGGCCAGCGCGCATATCCCGGCTGACAAGCCGCAGTTCTGCCAGGTGCCGAAGAACCCGCCGTTCGACGAAGGCCTGCTGGCCGAGAAGATGGTGGAAATGGCCAAGGACGCCATCGCCGGCAAGACCGGTGGTGAGTTCGAGCTGAACATCGGCAACTGCGACCGCTCCATCGGTGCGCGCATTTCCGGTGAGATCGCTCGTGTGCATGGCAACCAGGGTATGAATGGCGCGCCGATCACCTTCCGCTTCAAGGGCACTGCCGGTCAGAGCTTCGGTGTGTGGAACGCCGGTGGTCTGCACCTGCGCCTGGAAGGCGACGCCAACGACTACGTCGGCAAGGGCATGACCGCGGGCAAGATCGTTATCACCCCGCCTGCCGGCAGCCCGTTCGCCACCGAGGACAGCGCCATCATCGGCAACACCTGCCTGTACGGCGCCACTGGTGGCAAGCTGTTCGCCACCGGCACTGCGGGTGAGCGTTTCGCTGTGCGTAACTCCGGCGCTCACGCCGTGGTGGAAGGCACTGGCGATCACTGCTGCGAGTACATGACCGGCGGTTTCGTCTGTGTGCTGGGCAAGACCGGCTACAACTTCGGCTCGGGCATGACCGGCGGCTTCGCCTACGTGCTCGACATGGACAACGGCTTCTACGACCGCGTCAACCACGAGCTGGTGGAAATCCAACGCATCAACAACGAAGCGATGGAGGCCTACCGCAGCCACCTGGAAAGCGTGCTCGCCGAGTACGTCGAGGAAACTGGCAGCGAGTGGGGCCAGAACCTGCTGGAAAACCTGGACGATTACCTGCGCAAGTTCTGGCTGGTGAAACCGAAAGCGGCCAGTCTGAAGTCGCTGCTGTCCAGCACCCGTGCCAACCCGCAATAAGAATGCGCCTGAAGTGGTTTGATGAGGTAATGCAATGACTGAACGTCTGAATAACGACTTCCAGTTCATCGAAGTCGGGCGCAAAGACCCGAAGAAGAAACTGCTGCGTCAGCGCAAGAAGGAGTTCGTCGAGATCTACGACAACTTCAAGCCGGCGCAAGCTGCAGACCAGGCGCATCGCTGCCTGGGCTGCGGCAACCCGTATTGCGAGTGGAAGTGCCCGGTGCACAACTTCATTCCGAACTGGCTGAAGCTGGTGTCGGAAGGCAACATCCTGGCCGCCGCCGAGCTCTCGCACCAGACCAACACCCTGCCGGAAGTCTGCGGTCGCGTGTGCCCGCAGGATCGCCTCTGCGAAGGTGCCTGCACCCTCAATGACGGCTTCGGCGCGGTGACCATCGGTTCGGTGGAGAAGTACATCACCGACACGGCCTTCGCCATGGGCTGGCGCCCGGACATGTCCAAGGTCAAGCCGACTGGCAAGCGTGTCGCAGTGATCGGCGCCGGTCCGGCCGGCCTGGGCTGTGCCGACGTGCTGGTGCGCAATGGCGTGACCCCGGTGGTGTTCGACAAGAACCCGGAAATCGGTGGCCTGCTGACCTTCGGCATTCCCGAGTTCAAGCTGGAGAAGACCGTGCTCAGCCGCCGCCGTGAAGTGTTCACCGGCATGGGCATCGAGTTCCGCCTGAACACCGAGATCGGCAAGGACGTGACCATGCAGCAATTGCTGGATGAGTACGATGCCGTGTTCATGGGCATGGGCACCTACACCTACATGAAGGGTGGCTTCCCGGGTGAAGACCTGCCGGGCGTCTATGACGCGCTGGACTTCCTGATTGCCAACGTCAATCGCAACCTGGGTTTCGAGAAGGCGCCGGAAGACTTCATCGACATGAAGGGCAAGCGCGTCGTGGTACTGGGCGGTGGCGACACCGCGATGGACTGCAACCGCACCTCGATCCGTCAGGGCGCCAAGGCCGTGACCTGCGCCTACCGCCGTGACGAAGAGAACATGCCGGGCTCGCGCAAGGAAGTGAAGAACGCCAAGGAAGAGGGCGTGAAGTTCCTCTTCAACCGCCAGCCCATCGCCATCGTCGGCGACGGCAAGGTGGAAGGCATCAAGGTGGTCGAGACCCGTCTCGGCGAACCGGATGCCCGTGGCCGCCGCAGTCCCGAGCCGATTCCGGGCTCCGAGGAAGTCATCCCGGCGGAAGCCGTGCTGATCGCGTTCGGCTTCCGTCCGAGCCCGGCGCCCTGGTTCGAGCAGTTCGAGATCCAGACCGACAGCCAGGGCCGCGTCGTGGCGCCCGAGCAGTCGCAGTTCAAGCACCAGACCAGCAACCCGAAGATCTTCGCCGGTGGCGACATGGTGCGCGGTTCCGACCTGGTGGTGACGGCGATCTTCGAAGGCCGCAACGCCGCCGAAGGCATCCTCGACTACCTCGGCGTCTGATTCGTCTCGTACCTGCGCGGCTGCGACTTACGCGGTCGGTAGTCGCGCGGGTCGATGGCAAAGCTCTCCAGGCGTGAGCGCAGGGTCGTTGGCTTCAGCTCCAGCAACCGCGCCGCGCCGTCCTTCCCCGATATCCTGCCCGCACAGGCCTTCAATGCTGCGATCAGGTTTTCGCGCATCTGCCGGCGTTGCTCGCCCTGGGTGAAAATCCGCATTTCCTGTTCCACCTGTGGCTGTGATGGCGCGTCGTTGCCGCTGTCGTTGGGCAGATCAAGGCGCAGCCGGGTGCCGGGCGAAATGATCACCGCGCGCTCGATCAGGTTCTCCAGCTCACGAATGTTGCCCGGCCAGGAATAGGCCTGCAGGCGCTGGATGTCGGCCAGGCGCAGGCTCGGCTCGGGGCGGTTGAGCTGACGACAGACGCGGCCGAGAAAGTGCTGAGCTAGGGGCGGAATGTCTTCCGGGCGCTGGCGCAGTGGCGCCGACTCGATGGGGAAGACGTTGAGGCGAAAGTACAGGTCTTCACGGAAGCGGCCGGCACGCACTTCCTGGCGCAGATCGCGGTTGGTGGCGGCGATCACGCGTACATCCACCTGACGGGTACGGTTGTCGCCGACCCGCTCCAGCTGCTGCTCCTGCAGCACGCGCAGCAGCTTGCTCTGCAGCTCCAGGGGGATTTCGCCGACCTCGTCGAGAAACAGCGTGCCGCCGTCGGCCAGCTCGAAACGCCCGACGCGGTCATTCAGTGCGCCGGTGAAGGCGCCGCGGATATGGCCGAAGAACTCGCTCTCGAACAGCTCGCGCGGTACCGCCGCGCAGTTCACCCGAATCAGCGGGCGGCGGCTGCGCCCGCTGTTGTCGTGAATGGCGCGGGCGATCAGCTCCTTGCCGGTGCCTGACTCGCCGGTGATCAGCACGTTGGCGCCGGTGGGGGCGACCAGTTCGATCTGGTGGATCACCTGCTGCATGGCAGCGCTGCGTCCGACCAGATCGTGCTGGGCGTACTCCCCGCGAATTTCTTCCTGCAGGTAGGCATTCTCCAGCTCCAGGCGTTGCTTGAGCTGCTGTACCTCGCTCAATGCCTGGCGCAGCCGGCGTTCGGTTTCCAGGCGCTCGCTGATGTCGCGGAACACCACCACGGCGCCGACCAGTTCGCCGTCATCGCGCAGCGGCGTGCTGGTGTAATCCACCGGGATCGGCTTGCCGTCCTTGTTCCAGAACACCTCGTCGGCCACCTGGTGCACTTCGCCGTCGTTGAAGGCGGCATAGATCGGACAGGTATGGCCGTCGTAGGTGCTGCCGTCGGGATGATGGTGGTGAATCAGGTCGTGAATGTTGTGGCCGATCAGGTCGTCGGCACGCCAGCCGAGAATGCGTTCGGCTGCCGGATTGACGAAGGTGGTCTCGCCATTGCGGTTGACGCCATAAATGCCCTCGCCAGCGGCGCCGAGGATCAGCTGATTCTGCCGCTCGAACTGGCGGAAGATGCGTTCCACGCCCTGCCATTCGAGCAGCCCCTGGCGTTGATAGCGCTCGGCTTCGGCCAGCCCGCGCAGGGCATCCAGGCGACGGCGCTGCTGGATCAGCAGGCCGAGCAGGCTAGCGCCGTCATGTTCCAGCCGGCTGCCGTCGATTTCCACTTCCAGGCGCTCGCCATCGTGATGCAGCAGCCCGAGGCCGTCGCGCCAGGCATTGCGGCGCACCTGCACTTCCTCGGTGAAAGTGACCAGTGCTCCCAGGTCATGTGCCCAGAGACGGCTGGCGCGCTGTGCGAGCAGTTTATCCAGCGGCCAGCCGAGCAGGGCGCAACAGGCTGGATTGGCATGCAGGATGCGGTCGTGGATTGGATCGATGACCAGGCTGGCGCTCTGCATGTGTTGCAGCAGCAATTGGCTGGCGGCATTTGGATCAGGCATCTCGGGCCTCGCGGGATTGAGCTTGTGTCTTGTTATCCAAAGGCCGTGCCATTTGACGAAATATCGTTTCTAACGCTGACGTAATCTCGTTAATGACGAAATATCGTTTTTAAGGGATTTGATTAAAGTCTTTATTTTTCAATCGCTTAATTTGTTTTTTGAGATGGTACAGCTCCTGCAATAGCAGACATGAACCGGCCAGCAATGGCCCAGCCCAGTCAGCGCCCGCCTCACCAATTTGGGGCAGGCCATCGCAGGAGTGATCACGATGAGCGTCAACAGCCTGGACGATCCATTCAGCCCCGACAGCGAGCTTTCCCATGCCGCCGGTTGTGCTTGCCAGCGTTGCACGCCGAGTGCCGCTGCGCTGCCCGATAGCAGTGAAGCCATGCTCGATCGCGCGGTGGAGAACGCCATCGTGCGCGGCGTGTTCGGCCACAACGATTTCTCCCGGCGCAGTTTCATGGGGATGATCGGGGGCGGTGTCGCGGCGGCGATTCTGGGCAGCATGATCCCGCTGGATGCGGTCAAGGCGGCGGTCAAGGACAGCCTCGGCCCGTTGGAGAAGACCAAGCTGAAGATCGGCTTCGTGCCCATCACCTGCGCCACGCCGATCATCATGGCCGAGCCGATGGGTTTCTACGCCAAGTACGGGCTGGAGGTGGAAACGGTGAAGACCGCAGGCTGGGCGGTGGCGCGCGACAAGTCGCTGGCCGGCGAGTACGACGCCTCGCATATGCTCTCGCCGATGCCACTGGCCATCAGCCTGGGGCTGGGTTCGACGCAGACGCCTTTCGTCATGCCGGCGCTGGAAAACGTCAACGGCCAGGCCATCGTGCTCGGCATGCAGCATCAGGACAAACGCGATCCGAAGCTGTGGAAGGGCATGCGCTTCGGTGTGCCGTTCGAATACTCGATGCACAACTTTCTGCTGCGCTATTACGTTGCCGAGCACGGCCTGGATCCGGATCGCGATATCCAGATCCGCGTGGTGCCGCCACCGGAGATGGTCGCCAACCTGCGCGCCGGCAACCTCGATGGCTTCCTCTCGCCGGATCCGTTCAACCAGCGCGCGGTATGGGAGAAGGTCGGCTTCATCCACTTGCTGACCAAGGAACTGTGGCCGGGTCACCCGTGCTGTGCCTTCGCCTGCAGCCAGCGCTTCGCCAGCGAGAATCCCAATACCTATGGCGCGCTGCTGCATGCACTCATCGACGCCACGCAATACTCCTCCAAGGCCGAGAACCGCAAGGCGGTGGCCGAGGCGATCTCGACCCGCAACTACCTCAACCAGCCAGTGCCGGTGGTGCAGCAGGTGCTCAGCGGACGCTATGCCGACGGCCTGGGCAACATTCATGACGAGCCACAGCGCATCGACTTCGATCCGTTCCCCTGGCAGTCGATGGCGGTGTGGATCCTCACCCAGATGAAACGCTGGGGCTATCTGCAGGGGGATGTGGACTACCGCAACATCGCCGAGCGGGTGTTCCTCGCGGCTGACGCCGGCAAGGTGATGAAAGAGCTCGGTCTGCCGGTACCGGCCGATGCCTACAAGTCCTTCAGTGTGATGGGAAAACCCTTCGATCCGGCCGATCCGGACGCTTACCTGGCCAGCTTCGCCATGCGGAGGTCGTGATGAAAGCGTCCATTTCCCTGCGCGCGGCGATCCTCTCCGCCGTGCTGCTGGTGCTGCTGCTCGCCATCTGGGAGGTGCTCTGTCGAGTGCCCGCCAGCGCCGCAGTCAGTGCCGATGACGAATACGCCATGCTCATGGGCGAGGCCGAGCAGGAAGCACGGGTGCCGCCGCCTTCGGTGGTGCTGGCGCATGCCTATGCCGAGCTGAGCCAGCCGTTCTATGACAACGGGCCTAACGACAAGGGCATCGGCATCCAGCTTGCGCACTCGTTGTACCGGGTGTTGACCGGCTATCTGCTGGCGGCGCTGGTGGCGATCCCCGTTGGTTTCGTTATCGGCATGTCGCCGCTGATGTACCGCGCGCTCAATCCCTTCATCCAGATACTGCGACCGATCTCGCCGCTGGCCTGGATGCCGTTGGCGCTGTTCGTGATCAAGGATTCGCAGACCTCGGCGATCTTCGTGATCTTCATCTGCTCGGTGTGGCCGATGTTGCTCAACACCGCCTTCGGCGTCGCTGGCGTACGTCGCGACTGGATCAACGTTGCCCGCACCCATGAGCTGAGCCCGCTGCGCACGGCGTTCAGCGTGATCCTGCCTGCGGCCATGCCGACCATTCTCACTGGCATGCGCATCTCGGTGGGCATCGCCTGGCTGGTGATCGTCGCCGCCGAGATGCTCGTCGGTGGCACCGGCATTGGCTACTACGTGTGGAATGAGTGGAACAACCTCAACCTGGCCAGCGTGATCTTCTCGATTCTGATGATCGGCGTGGTCGGCATGCTGCTCGACCTTCTGCTGGGCAGCGTCGCCCGTCTCGTCAGCTACCAGGAGTGATGTCATGTCCCGCTATTTTCTCGATGCCCGCCGCCTGGCCAAACGTTTCCCGCAACCCGGCAGCGAGCCGCTGACAGTCTTCGAGGACGTCAGCTTCGGTCTCGACCAGGGCGAGTTCGTCTGCATCATCGGTCACTCTGGTTGTGGTAAATCGACCATCCTCAATGCGCTGGCCGGTCTCGACAGCTTCAGCGAAGGCACGCTGGAAATGGCCGGCAAGGAAGTCGCCGGGCCTAGCCTCGAACGCGGCGTGGTGTTCCAGAACTACAGCCTGCTGCCCTGGCTCAGCGCGCTGGAGAACGTCGAATTCGGCGTGCGTGCGCGGTTTCCCCAGTGGACGAAGGAGCAGCGCCGTGCACACAGCCGCAAGTACCTGGAAATGGTCGGCCTGGGCGGCTCCGAGGCGCGCAAGCCGGCGCAACTGTCCGGCGGCATGCGCCAGCGCGTGAGCATCGCCCGCGCCTTCGCCACCCAGCCGCAGTTGCTGCTGCTCGATGAACCCTTCGGTGCGCTGGATGCCCTGACCCGAGGGGTGATCCAGGACGAGTTGATCAAGATCTGGAGCGCTACCAGGCAGACGGTGTTCATGATCACCCATGACATCGACGAGGCGATCCTGCTTTCCGACCGCATCCTGCTGATGACCAACGGCCCGCAGGCGCGCATCGCCGAGTCGGTACGCATCGATCTGCCTCGGCCGCGCCAGCGCGACCAGGTGATTCACCACCCGGCGTACTACCGCATCCGCAACCACCTCGTGGACTTCCTGGTGAACCGCTCACACGAATTGCGCGGCCGCACCGTGGCCGACGAGCAAGGCTTCCCGCCCGAAATCAACCCCGCCCTGGACGAGCCGGCAGCGGCCGCCAGAGTCGTACCTCTGACCCCCGTGAAGGAGTTTCACCATGGATAAGCAAGAAATGCGTAGCACCATCATCGCCGCCAAGGAGCGCCTCGGCCTGGATTGGGCGGAAATCGGCAAGGGCATCGGCATGTCGCCGGTGTGGACCACTTCGGCCTGCCTGGGCATGAACAGCATGCCCAAGGAAAACGCCGACGCCCTGTGCGAGACCCTCGAGCTGCCGGAGGAGGTCTCCGCTGCGCTGCAGAAATTCCCACACAAGCACTGGGACAAGGCGGTCCCCACCGATCCGCTGATCTACCGCTTCTACGAGATGATCAACGTCTATGGCGAGACCATCAAAGAGCTGATCCACGAAGAATTCGGCGACGGCATCATGAGCGCCATCGACTTCAGCATGGATATTTCCCGCGTCGCCGACCCCAAGGGTGACCGCGTGCAGATCGTGCTCAACGGCAAGTTTCTGCCCTATCGCAGCTGGTGAATCGTCGCGGCATATCGTCGCGATGGACAAAAGGCACGGCACCCGCCGTGCCTTTTGTTTTGCGCTCTGCGAAAATGCCCGCACTTTTTTCTAGGACTCTGCCATGACCGCCCTGAAGAACGACCGTTTCTTGCGTGCCCTGCTCAAGCAACCCGTAGACGTCACGCCGATCTGGATGATGCGCCAAGCCGGTCGCTATCTGCCGGAATACCGCGCGACCCGGGCCAAGGCCGGCGACTTCGTGAGCCTGATGAAGAATCCGGAGCTGGCCTGCGAGGTCACCATCCAGCCGCTGGATCGCTACCCGCAACTGGATGCGGCGATCCTCTTCTCCGACATCCTCACCATTCCCGATGCCATGGGCCAGGGCCTGTACTTCGAGACCGGAGAAGGGCCGCGCTTCAAGAAGGTGGTCAGCAATCTGGCCGACATCGAGGCGCTGCCTGTGCCGGACCCGGAGAAGGACCTGGGTTACGTGATGGACGCCGTGCGCACCATCCGTCGTGAGCTCAATGGCCGCGTGCCGCTGATCGGTTTCTCCGGCAGCCCGTGGACGCTGGCCACCTACATGGTCGAAGGCGGCTCGTCGAAGGACTTCCGCAAGACCAAGGCCATGCTCTACGACAACCCGCAAGCCATGCACGCATTGCTCGACAAGCTGGCGCAGTCGGTCACGGCCTATCTCAACGGGCAGATTCTGGCCGGTGCGCAGGCGGTACAGATCTTCGATTCCTGGGGCGGCGCGCTGTCGGCAGCGGCCTATCAGGAGTTCTCCCTGGCCTACATGAAGAAGATCGTCGATGGTCTGATCCGCGAGCACGACGGGCGTCGTGTGCCGGTGATCTTGTTCACCAAGGGCGGCGGCCTGTGGCTCGAATCCCTTGCTGACACCGGCGCCGAAGCACTGGGCCTGGACTGGACGTGCGACATCGGCAGCGCTCGCGCCCGTGTCGGTGCCAAGGTCGCCCTGCAGGGCAACATGGATCCGGCGGTGCTTTACGCCAAGCCGGCGGCGATTCGTGCCGAGGTGGCGCGCATCCTGGCCGCCTACGGTGCTGGCAGCGGCCATGTGTTCAACCTTGGCCATGGCATCACCCCGGAAGTCGACCCGGCCCACGCTGGCGCCTTCTTCGAGGCCGTGCACGAGCTGTCGGCGCAATATCACCAGTAAGCCGCAGCCGGGCGGCCAGGCCTGTCCGCCTGGCCGCTAGCGATCCCCGGCGTGTGGTGCAACGGGGGCTGAGCGTTCCTTGTTCTTGCGCGGTGGGATCAGGCGCACACTGATCATGCTGTCCGCCGTGCCATGCTCGAACAGGCTGTCGCTGGGTTTGGGCTTGCCGCCGAAGAGCGACGGATTGCCGGAGAAGCCGACCGGCTCCAGCGGGATGCCACGCGGGCTGAGATCCAGCTGGCCGTTACCGTTGCTGTCCTGGAACACCTGTACGGCATAGCGACCGGGCGGCAGATCGCTCAGGCGCAGTGGTATTTGCGTACCCTGCAGTTCGTGCAGGCTGGGCTGCCAGTCCTGCTGGTCGGCAGGTACCAGTGCCAGGTACAGATTTGCCTGATCCTGTAAGCCTTCCACCTCGATCAGCAGGTCGCCCGCCTGGATCGACTGGCAAGCGAGTAGCGGAACCAATAGGCAAAGTTGGCACAGGCGGGTTACGGTTTGAAGAAGTCTCTGTGGCATAATTTGCACATTTTGCAGGGAATGCGCCGCGAATGCGTCATGTTTTAGTCGTCCACTTCTCACAGACTGGCCAATTAGACCGCTTGGCGCAATCGGTCTGTGCGCCGTTGCGCGAGTGCGACGGCATCGAAGTGGATTTCCTGACGCTGCAACCTGCCCAGCCTTTTCCCTTTCCCTGGCCCTTTCTCGGTTTCTTCCGGATCTTCCCGGAAACCGTGCTGATGAAGCCGCAGCCCTTGCTGCCGCTGGCTGTGGACGCCAACAAACGCTACGACCTGGTGATCCTGGCCTATCAGGTGTGGTTCCTCTCGCCCTCGCTGCCCTGCACCAGTTTTCTCGCCTCGCCCGAGGCCGCACGCTTACTGAAAAACACGCCGGTGGTCACGCTGATCGGTTGCCGCAACATGTGGCTGATGGCGCAGGAGAAGGTCAAGGCGCGCCTGCAGGCGCTGGGTGCGAAGCTGGTGGACAACGTGGTTCTGACCGATGCCTGCGGCACGGCCGCGAGTTTCCTGGCCACGCCGCTGTGGATGTTCACCGGCCGGCAGAAGCCCTATAGCTGGGTGCCGCGTGCTGGTATCGACGAACGGGAATTGGCGGCGGCCAGCCGTTTCGGCGACGCTATGGCGCGCCGGCTGCTCGCAGATGAACAGCCCATCGAAACACCGATGCTCGCTGGCTTGGGCGCGGTGACAGTGGATGAAAAACTGATCGCCAGCGAAAAGGTCGGCAACCGTAGTTTCACCCTGTGGAGCCGACTTCTCTCGGCGCTCGGCCCGCAGCAGAGTCGCCGACGCGGCGCGGGGTTGGTGCTGTACATCGTATTCCTGATTTGCCTGATCCTGACCGTGGTGCCGATCACGGCGCTGTTGAAAAAATTGCTGGCGCCGCTGTTCAAGGGGCGTATCCAGAGAGAGAAGGCCTACTTTGCCGGCCCGTCCGGCGAGTGAAGTGACCCGAGGTAAGACCGTGGTAACCCCTGTATTCATCAACCGCATCAGCGCCTGCCTGCCGCACGAGCCTGTGGATAACGAGCAGATGGAAGCACGCCTGGGCATGGTCGGCGGCAAGCCGTCGCGCGCGCGCAAGCTGGTGTTGCGCCGCAACGGCATCGTGCAGCGTCACTATGTCATCGACCCGGCGACCGGCGAGCCGAGCATGAGCAATGCGCAGCTCAGCGCCGAAGCGATACGTGGCTTGCAGGGCGACGGCTTTGAGCTGAACCAGCTCGATTGCCTGGTGGCCAGCACCTCATCGCCGGATCAGGTGATGCCGGGCCACGCGGTGATGGTGCATGGCGAGCTGGGCAATCCGTCCTGCGAGGTGGCGACCACCGCCGGTATCTGCCTGTGCGGCATGACCGCGCTGAAATACGCCTGGATGAGCGTGGCCAGTGGCGAGAGCCGCACGGCCGTTGCCTGTGGTTCGGAGGTCGCCTCGACCCTGATGCAGGCGCGCAACTTCAACGCCGAATACGAAAGCCGCGTCGATGAGCTGGAAAAACACCCGGAGATCGCCTTCGAGAAGGATTTTCTGCGCTGGATGCTGTCCGATGGCGCCGGCGCCGTGCTGCTGCAGGATCGCCCGAATCAGAGCGGCCTGAGCCTGCGCATCGACTGGCTGGACATCTACTCCTTCGCCGATCAGATGCAACCCTGCATGTACGCCGGTGCCGATATGCAGGACGACACTCTGCGTGGCTGGAGCCGTTACGACGCCGACGACCGCGCGAAGCAGTCGGTGATGGCGATCAAGCAGAACGTCAAATTGCTCAACGAGAACATCGTCAAGTTTACCGTGGAAGAGGCGCTCAAGCGCATCATGGCGCGCCGTGAGTTGCGCGTGGCGGATATCGACTGGTTCCTGCCGCACTATTCATCGGAGTTCTTCCGCGAGCCGCTGGCCGTGGGCCTGGCCAATGTCGACCTGCCGATCCCGATGGAGCGCTGGTTCACCAACCTGACCAGCAAGGGTAATACCGGCGCGGCGTCGATCTTCATCATCCTCGAAGAACTGTTCAATGGTGGTCGCTTGCGCAGCGGCCAGCGGCTGCTCTGTTACGTGCCCGAAAGCGGGCGCTTTTCCAGTGCGTTCATGCACCTGACGGTGGTTGGCGATGAAGCTTGACGAAGTTCCGCAGGATCCCGGCTCCGCCTATGGTGGGCACAGCAAGCTGCTTTACGCGGTCGATGAAAGCGGCCACTACCAGGGCGCGCAGAGCGTCGGCTGGGACCCTGAATCCTATGCCACGCAACTGGCCGTCGCCGAGCTGGAGGCGCAGGAGGCCGAGGCCCTGGCGTTGTGGCAGCGTGGTGAGCTGTCGCCGCTCAAATGCCTGATGTACCGCTACCGCATGGACGAGCCGGCGCTGTCGCAGATCACCGGCCTGTGGCAGTGGCGGGTGCGTCGGCACTTTCGCCCGGAAATCTATCGTCGCTTGAGCGCGTCGCTGCTGGCGCGCTACGCCGAAGCCTTCGGCCTGACCGTCGACGAGCTGCGTCGCTACCAGAGAGAGTTGCCATGACTGCGTTCCAGCACCGCCAGAGCGCCCACTGCGAAAGTGGCGTCATGGCCAGTCTGCTCACCCATGCCGGTCTGCCGATGAGCGAGCCGATGGCATTCGGCCTGGCATCGGGTCTGGCCTTCGCCTACCTGCCCATCGTCAAACTGGGTGGCATGCCGCTGATTGCCTACCGCATGCCGCCGCGGCACCTGATCAAGACCCTGAGCAAGCGCCTCGGCGTGCGCCTGACCAGCCGTACCTTTTCCAACCCCGAGCAGGGCCGTACGGCACTGGATGCGGCGCTGGATAGCGGGCGCCTGGCAGGGTTGCAGAGTTCGGTGTTCTGGCTGCCGTATTTTCCGCCGGAGATGCGTTTTCACTTCAATGCGCACAACCTGCTGGCCTACGGGCGTGAGGGCGACGAGTACCTGCTCAGCGACCCGGTGTTCGAGGAGCCGGTGCGTTGTGCCAGCGCCGACCTGCAGAAGGCGCGCTTTGCCAAGGGAGCGCTGGCGGCCAAGGGCCTGATGTATTACCTCGACGACGTGTCGCCGGAGCAGGATTGGGAGCGCCTGATCCGCCAGAGCGTGCTGTCCACCTCACGCATCCTCGACGGCATGCCGCTGCCTTGGATCGGTATTCGCGGCATCCAGCACCTGGCCAAATGCGTCGAGTCGCTGGACCCGGCGCAGGCCAAGTACAACCTCCTGTACCTCACCCATATCGTGCGCATGCAGGAAGAAATCGGCACCGGCGGTGCGGGTTTTCGTTTCATGTATGCCAGCTTCCTGCAGGAGGCCGGCGAGAAGATCGGTGATGCCAGCCTGCAGGAGGCTTCGTCGCGCCTGACGGCGGTGGGCGATGACTGGCGCCAGTTCGCCTCGGCCTGTGTGCGCGCTAGCCGCAGCAAGGGCGAGGCGCCGGACTTCCGGCCGATTGCCGAGATGCTCCGTGGCATCGCCGGGCAGGAGCGGGTGCTGATGAAAGAACTGGGCGCCTGGGCCAAGCGCAAGGGCTGAGGCAGGTGCGGTGGGCTGAAGCCCACCCTACGGTGTTCGCTTGATGTAGGGTGGGCTTCAGCCCACCAATGCCATCAACAAGCCAGGTTAGAACTGCAGTTGCAGCACTTCGATGCCTGCTCTCAGCTCGTCAAAGTCCTGTGCCTTCGTTGGCGCCGCAATCAGCACAGCCTGCGCCTGAAAATCCCCGTCCTCGTCGATTACCACCAGCAACGCCTGGCTGATTGCGCCATCGGCCAGGTCCAGGGCGGCCAGCATCTGTAGCTGTTTCCACACATTGGCCCCGGCACCGATAAACAGGTTCGGCCCTTCCAGTCCCAATTGGGCGGCGACGTGGAAGCCTGCCGCATTGCTGACGCTATTGACGAATTCGAAGGGCTTGGGCTGGCGCTGATGCACGCACACCGCATCGAGCAGCGCACCCATGGTGGCGCGGGCCGGGTGGCGTGAGGCCAGGTAGAGGCCGCAATCGCTAAGCACATGCGCCTTGAGTGGCGCGCTGCACAGCAGTGCTTGCAGGATCATGCGGTCGATGCGCCGTGGCGGGGCTGCCAGCCACTGGCCCAGGGCGGCCTTGAGCTCCTTGTCGGAGCAGCTCGCATTCCCGCGAACGCTGCAGGCAGCGATGACTGGCTTCATTCCTGGTTCTCCGCGCAGCGTTGCAGTATCAGGCTGGCATTGTTACCACCGAAGCCGAAGAAGTTGGCCAGCAGCAGGCTGTCCGCTGCCACGCAGGTTGGCTCTGCGCTTAGCGGCAGCACGGCTTCGGCGGCATAGCCCACACTTGGCAGGTTGGCGAGATTCTCCACCAGCAGCAGTGTTTCGCTGAGGCCGCAGGCGCCCAGGGTATGACCGAGCCAGGGTT
This sequence comes from Pseudomonas sp. zfem001, assembly GCF_032621725.1. Classification (NCBI taxonomy): domain Bacteria; kingdom Pseudomonadati; phylum Pseudomonadota; class Gammaproteobacteria; order Pseudomonadales; family Pseudomonadaceae; genus Pseudomonas; species Pseudomonas sp. zfem001. Next base: position 1,246,949 of record NZ_JAVYJI010000001.1, on the reverse strand, counting down.
TGAGCACGCACAACGGTGGCAACGCGTCGCCGAACAGCAGGCGTACGCCATTGTTCTCGGCACGGTCGTTGGCGCCGGTGGCGGTACCATGCAGCTTTACCAAACCGATCTGTCCGGCATCGATGCTGGCACTGCGCAGGGCCTCGCGCATCACCCAGTCGATATGGCTGCCGTCTTCGCGGGTGGTGGTCAGGTTGCTGGTATCGCAGGCGCTGAAGCCACCAAGCAGCTTGGCCAGTGGCGCCTCGCCGGGCTCCTTGGCCAGCAGTGTGGCGGCATAGGCCTCACCGAGAATCAGGCCGTCGCGCTCCGGATGGAAGGGGCGGTAGGCGCCGCTCGGGCTGGTCAGGTCGAGGGCGCCGAAGCCTTGCTGGGCGATGGCGCTGGGTGTTTCGAAGGCCAGTACCAGCACGCGTTCGTAGAGGCCGGCGGCAAGCATCCGTGCGCCATACAGCAGGCCGTTGGCCGCGCTGGTGCAGGCGGTATTGAGGGTGAAGGCGTCAGCGAAGCCCCAGCGCTGACGCAGGTCTTCGGCCAGCAGGTCGAGTGAGGTCGAGTGCTGTGAGCGAAAGCCGCCCTCTGCGGCGATCAGCTGTTCGAGGTCGTCGATATCCAGGCTGGTGCTGGCGATGATCAATAGGCAGTCATCCAGCGCACCTGGCTGTTCGCCCAGGGTTTCGCCGAGCAGTCGGTCGCAGCGCTGCTGGCGGCTTTCACCGCTGCGGCTTACGGCCAGGTAGGGGCGCGGTTGCTGCAGTTCATGCAGCTGGAACGAGCTCGGCACAGGCAGTTGGCCGGCTTGCAGGGCTGCGCTGGCGGCGTGCAGGTCGGTGCCAAGGGCACTATGCAGGGCGCCGCGCTGGAGATAGATGGGCGTCACTTTTTCTGCCTGATGAAGGCCGCGATGCTGGCGATGCTGTTGAGAATACGCCGTCCGTCCTTGGCCCCTTCGATGCGCACGCCATAGTGCTGCTGCAGTGCCAGGGAGACCTGCAGGGCATCGAGGCTGTCCATGGCGATGCGGCTCTGCTGACCGAATAACGGCTCGTCATCGGCGATGCTCTGCCAGTCGATGTCGTCTTCCTTGTCGCATTCACGGATCAGCAATTGCTTGAGTTCTTGTTCTAGTAATGTGTCGTCCATTGCGTTTGCTGCACTCGTCTGCGGAACAGGTAAAGCCCGCCGCCGCCCAGCACCAGGGCGAACAGCAGAAGGCGGGCACAGTCAGGGGCGATGTCGGCAAGCGTTCCCTGACCCACCAGCAGGGTCAGGAAGGCGTCCAGCGCCCAACTCATCGGCGAGATTTCCGCCAGTTGGCTCATGGCCTCGGGCATCACGCTCTTGGGTACCATGATGCCGCCGATGGCGGCGAGGATGATATTGAGACCGCCGCCGAGCAGCAACGCCTGCTCGCCGCTACGTGCCAACGAGGCCAGCAGCAGGCCCAGGCTGCAGGCGGCCAGGCTCAGGCTCAGTGCCAGCAGTGCGTAGGCCAGTGGCGAGCCCGGCAGGCTCAGGCCGCTCAAGCCGAGCAGCGGTAGCAGGTATACGCCGATGGCCAGCAACAGGGCGAACTGCAGCAGGTTGATCGCCAGATAAGGCAGCAGTTTGCTCAGCACCAGGATGCTGGGGCTCAGGCCCAACGCACGAAAGCGCAGCAGGGCGCCGCTCTGCTGTTCACGCTGGAAGCCGCCAGCCATCGGCAGGGCGACGAAGAACATGCCGAAGATCAGCCAGGCCGGCACGCTCAACTGGCTGGCGTTGGCCTTGCCGCTCAGTTCGCCGCTGGCCAGCATCTGCCGTTCGCTGATCTCGCTCTGGGTGCGCTGGCGGATCAGTTGCCAGCGTTGTTCGGTGCTCATCCCCGCGTCCAGCGCGTCGCTGTCTTCCAGGTAGGCCAGCAGGCGGGTCTGCGCCAGGGCGATGTTCAGAGCTGCGCGCAGGCGTTGGCGTGTCTGGCCATCGGTGCGCGGGGGAAAGCTCAGCGTGGGGCCGATGTGAGGCGTATCCAGCAAGGTCTCGGAAAAGTTCCTGGCCAGGCTGATGCGTGGCAAGGGTTCTTCGCTGCTGGCGAGCAGATGGCTGCCCGGTAACTGTTCCTGCAGCGCGTGCTGGAAGAACGCGCTGGCTTCGCTGCCTTGCTCGATCTCCAGCACCAGGCTCAAGGGCGGCGGCTGGTCACGCAGATAGTTGGACAACGCGGCGGCCATCAGCACGAGAAACAGGATCGGCATGATGAACAGCACGGCCAGTGCATGCGGGTCGCGCAGCAGCAGCAAGCATTCCTTGCGCACCAGCGCCAGTAACGGGCTCACAGGCGGCCTCCGTTGAGGCTCAGGTAGAGCTGTTCCAGTGATGGCCGGCCGAAGCGCAGCAAGCTCGGTGGGCTCGGCTGCGTGGCGAGGAACTGGGTGATCACCAGCAATTGCTGGCTGTCCAGATTGCCGATGCGCAGACCATCCGGCAGCGCCTCGGCGCTCAGTTGCAGCTGGTCGAGCAGTTGCTGAAAGCCAGCGGGAACCTGTTCCGGCCATTCCAGCAGCAGGCCGTGGCCGCCATCGAGCAGTTGCTGTTTGTCGACGTCGAGGCGCACCTTGCCTTCGTGCAGCAGCAGGATGCGCCCGGCCACACGCTCGACCTCGTCCAGATAGTGGCTGGTGTAGATCACCCCATGCCCTTCGGCGGCGAGCTTCTCAACGGCATCGAGTAGCATCTGCCGGCTGGCGGCATCGACGCCGACGGTGGCTTCATCGAACAGGTACAGGCGCGCGGGCTGGAGCAGGCCGATGGCGAAGTTCAGGCGGCGCTGCTCGCCACCGGACAGACGTGCGGCGCGGCGTTGCAGCTTGTCTTCGAGGGCGCTGCTGGCGATGCACAACTCCAAGCGCTGGCGGCGTTGCGCGCCGTGCAGGCGATACAGATCGGCGAACAGTGCGAGGTTCTCGGCCACCGTGAGTTCGGCGTAGAAGGCCAGTTGCTGTGGCACCAGGCCCAGGCTGCGCGGGCCGTGCCAGCGGATCTCGCCCTGCTGCAGGGCCAGCGTATCGCTGAGCAGGGCCAGTAGCGTGGTCTTGCCCGCGCCGTTACTGCCGAGCAGGCCCAGACACTGGCCTTCCTGCAGTTGCAGGTCGATGCCGTGCAGGGCGAAGGTGTCTGCGCCCGGGTAGCGGAAGCTGACGTCACTTAACTCAAGCACGGACAAGCACCAGCAGCAGTTTGCCGTCCAGCAGCGGTTGGCTGCCGGCCTGGATGGTGAAGGCGTAGAGAGCGCCAGCCGGACTCAACGCCTCCTGCTGGGCGCTGACCACTAGCGGCTCTGTACTGCGTGTGACCGGGTGCAGATTGAGCTGGGAAAGTTTGCCGACCAGGGCCATTTCAATAGCGTCCGCTTCGCCGTATAGGGCACCATGTGCGGCGCAAAGCTGGGCGGCGGCTTCGAACAGCAGGCAAGGCGAGGCATTTTCGCCAAGCTTGTCGAGATGATGCCAGGCGCTGAGACCGCGGATAGTGAGGGTGTCGTGATCGACCAATGCATCCAGCCAGAGAGCATCGCCCTGGTGCGGCAGCAGTGTGTGCAGTTGGGTGCGATCCATGGCGGGCGGTCGGTACGTACGGGCGACGCAGTGTAACAGAGGCAGGGATAGAGGGAGGATGCAGTGACGATCTGGCAGTGGGTGGCTTTTGTGATGCTCAGCGCAGTGCTGGTGGGAATTTCCTGGCGCACCTTGGGCAATCCGCGCAGTCACGGTTTCTATCGTTTCTTCGCCTGGGAAGCGATGGCGCTGATGCTGGTGCTCAATGCGCCGTCCTGGTTTGGCGACCGCGGCGAGTTGAATCAGCGTATATCCTGGGTACTGCTGAGTCTTTCACTGTTGGTGCTGTTCGCTGGCGTATACCAGATGCGCCGTTTCGGACAGGCCGGTACGCAACGTCAGGATGATGAGCTATTCGCCTTCGAACGCACGTCACAGTTGGTGACGGGCGGTATCTTCCGCTACATCCGTCATCCCATGTACTGCTCGTTGCTGCTGCTGGCCTGGGGTATCGCCTTCAAACGCATCGATGTGCTGATCGTGCTGCTGGCGGTGCTGTCCAGCGTGCTGCTGTGGTGTGCGGCGCGCTGCGAGGAACGCGAGTGCCTGGCCTATTTCGGCGATGCTTATCGCCAGTACATGGGCCGTAGCTGGATGTTCCTGCCACTCGTGCTCTGAGTGCCTCGTTCAGAAGCCCTATTGCGTGCTCTGGTGCTCCAGCAGAAGCTGCCGATAGGCACGTTGATAGTCCTCATAGCCGAGATTCTGCTGCTGCAGATCACGCACGCGTTCATCCAGGCTCTTGCGTGGCTCGGCTGTCGAGTGGGCCTGTGCGGCAGGTTGGGCCGTGCTGCTCAACTGCGCGCTGGCCAGCAACTCGTCGATGACCGGGTCGATCTTGCTCTTGGTGCCTTGCCATTTCATCAACGACAAACCGCCCTTACCGCGCAGGTGGTAGCTGGCTGTGGCCAGTGTCTGGCGACGGGGGCCGAGAATGGTGATTTCGGCGGTGGACAGATACGGCGCCATGTCCCAGGAGCGGCGAGCTGTGTAAGTCACCACGTAAGGGCAATCGGCCCTGGGAATCTTCGAGTGGATTTGCGTCTGGATACCATGTCGGGCAAAGCCTTCTTGCAGCACGGGCACGAAGTCGCTGACCTGAACTTTAGGGTTCTCTTGGATGCACATTTGATCGGCCGCCGTTTTTAGTGGCGTGACCCGGGTAGCGGTGCAGCCACCGAGTAGTGTTGCCGCCGCGAGCAGGGGCAGGGCAATGCGCAGTTTCGACATGCTAGAGGGCTTCCTTGCGTGAAAAGGCCACCTTTACGGTGGCCTTTGGTGGTGTCACTTCACCTTGGCGTACTTGGCCTTCAGTGCTACGCCGGCCATGATGGCACCAGCGTGGCATTCGTATTTGCTGTCGTCGCGGTATTCCTTGTTCTTGTAGTTGCTGGCCAGGTCGACCACGGCGTTGGCGCCTGCGGCCTTGGCCGAGTTTTGCAGTTTGATTAGGGCCGATTGCAGTGCCCAGCTGCAAGCCGCTTCATCGGTCTTGTTGAAGGCGTTGGTCTTCTGGCTGGTGGTGACATTGGCGTTGATGATCTGGGCGCCAGCCGGAGTCTTGTTCAGGTAGAACTTCACCGAACCGTCGAGACGACCAGCCTGGGTCGCTTCGTTGACCACCGACTGGAAGTCCAGGAAGTGAGCGGTATCGCGCGCCTGGCTGAGGCCGGGCAGCAGGGCAACGGAGAGAAGTGCGGCAGTGGTCCAGATTTTTGCTTTCATGGTTATCTCCTTGAATATCACTGTATGGAAAAGCTCGTTCAACGTCTGCTGCGCGTAGGCCTGTAGCAATCACCTACAGCTCATTACCAACCAGGCACCCTGTCAGAAGGACGCCCTGTTCAGTTCCTGCTGGATGCTGCGATCCAGATTGTGAATCCACTTGTTGTAGTTGCGGTGGATCTTGCCGTTCTTGTAACCGAGGTTCTGGCTGTCGCGATAGCGGATCGAATAACTCGACGCGCTATAGGGAATGGTGATCTCGGCCTGGTGATTGCGGCGCTGGATGAGCGCCATGATGTTGCCTCGGTCGGCACGCTCGACGGTCCATTGGCGGCTTTGCAGCGCGGCGAGAATAGCGCGGCGCATATCATCCTCACTCCTGACCGTCGAAGTCGGTGTGCGGTTCTCGATGTTCATCACCGGTTTTGACGTACAGGCTGCAACGCCCAGCAGCAGGGCTGCGATCAGAGCAAATCGAGTGAAACGAGACATCATCCGTGTTCCTTGTCTGTTGAAAATCAATGCCAGCGCTTGAATATCAGCGAGGTATTCACGCCACCGAAGGCGAAGTTGTTGTTCATCACGTACTCGTGGCTCATCTGGCGGAACTCGCCGCGCAGATAATCCAGCTCACCGCAGGCCGGGTCGATCTCGTCCAGGTTCAGGGTGTAGACGTAACTGTCCGAGTTCATCATCTCGATGCTGAACCAGGATTCCAGCGCGCCGCAGGCGCCCAGGGTGTGGCCGAGGTAGCTCTTCTGCGAGCTGATCGGCATCTGCGCACCGAACAGGCTGCTGGTGGCCAGGGTTTCGGCGACGTCGCCCTGTTCGGTGGCAGTGCCATGGCCGTTGACGTAACCGATGGCGGAAGGTTCCAGGCCGGCGTCATCGAGCGCCAGCTGCATGGCGCCGCGCATGGTTTCCTGCACCGGCTTGGTGGCGTGCTGGCCGTCGGAGTTGCAGCCGAAGCCGACGATCTCTGCATGGATGGTGGCGCCACGGGCGAGCGCGTGCTCCAGCTCTTCGAGCACCAGGATGCCGGCGCCTTCGCCGATCACCAGGCCGTCACGGCCGCTGTCGTAGGGGCGCGGGCTGGTGTGCGGGGCGTCGTTCTTCAGGCTGGTGGCGTAGAGTGCATCGAAGACCATGGCCTCGGTGGGGCACAGTTCTTCGGCGCCGCCAGCGAGCATCATCTTCAGACGGCCGAACTTGATCGCCTCGTAGGCATAGCCGATGCCCTGGCTGCCGCTGGTGCAGGCACTGGAGGTGGGGATCAGGCGGCCCTTGAGGCCGAAGAAGATGCTGATATTGGCCGCCGTGGTGTGCGGCATCATGCGGATGTAGGAATTGGCGTTGAGACCGTCGGCTACCGAGTTCAGCAGCATGTTGCCGAAGGCCTTGACCTCCTCGGTGCTGCCGGTTGACGAGCCACAGGCCACGCCCATGCGCCCATCGGCGATGCACGGATCGCCGAGCAAACCGGCGTGTTCCAGCGCGCGTTCAGCGGCATACACCGCCAGCTTGGACACCCGGCCCATGCTGCGCGTCTGCTTGCGATTCCAGTGCTTGGGCTGGACGAAATCGTCCACCGGCCCGCCCAGGCGGGTGTTCAGCTCGGTGAAACGGTCCCATTCGTCCATGCGGCGGATACCACTTTTGCCGGCTTTGAACGCGGCCGAGATGGTTGGCCAGTCGCTGCCCAGCGAGGTGATACCGGCCATACCGGTGACGACTACACGTTTCATCAGCACAGACCGCCATTCACTGCGAGAACCTGGCGGGTAATGTACGCCGCTTCGCTGGACATCAGGAAGTTCACCGCACTCGCCACTTCTTCCGGGGTGCCCATGCGCGCCGCCGGAATCATCTTGAGGATTTCGTCGACCGGAACCAGCTCGTCGAGAATCTCGGTATCGATCAGGCCCGGGGCCACGCAGTTGACGGTGATCTTGCGTTTGGCCAGTTCGATCGCCAGGGCCTTGGCGGCGCCGATCACGCCAGCCTTGGAGGCGCTGTAGTTGACCTGGCCGCGGTTGCCGACCAACCCGGATACCGAGGTGATGCAGACGATACGGCCTGGCGCACGGCGGCGGATCATCGGCATGGTCAACGGGTGCAGCACGTTATAGAAACCGTCCAGGTTGGTGCGCAGCACCTGATCCCAGTCTTCCTCGGACAGCGCCGGGAAGGCTCCGTCGCGGGTAAGGCCGGCGTTGCACACCACGCCGTAGTAGGCGCCATGGGCTTCGACGTCGGCCTCCAGCGCTGCACGGCAGGCGGCGCGGTCGGATACGTCGAATTGCAGGATGCGCGCCTGGCGCCCGAGTTCGAAGATCTGCGCCTGCACGGCTTCGGCCTCATCGCGGCGCGAGCGGCAGTGCAGGACGATGTCATGGCCCGAACGCGCCAGGCGCAGGGCGATGGCGCGGCCGATGCCACGGCTGGAGCCGGTGACCAGAACGGTAGCGGCGGAAGTAGTTTCAGTCATGGGATTGTTCTTGCGGTTCTTGTGGCTCTTGTAAATAAACCGCCGGTTGCGGCGGGCGGAACACGTTGAGGCGCGCCTCGGCCTGGATGCCGGGGCCTTGCAGATGGCATTCGAACACGCCCATGCCGTTGTCGTCCTGCAGCGAGCACAGGGCGCGGATGTGCAGTTCGCTGCCAGCCGGGAAACGCTCGACGTTGCAGGCGTACTTGCGTGTGCCGAGCAGGAAGCCCAGCTCCACCGGCAAGCCGGCACGCTTGGCCTGGATGCCGGCGAAGGCGGCGATGGCCTGGGCCATCAGCTCGATGCCGGTCCAGGCAGGCAGATTGCCGTCGGCATCGCTGAGCAGGCCATCCGGACGTACGACGAGGCGCACCTCGATCGCTTCGCTATCGCAGCTCAACACTTCATCGAGCAGCACCATGTTGCCGGCATGGGGTACCAGTTCGGCGACGGGCCACAGGCTCATGACGCATCTCCCAGAATCAGTGCGACGTTATTGCCGCCAAAGGCGAAGGAGTTGCTCATCAGGTAACGGCCCTTGTCACGGGCGAGGCGGGCGCCAGGCTGGACGAGCTCGAGCGGCGCCAGTTCGGGGTCGTGCTGGCCGTCCCAGAGGTGCGGCGGCAGCAGGCCATCGCGGTTGTATTCGCTCAGGGTCAGCCAGCAGAAGGCCGCTTCCAGCGCACCAGCGGCGCCCAGGGTATGGCCGGTCATGGGTTTGCTCGAGGAGCAAGGCAGGCCGTTGGGGAACAGCGCATGCACGGCCTTGCTCTCCATCACGTCGTTATGCCGAGTGGCGGTGCCGTGCAGGTTGAGATAGTCGATGTCGCTGGTCGCGATGCCGGCATTGGCCAGCGCCTTCTCCATGGCGGCACGGGCACCGAGGCCTTCGGGGTGCGGCGCGGAGATATGGTGGGCGTCGGAGGTGGCGCCGCCACCGAAGAACGCGATGGGGCCATGCTCACGGGTCATCAGGAACAGGGCCGCGGCTTCGCCGATGTTGATGCCGTGGCGGTTCACCGAGAACGGATTGCAGGGCTCGGCGGAAACCGCTTCCAGCGACGAGAAGCCATTCAGGGTCAGGCGGCACAAGCTGTCGACGCCACCGCAGATCACCGCATCGCACAGGCCCTGACTGAGCAGGCGATGAGCGCTGAGCAGGGCGCGGGCGCTGGAGGTGCAGGCTGTGGACTGGCAGTACACCGGGCCGCTCAGGCCCAGCCAGTCAGCCAGGAAGGTGGCTGGGGCGGCCATTTCCTGCTGAGCGTAATCGTAGTCGGCGGGCAGCGCGCCTTCGTTGAGGTGGCGCGCGATATGCTCGCCCGCTTCGCGGATACCCGAGGTGCTGGTGCCCAGCACCAGACCGACGCGATGAGCACCATACTGGCCGATGGCCGCGCGCAGCTCGGGTTCGATCTGCTGCGCAGCGGCCAGCAGCAGCTGGTTATTGCGGCTGTGCGAGCTCTCGAAGCCAGGCGGCATGGCGGGCAGATCGGCATGCACGGTGCCGACCGTCAGGCTGCGCTCGCTAACCCATCCGTGTTCGGCACGCATGCCCGAGGCATCGCCGGCGAACAGCGCATCGGCGACGGCTTGCTTGCCTTCGCCGAGGGCGCAGAGCAGGCCGAGCGCATGGAGGTAGCCGGGGGTGGGGGCGCGGGACATCAATCGCTTTCTTCCAGGTTCAGTGCACGTATCCGGTAGTTCAGGCCGGTCTTGCCAAGGGTGAAATCCAGAGGGCCGTGGTAATCGATGGTCCAGTCCGGTGCGAGGCGGCGCTGTTCATCGTTCACCTGTTGCCAACTGCCGGCGGGATAAGCCTGCAGCGCGTCGCTTCGACTCAGGGCGAACAGCAGCGCGGCGAACAACTCGCGGGCCTCGGCGTTGGGTGGCAACAGGCCGTCGTTGCGCCATTGTCCGGCATCCAGCAGCTGACGCGCCTGTGGGATGCCGAGCGGGTCCATCAATGACCAGCGCAGGGCCGAGCCTTCACGCTGGACGACCAGCAGCCAGTCCTGTCGCACCTGCGCCTGCTCGCGCTGGATCTGCAGGCTGAGCGGCAAGGGCGCGACCAGTGCCGGTGGCGTCTGCGGCACGGGGGTATGTGCGGCGCAGGCGCCCAGCAGCAGGCTGGCGACGAGCAGGAGTATGCGTGGCATCACGGTTTGCGCGCCACTACGTTGAGCAGCGTTTCGTCGCGTTGGCCGACCGGCTTGGGTCGCATCAGGCCCCAGCGCTCCAGCAGGCCGAAGTCCTTGGCCCGGCTCCACCACAGATAGGGGTAGGAAACGCAGGCATCGTCGAATTCGAAACCTTGTGTACGCAGCATGTCCAAGTACTGCTCGGCGCTGCGCTGCACGTGCATCGGGTGGCGGAACAGCCAGCGGATCACCCAGGTATCGATGTAGAACTTGGTCGATTCGGCCAGCAGCAGCCGACCGCCGGGTTTGAGCACACGCCAGAACTCGGCGAGCGCCTGCTCCTGCTCCACCAGGTGGTGCAGCGTCTGATGGCAGAACAGCAGGTCGACGCTGGCGTCGGGCAGGTCGATGGCCGCGCAGTCACTGGCGATCAGTTCGACCTCCAGGCCCAGGCGCTCGGCTTCGCGGCGCGAGCATTCGAGGCTGTGCGGGTCGGCGTCGAGACCGATCATCCGCGCCGGTGCGAAGGCGGCGTTGAGCAGGCCGAAGGAACGGCCCTGACCGCAGCCCGTGTCCAGCAGGACGGGAGCGTGCGGCAGCGGGCCGTCGATCAGACGTACCAGGTCGTTGATCGCGACCCGCAGTACATGGTGTTGCCAGACATGGCTCTGCAGGAACCAGAAGCCGAAGCGGGTTTCTTCGACGTAGGTGGGCGAGACGGGGCGCAGGGCGTTCATCGACTGTCCTTGTCAGGGCTGTGAACAAAGCTCGGCCAGCACACGCAGGCGCCGGCGAGGTTCGGAAACATAGGGATTCTTACCGTCCCAGGCGTAGCCGGCAAGGATCGAACTGATCATGCGACGAATTTCCGGGGAGGCTTTTTCGTAGTAGATCACGTCCTGGAAGGAGCCCTCGTACCAGCCCTCGACGTAGACGCGGAAGGTGTCCACGCCGCGTTTGAGCGGGATGGCGAACTCGGTTTCCCAGTCCACCGTCTCGCCCTCGAGCTGACGATGCAGCAGCCCGGCGGCCATGCTTGCCGAGCGCATGGCGATGGTCACGCCCGAGCTGAACACCGGGTCGAGGAACTCGGCAGCATTACCCAGTAGAACGAAGCCCGGCCCGTGCAGGCTCTTGACGTTGGCCGAGTAACCGTTGATCTCACGCGCCGGGGTATCCCACACGGCATTGCCCAGCACCTTGCTCAGCGACGGGGTCTCGGCGACGAACTGCTTGAGGCAGGCATCGAGATCCTTCGGGTAGTTCTCGTAGTGCTCGGCGGCGCAGACCACGCCCAGCGAGCAACGGCCGTTGCTGAACGGAATGGTCCAGAACCACACGTCGCGCAGAGTCGGATGGGTGGTGATGAGGATCATCTCGCGGTTGAAGCCTGAGGCCGGGTCGATGTTGTCCTCAATGTGGGTGAACACCGCACGGCGTACCGGGAAGGCCGACGGCGTATCGAGGTCGAGCAGGCGCGGCAGCACGCGGCCATAGCCGCTGCCGTCGAGGACGAAGGCGCACTCGACCTGGTATTCAAGGCCGTCGGCCAGGCGGCGTACCGACAGGCGCGGGCAGTCGCCGCTGAAATCAGCGGCGAAGATTTCTTCCTCGTAGCGGATATCCACGCCCTGGCGCTCGGCTTCATCGGCCAGCAGCTTGTCGAAGTCAGCGCGGATCACCTGGTAGGTCGAGCCCTTGCCCTCGGTGAACTTGTCGCGAAAGTCGAAGCTGGTGTAGCGCTCGCCCCAGGCGAACGCAGCGCCATGCTTGGTCTGGAAACCAGCGGCCTGCACCGCTTCAAGCATGCCAGCTTCTTCGACGAAGTCGAGGCAATGCGACAGCAGGCTCTCGCCGATGGAGAAGCGCGGGAAGCGCTGGCGCTCCAGCACCAGCACGTCATGGCCCTGGCGCTTGAGAATGGCGGCGGCGATAGCACCGGACGGGCCGGCACCGATGACGATGATCTGACGTTGTTCGAGTTCAGGAGATTTCATAGCGGGCTTTCGCTTCATGATTGACGGCGTGCCGGCCTAGCAGGGCAGGCAGCAGAGTAGAGAACAGACTCATCAGCAGCAGGCCGAAGTACACCGTTGAATCAATCAGCTGGAGCTGCAGGAGCAGGTTGAGGAACACGATTTCGGTCAGGCCACGGATGTTCAGCAGCAGGCTTTCCCGCCACTTGATCCGCGCTGACGCGGCCGGGTCTGCCCAATGCAGGCCCAGCCAACTGCCAAGCACCTTGCTGATGACCGGCAGCGCCAGCAGGGTAACGATTACCAGCCAGGACAGGTGTTGACCCAGGCCATGGAAATCCACGCGCAGTACGCCATAAGTGAGAATCAGCGGAACCGCGATGCCATTGAGCAGCCCTTTCCAGTGACGCGGCGCCAGTGGCAGGACAAAGGGTTGCTTCAGGTAAGCCAGGCACAGCATGTAGGCGATGCCGAATACCAGCGCATTCAGTTCAAGCTGCTGGAGCACCAGCATCAGGGCGAAGAACGGCAGGCTGTAGAACAGTGGATGACGTAGCGTGAGCCTGTGCAGTAACAGAGGCAACAGCGCCGCCAGCAGTGGCCACAGCAGTGTCGTCGGCTGGCTGCTGCCCTGGGCCAGGCCGAACAGGCTCCAGCACATGAAGTCCATCAGGATTGCCGCGTGCAGCAGGCGTTTGCTGTCGGCTGCCGGGTAGCCGATGCTCTGCAAGAACAGATAGAGCACCGGGATCGCGGTGATGGAGAACAGCAGGCCAATGCCCAGTGCACTCAGCCAGCCACGTTCGCCGGGTAGCAGCCAGAGCGAGTAGGCTACGCCGGCCAGCATCGGCACGAGAAAACTCGGCAGGGCGATCTTCACGCAGGCCGGGCTGAGATCGAGGTCGATCACGTCGCTGAGGATGTAGCCCAGCAGCAAGGCGAAGCACAAGCCATAGGCGAAGTTCAGCCACGCGGGCGCGAGCAACTCGGCCGCGCTCAGTTGCCAGTACGGCTCGGCCCACAGCAACAGCAGCGTCGGAATGACCAGCGCGGCCACCAGCAACTGGCCGACGATGGGAATCAGGCGGCGTGCGCCGATGATTGCGACCAGTGCGTAAATGGCCAGGGCCAGCAGCCAGAACAGGGCCACGCTCATGGATGCGGCTCCTTCGCAGGCGCGTCACCCGCCCAGGGCGCGAGGAGGAAGCTGAAGATCAGGCCGATGCTGATGGTCAGGCCGAAGTTGCTGACCGCCGGTGTGCTGGACACTGCCAGCAGGCCGAACGACAACCAGGTGGTCAGCGCCGACAGCAGCGTGCCGAGCAGGCTGGTGGCAGCGCCGCCGACCCGTTCGCGGATGAGGATGGCGTAGTCCACGCCGATGGCGGTGACCAGCAACAGGCCGAACAGGCTGAACAGCGTCAGCGGCTGGCCAAGCCAGCCGAGGCTGGCCAGGCTGGCCAAGGCGGCCAGCAGCGACACCGCCAATATGCGAGCAGCGCCACGTGCGCCGAAGAAGCACAGTACAGCGAAGATCAGCAGGCAGGAGGCCAGTTTGAGCTCGGCGGCGCTGACCTGGGTGGCGGCGAACAGGCGATTGAGTTCGCCGAGGCGGTCAACCAGCTTCACACCGGCGAGCCCCTCGGCCTGGGCGGCCAGCAGATCGCTGTCGCTCAGGCCTTGCAGGCTGATCAGCCCGGCGACCTGGCCGTCATTCGCATTGCCCAGCCAGAGCGGACGCCAGGGTTCGCTCAGCGGCGCGGCGAGCACCTGCTCAACGCTCAGTGTCGGCAGGGCTTGCAGCTGTCGTGCCTCCTGCTCGATGGCTTCGGCAGGAATACCCAGCTCGGTGAGCGCGGCGCTGTGGCTGGGGAGCATTGTCACGGCCTGACGCAGTTTTTCCTGCTGCGTGGTCGGCGCGATCAGCTGACTCAGCGCCAGATAGCTTTTCAGCTGGCCCTGTTCTACCAGCGTGTCCAGGCGCTGGCTCAGCACCTGCTGGCGTTGCAGCAGTTGCTCCTCATCGTCGCCACGTACCAGGAAGAATTGGCTGGTCGGTTGCGTGCCGACGATCTGGCTGATGGCTTTCGATTGTTCCAGCAATTGCGGCGGCACGCTGGCCCACTGGCGCAGGTCATCCTTGTGCGAGAGCTGCAACAGGCCGCCAGCGCAGAACAGGGCGAAGATCAACAGCAGCCAGGGTGTGGGCAGTTTGCGCAGCAAGGCTTCGCGCCAGTCGAGCAGGCGCTGTGCCAGGGCATGCGGCGGCTGCCAGGGACGTATCTCGGCCTTGCCGAGCAGGGTTGGCAACAGGAACAGCGTGCTCAGGTAGGCGCCGAGTAGGCCGGCGGCGGAAAAGATTGCCACTTGTTTCAGCGCCGGGAACGGGGTGAAGGCCAGGGCCAGATAGCCGATGACGTTGGTCACCAGACCGAGGCTCAGACCGAGCAGCGTCGCGCGCAGGGCTCGCCAGCTATCCCAGGGTTGCAGCGTCCAGCTTTTTGAAAGCAGGTGCAGGGGGTAGTCGATGGCCACGCCAATCAGGCTGGCGCCCAGCACCAGGGTCATCACGTGGATATGGCCGAACACCGCGACGCAGGCCGTGAGCCCAGCGAACACGCCAATAGCCGCGGGGATGAAGGCGAGCAGTACGCGCACCCGGCGAAACACCAGCAGCATCATCAGCAGGGCGCCAGCGCTGGCGATGCTGCCCATCAGGCTGATTTCGCGAGTGGCTTCGCGCTGGCCATGGGCGGAATACAGCAGCCCGCTGCTGGCGAGCAATTGGCCGCCGCGTGCGTGCACCTCGTCGCTGGCCTGGGTGACCAGATCGTCCACGGCCAGTGCCAGGTTGCCGTCGAAGGCGTCGGCGTTGGTGCGGGCGCGTAGCAGGGCCCAGGTGATCCCCTCGCTTTCGGCGATCAGCGCGCCGCTGAGGTCGACCTGGACATTGTGGTAATGCGGAAGCCCTTTCTCCACCAGGGTGCTGAGGCCGAGCAGATCATCATTGGTGGCAACCACGCCCTGACTGCGGAAGGGGTCGAACATATCTTGCACCCGTCGCTCGACGAAGGCGGATGGATTGTCGATCAGCAATTGACGGTCGGCAGCCGGCAACAGCGCCAGGCGTTGATCCTGCAGTTGCTGGCGTATGCCGGAGAGGTCGGCTTGCGGAACCCACTGCACCTTCTCGAACAGCGCTTGTTGCTGCCAGCGTGTGCCCAGTTCGGCGGCCAGTGCCAGGGCTTGCTCGCGCTGCGGGTGGCTGATCAGCACCAGCAGCTCGCGGTTGAGCGGCTCCTGCATACGTTGTACGGCCTGCTGTTCGAGCGCGTCCGGCGTGCCGTTGGGTACCAGTTCCAGCAGGTTGGCCGATACGGGCGCGTCGCCGCGCCACTGCCAGGCAGCGACGGCAACGAGCAGGGCCAGGGCGAGCGGAAAGAGCCGTGAACCCCAGTATTCAACTCTGGAAGTCATGTCGCTCCGCGTCGCTCAGGGACTGATCGGCCTGATTGTCCTCAAGGCGCAGCACGGTGCTATCGCCCTGGGTTTCCTGCAGCTCGATGCGCTGCACCAGTTCACCGCCGGTGATGACGATGGCCTTGAATACCTGCTTGAGCAGAACGCTGCGGGGCGTCAGATCGAGCTGCCAGGCCTCGGCGTTACCGCTCAGGCTAAGTTCGAAATCCTGACGCAGACCGCTGCTGTCGCCCTTGAGCACGGCGAGAAACAGGCGATTCTGCTGAGCGGTGGCGCTTTGCTGGGCGACGAACTGCCAACCCTGTTCGCTGCGCCGGGCGATGCCTTGCGCGTCGATACGGTAATCCTGCTGCAGCGGGCGTTCGAGCAGCCAGAGCAGGCCATGATCCTTGGCCAGGACGAAGGTGCCGCGGCTGGTCAACGGTTTCGGCAGGGCGCGCAGGTGTTTTTCCTGGATGAAACTGCCACGCACCACCTCGGGCTCGCCGAGTTGCTCGCTGAGCTGGTCGAGGTCGAAGGCCATTGCCAATTGGGCAATGCTCGCCAGCAGTAGCCCGGATGCAATCCGGGAGATACATCTGGCGACGCGGCTTTTCTTGGATTTCATCCAGGCGGCGCCTGTAGGAGCGAGCTCTGCTCGCGAAGCTTTCGGGGTTGCCCAGGTTCGCGAGCAGAGCTCGCTCCTACGAAAACGTCGCCAGATCACGGGGGTCATGCCAGCGCCTTCTGCACGGCATCGATGAACACCTGTGGCGAGGCGAACTGCATTTCTCGCGTGGCGATCTCCACGGCAACCTGCACGGTGCTGCCGCGGGTCATGCGTTCGCCGGTCTCAGCATCGCTGATCAGGTAGTTGATCTTCAGGCGGCTTTCCCATTCCACCAGGTCGGCGCGCACGATGATGCGCTGGCCGAACTGGGCGCCGCGCACATAGCGTACCTGCAGGTCGATCACCGGCCAGGCGTAGCCGGAGTCGCGCATCTGCCGGTAGTTGTGGTCGAGCTTGTCGAGCAGAGCGCAACGCGCCTGCTCGAAGTATTTGACGTAGTGGCCGTGCCAGACGATTTCCATCATGTCGACGTCATAGAACTGCACCTGCAGTTCGATTTCCGCCTGCAGTACGCCCTTGCTACGCATACAGCCTCCAGTGCTGAGTGCGGATGCGCTCCAGGCACAGGCGCAGCTCACCTTCCAGGGCGCGATCTTCGATCACTGGCGGGAAATCGCTGGCCAGTTGTTCGCGCATGGCGGCCAGCGGTGCGGGAATGTCCTGCTTGCCGGCGCGCTCGCGCAGCCACACGCCCTGGTTGGCGGCCAGCAGCGTGGCAGCGGCGACCTGTTCGGTCAGCTCCAGGCTGCGCAGGGCATCGCGTGCGGCGATGGTGCCCATACTCACCTTGTCCTGGTTGTGGCACTCGGTGGAGCGCGAGAACACGCTGGCCGGCATGGTGTTCTTCAGTGCTTCGGCAGTCCAGGCGCTGGCGCCGATCTGCACGGCCTTGAAGCCGTGGTTGATCATCGCCGTCTCGACTGGCGCGCCGGACAGGTTGCTCGGCAGACCGTGGTTGTAGCGAGTGTCGACCAGCAGGGCGAGCTGGCGGTCGAGCAGGTCGGCGACGTTGCCGACCAGGTTTTTCAGGCTGTCCATGGCGAAGGCGATATGCCCGCCATAAAAGTGGCCGCCGTGCAGGGTGCGCTCGGTCTCGGCATCGAATAGCGGGTTGTCGTTGGCGCTGTTGAGTTCGATCTCGATGAACTGGCGCAGCAGGCCCAGGCTATCGGCCAGCACGCCAAGCACATGTGGCGCGCAACGGATCGAATAGCGATCCTGCAGGCGATGTAGCGGCGGCAGTGGCGCTTCGACGGCCAGATCCTGGCGAATCCAGGCGGCGACCTGGGTCTGGCCCGGGTGCGGCTTGGCGGCGAACAGGCGCTCGTCGAAGTGCTCCGGATTGCCTTCCAGGGCGATCACGTTGAGCGCGGTGATGCGCGTCGCCAGCTTCAGCAGGTAGTCAGCGCGGGCGTAGGCCAGGCAGGCCAGGGCGGTCATCACGGCGGTGCCGTTCATCAGCGCCAGGGTCTCTTTAGGGCGCAGGGTCAGTGGCGTCCAGCCGAGTTCTTCATGCACCTCGGCGGCGCTGCGGCGCTCGCCTTTGTAGAGTACTTCGCGCTCACCGCTGAGGGTGGCGGCGACGTAGGACAGTGGAGTGAGGTCGCCGCTGGCGCCGACCGAGCCTTCTTCCGGGATCAAGGGCAACACGTCGTGCTCGATGAACGCCTGGATACGCTCCAACAGTTCCACGCGCACCCCGGACACGCCGTGGCACAGCGACTGCAATCGGGCGGCGAGCACCGCGCGGGTACTGGGGGCGTCGAGCAGTTTGCCTAGGCCACAACCGTGGAAGGTGAACAGGTGGTGGGGCAGCGCCTCGACCTGATGCAGCGGCACCGCGACCACGCAGGAGTCGCCGTAGCCGGTGGTGACGCCGTAGATCACGCCTTCCTTGTCCAGCAGGGTGTCGAGGAAACGTGCGCCCTTGGCGATCTTTTCCCGGTAGGCGGCATCGTCCTGCAGCTGGGCACGGGCCTGCCGCTGCGACAGGGCTACGATGTTCTCGATGGTCAGGGCGCGCTCGCCGAAGATCACCGGCTCAGGCTGGTATGTCGTCATCTCGCTTCCAGAAAGGGTAGAAGTTGAACCATTGTTGCGGTGCGTCCAGGCAGTGTTCGCCCAGGCGCTGCGCGTAACGTTGTGCCCAGTCGTGAACCACCTGATCGCGCTCGCTGCGCTTCCAGCTCACGGCATCGGCGAAGTGTTCCAGACGCACCTGGTAGCGCCCATCGATTTTCAGGCAGTGCATCAGCCCGACCGGGCATTGCAGCAGGCCAGCCAGCAACCAGGGACCTTGCGGAAACGCTGCCGGCAGACCGAGGAAATCGACCACCACGCTGCGCCCGCCATGTAGCGGCACGCGGTCGCCAGCGATAGCCAGCCACTCGCCGCGCTCCAGGCGCTCGGCCAGTTGCAGCATGATCGCCGGGTCCAGTTCGCTGACCTGAATCAGGCGTAGGTTGCTGGCGCCGGACTCGCCCAGCAGGCGGTTGAAGCGCTCGGCGTGCTTGGTGTGCACCAGCACGTTCATGCATACCTGCTCGCCGAGTTCGGCCAGGGCGCGGCAGACTTCCAGATTACCCAGGTGGGCGCCGACCAGCAGGCGTCCGCGACCACCGCTATGCAGTTGGCCGCGGATGTCGTCGGGATCGTCCAGTTGCAACTGCTGCAGTGGCAGGCGGCCGTTCCACACATCGAGCTTGTCCAGCAGGCTATCGGCGAACGCCAGGAACTGACGCAACACAGAGCTGCGGCTTGGGCGCAGATCGGGGCGTGCGCTCCAGGCGGCCAGGTTGTTCTGATACTGATGAATGCTGGTGCGTGCACTACGGCCGAAGAGGTAGAAGTACAGGACGATCAGGTACAGCAGCGGTACCAGGGGGCGGCGGCCAAGCAGGCGCGCGGCCGCGACGGTGAAACGCATCAGCAGGAAACTGCCGCGCTCCTTCTGCCGGGCCCAGTGCTCGTTTTGTTCGGCAGCGCTCATGCGACCAGCCTGCGCCAGAGAATGCGCGGCGCGCGCAGCAGCATGCCGAAGAACAACCGGGCATGCATGCCCGAGATCAGCAGGTTGTCGTGCCACAGGCGAAAGTGCGAGAGGCCGTCGGCCGGGTAGTGCACCCGCGTTGGCAACCAGTGCATCGGCTGTTCACGCCAGGCCATGCGCACCAGTATCTCGGTGTCGAAATCCATGCGCCGGCCGAGCTTCACCGTATCGAGCAGGGCCAGGGTGGCCGGCAGTGGGTAGATGCGAAAGCCACACATGGAGTCGCGAATCTGCAGCGACAGGCAGTTGATCCAGACCCAGACGTGGGTCAGGTAGCGGGCGTAGAGGCGTGACTTGGGCACGCTCGCATCGTACTGCGGGTAACCGCAGACCAGCGTTTGCGGATGAGCGCGAGCGGTGGTGATGAAATGATCCAGGGTGCTCAGATCGTGTTGACCATCAGCGTCTACCTGCAGGGCGTGGCTGTAGCCAAGGCGCGCGGCCTCGCGCAGACCGGCCATCACTGCGCCGCCTTTCCCCTGGTTGCTCGGCAGGCGTAGCAGGTGAATGTTCGGCTGCTGCGCCAGTTCATCCATAACCGCAGCGCAGGCCGCGTTCGAGCCGTCGTCCACCAGCAGGCATGGCAATCCAGCGCTGCGCAGTTGCCCGACCACGCCGGGCAACGGCCGCTCGTGGTTGTATACCGGGATCACCGCGCAGGGATTGAAGTCTGGCTCAGCCATGGGCCGGCTCCAGCAGAATGCGCCCTGAGGAACAGGCAGCCTCGCCATTGCGGTAGGCGAAGTAGAGCTTGCCGCGTTCGGCGTCGAAGCGCAGCGACAGCTGCAGGGTGTCGCCGGGGCGTACCAGTTGCTGGAACTTGAGCACTTCCATACCGGCGAAGCGCGGCGGCATGTCGATGATCAACTGGCGCGCCAGTTGCTGCGCCCAATCGACCTGCACCACGCCCGGCAGTACCGGCGTCTGTGGGAAGTGGCCGGTGAAGTGGGCAAGGTCCAGTGGCACCTGCAGTTGCAGCAGCCATTCGCCGTCACGTTCTTCGGCGCTGACAGGCTCTACCCTCGTTGGTCGTGGCGCAGCCAGCAGGTCGTCGATCTGGCTCTGCGCCAGCTTGCCCTGGCTGCTGTAGGGCAATTCCAGCAGCAGACGCCAGCGGCGCGGCAGGGCGATGGTTTCGCAGTGTTCGGCCAGGTGTCGACGCAGGGTTTCGGTCACGGTACGGCGGCCCTGGTTGCGCAGGGCATGCACGCCGTTGGCGCTCAGCGCCAGCACGGCGCCGAGGAAGGCGCGGCCTTCCTGGATAACGCCCAGGCGGGCATCGGCAACCCAGTCATGATTGACCAGTGCCTGCTCGATCATGGGCAGGGAGATGCGCTTCTCCTCCAGCTTGACGATGCGATCCAGTCGTCCGCGCAGGACGAAACGACCGTCGTCACCGATCTCGGCGGCATCCGCGCTCTGTTCGATATGTCCGGCTGGCAAATATGGCGAGGCGATGCGCAGGGCTCCGGCCTCATCCAGGCTCAGTTCGACGCCGGTGAACGGTTGCCAAGGCGTGTCACCCTGGCGCCAGCCGATACCGCCGGTTTCCGAACTGCCATAGATTTCCGTCGGCCATTGGCCCAGGCGGTCATGCAGGGCCTGCGCTGCTTCGGCGGGCAGGGCGCCGCCGGAAGAGAACACCTGCTTCACCCGGCTCAGCGCCAGCCAGTCTAGGTTGTCGCCCATGCGCTTGAGCAGGGCCGGGCTGGCGACCCAGACGAAATGGGGCTGACTGAGGCTGACCTGCTGCAGGTCTTCAGGGAATGGCAGGGCGCGGCTGTGCACCGGGCGACCGGCGCATAGCGGCCACAGCAGGCGGAACAGCAGGCCATAGATATGCTGGCAGGCGACGCTGCCGAGAATGGTCGCGTTGCCCAGGTTGGCACCCCAGAGCTCTTCCAGAGCGCTGACCTCGTTGGCCAGTTGCGCCAGGCTCTTGTCGATCAGCTTGGGTTCGCCGCTGGAGCCCGAGGTGCACAGCGTCAGGCAGCAGTGCTCGGGGTCGAGAGCGGCAGCGGGCAGCGCCTCGGCGTCCAGCCCTGACAAATCATCCAGCCACAGATCGACCTGGGCTGCCAAACGTTGGCGGGTCTGCACTTGGGCATCGGCGGGCAACAGCACCTGTACCCCGGCGCGCCAGGCACCAAGCAGGGCGATCGCCAGCTCGCCGGCATCTTCCAGATACAGTGCCACGCGCTTTACGCCATGCCCCTGTAGGGCAGCGGCCAGGCGCAAGGCGCGCTCACGCAGTTCTGGATGATGCAGTGCGGGTTCCAGAGCGACCTGGCGCTCGTGGTGAGTCTCGAGCAGCAGATCGGTGAGGGGCAGCCAGGTCATTCGTGTTTCCTTACTTGCTGGCGCACCAACCACTCGCCAGCGAACAACAGGCCTATCAGGCCGTAAGAGATTAATCCGGTGTACAGCGTCCACCAGGACAGCGGTGCCCACATCGCCAGTGCCATCAGTAGGACGGTATTGCCGAGGAAGAACAACGCCCACACCTTGGTGACGGTGCGCGTATAGCGCACGGCGACTTCCGGTAGCTCTGGCTCGCGCAGGCGCGCCATGCGTTCTACCAGCGGTGGGCCAAACTTCAGACTGAGTCCGAACAGCGCCAGCAGCATCAGGTTGAGCAGTACCGGGTACCAGCGCAGCAGTGCCGGTTCGTTGGCGACGCCGAGCAGCAGGCAGAACACCAATGCTGCCACGGCCAGCCACAGGCCGCCCGGCCGGCGCCGTGCCGTCAGAGCGCGGGCTAGCCAGAGGCCGCCCAGCAGCGCGGCGAACACGCGTGGCGACCAGTGCTCCAGGCCGTAATAGACGGCGAATGGATAGAGGATGCCGGCGATCAGCAACAGCAGGCCAAACAGGCGAGCCATGGGGTCAGTCTTGGGCCTGAGGAACGTCATTGATCAGGCGATAGACGGCCTCGACCACATCGCCCACGCTGCGCACGCTTTTGAACTCTTCCGCAGCGAGCTTGCGCCCGGTCTGGCGCTTGATATGGTCGATCAGGTCGACCGCGTCGATGCTGTCGATTTCCAGGTCTTCATACAGGCTGGCGTCCAGGGTCACACGCTCGGCATCCAGCTCGAACAGCTCCACCAGGGCGCTACGCAGGGTAACGAAGATTTCTTCACGGCTTTGCATCGCGGATAGTCCTCAAGCAACTTGCTGGGCAGAAACGAACGCAGCCAGGCTCGCGACGTTGGCGAAATGCTTGCGCGTGTCCTTGGCTTCAGCGTCGATCTTGATGCCGAAACGCTTCTGGATCGCCAGCCCCAGTTCGAGTGCGTCTACCGAGTCCAGGCCGAGCCCTTCGCCGAACAGCGTCTGCTCCGCGCCAATGTCATCGGCGCTCATGTCCTCGAGGCCGAGGGCATCGATAATCAGGTTCTTGATTTCAAGTTGCAGATTGCTCATCTGAGGCGAGCTCCTTCATAAAGTGTTGATGCAGATGGTCGTTGAGCTTGCGCGAGGCAATCGGCAGTGGTGCCTGCTCGGTGAATTGCCGCGGATCGATATCCTCTCCGACCCGCAGGCGAAAGTGAAAACGGCGCGACGGAATGCTGTACCAGGGTTCGGCCTTGGTCAGGGTGGTCGGTGTCACGCTGATGACCACCGGGGTCACCACGCTAGCGCCGCGTACCGCAATAGCCGCTGCACCCCGATGAAACTCCGGGTTGGTGCCGGGTACGGTGCGGGTGCCTTCGGGGAAAATGATCAGGGTTTCGCCGCTTTGCAGGGCGCCGGCAGCTTCATCGAGCATGTCCATGCTGCCGCTGTTGCTGATGTACTGGGCGGCGCGAATCGGCCCGCGCATGCAGGGGTTTTCCCACAGGCTCTGTTTGACCACGCAGTTGGCGTCGCGGATGAAGGCGATCAGCACGACCACGTCGATCAGCGAGGGGTGATTGGCGATCACCATTTGCCCTGGACGGCCCAGGCGTTCTGCGCCCTCGACCTCATAGGTGAGTACACCGGTGCGGAACATGAACTCGACGAATAGGCGAAACGTCCGGCTGACCACGGCGCGTGCTCGGGTACGCCGACGCAGGACGTCGCCGGGCAGCAGGCTGAGCAGGGGGAAGACCAGCACGCGTAGCAGCACACCGCCGACGCCAAAGAGGGCGAAGCTCAGTGCTGTGGCGACAAGCCTCCATGCATAAGGCGGGCTGTAAGGGCTCAGGCCTCGTTGCGTGACCAGGTCCATTGGCGGTCTTTCCAGTAATGAGTCAGCGTTCGCTGCCCGCCATGGAAGGCGCGCAGCAGGTTCAGGGGGTGTGGCCAGGCGGCGGGTAAGCCGGATTCGGCGGGAGCGAGGCTCAAGGTCCAGGTTGTGCCCGGTTTCAGCAGCAGAGCCAGCGCGTAGGAGAAGGGTACGTCATCTATATAGGGCGTGTAGAGGTCAGGCGGTAATTCTTCTGCAATAACTAGTAACACTGCAGGAGCGCCTTCGGCCAGCAGGCCACTTGCTTCGACCATGGCCTGTTCCAGGCCGTCGCCGGCGGCGGCCATGGCGGTCATCTCGCTACGGTCTTCACGCAGGATCGACCACAGGCCGATGATGGCGTTGTGCACAGACAGGCTGAATTGGGTAGGCGACAGCGGCTCGCCCTTTGCCAGTTCGTTGAGGATTGCCAGCGTGCGTGGGGTTTCGCCATGGCGCGAGGCGAACACCAGGGGTAAAGGGCCTTGGCCTTCTGCCAGTGGCCAGGCGACATGGAACAGCATTCGCGCCAGTCGGCTTAGACGACGCCGCTGCATGGCGGGTAGAAAGCTTACGTCCGGCTGCTGCTGGTCGTCAGGCACGACCGTGGGGGCGCTGCACCAGGCCCGCCAATCATCCTCTGACTCCAGGCCGGGGGCCCAGGCGCGCAATCCTTCGATCTGGAAATTCATAGCACGAGGCTTTTCGCCACTCCGGGCATACTGGGCGGCACGACGAGTCGCCTGAAAGAGACGGCGTCAGTCAGTGCCATGGCATAGTGCCGGTACTTGTTCGGGCGGGCATTATCTAGATGCGCGCGGCACTGTGCAAATGTTGCGCAGCTTCTTCTGATGGGCGGATGATGGCGATGTGGCCTACGTCTCGTGCTTGTCATGGGCTTTGCATAGAATTCGGAACATTCCAGATCAGGGAGAGCGGCGATGCGACGTGTGGTGTTCAACCAGAAGGGGGGCGTGGGCAAGTCCAGCATCGCCTGTAATCTCGCGGCGGTCAGTGCGGCGCAGGGCTACCGTACGCTGCTGATCGACCTGGATGCCCAGGCCAATTCGACCCATTACCTCACCGGGCTGACCGGCGAGGAGATTCCCATGGGTATTGCCGACTTCTTCAAGCAGACCCTGGCTTCCGGGCCTTTTGCCAAGAAGGGCAAGGTGGATATCTACGAGACGCCGTTCGACAACCTGCATGTGGTCACCGCCACGGCAGAGCTGGCCGAGCTGCAGCCCAAGCTCGAGCAGAAACACAAGATCAACAAGCTGCGCAAACTGCTCGACGAGTTGGCCGAAGATTACGACCACATCTACCTGGATACCCCGCCGGCACTGAATTTCTATACGGTTTCAGCCTTGATCGCCGCAGACCGCGTGTTGATTCCCTTCGACTGCGACAGCTTCTCGCGCAACGCGCTGTACGGCCTGCTGGCCGAGATCGAGGAGTTGAAGGAGGACCATAACGATGGTCTGGAGGTGGAAGGCATCGTGGTCAACCAGTTCCAGCCGCGCGCGACCTTACCGCAGCAGTTGCTGGACGAGCTGATCGCAGAAGGATTGCCGGTGTTGCCGGTAAACCTGATGAGCTCGGTGAAGATGCGCGAGTCGCACCAGGTGTGCACGCCGCTGATCCATCTGGATGCACGGCACAAACTGACCCAGCAGTTCGTCGAACTGCACGATCTGCTCAATCAGGCTTGAAGGTTTGTCAGCGATAAATCAAGGCGCCCGCGGGCGCCTTGTTCGTTAGCGCACCACGAACACGTCGCAAGGCGCCTTGTGCAGGAAGTGCTGCGCCAGGCTGCCCAGTAGCGCCTGAGAAAAGGCGCTACGGCCGTGGCTGCCGAGTACCAGCAGTTCTGCTCGACGCGTCTTGATCTGCTCCTGCAGGCTGCGCAGGATGCCGCCTTGCAGCACTTCATGGCTCAGCTTCGGGCCGTCCGCTGGAAGTTTCTGTGCTTCGTCGAGCAGTAGCTGATCGATCAGGCCGTGCTGGGTCTGCAGTTGCAGTTCGACCTGTTGCGGCGTGCCCTTGTCAGGTTCGAATACATGCAGGGCGTGCAACTCGGCATGGCCGGGCAGCAATTGATAGGCCTGGCCGAGTGCGCTGCAGGCGCACAGGGAAAAATCGATGGCGGCCAGCGCCCGCTGGTAAGGCTGGAAATCGTTGCGCGCTACCAGTAGCAGCGGCACGGTGCAGCGTCGGGCGATGCGATCGAGGCTGGTGCCGGAGAAGAAATCGTGACGCTTCTGATGCCCGCCCAGGACCAGCAGGTCGCAGCCGCTGTCCTGCACCTGTTGCAGCACCACCTCGGAAGGCTTGCCGCTGAGCATGCGCAGCTCTGTACCGGGCGGGGCGTATTGGGTCAGGCTGCGATCCAGCGCCTGGCGCGCTTTCTCATGCTGGTCGCTGCTCTGGCTCGGGTCGAGCACATGGAGCATGGTCAGGCGGGCGTTATGCTGCTGGGCCAGTTGGGTGGCGCGGCATAGCGCCATGTCAGCTGTGTCGCGCAGGTCATGGGCGATGAGGATGTGCTTGAACATGGTGACGGCTCTCCTGCCGATACCCCTCGGCAATTTTATTGTGCCTGTTCAGATAGCCGCTCTTTTGACCTATGGCAAGGTCAGGGACTGTTACCGAGTGCGAATGCAGGCAGCGGCGCCATTCAGCGTAAACGCAATTGGTAGTGGCCGCGACTTTCTGCGACTACTTCTCCATCACCGTCGGTCAGTTGCAGCTCCAGCAGGTAATCGGCCTTGCCCTGGTGGCTGGCCTGTTCTTCCAAGCGAGCGATTTCCTCGGCCGAAAGGCGCGCCTCGACCTCGATATCACCCGTAGCGGGGCGACGAAAACGCAGGTTCATTTCCTTTATGATGGGGTAGAAGCGCTGGGCGTCGAAGCTGGTCAGAAACAGCGCGCCGCCGGGTATTTCCGCCAGGGTGAAGAGAGCGCCGGCGTACATGCTGCCGATATGATTCTGGTTGCCTTGCAGGGGCATGCGCAGGCGCACGAAACCTGGTTCCAGCACCTCGGCCTTGAGGCCGCTGCGTTTGACGAAGGCGATCTGTTCTTCGGTGAGTTGGCGGGCGATTTCAACGGGCAGCGGCATGGCGAAACTCCTTGAGCGGACGTTTTGCCAGACTAAGGGGCCGGTGGCGCGCTGCAATTGACCGCAGCGCCCGTGGCGAGTGACCGAAGCGCTCAGATGCCCTGCTGACGCAACCATGCCTGCAGTTGCGGCAGTGGCATGGCGCCGCTCTGACGCGCCACCTCGATGCTGCGCTTGAACAGGATCAGGCTGGGAATCGAACGGATACCCAATTGCCCGGCCAGGTTCGGGTTGGCCTCGCTGTCCAGTTTGCCCAGGCGGCAACGCCCCTGTAGTTGTGCGGCTACCTGCTGAAAGGTTGGCGCGAAGGCCTGGCAGGGACCGCACCAACTGGCCCAGACGTCCACCAGCAATGGCAGGTCGCCCTTCAACTGACTGGCGAAGTTGGCTTGGGTCAGGGTGATCGGCGCAGCGGGCAGCACTTCACTCTTGCAGCGACCGCAGCGCGGGGCGTCGTTCAGGCGCTCGGCAGGAATGCGGTTGAGCCCGTTGCAGTGCGGGCAGGGAATCAGCAGCGGATCGGACATGAGGTGAGGCTCCGTGGGTCATGCGTCTTAGATGGAGCCAGCGCCTGCGGATATCGAGTCAGAGCGGGGTCAGCGGGAAGAACCAGGGGATGACCACCGTAGCGACGCCCCACAGCAGCAGGTTCAGCGGAATACCGATCTTCATGAAGTCGGTGAAGCGGTAGCCACCGGCGTTGTAGACGAAGGTGTTGGTCTGGTAGCCGATCGGGGTGGCGAAGCTGGCGCTGGCGGCGAACATCACCGCGACCACGAAGGCGCGTGGATCGACGCCCAGGTGCTGAGCCATGCCGATGGCGATGGGCGTCACCAGCACCGCGACTGCATTGTTGGACAGCATCTCGGTAAGGATGGATGTGAACAGGTAGATGAAGCTCAGCATCAGCAGCGGTCCGGCCCAGGGCAGCCAGCCCATGACGTTTTCCACCAGCAGCTTGACCAGGCCGACCTTGTCCATGGCGATGCTGATGGCCAGCATGCCGAAGATCAGGCTGAGGATCTTCCAGTCCACGGCCTTGTAGGCGTCTTCCACGTCCAGGCAGCGGGTCGCCAGCACGGTGACGGCGCCGATGATCGCCAGCCCTTCGATAGGCATCACACCGAAGGCCGCCAGCAGCATCACAGCGAGGGTCGAGATAATTGCGATGGGCGCCTTGTCGCGGCGGAAGGCGCGCTCCTGCACGGCGTTGAGGCTGATCAGCTCGCCGTTGTCGGCGAAGCGTTTGATCTGCGCCGGTGTGCCTTCGACCAGCATCACGTCGCCGAATTGCAGCTCGAAATCATCCAGGTTGCCCTGCACGTTCTCGTCCTGGCGGTGCACGGCGAGCACGGCGATGCCGTAACGTGCGGTGAGGTCGAGATCGCGCATTGGGCGGTGGCTGTAGCGCGAGTTACGCCCGACGATGGCCTCGGCGAGGATCACGTCGTGGCTGCTGATGGTCTCGAAGGCGTCACTACGGTTGAAACTCAGGTGGCCGCTTTCGCGCAGCTCCACCACATCCTTGACCTGGCCATGCAGCACCAGGCGGTCGCCACTGGCCAGCAGGGTTTCGGCGCTGGGTTCGGTCAGCTCCTGCTCTTCACGGAACAGCTTGAGCACCTGCAGGCCGCTGCCGCCATTGAGGTTGGCCTCGTGCAATGTTTTGCCGATCATCGGCGAGTTGTGCGGTACCAGCAGTTCGGTCATGAAGGTGCGCGGCAGATCAGGGCGCAGCTGGCGTGACAGGGTCTCGCGTTCCGGCAGCAGGCGATGACCGATGGTCAGCAGGTAGAGCATGCCGCAGGCGGCCATGACCAAGCCGACACCGGTGATTTCGAAGATGCCAAAGGGCGCGAGGCCGGCCTTGCGCGCGACGCCGTCGACCAGAATGTTGGTCGAGGTGCCGATCATGGTCAGGGTGCCGCCGAGGATGGTGGCGTAGGACAGCGGGATCAACAGCTTCGATGGCAGGGTGCCGGCGCGGCGCGCCAGAGCAATGGCCACCGGGGTGAGGATGGCCACCACTGGTGTGTTGTTGAGGCAGGCAGATACCACCAGCGCGGTGACGGTGAGGCCGGTGAGCACGCGAATCGGGCTGGTGCCGACCAGATTACCCAGCCAATTGCCGAGAGCGTCGATGCAGCCGGTGCGCTCCAGCGCAGCGGAGAGCACGAACATGCAGGCGATGGTGACGGGAGCGGAGTTGGACAGCACACTGAGCACTTCGCCCGGCGTCAGCAGTTGGCTGACCAGCAAGGCGGCCACGGCGATGGCGGCGACTATGTCCGGGCTCCATTTCTCGCGAACGAAGGCATACAGCACCCAGATCAGCAGGGCGCCGACAAACAGCAGGGGCAGGGAATCCCAGAACATGAACATCCTTAGATCCTGTATCTGATTCAGGTGGCTGACGCGGCGTTTGGGCTCGCGGCGCTGGCTGACGAATCAGGGGCAGAATCTTTGCGTCGAATCTCGTGTGAGGTATCGGGCACGCACTGGGCGGCCTGGCAGGGCGCCAAGATAGAGGGGTTCTTTTAGATAGTCTAAGAATGTTTGGGCAGATTGATATGCCTTTTCGATTTAACAGATAAGCGCAGTCGAAAGGCCGGCCAACGTCTGTGAGCTGCCGCGCAACAGGCCGGCAGCACTACCACTCACGACGAACAGCTGATCTCCAGGTGCTTGCCCCATTCGGGCGGACGCTCGGCATAGCGTTCGAACCCCGGCTGCTCGTCGAACGGTCGTGACAGTACCGAATGCAGCTCGCGCACCGGAGCGTAGTCGCCTCGCTCTGCCGCTTCGATGGCGTGCTGGGCGAGGTAGTTGCGCAGGATGTACTTGGGATTGACCGTGTGCATGCGCGCCTGGCGTTCGCTCTGCTGCCCGCCTTCCAGTTCGCAGCGGGCCAGATAGTCGCGGCTCCAGGCATCGAAGCCGGCGAGGTCGACGAAATCATCGCGTACGACCTTGAGCGACTCGGCGGGTGCCTGGTCGCCGAGGTGGCGGAAGAACAAGGTGTAGTCGGTGGATTTACCGGCCTGCATCAGTTGCAGCAGACGCTGGATCAGCGCTTCGTCCTCCTCCTCGGCGCTGGTGAAGCCCAGGCGCTTGCGCATCAGGTCGAGGTAATGCGCCTGGTATAACGGCAGGAACAACTCCAAGGCCTCGCGCAATTGTTCGACCGCGGCGAATGGCGTCATGGCCTGAGCCAGTGCGGCGAGGTTCCAGTGGGCGATGGGCACCTGATTGCTGAAGCTGTAGCGGCCGGTGTCATCGGAGTGGTTGCAGATGTGGTTGGCGTCGAAGTCGTCGAGGAAGGCGTAAGGGCCGTAGTCGAAGGTGATGCCGAGGATCGACATGTTGTCGGTGTTCATCACGCCATGGCAGAAGCCGTAGGCCTGCCAGTGGGCGATCATCGCGGCGGTGCGTTCGATCACCTCGCGCAGCAGGGCCAGCCAGGGCTCGTCCTGCTCCAGGCAGGCGGGGAAGTGGCAGGCCATGACGTGTTCGCCGAGGGTCTTCAGATGCTCGTGCTGGCGCGTGTAGTAGAAGTACTCGAAATGGCCGAAGCGCACATGGCTCTGCGCCAGGCGTAGAACCATGGCTGCGCTTTCCTGCTTCTCGCGCCACACCGGCGTGCTCGATCCGGTCACGCACAGCGCGCGCGAGCTGGGGATGCCGAGGGCGTGCAGGTGTTCGCTGGCTAGAAACTCGCGGATCGAACTGCGCAGCACCGCGCGGCCGTCGCCCATGCGCGAGTATGGCGTCATGCCGGCGCCCTTGAGGTGCAGGTCCCAATGCTCACCGGCCAGGTTGACCACTTCGCCCAGCAGCAGTCCGCGACCGTCGCCCAATCGTGGGGTGTAGCCGCCGAACTGATGACCGGAATAGACCATGGCACGTGGCTCGGCTTCTTCCCAGATTTTGTGTCCGGCGAACAGTTCGGCGAACTCGGGGTGCTGCGCTTCGCTAGCGGCGAGATCGAGCAGAGCCAATGCAGACTCGCTCGCCACCACCAACCTTGGCTGCTCGATCGGCTCGGGCAGTATTTCGGTTGAGAACGCATCACCGAGGCGGGCGAAGCGGTTGTCGAAGCTCAGTGTATCGAGACTTTTCACCAGGGTTCCTAACTGCTCAGGGCGCCGCGGGCGGCTTGGGTGGTTGCTGCAGGCTGGCTGCGCCGGCAGCTGCGGCCTTGGTCAGATCCTTTTGATCGAGTTTTTGCTCACCGTGTTCAAGGTTCTTCACATACACCTCGACCTGACGGAAGGCGATATTGATGCCGTTCTTCGGGAACTCGCGGTCGATGAAGCGGTTGATCTCGTCGGTGGCCGGGTTGCGGTCGCCGAGGTCGCGCACGTGGATGCGCAGCTCATGGTCCAGCGTGCTCTCGCCAAAGTTGAGGAAGTACACCAGCGGCGACGGCTCCTTGAGCACCCTGGGGTTTTCCTGCGCCGCTTGTAGCAGCAGCTTGCGCACCAGGTCGAGATCCGAGCCATAGCCCACGCCGACCTTGAGGGTGACGCGGGTGACCGTGTCGCTCAGCGACCAGTTGATCAATTGGCCGGTGATGAAGGTCTTGTTCGGAACGATGATTTCCTTGTGGTCGAAATCCGTAATGGTGGTAGCGCGGATACGAATCTTGCTCACCGTGCCGGACAGGTTGCCGATGGTCACGACGTCACCGATACGCACCGGGCGCTCGAACAGGATGATCAGGCCAGAAATGAAATTGGCGAAGATTTCCTGCAGGCCGAAACCCAGGCCGACCGACAATGCCGCCACCAGCCACTGCAGCTTGTCCCAGCTGACGCCGAGTGTCGACAGCGTGGTGACGATACCAATGGCCACCAGTGCATAGGACAGCAGGGTGGTGGTCGCATAGGCGCTGCCCTGTGCCAGACGCATGCGCGAGAGCACCAGTACCTCGAGCAGGCCCGGCAGGTTGCGCGCCAGGGCTACGGTGATAGCGACGATGATCAGCGCGCCGATCACGTCCATCAGGCTGATCGGCACCAGCGTTGCGTTGTCCCCGGTACCGCTGCTGTACTCGTAGAGATTGATCGTATCGAGGTAGGTGAAGACGCCGATCAGGTCGGCCCAGACCCAGTACAGGCAGAGCAGGAAACCGCCGAGCAGAGCCAGGCGAATCAGGCGCAGGGACTGCTGGTTGACCTGCTCGATATCGAGCGTCGGCTCCTCGATCACTGCCTCGCCTTCTGCGCCGTCCTTGGCCTGCGCCTGGCGTTTGGCCAGGGCACGCTGATAGGCTAGGCGTCGTGCTGCGACGCTCAGGCCGCGCACCAGCGTAGCCTCGACGATAAGCAGGATGATCAGTAGGTACAGGGTATCGATCAAGCGGTCGGTGAGCTTGAGCGCCGTGTAGTAATAGCCGAACGCAACCGCACCGATCAGCGCCAGCGGCAGCAGGTTGAACAGCACGCCGACACTGGTGCGCAAGGCGGAGGTGTTCTCGCGCAGCGGAGCGCTGAACAGCAGGTGGAACAGCAGCCAGGCCATCAGGGCGTAGCAGCTGAGGACCACGGCGATGCCGATGACGTCGTTGGCCAGGCTCGCTGGCTGGTGTTCGGCAATGCTCACTACGGCCACCAGCGCCATCACCACCAGGCCCAGGCGACGCAGGTGCTGACGGAAGAAGGCGACGTTGGCCGGTGGCCAATGGAAGTGCATGATGGCTACGCCATCCGGAGACAGAATCCGGTGAAGGGTGTAGAACACCAGCCAGGCTTCTGCCATCTCGTAGAGTGCAGCGCCCAAGTAGAGGTTCTGCCCGCGGGCATCATGCAGCAGGGCATAGCCGCAAAGCGCCAGGAATAAAGTAACCGGCAGCGCGAGGATGACGTTTAGCCCCAGCGCCATTGGTGTATGCAGCTGGCTGTCATGCTTGTAATGGCCGATGTCGCCATGCAGCGCGCTGAGCTTGTCGAACAGATACTGGCGTCGCCAGAGGATCAGCGCGCAGAGCAGAATCAGCGGCAGAAATACAAGGGGGCGTTCGATCAGTCCGGCCCCCAGTTCACTGATGGCCATACCCCAGGGCATGTCGGCCAGTTGCTGCTTGAGGTAGCGAGGCGCTGACTTGAGCCACTCGAGATCCAGGGGTTTGTTACTGGGAATCCAGAACATCTGCTCATCGATAGTCGCGCGCAGGCTACTGGCGGTGCTTTGCAGCTCCTTTTGATTGAGCTGCAGGGTGATCGATTCATTGAGCAGCGCATTCAGCGAGCGATTGAGGCGGTCGAGTAATTCACGCCGGGTGTTGAGCTGCTCGCGCAGTGCACTGCGCAGTTCCGGGGTGACCTCCTCGCTCGGCTGACCGCTGAGCAGGTTGTCCACATAGCGGGCAGGGTCGCTGATTTCTTCGCGCTGCTTGTTCAGCTCGAACTGATAGAGGCGAATGTCGGCGATCTCGTCGGCCAGTGAGCCGTCTTCGAGCTTCAGTTTCGGTAGGGCCTGTTTCTGCTGGTAGAGAATCTTCGAAAGCAGCAGACTGCCTTGCAGCACCCGAATCTGCTCATCCAGTGCCTGATCAGCCTGAGCCAGGTTGTCCAACTGCTGACGTGTTTGCAGGTTCTGCTCGGTCAGGCTATTGAGGCGGTCGGTTGCGCGTAGTAGGTAGTCGGAGAGCTTTAGGTTGAGGGTACTCTCCTTGGCCAGCAGCTTGTCCGAACTGGCGCGTTCAGCTTCCAGGGACTGCTCGGCCACGGTCTGCTCCGACTCGGCGCGGCGTCGATCATTGATCAGGCTCTGCAGTGCCTGACGCTCCTGTTCGGCGCGGTTGATGCGTTCCTCAAGCAGGGCGCGTTGGGCGCCTCCCAGGTCCTGCAGCAGGCTGTTGCCTGCCAGCTCCTGACGCCGTACTTGCGTCTGCGCTGCGAGTAATGCCAACTCAGCATTGAACTGGTCACGGCGCTCCGGGCTCAGGAGCTTGCCGTCATAGCGGCCAGTCTTGAGCGCATCATTGATGATCTGGCTACGCGCCTGATTCTGGCTGATCTCGGCTTGCGCACGCTCGGGGCGTGTCTGTGCAGTGATGACCAGGCTGTTGGCTTCGATGATTGCCTTGTTCCACTCGGTGAGCTGGGTGGAACGGTCGGTGAGCAGTTGTTCCAGTTGAGATAGGCTGGTGCGCGTGTGACGCTCGGCGATCGGTACTTCCGGGCTGGACTTGAGTCGGCTCAGCTCGCGCTGGGCCTCGTTGATCAGGCGCGGCGCTTCATCCAGTTGCTTGCGCAAATCGCTGAGACGCTGATCAGCGCTCTGGCGGTCCTGCAGCATGCGCAAGGTCTGCTCAAGGGTCTGTTTCAGTGCCAGTTGTTCTGCTTCCGGCAGCTTGCGGTCTGCCAGACCGTCAAGACTCTGCTGCACACTTTCGGCTTTTGGTGGCTCCTCGGCAAATACCTGCGCGGCACCGAGACACAGGGTTAACACAACGGCAGTGAGGGAGAGGCGCAACAGATGCATGGTCGATTGATCTACTGAGTGAGCGGTGGCGATTAAAATACCGGAGGCGCAACGCACGCGCGGGCCTTGAGGCCCGCGCGTGAAACTGATGCTAGCAGAGTATCAGCAGGTAGTTTTAGCCTGCTAGAAGTGCAGCCCTGGGCCAGGGCGTGTGCCCTCGGGGAATCTGACGCCGACTTTGCGCACCTTGTTCCCTTCCATGGCGGCAACCGTCCAGGTCAGGCCCTGCCACTCCACCTGGTCGCCGACTACCGGCTCGCCGCCGATTTCGTGGGCGATGAAGCGGCCCAACGGCTGATTGCCCTCCAGTTCGTCGAGCTTCAGGCCGTAGAGTGCGGCGACTGCGCTTAGCTCGGCGTCGCCCTCCAGCACGAAATCACCGAAAAAGCGCAGATCCTGGCCTCGTTTCGGCGCCTGGCTGAACAGCTTGCCGAGGGCAGGCAGGTCGTGTTCGTGACCGATCACGCAGAGCAGATCACCTGCTTGCAGACGCGTACTACCCGACGGGTGGAGCAGCTCGCGGCCCCGGAACAGTGCGGCGATACGGGTGCCTTCTGGCATGTTCAGCTCACGCAGGGCGGCGCCGATGCACCATTTTTCTGCACCCAGGCGATAGACGAACAGCTCCCACTGGCTGGTCGGGTGCACTTCCAGGCCGGCGCGTGACACCGGTGCGGGCTCTGGCGGTACGGTCACGCGCATCAGCTTGGCGGCCAGTGGCAGGCTGGTGCCTTGCAGCAGCAAAGAGATGATCACGATGAAGAACGCCACGTTGAAGAACAGCTGCGCGTTGGGCAGACCGGCCATCAGCGGGAACACCGCGAGGATGATGGGCACGGCGCCACGCAGGCCAACCCAGGCGATGAAGATCCGCTCGCGGTCGTGGAAGGCACGAAACGGCAGCAGGCCGAGGAAGATCGACAGGGGGCGCGCGAAGAGAATCATCCACAGTGCCAGAGCCAGTGCCGGCAGAGCGATGGGCAGCAGCTCGTGCGGGGTGACCAGCAAGCCGAGAACCAGGAACATGCCGATCTGCGCGAGCCAGGTCAGGCCGTCTAGCATATGCAGGATGCCGTGGCGCGAACGGATTGGCCGGTTGCCCAGCAGCAGGCCGCACAGGTAGATGGCCAGGATGCCGCTGCCGCCTACGGCAGTGGTGATAGCGAAGATGATCAGGCCGCCGCTGACCACCAGCAGCGGATAAAGGCCGGTGGCCAGTTCCATGCGGTTGATCAATTTGAGCAGCAGCCAGCCGCCGCCCAAGCCCAGCAGGGCGCCGAGGCCAAACTGCTGCACCAATTGAATCGGCAGGTCCCAACTGAAGCCGGTTTGGCCGCTGGCGAGCATGGCGATCAGGGTAACGGTGAGGAATACCGCCATCGGGTCGTTGCTACCGGACTCGATTTCCAGTGTAGAGCTGACCCGCTCATTGAGGCCGCGTCCACCGAGCAGGGAGAATACTGCCGCCGCATCGGTGGAGCCGACGATGGCGCCGATCAGCAAGCCTTCCAGCAACGTCAGGTTGAACAGCCAGGTAGCCGCCAGGCCGGTAAGCCCGGCGGTGATCACCACACCCACCGTCGCCAATGACAGGGATGGCCACAAAGCCACGCGGAAACTGGAGACCCGGGTGCGCATGCCGCCGTCGAGCAGGATGATCGCCAGCGCCAGGTTACCGACCAGATAGGCGAGGGGATAATTGTTGAAGATGATGCCGCCGGGGCCGTCGGTGCCGGCAAGCATGCCGACGCCGAGGAAGATCACCAGGATGGGAATGCCAAAGCGCGACCCGAACGCGCTGACCAGGATGCTGGCTGCTACCAGCATTGCGCCGATCAAGAACAGATTATTGATGGCGCTGGCATCCAACTGCGCGTACTCCTGGCTGGGTCATCGGGGCGCCGCTATGCATGGCGCGTGCCAGGGATTCTAACCGTAGCCCTCGTACCTCTGTCAAAAAGGTTATTACATTTTTCTAACGCGCCCCTGGGCGCCCTGTTACTGGGCGCCTCGGAGGCCCTCAGGGAACCTCAGAACCAGGCGTCCTGCATGCCCAGGCAGGTGTCGTCGCGGGCCTCGAGAATACTCAGGTCGTGGTGGCAGCTCGGTACCTCCCAGGTCAGGAAGTAGCGCGCCGCCTGCAACTTGCCGCGATAGAAATCCTGCTCCTCGGCATTGTTGCTACTGGCCAGACCCTGCTCGGCACGAATCGCCTGTTCCAGCCAGCGCCAGCCGATCACCGTATGACCGAACACCTTCAGGTACAGCGCCGAGTTGGCCAGCCCCTGGTTGACCTTGCCGCTCATCAGATCGCCGAGCAGGGCCAGGGTCACCGCCTGCAGGCGCGCCAGCAGTTGTTCCAGCGGCTGGCGCAGGGCAGTGAGCGATTCATGCTCGCTGGCACGCTGGCAGCAGTCGTTGATCAGCTTGAGCAGTTGCTTGAGAGCGGCACCGCCGTTCTGCGAGACCTTGCGCCCGAGCAGGTCGAGCGACTGGATGCCATGGGTGCCTTCGTGGATCGGGTTGAGGCGGTTATCGCGGTAGTACTGCTCCACCGGGTATTCGCGGGTATAACCGTGGCCGCCGAGAATCTGGATCGCCAGTTCGTTGGCCTTGAGGCAGAACTCCGATGGCCAGGATTTGACGATGGGCGTGAGCAGGTCGAGCAGTTCCAGCGCGCGGCTGCGCTCTTCGGCGGTTTCCAGGGTGTGGGTGTCATCGAACAGCCGTGCGGCGTACAGACCGAGATCGAAGGCACCTTCGACGTAGGCTTTCTGCGTCAGCAGCATGCGCCGGACGTCGGCGTGCTCGACGATGGAAATCTGCGGGCTGCTCGGGTCCTTGCCGTCCGGCTGGCGGCCTTGCGGGCGGTTACGCGCGTAGTCCAGCGAATACAGGTAGCCGGCGTAGCCAAGCATGATTGCGCCCATGCCGACGCCAATGCGCGCCTCGTTCATCATCTGGAACATGTAGGACAGGCCCGCATGCGGTTTGCCCACCAGGTAGCCGACGCACTCGCCGTTGTCGCCGAAGTTCAGCGCCGTGGACGTGGTGCCGCGCCAGCCCATCTTGTGGAACAGGCCGGCCAGGGTCACGTCGTTGCGCGCGCCGAGGCTGCCGTCGTCGTTGACATGGAACTTGGGCACCAGGAACAAGCTGATGCCTTTAACCCCGGGCGGTGCATCCGGCAGCTTGGCCAGCACCATGTGCACGATGTTTTCGGAGATCGGCTGGTCGCCGCCGGAGATGAAGATCTTGTTGCCTTTGATCCGGTAGCTGCCGTCGGCGTGCGGTTCGGCCTTTGTGCGGATGTCCGACAGCGACGAGCCGGCGTGCGGCTCGGTCAGCGCCATGGTGCCGAAGAAGCGGCCGTCGATGATCGGCTGCAGGTAGCGGGATTTCTGCTCCTCGTTGCCGAAGGCCTCGATCAGGTTGGCCACGCCCATGGTCAGCATCGAGTAGGAGCTGGTGGCGATATTGGCCGACTGGAAATGCGCGAAGCAGGCCTGCGACAGCAGGTTGGGCAACTGCATGCCGCCATGCTCGAAGTCGCGGGTGGCGTTGAGGAAGCCCGCTTCATGAAAAGCACGCAGCGCCGGCTCGATCTCGGGGATCAGCACCGCGCCGCCGTCGACGTACTGCGGCTCGTGTTCGTCGTTCTTGCGGTTGTGCGGGGCGAACAGCTCTTCGGCAATGCCGCGCGCGGTGCTGATGGCCGCGTCGAAGGTCTCGCGGTTGTGATCGGTGAAGCGCGGACGCTGGGTCAGGGCTTCGGCGTCGAGCACTTCATAGAGTTCGAACGCCAGGTTGCGTGAGCTGAGCAGTGTCTCGGACATGGAACGGGCCTCCAGATGATCGTCCGAGTCTAGGCAGTCTGCCGCCTGACTGCCCAGCATCATCATTGGCCGTGATAAAGCGCTACATCGTCTCGCCAGTACCCGTCCCGTAGGAGCGGCTTCAGCCGCGAAACTCAACCTTTAGCGAAGCCTCGCGCCAGCTCGCGGGTCAGTTCGGCCGCCGGCATTGGCCGGAAGTTGGCGATATTCTGCCCGGCCCACAGCGGCGAAAAATCCCCGTTGCCCTGCGCCTCGGCTGTCGCCCTTAATGGAGCGATGGCGGCCGTGGCCAGTGGGAACGCTGGCGCCTGAGTACTGAGCGGCCCCAGCTCGCGCATCAGGCGATTGACGATACCGCGCGCGGGGCGACCGCTGAACAGGTTGGTCAGCGCCGTATGGCGCGCCGCCGGGCTCTGCAGGGCGGCGCGGTGGATGGCGCTGGTGTTGGCCTCGGGGCACAGCAGATAGGCGCTGCCGATCTGCACGCCGGCTGCGCCTAGTGCCATCGCCGCGGCCACGCCTCGTGCATCGCTGATGCCGCCGGCAGCTATCACTGGCAACGACAGGGCATCGACCAGTTGCGGCAGCAGGGCGAAGGTGCCGAGCTGGCGGCTAAGGTCGAAATCAAGAAAATGCCCACGATGGCCGCCAGCTTCCAGGCCCTGAGCGATCACCGCATCGACGCCCCGTTCCTGTAGCCACAGCGCTTCGTCCAGCGTGGTAGCGCTGGAGAGGATCTTCGCTCCGCTGCGGCGTACTCGCTCCAGCAGGTCAGGCTTCGGCAGGCCGAAGTGGAAGCTGACCACCGCAGGGCGGAACTCCTCCAGCAGTGCGGCCGCCTCATCGTTGAACGGCAGGCGGCCTGGCCCGCTGGCAATGCTCGCAGGGTTCACGCCCAGCTCGTCATAGTAGGGCGCCAGCGCTTCGCGCCAGCCAGCCTCGCGGGCCGCGTCCGGCTCGGGCGGCACATGGCTGAAGAAGTTGAGGTTGAACGGCCGCTCGGTCAGCTCGCGCATCGCCTGCAGTTCCTGGCGCAGGACGGCAGGCGTGAGCATCGCGCAGGGAATCGAGCCGAGGCCGCCGGCCTGGCACACGGCGGCGGCCAGGCGATGATCCTGCGAACCGGCCATCGGCGCCTGGATCAGGGGAAGTTCGCTACCGAGCAGCTTTTGCAGGGGCATGGCGGGGTTCTCGCTGTCCATGGAAGAGCGGGCAGACTAGGCCGTGAAGGTGCAGTGGAGCAAGCCACGATGCGAGTGGCCGGCGGCCTGTTAAACTGCGCGCCTGATTCGAGGACTGATCCATGAACTACCGCCACGCCTTCCATGCCGGCAACCACGCCGATGTACTCAAGCACCTGGTGCTGACTCGCCTGATCGGCCTGCTGTCGAAGAAAGAGGCACCCTTCGCCTACCTCGACAGCCACGCAGGACTCGGCCTTTACGATCTGCAAGGTGATCAGGCCAGCCGCACCGGCGAGTACCTGGAAGGCATCGGTCGTCTTTGGCAGGCCACGCAGTTACCGGATGCGGTGGAGGCCTACCTGGAGGTGGTGCGGGCGATGAACCTGGATGGCGAGCTGCGCTATTACCCTGGCTCGCCCGAACTGGCGAGGCTGCTTAGCCGTGAGCAGGATCACCTGCAACTCAACGAAAAACATCCCGAGGACGGCCGCCTGCTCAAGGACAACATGCGCGGCGACCGCCGCGTCGCTGTGCACCTGGGCGAAGGCTGGCACGTGCCTCGAGCGCTGATGCCGACCCGCGAAAAACGCGTGCTGCTGCTGATCGATCCGCCGTTCGAGAAGGCTGACGAGCTGCAGCGCTGTGTCGAGGCCTTGAACGAAGCGCACGGGCGCATGCGCCAGGCCATCGTCGCGATCTGGTACCCGATCAAGGATGAGCGTCAATTGGCGCGTTTCTATCGCGATCTGAGCAAGAGCGCCGCGCCCAAGCTGCTGCGTGCCGAGCTTTACGTGCACGCGCCGGACGATGCCACGCGCTTGAGTGGTTCAGGTCTGGTTATCAGCAACCCGCCATGGGGGCTGGAAGATGAGCTCAAGCAGCTGCTGCCCTGGCTGGCAGGCGCACTTGGCCAGAGCCAGGGCGGCTGGCGCCTGGACTGGCTGATCGAGGAAAAGTCGGCCGGTTGAGCGAGCGGGGCGGTGCGCATGGCGCACCCTACGGCTACGCAGCTGTAACCTGGAGACAAAGTCGTCGCTGACGGCTGCTCAACCCGGCTTGTGATTGGGCTCGATGTGGTAGCTCAGGTTGCGCCGCGGGCTGAGGTATTCCAGCACCTCCAGCGGTAGTTGCGAAGGGCGCAGGCTGCGGGCGATGGCGAGCTTCGGCTCCTGGGCGAGTTCCACGATCAATGCTTCCTGCTTGGGAATGTCGGCGTCGTAAATGATCAGCGTCGGTTTCAGTGCCTGAGTCGGGTTCATGCCCAGCACCAGCGCATAACGCTCATCGTCCAGTTGCACCAGGCTGCCCGGCGGGTAGATGCCCATCACGCGAACGAAGGCCTTGAGCATCACTTCGTCGAAGTGCTCGCGCTGCTGCTTGAACATCAGCGCCAGGGCCTCGTGCGGACTCAGCGCCTGGCGTGGGTCCAGCGGGTTGCACAGGCCGTCGAAGTGATTGGTGATGGCCACCAGGCGACTCAGGCGGCCGATCGCTGCTTCGCGCAGGCCACGCGGATAGCCGCTGCCGTCACAGTGCTCGTGATGTTCATGAATGATGCGCAGCACCTCGTCATCGAGCATCAGCTTTTGCCCCATGCGCAGGCCGAAATCGGTGTGCATATGCAGCAATTGCTGCTCCGGGCGGGTCAGTGGCTCGGGCTTGAGTAGCACCTTGCTCGGCACTTCCAGCTTGCCGATATCGTGCAGCAGCGCGCCGAGCCCGATGCTGTGGCAGGCCTCACTGTCGAGGCCGAGCTGGCGCCCGAGCAGCAGAGACAGCACGGTGACGTTGAGGGCGTGGAAGTAGCTGTCCTCGGCGGCCTTGCCGGTGATGCTGTGGAGTACGACGCCAGGAGCCCCGAGCAGCGTTTCGACCATTTCGCCGACGATGGCGCCGGCCTGCCGCATGGCATCTTCCGGGCGGCTGCGCAGGGTCTGGTTGAGCGTCTTGATGCGTTGGCTGGCTTCGATGAAGCGGCGGTCCACCTCGGCCAGACGGCTGCGCAAGTGGCGCAGCTTCTGTGCGCGCTCCTGACGCTCCTGGGTTTGCGGGTCGACGAGCGCTGCGATGGGAGCGGGCGCCGGTATGTCTGCGACGAGCTCCAGGGGCGGGCAGTCGCTGCGTGCCGGGTCATAGCGCAGTTGCTTCAGATTGAGGGCATGCAAGGCGCGAATCTGTGCCTCGTCCTTGATCTTGAAATTGCTGAAGGCGAAATCATGCTCCCACCAGCTCAGGTCCAGATGAACGTAGAGGCCGACGCAGAGCTGATCAGGCGTGATGGTGGGCAGAGTGGCGGGCATGCCGAGCTCGTCGAAAGATGGCTAATTGCCCGCAGTTTAGTCCGGCTGATGGCCTGACGGTATCAGTTGTTCAGGCCATCACGTCGATGCTGTTGCCCAGGTTGGGCGGATTGCTGGGGGCGCTGGCCGGTGCAGCCGACTGCACCAGCCCGGTGATGTTGGCTGCCTGCAGCTCCAGCGTCTTGCGCAGCAGCAGAAGCGACATCTGCGCGGAGATCTGCGCCGATGCCTGGCTCGATACCTGACTGGAAATGCTGCTCAGCTCCACGACCCGCTACCCGCGCTCAAGACTCAGGGGGTAGACATACGCCTGTTCCGCCAAGGCCGCAATAGCCGCCCGGATTCTTCGCCAGGTATTGCTGATGATAGGTCTCGGCGTAATAGAAGGTCGGCGCCTCGGCGATTTCCGTGGTGATGTGGCCCATTCCGGCCTTGTCCAGCTCGGCCTGGAAGCGTGCTTGGCTGGTTTTGGCAGCGCTCAGTTGCGCCTCGTCCTGGCAGTAGATCGCCGAGCGGTACTGGGTGCCTTGGTCGTTGCCCTGGCGCATGCCCTGGGTCGGGTTGTGCACTTCCCAGAACACCTTGAGCAGCGCTTCGAAGCTGGTTTGCTGCGGGTCGAACACGACCAGCACCACTTCGGTGTGTCCGGTCAGGCCGGAGCAGACCTCCTCGTAGGTGGGGTTGGGCGTGAGGCCGCCAGCATAGCCGACCGCCGTACTGAACACGCCCGGCTGCTGCCAGAAGCGGCGTTCTGCCCCCCAGAAACAGCCCAGACCGAATACCGCCTGCTGCAGGCCGGCAGGGAAGGGCGCCTTGATCGGATTGCCGTTGACATAGTGGGTGTCGGCCACCGGTAGCGGCTCGGCGCGACCGGGCAGCGCCTGCTCGGCAGTCGGCAGGACATTCTTGTTAACGAGAATCTGGGAACGCAGAACCATGGCGGTCTCCTCGAAATGGGTCAATGATGGACTACGCGCAACGCGGCGTATTACGTCCGTTGGTCGGCCTGGCGACTGGCGTCGGTCTGTGGTCGGCAGGGGTAGCGGCGCAGGCTGACGATCAGCTCGCGGCCGGAAATCGGTTTGTCGAACAGGTAGCCCTGGCCGACGTCGCATTGCTGGCGGCGCAGGAAAGCGAGCTGGGCGCCGGTCTCGATGCCTTCGGCCACGACCTTGAGCTTGAGGTTGTGGGCCATGGCGATCACCGCCGAGGTGATCTCCATGTCGTCCTGGTTGTCCGGGATGTCTTTGATGAAGCTGCGATCGATCTTGATCACGTCGATGGGGAATTTCTTCAGGTAGCTGAGCGACGAATAGCCCGTGCCGAAGTCGTCCATGGCCAGGGTCAGGCCCAGGCTCTTGAGACGACCCAGTTGGTGGCGGGTGTCGTCGGTGGCCTCCAGCAGCAGGCTTTCGGTGAGTTCCAGTTCCAGCAGCCTGGGGTCGAGCTGTTCTTCATGCAGGATGGCGGCGATGGAGCCGACCAGATCCGGGTCGGAGAACTGTTTGGGCGACAGATTGATCGCCACCTGCAGTTGACCCAGGCCAATGGCGGCGATCTGCTTGCTCATGCGGCAGGCCTGGCGCACCACCCACTTGCCGATGGGGATGATCAGGCCGGTTTCCTCGGCAACGCCGATGAACTGATCCGGGCGGATCATGCCCTTCTCCGGATGCTGCCAGCGCAGCAGCGCCTCCATGCCCAGCAATTGCCCGCTCTTGAGGCAGAGTTTGGGTTGGTAGAAGACTTCCAGCTCGTTCTGAGTCAACGCGCGGCGCAGGTTGTTCTCGACGAACAGCTTGTAGTTGGCCTCGGCGTTCAGCGCTTCGGTGAACAACTGCACCTGATGTTTACCGTTGGCCTTGGCTTTGTGCAGGGCGAGACCGGCGTGTTTCATCAGGGTCTGCGGGTCATCACCGTGTTCCGGGGCGATGGCCAAGCCCACAGAGCCGGTGATGCTGATCAACTGGTTATCGACGAACAGCGGCTTATCCAGGGTTTGCAGTACCTGATGAGCGACACGCAGGCCCGCGTCCTGATCGCAACCGTCGAGCAGGATGGCGAATTCATTGCTGGCGAAGCGTGCCAGGGTGCCCTTGGCGCCAAGACTGTTGCGCAGGCGCCGAGCTAGGGCCGAGAGCAGCTTGTCGCCGGTCTGGTGGCCGAGGCTGTCGTTGATCCGCTTGAAGTTGTCGATGTCCACCAGCAGCAGTCCGAGCGACTGAACATTGCGGGCGAAGCGCTCTTCAAGGCTGCGGATGAACGACGGGCGATTGCCCAGGTTGGTCAGGTTATCGGTATAGGCCAGGCGTTCGATGCGCTGCTGCGCCAGCTTGGCCTCGGTAATGTCTTCGTAGATGCCGATGTAGTGGGTCAGTTCGCCATCGTCGCCATACACCTTTGAGATCGACAGATGGCCCCAGTACGGCTCCTGATTCTTGCGCCGACTGCGGAATTCGCCTTGCCAGCTGCTGTGTTCGGCCAGGCTGGACTGGGCGTCGAACAACAGGTCGCTAAGGTTGGCCATGGCCGGTAGCTCGGACAGGCGGTGACCGCAGACTTCGTCGCTGCTGTAGAGGGTGATGGCGGTGAAGCTGGGGTTGACGTATTCCACCCGGCCGTCGCGGTCGACCAGAAGAAATGCGCTGGCGCTCTGCTCGACGGCGCGTTGGAACAGATACAGCGCGTGGGTGGCGGAGCGCTTCTCCTGATTGACCAACACCTGGGCGAACTGGTCGGCCAACTCGCCGGCGAAGGCAATCTCGTCGGCCTGC
This sequence comes from Pseudomonas sp. zfem001, assembly GCF_032621725.1. Taxonomy (NCBI): domain Bacteria; kingdom Pseudomonadati; phylum Pseudomonadota; class Gammaproteobacteria; order Pseudomonadales; family Pseudomonadaceae; genus Pseudomonas; species Pseudomonas sp. zfem001. The sequence goes on along the minus strand of NZ_JAVYJI010000001.1, from coordinate 1,202,971 downwards.
CAGAAACGTTTGGGGCCGATATGTTCGAGGCAGAGCACGCCCACCACTTCACCTTCGATGCGGATACTGGCATCCAGCATCGAGGTGATGCCCAGCGGTTGCAGGTAACCGGGGGCCAGCTCGCGGGTGCGCAGGTCATGCTGGGCATCGTGGGCGTCGATCGCTCTGCCGCTTTGCAGGGCCTCCAGGTAGTGCGGGAAATGATGCGCATCGATCGAGGGCAGCTGCTCGTGTCGGTTCAGGTCGCGGCGGTACAGCGACACCGAATCGAGGCTATTGCCGCCCAGATGCCAGATTCCGGCCCGGGCCACACCGTAAACCTCGCAGGCCGCCTGGGTGATGAGTTCGGCGGCTTCCTGGCGCGGATCGCTGGAGACATAGCGTTGGCGTGCCAGGCGCACGATCAGTTGCTGCTGGGTATGCGAGCGCGCCAGATGCTGCAGATGGTCGTTCTGGGTGCGCTGATATTGCTGCAGCGAGCTACGCAGCTGCTGATTCTGCGTGTGCAGCTCCTGTTCGGCAGGGGCGTAATGGTCGAGGCTTTCATCAACTACCAGCAGATAGCCGCGCAGCAACTGGCGGTTGCGCTGTTTGAAGGGTTCGCCCATCTCCAGCAGGGTCAGCGCACCGTGCGGTGTGTGCAGGGTGTAGCGCACCAGATAATGCGGGCCTTGCAGTAGTTGCTGCTGGATGGCGTCGTGCAGACGGTAGCGCGCCTCGGGCTCCATCAGACTGGCGTAGGGGGCATCCACCAGCGCGCAGAGATCGCTGGCACTAATACCCAGCCGGCGTTCACAGGCCGGGTCGAGAAACAGCAGGGCCCAGCTCGGCTCGTTCAAGCGCTCGAAACGCAACATGCCGAGCCGCGAGGGCACTGGCAACTGCGTCACAACCTCGGCTGCCGAGCGTGTGCTGGCATCGGGATGGCTTTTCATTGGGCGTTGGGCTTCCAGTATGCTGACCAGGCGAGGCATCCGTTCTCGGTACAAGGCCGCTGCGTCAGAAGGCGCATTGGCGTGGACGGAGGCTAGGGCTCAGGCCTACTTCACTATAGCGTTCGGCAAGGGTGCATCATGCAAGCGAGACTGACAAGAAAACTCATGGCCATGGTGCTTGGCGGAGCACTTTTTACGGCCATACCCGCGGTTGCCGGCGCCGAGGACGCGGCGATATTGCGGGGCGACGAGCAGGCGGCTTATCTGGACGGGCTCAAGCGTCTTTATCTGGCCGATAACGAGCGCAATGCGTTGCTCGCGCACAGCAACGCATTGCTGGAAACCTACGCCCTGCGCGCTGGCTATCAGGTTGGCCAGGCGCAACGGCAGGATCTGCTGTACCGCTTCAACGTGGGTAATGCCGGTGAGCTTGTTCTGCGTGAGGAGAGTCGTAGTGCACAGGGCACCGCCATCTCAGTGCGCAATCAGCGTGTTCCGGTATTCGGTATCGATCCGTTCATCCGCTACGAATGTCCGACCGGTGGTATCCGTTGCGTGTTGTTCAACCCGGCCGACGGCAGCCCGTTGCTGAGCATTGTGCGTGATCACCAGGGCGCCGGAGAGTTGGCCAAGGCGCTGAGCTTTCTGATTCGCAACGTGCAGAAGGGCTGAACAAGAGCGCGCAGCAGCTCTCGGTGTCCTCGTCGTGAGCGGACGTTTCAGGCAGAAGACAGGCAAAAAAAACCCCGCCTAAGCAGACGGGGTTGAGGATGCGAGCGTGGCGTGCTCGAAACGATTTACAGCAGGATGGTGCGGATATCGGCCAGCAGCTGCGATAGACGCTGAGTGAAGCGTGCGGCGGCCGCGCCGTTGATCACCCGGTGGTCGTAGGACAGCGACAGCGGCAGCATCAGCTTGGGCTGGAAGGCCTTGCCATCCCAGACCGGCTGGATGGTGGCTTTGCTGACACCGAGAATCGCCACTTCCGGCGCATTGACGATCGGCGTGAAGCCGGTGCCGCCAATGTGGCCGAGACTGGAGATGGTGAAGCAAGCGCCCTGCATGTCGTCAGCCGACAGTTTCTTGCTGCGCGCTTTCTCCGCCAGAGCGGCTGCCTCAGCCGCAAGCTGCAGCAGACTCTTCTGATCGACGTTCTTGATCACCGGCACCAGCAGGCCGTCCGGCGTATCGACGGCGAAGCCGACATGCACGTACTTCTTGCGGATGATCGCCTTGCCGCTCGGGGCCAGCGAACTGTTGAAGTCCGGCAGTTCCTTGAGCAGGTGAGCGCAGGCCTTGAGCAGCAGCGGCAGCACGGTCAGCTTGACGCCAGCCTTCTCGGCCACGGCCTTCTGCGCGACGCGGAAGGCTTCCAGGTCGGTGATGTCGGCTGAGTCGAACTGGGTCACGTGTGGCACGTTGAGCCAGCTGCGGTGCAGGTTGGCAGCGCCGACCTGCATCAGGCGGGTCATCGCCACCTCTTCGATTTCGCCGAACTTGCTGAAGTCCACGGTCGGGATCGGCGGGATGCCGGCGCCGCCAGTGGCAGCGGCTGCAGTCGCCTGCGGTGCGGCCTTGGCCTTGTGCATCATCGCCTTGACGTACACCTGCACGTCTTCCTTGAGGATACGACCTTTCGGGCCGGTGCCGGCGATATCCGCCAGTTCCACGCCGAAATCACGGGCCAGCTGACGCACGGCAGGGCCGGCATGCACCTTGGCACCATCGCGCTTGGGCGCGTTGGCGACTTCGGCAGCCGCAGCCGACAGTGAGGCTATGGCGCGTACTTCAGCAGCCACTTCCGGTGCGGCACCTTCCGGTACGCGGTGCACTTGCTGACTGGCTTGCGCCGGCGCGGCACCTGCTACCTTGAGCTTGAGAATCAGATCACCGGTGCTGACTTCGGCGTCCAGCTTGACCAGCACTTCTTCCACCACGCCGGCAGCCGGCGAGGGGATTTCCATGGAGGCCTTGTCGGACTCGAGGGTGATCAGCGACTGGTCGGCTTCGATGGTGTCACCGGCCTTGACCATGACTTCGATGACCTTGACCTTGCCGTCGGTGCCGATATCGGGCACGTGCACGTCCTGCACCGAAGCAGCAGCCGGGGCTGCGGCAGCAGGAGCAGGTGCGGCGGATGGCGCAGCAGCGGGTGCAGCCGCTTGAGCCGGTGCAGCGCTGGCGGTTGCACCACCGGCGGTACGCAGTTTGAGGATCAGGTCGCCGGTGCCGACTTCGGCGTCCAGTTTGACCAGCACTTCCTCCACCACGCCGGCAGCCGGCGAGGGGATTTCCATGGAGGCCTTGTCGGACTCCAGGGTAATCAGCGACTGGTCGGCTTCGATGGTGTCACCCACCTTGACCATGACTTCGATGACCTTGACCTTGCCGTCGGTACCGATATCCGGCACGTGCACATCCTGCACGCTGCTGGTCGCGGCAGCGGCAGGAGCCGCCGCCGGAGCGGCTGCTTTCGGCGCTTCGGCAGGTGCGGCTTCGGCTTTCGGCGCAGGCGCCGCTTCCGCGGCTCCTTCGACTTCCAGGACCAGCAGCTCGTCGCCTTCTTTCAGGCGGTCACCGATCTTGACCTTGATTTCCTTGATCACGCCGGCTTTGGGCGAGGGTACTTCCATGGAGGCCTTGTCGGACTCCAGGGTCAGTACGCTCTGGTCGGCTTCGACACGGTCGCCGACCTTCACCAGCAGTTCAATCACCTCGCCTTCACCGCCGAGGTCGGGTACGCGAATCAATTCACTCATCGCTACGCTCCTCAGCAGTCCAGGGGGTTGGCTTTGTCGGCATCGATACCGAACTTGGCGATGGCGTCAGCCAGCACCTTGGCTTCGATCTCGCCACGGTCTACCAGGGCTTCCAGAGCGGCCAGCACGACCCAGTTGCGATCCACTTCGAAGAAGTGGCGCAGCTGCTTGCGGCTGTCGCTGCGGCCGAAGCCGTCGGTGCCCAGAACCTTGTACTCCTTGCTCGGAACCCACTGACGAACCTGCTCGGCGAACAGTTTCATGTAGTCGGTCGATGCGATGACCGGGCCCTTGCGGCCGCCCAGGCACTGCTCGATGTAGGTCTGCTTGGGCTTCTGGCCCGGGTGCAGGCGGTTGCTGCGCTCCACGGCCAGGCCGTCGCGACGCAGTTCGTTGAAGCTGGTGACGCTCCACACATCGGCGCCGATGTTGAACTCGTCGCGCAGGATCTTCGCCGCCTCGACGACTTCACGCAGGATGGTGCCGGAACCCAGCAGTTGCACGTGGTGCGCGGCTTCCTTCTTGTCTTCCTCGAGCAGGTACATGCCCTTGATGATGCCGTCTTCCACGCCTTGTGGCATGGCCGGCTGCTGGTACGACTCGTTCATCACGGTGATGTAGTAGAAGATGTCCTGCTGCTCTTCGGCCATCTGGCGAATGCCTTCGCGGATGATCACCGCGAGTTCGTAGCCGTAGGTCGGGTCGTAGGTGCGGCAGTTGGGGATGGTCGCTGCCAGCATGTGGCTGTGACCGTCTTCGTGCTGCAGGCCTTCACCGTTGAGGGTGGTGCGGCCGGCGGTACCGCCGATCAGGAAACCACGGGTGCGGCTGTCGCCAGCGGCCCAGGCCAGGTCACCGATACGCTGGAAGCCGAACATCGAGTAGAAGATGTAGAACGGCAGCATCGGCTGGTTGTGGCAGGAATACGAGGTGCCTGCGGCGATGAAGGAGCTCATGGCGCCGGCTTCGTTGATGCCTTCCTCGAGGATCTGACCTTTCTTGTCCTCTTTGTAGAACATCACCTGGTCTTTATCGACCGGCTCATACAGCTGGCCGACCGAGGAGTAGATGCCGAGCTGACGGAACATGCCTTCCATACCGAAGGTACGGGCTTCGTCGGGGATGATCGGGACGATGCGCTGGCCGAGTTCCTTGTCCTTGACCAGCTGCGCGAGGATGCGCACGAAAGCCATGGTGGTGGAGATCTCGCGGTCGCCCGAGCCATCGAGGATGGCCTTGAGGGTATCCAGCGGCGGAGTCGGGATGCTGAAGCTCTGCTGGCGACGCTGCGGTACGAAACCACCCAGCGCGTTGCGGCGCTCGTGCAGGTACTTGTACTCGGGGCTGCCTGGCTCCGGCTTGACGAAGGGCAGGTTTTCCAGCTCTTCATCCTTGACCGGGATATCGAAGCGGTCGCGGAACTGACGCAGGCTGTCGACATCGACCTTCTTGGTGTTGTGCGCGGTGTTCTTCGCTTCACCGGCGCCGGTACCGTAGCCTTTGATGGTCTTGGCCAGGATCACGGTCGGCTGGCCGCTGTGGTTCACGGCCTGGTGGTAGGCCGCGTAGACCTTGTACGGGTCGTGGCCACCACGGTTGAGCTTCCAGATCTCGTCGTCGGAGAGATCCTTGACCATCTCCTTGAGCTCCGGGGTGTTGAAGAAGTTTTCGCGAACGTAGGCGCCGTCTTTGGCCTTGTAGTTCTGGTATTCGCCGTCGACCACTTCGTCCATGCGACGCTGCAGGGCGCCGTCCTTGTCCTTGGCGAACAGCGGATCCCAGAAGCGACCCCAGACCACCTTGTTGACGTTCCACTGGGCACCGCGGAATACGCCTTCGAGTTCCTGGATTATCTTGCCGTTACCGCGTACCGGGCCGTCGAGGCGCTGCAGGTTGCAGTTGATGACGAAGATCAGGTTGTCCAGCTTCTCGCGGCCAGCCAGGGAGATAGCACCGAGGGATTCTGGCTCGTCGCACTCGCCGTCGCCCATGAAGCACCAGACCTTCTGCTTGCCGGCCGGGATGAAACCGCGCGCTTCCAGGTACTTCATGAAGCGCGCCTGGTAGATCGCCTGGATCGGGCCCAGACCCATGGAAACGGTGGGGAACTGCCAGAAGTCCGGCATCAGCCAGGGGTGCGGGTAGGACGACAGACCTTTGCCATCCACTTCGCGGCGGAAGTTCTTCATCTGGTCTTCGCTGATGCGACCTTCCATGAAGGCGCGGGCGTAGACGCCAGGGCTGGCGTGGCCCTGATAGAACACCAGGTCGCCGCCGTGTTCTTCGGTCGGGGCCTGGAAGAAGTAGTTGAAACCGATGTCATACAGCGTCGCGGAAGAGGCGAAGCTGGAGATGTGGCCGCCCAGATCCGGGTCGTCCAGGTTGGTGCGCATCACCATGGCCAGGGCGTTCCAGCGCACCAGCGAGCGGATACGGCGCTCCATGAACAGGTCGCCGGGCATGCGAGCTTCATGGGTTACCGGGATGCTGTTGCGGTAAGGCGTGGTGATCGCGTAGGGCAGTTGCGCACCGCTGCGGGTGGCCAACTCGCCCAGACGGGTCATCAGGTAATGGGCTCGGTCTTCACCCTCACGGTCGAGGACGGATTCAAGGGCGTCCAGCCATTCCTGGGTTTCGATCGGATCGAGGTCTTGCATGGCTTGCTCCAGGGCGGAAAGGCTTCCAGAATCGGATGCCAGTTGGGTCTCACCGGCTTTTTGGGCGGGCGAGTTGAAATTCTTGGATTTACCGGGGGTAGGACCGGCCGCGTGTAGTTTTACTACATTTCGACGACGGATTCAGCCCTCTGGATACAATTCTTTCGTAGTAAAACTACAATCCGCGGCACCGCCGGCCGCGCGTGCCCCGCTGGAGCGGGGCTGCGGGCGATTGCACCGTGCGTCCGGCAGTCCGCCAAAAGGATAGACCATGAGCCTGCCGTTGCTGGTCGAGTTGCCCCCTTCCCTTGTTCCCCTGGCCGAACGTGCCGAGCAGTCACTGCAAACCGCCTTGGTCGAGCACGAAGCGCTGGCTGAGCGTGTTGCGGGCTGGCCGCAACAGCGCCGCGATGCCTGGCGGCAGGTTTCGGCGCTGAGCGATTTCGTCGCCGAACAGGCGCAGCGTGATCCGCAGATGTTCGTCGCGCTGGCGGAATCTGGTGAGCTGGAGCGTAGCCTGGCGCCGGGCGAGTTGCGCCAGCAACTGGAAGTGCAATTGAATGAATGCGCCGATGAGGACGCCCTCGGGCGCTGTCTGCGACGCTTTCGCAGTCGTCAGCAACTGCGCATCATCTGGCGCGACTTCAGTCGCCAGGCGGCGCTCGGTGAAACCTGCCGCGACTTGTCCGATCTTGCCGATGCCTGCATCGATCTGGCCTATCACTGGCTGTACCCGCGCCATTGCACGCAGTTCGGTACGCCCGTAGGGCGGCGCAGCGGCCAGCCGCAGCACATGGTCATCCTTGGCATGGGCAAGCTGGGCGCGCACGAGCTGAATCTTTCCTCTGATATCGATCTGATCTTCGGCTACCCGGAAGGGGGTGAGACCGAAGGCGTGAAGCGTCCGCTGGATAATCAGGAATTCTTCATTCGTTTGGGGCAGAGGCTGATCAAGGCGCTGGATGCGATCACCGTCGACGGTTTTGTGTTCCGTACCGACATGCGTTTGCGCCCGTATGGATCTAGCGGGGCGCTGGTGTTCAGCTTCAATGCACTGGAGCAGTACTACCAGGATCAGGGCCGCGACTGGGAGCGCTACGCCATGATCAAGGCGCGCGTGGTTGGTGGTGATCAGTCTGCGGGTGCCGAGCTACTTGAGATGCTGCGGCCTTTCGTTTACCGCCGCTATCTGGATTTCTCGGCCATCGAGGCGCTGCGCGCGATGAAGCTGCTGATTCAGCAGGAAGTGCGGCGCAAGGGTATGAGCGAGAACATCAAGCTCGGCGCCGGTGGTATTCGCGAGATCGAGTTCATCGCCCAGGCGTTTCAGTTGATTCACGGCGGGCGCGACCTCAGCCTGCAGCAGCGACCGCTGCTCAAGGTACTCACCACGCTGGAGGGGCAGGGCTACCTGCCGCCAGCGGTGGTCGCGGAGATGAAGGAAGGCTACGAGTTCCTCCGTTATGCCGAGCACGCCCTGCAGGGCATTGATGATCGGCAGACGCAGATGCTGCCGGCCGACCCGCAGGATCAGGCGCGAGTCGCCGCGATCATGGGTTTCGCCGACTGGGCGAGTTTTCATGAGCGCCTGATGCATTGGCGTGGCCGCATCGAATGGCATTTCCAGCAGGTGATCGCCGACCCTGACGAAGACGAATCGGATGCTGGCGAGGCCAGCGTCGGCGCTGAGTGGCTACCGCTGTGGCAGGGTGCGCTGGACGAAGAGGCGGCCGCGCAGCAACTGCTGGAGGCCGGTTTTGTCGACGCAATGGCGGCTTGTCGGCGGCTCGCCGATTTGCGCAACGGCCCGCAGGTGCGCGCCATGCAGCGCCTGGGGCGTGAGCGTCTGGATGCGTTTATTCCGCGCCTGCTGGCGCAGACCGTTGAGCACGACAAGCCTGATCTGGTGCTGGAGCGGGTACTGCCGCTGGTGGAAAAGGTCGCACGGCGCTCGGCCTACCTGGTGCTTTTGAGCGAAAACCCGGGGGCGCTGGAGCGGCTGATCAGCCTTTGCGCAGGTAGCCCGTGGATCGCCGAGCAGATTGCCCGCTACCCGCTGTTGCTCGACGAGCTGCTCAACGAAGGGCGGCTATATTCGCCGCCGCTGGCGCCGGAACTGGCGGCCGAGCTGCGCGAGCGGCTGATCCGTATTCCCGAGGAAGACCTGGAGCAGCAGATGGAGGCGTTGCGCCACTTCAAGCTGGCCCACAGCCTGCGCGTGGCCGCGTCGGAAATTGCCGGCACGCTGCCCTTAATGAAGGTATCGGACTACCTGACCTGGCTGGCCGAGGCGATTCTCGATCAGGTGCTGGCGCTGGCCTGGCAGCATACGGTGCAGCGTCACGGCCGGCCGTATCGTGCCGACGGCACGCCGTGCGATCCGGATTTCATCATCGTCGGTTACGGCAAGGTAGGCGGCCTGGAGTTCGGCCATGGCTCGGACCTGGATCTGGTGTTCATCCATGACGGTGACCCGCAGGCCGAAACGGATGGCGCCAAGCCCATCGATGGTGCGCAGTTCTTCACCCGTCTGGGGCAGCGCATTATTCATTTGTTGACCACCCAGACCACCTCTGGTGCGTTGTATGAGGTCGATATGCGCCTGCGACCATCGGGCGCAGCCGGGCTGCTGGTCAGCTCGCTGGGCGCCTTCAAGCGCTATCAGGAAACCGAGGCCTGGACCTGGGAACATCAAGCACTGGTGCGTGCGCGGGTGCTGGTGGGCTGTTCGCGCCTGGCCGGCGAATTCGCTCGCGTGCGCGCCGAGGTGCTCGGTCGCCAGCGTGATATCGAGGCGCTGCGTGTCGAGGTCAGCGAGATGCGCGCGAAGATGCGTGACAACCTTGGCAACAAAAATACCGCGGCCGGTACGGCGCCGAATGCCTTCGAGGCCACGTCCTCCTTCGATCTGAAGCAGGACGCCGGTGGTATCGTCGATATCGAATTTATGGTGCAATACGCGGCTCTGGCCTGGTCGTGGCAACACCCGCAGCTACTCGAGTTCACCGATAACATTCGCATTCTGGAAGGTCTGGAACGGGTGGGTTTGATGGGCGCCGAGGATGCCGCCTTGCTGCGCGAGGTCTACAAGATCTATCGCTCGGCCGCTCATCGCCAGGCGCTGCAGAAGCAGCCTGGGGTGGTGCCGGGAGATCAGTTTCAGGATGAGCGCCGCGCCGTGATGCGCCTGTGGCGTGAGCTGGGGCTGAGTTGAATGACGGGGGCTGCGGCCCCACCTAATTGTTCGAACTGTGAAGCGAATTTGAGGAGCAGGCAAGATGTCGATGTCCGACCGTGATGGCGTGATCTGGTACGACGGCAAACTGGTGCCGTGGCGCGAAGCCAACACCCATGTGCTGACCCACACCCTGCACTACGGCATGGGCGTGTTCGAAGGCGTACGTGCCTACAACACCCCGGACGGCACTGCGATCTTCCGCCTGCAGGCGCACACCGACCGTCTGTTCGACTCCGCGCACATCTTCAACATGCAGATTCCTTTCACCAAGGAAGAGATCAACGAAGCACAGCGCGCCGCCGTGCGAGAGAATGGCCTGGAAAGCGCCTACCTGCGCCCGATGGTGTTCTTCGGCAGCGAAGGCATGGGCCTGCGCGCCGCTGGCCTGAAGGTGCATGTGATCGTCGCCGCCTGGCATTGGGGTGCGTACATGGGCGAGGAAGCGCTGGAGGCCGGCATCAAGGTGCGCACCAGCTCCTACACCCGCCACCACGTCAACATCGCCATGACCCGCGCCAAGGCCAACGGCAACTACATCAACTCGATGCTGGCCCTGCAGGAAGCCATCTCCGGTGGCGCCGACGAAGCAATGCTGCTGGATCCGGAAGGCTACGTGGCCGAAGGCTCGGGCGAGAACATCTTCCTGGTCAAGGACGGCGTGGTGTACACCCCGGAAGTGACCTCCTGCCTCAACGGCATCACCCGCAGCACCATCCTGACCCTGGCTGAAGAGCATGGCATCAAGGTGGTCGAGAAGCGCATCACTCGCGATGAGGTGTACATCGCCGACGAGGCGTTCTTCACCGGTACTGCCGCTGAAGTCACGCCGATCCGCGAAGTGGATGGTCGCAAGATCGGCGCTGGTCGCCGTGGTCCGGTCACCGAGAAGCTGCAGAAAGCCTACTTCGATCTGGTCACCGGCAAGACCAGTGGCCACGCCGAATGGCGTACGCTGGTCAAATAAGCGATTGCTCGAAGGCTCGACGGGGAGGCGAAAGCCTCCCCGGTCGTTTCTGGAAAGAATATGAAGATACTTATCGTTGGGCCTAGCTGGGTAGGCGACATGGTGATGGCGCAGACGCTGTTCCAGTGTCTGAAACAGCGTCACCCCGAGTGCGAGATCGACGTGCTGGCGCCGGACTGGAGCCGGCCGATCCTCGAGCGTATGCCCGAGGTGCGCGCCGCGCTGAGCCTGCCGCTGGGCCACGGCGTGCTCGACCTGGCCACGCGTCGGCGCATAGGCAAGTCCCTGGTCGGTCAGTACGACCAGGCGATCCTGTTGCCTAACTCGCTCAAGTCCGCCTTGGTGCCCTGGTTCGCCGGCATCTCCAAGCGCACCGGCTGGAAGGGCGAGATGCGTTATGGTCTGCTCAACGATATCCGCACGCTGGATAAAGACCGCTATCCGTTGATGATCGAGCGCTTCATGGCGCTGGCCTATGAGCCAGGTGCTGCGTTGCCGCAACCTTATCCACAGCCGCGTTTGCAGATCGATGAGTCCAGCCGTGCAGCGGCCCTTAGCAAGTTCGGTCTGCAGCTGGATCGTCCGGTACTGGCGCTGTGCCCAGGTGCGGAGTTCGGTGAGGCCAAGCGCTGGCCGGCCGAGCATTACGCCAAGGTGGCCGAGATCAAGATCCGCGAGGGTTGGCAGGTCTGGCTGTTCGGCTCGAAGAACGATCATGCCGGTGGCGAAGACATTCGCATGCGCCTGATTCCGGGGCTGCGTGAGGAAGTCAGCAACCTGTCCGGGCAGACCAGCCTGGCCGAGGCCATCGACCTGATGTCGGCGGCCACTGCCGTGGTGTCCAACGATTCCGGACTGATGCATGTAGCGGCGGCGCTGAACCGCCCGCTGGTGGCGGTCTATGGCTCCACCTCGCCAGGTTTCACCCCGCCGCTGGCCGATCGCGTCGAGATCGTTCGCCTGGGGTTGGAGTGCAGCCCCTGCTTTGATCGAACCTGTCGTTTTGGTCACTACAACTGCCTGCGTGAACTCAAGCCGCGCCCGGTGATCGAGGCGCTGGATCGGCTGGTCGGCGAAACCTTGACCCTGGTCGAGGGCGACTGATTTGCGGGTTCTGATCATCAAGACCTCATCGCTGGGCGACGTGGTGCATACCCTGCCGGCGTTGACCGACGCGGCTCGCGCCATTCCCGGCATCCGCTTCGACTGGGTGGTGGAAGAAGGCTTTGCCGAGATTCCCGCCTGGCATCCGACAGTGTCCCAGGTGATTCCGGTGGCCATTCGCCGTTGGCGCAAGCATCCGCTGCGCACCTGGAAGAGCGGTGAGTGGGCGCGTTTCAAGCAGCGCCTGCGCGACACCCGCTACGATCTGGTGATCGATGCCCAGGGCCTGCTCAAGAGTGCCTGGCTGACGCGTTATGTGTCGGCGCCGGTGGCCGGGCTCGATCGTGACTCGGCACGTGAGCCCCTGGCCAGTCGTTTCTACGACCGCCGCTACGCGGTGGCCAAGGATCAACATGCGCTGGAGCGTGTGCGCCAGTTGTTCGCCAAGGCGCTCGGTTACACGCTGCCGTCCGGCACCGGTGACTACGGTCTTAACCGTGCGGCGATGATGGATGCCGCAGCGCAGCCGTACTTGGTGTTCCTGCATGGCACCACCTGGGCCAGCAAGCACTGGCCGGAAGCCGATTGGCGTGCGCTGGCCGAGCGCATGGACGAGCTGGGCTGGGCCGTGCGCCTGCCCTGGGGCAACGAGACCGAGAAGGCGCGTGCCGAACGCATCGCCGCCGGCCTCACGCATGCCGCCGTGCTGCCGAAGCTGAACCTGGCCGGCGTGGCCAAGGTGATTGCCGGTGCCAGCGCCTGCGTCTCTGTCGACACCGGCCTAGGCCACCTGGCCGCTGCGCTAGATGTACCCAATATTTCGCTGTATGGCCCGACGTTGCCCGGCAAGGTGGGCGCCTACGGTCGTAGCCAGATTCACCTGTGTGCCAGTGGCCCGGGCGCCGGCAGCGGTGACCGTGACAAGCCTTGCTTCGATGGCCTCGGCGCCGAGCGTGTCGGCCTGGAACTGGAGGCGCTGCTGCTCGCGCCTCCCGGCACCTTTTAAGGAGCGGCTATGCAACTGGCCTTCGTTCTCTACAAATACTTCCCCTTCGGTGGGCTGCAGCGCGATTTCATGCGCATCGCCCTGGAATGCCAGGCGCGTGGCCACGCCATTCGCGTCTATACACCGATCTGGGAAGGGGAAAACCCCGGCGGCTTCGATGTGCGCGTGGCACCGGTGCGTGCGCTGTTCAATCATTGCCGCAACGAGAAATTCAGCGCCTGGCTGCAGGCTGACCTGAAGCGCGACCCGGTCGATCGGGTGATAGGTTTCAACAAGATGCCGGGCCTGGATGTTTATTACGCTGCCGACGGCTGTTTCGAGGACAAGGCGCAGACCCTGCGTAACCCGATCTATCGTCGCTGGGGGCGCTACAAGCACTTCGCCGAGTACGAGCGCGCGGTGTTCGCGCCGGAGTCGAAGACCGAGATTCTGATGATCTCCGAAGTGCAGCAGCCGCTGTTCATCAAGCACTACAAGACCCCGCTGCAGCGCTTCCACTTGTTGCCGCCCGGCATCGCCCAGGATCGCCGCGCGCCGGCCAATGCCGCCGACATCCGTGCCGAGTTCCGCCGTGAGTTCAAGCTGGCTGACGACGACCTGCTGCTGGTGCAGATCGGCTCCGGTTTCAAGACCAAGGGTCTGGATCGCAGCCTCAAGGCACTGGCCTCGTTGCCGCGTGAGTTGCGTAAGCGTGCGCGGCTGATCGCCATCGGCCAGGACGATCCCAAGCCCTTCCTGCTGCAGATCAAGGCGCTGGGTTTGTCCGATCAGGTGCAGATCCTCAAGGGCCGCAGCGACATCCCGCGTTTTCTGCTCGGCGCTGACCTGCTGATCCATCCGGCCTACAACGAGAACACCGGCACCGTGCTGCTGGAGGCTCTGGTGTCCGGCCTGCCGGTGCTGGTCACCGATGTCTGCGGCTACGCGCATTACATCGCCGAGGCCGACTGCGGCCGCGTGCTGCCCAGCCCCTTCGAGCAGGAACAGCTCAATCGTACCTTGGCCGACATGCTGGCCGATCCGAAGCAGCGCGGCTTCTGGGGGCGTAATGGCCTGGCCTATGCCGACAGCGCTGACCTGTACTCGATGCCGAAGAAGGCCGCTGATGTGATCCTCGCGGAGAGACGCGCGTGAAGCTGATTCTTGCCGAACCCTTCAAGAGTCTGTGGGCGGGTCGCGATGCTTTCGAAGCCGTCGAAGCGCTTCAGGGGCAGGTATATCGTGAGTTGGAAGGCCGCCGCACATTGCGCACCGAAGTCGATGGGCGTGGCTATTTCGTCAAGATCCACCGTGGCATCGGTTGGGGCGAGATCGTCAAGAACCTGCTCACGGCCAAGGCACCGGTGTTGGGTGCCGCGCAGGAGTGGCTGGCGATCCAGCGTCTGACCGAAGCTGGGGTGCCAACCATGACCGCTGTTGCCTACGGCGAGCGCGGCAGTAACCCGGCGAGCCAGCACTCGTTCATCGTCACCGAAGAGCTGGCTCCTACCGTCGATCTGGAACAACTCAGCCTCAACTGGGCGCAGCAACCTCCCAAACCGGCGCTCAAGTGGGCGCTGATCGAGCGAGTCGCGCGGATGACCGGTGACATGCACCGCGCCGGAGTCAATCACCGCGACTGCTATATCTGCCACTTCCTGCTGCATACCGACCGGCCGATCCAGGCCAATGATTTGCGCCTGTCGGTGATCGACCTGCACCGCGCCCAGGTACGTAGCGCCACGCCACGGCGCTGGCGCGACAAGGATCTGGCCGCGCTGTATTTTTCGGCGCTGGATATTGGCCTGACCCAACGTGACAAGTTGCGCTTTCTGTGCACCTACTTCCAGCGTCCGCTGCGCCAAGTGCTGCGCGAGGAGGCGAGCCTGCTGACCTGGCTGGAGCGCAAGGCAGCGAAACTGTATGAGCGTAAGCAGCGTTATGGAGATGCGCTCTGATGGCTAGCTGGAGTCTTGCTTCTGAATATCAGGCGCTGGCCGAAGATTTTGGGTCGCTTGAGGCTGTTTTCGCGATAAAGGGCGAGCGGCTGACCAAGGATCCGCTGTCGGAGGTGGTCCGTATCGAGCGCGAAGGTGTGCATTACTACGTTAAGCGCTATTGGGGGGCAGGCAAGGGGCTGCGTCGCTACCTGGGGCGTCCCCGGGTCAAGGCCGAGTGGCAGAACCTCAAGTTGTTCGCCAAGTGGGGCATCCCCACTGCACAGATCGTCGCCCATGGCCTGGAACGTCGGGCAGGTGCTTTCGTGCGCGGGGCATTGGTTACGCGTGAGTTGGAAAATACGCGAGATATGGCTGAGATGGCCAATCAGGGTGATCCGCGTTTGCGGGACCCCTGCTGGGTGTCGAACATCAGTCGGCAACTGGCAAGTTATACCCGTACGCTGCATGACCACCGCTTCACTCACAACGATCTGAAGTGGCGCAACCTGTTGGTCAACGACAACGCCGAGCTGTTCTTCATTGACTGCCCTACGGGTAGTTTCTGGTGGGGGGCACTGCTGCGCTATCGCATCATCAAGGATCTGGCCTGCCTCGACAAGGTGGCCAAGCGTGTGTTGTCGAGGACTCAGCGTCTGCGTTTCTATTTGCAGTATTGCGGACATGATCGTTTGAATGATGGCGATAGATTGCAGGTGTTGGAAATCCTGAAATTCTTCGAGGGGCGGGAATGAGCGATTTTATCGCGGCAGAAGACCGAGCCCTGCTTGAGCGTCATGGGTTGGCCAGTTTCGAGGCTCTGTGGGCATTGAAGTTGGAGGCAGTGGACGAGCCCAACACCGAGCGAGGCGGTTGGAGCAGTGTCTATCGCCTGGAATTGGACGAGCGGGCCTTCTACCTGAAGCGGCAGAGTAATCACCTGACGCGCAGCCTACTGCACCCCTTCGGTGAGCCGACCTTCGCCCGCGAGTTTCGCAATATTCGCCGTTATGCCGAGCTGAACATACCGGCCCTGCAGGCTGCTTTCTTTGCTGAGCGCCGAGTTCCGGGCGAGCGGCGTGCCGTTCTACTGACCCGTGCATTGGACGGCTGGCGGGATCTGGATAGTTGGCTGCCGTGCTGGCACGAGCTCGATGTTCTGCATCGCGGGGCGATCCTGCGCGCCTGTGGCGAGCTGGCGCGACGTCTGCATCAGGCCGGGCAGATGCACGGTTGTTTCTACCCCAAGCATATCTTCCTGCGTGAACAGGGCGCTGGTGTCGAAGCGCAGTTGATCGATCTGGAGAAGACCCGGCCGCTGCTGCTGGGGCAGCGTGATCGGATCAAGGATCTGGAGCCGCTGCTGCGCCGCGCCAGGGTCTGGAGCGAAGCCGAAGTCCGCGAATTACTGACAGCCTACCTGGGCGCTGTGACCGAGGTTGACGCCTGGTGGCACCTGCTCGGCGCTCGTCAGCGTCACAAGGAGGTGCGCTGATGCGCTTGGGCGAACTGGCCGAGGTTGGGCGCAGCCCCGAGCTGCCGCTGACGCTGCAGATCGACGGTGAGCCGCTGCTACTGGAGCGTGTGCTGCGTGTGCTGCCTGGGCAGCGTTATGTCGCACAGGCCCACTGGCAGGGGCGTCCGGTACTGGCCAAGTTGCTGGTAGGCAGCAAGGCGCAGCGGCATTTCCAGCGTGAGCGGGAAGGTGCCGAACTGATGGCTCGGCAAGGACTGGTCACGCCTGAATTGTTGGCGCAGGGTTTTATCGGCGGGCAGGGCGGCTGGCTGCTGTTCGACTATCTGGACGGCGCGCAGAGCCTCTGGGAGGCCTGGCGCCAGGCGGCTCGCGAGCCGTTGCTGAGCGATGCGCAGCAGACGGTATTGGCCGAGGCGCTGGGTGCGATTGGGCAGATGCATGCTCAGGGCCTGTGGCAGGCCGACCTGCATCTGGACAACCTGCTGCGGCATGAAGGTCGCCTGTATCTGATCGACGGCGGCGGCGTGCGCTGCGAAACGCCAGGCCAGCCGCTGTCCCGCGCGCGCGTGCTGGAAAACCTCAGCGTGTTCTTCGCTCAACTGCCGGCCGAGCTGGATCCCTTTCTCGAAGAGCTGTTGATTCACTACCTGCTGGCCAACGGTGAGCATGCGTTGCCGCTGGAGTTACTCCAGGCCGAAATAGCCAAGGTGCGGCGTTGGCGTCTTCGTGATTACCTGAAGAAAATCGCACGCGATTGCAGCCTGTTCGCGGCGAGTATCGGCGGTTTCGGTCTGCGCGTGGTGCGTCGTGAGGCCGAGCCAGCACTGCAGCCGCTGTTGGCTGATCTCGATGCATGGATCGACGCCGGGCATATCTACAAGACCGGAGGCACGGCCACTGTGGTGCGGGTCGAATGCGGTGGCCGCCCACTGGTGGTCAAGCGTTACAACGTTAAGAGCCTGCGACACTGGTTCAAGCGTTTCTGGCGCCCCAGTCGTGCCTGGCATAGCTGGTGCGAAGGCAATCGCCTGCAACTGCTGGGTATCGTCACGCCAGCGCCACTGGCCGTGATCGAGCGGCGTTGGTGCTGGCTGCGTGGACGTGCGTACCTGATTACCGACTATTGTGGTGAGCAGGATATAATCGCGCGTTTTGAGGCACACGAGCAGGCAACACCCCCGGAAGCCGAGCTGCTAGCGCTGGATCGTTTGTTCTCCGCCCTGCTGCGCGAACGCATCAGCCATGGTGATTTCAAGGGACACAACCTGTTCTGGGATGACGCGCAAGGCGCCTGGTCGCTGATCGACCTGGATTCCATGCGTCAGCACCGCAGTACGCGCAGCTTCGCCCGGGCCTATGCCCGCGATCGCGCTCGTTTTCTGCGCAACTGGCCGGCGGATTCTGCTCTGCGCCAGTTGCTCGACCAACGTTTACCGCAGGTGCCTGGCACCTGCCCGAATTAGAGGCTCAAACCTGTGGCACTGACCATTCTCGGCCTGTCTGGCGCCCTCAGTCACGATCCGTCCGCCGCGCTGTACATCGACGGCAAGCTGATCGCGGCGGTGGAAGAGGAACGCTTCGTGCGCGACAAGCACGCGAAGAACCGCATGCCCTACGAATCGGCCAAGTTCTGCCTGGAACAAGCCGGGATCAAGCCGTCCGACGTCGACGTGGTGGCGATTCCCTTCGCTCCCATCAGCATCTTCGAGAAGGCCCGCTGGCAGTACGCCAAACGTTACGCCTACGCGCCGGATCGTGCCCTCGATGCGATCCTGTTCGGTAACCGCCGTTACAAACGCTACAAGAAGCGTATCGAGTGGTGCCTGGTGCAACTCGGCTTTGACCTGAAGAAGGTCAAGATCGAGCCGGTCGAGCACCACCTGGCGCACGCCTCCAGCGCCTACCACTGCTCTGGCTTCAAGGAGAAGACCGCGATCCTCGGTATCGACGGCAAGGGCGAGTACGCCACCACCTTCTTCGGCTATGGCGAGAACGGCAAGATCCACAAGATCAAGGAATTCTACGATCCGGATTCGCTCGGCGGCCTCTATGGTGCGATCACCGAGTACCTGGGCTTCGAGATGCTCGATGGCGAGTTCAAGGTCATGGGCATGGCTCCCTATGGCGATGCCGCCAAGTACGATTTCTCGCGTCTGGCCAAGTTCGAGAACGGCGAGCTGATCATCAACACCGAGTACGCCAACGTCATCGGTTTCCGTCGCTACAAGGAAAACGGCAAGGGCTATTACTTTTCGCCCAAGCTGATTGAATGGCTCGGCCCGAAGCGCGAGGGCGATATCGCCGACGACCCGTACATCCACTACGCGGCCAGCATGCAGGCGCTGTTCGAGAAGCTGGCGCTGCAGATGATGGAGTACTACCTGGGCGACATCCTGCGGGAGACCGGCAAGATCGCCTTCGCCGGTGGCTGCGCGTTGAACGTCAAACTGAACCAGAAGATCATCGCCCGCGATGACGTCAAGGAGCTGTTCGTCCAGCCTGCCTCCGGTGACGCGGGCACTGCTGTCGGCGCTGCCGCCTACGTTTCGCACCAGCGTGGCGTGCCGGTGGAGAAGATGGAGCACGTCTACCTCGGCCCTTCGTACAGCAACGAAGACGTCATCGCTGCCTGCGCCAAGCACCCGAACCAGCCGGTGTTCAAACGTATCGACAACACGGCTGAGCGCATCGCAAAAATCATGGTCGACGGCAACCCGGTAGCCTGGTTCCAGGGCCGCATGGAGTTCGGCCCGCGCGCCTTGGGTGGCCGCTCGATCATCGGCTGCCCGAGTATTCCGGGCGTGGCCGACCGCATCAACGAGCAGATCAAGTTCCGCGAGCGCTGGAGACCCTTCTGCCCGTCCATGCTCGACACCGTGGCAGCGAAGATGCTCAAGGTGGATCACCCGAGCCCGTTCATGACCTTCACCTTCGAGGTGAACGACGAATGGAAGGAGCGTGTGAGTGAAGTGGTGCACGAGGACGGTACCTCGCGTGCCCAGGTGCTTGAGCGTCGTTTCAATCCGCGCTGGTATGACCTGATGCTGGAACTGGAAAAGCTCACCGGCAATGGCGTGTCGCTGAACACCTCGCTCAATCGTCGTGGCGAGCCGATGATCTGCTCGCCGACCGACGCGCTGAACATGTTCTACGGCTCGGACCTGCAGTACCTCATCATGGAAGATGTGCTCGTGGTCAAGGATGGCAAGGATTGGTATGACAGCGTCTGAGCATGCCTCTGGCCAGGCGCAGCGCTGGGTTCTGCAGTTCTGCCATGGCTATGACGGCCCCTTTCTTGATTGTGCACGGCAGTACGCCGTGCTGTTCAGGGACACGCCCTACAAGGTGTGTACGGTCTACCTGACCGGTAAGCCGTCGGAGGAGGTCGAGCAAGGCTCGGCTTCCGACGAGGTGATCTTTCTCAACTATTCCAGCGCTCAGGTGCGTGGCCTCAAGCTGGGGGCGATCCGTGATTTCCGCAGGATTGCCGCCTCGCGCGACTTTGCCTTGTGCATTGCGCACCGCTTCAAGCCGATCTACGTGGCCCTGCTGGGCAGCAACTTGCCGGTGATCGGCGTGCATCATGCCTTTGGCGACTACAAGCGCCGTTCTCGGCAACTGTTCGCCAACTTCTTCCGTAAACGTCTGAGTTTGCTCGGCGTGTCCAACGCCGTGCGCGACGACATGCGCGCCTGTCTGCCTGGTTGGCCCGTCGAACGCATCGAAACGCTGTACAACCGCATCGACGTCGAGGCGGTGCAGGCCGAGCAAGTTTCTCGCGAGCAGGCCCGCGAGCATTTGGGCCTGCCGCAGGACGCTTGGGTAGTTGGTAACGTTGGGCGTCTGCATCCGGACAAGGATCAGGCCACGCTGATTCGTGGTTTCGCTCAGGCGTTGCCACAACTGCCGGCGGGAAGCCTGCTGGTGGTCATGGGTAGTGGTCGCCTAGAGGCGCAGCTCAAGGAACTGGCGTTGGAGCTGGGCGTCAGCGAGTCCGTGCGCTTTCTTGGCCAGGTGGTGAATGGGCGGCGCTATTTCAAGGCTTTCGATGTATTTGCGTTGACCTCCGATCATGAGCCGTTCGGCATGGTGTTGCTGGAGGCGATGGCCGCAGGAGTGCCAGTCATATGTAGTGATTGTGGTGGCGGTCGTGAGGTGGTGAAGGGGAGTGGCTTGCTGGTTGCTTTTGCTCAACCCTCCACACTGGCAACTGGCTTGCGTGAATGTGCCGAGGGTCTGATAGACACGCAGTCATCAGCGGATAGGTTGAGTTTGTGCTTTAGTGATCAGGCAGCACGTGAGCGCTTCTGGACGCTCGGTTGGTTGTCCCAATAATTTGCCGCGTTTTATTTGAATTCCGGGATCGTGACTGTGGCCCCTAGTATTTGTTTCATCATTCCGTATTTTGGGCGCTGGCCGTTCTGGATGCCTCTGTTTCTTGAAAGCTGCAGAACCAATCCAGATATAGACTGGTTGCTTTTTAGTGACTGTGGCGAGCCGGAGGGTCTGCCGGCCAACGTTCGCGTTGAGCCCGTGACGTACGCTGACTATTGCTCGTTGGTTTCGGATCGTCTCGGTATATCGTTCTCACCGGTTAATCCCTACAAGCTTTGTGACCTCAAGCCCGCTCTTGGCTTTATTCATCAAGAGCAATTGCGGGGGTACGATTTTTGGGCGTTCGGTGACCTCGACTTGATTTACGGGCGTTTACGCCGGTACTTCACCGATGAGCGGCTTGCACGTTACGACCTCTTTTCCACACATGCCAGGCGTGTATCTGGGCATCTTTGCCTGATACGCAATACGGACGTGATGCGTCAGCTGTTCATGCGCATGCCGCACTGGCAGGAGCGTCTGGGGGATCAGGAGCATCATGCACTCGATGAAGGAGCATTCAGTCGTTTGTTCCTGTGGCGGAAGAATTTCCCAAAGCCGCTTTTCAATTTGGTAGGGCGGTTCAATCCATTGCGTCGGCGTAGTGAGTTCATTGAAGCATTCAGTACCCCAAGCGGTTGTATTCCATGGATTGATGGCGGCTTTCATTTTCCTCATAGGTGGTTCTGGCGTGACGGCTGCCTGACTAACGATCAGGACGGTGATCGGCAGTTTCCATACTTTCACTTCGCCATATGGAAACGAGGAGAGTGGTCGAACAAGACGGCTCCCACGCAGGAGGCGATGCAGGCATTGGCAGGTAAGCGTGCCTGGGTGGTAGATGAAGAAGGATTTTCGCAGTGGGAGTGAATATGGCGCGGCGTATCAAAGTCTTGCAGTTGCATCCGGACTACAACATCAAGGCGCACGATTTTGCCGATTTAGGAGAGCAGATATTTCGCGCCCTGCCTCCTGCGCGTTTCGAAACGGTCAATGCGTTTCTCCGTGGGCGTCCGACCGGTGATCAGCCTGAGAGTCGGGCCGAGCGCTCGATCTATTTCGAGTTTTCCGACGCCCAACTCAAGGGTATGCGGATTCGCGCCATGTGGCAGCTGTTCCGATACTGCCGAAGTGAGCGCTTCGATGTAGTGATCTGCAATCGCTTCAAGCCTGTGAACATGATGCTGATGCTCAATCGCTGGTTGAAGATTCCTTTGTGCATCGGAATTGCTCATGGCTTCGGCGAATACGATCGAGCCTATCGTCGTCAGCAGACTGCTCGATTGGTCAGTCCCGCCTGGCGTTTCGTGGGGGTTTCACCTGCGGTTAGGCAATATCTCCTCGATTGCCGATGCGGCTTCACCGAGCGCAATACTGTCGCGATAACCAATGCCATTGATATTGTGCAGGCCGAAGGCCTGCAGCTTTCGCGTGATGAGGCGCGCTCCCAGTTAGGGCTCGAGCCACATGTACGGCTTGTTGGAGCGTTGGGGCGATTGGTCCCGGTAAAGGGGCATATTCACCTGATCCGTGCTTTTGCGCAGATTGCAGGGGCGCATCCGGATGCGCAGTTGGCAATCATTGGCGCGGGGCGCGAGCACGACCGCTTGCTGCGGGAGGTAGAGCTTCTCGGTTTGCAAGGGCGTGTGCATCTGCTTGGTTTCCGCGAAAACGCCCTGCGCTATGTGCGCGCATTCGACATATGGGCCATGCCTTCTTTAGCAGAGGGCCTAGGTTTAGCACTGCTCGAAGGAATGAGTGGGCGTCTACCGGTGATCGCGAGCGATGTCCCAGCCATGCTGCCATTGATCCAGGGGGCTGGTGGTATTGCTGTCGCACCGGCAGATGTCGAGGGGTTGAGCAGGGCCTTGGATGAGTACCTCTCTCTCAGTGATGAGCAGCTCCAGATGAAGGGGGAGCAGTCCTACCGTTATCTGACGGAACGGCACGACATTGACGTGTTTCGTCAGCAGTACCTGGAGTTGATCGACTCTGCGTTGTGCGAGGTGACGCCATGACGGAGCAACTGCCATTGGTCACGGTTGTCATTGCCTCATATAACCATGCGCCCTATATCGAACAGTGCATCCTCAGTGTCGTGCAACAGACATATCCGCATATCGAGTTGCTCGTAGTTGATGACGGCTCCACGGATGACAGTGTGGCGCGAATAGAGCAGTTGCAGCGTGAGCATGGATTCGAGCTGCGTGTTCAGCAGAACAAAGGCCTGACGCACACGCTCAACGAGGCGATTGCGCGCGCCAAAGGTAGCTTGATTGCTCCGTTTGGTTCGGATGACATCATGGTGCCCGAGCGAATCGCCAAGCAGGTCGCGTACATGCAGGACAAGCCTGAGGTGGGAATCTGCGCCGGTAACATCGAATTGATCGATTCCGATGGCCAGCTGTTTCCCGAACCTCGTCAGCGAAGGGATATCGCGTTCCGTCGACTGGATTTTGATGACGTTTTCATGGAGCGCAAGCCTTATCCCCCAGCACCCACTCTCCTATTTCGCAAAGAGGCGCTGGAGCAGGTGGGTGGTTTCGATCCGCAGATTCGACTGGAGGATCTGCTCATCGAACTCAAGATAACCCATGCCGGCTACTACATCGACTGCCTTGGCGAGGTGCTAGCTCAATACCGCAAGCATGACAGCAACTCGTCCAAGAATACGCCGTTCATGGTGGAAAGCATTCTGCGTACCTATGCCTTGTTCAAAGATCACCCACAGTACGAATTTGTCCGCACACGCTTTCTCAGTTCGATGTTCCTCAAGTGCTCCAATCGAGATCGTGATTACGCGAAGCAGTTGCTCAGGCAGATTCCGTTTCGTAGCTGGAACAAGAAGACCTGGCGTGGCTTGGGGCGTCTGCTTTTCTCGCCCTTGGAGAAAAATTGACCATGAGCTTCTGGGCAAGATTTAGAGAGCGTCGGGCCAAGAGAGCGATCCGTAAGTTGCCGAAGCTGTATCGCGGTCAGGCACGGTTCCTGCTGCGCTATCCCCACTATTCGATAGGTGTCGGCAGTTATGGTTTGCCAATCGTTCATGACTGGAACGAGGGGGCTACGCTGCGTGTCGGCGCTTACACTTCTATCGCCGAGCAGGTCGAGATTTTTCTGGGTGGTCATCACCGCACGGAGTGGGTCACGACCTACCCGTTCCCCGCAATGATTGATGAGGCGGCGGAGATTCCCGGTTATGCATTCAGCCGTGGCGATGTTGTTATCGGTAATGACGTGTGGCTATGTACCGGCGCGGTGATTCTTTCCGGCGTCACTGTGGGGGATGGCGCGGTGGTCGCCGCTGGCGCTGTGGTCACCCGTGATGTTGCGCCATACTCGATCGTAGCCGGCAACCCTGCACGACATATCCGCTGGCGTTTTTCTGAGTCGATCAGAGAGGCACTTTTAGCTGCGAAATGGTGGGATTGGCCGGAGGGCGAGATCCGTCAGGTCAGTACGTTGCTTTGCTGCGAGCGGTTGGATGCGTTTATCGAGTACGCAGAACGGCGCACCAACGCTACGTCTAATCAGTCCGGCCTCAGCAAAAGCGCCTGAACGAAGCGAGGGGCGTACTGGCCGTAGCCTTCGCTCAACGCGTCCCTGTATAACCCGAAAAGCCAGTGTTCATCCCTTTCGTAGCGACGCATGTGCTTCAGGTTGCGTTGACGCATGCTCAGGCTGAGCGGGTGGCGTCCCACTTTCATATCCGCTACATCGATGAGGCCTAATGCTTCATTTGGCATCACGAGTACGTTGCCCAGGTGGATGGAACGGAAATAGACACCTTGCTCATGCAGGTGTCCGAGTAGTTGGCCAAATTGCGTAATCAATCTGCGCTGTTGTTCCGGCTGTGCTTCCTCTAGGGCCTTTCTCAGCGTATCGCCAGGCAATGGCACGTAATGCACTGCCGTGCCGTTTACTGCATCTTCTACGCGATAGGCTGCGATGATCTGCGGCGTGCTGAAGCCCAGACGTTGTAGGCGTTTGGCATTCTCGGAAAATCGCACTGCGTAAGGTTTTAGTGTTTCGCTGGACAATAACCGGCGCTTACGAAACAGCTTCAGGAAGCTGCCATCCTTCAGGCGCAGAACCTTAGGGCCGAGACCATCCTGTTCCAAAACGGTTGAGTCGTGCATCAATATTTGTAGTTGATCGGCTGACAGACGTTGCATCAACGGCCTCGCTCTTTTTGGCGGCCGATATTCAAGGCTGCCACCAGAGCCAGTGGAATCCAGGTCAGGAACCAATGCTCCTTGGGTCGTGAAAGAATGCCACCGCCTTCAGCCAGACCGGCCCCCAGCCCGTAAACGACCAAGGCGCCGGCGATAATGAAATACAGGTCACTACGTCGCTGCCAGCAGGTCCAGAGTGCTGCTCCATGCATAAGTAGCCACAAGAAGGCACCGATGATCCCCGTGTAATAGAGCACGCCGAGGAAGAAACTATGTGGTTCTCTGAATGTGTAGTTGGTTCCGGGGATGCTAATCGCAAGATGGGCATCGAAGCCATGCCCGATCCATGGCTGGAGGCGAATTTGCTCAAGTGCCAACTGCCATATTTCTAAACGATAGGATGTGCCTCGGTTCAGCAAACTCTCCGGGTAGATCAGCAGCAAGGCTAGTACGCCAGAGGCGCCAAGGACAGCCAGTACAAGGGCGCGCCTATTCCAGCAGCAGATCATCAACCAGCTCGAGGCGAGCGCTAGAGCGAGAATCGGAGTGCGCGAGCCTGTTGCCAGCAGGGTTATTGAGAGCACTACGAGTGGTATAAGTGCCAACTGGCTCTGTCTGCTGGAGGCTGTCATCCCCCAGCCAAGCCAGGCCACGCAAAACAGGCCGAATACATGCGAGCTAAGCAGTGGGTTGTCCAGAGCGCCGCTACCCACTAGGCGATCTTCAGGTTTGTAATGGAGAGCAAAGTCGATCAATGCATAAGCGGCTATTGGGATGATCACAAGTGAGGCCAGGCACACTACCTCAAGAAGTCGAGAGCAGTTGCGTTGCGCCATGAATGCGCAGGCCATGAACAGCATGAGGATATACAGCGGCCTCTTGGTTAGCGTTGCTACAGACTCGTCGGTGCCCGACCAGGAGATGCTCAGCAGTGCCCATGCAGAGAAGGCAATGAATGCAAGCGTGATGGGGTCGCGAAGCGGCGAGACAAGCTGTTTAGGTTGCATCACCATCGCAATGAGTGCCGGTGCTGCAATTAGCGCGTAGAAGAGCTTGTGATACTGGCTGCGATCATCTAGCCAAGTGAGGCCGGTCAACAAGCAAAAATAGCCGATCGGCAAAATCCATTGGCCAATGAAATCTGATGTGTTGCGCGGCCATGCGCCCAAGGCAAGCGACATTGATCCTGTACCCCTGATCCTGATTCGAGGCGCGATTCTACGGGATACCAGCGGATATTTCGCGCATCCATGGCGCAAGGGACGCTGTGATAGTATTCGCCCCTGTTCTGGCTGCGGCATATTTCCATGACCGATACCTCTGCGGACCTTCAATCCAGCTCTAGTTTGAAGATCTATTTTCGCTTGTTACGTTACGTCAGGCCTTACATCGGTTTGTTCCTGCTCAGCCTGGCTGGCTTTCTGATCTTTGCGTCCACCCAGCCGATGCTGGGTTATATCCTCAAGTACTTCGTCGACGGCCTGTCCAATCCCGATGCGAGTCTGTTCGCCGGCGTGCCCTGGTTGTTGGAGCATGCACCATGGCTTGCGCATCTGAAGCTGCTGCAGGCAGTGCCTTTGCTGATCGTGCTGATCGCATTGTGGCAGGGTATTGGTTCGTTCCTCGGCAATTACTACTTGGCCAAGGTATCGATGGGGCTGGTTCAGGACCTGCGCGTAGAGCTATTCAATAATCTGCTAACTCTGCCCAATCGCTACTTCGACAATCATAACTCCGGCCATCTGATCTCGCGCATTACCTACAACGTCACTATGGTCACCGGCGCTGCGACCGATGCGATCAAGGTAGTGGTGCGTGAGGGTATGACGGTTATCTTCCTGTTCGCCACCTTGCTGTGGATGAACTGGAAGTTGACCCTGGTGATGGTGGCGATCCTGCCGATCATCGGTCTGATGGTGACCAGTACCAGCAAGAAATTCCGCAAGCAGAGCAAGAAAATCCAGACCAGCATGGGCGATGTCACCCATGTCACCTCCGAGAGCATTCAAGGCTACCGGGTCGTGCGCAGCTTTGGCGGTGAGGATTATGAGAAGCAGCGCTTTTTGGGTGCCAGTGAGGAAAACAAGCTCAAGCAGCTGAAGATGGTCAAAACCAACGCCGTTTATACCCCTTCTCTGCAGTTGGTGATCTACAGCGCCATGGCGGTGTTGATGTTCCTCGTGCTGTGGCTGCGTGGTGATTCGTCGGCAGGTGACCTGGTGGCCTACATCACGTTGGCCGGTCTACTGCCCAAGCCGATCCGTCAGTTGTCCGAGGTCAGCTCGACGATTCAGAAGGGTGTCGCTGGTGCCGAAAGCATTTTCGAGCAACTCGACGAAGAGCCGGAGGTCGATCATGGCACCCAAGAGCGCGAGCGCATCAGTGGTCGCTTGGAAGTGAAAGACCTCAGCTTCAGCTACCCCGGCTCGGAAAAGCCTGTTCTGGACAACATTTCCTTCGTCGCCGAGCCTGGGCAGATGGTGGCGCTGGTCGGTCGCTCTGGTAGCGGCAAATCGACCCTGGCCAATCTGATTCCACGTTTCTATCACCACGAGCAGGGGCAGATCCTGCTCGATGGCCTGGATGTCGAAGACTACACCCTGCGCAACCTGCGCCGGCATATCGCGTTGGTGACCCAGCACGTCACCCTGTTCAACGACACCGTTCGCAACAACATCGCTTACGGCGATCTGGCTGGTGCGCCCCTTGAAGCGGTGCAGCAGGCAGCCGGCGACGCCTATGCCGCCGAGTTCATTGAGAAGATGCCGTTGGGCTACGACACCCTGGTCGGCGAGAACGGTGTCTTGCTGTCCGGTGGCCAGCGTCAGCGTCTGGCCATCGCCCGTGCGCTGCTCAAGGATGCGCCGTTGCTGATTCTCGACGAGGCCACCTCGGCGCTGGACACCGAGTCCGAGCGACATATTCAGGCCGCACTGGATCAGGTCATGCAAGGCCGTACTACCCTAGTCATCGCCCATCGCCTGACCACCATCGAGAAGGCCGACCTGATTCTGGTGATGGACCAGGGGCAGATCGTCGAGCGCGGCAGTCATGCCGAGTTGCTGGCGCAAAACGGTTACTACGCGCGCTTGCATGCCAAGCAGTTCGAGGACGGTGGCGAGTCGGTCGTGGCTGAGCACAGCGTGTGATGCTGAACCGTCTACGATTCTGGCGTGAACGCGGCTGGACGCCGATTACCGCCGCTGACTATGCCGGGGCCTGGACGCGTTTCGGCGGTAGTGTCGCGACTCATCCCGAGGTGGTAGCGCGGCTGGCCGATCTGGCCGGCCTTCCCGTGCGCTACCTGGGCTGGCAGGTCGACGGTCAGCTCCAGGCCGCCATCCCGACTTGGGGGCGGCATCTGGCCCTGTCCAAGGATGTGCTGAAGCAGCAAGGCAAGCGCGGTCTGTTCGACTTGGGCAATGCTGAAATCATCCTGCCGCTGGCTACCGATGTGCACGTACCGCTGCGCCATCGCGTGCGCTACTTGTCTGAGCTCAATGCGGCCCGACTCATCGGTGTCAGCGAGCAGCCCGAGGGGCTGGCGCTCGCCCGTGAGCCGGAGCAGTACAGCAAGAAGTTCCGCTACAACCAGCGCCGTGAGCAGCGTTTGCTGGAGGAGGCGGGCGGAGTCATCCGGCCGATGCTGGAGCTGACACCGGAGGAACAGGCGCGCATCTACGCAGACCTGTTCCAGCGCCGTTGGGGCTTCGAGGCCACCGGCAAGGATCATCTGGCGAAGGTTTTCGGCTTGTTGCGCGAGTTCATGACCGGCTCGCTGATCTACCTCAACGACGAACCGGTGGCGATCCAGGTGCTGTATCGCGTCGAGGCCCCCCAGTGGGTGAGCCTGGAATACATCAACGGCGGCGTCGACCCGCAACAACGCGAGTTCAGCCCCGGCAGCGTGCTCAGCTTCGTCAACACGCAAAGCGAGTGGGAGCAGGCTCGGGCGCTGGGCAAACCACTGCGTTATTCGTTCGGTCGCGCCGACCGCGAATATAAGGATCGCTGGTGCAACCGGGTCCCGGTCTATCAGGTGTGAGCGCATGAACGGACGCAAGCAACAGCTGCTCAAGCAGCATCGGCGCAACAAGCGTATCGCCCTATTGTTGGCGCTGCTGGCGTTGTTGGCGCTCGGTGTTTTCGTCGCCTGGTGGCTGCCGCCTCTGTTGCTGGTACTTGGCTGGGCCGCGCACGAGGCTTGGTTCGCCGATCACCTGTTTTATTCGCCGCGTGAAGATTACCGCTACGACTTCCCCGATGATTGCCTCAGCGTACCTGCACGTATCGAGCAGGGTGCACTGCAGGTCGAGGCGGACCTCGTCGGTTACGACACGCTGATTCTCGAGCTGAGCCTAGCCGCGACCTGGCTGGGACGTTGGGTCGATCCGTATGTGCGTCTGGGCGATGACCGCCAGGATTTCGAGCGTGGCGTGGCTGGGCGCCGCTACCTCAATGTCTCTGGGCAGTCGGTGCGAGGGCTGAGCATCGTCCCTCGCTTCTGCCGTATCGCGGGCGAGTTGCGCCTGCATGCCATGCGCAACCCCGACTTTGCCGCGCAACGCATGCTGATCATCGCGCCGCATGCCGACGATGCCGAGCTGGCGGCCTTTGGTCAGTACAGTCGCTCGTCCGAGACCGTCATCGTCACCCTGACCCAAGGTGAGATCGAGGCCGAAAACTATCAGCGCCTCGGCCTGGACAAGGCCGCTGCCGCCCGTCTGAAAGGCCGGCTGCGCTCCTGGGACAGCCTGGCCGCGCCGCTTTGGGGCGGCGTACCGCAGCAGCGCTGCGTGCAGCTCGGCTACTACTGCCTGCAACTGCCCGCCATGGCCAAGCAACCGCAAGTGCCCTTTGGCTCACGCGAATCGGGGGAAAGCGATGTGCGTCCTGTGCGCCGTCACAATTCGCTGCCCCTGCCGGCCGATGGCGACGGCCAACCGACCTGGAATAACCTGATCGCCGATCTAGTAGCTGTGATCGAGCATTACCGCCCCGAAGTGTTGCTGACGCCGCACCCGGAGTTGGACCCGCATCACGATCATGTCGCCAGCACCCGTGCCGTGCTCGAAGCCTGCGAGCGCAGCGGCTGGAAGCCGAAAACCCTGTTGCTCTACGCCAATCACCTGCATGACAACGACCGTTGGCCAATGGGCCCGGCGGGTAATGGCATCGCCTTGCCGCCGGCGATAAACGCGCTGCCGGCCGACCGCCTGTGGAGCCCGACGTTGGATGCTGAACGGCAGTTGGACAAGGCCATGGCGCTGGGCCTGCAGCATGACCTGCAAGGCCCGCTGCCGCTGAAAAGACGCCTGCGCCGCCTGATTCAGTGGGCGTTGGCCAGGCGCCGCTGGCCCGCCACGGGCGAGGACGAGTTCTTCCGTAAGGCCGTGCGCCGACATGAGCTGTTCTGGGTTCGCCCGCTCTGAGCTGCCCGCCGTATTCGCCATGCTATGATTTTTCCCGTTTTTCTCCCCTTCTGGAGCTGCCATGAAACTATCCATGCCCCGTTATGACCAAGCCACCGTTCTGGTGGTGGGCGATGTGATGCTCGATCGCTATTGGCATGGTGGCACCTCACGGATTTCTCCCGAAGCCCCGGTGCCCGTGGTGCGTGTCGACCAGATCGAGGACCGCCCAGGTGGTGCTGCCAACGTGGCACTGAATATCGCGGCACTTGGTGCGCGGGCGCTGCTGGTTGGCGTCACGGGTGAGGACGAAGCCGCCGACAGCCTCAGCTACAGCCTGCAGGGCGTGGGGGTGGAAACCCATTTCCAGCGTATCGATGACCAACCCACCATCGTCAAGCTGAGGGTGATGAGCCGCCACCAGCAGTTGCTGCGCATGGACTTCGAGGAACCGTTCAGAACCGACACCGCCGCTCTGGCGCGTGAGGTTGATGCACTGCTCGATGGGGTCAAGGTGCTGGTGCTGTCGGACTATGGTAAGGGTGCGCTGCAGAACCATCAGGTACTGAT
Organism: Pseudomonas sp. zfem001; assembly: GCF_032621725.1. Lineage (NCBI taxonomy): Bacteria > Pseudomonadati > Pseudomonadota > Gammaproteobacteria > Pseudomonadales > Pseudomonadaceae > Pseudomonas > Pseudomonas sp. zfem001. Next base: position 1,172,385 of record NZ_JAVYJI010000001.1, on the reverse strand, counting down.
CCAGGCGGCGCGCAACAAGGGCATTGCGGTGCTGGCCGATCCCAAGGGCAAGGACTTTTCCATCTACCGTGGTGCGAGCCTGATCACGCCTAACCTGCACGAGTTCGAGCTGATCGTCGGCGGTTGTGCCGATGAGGCCGAGTTGGTCAGCAAAGGCGCCAAGCTGATGCGCGAATTGGAGCTGGGCGCTTTGCTGGTGACCCGTGGCGAGCACGGCATGACCCTGCTGCGCCCGGAGCATGCGCCACTGCATCTGCCGGCCCGTGCCCGTGAGGTGTTCGACGTCACCGGTGCTGGCGACACGGTGATTTCCACCCTGGCCGCCTCCATCGCGGCGGGCGAGGAGCTGCCGCTGGCAGTGGCCCTGGCCAACCTGGCCGCTGGCATCGTGGTCGGCAAGCTGGGCACTGCAGCCATCAGCGCGCCCGAGCTGCGTCGTGCGGTGCAGCGCGAAGAAGGTTCCGAGCGTGGCGTACTGAGTCTGGATCAATTGCTGATCGCCATCGAAGATGCCCGCGCCCATGGCGAGAAGATCGTCTTCACCAATGGCTGTTTCGATATCCTTCACGCCGGTCACGTGACCTACCTGGAGCAGGCGCGCGCGCAGGGCGATCGTCTGATCGTGGCGATCAACGACGACGCTTCGGTCAGCCGTCTGAAAGGCCCCGGCCGCCCCATCAACGCGGTCGACCGCCGTATGGCGGTGCTCGCCGGCCTGGGGGCGGTGGACTGGGTGGTGGGCTTCAGTGAAGACACGCCCGAGCGCCTGCTCAAGCAGGTGCAGCCAGATGTGCTGGTCAAGGGCGGTGACTATGGTGTCGACCAGGTGGTCGGTGCCGACATCGTCCAGGCCTATGGCGGCGAAGTGCGCGTGCTTGGTCTGGTGGAGAACAGCTCCACCACGGCAATCGTCGAGAAGATTCGCAGCAAGTGAACGCGGGCTGAGCAAAGCGCGAGTCTTGCTCCGTCCGTTAGTTTCCAGCCATGGCTTGACCCGATTGCCGCCCGGCGACGGCTTGAAGGTCATAGGCGCTCGCCGGTTCTGACTTCATCATCAATGGCATCCCTCTATGGAGTGAGATGCCATGATCGTCGATGTACAGGGCCAGGCCTTGAGCGTACTGAGCAAACTGGCCCAGGCCGAATGGCCGGATCGCCTCAAGGTACGCAAGTCCTTCGAAAAACTCGTCTACAGCGGTAGTCGCGTCCGTTTTCGTCTGGCTGCCGGGCGGGCGGAGAGCAAGCCGCGCGAGGCGCGCCCGGCGGCGGATGATCTGTTCGACCTGTCCCTGACCGATGAGCAGCAGATGCTGGTGGACATGCTGCAAGGCTTCGCCCTGGACGTGTTGCGTCCCGCGGCGCATGAGGCCGACGCTCAGGCTCGGGCGCCCGCTGCGTTGATCAACCAGGCCCATGAGCTGGGCCTGGCTCACTATGGCGTCGGTGAAGCGCAAGGTGGTCTGGCCGGTGAGCGTACGGTATTGAGCAATGCGCTGATCGCCGAGAGCCTGGCGCAGGGCGACTTTTCCCTGGCAGCCGCGTTGTTGGTGCCGCTGTCTGCCGCCAACTGCATTCGCCGCTGGGGCACTGCGGAGCAGCAGGCCGCCTGGCTGCCGGCGTTCGTCGCTGAGGAACGCGCGCCAGTCTTCGCCTTGGCTGTCAATGAGCCTGGTGTGCTGGCCGACCCAGCTCAGCCGGCGACGCGGGCGCGCAAGCGCGGCAAGCACTATCTGCTCGACGGTGAGAAGACATTGGTCATCGCGGGGCTGGAGGCAAGCCGGCTGGTGGTCAGCGCCCAGGCGGGCGATGGTCCGGCGCTGTTCGTCGTCGACGCGGCGAGCAAGGGTGTCAGTCGCCGTGCCGAGCCTGGAATGGGGCTCAAGGCCTGCGGGCTGGCGCGTATCCAGTTGAAGGGCGTCAGGGTGCCGAGTGACTGTCGCCTGGCCGGCAAGGGGTTCGACTTTAAGGCCTTTCTCGACCTCGGTGCGCTGGCGTTCTGCGCGCTGGCCGTGGGTACGGCGCAGGCTGCGCTGGACTATGTGACGACCTACTGCAACGAGCGCCAGGCGTTCGGTGAGCCGATCAGCCATCGCCAGGGGGTGGCCTTCATGGTCGCCGATATCGCCATCGAACTGGATGCCATGCGTCTATTGACCTGGCGTGCCTGCGCTCGCGCCGAGTCCGGCCTGTCGTTTCGCCGTGAGGCCTACCTGGCGCGTCTGCTCTGTGCCGAAAAGGCGATGAAGATCGGCTCCGATGCGGTGCAGCTGCTGGGCGGCCATGGTTTTACCCAGGAGCACCCGGTCGAACGCTGGTATCGCGATCTGCGTAGCGTGGCCATTCTGGCCGGTGGCCTACATCTCTGAACAGGCAGGCAACCATGAATCTGGAAACCCCGAAGAAATTCCGCGGTCTGCAGCATCAGGCCGGGCAAGTGGCCAAGCATTATTTCCGGCCGATTTCGCGCAAGTACGACAAGGCCGAGCACGCCTATCCCAAGGAGCTGGATCTGCTCGCAGCGCTGCTCGACGGCATGAACGAAGGCTCGCCCGATGCAGTCGGCGCCGGTTCTGCAAGCAAGCGCGGAGCATCCCGCGAGCAGCAGGAAGGCGTGCGCAACGGCGGCAATATGGCGGCGCTGCTCGGCGTGATGGAACTGTGTTGGGGCGACGTTGGCCTGCTGCTGGCCATGCCGCGCCAGGGGCTTGGTAACGCGGCGATCGCGGCGGTGGCCAATGATGAACAGCTCACTCGCTTCGGCAAGACCTGGGCCGCCATGGCCATCACCGAGCCGGGCTGTGGTTCGGACTCCGCTGCAATCCGCACCACGGCGGTGAAGGATGGTGATCATTACATCCTCAATGGCGAAAAGATCTTCGTTACCTCTGGCGAGCGAGCGGACTCGGTGGTGGTCTGGGCCAGCCTGGACAAGCGTCTGGGCCGAGCGGCGATCAAATCCTTCGTGGTCGAAAAGGGGACACCTGGGATGACGGTTACCCGTCTGGAGAAGAAGTTGGGGATCAAGGCGTCCGATACGGCCTCGATCAGCTTCAGCGACTGTCGGGTGCCGGCTGCCAACCTGCTGGGCAATGCCGAGATCGACGTGCAGAAAGGCTTCGCCGGGGTCATGGAGACTTTCGATAACACCCGCCCGCTGGTCGCCGGGATGGCCGTCGGCGTGGCTCGGGCCGCGTTGGAGCGTACTCATGAGCTGCTGAGCAAGGCCGGTTGCCGTTTCGACTACGCCAAGCCACTGCTCAGCGTCAGTCATGCCGAGGCTACGCTGTATCGCCTGGAGGCGGAATGGGAGGCTGCGCGTCTGCTGACGCTGAAAGCGGCGTGGATGGCCGACAACAAGCTACCCAACTCGAAAGAGGCCTCCATCGCCAAGGCCAAGGCCGGGCGGGTGACCAGCGAGGTAACGCTCAAGTGCGTCGAACTGGCCGGTGCGCTGGGTTACGGTGAGGATGAGCTGCTGGAGAAGTGGGCACGCGACTCGAAGATTCTCGACATCTTCGAAGGCACCCAGCAGATCCAGTTGCTGATCGTCGCTCGGCGGTTGTTGGGCAAGAGCTCCAGCGAACTCAAGTAGAACCTGCAACGCGCTCCGAAAACGAAAAAGCCCGCATTAGCGGGCTTTTGTCTAGAAACGGAATACTTCCGTATCGATCTTGATGGGTTCCGCCACCGGAATCTTCGGTCCGGCAGTAGCTGGCTCCTGCGGTTTGGCTTTGGCCACCGGCGGTTTCTTGCGTGGCGGCTCGGGAGTAGGCTCGGCTGCAGCGATGGGCTGAATGGCCACCGCCAGTTCCGCGGCCAGGCGCTGCAGCAGGGCACTCTGCGCCTTGACCTGTTCAGCCAGAGGCCCGTTGTGCGGCTCTTCCAGGCGAATCAGGCGGCTGTCGCGCAGTTGTCCTCGGCGGTCGAGCAGGCGCCATTGCGCTTCGAGTACGGCGGGTTGAGTTGGGCCGGAGTCCAGGCGTGTAATGGTCAGCATGACTTGCGCGTCGGCACTGAAGCCTGGCGCCGCCGGTGCCAGCACCAGGCGCTGGCTGTCCAGACGCCAGGCCAACTGGCGCAGCATCTGCTGGTCGATGTCATTGGCCAGGCCGCTGGCCCAGCGCGCATCCTGAGCCGCGACCAGGCTGCCGTCTGCCTGGCGTTGCAGCAGATTCTGCTGGCGCAGGTAATCGGCCACGCTGATCGGACCGACCAGCACGGTCACGCCGTTGTCCTTGGTCGGCGTTACGGCACTACCGCTATCGAGTTGGTAAAGAGGCACCGGCTTCTGCTGCAGCAGGCTGCAACCGCTCAATACGAGCAGTGTGGTCAAAAGCAGGGCCACAGGGCGTACTACAGTCATCATCAATCCCAGGCAGCCGCTTTTGGGGCAGCTGCACATCGAACCCATATCATTCAAGGGGTCATTCGCGCATGACCCGGGGCGCGTATCATCCGTCAAACCGAGCTACGACTCCAGCCTTGACTGCCGGCTGGTAGCGCGGATTTCCCGGAAGAACGGGGCGTGTTGCCGACGCTATTCCACCAGAAGCTGGTCGACGCGCTGGAAGCCGCGCGGCAGTTTGTTGCCACGTCGGCCGCGCTCGCCCTTGTAGTGCTCGAGATCGTCGGCTTTGAGTGTCAGGGTACGCTTCCCGGCCTGCAAAACCAAACTGGCGCCGCTAGGTAGCACGGCCAGATCGGTCAAATACTCCTCGCGTGACGCCACTCGCTCACCCGGAATGCCGATGATCTTGTTGCCCTTGCCTTTGCCCAGTTGCGGCAGATCGGTGACCTTGAACAGCAGCAGGCGGCCTTCGGTGGTCACCGCGGCCAGCCAGCCGTCTTCCAGATTGCTGACGGGCTTGGGAGCCACCACTTTGGCGCCGTTGGGCAGGGTCAGCAGCGCCTTGCCTGCCTTGTTCTTGGCCTGCAGATCCTCGCCCTTGACCACGAAGCCGTAGCCGGCATCGGAGGCGATTACGTACAGCGCGCTGTCCTCCGGCAGCATCACGCATTCGAAGGTTGCACCCGGTGGCGGGGTCAGACGGCCGGTCAGCGGTTCACCCTGGCCGCGCGCCGACGGCAGGCTGTGGGCGGCGAGCGAATAACTCCTGCCTGTCGAGTCGATAAACACCGCGTACTGGTTCGAGCGGCCTGGTGCGGCGGCCTTGAAGCCGTCGCCGGCTTTGTAGGACAAGCCCGTGGCGTCGATGTCATGACCCTTGGCGCAGCGCACCCAGCCTTTCTCCGAGAGCACCACGGTGACCGGTTCGGTCGGCATCAGCTCGGTTTCCGACAGGGCCTTGGCTTCGGCGCGGGCGACGATCGGCGAGCGGCGGTCATCGCCGTACTTTTCGGCGTCTTCGATGATCTCCTTGCGTACCAGCTTCTTCAGCTTGGCTTCGCTGCCGAGCAGAGCCAGTAGCTTCTCGCGCTCCTTGGCCAGCTCGTCCTGCTCGCCTCGGATCTTCATTTCTTCCAGGCGAGCCAATTGGCGCAGGCGAGTGTCGAGGATGTAGTCGGCCTGCACATCGGTGAGACCGAAGGTTTCCATCAGCACCGGCTTGGGGGAATCCTCGGTGCGGATGATGCGGATCACCTCGTCGAGGTTGAGGAAGGCAATCAACAAACCTTCCAACAGGTGCAGGCGCTTTTCCACCTTGTCCAGGCGGAACTGCAGGCGACGACGTACGGTACCTACGCGGTACACCAGCCACTCGCTGAGCAGGGTGCGCAGGTCCTTGACCTGCGGCTTGCCATCGAGGCCGATGACGTTGGTGTTGACCCGGTAGCTGGACTCCAGGTCGGTGGTGGCGAACAGGTGGGTCATCAGTTCGTCGGCATCGACGCGGTTGGAGCGCGGGATGATGACGATGCGGCACGGGTTCTCATGGTCCGACTCATCGCGCAGGTCAGCGACCATCGGCAGCTTCTTGGCCTGCATTTGTGCCGCGATCTGCTCCAGCACCTTGGACCCGGAGACCTGATGCGGCAGGGCGGTGACGACGATGTCGCCGTCCTCGACACTGTACACGGCGCGCATGCGCACCGAGCCGCGGCCGGTTTCGTAGATCTTCAGCAGGTCGGCCTTGGGCGTGATGACTTCGGCTTCGGTGGGGAAGTCAGGGCCCTGGATATGCTCGCAGAGCTGCTCGACCGTGGCGCTCGGTTCATCCAGCAGACGCACGCAGGCTGCGGCGACCTCGCGCAGGTTGTGCGGTGGCACGTCGGTGGCCATGCCCACGGCGATGCCGGTGGTGCCGTTGAGCAGCAGGTTGGGCAGGCGCGCCGGCAGGGTCGCCGGCTCGTTCATGGTGCCGTCGAAGTTCGGCACCCAGTCGACCGTGCCTTGGCCGAGCTCGGAGAGCAGCACTTCCGAGTAACGCGACAGGCGCGCCTCGGTGTAGCGCATGGCAGCGAAGGATTTGGGATCGTCCGGCGCGCCCCAGTTGCCCTGGCCGTCGACCAGCGTATAGCGGTAGCTGAACGGCTGCGCCATCAGCACCATGGCTTCGTAGCAAGCGCTGTCACCGTGCGGGTGGAACTTGCCGAGCACGTCACCGACGGTCCGCGCCGACTTCTTGTGCTTGGAGTCGGCGTCCAAGCCCAATTCGCTCATGGCATAGACGATGCGGCGCTGCACGGGTTTCAGGCCGTCGCCGATGTGCGGCAGGGCGCGGTCCATGATTACGTACATGGAGTAGTTGAGATAAGCCTGCTCGGTGAAGTCGGCGAGTGACCGGCGTTCAACGCCTTCCAGGCTCAAATCGAGGGATTCGCTCATGCGGGCCTCATTGCAAGGTTGATTGGCGCAGCACCAGGGTGCCGCCCTTCTGACTGAATTCGAGTTGTTTCAGGGCGCTCATGCCCAGCAGCACTTCGTCACCGTCCATGCCGGGAGCGATCAGTGCGGCGACGTCACGCAGTTCGATATCGCCAAGGCGCAGGCTGTCCAGCCGTGTGCGATGCCCGGTGGCACGGCCATTGGCAGTGCTGATGATGATCGGTGCGCCGCGTTGCAGGCCAAGCTGCTCGGCAACCGTGCTGGGGATCGCGACCTGGGTTGCGCCGGTATCGAGCAGGAAGGTCACGTCCTGCCCATCGATCTGGCCATTGACCACGTAATGTCCCTGACGGCTGCTGGCCAGGCTGACTTCGACGAAGCCATCGCCATGTACCGACTGCGGCGCCTGGTTGGGATTGCGCTGGCGATCTTCCCAGTTGCCGAAGAAATGCGTGGCCAGCAGCAGGCCGGCACCCCAGGCGAGCACCCACATCACGCGTCCGGCACGGCGGCCGGGCGTCTGCTCACTCACGGGCGCCGGCTCCAGCCGCCCTTGGGCGCTGCGAAACGCCAGACGATGGGGCGTTCTTCACCATCGGCGCGGGTCTGGCTGCCGTTGTCGACGCCGATCCAGGCGCCGTCCTTGTCGATCCACAGTGCTTCGGCCATGCCATAGTTGGGCGTGTAGCGGCGTGGCTCGGTCAGTGCCTCGGCGGCGAATGACCAGCAGATATCCGCAATACCGTCGCTCAGCGTACGGCGGCAGATACGATGAGCCTGGCGTTCCAGAGTGAAGATTTTTTCGCCGAAATAGGCCAGACCGGAGAAGTCGCGAGGGGCCGAATGGCCGCCGAGGGCTTCCGGGGAGGGTTCATCACCGCTTTCGCTGGTCAGCACGCAACCGCCCGTGCAGCGCCAGCTGCTGCCGCGCCGATGCAACACGGTCAGGCCGCGACGACGTTGTTCCGCTGCCAGCCACAAGCGCTCGCCTGCCGGGTCGATGGCGATGCCTTCGAAGCCCTGGTTGAAATGCAGCAGCATGCCGCTGGCGCGCGCCTGGCGTACCAGGCCGCTGGGCAAGTTGAGCCACTGTGCGTTGCCGTTGCTGCTGACCTGCAACACGGCGGCACGGGTTTCGCTGACCAGGTAACGGTTGCCCTGCGCATCGCACGACAAACCTTCGAAATCCAGCTTGCCGCCGCGTACCAGGCCAGCCGCCCAGTTGCGCATGCGCAGCCCCCAGGGCAGGGTGTTCTCGGGTGGTTCAGGGGCGACGAAGGTTTCTGCCTCGGCGCGCAGCAAGCCCTCCTCACGGTGCAGTTGGTAGATACGGTCGTCGTCGCGGTCGGACACCGCCCATATCGTGTCGCCACACATGGCCAAGCCGGACAGGTTGCCGCTGGGCATTTCCGTCACCGGGTATTCCGCCTGCAGCTTCAGCTCTTCCAGCACCACTGGCTCGGCGTGCGCGACGCCGGCCAACAGACCGAGTGCAAGGAGGTGGTTGCGCATCAGGCCAGTACCTCGGCCAGGTTGCCCTTGGTTTCCAGCCAGCTCTTGCGATCACCAGCGCGCTTCTTCGCCAGCAGCATGTCCATCACTTCGCGGGTGCCTTCGAAATCATCCAGGGTCAGCTGCACCAGGCGCCGGGTGTTCGGGTCCATGGTGGTTTCGCGCAGTTGCGGCGGGTTCATCTCGCCGAGGCCCTTGAAGCGGGTGACCTGCGGTTTGCCGCGGCGTTTCTCGGCCACCAGGCGGTCGAGGATGCCGTCACGCTCGGCGTCGTCCAGGGCGTAGAAGATCTCCTTGCCCAGGTCGATGCGGTACAGCGGCGGCATGGCCACGTAGACATGCCCGGCATCCACCAGCGGTCGGAAGTGACGAACGAACAGGGCGCAGAGCAGGGTGGCGATGTGCAGGCCATCTGAGTCGGCGTCAGCGAGGATGCAGATCTTGCCGTAGCGCAGCTGGCTCAGGTCGCTTGAACCCGGATCGATGCCGATGGCGACGGCGATATCGTGCACTTCCTGGCTGGCCAGCACTTCGCTGCCGTCCACTTCCCAGGTGTTCAGGATCTTGCCGCGCAGCGGCATGATGGCCTGGAATTCCTTGTCGCGCGCCTGCTTGGCGCTGCCGCCGGCGGAGTCACCCTCGACCAGGAACAGCTCGCAGCGCAGCGGGTTCTGCCCCGCGCAGTCGGCCAGCTTGCCGGGCAGCGCCGGGCCCTGAGTGATCTTCTTGCGTTCGACCTTCTTGCCCGCCTTGAGGCGGCGGCCGGCGTTGCTGATGGCCAGTTCGGCCAATGCCAGGCCGGTTTCCGGGTTGGCGTTGAGCCACAGGCTGAAAGCATCCTTAACCACGCCGGAGACGAAGGCGGCGGCCTCGCGGGAGGACAGGCGTTCCTTGGTCTGGCCAGAGAACTGCGCGTCCTGCATCTTCATCGACAAGACGAACGCGATACGCTCCCAGACGTCTTCCGGTGCCAGCTTGACGCCGCGCGGCAGCAGGTTGCGGAACTCGCAGAACTCACGCATGGCATCCAGCAGGCCCTGACGCAGGCCGTTGACGTGGGTGCCGCCCTGCGCAGTGGGAATCAGGTTGACGTAGCTTTCCTGTACCGCGTCGCCGCCTTCGGGCAGCCACAGCAGGGCCCAGTCCACCGCCTCCTTGTTGCCAGCCAGGGCGCCGCAGAAGGGGTCGACGGGCAGGCGTTCGAATTCGCTGACGGCGTCGACCAGGTAGGAGCGCAGGCCATCTTCGTAATGCCACTCGACTTTCTCGCCAGCGGCCTTGTCCTCGAAGGTCACCGACAGGCCCGGGCACAGCACGGCCTTGGCCTTGAGCACATGTTTGAGGCGGCTGACCGAGAACTTGAAGGAATCGAAATACTTGGCATCCGGCCAGAAATGCACGCTGGTGCCGGTGTTGCGCTTGCCGACCGTACCGATGACTTCCAGGTCGCTGGCCTTGAAGCCATCGGCGAAGCTCATCTGGTACTCGTTGCCATCACGCTTGACGGTGACCACCACGCGGGTCGACAGGGCGTTGACCACGCTGATACCGACGCCGTGCAGGCCGCCAGAGAACTGGTAGTTCTTGTTGCTGAACTTGCCGCCGGCGTGCAGCTTGGTGAGGATCAGTTCGACCCCCGGCACACCTTCTTCCGGGTGGATGTCTACCGGCATACCACGGCCGTCGTCGAGCACTTCCAGCGAGTTGTCCTCGTGGAGGATCACCTGGATCGACTTGGCGTGCCCGGCCAGGGCTTCGTCGACGCTGTTGTCGATGACTTCCTGAGCCAGGTGGTTGGGGCGCGTGGTGTCGGTGTACATGCCCGGGCGCTTGCGCACCGGGTCGAGGCCGGAAAGGACTTCGATGGCGTCTGCGTTATAGGCGTTCTGCTGGGCCATAGGGTCTCTTGTTCGTCAATTGAATGCGGAAAAGTCGGTATCACGCCAGAGTGTGGCGTTAATACCGGCAAAAGCGAAGAGGGTCGGCAGGCGTTCGGCGAAACCCTGGAAACTGTGGTCGCCACCGGCCTGGATGCGCAGGGCGCAGGCGCGGTAATAACGCTCGGCGTCGCGGTAGTCGAGGGTCTCGTCGCCGGTCTGCAGCCAGACCTGGTAGCGCGCAGGGTCATGCGGTGCCGGGGCTTCGAATTCGGCCAGGGCGTGGACGTGATCCTCGGTCAGGTCCCAGGTCTCGTCGCTGTAGTAGTTCTTTTGCGGGCCCAGGTAGCCGTCGAAGCGCAGGTGCGGCTGCACGGCCGGGTTGATCAGCAGGGCCTTGAGCCCGTGCTGCTCGGCCAGGTAAGTGGCGTAATAGCCGCCCAGGGAGCTGCCTACCAGCAGCGGCGCGCCGAGTTCGCTGATCAGCGCCTGCAACTGCGCCATGGCCTGGCGTGGATGATGGTGCAGGGCCGGTACGCGCAACTGATTTTCCAGGCCAAGATGGGCCATGGCGCGGCTCAACTGGCTGGCCTTGTGCGAGGCTGGCGAGCTGTTCAGGCCGTGTATATAGAGGATGGATGCGGTCATGGAGCGGGAGGCTACTCGTCCGGGGCCTCAAGCTGCAAGCTTCAAGCTGATTGGGGGTATGTCAGTAGCCCTTGACGCTGTAGTCCACTTCGAAATCAATGCCGGTGACGCGCGACACGCCGGTGTCCAGCCTGCCGTCGGCATGCAGGCACAGCCAGCGATAGCCGGGGGCGTCACTGCCCACCTGAAACTCCTCGCTGCCCGGTGCGAACTGTACGCAGGTCGAGGGCGAGGCGAGCAGGCGCAGGTTATCGCGCATCTGGTCGAACTCCTGGTGGATATGCCCCCAGAGCACGGCCCGCGCCTGCGGGTAACGTTCAAGGATGGCGAACAGCGCATCGGCGTTACGCAAGCCTATGGGCTCCATCCACTTGCAGCCGATGGATACCGGGTGGTGATGCAGGCAGATCAGGTGATGGCGCTGCGGTGCTTCGCTGAGGGCGCGTTCGAGCAGTTCGAGTTGGCTGTCGGCAAGAAAACCGGGCACGGCGCCCGGAATCGAGGAATCGAGCAGGGTAATGCGCCAAGCCCCGAGGTCGATCACCGGCTCCAGTAACTCACTGTCTTTGCAGGCGGCCTGCATCGGCGGGGTTTCATCGTGGTTGCCGGCCAACCAGCGAGCCGGGGCGGCAATGGCCGAGGTGAGTTGGCGAAAGCGCTGATACGACGCAACGCTGCCGTCCTGAGAAAGATCGCCCGTGGCCAGAATCAGGTCTATCTGCGGCTGCTCCAGCTGCACCCGCTCGATCACCCGTTGCAGGCTGTCGCACGTATCCATGCCCAGCAGCTTGCCGTCCGCTTCGGCGAACAGATGGCTGTCGGACAACTGCACCAGCAGGACCGAGGATTCAGTGGATGGGGCGGGCAGGCTCGGCAAGACCATCTCCTAAGGCATTATCGAGTGAATTATGGTGGTTGCTGCGGCAAAGGGAAAACCCGGGAAGCGGACGCAGATCACAGAAAAAACGCCGAGAGCGTTTTTGACGTGGCTTGCGCTAACCCCCGGCAATGAAAAACCACGCCAGCAGAACAGCTCCGCATATCGGCCAGGCAGTGCAAAGCTTGATTGCGGGGGCTACATCACCGGCTGTGGCTCGTGCCCGCACGCCAGGCAATGGCTCAGCCACTCGCCAAGGAACAGGTTGAGCTGACTCTTTTCATCCGGTTGATGCATCGCCGCGTTGGGGTAGGGGTAGCGTATGTGCAGGCGCCGCGCGTTCTCGGCGCTGACCACTTCGGCCATGCGCGCATCGTGATACACCCGCACCTCCAACTGTGGCACCGGTAGCCAGGGCAGGCTGTGTTCCTGGCGCACGCGCAGGGTGGTGGTATAGGGGCAGCTTTCCAGTACTTCCAGCGCCAGGATGCCGAGCAGGTGCTCGCCCTGGCTCAGGGCTACACGACGGCTTTGCGTGTGCTCGCGCATGTCTGGCAGTAGACGCATCAGGCGCGCGTAGTTAGCCTCGCAAGCCGCTTGCAGCTCGATCAGATCGACCCGATAGCGCTCGCGCAGCAGATTCACGACCACATCCCCCGCACTTCATCACGGTTCAGCGCCAGCCATTGCAGGGCGATGATGCTGGCAGCGTTGTCGATACGGCCGTCGCGCACGGCGGCCAGCGCATCTTCCAGCGGCATCACCTGTACCCGGATGTCCTCGCCTTCTTCGGGCAGACCATGCACACCGCCGGCACCTTCACTGCTACAGCGACCGACGAACAGATGCACGCGCTCGTCCGAGCCGCCGGGCGAGGGGTAGTACTGGGTGATCGGCCACAGCGACGTCAGGGGCAGGTCGGCTTCCTCGATGGCCTCGCGACGCGCGACCTCCTCGGGCTCTTCGTCCTTGTCGATCAGACCGGCGACCAGTTCCAGCAGCCAGGGGTTGTTGCTCTTGTCCATGGCGCCGACGCGAAACTGCTCGATCAGCACCACTTCATCGCGCTGCGGATCGTATGGCAGCACGCAAACGGCATCGTGACGCACGAACAGCTCGCGGGTCAGTTGCGGACCCATGTTGCCGGCGAACTGGCGATGGCGCAGCTTGATCCGGTCGAGGCGATAGAAACCGCGAAAGCAGTTCTCGCGCTCGATGATGTCGATGTCGTTCTTGTCCATGCTTACTCCAGATGGTCGTAACGGGCCAAACTGCGGCCCGTTACCTGTCACACTAGCGAGCATAGCGCTGTCAGATCAAGCTTCCATGACGGCCTGCTATACGCGTTGGTAGAGCTGGCTGCCCTGCGCCTTGAATTCCTCGGCCTTGGCCTGCATGCCCTGCTCGGCATCCAGATCGACGGCGTCGATGCGCTGCTCCTTGGCGTATTCACGCACTTCCTGGGTGATCTTCATCGAGCAGAACTTCGGCCCGCACATGGAGCAGAAGTGCGCCACCTTGGCCGAATCCTTCGGCAGCGTCTCGTCGTGGTAGGCGCGCGCGGTGTCCGGGTCGAGGCCGAGGTTGAACTGGTCTTCCCAGCGGAATTCGAAACGCGCCTTGGACAGGGCGTTGTCGCGGATCTGCGCGCCGGGGTGGCCCTTGGCAAGATCGGCCGCATGGGCGGCGATCTTGTAGGTGATGATGCCGGTCTTGACGTCATCCTTGTTCGGCAGGCCCAGGTGCTCCTTGGGCGTGACGTAGCAGAGCATGGCGCAGCCGAACCAGCCGATCATCGCCGCACCGATGCCGCTGGTGATGTGGTCGTAGCCCGGTGCGATGTCGGTGGTCAGCGGGCCGAGGGTGTAGAACGGCGCCTCGTCGCAGCATTCCAGCTGCTTGTCCATGTTCTCCTTGATCAGCTGCATCGGCACGTGGCCGGGGCCTTCGATCATGCACTGTACGTCGTGCTTCCAGGCGATTTTGGTCAGCTCGCCGAGGGTTTCCAGTTCACCGAACTGCGCTTCGTCGTTGGCGTCGGCAATCGAGCCCGGACGCAGGCCATCGCCCAGCGAGAAGCTGACGTCGTAGGCCTTCATGATTTCGCAGATGTCTTCGAAATGGGTGTAAAGGAAGTTTTCCTTGTGGTGCGCCAGGCACCATTTGGCCATGATCGAGCCGCCACGCGAAACGATACCAGTGACGCGCTTGGCGGTCAGCGGCACATAGCGCAGCAGCACGCCGGCGTGGATGGTGAAATAGTCGACACCTTGTTCGGCCTGCTCGATCAGGGTGTCGCGGAACAGCTCCCATGTCAGGTCTTCGGCGATGCCGCCGACCTTCTCCAGCGCCTGGTAGATTGGCACGGTGCCGATCGGTACCGGCGAGTTGCGGATGATCCACTCGCGGGTTTCGTGGATGTGCTTGCCGGTGGACAGATCCATCACGGTGTCCGAGCCCCAGCGGATGCCCCAGGTCAGCTTGGCCACTTCTTCTTCAATCGAAGAGCCGAGCGCCGAGTTGCCGATATTGCCGTTGATCTTCACCAGGAAGTTGCGGCCGATGATCATCGGCTCCAGCTCCACGTGGTTGATGTTGGCCGGGATGATGGCGCGGCCACGGGCGACTTCGCTGCGCACGAACTCGGGAGTGATTTCTTTCGGAATGCTGGCGCCGAAGCTATGGCCGGCGTGCTGCTCATTGAGCAGGCCGGCTTCACGCGCCTCGGCCAGCTTCATGTTCTCGCGGATGGCGATGTATTCCATCTCGGGGGTGATGATGCCCTTCTTGGCGTAGTGCATCTGGCTGACGTTATGCCCGGCCTTGGCCCGGCGCGGGTTACGCACATGGGCGAAGCGCATCTTGGTCAGCTCGGCATCGTTGAGGCGGCGCTGGCCGAACTCGGAGGACAGACCCGGCAGTTTCTCGGTGTCACCGCGGTCTTCGATCCAGGCGCTGCGCACATCGGCCAGGCCCTTGCGCACGTCGATGGTCACGTTCGGGTCGGTGTAGGGGCCGGAGGTGTCGTAGACGGTGACCGGCGCGTTGATCTCGCCACCGAAGTCGGTAGGGGTCACGTCCAGACTGATCTCACGCATCGGCACGCGAATGTCCGGGCGCGAGCCCTGAACATAGATTTTCTGCGAACGAGGGAAGGGCTTTACCGACTGTTGATCGACCTGTGCAGATTCACTCAGGTTCTTTTGTTGTTGTGCGCTCATCAAGGCTCTCTCCGGGATAGATGTCGGAGTTGGAACCTGAGCGGACGAAGGGCGTGAGATGCACCAAGGGCGGTGCCGAGAGGACTCGCCGATCTACTGGCGAGGACATCTTGTTCCCTACGCAGGCCTTAACCTGATCAGGTTCAACGGGATCCGGCAGCTGCCAATCTCAGCCCCGCATTTGGGGCACCCCGACAAGAACTCGGGCAGTCTAAACAAGCTGGTGGGAGAAAACCAACTCGACGGTCAATAAATATCGACCCGTGCGTCGGAAAACGACTGCTGGCGCGGCGAATGATGGATTGTTCCCGACGAGCAACATAGCTTGCCGCCAGCTAGACTGATGCTGCCCATGGCGCTCTTGACCCCCGCCTGCGGCGCCCCGTAGCCTTGCCGATTACCGCCTATTCAAGGATCGACAACCATCATGTTGCGCAGACTTTCCCTGGCAATCGCCGTGGCCGCCGCTTCGGTGGGCCTGGTTCAGGCCGCAGAGGCCCCGCTGTCGAGCAAGACCGACCTGGTCACCGTGTATCAGGAAGCGGCGCAGAACAATGCCGATATCGCCGCCGCACGCGCCGACTATCAGGCTCGCCGTGAAGTCGTGCCGCAGGCACGCGCTGGCTTGCTGCCCAACCTGTCTGCTGGCGCCAATTACGGCGACACGCGCACTGAAATCGATTCGCCGAGCGCGACGATCTCGCGCAGTGGCCTGGTGTACCAGGCCAACCTCAGTCAGCCGCTGTTTCGCGCTGACCGCTGGTTCCAGCTGCAGGCGGCCGAGGCCACCAGTGAGCAGGCCGCACTGGAGTTGTCCGCCACCGAGCAGAACCTGATCCTGCAAAGTGCTGAAACCTACTTCGCCGTGCTGCGTGCCCAAGACAACCTGGCCTCGACCCGTGCCGAAGAGGCGGCCTTCAAGCGCCAACTGGACCAGGCCAACGAACGTTTCGATGTCGGTCTGTCGGACAAGACTGACGTACTCGAAGCTCAGGCCGGCTTCGATACGGCCCGTGCCAATCGCCTGCTCGCTGAGCGCGCGGTGGATGATGCCTTCGAAGCGCTGGTGACCTTGACCAACCGCGACTACGTGGCTGTCGAAGGGATCGTCCACACCCTGCCGGTGCTGGCGCCGACGCCTAACGACGCGAAGTCCTGGGTCGATACCGCCGCCGCACAGAACCTCAACCTGCAAGCCAGCCTGTACGCGGTGAACGCTGCCGAAGAAAACCTGCGTCAGCGCAAGGCCGGCCACGCGCCGACCCTGGATGCGGTGGCCAGCTATCAGCAGGGCGATAACGACAGCCTGGGTTTCACCAACTCCGGTTCGCCGCTGTCTCCGAGTTACAGCGGTGACGTATCGCAGCGCACCATCGGCCTGCAACTGAACATCCCGCTATACAGCGGCGGCCTGACCAGCTCGCAGGTACGTGAGGCTTATCAGCGTCTCGGCCAGACCGAGCAACTGCGCGAAAGTCTGCGCCGCCAGGTGGTGCAGAACACCCGTAACCTGTTTCGCGCGGTGAACACCGACGTGGAAACCGTACAGGCGCGTCGCCAGTCGATCATCTCCAACCAGAGCGCGCTGGAAGCCACCGAGATCGGCTATCAGGTCGGTACTCGCAACATTGTCGACGTGCTCGACGCCCAGCGTCAGCTGTACAGCGCCGTGCGCAACTACAACGATGCCCGTTATGACTACATCCTCAACAACCTGCGCCTGAAGCAGGCTGCCGGCACCCTCAGCCCGGCCGACTTGGAGGCACTGGGTAGCTTCCTCAAGCCGGACTACAACCCGGACAAGGACTTCCTGCCACCGGATCTGGCCTCTGCCGCCGAGGAGCGCCTGAAGAACAATCAGGATTTCTGAGCCGTTCGCAGCAAACGAAAAGCCCGACGCGAGTCGGGCTTTTCATTTCGGCGATATGGCACGTAGGGTGCGCTGCGCGCGCCGATCTGGCTGATGCTGCGCTACCTGTGTTTGAACCGGGCTAAATCCGTCGTGGCCCGGATGTAATACAGGGGGATACATGCCGGCATGATGCGTGTCCCGGATTGCATCCGGGCTACAGAAGACGCTGCAAGCCCTTCAGCAAACGCTCCAGCGCACCTTGGTTGGCCTTGAGCACGCTAAGGCCGGCCTGAGTCATGCTTTGCATCTCGCTCGGCTCGTTGAGCAATGTTGCAACCCTGTCCGCCAACTGCGCGGCGTTTTCCACCTCGCTCAGGGCGCCGGCCTCACGCAACTGCGCGGCGATTTCCAGGAAGTTGAACAGGTGCGGGCCGCTCAATACCGGTTTGCCCAGAGCTGCCGGTTCCAGCAGGTTATGCCCGCCATTGGCCACCAGGCTGCCGCCGACGAAGGCGATATCCGCCAGCGCGTAGAGAAACAGCAGCTCACCCATGGTGTCGCCCAGCAGCACCTGGTCGCCGGCCTGCACGGATTCACCCGTGGAGCGGCGGCGTGTGGTCAGCCCTTGGCTGATGCAGAGTTCATGGACCGAGTTGAAGCGTTCGGGGTGGCGTGGCACCAGGATCAGTAGCGCGTCCGGCCGCGTCGCCAGTAACTGGCGATGGGCGGCGAGGACGATCTCGTCTTCGCCCGCATGGGTGCTGGCGGCGATCCAAACCGGGCGCTGTTCGGCCTGCCACTGACGGCGCAGCTCGACGGCGCGTTGCAGCAGCTCGGCGTCGATCTTCAGGTCGAACTTGATCGAGCCGGTCACTTCCACGCATTCAGGGCGTGCGCCCAAGGTCAGAAAACGCTGCGCCTCGGCCTGGGTCTGCACGGCGATCAGCGACAGCTCGGCGAGCATCGGCGCGGTGAGCTGGGCGAAACGCGCATAGCCGCGTGCCGAGCGCTCTGACAGGCGTGCGTTGGCCAGCGCCACCGGAATACTGCGCTTGGCGCATTGGTGGATGTGGTTCGGCCATAGCTCGGTTTCCATCACCACGGCCAGGCACGGCTGTACGCGGTCGAGAAAACGCGCGGCGGCCCACGGCAGATCGTAGGGCAGGTAGCAGTGCTGTACGCTGTTGCCGAACATGGCCTGGATGCGCTCGGAGCCGGTCGGTGTCATGCAGGTGACGGTGATCGGCAACTCGGGATAGTGCGACTGCAGCGCGCGGATCATCGGCGCGGCGGCGATGCTCTCACCGACCGATACCGCGTGCACCCAGATGCCGCCGGGCTGCATCGTTGGCAGGCCAAGGGAGAATCGTTCGTTGATACGCCGCGCGTAAGCCGGCGCCTTGCGCGCGCGCAGGGCCAGGCGCAGGGCAATCAGCGGCAGGGCCAGGTGCAGCAGCAAGGTGTATAGGAGTCTGTTCATGGGGGCGCAGCTTAGCGTTGCCAGCCATGCGCTGGAAGGGCGCCTCTAAAAACTACCTGCGTTGTCATCACTGCGTTAAAAACAATCTGGAACGCCAGCCCGGTCAAATGCTCATTTACAACTCGTAAACTGCGCTTTTTCGCTTGTTTTTGCCTTGTGCTGACCGCCTCGCCTACGTTTTTAGAGAGGTGCCCTGGCGGGCAGTCATGCCTGTGGGCGCAGCAGTTCGCGCGTCAGGCAGTCGGCCAGCCAGTTGGCCGCCGGGCCGAGCGCGCCGTCGCGCCGGGTGACGAGCTCCACCACCAGCGGCAGCGGCGCCCAGTCGCTGCGCAGTTCCTGCAGGTGGCCTTGGTAGGTCGGGTACTGCGCCACATGGCGCGGCAGCCAGGCCCAGCCAACGCCGCGTATCACCAGTTCGGCCATCACATAGAAGCTGTCGGCGCGCCATACCAGCGGACTGATCTGCTCGCCGCCGGGATAGTGGCTGTCCTGCGGGGTCATCAGCAACTGGCGATGTTCGGCCAGGTCACGCCGCTCCACGCTGTCGAGTGCAGCCAGCGGATGGTTAGGGCTGCATACCGTGACCATCTCGATGGTGCCCAGACGCTGGCTCTCCAGTTCTCGCGGCATCTGTTCATGATGAAACAGCAGGCCCAGGTCGGCCTGGCGCTGCAGCAGCTTGCGCGCCACGTCACCCTGCGCACCGCTGGAAAGCTGCACCTCAAGTAAAGGAAAGGCATCAGCCAGCGCTTCCAGGCTGGCCAGCACCGGTTGGTAGGGCATGGCTTCGTCCTGTGCCAGACGCAGGCGCGCTTCCTCGCCGCGTGCCAGGCCGAGCGCGCGGCCGTCCAGTCGTTCACATTGCTGCAACACGCTGCGAGCCTGCTCCAGCAGCGCGACGCCTGCTTCGGTCAGGCGCGGCTGGCGCCCACTGCTGCGTTCGAAGAGGGTCACGCCGAGGTCGCTCTCGAGCAGGGCGATGGCGGTGCTGACCGCCGATTGCGCGCGGCCGGTTTGCCTAGCAGCGGCGGAGAAGGATCGACTCTCGGCGGTCAAGACGAACAGTTGCAGCTGATCGAGATTCCAGTTCATGGTCAACCTATCTTTATAGCTGATAGGTAATGACTTTATCCCATCATGGAAGAACTTAGAATCGTGGCCATCTTTTAGGAGTCGCCACCATGCCCGGATACCTCTATCTCGCTATCGCCATCGCGGCCGAGGTGATCGCCACCACCTCGATGAAGGCTATCGACGGCTTCAACAAACCCTTGCCGCTGTTGCTGGTGATCGGCGGTTACGCGATCGCCTTCTGGATGCTGATTCTGGTGGTGCGCACCATCCCTGTGGGCATCGCCTACGCCATCTGGGCGGGATTGGGTATCGTCCTGGTCAGCATCGCGGCGATGTTCATCTATCAGCAAAAGCTCGATCTGCCGGCCGTGCTCGGCATGGGACTGATCGTCAGTGGCGTGGTGGTGATCCAGCTGTTCTCGCAATCGACCGGGCACTGATCGACCGCGGGCGAGGAAGTTGACGGGTTATACTGCGCGCCTGTTTTTCGCCGAGGCCCGTTCATGTCCCAGTCTCTCAGCACCGATGTCCTGATCGTCGGCGGCGGTATCGCCGGCCTCTGGCTCAATGCGCGCCTGCGTCAGCAGGGCTTCGCCACCGTTCTGGTGGAGCGCGGCAGCCTGGGCGGCGGGCAGAGCCTGAAGTCGCAGGGCATCATTCATGGCGGTGCCAAATATGCCCTGCATGGCGCGCTGACCGGTGCTTCCGAAGCTATCGCCGATATGCCGCGCCGCTGGCGCGAAGCGCTGGCCGGCAATGGCGAGCTGGACCTCTCCGGTGTGCGCATCCTGTCCGACGCCCATTACCTGTGGTCGCCCGGTACCCTGGCGGGCAACCTCACCAGCTTCTTTGCCAGCAAGGCGGTGCGCGGTCGGGTCGATCAGGTCAAGGGTGAGCAATTGCCGCCGGCGCTGCAGCACCCGAAGTTCAAGGGCAAGGTCTATCGACTCGCCGAGCTGGTGCTCGATGTGCCTAGCCTGATCGCACGTCTGGCCGAACTGGCCGGTGATGGCCTGCTTGCCGCCGAGCGTATCGAACCGCTGCAGGAAAACGGTGAGCTGTGCGGGTTGATCGTCGACGGTCGCGAGATTCGTGCGCAGCGCGTGGTGCTCAGTGCTGGGGGCGGCAATGCCGAGTTGCTCGCCACGCTGGGCATCGAGCAGCCCGCGCAGCAGTTGCGCCCGCTGCATATGGTGTTGGCCAAGGGCCCGGCACTGAAGCCGCTGTACGCGCACTGTCTCGGCGGTGGGCCGAAGCCGCGGGTCACCGTCACCACCCATCCGGCCGCCGATGGCCAGTGGGTCTGGTACCTCGGCGGCGATCTGGCCGAGGCTGACGGCGTTGCGCGCGACGAAGGCGCTCAGATTCAGGCGGCGCAAAAGGAAGTGGCCTCGCTGCTGCCCTGGGTCGACCAGAGCCAGACGCGCTGGGCTACATTGCGCGTTGATCGAGCCGAGCCCGCGCAGTCGGGCCTGGTGCGCCCGGACAACGCCTTCCTCGCCGAGCAGCAGCGCCTGTTGGTGGGCTGGCCGACCAAGCTGGCGCTGGCGCCGGATTTCGCCGACCGCGTACTGGCCGCCCTGCAGCGGGACAAGATACAGCCGGCTGGCCATGCGCCGTTGCCTGAGCTGCCGCGCCCTGCGCTGGGGCAGCCGGTATGGGAGGCACTGTTGCCATGAGCACCCTGCACGATCTGCATCGCCCGCTGGGCTCCACCGGCTTGCGCGTTTCGCCGCTGGGCCTGGGTACGGTCAAGCTCGGCCGTGATCAGGGCGTGAAGTACCCCAACGGTTTCACCATCCCTGACGATATGCAGGCCCTGGCCTTGCTGCGGCAGGCTCGCGAGCTGGGCATCAATCTGATCGATACCGCGCCGGCTTACGGCGTCAGCGAGCAACGCCTCGGTCCACTGCTGCGTGGCCAGCGCGATGAGTGGGTGATCGTCAGCAAGACCGGTGAGGAGTTCGAGCAGGGCCAGTCGCACTTCGATTTTTCCGCCGCGCATACCCGCCTGTCGGTCGAGCGCAGCCTCAAGCGCCTGGAGACCGACCGTATCGACCTGCTGTTGGTGCACTCCGATGGCAACGATCTGGCAGTACTGCGTGAAACGGGTGTGTACGAGACGCTGGCAGCGCTCAAGCGCGAGGGCAAAATCCTCGGTTATGGGATTTCCGGCAAGACCGTCGAGGGCGGGCTGCTGGCGCTGGAACAAGGCGACTGCGCCATGGTCACTTATAACCTGAGTGAGCAGGGCGAGAAGCCGGTGTTGGACTACGCTGCCAGTCACGCCAAGGGCATTCTGATCAAGAAGGCGTTGGCCAGTGGGCATGCCTGCCTGGCCGAGGGTGTCGATCCGGTGCGGGCCAGCTTCGAGCTGATCTTCGCTCATCCGGGCGTCAGCAGCGCCATCGTTGGCACCATCACGCCCGCGCACCTGGCGGCCAATGTCGCGACGGTCGCGGCGGTTTTGCAGGGTATCCGCTGAGGTCCCCGGTCACGTCCTCTTACAGCCTTGGGTTGTGCTGAGTGGTCGGCTTGGGGCAGCCTTGAGCGGTTTTCGCTTCAACCTGATCCTCGCGTGAAGGCCGCTCGTCGAGCTGGATTCACGCCCAGCCGGAACAAGGAGTCGAGATGCCGCGTACGCTGATCCGCAAGGACCCGAGTAACTTCAAGACCCTGCCACTGCTCGTCGACGCCAGCCCCGATGGTCTGAGATACCAGAGCCTGGGGCAGCCGCTGAATTTCCAGCAGATGCTCGAACGCCGCCGTCCGGTCGAGGTGGCGGACAGCTCGCGCTTTTCCATCGAACTGGCCAACCTTGGCGTATCGGTACGCATGACTCTGCGCCTGCATGGCCGTGACTACTGGTTGCTGGTGCGCCAGCGCCGCCCGGATCGCGGTGACACAGTCCTCAAGCTGATTTCCGGCTACGTGCCGGCGCACGAGCTGAATCTGCCACTGCTTACTGCGGTTCAGGAAGTGGCCGAGGAATGCCTGCTGGAGAGTGCCGATGGCTGGCTGGGCGGGCGTTTTGCCGATACCTGGCTGCCCACGCCCTATCAGGGTGCGCTGCGTTATCGCGAGTCGAGTCACTTTCGCCTCAGCCCGCTGTCCGGCGCTGCGCGGCCAGTGCAGTGCGGCAACCTGACCTTGCTCGAGCGCCCGCGCGCCTATGTGCATCTGCCTACGGCATCCTTGCAACTGGTCTACGACCTGAGCCTGGAGTTGCCACGCGATGCCCGTCAGTTGAGCCTGTTCCACGTCGACGAATGCCTGGAAGACGGTCGCCTGGTGGCGCGTCTGGAGCGTCGGCGGCCGGACATCTATCTGCTGGCGTTGCAGCGTGGTGTGCCCAGCGGTGGGCTCTTCACCCTGCGCAAGGGCGAGTTGCTGCCCGCCAGCGCCCGAGGGGTATGGCTGTCGGAGAGTTTTGCCGAACAGGATGGCTGGCTGGTACGTGACGAGCGGATTCGCTGGAAGGACTGGCTGCAGCGCTACGGTGTGAAGACGCCGCAGCGGCGCGCATTGGCCAGTGCTTGAGTGACGCCGGGCGTCAGTGCGCCCGGCTGTCGCGCATGCGTGTCAGCTGCCGCTCCAGCAGTGCCGGATAAGGGTCGAGCAGGCGCTCCACGCAGCTGGCCCCTTCCGGGCTGGCAATCGGGCGGATGCGGGCGCGCTGGCGGGCCAGGGCATCCTGCGCGACTCGTTGCTCGACCAGCAGCAGGTTGCGGCTGTGCTGCGACAAGGCCAGGGCGTCCAGGGCACTGTCGCTGAGCAGCAGGTCAGCCTGGCCCAGCTCTTCCAGATCACGGCCCAGGGTCAGCCCCAACTGCAGTTGCAAGGTGATGCCGCTGTCGGCGACCTCGATCTGCAGGGCATGGCCCAGAGCGCGCATCAGCTCGCCACAGCAGATCGCGTGGGTCAGGTAGTCTTCGCCGCATTCGCGCTCATGGAACAGCATCAGGCTGCTGCCGTCCTTGAGGGTATGCAGTTGCCCCTGGTAGAGCGCGGCAGCTTGTTCCAGGCAACCCCGATAGCGATCCAGCAGGTCCAGTAGTCGCGTGCGTGGTAGGCGACGAAGCTGCTCCTGAGCACCGAGTTGAATGGCCAGCACGGCGCTGGCTTGCGAGGGGCGCGGAGCCTTGGCGACCGGCGCAGGCGCTTCGGAGTCGTCACGCAGGTCGGCAAAGGGATCATCCGGTTCTATGGCGTCGGGCCAGGGCTTGAGCTGCTCGTCATCGCGATCTTCATCGCTGATGTGCGTTTCATCGAAGGCATGCTCGGACTCGATCTCCTCCCGCTCGTCGAAGTGCTCGTCGTCTTCTTCGGGGAGATAGTCCTCGCTGTCATCGAGCAGCTGTTCATCATCCAGCTCCTGCTCGGGCTCCGGTTTTTCCGGTACCAGGCGCGCCTGCAGTTGACGCGCCAGATCACCGATCTCGTCGTTGCGCCCCGCCCCTGGCGCAGGGTCGTCCGGGTCACGCAGCCACAGGCGCATTTGCAGCAGGGGTGTGGAAATGTAGCGGCCCAGGCGCATGCTCAGGGACAGGGTCAGGGCCAGCAGGATCAGGCTGAGAATGCCCATGCTCTGCAGGCTGATGGTCATCGGCTGCTGGAACTGGCTCATGTCCAGGCTGATGCGCAACTGTCCGGCCATCACCTCCTGGAACGTGATGGGGGTGGTGTACAGACCCTCGGTTTCGCCCAGAACGCTGCGCGTCGGGCGCGAGCCAGCTTCGGCGAGGATGCGGTTATCCACGCTGTAGATGGCCGCATGGGCAACCAGCGGGTTCTTCGCCAGGTTGTTCAACAGCACGTTGAGGCTGAGGATGTCGTTGGACACCAGCAGCTCGGTGGACGACGCCGCCGTCTGGGTGATCAACGCCTGACCCAGTGCATCGGCCTGCTGCTGCATGGCCTGCTTGAACTGCATGCCCATGACCCAGGCATAGATGACCATCGCCAGGGCTACCAGCAGCACGCTGTGGCTGGCAATACGCAGCACCAGAGGCACCCGCCGCTGACGCAGCGCGTGGAAGATCAGGATGAAGAAGTTATCGGGTTTGACGGGCGCAGGCCGGTTCACAGAGCACGGCTCTTGTCGACTGAAGTTGCCGCGCAGTATAGCGAGCGGTCTGGGGCGGGCAAAGCGCATGGCTGCCCGGATCGACGGGAAACTGGGTAGAATGTGCGCCTTTTCGTCGGTCGGTGGCCAATTCGCCGCTTGCCTGCCTCAATCGTTTGCCTTGGAGGGTGCGTCTTGCGCGAAATCGTCCTGATCAATATCACCGGCGAAGATCGCCCCGGACTCACCGCTGCCATCACCGGGGTGCTGGCTCAAGGCGGGGTGAATATCCTCGACATCGGTCAGGCGGTGATCCACGACACCCTGTCGTTCGGCATCCTTATCGAAATTCCTGACAACGGCCGCTCCCAGTCGGTGCTCAAGGACTTGCTGTTCACTGCCTACGAGCTCGACCAACAGGTGCGTTTCACCCCGGTTTCCGAAGACGACTACCGTCAGTGGGTTGGTGGCCAGGGCAAGGCGCGCCATATCGTGACTCTGCTGACGCGCAAGGTCAGCGCCGAGCAGTTGCAGCGCGTCAGTGCGATCACCGCCAAGTACGGCCTGAACATCGATCATATCGACCGTCTTTCCGGGCGCATGCCGCTGGACATGCCGGCCGAACAGGGCAAGGGCTGCATCGAGTTTTCCGTGCGTGGCGAGCCTGCCGATCCAGTTGCCCTGCGCGCCGAATTCCTCAGCGTGGCGCAGGAACTCAACGTCGACATCGCCTTCCAGCGCGACTCGGTGTTCCGTCGCAATCGCCGTCTGGCCGTGTTCGACATGGACTCGACGCTGATCGAGGCCGAGGTCATCGACGAGTTGGCCAAGGCTGCCGGCGTAGGTGAGCAGGTGGCCGAAATCACCGAGCGCGCCATGCGCGGCGAGCTGGATTTCCGCGCCAGCTTCAAGGAGCGCCTGGGCTTGCTGCAGGGGCTGTCGGAGGACGTGCTGGAAGAGATCGGCGCGTCCCTGCGCCTGACCGAGGGCGCCGAGGTGTTGTTCGCCGAACTCAAACGCCTGGGCTACAAGACTGCGATTCTCTCCGGCGGCTTCACTTACTTCGCCAAGCAACTGCAGGCCAAGCTAGGCATCGACTACGTGTTCGCCAACGAACTGCAGATCGAGAACGGCAAGGTCACTGGCGTGGCCGTCGAGCCCATTGTCGACGCACAGCGCAAAGCGGATCTGTTGCGTGAGCTGGCGCAGAGGGAAGGTTTGCAGCTGGAGCAGACCATCGCTGTCGGCGATGGCGCCAATGACTTGCCGATGCTCGGGCTGGCCGGTCTCGGCGTGGCTTTCCGCGCCAAGCCGCTGGTCAAACAATCGGCCAAGCAGGCGATCTCCACCCTTGGGCTGGACGGCATTCTTTATCTGCTGGGCTTCCGTGATCGTGAGGGGCAGGAATAAGCGCCGCGTTCTTTCGGAAACGAAAAAGCCGCCTGAATAGGCGGCTTTCTATTGGGCGAGGGTTTATTCGTCGCCAGCCGAGAAGTCGTAGTCCATCGACTGACTCGGGCCTTGCAGGTAGTAGCCCTGAATGAAGTTGACCCCGGCCTGCCACAGCGTGGCCAGCACGCTGGCGCTCTCGACGAAGGGCACGATAGTCAGTTTGGCTTGGGCATGCAGGCTGCTGAGCAGCGTCTTCAGCGCTTCCTGGTTGTCGGCGTTGGTCAGGTCCTGGGAGAACGAACCGTCGACTTTGACGAAGTCCACTTGCAGGTGCTTGAGCGTGTTGAACGGGTTCAGCGCACAGCCGAACTGGCTCAGGGCTGCCTTGCAGTGCAGCTCCGCCAGGCCTTGGGTCAGCGCCTTGGCCTGTTTCAGGTAGGCGATGGCGTCCGGTTCGCTGAACTGGAATACCAGCGAGTCCGACGGCAAGCGCGCCGCCTTGAGTGCCACGCTGAGCCAGGGCAGCAGTGTCTGATCCTGCAGGCTGGCGCTGGACAGGTGTACGAACAGGCGGGTGTTGTGGCCTCTGGAGCGGTGGTCCGCCAGTAGCTTGATCGAGTTGAGAATTACCCAGCGGTCGATCTTCTCACCTAGGCCGGCATCCCTGGCGGCGGCGAGGAATTCCATCGGCGGCACCTCTGCACCCTGAGGGTTGAGCAGGCGCAGCAGCACTTCGTAGTGTTCGTGGGCATCGCCACGCAGGCTGATGATCGGCTGGAACAGCAGGCGGAAGCTGTTGTTCTCCAGCGCCTGCTGCACCATCGCCAGCAGGTTGCCGCGGTTGGCCGCTGCTGCGAGCTCATCGGCCGGGTTGAACACTTTGATGGCATTGCCGTCGCTGAGCTCGTCGGCGCAGCGGTGCGCGCGGTCGATGACTTCCTGCGCCTTGGCGGTTTTCTCGCTGAGGCCAGCAACGCCGACCGACAGCGTGGTCTGGGCGGTGCGGCCGCTGACGTCGAACAGGTGGCCTTCGACCTTTTTCAGCAGGGTCGCCAGGCTGGCTTCGCATTGCTCGGGCGTCTGCCCTGGAAGCAGGGCGGCGAATACGTCGTCACCAAAGCGGGCCAGCTGGGTTTCTGCTGGGAAATGCGCACGCAGCAGGCCAGCCAGATCGGTCAGCAGCAGGTCGATGCCGGCCAGGCCGATCTCGCCCTGCATACTGGCGTAGCGGTCGACACGGATGTACGCCAGGGTCGAGGGCTGGCCGCTGTTGACGGCGCGCTCGGCGGCGTTGTCCATCAGCTCGAGGAAGTGGTTGCGGTTGAACAGGCCGGTGACCAGGTCCTGGCTGCTGATCTCACGCAGTTTCTCTTCCAGTTCGGCATTGGACGTTTCCGCGCGGATCACCACCTGAATGCACGGCTCGCCGTCATAGGTGGCGGGGGAAAAGGTCATTTGCGCGGCGAAGCTGCTGCCATCGGCGCGCACGCCCTGGCAGTTGAGCTCGGCGTGGCCTTCAGCGCTCTGGTAGTTCTTCAGGAAGTCCTTGAAGGCCCCGTGATCGGCACTGGCGATCAGGTCGATCATCGGCATGCCTTCGAGCTCATCACCGTCCTCGTAGCTGAACAGCTCGAGATAGGCACGGTTGGCATAGATGTGCATGCCGTCGTGGACGTAGGTGATGGCGTCGACCGAGCTTTCCAGTAGCAGCTGGCAGCGTTTCTCGGCTTCGCGTAATGCCACTTCGGCGGCACGACGGGCGCGGCGCTCTTCGAGATTGGCCAGCTCGCGCTTGGCGACCAGCACCAGGCGTTCATCCTCGCCTTGCGGCAGGGCGTCTTGTGCGCCGAACAGCAGGGCTTCGGTAATGATCTCGGAGTCATTCTCCTCGACCAACTGGATGACGGGGATGTCCTTGGCCTGACGGCGGATGGCACTGATCGCCTCACCGGGGTCGAGATGCTCGCTGCTTGCTGCGCAGATCAGCAGGTCCCAGGTCTGTTGCAGCGTCTCTGCGAGGTCATCGCTGGATGTCAGGCGATGCACGCGAGTGGCATGCCCGGCATTGCGGAACAGACTGACTAGGCGCTCTGCTTCGTTCTGCGAGTCTTCGAGAATCAGCAGGCGGATGGTTTTTTTTTCGATGGCCATAGAGGGGTCATTACCGCGCCGAACGGACGCGAAAAGGCGACAAATGGTGGATTCGCCGGAGCCTACAGCGACTTCCAGAGCGAGTCAAAATCTTCCTCCCCAGCAGGCTTCTGGCTTTGCGAGGCTGTGACAGGTGTCCCGGGCGCACCTTCTTCTTCGCCGACGCGGCGATATTCGAACTGGCTGAAACTACCGGTGCTGACCTGTCTGCGGGTGAGCAGCGCGCGGTGTTCTTCACCGTGGTCGTTGATCAGTACCTTGCTGCCTTCCTGGAACGGCAAGCGCGGTGTGATCAGGCTGGCGGGACGAGAAATGGCACTGATTTCTGGTAGCAGAAGGGCGCGCAGGTATTGGCTGTTCTGCTCGGCTTTGCGCAGTAGTTGCAGGCCGCAGGGGCGAGCATGTGGCGCGATCAGCTCGATACCCATCTGCGTGCCGCCGCCACGGACCTGGCGAATCCAGCGCACGATTGCCACGCTCCAGCCCTGGCTGGGATTGTCTTGTACGCCTAACAGTTCGCCGGCCTGCAGTTGGCTGGGGACGTCCTTTGGCCAGGAAAGGCAATAGCCACCGGGGCTGTGATTGACGATGGGCAGAGGAAAGGTCGGGTAACTTTCGCCATTGCTCTCGGGTTGAGCCTGCTCGCCGGGGGTTACCTTGGTGTACTGAATCTCTTCGAAGTGGATTTCGTCAGCCGCACTGCGTTGGGCATCGAAGGCGTTCGACCAGACATCAGGCTCGCCAGTGGAAGGCTTGAATACCGCAGCACCGAGATCGGCAGGGCGCTTGAGTACTTCGGCGAACGAGCTGCGTCCGGCGAGGAAGAAGTGCAGCGCGGTCATGCCGATGCACAGGGTCAGGCTGCCGTGGCCCGCAGTGCGCTGGAAGGTGCGTTCGGCGATGTCGCCCCAGGCCGCCGCGACGTGTTGCAGCAGGTCGAGGCTGATGCCCTCCGGAATCATCAGGCGCGATTTGCTGCGCTCTTCTTCCGGCAGATCGAGGTATTCCTTGATGGCGTCGACCAGCGGCTGTGTATCGATGCCCAGCAGGTTGTGCAGTTCGCTGCTCTGGTACAGCGACTTGTAGCGTGGTGGGCCGTCGATCTGCGGCGCCAGCACGAACAGGCTGTCCGGATGATCGCCCGGCTGCAGCTTGACCAGCGTGCTCCAGGGCTCCAGCGCTTCTGCCAGGCGTGCAATGCCGTTCTGGCGCATCTGGTTGGTACGCGCGCAGCCCAGCAGCAGTGCGGTCACGTAGGTCTGCTCGGTGCTCTGGCCCTGAGTATGGCGTGCCAACGGGTCACGGATGACCTGACGCTGCAGGCGCTGCTCGCAGGCGATCTGATAGAGCTGGTGCAGCTCCAGCCAGAGCCCTTCGGGCACCGGGCAGTAAAGCTGACTGGCACGAATCAAGGGGCTGCACAGGCTGTGGCTGGCACGCTGCAGGGAGACAGCGAGCAGTTGGTCGCGATCCTTGCCGCTGCGGGTGATCACGCGGGAAATGATCAGCTTGTAGCCAACGGCCAGGTGGTTCTGTAGCGCCTGGCACAGGTTGGCCACCTTGCGCGGGCGTTCGTCGAGCACGATGGCCTGGTTGAGAAAGTGGCGCTCCAGGTGTTGGCAGACGAAGCTGACTTCCGGGCGCAGCAACTCCAGCAACTGCAGGCGGTTTTCCGAGGGAGTGAGGAATTGATTGAGTTCCACCAGGCTCTGATACAGCTGGCGTGCAGTTTCACCGATGTTCGCCTTGGGCAGGCCAGCGATCCAACGTTTGAGATCGCGGGGGCTGCCGTCGCAGAAGCTGAGGCTCTGCTTGCTCGGCGTGGGAACGCGCAATAGCTGAAGGTGGGTACTCTGTTTATCCATCAAACTCGGAGGCTCCGGCCACGCACTAGCAAGCGGCTCTAGTAATAGTCTTTCGAACTCTAGCAGTATCTGCCTGCGCTGGCAGCCCGTCTGTGTGGACGGTCTACCTCGCCAGAGTACGGATCTATGACCGAACGGTCGAGATGCGGGTGCTTTTTCTCAGCGGCTCAGTCCTGAGTTGTGCCCATCAGTTGGCCCATGCGCACTGCGCTTCCAGCGTCCAGCTCTTGCGCCCATTGCACCTGATTCGGGCCGAACAGGACGATGGCGGTGGAGCCCAGCTTGAAACGGCCCATTTCGGCGCCTTTGACCAGCTCGATTGGCCCGCGTGCTTGTGTGTCATAGCGTGTGCTCTTGAGCTCGCGCTTGGGTGGGGTGACCAGGCCAGCCCATACCGTCTCGACGCTGGCGACGATCATCGCGCCCACCAGCACCACCGCCATCGGACCGCGCTCGGTATCGAACAGGCAGACGACGCGCTCGTTACGGGCAAACAGCTCCGGCACATTTTCCGCAGTGGTCTGGTTGACCGAGAACAGGCGGCCCGGCACGTAAACCATTTCTTTCAACGTGCCGCCCAGCGGCATATGGACGCGGTGGTAATCCTTCGGCGAGAGGTAGACGGTGGCGAACTGGCCGCCCATGAAGGGCGCTGCGCGTTCGGCGTCGCCGCCAAGCAGTTCGACAGCGCTGAAGCTGTGGCCCTTGGCCTGGAAGATGCGGCCGTGCTCGATGGCGCCGAGTTGGCTGATCGCGCCGTCGGCCGGGCTGAGAATGGCACCGGGAGTTTCATCCAGCGGGCGCGCGCCGTCTTTCAGGGCGCGGGTGAAGAACGCGTTGAAGTGTTCGTAAGTGCGCAGGTCTTCGACTTGCGCTTCGCTCATGTTGACCTGGTACTGCTTGGCGAACCACGAGATCAGCGGATTCTTCAGCCAGCCGATGCGGCATTCGGCAGCGCAGCCGATCAGGCGCGACAGCAGGTGATGAGGCAGCAGGTACTGGCTGAGGATAAAAAGACGTTGTTTCATCGTGTTTCCTTGAAGGTTCTGAACCGGCACTGGCGTGGCCAGGTCGGGGATATCTGATCGTCGGCGCGTTCAGCGTTCGATGGGGGTGTCGGGCAGATTACCCCACTCGGACCAGGAGCCTGCGTAGGCCTTCACGCGTGGGTAGCCGAGCGCCTTGGCCACCACATAGCTGAAGCCGGAGCGGCGGTGCGTCTGGCAGTGAGTGATCACTTCCTTGTCGGGCGTGATGCCCAGGCTTTGCAGGACATCGGCGATGTCCGTACGGATGCGCATGCCGCGTTGCGGGTCCATGCCGGCGGTCCACTCGAAATGGGTGGCGCCGGGGATATGCCCGCCACGCGCTGAACTCAGTTTTTCGCCGCGGTATTCGTCTGCGCCACGCACGTCCCAGATGGCCAGGTCGGCAGCATCCAAGCGCGACTGCAGATAATCGCGAGTAGCGGTGGGGGCATCGCTCAGCGTCAGTGATACCTCGGTGCGGGTCACGGCAGGCTCCTCCTGGCTCAGCTCGAGGCCATCGCCAACCCAGGCCTGCAAACCGCCGTTGAGGAAGTGGTAGCGCGAATGGCCGATCACGTCGAGCAGCCAGATGAAACGACCGGCCCAGGGGCCGCCCTCATCGTCGTAGACCACATAAGTGGCATCGGCATGGTGGCCAATCTCGGCGAACAGCGCTTCGAGTTGGGCTTGCTCGGGTAGCAGGCCGGGAGCGGGCGGTACACCTAGTTGCGTGCGCTTGGCATCGACCCAGCGTGCGCCGGGGATATGGCCGGCTGCATAGCGCGCAGCACTGCTCAGGTCGAGCAGGATCAGATCGGGGGCGTCCAGGCGCTCAGCCAGTTCAGCCGGCTCGATCACCAGTGGCAAGTTGTCGAAGGCGGACATGACGGCCTCCTTGAATGAAAAGAGGTCGATTGTAGCGGAAACAGAGCGCTTCAGCGCCCGCGCCTGGAAAAGCTGCCCAGTGCGCGTTCGATGCACTGCACGGTCTTGCCGAATGCCTGTAGGCAGACGTCGTTGAGTGGTTGGCCGCCCTGGTCCGCTATAACCAGCATCACCACGCGGCCATTGTTGGCCACAGAGCGCAGCAGCAGGTGTTCGCTAGGGAAAAGTGCCTTGAGGTTGCCGGGCAG
Source organism: Pseudomonas sp. zfem001 (assembly GCF_032621725.1). Taxonomy (NCBI): domain Bacteria; kingdom Pseudomonadati; phylum Pseudomonadota; class Gammaproteobacteria; order Pseudomonadales; family Pseudomonadaceae; genus Pseudomonas; species Pseudomonas sp. zfem001. Next base: position 1,140,423 of record NZ_JAVYJI010000001.1, on the reverse strand, counting down.
CAAGGCAGAAAACTGCGCGATGTTGCTCGGTGTAAGGCGCAGTTGCCCGGGCGCGCTGAGCAGGCGCTTCAACACCTGGCTCTGTGCCGGATCGAGGCTGAGGCTCGCTGCGCTTGCGTCGAGGCCGGCATGTTGCTGGCTCTGCAGGCGAGTGTGATTACGATCGGCAAGTAGCAGCAGCATGCGTTTCAGGCCGCAGGCCTGCAAGGCGTCACGGGCACAGGCCGTCAGCTGTGGCACGTTGGCAAAGGTGCTGGGGGCGGAGAGCAGGCGTGCGCAGTGCTGGCGCCAGGCTGCGAGGTCATCGCGCTTGGGTGGCGCTGCTGCGCTCACGGCTGGTTTGAGGCGATGAGCGTCCCAGGGCCAGATCAGTGCCTGAGCCGGGTGCCACAGTTCGTGATCGTGGATCAAGCGTGCGCTGCTCACGGCATGCTGGTGCACTTCCTGCTGCAGTTCGTTGAGGGGAATCTGCAGGTACAGGCCGGTTAGTCTTTGCCAGCGCAGGCAGTGCGCGGTATCCCAGGCCTGGTGCGCTGATACCGCCAGACCGTTGGCCAACAGCACGCAATTACTCGGGTGAGTGAGCCAGTGGCGCAGGGGGACGTCAGCGTCGAGCATCTGCTGTTGAAGCAGGGGATGCTCGTTGTCGCGGGCGATATGCAGCGCCTTGACCAACTGACGCCGATCTCGCTCCAGCAAGCGGTAGCCGCGAACGATCCACTCGGGTAGGCGCCAGCGCTCGGCCAGTTTGTCGCACAGCTGGATCAAGGTGACCCCGAGCAATTCCTTCTCGACGACGGCAGGGCGCTCGCCTTTGAGCAGTACGCGCTGTTCCCACGCTTCGAAGAGTTGAGGGTGGGCGCATAGCAGCGGCCAGATGGGGGAGAGAAACAGCAGGCTGCAGCCGTGCAGTTCGTTCCACAGACGTGCCAGGCGTGCGCCGAACAGGCCGCGTGCCTGTTGGCTTGCATGCTGACTAATCAGCAATATCTGCTTGAATGGCAGAGGGATGTCACTTTCTGACAGGGCAGGTGCCTGGTTGAGAAGGGCTTCGCAGCGGCTCAGTCCCAGGCGTGAAAGTGCCGTTTCGACACTCTCGGCGGGATCGCTGAGGCTGTTGCCCGACTGGTTGGCTTCGCGCAGTACTTGCAGGGCAAAGGATGGGCTGGCTTCTATCGCCTCGGCAATTTCGCGCCAGGTGCGGCGGCTGTCGGCGAGGATGCGACGCAGGCGCAAATGCTGCTGCTGCTCGATTGGCAGTGGCAATTTGCCCAGTTGTTGTAACCAGGCATCCAGCGTGCGTGGCAGGGACTTTGACGTCGACATATTGGCTCGAGTCGAAACTGGCTTTTGACCATAACTGGCTATAGTCTGGCGTATAAGTTCCGATAATTAGAAGGGTTGTTTTCAATAACCCATCCACTAGGCTCTTCAAGCGTTTATTTCATGGTAAGAATCATAGGCATCATTGTTGTCTTTGGCTGTGTGCTCGGTGGGTTCATACTCTCGGGCGGCAAGTTTATGGCCTTGGTCCATCCCTTCGAGGTTCTGATTATTGGCGGCGCGGCGCTGGGGGCATTCCTACAGGCCAACCCCGGCAGCATGTTCATGACGGTGTTCAAGAAGTCGTTGAGCATGTTTGGCAGTCGCTTCACTCACGCCTATTACCTCGAAGTGCTCAAGCTGCTGTACGAGATACTCAACAAGAGCCGCCGCGAGGGCATGATGGCCATCGAGGCCGACGTCGAAGATCCCAATGCCAGTCCGATTTTCAGCAAGTATCCCGGTGTGCTCAAGGATGCGCGGATGACGGCATTCATCTGCGATTACCTGCGCATCATGTCTTCCGGCAACATGGCTCCACACGAACTGGAAGGCCTGTTCGACATGGAGCTGGCCAGCCTCAAAGAGGAAGTAGAGCACCCGGCGCACGCCGTGGCCAAGGTCGCCGATGGCATGCCAGCCATGGGTATCGTTGCTGCGGTGCTGGGCATCGTGATCACCATGTCGATCCTGGCCGAGGCGGACAACGCGCAGATCGGTGAGAAGGTGGGGACGGCTCTGGTCGGTACCTTCCTCGGCATTCTCGCTTCGTACGGTTTCTTCGGCCCGTTGTCGAACGCGCTGGAACATGACGCCAAGGAAGAGCTGAACCTGTACGAAGCGATCAAGGCGACCCTGGTCGCTTCCGCCTCGGGCATGCCGCCGACCCTGGCCGTAGAGTTCGGGCGCAAGGTGTTGTACCCGGCGCATCGCCCGAGCTTCAGCGAGCTCGAACAGGCCATGCGCGGCAGCTAAGCCATGGAAAATAACCAACCCATCATCGTCAAGCGGGTCAAGAAGACCGCTGGCGGACACCATGGCGGTGCCTGGAAGATCGCGTTTGCCGACTTCGCAACCGCCATGATGGCGTTCTTCCTGGTCATGTGGCTGATGACATCGGCCACTCCGGAACAGAAGAAAGCCATTTCCGGCTATTTCCAAGACCCGATCGGTTTCACCGAGAGTGCCAGTCCATACGCCATCGATCTGGGGGGGACGCCCACGCCAGCGCCCGAGCGCACCCTCAACCCGGACATCTCCGAGACGCCGGAGAGTCAGCCGGATGAGACCGGAGTCAGTACCGATCAGATCGAAACCCTGGCCGAAAAGATGGAGCAGGAGCGTCTGGAGCTGCTATTGCAGGAGTTGCAGAACAAGGTCGAGGAGAATCCCGAGCTGCAGCGCTTCAAGGACCAGATACTGTTCGAAATCACCCAGGATGGCCTGCGCATCCAGATCATGGACGCCGAGAACCGACCGATGTTCGCCCTCGGCAGTGCCAACCTTCAGCCCTATTTCGAAGACATCCTGCTGGCCATGGCCGACACCATTCGCGCGGTGCCGAACAAGATCAGCGTCAGCGGCCATACCGATGCCAAACCGTTCATTGGCCGTGGTGATTTCGGTAACTGGGAATTGTCATCCAACCGCGCCAATGCCGCGAGGCGCACGCTGGTGGCCGGCGGGTATCCGGACGAGCAGGTAGCGCGTGTCGTCGGGTACGCTTCGTCGGCGTTGTTCGATCGTGAGGATCCGTTCAATCCGGTCAATCGGCGCATCGATATCGTTGTGCTGACCAAGAAGGCGCAGCGCGCTATCGAGGGCGAACAGGGCGCAGGCACAGAGGCACCTGCGCAAGAGGTGGCTCCCGCCGGCAGCCCGCCAGTGCCGCCTGCCGACGCGCTACCAGCCGATCAACTGCGTGAGCGGTTGAATATCTTCGAAAATGGCAACAGCCCGCTCGACCAACTGAACAATCAGTAATCGTCTTCCGGCAAGCTGGCGATGATGTGTCGATAGCTGGCCATGCGCTGTGGCTGTAAGCGGCCGTCTTCCAGCGCCTGCAGCAGTGCGCAGCCAGGCTCGCGATCATGCTTGCAGTCACGAAAACGGCAGCGCCCGAGCAGGTCGTGGAATTCGATGAAGCCCGCTTCCACGTCGTCCCGACTGACATGGCCAAGGCCGAACTCGCGAATGCCGGGGGAGTCGATCAGTTGGCCGCCACCGGGAAAGTGGAAAAGTCGAGCGGTGGTGGTGGTGTGCGTGCCCTTGCCGGTCAGCTCCGACAACGCGCCGACACGCGTATCGACGCCGGGCAACAGGCTGTTGACCAGCGATGACTTGCCCACGCCAGATTGGCCCACGAATACGCTGACGTTGCCGTTCAAACGCTGTTTCAGCTGCTCCATGCCGTCGCCCTGATGGGCCGAAACCTCCAGTAGCGGATACTCAAGCTCACGATAGACCTTGAGCAGAGCGTCCAGCGCGACCTGGTTCTGTTCGTCGATCAGGTCGGCCTTGTTCAGCAGCAGCAACGGACGAATACCCGCGTGCTCGGCGGCCACCAGATAACGGTCGATCAGGTTGGCGTGCGGCTCGGGCAGCGGTGCGAAAACGATGACGATCTGGTCGACGTTGGCCGCCACCGGTTTGAGTTGGCCGCGCATGTCGGGGCGGCACAGCTCACTGTTTCGCGGCAATTGCGCGACGATGACGCCATCACCCTGATTGCCCGGACGCCAGACCACCTGGTCGCCAGTGACCAGCGCCGGCAGGTTGGCGCGCAGGTGGCAGCGAAACACCTGGCCGGCCATCTCACCCTGCAAGCCCTCGATTTCCACCTGCACGCCGAAGTGAGCTATTACCAGGCCGGTCTGTTCCGGGCCGAGGTCACCGCCTTCCAGTGCTTCCACTGCCTTCGATTCACGCTTGGCTGCGCGGGCCGCGCGCTCACCTTGAATCTTTTCGATCCGCCAGTTCTGGCGGCGGTTGAGTTGGCGTTTGGCCATGGAGCTTCCGGGTAGTGGAGTGTTGATCGCGGCGAGTTTAGCATGAGCGCTCGGCGGCCATTCGGCTGTCAGGAATAGAGGTCGGGAATGACGATAGGCGAGGAAAGAACGGTGCTGCGGCTACCGTTGTTGCGCGCTCTTTTAGCGCAGGGCCTGGCCCTGGCGTTGGTGGTGGTGCTGGTCTATCTGCTGGCGTTACTGCCTTGGCGCATGTCGTTGTTTTCAGTGGCGCTGCTACAAGGTGTCGTGGCCGCCGGGATCGGCTGGCGCTTGGGGCTGTCACGCTGGTGGTTGTGGATCAATCTGGCGTTTCTACCCGCACTGCTGGTGATGCAGCGCGCTGAATTACCGGCCTGGCTTTTCTTGCTGGGATTCGTGCTGTTGCTGCTGGTCAACTGGAACAGTTTGCGTGAACAGGTGCCGCTCTACCTGAGTGGGCGCAAGGCGCAGCAACGGCTGCAGCAGTTCATGAGCGAGCGTGAGCCGCCGCTGCGCTTCGTCGACCTGGGGTGTGGTACGGCAGGTACGGTACTGCAACTGGCCAGGCAGTTTCCACGCGGACAGTTCGTGGGTGTCGAGACGGCGCCCCTGCTCTTCGCTTTCGCCTGGCTGCGCTGTTTGCTGCAGGAGAACTGCAGCATTCGTTATCGGAGCTTGTGGCAGGTCGAGCTTGGCGAGTTCGATGTCGTCTACTGCTTCCTCTCGCCTGTGCCGATGCCGCGCCTGTGGGCCAAGGCGCAAGCCGAGATGCGTACTGGCAGCTGGCTGATCAGCAATACCTTCGAGATTCCGGGTGTGCCAGCTGATCGCGAGCTCGACGTCAGCGAAGGGCGGCAAACCTCTCTGTTTCTCTGGCAGATGAAGGGCGCTGAGATCCGCTAGACTTGGCGCCTGAGCCAAGGAGCCTAATCATGCAAAACCCCAACAACCTGATCTGGATCGACCTGGAAATGACCGGGCTGGAGCCAGAGCGTGATGTGATCATCGAGATGGCCACTATCGTCACCGATAGCGAGCTGAACGTGCTGGCTGAGGGACCGGTGATCGCCGTTCACCAGAGCGACGAGGCTCTGGCCGGCATGGACGAATGGAACACCCGCACCCATGGCCAGAGTGGCCTGACCCAGCGCGTGCGTGAGAGCAAGATCGACAGCGCCGCTGCCGAGGCGCAGACCATCGCCTTTCTCGAACAGTGGGTGCCGAAGGGTAAGTCGCCAATCTGCGGCAACAGCATTGGCCAGGATCGCCGCTTTCTCTACAAGTACATGCCGGCGCTGGAAGCCTACTTCCATTACCGCTACCTGGACGTATCGACGCTGAAGATCCTGGCCGGCATGTGGGCGCCAGAGGTCAAGGACAGCTTCCAGAAAACCGCCACTCACCAGGCACTGGACGACATTCGCGAATCCATCGCCGAGCTGCGTCACTACCGCAAGCATTTCCTCAAGGTGTAAATGAGCCCGCTCGTAGGGTGCGCCGCGCGCACCGAGCGGTTGTCGCGGTGCTGGCGTTCACTCGTGTAGCGCGGATGAAATCCGGGAAAATTCATCCGGGCTACAGCGCGTTGTGCCGCTCCAGCGCCCATTCCACGTGTTCGCGCACAAGTTCCGACGGGTGTTCGCGACGGGCATTGAGCGCCTGCAGCACTGGGATGGTCGAGGGTGCATTGCCAAGACCGACTGCCAGGTTACGTAGCCAGCGCTCGTAGCCGGCGCGGCGTAGCGGTGAACCTTCGGTACGACTGAGAAATTCTTCTTCCGTCCACAGGAACAGCTCGGCCAGGCCGCTGTTGTCCAGGCCGTGGCGCGGCTGGAAGTCGCCCTGCTCGGTGGGGCGAGCGAAGCGATTCCAGGGGCAAACGATCTGGCAGTCGTCGCAGCCGAACACCCGGTTGCCGATCGGCGCACGCAACTCTGTCGGGATCGAGCCTTTCAGTTCGATGGTCAGGTAGGAGATGCAGCGTCGGGCGTCCAGCATGTAGGGGCCGGCGAAGGCCGCTGTGGGGCAGATATCCATGCACGCGCTGCAGCGTCCGCAATGCTCGCTGCCATGCGGTGTGTCCACCGGCAGTGGCAGGTCGACGAACAGTTCGCCGAGAAAGAAGTAGCTGCCGGCCTTGCGATTGAGCACCAGGGTGTTCTTGCCTATCCAGCCGAGGCCGGCCTTTTCGGCGATGGCCTTTTCCAGCACTGGGGCGCTGTCGACGAAGGCGCGGTAGCCGAACGGGCCTATCTGCTGCTGGATGCGTTCGGCCAGTTGTTGCAGGCGCTTGCGGATCAGCTTGTGGTAGTCGCGGCCCAGGGCGTAGCGCGACACGTAGGCCTGCTCCGGTTCCTGCAGGCGCTGGGCCATCTGCGTATCGCCGGGCAGATAGTCCATGCGCAGGGACACCACGCGCAGGGTGCCGGGCACCAGCTCATCCGGGTGCGAGCGTTTGCTGCCGTGGGCGGCCATGTAGTCCATCTCGCCCTGGTAGCCAGCATCGAGCCAGCGTTGCAGGTGCGCCTCGTGCTCGCCCAGCTCGACATCGGTGATGCCGACTTGCTGAAAGCCCAGCTCACGTCCCCAATCCTTGATGGACAGGGCCAGAGCATTGAGGTCGAGGGTTTGATCGGACATGGGCGGGCGCAGGCGATGGACGTGGGTATAATTCTGCCAGACATCCGCTGCGAGCGAGCCATGCATCTACCCGCCTCTTTACCGTTGAGCCTGCACAGCGCCGAACAGGTGCGTGCGCTGGATGCGCAACTGATCGCCGCCGGCACCCCCGGCTTCGAATTGATGCAACGCGCGGCACATGCGGCCTGGCGCGCCTTGCGCAGGCGCTGGCCGGATGCCGACGAAATCACCGTACTGGCTGGGCGCGGCAATAATGCGGGTGATGGCTACCTGATTGCCGCTCTGGCTCGGCGTGCTGGGTGGCGTGTGCGAGTGCTGGCGGTGGGGGATGCTGCGGCTCTGAATGGTGATGCTGCTCAGGCTTGTGCCGAGGCCAGGCGTGCAGGCGTGGATATCCTGCCCTGGAGCGAATGCGCGCCACTGGCTGGCATCCTGGTCGATGCGTTGCTTGGCACGGGCCTGGCTGGGGCGGTGCGTGAGCCTTATGGCCAGGCGATACGCATGCTCAACCAGAGTGGCTTGCCGGTGCTGGCGGTGGATATTCCTTCTGGCTTGAATGCTGACAGCGGCGCGTGTCTCGGTGTGGCAGTGTGCGCCGATCTGACCGTGACCTTCATCGCCCTCAAGCTCGGCCTGCTGACGGGAGTTGGTCCGGAGCTATGCGGCGAGCTGAAGTTCGATAATCTGCAGGGCGACGCTCAACTTTCGGCCCAGGCGCCCAGCGTGGCGCAGCGCCTCGATCCCGCCAATCTTCCACGTTTGAGCGCGCGTTCGCCTGTGGCGCACAAGGGGCAGTTCGGTCATCTGCTGGTGGTCGGGGGTGATCTGGGCATGGGCGGCGCCGCGCTGCTCTGTGCTGACAGCGCATTGCGCGCCGGTGCCGGCCTGGTATCACTGGCGACGCGCCCCGAGCATGTTGCAGCGTCTCTGGTGCGACGGCCTGAGGTCATGTGCGCTGCAATCGCTTCCGCCAATCAGTTATTGGCACTGAGCGAGCGCGCCGATGTCTGTGTGGTAGGGCCTGGTCTGGGGCAGGGCGCCTGGTCGCGCAGTTTGCTGTCTGCTGTCTGTGGTCTCGATGTGCCCCAGGTCTGGGATGCCGATGCGCTGAATCTTCTGGCCGTCGGCCAGGTCACTGCGCCTGGTCAGGGTGTGCTCACGCCGCACCCGGGCGAGGCGGCGCGCTTGCTGGGCTCCGATACCGCAAGCGTGCAGGCGGATCGGCCGGCTGCGGCGCGAGCGTTAGCGCAACGTTTCGGGCTGGTAGTGGTGCTCAAGGGCGCAGGCAGCTTGATCGCTGAGCCAGGCGGGCGCCTGGCGTTGTGTGATCGTGGCCATCCGGCAATGGCGGGTGCGGGATTGGGAGATGTGCTGGCGGGATTGATTGGCGCACTGCTGGCGCAAGGCATGGCCGCGTATGATGCGGCCTGCCTGGCGGTGTGGCTGCATGCGCGTGCCGGTGAGGTGCTGGCTGCGCAGGGTCGTGGGCTGGCTGCTGGTGATCTGCCTTGCACCATTCGTCAGTTATTGGAGGAGTTGTGTCCTTGTGTGAAGTGAAACTCGAAGCAGCTGACGAAGCTGCGATGCTGACTTTGGGTGCGCGGATTGCCGAGATCAGCGGTGGCCTGGGCATCATCTATCTGCATGGTGATCTGGGCGCCGGCAAAACCACCCTGTCACGTGGCATTTTGCGCGGCCTGGGCCATGCTGGTGCGGTCAAAAGCCCGACCTTTACCCTGGTCGAACCCTACGAAATTGGCGACGTGCGCGCCTTTCATTTCGATCTTTACCGTCTGGTCGATCCTGAAGAGCTGGAGTTTCTCGGCATCCGTGATTACTTCGAGGGGGATGCCCTGTGCCTGATCGAATGGCCGCAGCGTGGCGCAGGCGTTTTGCCAAAGCCCGACCTGGACATTACCATTGACACCCAAGCGAGCGGCCGTTCGCTGTTGCTGCAGGGGCATGGGGCTCGAGGGGAGGCCTGGTGCAAGGCCCTGAGCAGCAAGCAATGAATAAGAATCGATGGGGTTGGTTATGCGCATAGGCGCGCTGGTTACCGCTGTGGGAGTGTTGTTGGCGGCCCTGGCTGCCGAGGCCCTGGCTGCCTCCGATATACGGAGCGTGCGTCTCTGGCGTGCCCCGGACAATACCCGCCTGGTCTTCGATCTGTCTGGGCCGGTACAGCACAGTGTGTTCACCTTGGCCGCACCTGATCGCATCGTCATCGATGTCACGGGTGCCAAGCTGGCCACCAATCTCGAGCAGCTTTCGCTGGCCAACACCCCGATCACCGGTGTGCGCTCGGCCCAGCGTAGCGCTGACGACCTGCGCGTGGTCATCGATTTGTCGGCACCGGTGTCGCCGAAGAGTTTTACTCTGGCGCCTAATCAGCAATATGGTCATCGCCTGGTCGTCGATTTGTTCGACCAGGGCAGTGCGCCACCCGCCACGCAAACGCCCAGTATTGCTACTAGTGAACCTCCTGTGCCGGTCACGCCGACCCAGCCGCCACCCAAGTTGACCCCCGTGCCCAATGGCAAGCGCGATATCGTCGTCGCCATCGATGCCGGCCATGGTGGCGAGGACCCGGGTGCACTGTCGCCGGTCAAGGGACAGTACGAAAAGAACGTGACGCTGGCCATTTCCAAAGAGTTGCAGCGGCAGATCAATGCCGAAAAGGGTTTCCGAGCCGAACTGGTCCGCACGGGGGATTATTTCATCCCGTTGCGTAAGCGCACCGAGATCGCGCGCAAGAAAGGCGCTGACCTGTTCGTCTCCATTCATGCCGACGCGGCGCCGCGTTCCTCGGCGTTCGGCGCTTCGGTCTATGCCTTGTCCGAACGGGGTGCTACGTCCGAGACCGCGCGCTGGCTGGCCGACGCCGAGAACCAGTCCGACCTGATCGGTGGCGCCGGCAACGTCAGCCTCGATGACAAGGACAAGATGCTTGCTGGTGTGTTGCTGGACCTGTCGATGACCGCGTCACTGTCCTCCAGCCTCAATGTCGGGCAGAAGGTGCTGTCGAACATGGGCGGCATCACCCCGCTGCACAAGCGCCGTGTCGAACAGGCGGGTTTCATGGTGCTGAAATCACCGGATATTCCCTCAATCCTGGTGGAAACTGGCTTCATCTCCAATCCCAACGAGGCGAGAAAGCTGCACACCGCCAGCCATCAGCAGGCGCTGGCGCGTTCGATCACGTCCGGGGTCAAGCAGTTCTTCCACGAAAACCCACCACCCGGCACCTACGTCGCCTGGTTGCGCGACGAGGGCAAGATCGCCGCTGGCCCGCGTGAGCACGTGGTAGCGCGTGGCGAGAGCCTGGCGTTGATCGCCCAGCGTTACCAGATCAGCCTGGCGTCCCTGCGTAGTGCCAACAAGCTCAATGGTGACGTGATCAAGGTCGGCCAGACATTGCAGATACCCGCCACAGCGCTGGCAGCCCAGTAGTGAGTGTCATGTCCCGTATTCATTTGCTCAGCCCGCGCCTGGCCAACCAGATCGCTGCGGGCGAGGTGGTCGAACGCCCGGCGTCGGTCGCCAAGGAATTGCTGGAAAACAGCCTGGATTCCGGTGCGCGGCGTATCGATGTCGAAGTCGAACAAGGTGGCGTCAAGCTGCTCAAGGTGCGTGACGACGGTGGTGGTATTGCTCCGGACGACCTGCCGCTGGCGTTGGCGCGCCATGCCACCAGCAAGATTCGTGAGCTGGAAGACCTGGAAGCCGTGCTCAGCATGGGCTTTCGTGGCGAGGCGTTGGCCTCGATCAGTTCGGTGTCGCGCCTGACCCTGACTTCGCGCACCGCCGATGCCGAGCAGGCCTGGCAGGTGGAAACCGAAGGCCGTGACATGGAGCCGCGGGTGCAGCCTGCCGCGCATCCAGTCGGCACCTCGGTGGAAGTGCGTGACCTGTTCTTCAATACCCCGGCGCGGCGCAAGTTCCTGCGTGCCGAGAAGACCGAGTTCGACCATCTGCAGGAAGTGATCAAGCGTCTGGCGCTGGCCCGCTTCGATGTCGGTTTCCACCTGCGTCACAACGGCAAGACCGTGTTTGCTCTGCACGAGGCGGGCGACGAGATCAGTCGTGCGCGCCGCGTCGCTTCAGTCTGTGGGCCGGCATTTCTCGAACAGGCGTTGCCGATCGAGATCGAGCGCAGTGGTCTGCGTTTGTGGGGGTGGGTTGGGTTGCCGACCTTCTCCCGTAGTCAGGCGGACCTGCAGTATTTCTACGTCAATGGACGCATGGTGCGCGACAAGCTGGTGGCCCATGCGGTGCGCCAGGCCTATCGCGACGTACTGTTCAATGGTCGCCACCCGACCTTCGTGCTGTTCCTGGAAATCGATCCGTCGACGGTGGACGTCAACGTTCACCCGACCAAGCATGAAGTGCGTTTCCGCGATAGTCGCATGGTTCATGACTTCCTTTACGGCACATTGCATCGTGCCCTGGCCGATGTGCGCCCGGAGGATCAGGTGGCGGCCCCGGCGGCCATATCGCCCGTGGTGCGCCCGACCGGCCTGGCCGCCGGGGAGTTCGGCCCGCAAGGCGAGATGGGCCTGGCCGCCAGCATTCTTGAAACCTCGCCGGCCACTGCACAGCCGGCCTGGCGCGGCAGTGGTGCTGGTTACCAGCAGCCTGCCGGTAACCCCGGCGTATCCGCTGGTGAAGCCCAGGCTGCATATCGCGAGTATTTTTCGCCACTGCCGAGTGCCCAGGTTCAGCCCATGCCGCAGGAGCAGGGCGACATTCCACCACTCGGTTACGCCGTGGCGCAGCTCAAAGGCGTTTACATCCTTGCCGAAAACGCTCAGGGCCTGGTGGTGGTGGATATGCACGCCGCCCACGAGCGCATCACCTACGAACGCCTGAAACATGCCATGGCCAGCGAAGGTTTGCGTGGCCAGCCGTTGCTGGTGCCTGAGTCAATCGCTCTCAGTCAGCGCGAGGCCGATTGTGCCGAGGAGCATGGCGAATGGTTCCAGCGTCTGGGCTTCGAGCTGCAGCGTCTGGGTGAGGAAACCGTGGCGATTCGCCAGATTCCGGCCCTGCTCAAGCAGGCCGAGGCCACCCAGTTGGTGCGTGATGTGCTGGCCGATCTACTGGAATACGGCACCAGCGACCGCATCCAGGCGCATCTCAACGAGCTTTTGGCGACCATGGCTTGTCATGGCGCGGTGCGCGCCAACCGGCGCCTGACCCTTCCCGAGATGAATGGCTTGCTGCGTGATATGGAGCAGACCGAGCGTAGCGGCCAGTGCAACCACGGGCGTCCGACCTGGACGCAACTCAGCATGGATCAGCTCGACAAGCTGTTCATGCGCGGTCAGTAATTGAATGAAGCCCTGAGTCAGGGGCGCCCGTCTTCGTGTTTCGAGTCATATCGATGTCTTCGCTTCCTCCTGCAATCTTCCTGATGGGGCCGACCGCTGCCGGCAAGACCGACCTGGCCCTGGAACTCGCTCGTGTGTTGCCGTGCGACCTGATCAGCGTCGACTCGGCGCTGGTCTATCGCGGCATGGACATCGGCACGGCCAAGCCGGAGCGCGACGTTCTGGACGCGTTCCCCCATGCATTGATCGACATTCGTGACCCGGCCGAGAGCTATTCGGCGGCGGAATTTCGCACCGATGCGCTGGCAGCGATGGCTGAGAGTGCGGCGCGCGGGCGTATCCCGCTGTTGGTCGGCGGCACCATGCTCTACTACAAGGCCTTGCTGGAAGGGCTGGCTGATATGCCCAGTGCTGACCCGGCGATCCGCGCCGAGCTGGAGGCGCGTGCGGCGGCCGAAGGTTGGGAGGCGCTGCATCGGGAGCTGGCAGTGGTCGATCCGGAGTCCGCTGCGCGTATCCATCCCAATGATCCGCAGCGTCTGACTCGGGCGCTCGAGGTCTATCGCCTGAGCGGCATGAGCATGACCGAACATCGCCAGCGCCAGGCTGCAGGAAATCCCGATGCGGGCACATCAGGCGCCGGGCAATTACCCTATACTGTTGCTCAGCTTGCTATCGCACCAGCGCAGCGTCAGGTTTTGCATGACCGCATCGCTCAACGATTTCGGGTGATGTTGGAACAGGGTTTCGTGGAAGAGGTCCAAGCCCTGCGTAGACGAAGTGACTTGCACGCGGGATTGCCGTCTATACGGGCGGTGGGTTATCGCCAGGTATGGGAATACCTCGATGGCGAGCTGTCCCGGGACGAAATGGTCGAGCGGGGCATCATCGCCACTCGGCAATTGGCCAAGCGTCAGTTCACCTGGTTACGCGGTTGGGAGAACGTGCATTGGCTCGATAGCCTGGCCTGCGACAATCTGTCTCGCGTCTTGAAATACCTGGGAAGCGTCTCCATATTGAAATGAGACCTTGCCGCTGGTCGTCTATCCTTGGGGGTGGGACGGCCTGAAGCCATTGTTTACCTACTAAAATTATTGAAATTGATCCTCGAAAGGAGTGCGGCACATGTCAAAAGGGCATTCGCTACAAGACCCTTACCTGAATACCCTGCGTAAGGAACGCGTCCCTGTTTCCATCTATCTGGTCAACGGCATCAAACTGCAGGGCCAGATCGAGTCCTTCGACCAGTTCGTCATCCTGCTGAAGAACACTGTCAGCCAGATGGTCTACAAGCATGCTATCTCCACCGTCGTGCCAAGCCGTCCGGTACGCCTGCCAAGCGCTGGCGACTCCGAGCAGGGCGATAGCGAGCCGGGTAACGCCTGATAGGGGGCTGCATTGTTCTTCGAGCGTCATGAGGGCGGTGAGCGGGCCATCCTGGTTCATCTGGAAGGCCAAGACTCCGAGGCGAGCGAAGATCCCCAGGAGTTCCAAGAATTGGCCATGTCGGCGGGTGCTGACATGGTCGCTTTCTTTAGCGTGCCCAGCAGTCGCCTGACTGCCAAGTTTCTTATCGGCAGCGGCAAGGTCGAGGAGTTGCGCGACCAGGTCAAGGCTGTTGAGGCCGATCTGGTCATCTTCAATCACACCCTGACACCGAGCCAAGAGCGCAACCTCGAGCGCGCTTTCGAGTGTCGTGTGCTCGATCGTACGGGGTTGATCCTCGATATCTTCGCGCAGCGTGCGCGCACCCACGAAGGCAAGTTGCAGGTCGAGCTGGCTCAGCTCGATCACATGAGCACGCGCCTGGTGCGTGGTTGGACTCACCTCGAGCGGCAGAAGGGCGGTATCGGTCTGCGTGGTCCGGGTGAAACCCAGCTGGAAACCGACCGCCGCTTGCTGCGCGTGCGCATTCGCCAGATCAAGCAGAAGCTCGAGAAGGTGCGCAGTCAGCGCGAGCAGGCGCGCCGTGGGCGCAGGCGTGCGGATATTCCTTCGGTTTCCCTGGTGGGTTACACCAACGCTGGTAAGTCCACGCTGTTCAATGCCCTGACCACTTCCGAGGTTTATGCGGCTGATCAGTTGTTCGCCACGCTCGACCCGACCTTGCGGCGTCTCGAACTCGACGACCTGGGGCCGATCGTGCTGGCCGATACCGTGGGTTTCATTCGTCACCTGCCGCACAAACTGGTCGAAGCCTTCCGTGCTACGTTGGAAGAGTCGAGCAACTCCGATCTGCTGCTGCACGTTATCGATGCCCATGAGCCCGAGCGTATGGCGCAGATCGAGCAGGTGCAGAACGTGCTCAAGGAGATCGGCGCACACGAATTGCCGATGCTCGAGGTATACAACAAGCTGGATTTGTTGGATGGTGTCGAGCCGCAGATCCAGCGCGATGCTGATGGCAAACCGCTACGCGTCTGGTTGTCGGCCCGCGAGGGACGTGGCCTTGAACTGTTGCGTCAAGCAGTGGCGGAGCTGCTGGGTGAAGATTTGTTCGTCGCTACGCTGCAATTGCCGCAACGCTTGGGGCGACTGCGTGCGCAGTTCTTCGCGCTGGGGGCAGTGCAGAGCGAGGAGCATGACGAGTTGGGGCATAGCTTGCTGGCGGTACGTTTGCCGCGAGTCGAGCTCAATCGCCTGGTGAGTCGCGAAGGTTTGGAGCCTCATACCTTCATCGAGCAACATACTTTGCAATAAAGCCTGGGACAGTGGCTTTGCTGTCACCATAGGGCTTTGGGTAGCATTGGCCGGCGCGCCGTGGGCGCGCCTTCGCTTTATCAGTACGGAGAACGCTATGGCTTGGAATGAGCCGGGTGGCAACTCGAACAATCAAGACCCTTGGGGCGGCCGCAAAGGCGGTGGTCGGCAGGGGCCGCCGGATCTCGACGAAGCGTTCCGCAAGCTGCAAGAAAGCCTCAACGGGCTGTTTGGCGGTGGCAAGAAACGTGGTGACGACGAATCTGGTCGCAGTGGCGGCGGCGGTGGTTTCGGCCTGCTGTTCGTCGGCCTTGGCCTGTTGGCGGTGGTATGGCTGTACAGCGCGATCTATGTGGTGGATGAGCAGGAGCAGGCTGTGGTGCTGCGTTTCGGCAAGTACCACGAGACCGTTGGTCCTGGCCTGAATATCTATTTCCCGCCAATCGACCGCAAGTTCCAGGAAAACGTCACGCGTGAGCGCGCTTACAGTAAGCAGGGCGCCATGCTGACCGAGGACGAGAACATCATCGAAGTACCGCTGACCGTGCAGTACCGGGTGAGCAACCTGCAGGACTTCGTGCTCAACGTCGACCAGCCGGAAGTCAGTCTGCAGCACGCCACCGACAGTGCCGTGCGCCATGTGGTGGGTTCCACCGAGATGGACCAGGTGCTGACCGAAGGTCGTGAGCTGATGGCCAGTGAGGTGCGTGAGCGCCTGCAGCGTTTCCTCGACAACTACCGGACCGGTATCACCATCACTCAGGTGAACATCCAGAGCGCTGCGGCGCCGCGTGAAGTTCAGGAAGCCTTCGATGACGTGATCCGTGCCCGTGAAGACGAGCAGCGTGAGAAGAACCAGGCCGAGTCGTACGCCAACGGCGTCATTCCGGAAGCGCGTGGTCAGGCCCAGCGTCTGCTGGAAGAGGCCAACGGTTACCGTGATGAAATCATCGCCCGCGCTCAAGGTGAGGCGGATCGTTTCACCAAGTTGGTCACCGAGTACCGCAAGGCGCCTGAGATCACTCGTGAGCGTCTGTACATCGACACCATGCAGGAAGTGATGAGCAACACCAGCAAGGTTCTGGTCACCGGTGACAAGGGGCAGAACAACCTGCTCTATCTGCCGCTGGACAAGATGATCGACAGCCGTGGTGGTGCTTCTTCCTCCAGCTCCGCCAACAGCAGCAATTCGACAACGCGTGATCCGGCCGTGCCGCTGAGCAGCGATCTGTCGCAGCGTAATCTGCGTACCCGGGAGGGCCGTTGATGAACAACAAGTCCCTGATCGGCCTGATCGTGGCCGTGGTTGTGGCCCTGGTGGCATGGAACAGCTTCTATATCGTGGCGCAGACCGAGCGCGCGGTATTGCTGCAGTTCGGTCGCGTGGTTCAGCCTGATGTGCAGCCTGGTCTGCATGTGAAGATTCCTTACGTCAACCAGGTACGCATCTTCGATGGTCGTCTGCTGACGCTGGATTCAACTTCCTCGCGCTTCCTGACCCTGGAGAAGAAAGCGCTGATGGTCGATGCATACGCCAAATGGCGGGTGAAGGATGCCGAGCGTTTCTATCAGGCGACGTCTGGTATGAAACAAGTGGCAGACGAGCGTCTGGCGCGTCGTCTGGAGGCATCGCTGCGTGACCAGTTCGGTAAGCGCACTCTGCACGAGTCGGTATCTGGTGAGCGTGATGCGCTGATGGCCGATGTGACCGCGACCCTCAATCGCGCTGCCGAGCGTGAGCTGGGTATCGAAGTGGTCGACGTGCGAGTCAAGGCTATCGACCTGCCACGCGAAGTGAACCGCAGCGTGTTCGAGCGTATGAGCACCGAGCGTGAGCGTGAGGCTCGCGAGCATCGCGCCAAGGGTCGCGAGCTGGCCGAAGGTATTCGCGCCGACGCCGACCGTCAGCGCCGCGTGCTGCTGGCTGAAGCCTATCGTGAAGCTGAAGAGCTGCGCGGTGACGGTGATGCTCAGGCTGCTTCCATTTACGCCCGCGCCTACGGTCAGGATCAGGAGTTCTACTCCTTCTACCGTAGTCTGCAGGCTTACCGCGAAAGCTTCGCTGACAAGCGTGATGTGCTGGTGCTGGACCCAGGCAGCGATTTCTTCCGCTACCTGGAAAAATCCAGGCCTTGATTGGCAGCCCTGGCGGCGCGATGCGTCGCCAGGGTGACCGCAAGGTAAAACGTGGTATCATGCGGCAGCCGGGAAAATCCCGGCTTTTTTGCGTCTGTGGGAATCATGTGGCAGGAACTCGGCATCGCGTTGTGTCTGGTATTGGTGCTGGAAGGCATCCTGCCCTTCCTCTATCCGCGCCATTGGCGCGGAGCGGTCATGCAGGCAGCTCGTCTGCCCGACCGTCGACTGCGCCTTATGGGGCTGGCCAGCATGCTGCTGGGTACTGCCCTTCTATATCCTTCACTGAAGGCTTGTGCCGCCCGGATCGAGAGGGGAATGGCGAAATGGCAACGGTAGACCGCTGGCTGCTGCCAGATGGCATCGAAGAAGTACTGCCGCCGGAAGCGGCACGCATCGAGGCGGCACGCCGTCAGGTGCTGGATCTGTTCCAACGTTGGGGTTACGAGTTCGTCGTCACCCCCCATATCGAGTACCTGGAATCCCTGCTGACTGGCGCCGGCCAGGATCTTGACCTGCGCACCTTCAAGGTCACCGATCCTCTGTCCGGTCGGCAGATGGGCTTTCGTGCAGACATCACCCCGCAGGTGGCGCGCATCGACGCCCACACCTTGCGCCGTGAAGGGCCGAGCCGTCTTTGCTATGCCGGCAGCGTGCTGCATGCGCAGCCGCGTGCGTTGACCACGTCGCGTAGCCCGATTCAGTTGGGCGCCGAGCTCTATGGCGACGCCAGCCCGGCCAGCGATATCGAAGTGATCAGCCTGCTGGTGGAGACCCTCGAGCTGGCTGCGGTGCCGGACGTGCACATGGATCTCGGCCATGTCGGCATCTATCGTGGTCTGGCGCATGCCGCTGGGCTGTCCGGCGAAGCTGAGCAGCAGTTGTTCGATGCGCTGCAGCGCAAGGCGATGGATGAAATCGAAAGCCTGACCGCGGCATTGCCGGCAGGGCTGGGCAGCATGCTGCGCTCGCTCGCCGAGCTATGCGGTGGCCGCGAGGTTCTGGACCTGGCTCAGGCGGTGTTGGTCGAGGCGCCGGATGCGGTGCACGCTGCGCTCGATGAGCTGGTGGCCATCGCCGATGCGCTGGAGCTGCGCTATCCGGAGCTGCCGCTGTACTTCGACCTGGGCGAGTTGCGCGGCTACAACTACCACACCGGTGTGGTGTTCGCGGCGTTCGTGCCGGGCGAGGGCGGAGCCATCGCTCAGGGTGGTCGTTACGACGATACCGGCGCGGTATTCGGTCGTGCACGCCCAGCTACTGGCTTCTCTACCGACCTCAAGACCTTGGTCACCCTGGGTGACATGCATGTGGATGAGACGGTCAGCGGTGTCTGGGCGCCGGACAATCATGATCTCTATCTGTGGCAGGCCGTTCGTCGTCTGCGTGGTGAGGGTGAGCGCGTGGTACAGGCGTTGCCCGGGCAGAGCGAGGCTGATGCGCGCGAGGCGGGTTGTGATCGTCTGCTGGCGCTGCGTGATGGACGTTGGCAGGTGGCGCCCCTGGCGTCCTGAATTTATTTTCGCCGGCCCGCGGCCGGCATCGAAGCTTGCGCGAAGAGGACAAGTTTATGGGTAAGAATGTCGTCGTCCTGGGCACCCAATGGGGTGATGAGGGCAAGGGCAAGATCGTCGACCTGCTCACCGAGCAGGCCGCTGCAGTCGTGCGTTATCAGGGTGGCCACAACGCTGGCCATACTCTGGTGATCAACGGTGAGAAGACCGTGCTGCACCTGATTCCGTCCGGCATCCTGCGTGAAGGTGTCGAGTGCCTGATCGGCAACGGCGTGGTTGTCGCGCCCGATGCCCTGATGCGCGAAATCACCAAGCTGGAAGAGAAGGGTGTACCGGTGCGTGAGCGCCTGCGTATCAGCCCGGCCTGCCCGCTGATCCTGTCTTACCACGTAGCGCTGGATCAGGCGCGCGAAAAGGCCCGTGGCGACGCCAAGATCGGTACCACCGGTCGTGGTATCGGCCCGGCATACGAAGACAAGGTCGCGCGTCGCGGCCTGCGTGTCGGTGATCTGTTCCACCGCGAGCGTTTCGCTGCCAAGCTGGGCGAACTGCTGGATTACCACAATTTCCAGCTGGTCAATTTCTACAAAGAGCCGGCCATCGACTTCCAGAAAACCTTGGATGAGTGCATGGAATACGCCGAGCTGCTCAAGCCGATGATGGCTGATGTCACTGCCGTGCTGCATGACCTGCGTCGTGGCGGCAAGGACATCATGTTCGAAGGCGCCCAGGGCTCCCTGCTGGACATTGACCACGGTACTTACCCCTACGTCACCAGCTCCAACACCACTGCTGGTGGTATTGCTACCGGTTCCGGTTTCGGCCCGCTGTACCTGGATTACATCCTCGGCATCACCAAGGCCTACACCACTCGTGTTGGTTCCGGTCCGTTCCCGACCGAACTGTTCGATGACGTCGGTGCTTTCCTGGCCAAGCGTGGTCATGAGTTCGGTGCCACCACTGGCCGCGCCCGCCGTTGCGGCTGGTTCGATGCGGTGATTCTGCGTCGCGCCATCGAGATCAACAGTATCTCCGGCCTGTGCCTGACCAAGCTGGACGTGCTCGACGGCCTGGAAACCATCCGCATCTGCACCGGTTACAAGGATGCCAATGGCCAGGTGCTGGTCGATGCGCCGACCGACGCCGACAGCTACATCGGCCTGCAGCCGGTCTACGAGGAAATGCCGGGCTGGAGCGAATCCACCCTGGGCGCCAAGACCCTGGAAGACTTGCCGGCCGCTGCGCGTGCCTACATCAAGCGTGTGGAAGAGCTGGTCGGTGCGCCGATCGACATCATCTCCACCGGCCCGGACCGCAACGAGACCATCGTGCTGTGTCATCCGTTCGCCTGATCGAGAGATTCTCGAGTCGCACAGGAGCCGCCTTCGGGCGGCTTTTTTGTGCTCGCCCGTACGGGGCCCTGGCAGGGGTGCTGGGCATGCGCTTTGCTTGTATTCAATAAATCCCGGAAGTCGCCGTTATAGCTGTTACGGTCGTTGAGGAGTGTCCCCAGTGTTCGCCATCGTTTCCATGTTGCGTAGCCGTCTGCTGCGTCCGGTGTTCGTTGCGCTTGGTCTGGCCATGTTGGTGCAGGTTGGTTTGGCTGTCTGGCTGATGCGCGCGTCGGTCGACGGCATGGTCGAGGATCTGGCGCAGCGCCTGGGCGGTGAGAGCCAGCGCCTCGGTGAAGAGCTGAACATGGCCGAGCGCGAGATGAGTCAGGGGCTTGCGGCGTTGTCGAGCAGCACCCGCACTCGCCTGGGCGAAGGGCTTTCCAACCAGTTGAAGAGCGAGCAGGCGCAACTGCGTGCGGTGCTGGAGGGTAACCTCAAGCAATCCGGTCAGGCGCTGGCACAACTGCTGGCGGGTGTTGCGCCGAAGTCCATCTGGGATCTGGACATTCCTGCGCTGACGGCGCTTACCCGAATCGCCCAGCAGGACCCGGCGGTCTTGTTCGCCATCATTTATGACGCCGAAGGCAAGCGCCTGACGCGCAATTTCAATCGCAGTAATGCACAGGTACGCGAGCTGGTCGCTGCCGGGCAGGGTGACTCGCCGCTGGAGAAGCTGGTCGAAGCTGCGTCGCGTGATCCGCGCGTGTACGTGGTTGAGGCGCAAATCAGTCCGATGGGAGCGTCGATCGGCAAGGTGCAGATGGGCCTGTCGCTGGATCTGGTGGAGAAGGAATTGACCGCGCTGGACGGCCGCTTTGCGGCTTTGGTCAGCGGTGCTGGTGAACTGGTCGATAGCAGTCTGGCTGGCGCTTCCGAGGAAGCGACCGGCGCGCTGCGTGAGCGCCTGCAGTCGGCCGAGCGCTACACCCAGGAAATGGCGCGCAACGGTGGTGAGTCGGTGCGCGTGGCGGCGGATTCACTGCGTTGGAACATCGCCCTCGGCTTGTTGATCGTAGGGGCGTTGGCAATGGTGATGGTCGCCCTGGTGTTGGGCTGGCGAGTGCTGAGTCGCCTGCGTCTACTCAGTGCGGCGCTCAATGACCTGGCGGCGGGCGAGGGGGACCTGACTCGCCGCGTGAGCATCGACAGTCAGGATGAAGTTGGCGAAATGGCCGATGCGGTCAATCGTTTCATCGCCAAGCTGCAGCCCATCGTGCGCGAGTCTGGCGAGGTGGCGTTGCGCACTGGTGAGCAGATTCGCAGCCTGACTCAGCGCGGAGTGGCGGCCGAGGCCGCTGCCGGGCGTCAGCGCGATGAGGTGGCGGGTAGCCTGCAGGCCTTGGAGCAAATGGCCGACGAAGCGCAGGCGGAAAGCCAGGCCATGCAGGATGCGCTGCAGCGTGTCGACACCATCCGCCAAGCTGCACATGAAAATGCGGCTATTGCTCAGCGTCTGTCTACGCTGATCGAGGGCTTGGTGGCGCGGGTGGCCGATGGCTCGGCGGTGATCGAGCGCCTGGCCAAGCAGAGTGAGCAGATCGAGGTGGTGCTGACGGTGATTCAGTCCATCGCCGAGCAGACCAACCTGCTCGCGCTCAACGCGGCCATCGAAGCGGCGCGGGCTGGAGAGAGTGGGCGTGGTTTTGCGGTGGTGGCCGACGAGGTGCGTGCGCTGGCGAGCAAGACTCAGCAGTCCACCGGCGATATCCAGACCCATATCGCTGCGCTACAGCGTGGTGCGCAGGAGGCGGTTGCCGCCATTGCCCAGGCGGGCGCGCAAGGCAGTGAAGGGCTGCAGGTGCTGCGAGATAGTGCGCGCCTGCAGCAGTCGGTGCAGCAGTCGGTAGACGAAGTGCATGGCGCCATCAATGCAGCCACTCAGGCGGCGGCACATCAGGCGGACGGTGCGGGAGCGGTACGCGGGCGTGTCGAGACCATTCATGCCGAAGCGCAGCGTGCGGCCGAGGCGGTGACTGCGATTGCCGGCAATGCGCGGGCGTTGGATGAGTTGGCAGCGCAGCTCAAGGCCAGCCTGGGGCAATTCAAAGTGTAGGGTGCGCCGTGCGCACCTCGTCTGGGCGGGTGCGCGTAGCGCGCCCTGCGAGGTGGTCTGCTTTTTTGTGGGCAATAAAAAACCGAGTCGTTCGACTCGGTTTTTTGAATTTTGGTGCCCAGGAGAAGACTCGAACTTCCACGACCGTTAAGTCACTGATACCTGAAACCAGCGCGTCTACCAATTCCGCCACCTGGGCACTGCAGCAATGTTCGTCGTTGCCGACACGGAGCGTTGCATCCGTTTATTTGCAAAGTGGGTTATCAAACCACTTCACGAATTTGGTGCCCAGGAGAAGACTCGAACTTCCACGACCGTTAAGTCACTGATACCTGAAACCAGCGCGTCTACCAATTCCGCCACCTGGGCACAGAAACCGATGAATCATCATCTGCTTCGTGTTACAACGTCTGCTCGACGCTGTGGGCGCGAACTATACGGGCGGGCATTTACCTTGTAAACCCCTGACCCCAAAAAAATTATTGTCACCGGAAAAGCTGCCCCGGATGCCTTTTTCGCGCTTCAATAGGCATATGGCATACACCTTTATACATAAGCACAGGTAATCCTCCTTACATGGCCGATTGGCAATCCCTCGATCCCGAGGCCGCCCGCGAGGCGGAAAAATACGACAACCCCATCCCCAGCCGTGAGCTGATCCTTTCGCACCTGGCCGAGCGCGGCGCGCCTGCCAGTCGTGAACAACTGGTCGAAGAGTTCGGTTTGCATACCGACGATCAGCTCGAAGCGCTGCGCCGCCGTCTGCGCGCCATGGAGCGTGACGGTCAACTCATCTATACCCGCCGCGGCACTTACGCCCCGGTGGACAAGCTCGACCTGATCTGCGGCCGTATCAGTGGTCACCGCGACGGCTTCGGCTTCCTCGTGCCGGATGACGGCAGCGACGACCTGTTCCTCAGCCCGGCGCAGATGCGCCTGGTGTTCGATCGCGATCGCGCGTTGGTGCGGGTCGCGGGCTTCGACCGGCGTGGCCGCCGTGAAGGCGGCATCGTCGAGGTGATCGAACGCGCTCATGAGAGCATCGTTGGCCGTTACTACGAAGAAAACGGCATCGGTTTCGTCGTCGCCGACAATCCCAAGATCCAGCAGGAAGTGCTGGTCACGCCGGGCCGTACTGCCGGTGCGCGCATCGGCCAGTTCGTCGAGATCAAGATCACGCATTGGCCTACCGCGCGCTTCCAGCCGCAGGGCGACATCGTCGAGGTGATCGGCAACTACATGGCGCCGGGCATGGAAATCGACGTGGCGCTGCGCAGCTACGACATCCCGCACGTCTGGCCCGAGGCCGTAGTCAAGGAAGCGCGCAAGCTCAAGCCTGAAGTGGAAGAGAAGGACAAGGAGAAACGCGTCGACCTGCGTCATCTGCCCTTCGTCACCATCGATGGTGAGGACGCGCGTGACTTCGACGACGCCGTTTACTGCGAGAAGAACAGCAGCCGCTGGAAGCTGTTCTCCGGTGGCTGGAAGCTCTACGTGGCCATCGCCGACGTGTCGCACTACGTCAAGGTCGGTTCGGCGCTGGACGCCGAGGCGGTCGAGCGCGGCAACTCGGTGTACTTCCCTGA
Source organism: Pseudomonas sp. zfem001 (assembly GCF_032621725.1). NCBI lineage: Bacteria > Pseudomonadati > Pseudomonadota > Gammaproteobacteria > Pseudomonadales > Pseudomonadaceae > Pseudomonas > Pseudomonas sp. zfem001. The sequence goes on along the minus strand of NZ_JAVYJI010000001.1, from coordinate 1,116,760 downwards.
GCGCGTGGTGCCGATGCTGCCAGAAGAGCTGTCCAACGGCCTGTGCTCGCTCAATCCGCACGTTGATCGCCTGGCCATGGTTTGCGAAATGACCATGTCCAAAAGTGGTCAGATGGTCGACTACAAGTTCTACGAGGCAGTGATCCACTCCCATGCGCGCCTGACCTACAACAAGGTCAGCCTGATGCTGGAAGATCCCAAGAGCAGCGAGGGCAAGTCCCTGCGCAGCGAGTACAAGGAGGTCCTGCCGCACCTCAACCAGCTCTATGCGCTGTACCAGGTGCTGGTCGCTGCTCGTCACGAGCGCGGCGCCATCGATTTCGAAACGCAGGAGACGCGCATCGTCTTCGGTACTGATCGCAAGATCGACGAAATCCGCCCGACCCAGCGTAACGACGCGCACAAGCTGATCGAAGAGTGCATGTTGGCCGCCAACGTGGCCACTGCGCGCTTCATGCAGGATCACGAGATTCCGTCGCTTTACCGCGTGCATGATGGTCCGCCGCTGGAGCGCCTGGAAAAACTCAAGGCCTTCCTCGGCGAGCTGGGGCTTTCGCTGCAGCGCGGCAAGTCCAAGGACGGCCCGTCGCCCAAGGACTACCAACGACTGCTGGAAAGCATTCGCGAGCGCCCGGACTATCACCTGATCCAGACCGTGATGCTGCGCTCGCTGAGCCAGGCGGTATACAGCGCGCAGAACGAAGGGCACTTTGGCCTCAATTACGAGGCTTATACTCACTTCACCTCGCCGATCCGTCGCTATCCGGACCTGCTGGTGCACCGCGCCATTCGCAGCGTTGTTCGTTCCAAGCGCGACACCAAGCACGTCGAGCGTGCGGGGGCGGCGATCATGCCCAAGGCACGCATCTATCCGTACGATGAGGCGACCTTGGAGAAACTCGGCGAGCAGTGCTCGATGACCGAGCGCCGTGCCGATGAGGCGACGCGTGACGTGGTCAACTGGCTCAAGTGCGAGTTCATGCAGGATCGCGTCGGTGAGACCTTCGCCGGTGTGATCACTGCCGTGACCGGTTTCGGCATCTTTGTCGAGCTGCGCGACATCTACGTCGAGGGCCTGGTGCACGTGACCGCGTTGCCGGCCGACTACTACCACTTCGATCCGGTTCACCATCGCCTGTCCGGCGAGCGTAGCGGCCGCAGCTTCCGCCTTGGCGACAGTGTCGAGGTGAAGGTAATGCGCGTCGATCTGGACGAGCGCAAGATCGACTTCGAGCTGAGTCAGGACAAGGCCGGTAAGGGTGATGATGCTCGTCGCGGTGGCAAGCCGAATGGCATGGGCAATACCGACGTGCAGAAAAGCCGGGACGTGAAGAAAGCGTTGTTGGCTGGCGCCAAGGCTGGCAAGGGCGCGAGTGGCAAGGGTGCTGCCGGCAAGTCGGCGAGCAAGCCGGCCGGTGGTTCGCGCAAAGGCTCCGGACGAGGCGACAGTGCCCCGCCGCCTGCCGGTAAGCCGCGCAAGCGTAAGGCCAAGTCATGAGTGATCTGGAAAAGATCTACGGCGTACATGCCGTAGAAGCCTTGTTGCGTCATCACCCCAAGCGGGTGAAGCAGGTCTGGCTGGCCGATGGTCGCAGTGATCCTCGAGTGCAACCCTTGCTGGAGCTGGCTGCGCAGTCTCGCGTAAAAGTCGGGCAGTGCGAGCGCCGTGAGATGGATGCCTGGGTCGAGGGCGTGCATCAGGGTGTGGTTGCCGACGTCAGCCCCAGCCAGGTCTGGGGCGAGGCGATGCTCGAGGAATTGCTCGATCGCTGCGAAGGCCCGCCTTTGCTATTGGTGCTCGATGGCGTGACCGATCCGCACAACCTGGGGGCCTGCCTGCGTACGGCGGACGCCGCCGGCGCGTTGGCGGTGATCGTGCCCAAGGATAAATCGGCAACCCTCAACGCCACGGTGCGCAAGGTCGCCTGTGGCGCTGCCGAGGTGATTCCGCTGGTGGCGGTGACCAACCTGGCGCGCAGCCTGGAGAAGTTGCAGCAGCGCGGCCTGTGGGTGGTGGGTACGGCCGGCGAGGCCGAGCAGGAGGTCTATGAGCAGGACATGACCGGGCCGACGGTGCTGATCATGGGCGCCGAGGGCAAGGGCATGCGCCGCTTGACCCGAGAGCACTGCGATTATCTGGTCAAGCTGCCCATGGCCGGCAGTGTCAGCAGCCTCAACGTCTCGGTTGCCACTGGGGTCTGCCTGTTCGAAGCGGTGCGCCAGCGTCAGGCCAAGCGCAAGGGCTGACTGCTCAAATAATCGCCAATTCGTCTTGCGTGCGGCAGGGGGCTTCTCTAGAATGGCGCCCCTTGCCGTGACGGCAGGCCTTTTCGCGCCTACCGCCCGGCAAGCTCATCACGAGAAAACCCACTCCTTGCCTGACCACCTTAGTTGGCAGGCTACAACCCGTAAGGAGCATTTATGCGTCATTACGAAATCATCTTTCTGGTTCACCCGGACCAGAGCGAGCAAGTCGGCGGCATGGTCGAGCGTTACACCAAGCTGATCGAAGAAGACGGTGGCAAGATTCACCGCCTGGAAGATTGGGGTCGTCGTCAGCTGGCTTACGCCATCAACAACGTCCACAAAGCCCACTACGTGATGCTCAACGTAGAGTGCACCGGCAAGGCCCTGGCCGAGCTGGAAGACAACTTCCGCTACAACGACGCCGTGATCCGTAACCTGGTCATCCGTCGCGACGAGGCCGTCACTGGCCAGTCCGAGATGCTGAAGGCCGAAGAAAACCGCAGTGAGCGCCGCGAGCGTCGTGAACGTCCTGAAAACGCCGAGTCCAACGACGGCGATGACAGCGACAGCAACGACAGCGACAACGCTGACGAGTAATCCACGGATCTATTGAGGAGCCAATCACATGGCACGTTTCTTCCGTCGTCGTAAATTCTGCCGCTTCACCGCTGAAGACGTGAAAGAGATCGATTTCAAAGATCTCAACACCCTGAAAGCCTACATCTCGGAAACCGGCAAAATCGTTCCTAGCCGTATCACCGGTACCAAGGCTCGTTATCAGCGTCAGCTGGCCACCGCTATCAAGCGCGCCCGCTTCCTGGCCCTGCTGCCCTACACCGACAGCCACGGCCGCTGAGACCGGACAGTCGACAAGAGTTAAGGAATAGATCGCATGCGCGCCCTGGCTGAATACATCATGCGCGGCCGTATGCAGGCCACCCTCGTGGTGGTGGGATCGGCAGCGATGCCGCTGTTGTTCTGGTTGAGTGCAGCCGCTGGCAGCCTGGTGCTGCTGCGGCGTGGAGCCAGTGATGCCATCGGCATCTTGGCCTGGGCCCTGCTACCGGCGATTGCCTGGTGGTATTTCGGCGAACCGCGCACCTTGCTGGTGCTGGTCGGCGCGCTGGGGTTGGCGTTGTTGTTGCGCGCCAACTGGACCTGGAACCGCATACTGCTGAGCAGTGTGGCACTGGGCCTGGTGTATGGATTTGTCCTTGGGGCAGTGTTCCGCGAACCCATCGCGGCCATGGCCGGTGAGCTGCAGAAGCTACTGCCGACCATGTTCGATGGGGCTCACCAGCAATTGTCGGTGAGTGAACGCGAGCGTCTCGAGGCTTTGATCGCACCGGTGCTGACCGGATTGCTGGCGGCCTTGCTGCAGATTCTGAGCTTGCTGAGCCTGATCCTTGGGCGTTACTGGCAGGCCGTGTTGTACAACCCTGGCGGTTTTGGTCGCGAGTTCCGCGCCCTGAGACTGCCGCTGCCGCAGGCGCTGTTGCTGCTGGCGGGCATGATCCTAGGTCCCAATCTGGGGCCGCAGTTGGCCATGCTCACGCCGCTGTGCAGTGTGCCACTGCTGTTCGCCGGGATCGCCCTGGTGCATGGCTTGGTAGAAAAGGGTGGGCTCGCTCGCTTCTGGCTGGTGGGCATGTACATCACGCTCCTGCTGTTCATGCAGCTGATCTATCCGTTACTGGTGGTCTTGGCCATCGTCGACAGTCTGTTTGATTTTCGCGGTCGCCTGGCGCGCAAGAATGGCCCGGGCTCTGCGAACGGTGAAGGTTAAAAGTTAAGAGGTAAGACCCAAATGGAAGTCATCCTGCTGGAAAAAATCGCCAATCTGGGCAACCTGGGCGACAAAGTGAACGTTAAAGCCGGTTACGGCCGTAACTTCCTGCTGCCGCAAGGCAAAGCCACTGCTGCCACCGAAGCCAACGTTGCTGCTTTCGAAGCACGTCGCGCCGAGCTGGAAAAAGCTGCTGCCGAGAAGAAAGCTTCCGCTGAATCTCGCGCTGCTCAGCTGGCTGAGCTGGAAGTGACCATCACCGCCACCGCTGGCGATGAAGGCAAGCTGTTCGGTTCCATCGGCACCCACGACATCGCTGACGCCCTGACCGCCTCCGGCGTGGAAGTGGCCAAAGCTGAAGTTCGTCTGCCGAACGGCACCATTCGCCAGGTTGGCGAATACGACGTAGCTGTGCACCTGCACACCGACGTCGAAGCCACCGTCAAGGTGGTCGTGGTCGCTGCTTAATCAAGTAGCCGCCAAGCGGGCTTGCGCTGTAGCGTAGGTCTGCTGACAATCGGGCACGGTATCGCTCTGCGATCCGTGCCCTTTGTTTTTCTATCGCAGCATTTTCTTCCCGAGCCTATGAACGACATCAGCATTCCCGAGCAATACGACCTGCAGACTGCCGCCCTGAAAGTGCCTCCGCACTCCATCGAGGCGGAACAGTCGGTGCTCGGCGGCCTGATGCTCGACAACAACGCCTGGGAGCGTGTGCTCGATGGTGTGTCGGATGTCGATTTCTATCGCCATGACCACCGGTTGATCTTCCGCGCCATCTTCAAACTGGCCGAGCGTAACGAGCCTTTCGACGTGGTGACCCTGTCCGAGCAGTTGGACAAGGAAGGGCAGCTGTCGCAAGTCGGTGGCCTGGCTTATCTCGCCGAACTGGCGAAGAACACGCCGTCGGTGGCCAACATCAAGGCCTACGCGCAGATCATTCGTGAGCGCGCCACCTTGCGCAAACTGATCAGCATCAGCAACGACATTGCCGACAGTGCCTACGCCCCAGAGGGGCGCACGGGCGAGGAGATTCTCGACGAAGCGGAGCGTCTGATCTTCCAGATTGCCGAAGACCGCCCCAAGACCGGCGGCCCGGTGGGGATCAACGACATTCTGGTCAAGGCCATCGACCGCATCGACACGCTGTTCAACAACGGCGATGCGATCACCGGTCTGTCGACCGGTTTCGACGATCTGGACAACCTCACCAGCGGCCTGCAGCCGGCCGATATGATCATCGTCGCCGGCCGTCCGTCGATGGGTAAGACCACCTTCGCCATGAACCTGGTGGAAAACGCGCTGATGCGCAGCGACAAGGCGATTCTCGTCTACTCGCTGGAGATGCCGTCGGAGTCCATCGTCATTCGTATGCTCGCCTCGTTGGGGCGCATCGACCAGACCAAGGTGCGTGCCGGTCAGCTAGACGACGATGACTGGCCGCGCCTGACCAGTGCGGTCAACCTGCTTAACGATCGCAAGCTGTTCATTGACGATACCGCCGGTATTTCCCCGAGCGAGATGCGTGCGCGCACGCGGCGTCTGGCGCGCGAGCACGGTGAGATCGGCCTGATCATGGTCGACTACCTGCAGCTGATGCAGATTCCTGGCTCCAGCGGCGATAGTCGGGTCAACGAGATTTCCGAGATCTCGCGTTCGCTCAAGGGCCTGGCCAAGGAATTCAACTGCCCGGTCATTGCCCTGTCGCAGCTCAACCGTGGTCTGGAACAGCGCCCTAACAAGCGCCCGATCAACTCCGACTTGCGTGAGTCCGGTGCAATCGAGCAGGACGCCGACATCATCCTGTTCGTCTACCGCGATGAGGTGTATCACCCCGAGACCGAGTACAAGGGCGTGGCCGAGATTATCATCGGCAAGCAGCGTAACGGCCCGCTGGGCACCGCGCGCCTGGCCTTCCTCGGCAAGTATTCGCGCTTCGAGAACCTGGCGCCGGGTAGCTACCAGTTCGACGACGAATGAGATTCTCAGCCCGGGCGTCGTAGGGGCGAGTTCTGTAGCCCGGATGAAATCCAGGGCTCTCGGCGCAGAAGCCCCCGGATTGCATCCGGGCTACGCTCTAGATCAATGAAAACGGGCGCCCAGCGGTTAAGATGGGCGCCCGTTTTTCGTTCAGGCCTTCTGTCATGCGTCCGCTTGCCGCCATCGTCGACCTTTCCGCCATCGCTCATAACTACGCCGTCGCCAAGCGCTGCGCGCCCGGGCGTCAGGCCCTCGCCGTGGTCAAGGCCAATGCCTACGGGCATGGCGTGCGTGAGGTGGTGACGGCGCTGCACGAGGTTGCCGATGGCTTTGCCGTGGCCTGCCTGGAGGAGGCGGCCGAGGTGCGCGCCATGCATGGTGAGGCGCGCATCCTGCTGCTCGAGGGCTGCTTCGAGGCCAGTGAATACGCCATCGCCGCGCAACTGGGGCTGGACCTGGTGCTGCAGAGCGCGGCGCAGGCAGAGGCGCTGATTGCCGCTGAGTTGGCGCGTCCGCTCAATGTCTGGCTCAAGCTCGACTCTGGCATGCATCGCCTCGGTTTCGATGCCGCCAGTCTACGTCAGTGGCATGCGCGGCTCGAAGACGCCGAGCAGGTTGCCGAGCTCAACCTGCTCAGCCATTTCGCCTGTGCCGATGAGCGCGGCCACCCGCTCACCGAACTGCAGGTCGAGCGTTTTCTCGATCTGCTGGATCTGGATTTCAATCATCGTTCCCTGGCCAACTCGGCGGCCGTGCTGACCATTCCCGCTGCGCATATGGATTGGCTGCGCCCCGGCATCATGCTCTACGGCGCCACGCCGTTCGCCGAACTGAGTGCGCGCGAATTGGGGCTGAAACCGGCCATGACCCTGGCTGCGCGGGTGATCGCCGTGCGTGAGGTGGCAGTCGGTGAAAGCGTTGGTTATGGCGCAGCCTGGGTGGCCGAGCGGCCTTCGCGTATTGCCACGGTCAGCTGCGGTTATGCCGATGGTTATCCACGCCATGCTCCCAGTGGTACACCGGTGTTGATCGAGGGGCAGCGCGCCAAGCTGGCGGGCAGGGTGTCGATGGACATGTTGGCGGTGGATATCACGGACCTGCCGGAGGCCGATGTCGACTCGCCGGTGGAGCTGTGGGGCAGCCAGTTGCCGGTGGATGAAGTGGCCACGGCGTGCGGCACCATTGGCTATGAGCTGCTGAGCAAGGTCACTGCTCGAGTGCCGCGGCGCTATATCGGCTAGCAGTATTTCAGGTAGGGTGAGTGCAACCCGCCACCGGTAGCCTGGCGGGTTGCACTCGCCCATGGGGCCTAGGCCAGCCCGCTCGGGACTTTAAGTACGTCCAGCTCCAGGCAGGCCTGTTCGCTCAGTTCGCCATCGTCGCCATGCACGCGTGAACCGGAGCGGCCCAGTTCCTTCACCCGGTAAAGGGCCATGTCTGCCGCCTTGTACAGTCCGGTGAAATTTTTCGCATGGCGCGGATACAGCGCTACGCCGATGCTGATGGTTACGCGCAGGCGCTCGGCGCCGTAGTGCACGGGCTCGGATAGCTCGGCCAGCAAGCGCTCGGCGATCTCTCGAGCCTGGTTTTCGGCATCGCTACCGCAGATCAGTGCGGCGAACTCATCGCCGCCCAGGCGCGCAACCGCATCACCGGCACGAACGTGCTCGCGCAGTCGCATGGCGACTACCTGCAGCATCAAGTCGCCGGCCGCGTGACCGAAACGGTCATTGATCGGCTTGAAATGGTCCAGATCGATCAACAGCAATGCCACGCTTTCATTGTGCCGTTCGGCATGAGCCAGGGCCGACTCGCAGCGCTCGACCAGGTAGCGTCGATTGGGCAGTTCGGTCAGCGAGTCATGGAAGGCGGCATGCTGCAGTTCACGCTCGCGTTCACGTAGTTGCTCGTTGGTTGCGGCCAGCTCGGCGGTGCGTGCGGTCACTGCTGCTTGCAGTTCGTCGGCGCTGGCCTGCAGTTGCGCCAAACGTGCGGTTTTCTCGCGATCTGCCTGTTGCAAGGCAACGGCGCGCTCCTGCTTGAGGATCTGGATGCGATAGGCCAGGGCGAAGGAGAACAGGATGGATTCGGCAGCCACTGCCAGGGGGAACACGTAGGCATTCCACTCAGCCGGCTGCAGCACGCCGGTGGTACGCAGCAGCAGAATGGCGACACTGCCCAGGACCAACCCGTAGCCGTAAAGATACAGCTGCGCTGGGAAGAAACCCTGGCGCCAGCGGATCACGGCGCTGCCCAGGGCAGCAGGGATGCTGGTCAGCGACAGCAGGGCGATGGCCCAGGCAGCGAGGTAGCGCTGATCGAACAGGGTCAGAACGATGGCGATCAGGTAGATCACGCAGGCCATGTTCAGCAGGTGATGCGCCCAGCGCACGTAGAGTCGCGTCTGCAGTAGTGTCTGGGTGAAGCGGCTGGCGAACAGGCCCCATAGCGAGGGCAGGGTGATGCGATCGAGCCACGCCGGCACCGCATGGTTTGGCCACAGGTACTGTGCGCCATGGCCGGTCATGCTCATGATGAACAGCAGGGCGAAGGCAGTGGTCAGCACATACCAGAAATAAGCCTTGTCGCGCAGCGATATGAGGATGAACAGGTTGTACAACAGCAGCGCGAAAACCACGCCATAGATAGCCCCGAGTGCCAGGTTCTCGCGGGTGGCCAGTTGCGTGAGGTCTTCGAGTTGCCAGACCCGCAGCGGGAAGGAGTTGCCCGCCGGGTCAAAGGCACGCAAGTAGAGGGTCTTTGGCTGCTCACTCAGGGTCGGTAGGTCGAACACCATGCGGCGGTAGGGGTGGTCGCGATTTTCGCTGAAGGGGACTCGCTCGCCGGACTGACGCAACTGCCAGCCACCCTGGCCGTCAGGGAGATAGAGCTGCAGGTCCAGCTGAGTCACTGAGCCCACCTCCAGTACCCAGTAAGCGGGAGCGTGGATGTCGCGTTGTAGAGTGAGTTTGATCCACCAGGGATTGAGGCTCTGGCCGACGCTGGCGCGGCCGTTGGCGGGTTGAAAGCGCGACTGCTGCTCAGGGCTGGCAAGGTCGTCGATTGTCAGGGTGCCCTGGGCGTCTTCCAGCAGCTCGATATGCGCATTGAGCGGCATGCCGCTGCTGGCGTCGGTGAGTACCACGGACGCCGCTGCCGGACCCGTGATCGACAGTCCCAGCAGAAGGGCGAGCAGAAAGACGAAGCGCTGCGGCATAGATGTCCTGGAGTCGGCTGACCGAGTACTTGAGTATATGCACAGGATTGTTATCGGACGAAAACAAATATGGCGTAAGGCTACTGCAGGAAAATAACTGATTTCTCTAACCTTTCTTTCCTGATGTCGGCGTCGGGCAAGAGGCAGTAGCCAGGTGAGTGATCTGTGCGCCTGTTTGAGCGTTTGCCGTGGTGTGCTCAGGTGCTATTAAACCCAGCGTATTAGTCTGGTTTGGTCAATTTTTGTGCTATTATCCGCGCCCCTCGTGATAGCCCACTGATCAAAAAATATGCAAGCCGCCAAGCCGTTGTTCGACTATCCCAAGTATTGGGCCGAGTGTTTCGGGCCTGCACCGTTCCTGCCGATGAGCAGGGAGGAGATGGATCAGCTCGGCTGGGATTCGTGCGACATCATCATCGTCACCGGTGATGCCTACGTCGACCATCCTTCGTTCGGCATGGCGATCATCGGCCGTCTGCTGGAAGCCCAGGGCTTTCGTGTGGGCATCATCGCCCAGCCGAACTGGCAGTCCAAAGACGATTTCATGAAGCTCGGTGAGCCGAATCTGTTCTTCGGTGTCGCAGCCGGCAACATGGACTCGATGATCAACCGCTACACCGCCGACAAGAAGATTCGCTCCGACGACGCCTATACGCCCGGCGGCCTTGCCGGCAAGCGCCCGGATCGCGCCAGCCTGGTATATAGCCAGCGCTGCAAGGAGGCCTACAGCCACGTGCCGGTGGTGCTGGGCGGCATCGAGGCATCCTTGCGCCGTATCGCCCATTACGACTACTGGCAGGACAAAGTCCGCCGTTCGATCCTGATGGACGCCACCGCCGACATCCTGCTTTACGGCAATGCCGAGCGCGCGGTGGTGGAGATCGCTCAGCGGCTGTCGCGTGGTGAGCAGGTGGAAACCATCAGCGATGTACGTGGTACGGCTTTCATTCGGCGTGACACGCCCGAAGGCTGGTATGAGGTCGATTCCACTCGTATCGACCGTCCGGGCCGCGTCGACAAGATCATCAACCCCTACGTCAATACGCAGGATACCGAGGCCTGCGCCATCGAGCAGGCCAAAGGCGAGGTTGAGGATCCGAATGAAGCAAAGGTAGTGCAGATTCTCGACAGCCCGCGCATGACCCGCGACAAGACTGTGATCCGGCTGCCGTCGTTCGAGAAGGTGCGTAACGACCCGGTCCTCTACGCCCATGCCAACCGCGTGCTGCACCTGGAAACCAACCCGGGCAACGCCCGCGCGCTGGTGCAGAAGCATGGCGAGGTGGACGTGTGGTTCAACCCGCCACCCATCCCCATGACCACCGAGGAAATGGACTACGTGTTCGGCATGCCCTACGCGCGCGTGCCGCATCCGGCGTATGGCAAGGAGAAGATCCCGGCCTACGACATGATCCGCTTCTCGGTGAATATCATGCGTGGCTGCTTTGGCGGCTGCACCTTCTGCTCGATCACCGAGCACGAAGGCCGCATCATCCAGAACCGCTCCCACGAGTCGATCATTCGCGAAATCGAGGAGATGCGTGACAAGGTGCCAGGCTTCACTGGCGTGGTCTCCGACCTCGGTGGGCCGACCGCCAACATGTACCGCATCGCCTGCAAGGACCCGGAGATCGAGAAGCACTGCCGCAAGCCGTCGTGCGTGTTCCCGGGCATCTGCGAGAACCTCAATACCGATCACAGCTCCCTGATCGAGTTGTACCGCAAGGCGCGTGCGCTGCCGGGGGTGAAGAAGATCCTGATCGCCTCGGGCCTGCGTTACGACCTGGCCGTGGAGTCGCCGGAGTATGTCAAGGAACTGGTCACCCACCATGTTGGCGGCTACCTGAAGATCGCCCCGGAGCACACCGAGCGTGGCCCGCTGGACAAGATGATGAAGCCGGGGATCGGCAGCTACGACCGCTTCAAGCAGATGTTCGAGAAGTACTCGAAAGAGGCGGGCAAGGAGCAGTACCTGATCCCGTACTTCATCGCTGCGCACCCGGGCACCACCGACGAGGACATGATGAACCTCGCTCTGTGGCTAAAGCGCAACGGTTTCCGCGCCGACCAGGTGCAGGCCTTCTACCCGTCGCCGATGGCCACGGCGACCGCCATGTATCACTCGGGCAAGAACCCGCTGCGCAAGGTCACCTACAAGAGCGACGGCGTCGAGATCGTCAAGAGCGAGCAGCAGCGCCGTCTGCACAAGGCCTTCCTGCGCTACCACGACCCGAAAGGCTGGCCGCTGCTGCGTGAGGCGCTGACGCGCATGGGCCGCAGTGATCTGATCGGCCCGGCCAAGCATCAACTGATTCCGGCTCACCAGCCGGCTGCTGATGATGGCTACCAGAGTGCGCGGCGCAAGAACTCTACGCCGGTCGGCAGCAAGAAAGTGGGCAACGCAGGCAAGATACTCACTCAGCATACGGGGCTGCCGCCGCGTGGCAGTGATGGCAGCAAGCCTTGGGACAAGCGTGAGCAGGCCAAAGCGGCGGCTGAGGCGCGTAACCAGCAAGCCGCGCGCGAACGTGCTGGCGCTGGCAAAGGCAAGGGCAAAAAGCCCGGGAAGAAACCCGCGGTACCGCGCTGAATCATCGTAGCGCTCACGAAAACGCCAGCATTACGCTGGCGTTTTCGTTTCAGAAGCCCTCGTCAGCGCCTTGTAGGGTGGGCTTCAGCCCACCATCATCGTCGTGCCCTGCGGCTGGCTCAGTCAGCGCTGAAACGGCAGGTCAGGTAACGGTTGCTCGGGCCGTAGCGCAGGATCGACCACAAGCGCCTGAACAGATAAAACGGGTGGCTGCGGTAATACGCCAGCACGGCATTGCCGACACCTTCCGAGCGGTGCTGGCGGGCCTCTTTTTTCTCCGACCTCTTGAACAGTCCGGAACATTCCCAGTGCTGGATCTGCTCGAAGCGCTCATGCGGGCGCAAGCCATGGCGGCGGAACAGGCGGGCGAAGCTGGCTGGGCTGAAGTCATGCAGGTGATGCGGGTTGCCGTCGAGCGTGGGCGTCGTTGGCACCGAGGCAATGATGCGGCCGCCCCTGGCCAGCAGTCGTGAGAGGTTTTCCACCAGGCGCACCGGGTCTGGCAGGTGCTCGATGGTCTCCAGGCTGACGATACTGTCGAAGCCTGCGCTGTCGGCGAAGGTTTCGGCGTTGGCGCACTGATAGCGCAGGTTGGGACGTTGATAATTCGCCTGCGCGTAGGCAATAGCTTCGGGATCGATGTCGATACCGGTGATCTGCTTGTCTGGATGCCGTTCAGCCAACAATGCACTGCCGTAACCACAGCCACACGCCATGTCGAGCACGCGCGAGCCTGCCAGCGAGTCGCTGGCGAATTCATAGCGCTGCATGTGCAGGTCGAGAGTGGCCTGGTCGGCGGCCAGGCGCTCATCCATCTTCAACGGATAGATGCGTTCGAGGGTGTGCATGGCGGCCTGTCCTTGGGCTGTGGAGGGAAGAGATGGCCGACGTAGTCTGTTGTTTCCCGGTGAGGGCTGCAAGCGTCTCGCCTGGTTTCATGGCTCGGCTTGTGATGCATGGCGGGCTTGGTTTGTTTTTGTATTGGCACTATAGTTCCAAAATATAAAAACAACATCGGAGTCCTACCATGCGCCTTGCTGCTCCCTCTGTTATCGCTCTGTCCATGTTGTTGGCTGCATGTGGGGAGAGCGAAGCGCCGCCCGCGGCCAGTCTCGACTTTCAGAAGCAACTGCAGACGCAGCTGATCAAGGCCAAGCCGGGTGAGGTGGTCGAGATTCCGGCGGGTACCTGGCAGCTCGACCGTAGCCTGAGCCTCAAGGTCAGTGGGGTGACGTTGCGCGGCGCCGGCATGGATCAGACCATCCTCAACTTCAAAGGGCAGAAGTCGGGTGCCGAAGGGCTGCTGGTGGACGCCTCCGACTTCACCATCGAGGATCTGGCGCTGGAGGACACCAAGGGCGATGCGCTCAAGGTCGTGGGCGGTCAGAACATCATCATCCGCCGTGTACGCACCGAATGGACCAATGGCCCGGCTACCGAGAATGGTGCTTATGGCATCTACCCGGTGCAGACCGAGAACGTGCTGATCGACGGCGTGGTGGCCATCGCAGCCTCGGATGCTGGCATCTATGTGGGTCAGTCGCGCAACGTGGTGGTGCGCAACAGCCGTGCCGAGCGCAACGTCGCGGGTATCGAAATCGAGAACACCATCGGTGCCGACGTTTACGACAACGTCGCCACCGGCAACACCGGCGGCATCCTGGTGTTCAACATGCCCAATCTGCCGCAGCCAGGCCACACCACGCGGGTCTACCGCAACAAGGTCGAGGGCAACAACCACAAGAACTTCGGCCACAAGGGCACGCCGGTCGCCAGTGTGCCGGCGGGCTCTGGCGTGCTGGTCAACTCCAACGACAAGGTGGAAATCTTCGATAACGATATTGGCGACCACCGCACTGCCAACGTCATCGTCAGCAGCTACTTCAGCACCGGCTACACCGACCTCTCCACCGAGGCGGACTTCGATCCCTACCCGGAGGCCATTCATATCCATGGCAACCGCTTCGGACCTGGTGGCGACAGCCCCGATAACCTCGAGCTGAAAGCGCTGAGGCTGACCAAGTTCGGTCTCAATGGCCGCCTGCCGGACATCCTCTGGGACGGCTACGTGAACCCCGAAAAGCTGGTCGATGGCAAGCTGCCGGCTGAGTTGGCCATCTGCATAGACAATGGCGATGCCGGCATCGTCAACGTCGACGGCCCCGGCGGCTACAAGAACATCAGTACTGACATAACGCCGCACCGCTGCGAGCTGCCCCGTCTTCCTGCCGTCGAGCTGCGTTCAGCTCTGGCCGAGGTAGGTGAGTAAGCATGAAGCACGCCTGGCTGTTGATTGCCGCTATGCTGCTCGGCGCCTGTGAGCAAGCGCGTACGCCCCTGTATCTGCCCAGCAGTGAAGACTATCCGCACAAGCTCAGCGCCTGGGGTGTGCTGCAACAGCGTGACGGCCAGTTGCAGCCGGTCGAAGGTGTACAGCCTTATGATCTGAATACGCCGCTGTTCACCGACTATGCGCACAAGCTGCGTACGATCTGGCTGCCCGAAGGGAGCCATGCTCGCTATGGCGAAGCACGTTTCGATTACCCCGTTGGCACCGTGCTGAGCAAAACCTTCTACTACCCGATCGATACCCAGGGTCGGTTGCAGCGCAGCGAACAGCGCGATACCGAGGCGGTGGAACTGAAGCGGGTGCGGCTGATCGAGACGCGCATTCTGCTGCGCCAGGAGCAGGGTTGGGTCGCCCTTCCTTACGTCTGGGACGAGGCGCAACGCGAGGCCATGCTGGACTGGGCTGGTGCCAGTTTCGATCTGCAACTGCATGATGAAACTGGCGAGGTGCTGGCGGTCGACTATCAGGTGCCCGATGCCAACCAGTGTGCGGGGTGTCACGAGGAGCAGGCGGGCAAGGGCGTACAGCCGCTGGGGCCGAAGGCGCGTCATCTGAACAAGGATTTCGTCTACGCCGATGGCGCGGCCAACCAGTTGCTGCACTGGCAGGGTATCGGTTTTCTGCAAGGTGTTCCGGCTGACATGACCAGCGTTCCACGCAACGCCCTGTGGGGCGCACCGCGTGAAGGGGAGGGGCTGGAGCATCAGGCACGCAGTTATCTGGATGCCAACTGCTCGCACTGCCATAACCCTGAAGGGGCGGGGCGTACCTCAGGTTTGTATCTCGATCCGGCTACGCCGCTGAGTATCGCTTATGGTCTGTGCAAGCAACCAGTGGCCGCGGGCAAGGGCTCCGGTGATCGCCTGGTGGACATTTATCCCGGTGCGCCGGAAAAGTCGGTGCTGAGCTTCCGCCTGCACAGCACCGATCCCAGCATCATGATGCCTGAGCTGGGTCGTTCCACCTCCCACCGCGAAGGGCTGGAGGTGATCGACCGTTGGATCGCCAGTCTCGATGGCGAGTGCTGACAGACTAGAGCTGACCTGCCTGCCACTGCGCTTCGCGACTGGAGAGAGCTGCGGCGATGTCCGCAACGCTGTCGGAGGCGACGCTCTCCGGCAGCGGGTCGAGGCCGACGCTGGCGAATAGCTGGCCATAGCTGTTACGCAGTTCGGCGTAGGCCAGGTCACGGCGCAGATCCGCCTGTAGTGTGTTCAGCTCGCCCTGGATCAGTTCCAGCTCGCCAATGCCCTGGGCCTGGTAGCGATTGCGCAACTGCTCGACGATCTGCCCGTCCAGGCCGGCCAGTTGCTGGCTGGTCTGGAACTGGCGCTGAGCCTCGCGGAAGTTGGCGTTGGCAACGTGCAGTTGGGCGAGGATGGCCATCGACATGGCCTGGCGCCGCGCATCGGCGACTTCCTGGCCGGCCTTGGCGACATCGATGGCGGCTGGTGCGGAGAGCACGTTGAACAGGTTCCAGGTGACTTTCACGCCGTAGTCGGCCCAGCTCTGGTTCACCAGGAACGAGTTGCTGTCGTAGTGGCCACCGGCGGAAAACTCCAGGCCTGGTAGCAGGCGGAGCATGGCTTTGCGTGTTTCTGCGGCACTGATGCGCGCCTGATAGTCCTGCTCGCGCAGTTCGGGGCGACTGGCCAGTGCTTCCTGTTCGAGTGTGCTCAGTTCAACCTTGAGTTCCGGCATCTGATAACCGGCGTCAGGCGCCAGTTCGACCTGAGTGCCCAGTGGCAGGTTGATCAGAGTGGCCAGTTCGGTCTTGGCCAGCGACAGGGCACGGCGTTGTTCTTCCAACTGACGGCTAGCCTCGATCAGCGCGCGCTGATAGCTCAGGGCCTGGATCGGATCGCCGATTCGCTGTTCGCTCAGGCGCTGGCTGTTGTCGCGAGCCTGGGCGACGCGTGCCATGAGGCTATCTATCTGAGTCAGCAGGCGATCGGCCGCCACGGCACGCCAGTAGGCGGAGCGCACATCCTGAATGATGGTATGCACTACCTTGCGCCGGCGCTCCTGCACGATCAGCCGCTGGTCGCCCTGTTGCTTGGCGCTGACATAGCTGACACCGAAGTCCAGTACGTTCCACACCATGGTCAGATCGGCCACGCCGCGGTCACGATCCTGCGAGGTGGACGGTTCCAGCGACTGGGTGCCGGTGTTGACGCTCTGGCTGCTGGAGGCGCTGACGTTGTTGCGCCCGGCATAGCCGGCGGACAGCGCCATACGCGGCAGCATGTCGAAGGTGGCCAGGTCGACCTGACGCTGGGCCATGGCTTCTTCCATGACCTTCAGGCGCGCCTCGAGGTTGTACTTCACCGCGCGGGCCATGGCTTCGTGCAAGGTCAGTGGGCCGCTGAGCGGTTCCTGATCCTTGAACATGGTCGCCAGATCCTGCTGCGCGCGTTGCTCGCTGACGCTGCGGTCGATGGGTTGACTGGTCACCGCGCAACCACCAACGGCTAACGCCAGTACACTGATGCTGAAAAATTTCGCTGCTTTGCTCATCCTTGGGCCGCCCCCTAGTACGGCACTCATTCGATTCTTATCTGTTGTGTCGATTACGCTTGTGGCATCTGCAACGGAATTTCTCCCAGCGCCCAGGCAAGGTCTCTTACCTGGCGTTGTTCGCTATCCCCTATTTCCTGGAGTTGCTGGCTCAGAGTTGGTGCTCCGAGAATCTCTCCCCCGCCGAGACCAATGCCGTTGGAATTACCCCAGCGAAGCTGAATTTCGCCTGACTCCAGCGGTACGTCCTTGTTGAACATGCTGGAGAAACTGCTGATACCGAACACGCCGCCGTCGCCCCCGCCAAAGCCGAGGAAACCAATGCCGCTGCCATTGCCGGCACCGCTGTCGCTGCTGGCAAAGACCTGGGCGATGTAGCTGGGCGCCAGCGCACCGTTGTTGATGAAGATGTTGCCCACTGTGGGTACGCCACTACCGAGAGTCGGCTGCTCGAACAGTGGCGGCGGCAACAGTGGCGAGGTGGTGTTGGAGGGTGGCGCGCTGGGTACATTGGGTTGAGGTGGTGCACTAGGCATGGTGGGTACGTTGGGCGTCGGGTTGGCGCGGAACTCCGGATCACCATTATTGAGCCCGCCCAGTGTGTAGCTGGCGCTGGAGAAGTTGCTCAGCATGGCATTGCCGACGCCATCTACGATGCCGCTACCAGCGGCCATGAGCGACAGACCAAGTGTGCCCTGGCCGGTCACGCCGGTGACGGTGATGCGATAGGTGCGGGCGTCGACCTGTACCAGCGAGAGCAGGGTGCCGCTGGCGCTGCCGGTAGTGGCCAGGGCGAAGTCACTCAGGTCGACACCGTTGACGTCTTCGCTGAAGGTGACGGTGAAGCCGAGAGTGCTGCTGGTGGTGGGCGACGTGCCGTCGAGGGCGATGCCTGTCACCTGTGGTGGGGCGGCATCAACCAGCACGGCGTTGGTGGCACCGATGTTGTTGAGGGTCGTGGTTGTGTCGTTACCGGCGGCATCGCGCAGTGTCGCGCCGTTGGTCTGGAGGTTGCTAGCGATGGCGATGCCGTTGCTGTCCTGCTGGCCATTGGCGACGCTCAGGCGGAACACCAGCGCGGTGCTACCCGAGCCGCTCAAGTAGTTGGCATAGACGGTGCCACCCGTGTCCAGAGTGATTGCCAGACGTGGGGTGCCGCCTGTGGTGTCGACGGTCACGGCTTCGTCGAAGTTCACCGTGAAGTCGAGAGCGTCCCCCGCCACGTAGGTGCCGTTGGCTGGCACGCCAACCGAGGTGACGGTCGGGGCCTTGCTGTCGATGGCGTAGTTGTTGGAGTCGGTGGTGCCGATGCCGGTGTTGCCGGCGGCGTCGGTGAAGCCGGTGTTGTCCAGGGTGATCAGGTTGGTCGGGTCGGTGACGTCGGCGCTGGGTGTCAGGGTCGCCGTCCAGGTGCTACCGCCGTCCGCGGAGCTGAGCCCGCTCAGGCTGCCGTTGGCCACGCTGAAGTCCGCCGTGGTCAGCCCGCTCACCGCCTCGCTGAAGGTGATGGTGACGGTGGTGCCTTGCCCGGCCTTCAGCGCCGTGTCGGTGACCACGATGGTCGCCGTCGGGCGCTGGCTGTCGATGGCGTAGTTGTTGGAGTCGGTGGTGCCGGTGCCGGCGTTGCCGGCAATGTCGGTGTAGCCGGTGTTGTCCAGGGTGATCAGGTTGGTCGGGTCGGTGACGCTGGCGCTCGGCGTGAGGGTCGCGGTCCAGGTGACGCCACCGTCGTTGGAACTGAGGCCGCTCAGGGTGCCGTTGGCCACGCTGAAGTCCGCCGTGGTCAGCCCGCTCACCGCCTCGTTGAAGGTGATGGTGACCGTGGTGGTCTGCCCGGCCTTCAGCAACGTGTCGGTGACCACGACGGTGGCCGTCGGGCGCTGGGTGTCGATGGCGTAGTTACCCGAGTCGGTGGTGCCGCTGCCGACGTTGCCCGCCAGGTCCATCACTCCGGCGTTATTCAGGGTGATGATGTTGGTGGCGTCGCTGACGTTGGCGCTCGGGGTGAAGGTGGCGGTCCAGGTCAGGCCGCCATCGCTGCTGCTCAGGCCCGAGAGCGAGCCGCCGGACACCGTGAAGTCCGCCGTGTCCAGCCCGACCACCCGCTCTGCGAAGGTGATGGTGACGGTGGCGGTCTCGCCGATGCGCAGGGCCGTGTCGCTGAGGGTGATGCTGGTGGCCGCCGGGCGCACGCCGTCCACCACCAGGGCCTTGTTGGCGCCCAGGGAGCCGGCGGCGCCAGGGGCTGCCAGGGTGAGGATGGCGTTCTGGTTGGCGCCGTCCTTGATGGTGCCGCCATTCAGGCTTAGGGCCGAGGTGGAGGTGTAGTCGAGGTCGGCGGAGCTGTCGCCGGCCTGCACGGTGTAGCTGAAGCTCAGGGTGTCGGTGCCCGAGCCGGACACGTAGTTGAGCACCCGGTCGGTGGCGCCGGTCTCCAGGGTCAGGGTCGGGGTGCCGGTCACGTTCACCGCGCTGTCGAAGCGCACGGTGACGGTGATGACGTCGCCGATCTTGTAGGTGCCGTTGGCGGTGCTGGATGACACGTTGGTGATGGTCGGGGCGATGGGCGCGGTCAGGGACAGGTCGTTGCCGCTGCCGCCGATGTAGCTGGTGGTCAGCTCGGTGCCGTTGCCGGCGGCGTTGAACTTGCCCCCCTCGCTGACGCCGCTGAAGGTGCCGGTCACGGCATCGGCGGCGTCGTTGACGATCACCGTGTAGCTGTCGCCGCTGCCGGCCGCATAGCCGTGGGTGACCGCCAGGGCGGCGCCGGAGACGTCGACGGTGCCGTTGACCACCACCCGGTCGTAGCCAGTGCCCGCGGTAGCACCGTTGATGTCCAGCGCCAGGGTGCTGCCGAAGTCCAGGGTCAAGTTGCCGTTAATGGTCAGCGTGCCGGCGCCACCGTTGCCTGGGGAGAGGGTGCCGCCGCTCTGTACAGTGACGTCTGAACCCAGGGTGCCGCTGCCGGCCAGCGTCGCGCCGCTGGCCACGGTGGTGGCGCTGTTGGTGCTGCCGTCGACCACCAGGGTGCCGGCGGAAACGGTGGTGGTGCCGAACTGGGTGTTGCTGCCGGATAGGGTCAGGTTGCTGGCGCCGGTCTTGGTCAGGCTGCCGGTGCCACTGATGGTGCTGGACAGGGTAGCGGCGGCGCCGGCATTGACGGTGACCAGGCCGGTCAGCGCCAGGGCGTTGTCGATGGTGGTGGTGCCGGTGATCTGCAGCGTGGTGCCGTTGGCCAGGTTGAGCGCACCGGCGCCCAGGTTGGCGTCGCTGGCGACGCTCAGGGTGCCGGCGTTGACGCTGGTGCTGCCGGTGAAGGTGTTGCTGCCGGTCAGGGTCAGAGTGCTGGCGCCGGATTTGGTCAGGTTGTTGCTGCCACTGATGACGCCGGAGAGCGTGGTGTCGGCACCGGTGTTGACCGTGGCGTTGCCGCTGAGGGTAATGGCGTTGTCGATGGTGGTGGCGCCGGTCACCGCCAGGGTCGAGCCACCGGTCAGGGTAACGGTGCCGCCGCCCAGGTTGCTGTCGCTGGCGACGCTGAGGGTGCCGGCACTGACCGTGGTGGCGCCGTAGGTGTTGGTGCCGGAGAGGGTCAGGGTCGAAGCCCCGGCCTTGGTCAGTGTGAATGCACCGCTGATTACCCCGGACAGGGTGGTGTTGGCCGTCGTGCTGACCGTGGCATCGCCCGCTAGGGCAATGGCGTTGTCGATGGTGGTGGCGCTAGTTACCGCCAGGGTTGTGCCGGCCGCCAGGTTGACGGCACCCGAGCCCAGGTTACCGTCGCTGCTCACGCTCAGGGTGCCGGCATTCACGTAAGTGGCGCCGTAGCTGTTGCTGCCGGACAGGCTCAGGGTGCCGCTGCCGGTTTTCGTCAGGTCGTAGGCACCGCTGATGGCACCGCTGAAGGTGACGGCGTTGCCATTGTCGAGGGTGCTGTTGCCGGTGAGGGTGATGGCATTGTCGATGGTGCTGGTGCCCGAAACATTGAACACGGTGCCATCCGCCAGGTTGACCGCCCCGCTGCCCAGGTTGCTGTCACTGGCAATCGACAGGGCGCCGGCAGAGATGGTGGTGGTGCCGCCATAGGTGTTGCTGCCGGACAGGTTCAGGATGCCGCTGCCCTGCTTGACCAGCGAGCCGGTGCCGGAGATGACCCCGGCGACGGTGGCACTCACGTTGTTGCCCCAAGCGGTCAGGGTGTAGCTGCCCAACTGAATGCTGGCATTGGCGTTGTTGCTCGCCAGGCTGCCGATGGTCTGGTTCGACAGCAGCGTCAGGACGCTGTTGCCGTTGACCCGCACGGTGCTGCTGTCGGCCATGGCGGCGTCGCCATTGAGCTTCAGCCAGGCGTAGTTGGCCAGCAGGGTGGCGCCGGTGTAGGTGTTGGTGCCGGAAAACGTGGTCGAGTAGGTGGCGGAACCGCTCTGACTGAACGTCACTCCGCCGGTACCGCTGATGGAGCCGGAGAAGGTGGTGTCCGCCGTCTGGGTGCTGGTCAGGTTGAAGCTGCCCAGGGTCACCGAGCCGGCGCCGGAGAGGTTGCCGAAGGCTTCGTTGCCCGCCAGGGCCAGGGTGGCGCCTGCGGCGACGGATACGTTGGTCGCGGTGGCGAGCGCATCCCCGCCGCTGACCGTCAGGGTGCCCGCACTGATGGTGGTGGCCCCGGAGAAGGTGTTGCCGGCGCCGGCGAGGGTCAGGTTGCCGGCCCCGGTCTTGGTTAGCGCGCCGCTGCCGGCAACGATGCTGTTGATGGCCGCCGTGTCGCCAGCGCCATGGGTGAAGGTCTGGGTGGTGCCACCGCCCAGGGTAATGGTGCCGCCGGTGAGCACCAGGCCGCTAGCCTGGTCCATGTCGAAGGTCAGGCTTTCGTTGATCGACACGGTGTTGAGGTTCAGCGTCTGGCCGGCCAGGTTGCTGGCGAAGACGATGGTCTGGCTGCCGGTGCTGTCGGCCGCGGCGATGGCCACGGCCTCGCTGAAGCTCACGCCGTTGCTGGGGTCGATGGTCGCGGTGTCGATGGCGTTGGTGACGTAGATGGTGTCGCTGGCCACCGTGATGTTTGCGGTGGCACTGCCGCCGGCACCGTCATTGAGGGTGACCTTGACGTTGGCATCGCCGGCCGGCGTGTCGCTGCGGTAGGTGATGCGCTGCGCCACGTCGTTAACCAGCGCCGTGGTGGCGGTGGTAGCGCTGCTGGTGAAGGTGATGGTCAGCACGCCGCCAGTGTTGGTGAAGGTGGCGAAGGTCAGCCCGCCCGACTGCAGGTTGCTGCCGCTGACGGTGAACAGCGCACCGGAGGTATCGAAGCCCAGCACATCGCTGCTCACTGCCGTGCCGTCGCGCTGGATCACCAGGCTGGCCCCGGACCAGTTGCCGTTGCCGCCATTCAATGCGCCCAGCTCGCTGTCGGTCAGGCTGGCGTTGCTGCCGAGATCGAGGTGAACGGTATTGCCTGCGCCGCTCCAGGCGACGCTATCGCCATTGAGGTTATTGATAACTGGTGCGGCATTGGGCAGTACAGCCGCCTCGAAATTCAAGTCATCGACAACAACAATGGTGTCATTACCGGTAATTCTGATTTCATCGATGTACTGCCAGGCACTGGAGAAGGTCAGCGTACCGCCGAAACCACCAGTGATGCCATTCTTTGTGTAGGTCACCGAGCCTGTTGAGTCCGATACCCCTGTATTTATTGTGTCGGACGCTACCTCAACGCCATTGAGGTAGCCCTTTATGGTCAGGTTAGGGCTTGTGCCAAGGTCAGTACCTGTATCGATTTCCATCGATACGAGCCGGAACTCTGCACCGTCCGCAGAGGCTATGCGTGCATCGACGGGGCCGGGAACCACTACGACACCGTCAAAGTTGAACATAACTGCCAGATCGCCGCCCCCGGGGGTAATGCTGACGTTGCTGGGAACCTCCGTGATGGACATCACCGCGCCATTCACCGCCGTTGGTGCGACCAGCGAGTAGGTCACCCCAGCGATAGTCGCGCCAGCATTGTTCAGGTAATTCGGTGACTCGCCGTTGAAGTTTTGATCGGCAGGTGCTGCCAGTAGGCTCTGATAACTGCCCAGGCTTAGGGATGTTGTAGCAACTTCCCCCACCTGGCGTTCCAACAGCCAGTCGCCGCCCTTGCTGGCCGCTCCGGTTGCGTCGTCGGAGGCGGCCACGTCCGCTTGGGTCAAGCGGGCCAGCTCATTAAGCAGCGTCGCGCCTTGCGTGCCTTCGCCGGTATTGCAACCATAAATAAGAATGTCGCCATCGGCCGCCAGTGCCGCGCCAATGGCATTCAGTGTTTGGCTGTGCTGGCCAATATTCTGTGCGTTCAGCCAGGTGTTGCCGAGTTCGACTGTGCCTTCGGAGCCGTGGCTCAGCAGGTGGATGGCATCGACGTCAGAACGATCTTTCAGGTAGTCGGCGATCTGTTGCAGGCCGTCCTTGCTGCTGTCGAGCACCACAACCTCTGTGCCGCTTGGCAGCCCGGCGATCAACTGCTGAGCGTCCTGCAGCTTGCCATCGACAAAGACTATTTCCTGGCGCTGGTCGCTGCTGGCGGCTGGCGGCGTTACAGCGTCAGTGGCATGTTGCGAGCTGTCGTCGGCGCTTTGCGTTTGGCTGGCATCGGCTGTAGTCGTGGCGGTATCTGCCATGGTTGCGGCCACCGCGCCGTCGAACATCATGCGTTGTTCAAGTGAAATCGCCAGCGGTGTTTTGGGCGTGGCGACTGGGGAACGAGGCGATGACTTCTTATCATTCCAGAACATGACGTAGCTCCCTTTGATCGCATCGTGCCATTAGGCGGGTAAACGGATTAGGATCGCGATGAGTCTAGATGTCAATGGCCGCCGGACCAGCGTCTGACGGTGCGCGCAGGCCAGTAACTAAAAACCACTTTCGCGCACGCCGAGCGCCGCGATCCGCCGCCAGGCAGCGCCGAGTAGCGACTGCCGTTCTCCGTCCAGTATCACCACGCCGCGCAGGGGGTGATCGGGATGGATGTCGTTATCCAATAGCGTCAGACGTACGCCGTACTGTGCTTGCACAGGTTCCGCGCGGCGCTGTGCGTCCCGGCGTACGGCGATGGGACCGCCGTGATCCGAGCTGAGCGCTTCCAGTTCCAGATAAGCGACGCCGGTAGCATCCACTTCGTCCAGGCGCACTTTCACCGCCGGGCGGGCCGGGTCGTCAGTGATGAAGCGTCCTTCGCTACCCGTTTCGATCCGCCAGAGATTTTCTTCGGCCAGATAGCCGCGCAGGCGTAGTCCCGGCTCGACGATGCGTGCAAGTGATTCGGCAGGGTGTAGCCAGCGATTCGCGCTCAGGTCGCGTTGCAGGTCACGTACCACACCGGCCTGCGGTGATCGCAGTTGCAGGCGCTCACGCTGGGCAGCCAGGCCACGGTACTCGGCTACGGCTTCGGCCAGGCGTTGTTCGAGGATGCCCGCATCGGCTGCCGTTTCGCTGCGTGCGGACTGGCGGCGCAGTTGCAGCTGAAGAATTTCGGTCTCGCGCCGGACGATGGCCTGGCGCGAGTCCAGGTCGGGCGAATCCAGCTCCAGCAGCAGATCGCCGGCTGCCACGCTCTGCCCGTCCTGCACATGCACGGCTTTCAAGCGCGCAGCCACTGGCGCATGCAGGGCGCTGGTGCGTGAGGCTTCGAGCACTGCAGGTACTTCCACCGAGCTGCGCCAGGGCACGATCAGCACCAGCATTACCGCGCCAAGGCTCAGGCCGGTGATCAGCACCTTGCGTGAGTCGGCCTGTTCACGGCGTTGCCACCATTCGCCCAGCTCGCGCCAGATGGGTAGGCCAATGAACCAGAGCAGCTCAACCACCATCAGGAAGATGCCGAGTACTTTGAAGAACAGGTGATAGACCGCCAGGGCGATGCCGAGGAACAGGATTGCGCGCCATATCCAGGAGCCGTAGCCCCAGATCAGCAGACGCCGGGTCATGCTGGGTGACCAGGGTTCCGGTGCCTGTTCGCCATAGCCGAACAGGGCTTCGCGCAGGCGCCAGCGGCACAGGGCGAAGGCGCGGTGTTGCAGGTTGTCCACGCCCCACAGGTCGCTGATCAGAAAATAACCATCGAAGCGCATGAAGGGATTGAGGTTGATCACCAACGTGGTGATCCAGGTCGCGCTGGCCAGCATGAAGGCCGAGGTCAGCAAGGGGCCGTCCGGCAGCAATGACCAGGCCAGCAATGCCAGCACCGCCAGCAGCAGTTCAGCGAACACGCCGCCTGCACCGATCAGCAGTCGCGAGCGCCGGTCGCGCACGCGCCAGGCATCGCTGACATCGGTGTAGAACATCGGCAGCAGCACCATGAAGGCCAATCCCATGCTCTGTACCCGGCAGCCGGCGCGCTTGGCCATGAAGGCATGGCCGAACTCGTGACAGAGCTTGGCGAAGGTCAGCGCAATACCGAACGCCAGGGCGCCGCCGAGGCTGAACAGATGAGGAAACGTCGAGAGAAAGCGCTGCCAGTCGCGTATCACCAGGAACAAACCCAGCGCGAGGACCAGTGGCAGGCCCCAGCGCAGCAGCCAGGAGCCATGGCGTTCAAGCACAGGCCAGGCGCGATTGAGGAAAGGGTCGGGCCGCCACAGCGGAATGCGAAAGAACAGGTATTGATGCAGTACCCGCTTCCACGGGCTTTGGCGCTGTGCGGCGGCTTTCATCGCGTAGCTGGCACGCTGCTTGTCGTCTAGGGCGGCGATCAGGTCATGGCTGCTGAGAAAGCGCAGCATGTCCTCGAGTTCGGCCGGGCTCAAGGGTACGCCGGGCTCGGCGTTGGCCGCTGCCAGCACCTGTTGCGGCTCACCCAGTGTCCAGTGGCGTAGCAGGCGCACGGCGGCGGCGCCGAGTTTGAAGTAGCGACCGCGTAGTGGGTCGGCCAGCGTCCATTGCGGGGCGCCGTCGAGGCCAGGCGCTGCTGGCGATAGCTGCAGATCGGGGCGCAGGGCGGGCAGCATCAGAAGCCCAGGCTCTGACGTGCCGCCGCCAGGGGCCGGCGCAGTAGGTAATAGGCCAGCGGCGCTCGGTCGCCGAACAGCTTGGCGGTACCACGTAGGCCCACGCGTGGCGGCGCCTCGACGAAGCGCGCATCCAGGCGGTAGGCCAATTGTCCGGCGGCGGTGGTCTGTGCTTCGTAGGCGGAGCGCTCCAACTGGGCTTCATGACGATTGAGCGGGTCGCTGTCGAGAAACAGCGCGACTTCGGCGCCCGGCTGCAGTGTGATGGCGTCACCCACTGGCAGCTCGATGCGCAATTCGGCCTGGCTCGGGTCGGCGATCTGCATCAGCCGCTCACCGGTTTGCACCGGCTTGCCGGTCAGGCGCTCGGCGTCGGCGAAAACGGCGATGCCCGCACGTTCGGCGCGTACCTCGCTGCGCGCCAGCAGTTGCCTGGCATAGTCGCGTTCGGCGCGCTTCTGTTCGACGCGTGCGGCCAGCAGGTCGAGACGTGCGCTGGATTCTGCATCGGCGAAGGCGCGCTGGCTGTTGGCCTTGAGTTCGGCCTCGGCCACGCCCAGGGCGCGTTCGGCCACATCGGCCTGAGCCTTGAGGCTGGTGGCCTCGAAGCGCACCAGCAGGTCACCGGCGGCGACGCTTTGATTGGGCTTGACCAGAAATTCGGCGATCACGCCATCCAGTGGCGCGGCGACCACCCGGCCGCCCAGCGGGACGACTTCGGCAGGTGCCAGTACCGACTGGCGTACCGGGATCAGCAGCAGGAGCGAGAGCGCCGCCGCGACGGCCAGCAGCTTCTTGCGCGGCCAGCGCATACGCCAGGGCTTGTTCGGTTGCAGCGCCAGCCAGGCGTGAGCATAGGTGTCGGCCAGTTGCCTGAGCAGCGATTGCTCGGCCTCGTTGAAGGGCAGGTCGCGGGCCAGCCATAGACCGCCGAAGGTTTCGCCGCTGCGATTCTTCAGGGGAAGCCAGTAGGCATGTGCCGCGGACAGGTCGTTCATATCGGCGCGAGCCTGTTCGTCCAGATGCGTGGGGTCGACGTTATGACCCTCGTCCAGACGTTCTTGCTTGAGCAAGGTCGCGGTAGCGCGCTCGACGAAGGCGACGAATGGCGCATGCGCTTCCACCACGCTGATACCGGTCAGCGCCTGCACCTTGCCGGCGATCAATAGGGCGGCGTGGCGAAAGCCGAACAGTGCCTGGCCACCATTGACCATGGCGAAGGCCAATTGCTCGGTATTGCCAGCCTTGCGGGCCTGCTGCTCAAGCCCGAGAAAAAGGGCGAAGACTCGCTCGGCTGTTCCGGGCAGTGGTGCGTTCATTCAGTCACCTGGAGTTGCGCAGTACCGCTCATGCCGGCGAGCAGCCCCTTGGTATCGTCCGGCAGGCTGCCGATCAGCAGCAGGGTCTGGCTGCCCTCGTCGATACGCGCACCCAGGCGTTTAACCGTGGCCTTGAGCGGTTTGCCGGTTTCATCGGGAGTGAAATCGAAGGTCTGGCCCGCCTGCAGGCGGCTAAGCCAGTTGGATGGCACCAGCAGGTAGATCTCCAGTGTGCCGTTATCCACGACATCCAGCAGTGGAGTGCCGCTGGCCACGCTTTCGTGCGGTTGGGCGCGGCGCAAAACCACACGGCCATTGAAGGGTGCGGTGACGCTGCAGCGTTTCACCTGCACCTGGTATACCTGGGTTTCCGCCTGGGCTTGGGCCTGCCGGGCCTCGGCCAAAGCTACTTCGAAGCGGCCAACCGAGTTGAGAGCAGCCAGCTGTTTCTTGTGGTTCAGTTCTTCGCGGGTGGCGCGGGTAGCTGCTTGCGCTGCATTGAGTTGCGCTTGATAGGCGCTGCAGTCGAAACGTACCAGAACGTCGCCTTTGTTGAAGTCCTGGCCGTCGCTGAAGGGCATTTCGATGATGCGGCCAGGCAGTTCACTGGACAGTACGGCCTGATTGCGGGCCCGCAGTACGCCGCGTACCTGGCGCTCGCCGGTTTGCGTGGCGACTGGCGCCAGTGACTCGAGTAACGGGTCGTCGGCCCGTACGAGTGAGCTGAGTGCAAAGATCAGCAGGCCAAAGAGGGAGGGGAGAGGGCTGTGGCGCGGCATGGCATACGTCCTTGCATGGAGTCAGCGCAGTCTACGGTAGAAGTCGATCATGGCAAATTGGCCGTAACGATGCATTGCTATGGTGCATGATGTCGACTCTGGTGCGCGCGAGGCCTGCTTCTGGTGCGTGAGGGTTCACGCCCGCCTATGCGGTGCGTGGTTTTGCCCCTGGCATAAGTCTTGCGCTGCACTGAGTATCGTCCAGGCTAGCAGGAGGCCGCCGTGTCGATTCATGTCGCGCTGCATCATGTCACCCACTACCGTTACGACCGCGCGGTCAATCTCGGGCCACAGGTCGTGCGCCTGCGCCCGGCACCGCACAGCCGCACGCGCATTCTCTCCTACGCATTGAAAGTCGAGCCGGCCGAATACTTCATCAACTGGCAGCAAGACCCGCAGGGTAATTACCTGGCGCGTCTGGTGTTCCCGGAGAAGACTCGCGAGTTCAAGGTCGAGGTGGACCTGGTCGCCGAGATGGCGGTGTTCAACCCGTTCGACTTCTTCCTTGAGCCCTACGCCGAGCGCATTCCTTTCGCCTACACCGAGGGCGAGCAGCGCGAGCTGGCGCCTTATCTGGTCAAGCTGCCGGCCACGCCGCTGTTCACCGAGTACCTGGCCGGTATTTCTCGCAAGCCGCGTCCCAGCATCGATTTTCTGGTGGAGCTGAACCAACGTCTGTCGGCCGACATTCGCTACCTGATTCGCATGGAGCCGGGCGTGCAGACGCCGGAGCAGTCGCTCGAGCTGGCTGCCGGTTCGTGCCGTGATTCGGCCTGGCTGCTGGTACAACTGCTGCGTCACCTGGGGCTGGCGGCGCGCTTTGTTTCCGGCTACTTGATCCAGCTCACGGCCGACGTCAAAGCCCTCGACGGCCCCTCCGGCACCGACAAGGACTTCACCGATCTGCACGCCTGGTGCGAGGTGTATTTGCCCGGTGCCGGCTGGGTCGGCCTCGATCCCACTTCAGGCCTGTTCGCCGGCGAAGGCCACATCCCGCTGGCCTGCAGCCCGGAGCCATCCTCGGCGGCGCCGATCACTGGCGGTCTGGACGAGTGCGAGGTGGAGTTCGAGCACCTGATGAGCGTCGAACGCGTGTGGGAAGCACCGCGCGTCACCAAACCCTACAGCGAGGCGCAATGGCAGGCGATCCAGGCGCTGGGCCAGCAGATCGACGATGACCTGCACAAGCACGACGTGCGCCTGACCATGGGCGGCGAGCCAACCTTCGTCGCTCTCGATTATCCCGATGACGACGAGTGGAACACCGCCGCGCTCGGGCCGAACAAGCGCCGCCTGGCGGCCGACCTGTTCTATCGCCTGCGCAACCACTATGCGCCCAAGGCATTGGTGCATTTCGGTCAGGGCAAGTGGTACCCCGGCGAGCAGTTGCCGCGTTGGTCGCTGAACTGCTTCTGGCGGCGCGATGGTGAACCGCTATGGCACGACCCCAAGCTGCTGGCTGACGAGAAGCGTGGCTATGGCGCGACGGCAGAAACTGCCGAGCGTTTCCTGGGGGCGCTGGCGGCGCATCTGGGGGTGGATGCTGGCAACGTTTTCCCAGCCTATGAGGATTGGTTCTATTACCTGTGGCGCGAGCGCAAGCTGCCGGACAACGTCACTCCTGATGACCCGCGCTTGAGTGATCCGCTGGAGCGTGAGCGCCTGCGCAAGGTGTTCGATCAGGGGCTCGATTCTGTGGTTGGCCACGTATTGCCGTTGGCGCGCCAAGTGGTTGGTGAGGGCTGGCAGAGTGGGCGCTGGTTCCTGCGTGACGAGCATTGCCGTCTGTTGCCGGGCGACTCGGCGCTGGGCTATCGCCTGCCGTTGGATTCCATGCCCTGGGTCAGTCAGGCCGACTACCCCTACGTCAATCCGGTCGACCCTAGCCAGGCGTTGCCGCCGTTGCCCAGTCCGGCGCAGATCCAGCGTCAACTGCGCGGTGTCTGGCGCGGCGCCAGTGCCGGCCCGCAGAGCGCGCGCCCAGCCAACGGGCAATCAGCTGCCGGCATCGTCCGTACCGCGCTGTGCGCCGAGCCCCGCGATGGCCGCCTGTATCTGTTCATGCCGCCGCTGAGCCATCTCGAGGACTATCTGGAGTTGGTCGCGGCCATCGAGGCCGTGGCTGCCGAGCTCAAATGCCCTGTGCTGCTGGAGGGCTACGAGCCGCCGCTGGACCCACGCCTGCAGTATTTCCGCGTCACCCCCGACCCGGGCGTGATCGAGGTCAACATCCACCCGGCTGCCAGTTGGGATGAGCTGGTCGAGCGCTGCGAATTTCTTTACGAGGCCGCGCGGCAGTCGCGTCTGTCCAGCGAGAAATTCATGATCGACGGACGCCACACCGGCACCGGCGGCGGCAACCACTTCGTCCTCGGCGGGGCGACGCCGGGGGATTCGCCCTTCCTGCGCCGTCCCGATCTGCTGCGTAGCCTGATCAGCTATTGGCACAACCACCCGTCGCTGTCCTATCTGTTCAGCGGGTTGTTCATCGGCCCGACGTCACAGGCGCCACGTGTCGATGAGGCGCGCAACGATGCGCTGTACGAGCTGGAGATTGCCTTCGCGCAGATGCCCGAACCGGGGCGCGACTGCCCGCCGTGGCTGGTCGATCGGCTGTTGCGCAACCTGCTGGTGGACGTCACCGGCAACACTCACCGCGCCGAGTTCTGCATCGACAAGTTGTACTCGCCGGACTCGGCCACTGGCCGCCTGGGCCTGCTCGAACTGCGCGCCTTCGAGATGCCGCCGCATGCGCAGATGAGCCTGGCTCAGCAACTGCTGCTGCGTGCGCTGATCGCGCGCTTCTGGCAGGAGCCCTATCGGCCGGCGAAGCTGGTGCGTTGGGGCACCGAGTTGCACGACCGTTACCTGCTACCGCATTTCATCGAGCAGGACTTCGCCGATGTGCTGCAGGAGCTGGGTGCCTTTGGCTATCGCCTACGCAGCGAATGGTTCGCCCCGCATTTGGAGTTCCGCTTTCCCAAGGCCGGCGACTTCATGGTCAAGGGTATCGACCTGGAAGTGCGCCAGGCACTGGAGCCCTGGCATGTACTGGGTGAGGAGGGGGCGGTCGGTGGCACCGTACGCTACGTCGACTCGTCCCTGGAGCGGCTACAGGTGAAGGTGAACGGCATGGCCCCGGATCGCTATGTGTTGACCTGCAACGGCGTGCCGGTGCCGCTGCGGCCGACCGGCAAGGTCGGCGAGTTCGTCGGCGGCGTGCGTTTCCGTGCCTGGCAGCCGGCCAGTTGCCTGCAACCGACCATCGGTGTGCACGCGCCGCTGGTGTTCGACCTGATCGACACCTGGATGCAGCGTTCGCTGGGTGGTTGCCAGTACCATGTCGCGCATCCGGGCGGTCGTAACTACGACAGCCTGCCGGTCAACGCTTACGAGGCGGAAAGCCGGCGTCTGGCGCGCTTCTTCCGCCTGGGCCACAGCCCAGGCAAGCGCCCAGTCACGCAGCCGATAGATAATAATGAACTGCCGATGACCCTGGATCTGCGTCGCGTCTGACGCAATCCAGCAATGTGTGGGAGGCGCTTTAGCGGCGACGGTCGCGGCTAAAGCCCCTCCCACGGTGCTTCAAGGATTTGCACCGCCTTGCCACTGCCGAGCCTGCCATGCACGACCTGCTAGCTGATTATCCGCCCCCTGCCGGGGCCTACCACGAACTGCTCGACGCCAAGGGCAACGTGCGCCCGCATTGGCGCCGCCTTTACGAGCAACTGGCACGCAGCCGCCCGGAACACCTGGCGCAGCGCGAGGCAATGTTGGCGCGGCAGATTCAGGAAAACGGCGTTACCTACAACGTCTACGCCGACCCGGACGGCGCCGACCGCCCGTGGGAACTCGACCTGCTGCCCAATCTGATCCCCGCTGACGAGTGGCAGCAGATCGCCGCTGGCGTGGCGCAGCGCGCGACCTTGCTCAACCGCGTGCTGGCCGATCTGTATGGCCCGCAGAAGCTGATCGCTGAAGGCTTGCTGCCGACCGAACTGGTGTTCGGCCACAACAATTTCCTCTGGCCGTGCCAGGGCATGCAGGCGCCGGGCGGCACCTGGCTGCATCTGTATGCAGTGGATCTGGCCCGAGCGCCGGACGGGCGCTGGTGGGTCACCGCCGACCGCACCCAGGCACCCTCCGGTGCCGGTTATGCGCTGGAGAACCGGCAGATCGTCTCGCGCGCCTTCCCCGAGCTGTACCGCGACCTGCGCGTGCAGTATCTGGCCGGCTTCTTCCGTACCTTGCAGGACACCCTGGCACGTCAGGCGCCGAGTGGCGGCGAGACGCCGCTGGTGGTATTGCTGACGCCGGGGCGCTTCAACGAGAGCTACTTCGAACACCTGTACCTGGCGCGCCAGCTCGGTTATCCACTGGTCGAAGGCAGCGACCTGACCGTGCGCGACGCCACCCTCTACCTCAAGACTCTGGCCGGCCTGCGCCGCGTACACGCGGTGCTGCGTCGTCTCGACGACGACTACTGCGACCCGCTGGAGCTGCGTACCGATTCTGCCCTTGGCGTACCTGGCCTGCTCGAGGCCGTGCGCCGTGGCCGCGTGCTGGTGGCCAATGCCCTGGGCAGCGGCGTGCTGGAATCCCCCGGCCTGCCCGGCTTTTTGCCGGCGATCAGCGAGCACCTGTTGGGTGAAGAACTGCTGCTGCCATCCATCGCCAGTTGGTGGTGCGGCGAGCCGCCAGTGCTGGACGAGGCGCTGGAGAAACTCGACCAGTTGCTGGTACGTCCGGCCTTCCCCTCGCAGAGCTTCAATCCGGTGTTCGGCCGTGATCTGGACGAGGCGCAGCGCGCCAAGCTGGCCGAGCGCCTGCAGGCACGTCCCTACGCCTATGTCGCGCAAGCGCGGGCCAAGTTGTCACAGGCTCCGGTGTGGGATGGCAGCGGTTTGCAGCCGCGGGCCATCGGCATGCGCGTGTTCGCCGTGGCCAGCGCCGATGGCTATCGGGTGATGCCGGGTGGCCTGACGCGTGTGGCCGCCGAGGCCGATGCCGAGGTCGTGTCGATGCAGCGCGGCGGGGCGAGCAAGGATACCTGGGTGCTCGGCACGCGGCAGAGCGGCGGCGAGCCCTGGCAGACGCAGCGTACGCTCGGCACCGCCGACCTGGTCCGCAGCGACCCCTTCCTGCCTTCACGCGTGGTGGAGAATCTCTACTGGTTCGGTCGTTACGCCGAGCGCTGCGAGGGCAATGCGCGGCTGCTGCGCATCATGCTGGCGCGCTACGTCGATGACGATGACGACCCGCAGGCGCTGCAGAGCGCGCTGGCGCTGGCGCAGGAATTGGGCCTGCTGGCAGATCCCGACGAGGGTGAACTGGCGGAGCGTCTGTTGCAGGCGTTGCTCGGCAGCGACTGGCCGGCCAGCCTGCGCTCCAATCTGCAGCGCTTGCAGTGGGCCGCTGGCAGTGTGCGCGGCAAGCTGTCCCAGGCCAACTGGCAGGCGCTGGTGGAACTGCAGTGCGAGGCGCAGTTGCTCGAAGGCCAGCCGGCCGATTTCGGCGAGCTGCTGGATTTTCTCAACCGTCTGCTGATGTCGCTGGCGGCGCTGTCGGGCTTTGCCCTCGATGACATGACGCGCGACGACGGCTGGCGCTTCCTCATGCTCGGTCGTTACATCGAGCGCTTGCAGTTTCTTTGCGACAGCTTCGCCGGCTTCCTGCGCAGCGGCTCGGCCACTGACCAGTCGGCCCTGGAATGGTTGCTGGAGCTGGGCAACAGTAGCATCACCTACCGTACCCGTTACCTGGCTTCGGCGCAGTTGATTCCGGTGCTCGACCTGCTGTTGCTCGATGAACAGAACCCGCACGCCGTGATCTTCCAGATGCGCACCTTGCTGCGCTCGCTGGAAGGGCTCAACGAGCGTTTCGAGCTGCCGGCCGAGCGCTACCTGGTCTATCTGGAGCAGCAGCTCACCGCCTTCAGCCTGGCCAGCCTGGAAAACCCGCTGTTCGGCCCAGGCAGTACCCGGGCGGTGCTCGAGGGGCTTGCCGATTTGCTGGTGGCCATCAGCGAGGCCGCTGGCGCGGTGTCCGATCACCTCGGGCTGCGTTTCTTCGCCCATGTCGATGTCAGTCAGCGGACGCAATCCTCATGAGCAGCGCGTTGTATCAGGTTCTCCACGACACCCATTATCGTTACTCGGCGCCGGTTTCCCTGGCCCAGCAACTGGCGCACCTGTGGCCGCGCGAATGCCCCTGGCAGCGTTGTCATGAACAGGAATTGCGTATCGACCCACAGCCCTGTCAGCGTCGTGACGGCCTGGACGTGTTCGGCAACCCCCTGACCCGCCTGGTGTTCGAGCGCCCACATGAGGCGTTGGTCGTCAGCGCTCGGCTGCGCGTCGAAGTGCTGGAACGGCCAGCGCTGGAGCTGGATGACTCGCCGAGCTGGGAGGCTACCAGCGCGGCTCTCAGCTACAGCGGCAAACGGATGGCGCCGGCGTTGCTGGAGGCGGCGCGCTACCGCTTCGAATCGCCCTACGTGCGCCTCAAGCAGGTGTTCGCCGACTACGGCGACGATTGCTTCACGCCGGAGCGCCCGCTGCTGCAGGCGTGCCAGGCGCTGATGCAGAAGATCTTCGACGAATTCAGCTTCGATGCCGAAGCCACTCAGGTGGCCACGCCGCTGCTGCAAGTGCTAGAGGAAAAACGTGGGGTGTGCCAGGACTTCGCCCACCTGATGCTTGCCTGTCTGCGTTCGCGTGGGCTGGCGGCGCGTTACGTCAGCGGCTACCTGCTAACTCAGCCACCGCCCGGCCAGCCTCGGCTGATCGGTGCGGATGCCTCGCATGCCTGGGTCTCGCTGTATTGCCCGCGTCAGGGCTGGGTGGACTTCGATCCGACCAACAACGTGCGCCCGGCACTGGAGCACATCACCCTGGCTTGGGGGCGGGATTTCTCCGATGTGTCGCCGCTGCGTGGGGTGATTCTCGGGGGCGGCAGCCACGACCCGGAAGTGCAGGTGACCGTGTTGCCGTTGGCGGGATAAATGGTGGCAGCAGTTGTGCACGTAATCTGTGGGTAACTCTGTACACAAATTCTGGAACAACCGCTGCAATCCCGCCGTTTCGGGGCTTGCAGGGCATTGTTCAGCTTTTCGCCAACGCGCTGAAATACACCTGTGAAGGGTGAAAAACTTCAAGTAAACCAGTGGCTTGTCTTGAATCCTCGCGCATCGATAGTGCGCCCGGAGTGGATTCGATGTTTATCCCCGAAAAACGGGGAGCAAGCTGTGGATAAGCTTGGGGAGAATCCCTCCAGGCAGCGCGGGCCAAGGGCCGCAGGCGTTTGCACACGCTTTGATCTTTTCACTCGGCCTTGGCGGGCCGAAGTGACTGCCAGAGGCGGCCGAACAGGCTGACCAGCGGCAGCGTCAGCAAGCCAGCGAGGATGCCGAACAGCGCATTGAGCAGGGTGGGGACGAGCAGCGACACTAGGTGCCCGGCATCGCGCTCCACCCACTCGGCTGCATGGTGTACTGCTGTCTCCACTGGCGGCAGGCCGTGGCTGAGAATGCCACCACCGACCATGAACATCGCGGCTGTGCCAACCACTGACAGCGTCTTCATCAACCACGGAGCCAGGCGCAGGATGCCGCGACCACAGGCCTGGGCGAAGGCACTGGTGCGCTGGCTGAGATAGAGCCCGGCGTCGTCCAGTTTGACGATGCCGGCGACCAGCCCGTAAACCCCGGCGGTCATCACCAGCGCGATGCCGCTGAGCACCAGCACCTGATTGAGAAAACTGGCAGCAGCGACGGTGCCGAGGGTGATGGCGATGATTTCCGCCGAGAGGATGAAGTCGGTGCGCACGGCGCCACGAATCTTCTCGCGCTCGAATGCCACCAGGTCGACCTCGGGGTCGGCGATGGCATTCAGGTGTGCCTGCTTGTCGTCCTCCCCATGGCGGTGCAGCAGCTTGTGCACCAGTTTCTCGGCGCCCTCGTAGCAGAGGAACAGGCCGCCGAGCATCAGCAGCGGCACAACCAGCCAGGGCGCCACGGCGCTGATCAGCAGGGCGGCCGGCACCAGAATCGCCTTGTTCAGCAGCGAACCCTTGGCGACCGCCCAGACCACCGGCAGCTCGCGGTCTGCGCGTACGCCTGTGACCTGCTGGGCATTGAGCGCGAGGTCGTCACCGAGCACGCCGGCGGTCTTGCGCGCGGCGATCTTGGTCATGGTGGCGACGTCGTCGAGTACGGTACTGATGTCGTCGATCAGGGCGAGCAGGCTGCTTCCGGCCATGTTGCGGCTTCCGTAGGGAGACAAGCCGCAGAGCGTAGCATTGTGTTACATGTCTGCGTATAGGCTCAGACGGGCGCGCGATCCACCCACTTCGGTGCCGCGCTGGGGCGCCATTCGCTCAGGGCATCGAGCAGGTTTTGCGGGCTATCGGCAATCTGCAGCATCTCGCGGTGCTGCGCACGGACGAAACGCTCGGCAACCAGGTGATCGAGGAAGTCACCCAGCTTGCTGTAGAAGCCATTCACTTCCAGCAGGCCCAGCGGTTTGGCGTGATAGCCCAATTGGCCCCAGGTCCATACCTCGAACAGTTCTTCCAGGGTGCCGAGGCCGCCGGGCAGGGCGATGAAGGCGTCGGCCAGCTCAGCCATGCGCGCCTTGCGTGCGTGCATACCATCCACCACTTCCAGGCAGGTCAGACCGCGGTGGCCGATTTCGGCGCGCTCCAGGCTTTGCGGGATGATGCCGATCACTTCGCCACCGGCATTGAGCGCCGCATCGGCGACTACACCCATCAGGCCGACGGCGCCGCCGCCGTAGATCAGGCGAATGCCACGCTCGGCCAGGTGCTGACCCAGCGCTTCGGCGGCTTCGCGGTAGATAGGGCTGGCGCCGGGGCTGGCTCCACAGAAGACGCAGACGCTACGCAGGGACATGGACGAACTCCTTGGCTGAATACGCCAAGGGTAACCAGTCGCTACGCAGCCACCAAGTGTCAGTGCCGCGTATCAATGCCGCAGGTAGCGCAGGCGTAGCTGGCGAGCAGTTGCTTGAGCAGGTCGTTGAGGTGCATGGCGCGGCTTCCTGACGCAGGGACATGCTGTTCAGGCTAGTCCCGATGCCGGCGCCGCGCCGTTAGATTGTTTCGATGATGGCGATAGCCGCCGTGCGATCAGATCAGTTCCAGCGCACTCATCCCGGCCAGGCCCAGCAGCACCACGCCGCAGGCTGCATAGGTCAAGCGGTGCCAGAGCAGCGAGGCGGCGCGGCGGAACCAGTCCACCAGGCCGGCGCAGATGAAGCACCAAAGGATTGACGACACCATGAACCCGGCGAAGAACACCGCCAAATGCATGGGTGTTGGCTGGGCGACACCGATGGCGGCCATCGCACCACCCATCGCCGCCCAGTAGACGATGTTCTGCGGGTTGGTCAGCGATAACGCCGCGCCAGCGGCAAAAGCGCCACCGGCAGCAACCTGGCCATCGTCGCTGGGTTGTGGCGGGCGATGGGCGTCGCGTAGCGACTGATAGCCAAGCCAGGCCAGGTAGAGCGCGCTGGCCAGCGTCAGCGGGTAGCGAATCTGTGCGCTGTCGAGCAGCAGTGCCAGGCCGGTGAGACCGAGTGCGGCCCAAGTGGCGTCGCCCACCAGCGAGCCGATCTGCACCAGCAGCGCAGGTCTGTAGCCGTCACGCAGGCCGCGGCGCAGGGTTTCGCTGAACACGGCACCCGGAGCGGCGTTGAACACGAAACCAAGCAGCATGGCGGCGAGGAAGAAACTGAACATGAAGCGTCCTTACTAGGCAGGGAAACGAAGGCTACTCGCCTAAGCAGGCAGCATGCCAGGTGGGGAAAATAAAGTTTTCCACGAAGCCTGTGGGAATAACTGTGGATAAGCTGGTGGTGCCTGTCTGTGGGGCTTAAATGGCGCCGTTTTCATGGTGCTGATGAAGATTTGATCAGTGGCATTTTCCCTTTGTACACAGAGACTTGACATGTTTTCGCGAAGCTGTAGTCGAGCTTTGCGTTTGTCCACGAGAGCTGTGGGTGATGTTGTTGATAACTTCTGTAAACCTTGTCGTAGCCCTTTGCCGGCGAGCGCTTCAGCGCTTTGGCGTTTTTTTGATCAGGCCGTTGTGGGCGCCGCGAAGGGGGCGGATTACGTGCGT
The DNA here is from genome assembly GCF_032621725.1 of Pseudomonas sp. zfem001. NCBI lineage: Bacteria > Pseudomonadati > Pseudomonadota > Gammaproteobacteria > Pseudomonadales > Pseudomonadaceae > Pseudomonas > Pseudomonas sp. zfem001. Next base: position 1,078,850 of record NZ_JAVYJI010000001.1, on the reverse strand, counting down.
TTGTCCAGTGTTTTTTCTGATGGTCAATCGCAGGGTGAAGATTATCCCCTGAATCTGTTGATGAGTCTGTGGGTAAGCTGGTGATGGCGCGCGCTGGCTCACGTTGGGTCAGTGTTTGCCCGCGCTGTGCGCTTAGTCTTCGGTCAACGCACCGAGCTGGGTGGAGCGCCCCAGCAACTGCAAGGCGCGATCCGGATAGTCGGTGATCAGGCCGTTGACGCCCATCTCCAACAGCGCGCGCATGCTGGGTTGCTCGTTGATCGTCCACAGATGTACCTGTAGGCCGCGCGCCTGTGCATTGCGAACCAGCCGAGGTGTGGCCAGGGCCAGGCCGCTGTGCTCAGGCGGTATCTGCAGCACTGGGTAGGAAGGCGACAGCAGGTCGCTCAGGCCCAGCCAGTTGAGCGCCAGCAGCAGGCGCACCGAAACCGGTCCGGCCGCGGTGGCGACCTCCGGACAGAGCTCCCTGAAGCGTTTGAGACTGCGTTCATGAAAGCTGCCGACAATGACCCGATCGAGTTGGTCATAAGCTGCCAACATCTCGCAGAGCACAGCTTCCATACCGACATCGGGCACCTTGATTTCGAGCGCCTTGGGGATCAATGGGAAGCGCTCGAACACCTCTTCCAGTGCGGCAATGCGCGTACCCTGACCACGGTAGGGATAGCTCTGACCGCCATCGGCCGTCCATTTGTAGCCGGCATCGAGCGCTTGCAGTTCGGCGAGGCTGAAGTGCGCGACCGGGCCTTGGCCATTGGTGGTGCGCTCCAGGGTGTCATCGTGGATCACCACCAGCTTGGCGTCCTGGCTCAGGTGCAGATCCATCTCCAGCATATCGACGCCGAGAGCGGTGGCGCGTTCGAAGGCGAACAGGGTGTTCTCCGGCCACAGCCCCTTGCCACCGCGATGGGCGATCACCAGAGGGCGCTCGCCGAGGTCTTCGAGCACTGCAGGCGTGCTCGACGGGCGGCTGGTCAGTGTGATCACCAGCACGACGACGCCGATCAGCAGCAGCGGGACGAGAAGAAATCTGGTGATGCGCAGCATGGGCCGGGTCTCGAAAGCGGTTCGGGACTTTGTGCCCCACTACAGAGGCATTGGCAAGCATTGCGGCTGAAGGGGCGCCGGGCCCATCGCAAGATCCGCAATGGGCAAGCCGGCACCGGTGCGCATGGCGCACCCTACGGCGGTAGGGTGAGCCGTTATTCGCTGCGGCTCTTCAGCTAGCCAGCAACCAGACACCGGTCGCTGCCGAGGCTGCACCGGCGATACGCACCAGCGGTGCCGCCGCTTGCGGCAGGAAGCGCACCAGGGCAAAGCCGATGGCGTGCAGCGCCGCGGTGGCGACGATGAAGCCGATGGCGTAACCGAAGGGGCTGACCAGATCAGGCAGTTCCAGGCCGTGGGCGACGCCGTGGGTGAGGGCGAAGAGCGCGGTCAGGGCAACGGATACCACCATGGGCAGGCGTGCAGCCACGGCTACCAGCAGGCCGAAGGCCAGAACCGAACCTGCGATGCCGGTCTCCATCAGCGGGATCTCTACACCGGCGAAGCCGAGGAGGCCGCCGACCAGCATGGTGCCAACGAAGGTCACTGGCAGCGCCCAGCGCGCCGCACCGCTCTGTTGCGCGGCCCACAGGCCGACGGCGAACATCGCCAGCAGGTGATCCAGGCCGAACACCGGGTGGGCGAGGCCGGCCATGAGCCCGGAGTCGCCGTGCCCGGGGTGAGCAAAGGCCAGCGCCGGGGTACAGAACAGGGCAACGGCGTAGAGGGTTTTGCGCAGATTCATGAGGTTCTCCTTGAGTGGAATCAGGCCGCTGTGAGCATGCCCTGGCGTTCGATGAAGGCGATGATCTCGTCGAGACCCTGGCCGACTTTCTGGTTGCTGAAGACGAAGGGCTTGTCGCCGCGCATCTTCAGCGTGTCGCGCTCCATGACCTCCAGCGAGGCGCCGACCATGGGCGCGAGGTCGACCTTGTTGATCACCAGCAGGTCGGATTTGCAGATGCCCGGGCCGCCCTTGCGAGGCAGCTTGTCGCCGGCCGATACGTCGATCACGTACAGGGTCAGGTCGGACAGTTCCGGGCTGAAGGTGGCGGAAAGGTTGTCCCCGCCGGATTCGACGATGATCAGGTCCAGGCCGGGGAAACGGCGGTTGAGTTGTTCGACGGCCTCCAGGTTGATCGAGGCGTCTTCGCGGATGGCGGTATGCGGGCAGCCGCCGGTTTCCACGCCGATGATGCGCTCGGGCTCCAGGGCCTCGTTGCGCACCAGGAACTGGGCGTCTTCCTGGGTATAGATGTCGTTGGTGACCACGGCGATGTTGTAGCGCTCGCGCAGGGCGCGGCACAGGGCCAGGGTCAGGGCGGTCTTGCCGGAACCGACCGGGCCGCCGATGCCGACACGCAGGGGTTGGCTGTTCATGTGCTGTTGTTCCTCGTCAGGAGCGGAAGAGACGTGAGTACTGGCGCTCGTGCGCCATGCTCGCCAGGGCCAGGCCGAAGGCGGCGCTGCCCCAGTGTTCAGGGGAAAGGGTGGCGGCTTGCTGCTGGGCGGCATCGAGCTGCGGTAGCAGGCAGCTGGTCAGGCGTTGGGCGGCCTGCTGACCCAGCGGCAACACCTTCATCAGCACGGCCAGCTGGTTTTCCAGCCAGCCCCAGAGCCAGGCGGCGAGAGCGTCGTCCGGGCTGATCTGCCAGGCGCGTGCGGCCAGGGCCCAGGCCAGTGCCAGGCCGGGTTCGTCCTGGGCTGCAAGTGCTTCACGCGCCGCCTCGTCCAGTTCGGGCAGGCCTTCGAGCAACTGCCGCAGCGAGTAACCCATCTGCCGGCTCTCCAGAGCCAGCTCGCGTGTCTCGCGGCTGGCGCGGTGCTGCTCGGCCAGTTGCTGCAGGCACGGCCAGTCGCCCTCGTCTGCGGCGCGGCAGTGAGCCAGTAGCAGCGGCGCCTCGAAGCGGGCGAGGTTGAGCGTCAGTTGATCGGCCAGCCAGCACTCGGCGCTTGCGGCATCCGTAATCAGGCCGCTGTCGATGGCCCATTCCAGGCCTTGCGAGTAGCTGTAGCCGCCAATCGGCAGCTGCGGGCTGGCCAGGCGCAACAATGCCCAGGCAGGTTTCATGACGTTGCCTTTGCCAGGCTCGATGGGGGCAGCGTCACTTGCGTACCCCGAATTGGTGCAGGCGTGGACCGTAGTTGAATTCTTCATCGCCGTGATGGGAATGGTGATGGCCGCCGCCGTAGGCGCCTTGCTCGGGCTGATAGGGCGCTTCGACGGCTTCGACCGTGGCACCGAGCTGTTCGAGCATGGCCTTGAGCACGTAGTCGTCAGGCAGGCGCAGCCAGCCGTCACCCAGTTGCAGGGCGACATGGCGGTTGCCCAGGTGGTAGGCGGCGCGCATCAGCTCGAAGGGGCTGGCGCAGGTCACGTGCAGCAGCGGCTCAGCCTTGGCTAGTACCTTGACGGTGCGCCCGTCCTTGGTCAGCAGACACTCACCATCGGCCAGCGCCGGTTGGCCGCGCTCAAGGAACAGGCCTACCTCCTCACCGCTAGTGGTGAAACAGCGCAGGCGGCTTTTACTGCGGGCTTCGAAGGTCAGTTCCAGTTCAGCGTCGCAGGCGCTCTGCGGCGCGATTCGGGAGTGGATCACCAGCATGCGTATCTATTCCGGGGCAATGTGCCCGGAAATAGTGCAAGTGGCTTGCCAAGGCTGGAGAGTGGCGCAAGGCGGGGCGTTCAAGCCTGTTGTGGATAACTTGGCGAGGCGGTCAGGTTTGATTTGGTGCGTTTTTGTCAGTGGTGATCGATTTTGGTGCGCTCTAGTCGGAGGGCTTGCCCAGGCCCAACCAGTGCTTGCCACCGACCATGATGAAGCGCAGCTGCTGAATGACCTTGGCTTCTGCGGTGAGGTGCGCCGGCAGGGTTTCAGCGGGTGGGTCGATCAGTTCGGGCAGGGTGGCGAATACGGTCTTCACCACCAGGTCCGACACCACGTCGCGCGCTGCATCGTCGAGGTGCGGCATACGGTTCATCAGCTTGAGGTCGGCGGCCAGGTCGCTGGTGATGCGTTCGCGCAGGGCCGCAACGGCCTGGCGCACCGGTTGTGAGCCACCGTACTGCTCGCGGGCGAGGAACAGAAACTGGGCGCGATTGGCGGCCACTTCGGCAAGGAAGATACGCACCGAGGCGTCGATCATGCCGCGCATTTCGAACTCGTGGCGACGCACCTGGCGGATCGCCGCACGGAAGGTTTCACCGACTTCCGCCACCAGCGCCAGACCCAGTTCGTCCATGTCAGCGAAATGGCGGTAGAAACCGGTGGGCACGATACCAGCGACGCGGGTGACCTCGCGCAGGCTCAGGCTGCCAAAGCCGCGCCCGCTTTCCATCAGCGTGAGGGCGGCAGCCATCAGGGCCTGGCGGGTCTGCTGCTTTTGTTCGGCGCGTGGCGTCATGCGAGATCGGGGTCGTTGAGCGATGCCGCACTCTAACAAATGCGCGACGCCAGCGTCGAACCGAGCCTGCATAGTTCGGTGAGCGACTGTTGACTGAAATGCGGGCTATCTGTCAGCCTTGTGCACAAGTGTTCACTGGAATTCTTCGATGGCTTTACTTTCTCTCTCAGGGGCGCGGTGGCTGGCGGCTTACCTACAGCCTCTGCGTCAGCTTTGTGCGAACGGCTGGCTGCGTGAAGCGGATGTCGATCTGTGCCTGCGTCAGTTGCACGCGGCGCTGCGCCTCAATCGTGTGTTCGCTCAGGTCGAGGCGCGCCGCTGGGTCGCCGACGACATGCTGGCACTGCAACTGCGCTGCAATGGCAATGCGCGTGACTGGCGAGCTGGGCAGCATGTCCAGCTGTATCTGGAGCAGGACGGCGTGCGTCACGGACGCAGTTACAGCCTGTCTTCGGTAGCAGCCGGCGGGCGCATCGAGATTGCGATCAAACGTCAGCCGGGCGGGCGCCTGTCCAATTTGCTGCTTGATCACCTGGAGGTGGGTGAGGTGATCGAGTTGGGCCAGGCATTCGGTGAATTCGCCTGGCCGCAGGAGCACAACGCCGTGTTGTTGCTGGCGGCTGGCAGCGGCATCACCCCGTTGCTCGGCCTGCTGCGTGACGCTCTCTCGCGTGGCTTCGCTGCGCCAGTGACGTTGCTGCATCAGGTTCGTCATCAGGGGCAACAGGCTTTTGCCGCAGAGCTGCAGGCATTGTCGGCACGTCATGCCAACTTCCAGGTGCAGCGGGTTTTCAGTGGCGAGGGTGATCGCCTGTCGGCCGAACGGCTGGCCGCGTTGCCGGGGGATCATCTGCGGGTTTGTGGCCCGCGTGGTTTCGTCGAGCAGGCGTGTGGTTGGTGGCATGCCGCCGGACGCGGCAGCAGCGTGCAATCGGAAAGCTTCAGTCCGCTTCCGATGCTGGCCGAAACGGAGGCTGGCGAGGTCCGCTTGAGCTTCGCCCGGAGCCGGCAGCAGGTCTCCGGCAGCAGCAACGCGAGTCTGCTGGAGCAGGCCGAAGCTGCCGGGCTGCGCCCGGCTCATGGCTGCCGTCAGGGCATCTGTACCAGTTGTACCTGTTTGCTGCTGGCCGGCACGGTGCGTGATCTGCGTAGCGGTGAGCTGTTCGCCGAGCCGGGGCAGCCCGTCCGTCTATGTGTCAGCGCCCCGCATGGGGATGTGGAGATCGACCTGTGAGCAATCGTCCTGATCGTGAGTTGACCCCCGCCGAGCTCGAAGCCTTCGGCCAGGAGCTGGATGTCTTGCGCCAGCGCACGCTGGCCGACCTTGGCGAAAGCGATGCTCGCTATATCCGCCGTGTGCGTGGTGTGGTGCGACTGTGCTGCTGGAGCGGCCGCGCGCTGCTGATGTTCGGTTGGTTCCCGCCGACCTGGCTGCTCGGCACATTCTTGCTGGGCCTTGGCAAGATCCTCGAGAACATGGAGCTGGGCCACAACGTGATGCACGGCCAGTACGACTGGATGAACGACCCGGAATTCGCCGGGCGTCAGTATGAATGGGACATCGTCGGCCCCGCTGACTTCTGGCGGCACACCCATAACCACGTGCATCACACCTACACCAACGTGCTGGGCATGGACGATGACGTCGGCTACGGCGTGGTGCGGCTGTTCCCGGAGCAGCGTTGGAAGCCTTTCTACCGCTGGCAGCCCCTGTGGGTGACGATACAGGCGCTGCTGTTCCAGTACGCGGTGGCGATCCAGCACCTGCGCCTGGACAAGCTGGTCAAGGGGCGTATCAGCAGGGACGAAGTGAAGCCGCTGGCCCGTCAGTTCGGCGCCAAGCTGGCGCGGCAGTGGGGCAAGGACTATCTGGCGTTTCCGCTGCTGGCCTTGCTGCTCGGTGCCAATGTCATGGCCGTGCTGACCGGCAATCTGGTGGCCAATCTGCTGCGCAATCTATGGACCTTTCTGGTGATCTTCTGCGGCCATTTCACTGAAAGGGCGGCGGTCTTTGCGCCCGAAATATTGCAAGGGGAGACGCGCGGGCACTGGTATCTGCGGCAACTGCGCGGCTCGAGCAACCTGTCCGGTGGGCCGCTGCTGCATATTCTGACCGGCAACCTCAGCCATCAGATCGAGCATCACCTGTTCCCGGATCTGCCTGCGCGGCGCTATGCCGAGCTGGCGCGGGAGGTGCGCCGGATCGCCGAGCGTTATGGCCAGCATTATAACTGCGGCACCTTGTGGGGGCAGTTTTCGACTGTGCTGCGACGTATCTGGATCTACCGCTTGCCCTCTGCTGGGATGGCGTGACTCGCTGCGTGCCAGTGCTCGCTCGCCTATAAATCGCGGGCATGAAAAAGCCCGGCTTGTGCCGGGCTTGGGGTCTTGCGATAGCACTTAGGCAGTGCGTCCACGTTGCTCGATCAGGCGATCAGAGCCGCCTTCGGCCAGCTGTACACGCTGTGCGCCAGGAGTACGTTCGTAGCCACCTTCGGCCAACTGAACGCGTTGGGCACCAGGGGTACGCTCATAGCCGCCTTCTACCAGCTGGATACGCTGGCTGCCGGGAGTGCGGTCAGAGCCGTCTTCAGCCAGCTGGATGCGCTGTGCGCCAGGGGTACGTTCATATCCACCTTCTACCAGCTGAATGCGCTGGCTGCCGGGAGTACGGTCGTAACCATCTTCGGCCAGTTGAATGCGTTGAGCGCCCGGAGTGCGTTCGGAGCCGTTCTCGGCCAGCGGTGCGACGAGTTGTTGTTGGACCTGGCTGTCCTTGGCTTCACCCACCAGAGGGAAGGGCGCGCTGCTCGGAGCGGCGAATACGCTGGTGGTGATCAGACTAAGGGCCAGAGTGGCGAGGGTCAGTTGAGCTTTCATGTCGATGTCTCCTTAGGGAGTAATAAGTGGCTTCGGAATCAATTCTTAAGGACATGAGCGCAGATAAGAACTTGACTGGCCTGATAGTGAACATCGACCCCCTCAATACTTGATCGAGAGGCTCTATCTCGTGGCTTGTGGCCGGGTGAGAAGCGTGGCGGCGAATATTTGGTGAAGCATCGCGCTGGATGCCGGGCACGCGTATGCTTGGCGCCCTTTGCGGGTCGTGCTCGATCCGTACTCTTTTGCAGTTCCCTGGAGGCAGGCTCAGCAATGCTCGCGGCACAGGCAATTTTGCCGATCTTCGCTCTGATCGTTCTCGGCTATCTGCTCGGCTGGCGCCAGTGGCTCACCAGCGAGTCGGCGGCCGGTCTGGCCAACATCACCTTCAAGCTGTTCATGCCGACGCTGCTGTTCGCCGGCATCGCCAAGGCATCGCTGGCCGAAGGTCTGTCACCGATGTTGTTGTTGGCCTATTACCTGCCGGTACTGCTGATGTTCGTCATGGTCAACGCGTTGGCGCATTGGCGTCGTGGTACGGCAACGCCGCTGGGATTGGTAGCGGCGTTCTCCAACAACGTGCTGGTGGGCATCCCGCTGATCGCCAGCCTGATGGGTAACGACGGCCTGCTCTACGTGTTCGCCATTCTGGTGTTTCACAGTCTCACGCTGTTTTCCCTGCACAGCTTTTACGCTGCCTTTGGCAGCCAGGAGCGCGTCGACGGCCGTGCACTTCTGAAGAACCTGGCCAACCCGATGATCATCGGTCTGGGATTGGGGGCGCTACTCAACCTGTCCGGACTGCAGGTGCCGGAAAGCCTGTGGCGTGCAGTCACCTGGCTGGGCCAGGCTGCGTTGCCCTGCGCGCTGATCGTGCTCGGCGCCAGCTTGTCGCGCTATCGTTTGCGCCCGACCGGCGAGGCCTGGGGCGTGGCATTGGCCAAGCTGCTGCTTTTCCCTGCGCTGGTGTGGTGGCTCAGCGGCCAGCTATCTGGCCTCAACGAGACCGCGCGCAGCGTGTTGGTGCTGCTTGCTGCTTGTCCCAGCGGGGTCAACGTGATGGCGTTTGCCCGTACGGCCGAAGACAGCCGTAGCGTCAGCGCGGCGATTTCCCTGTCCACACTATTGGCGGCGATTTCCCTGCCGCTGTGGATGCTGCTGGTCGGGTTCTGATTGTTCTGTCTGGCGATTCCCTCTTCCGGGCGATAGGCGCGTTCGCAGTGGCCGACTAGCATCGTGCTTCCGCTGCGTTCAGGACTGCCCAGATGAAACGTCTCGCCCGTGTGCTGCTCGGCCTGTTGCTGGTATTCGGGCTGACTCTCGCCGCTTTCGTCGCCCTCAACTGGGCGCCGGACCGTCCTCTGGACGAGCTCAAGGCTCGCTGGGCGCCATCGCCGTCGCAGTTCGTCGACATCTATGGAATGTCGGTGCACCTTCGTGATCAGGGGCGACGCGATGACCCCGAGCCTATCCTGCTGCTGCACGGCACGTCGGCCAGCCTGCACACCTGGGAAGGTTGGGTGAAGGAACTGGCCCCACGGCGCCGGGTGATCAGTGTGGATCTGCCCGGCTTCGGCCTCACCGGGCCATTCGCCGATGGCAATTACCACGTCGAGCACTACACGGCGTTTCTCCTCGCCCTGCTCGATCATCTACGGGTGAACGGTGTCGTGCTGGTCGGCAACAGTTTCGGTGGCCAGTTGGCCTGGCGCTTTGCCCTGGCCCATCCCGAACGTAGTGCACGCCTGGTGCTGGTGGACGCGGCTGGCTATCCGCGCAACGCCGAGTCTGTACCGATAGGCTTTCGCCTGGCAGGCATCCCGGCCTTGGCGCCGCTGATGAGCCGCTTGTTGCCGCGGAGCATGATCGAGTCGAGCGTGCGCAACGTTTATGGCGATCCGGACAAAGTCGACGATGAACTGGTCGAGCGCTACTACCAACTGACGTTGCGCGAAGGGAACCGCCAGGCCTTGCGCCAGCGCTTCGCTCAGGCCCCCAGCGGCGAGCTGCACGAGCGTATCGGCGAACTGCAATTGCCTACGTTGATCATCTGGGGCGCGCGTGACCGGCTGATTCCTCCGGACAATGCCGAGCGCTTCGCCGCTGACATCGAGGGCAGCCAACTGGTGCTGTTCGATGACCTTGGTCATGTGCCCCAAGAAGAGGACGCACAGCGCACCGTTGCAGTGCTGGTTGCCTTTTTGCTGCGCTGAGGCTCAAGCACGGTACTTTCCAAGTGCTTGATTTTGTTTGGTGAACGGTTTGTCGCTAATGGCTGGCGCGTTTCCTGCTATGGCTCGGCGGGGCGGTTGGCTTTGGCGAATCTTCGTCTAGGCTGACGGGATAACGAACAAAAACAGCAGGAAACTGCATGCGCAAGGGCATTAGAGCTTTCGTCCGGGTCGTGGACGCATTCAACCTGAGGGTCGGGCGCTTCGCCATGTACCTGATCTTCGCCATGCTGGCGGTGCTCCTGTACTCCTCCATCAGCAAGACTTTCTTCACGCCATCGATCTGGACTCTGGAAAGCGCCCAATTCCTCATGGTCGCCTATTTCCTGCTCGGCGGTGCCTACTCGATGCAGCTCGACGCCCATGTGCGCATGGACCTGGCCTACAGCAACTGGTCGCCACGCACCCGAGCGGTGGTCGATGCGATCACCGTGTTCATGCTGATCTTCTACCTGGTGATGCTGCTGATCGGTGGCATTTCCTCCACCGAGTACGCCATCGAATACAAGGAGACCAGCTACTCGGCGTGGTCGCCCTACATGGCTCCCATCAAGATCATCATGTGCCTGGGCATTGTCATGATGCTGCTGCAGGCGATCGCCACCTTCTTCAAGGATCTGTACGCGGCCCGTGGGGAGACGCTCTGATGAGCTACGAGCTGATCGCAATGCTGATGTTCTCCTCGATGATGCTGTTGCTGCTGACCGGTAAGCGAGTCTTCGGCGCCATCGGCTTCGTCGCTGCGGCTGCTGCATTGCTGTTGTGGGGTGATGGCGGCTCGGAGATGGCCTTCAGTGCAGCCATGAAGCTGATGAAGTGGTACCCGCTGCTGACCCTGCCGATGTTCGTGTTCATGGGTTACATGCTCTCCGAGTCGGGCATCGCCGAAGACCTCTACAAGATGTTCCATGTGTGGATGGGTCCGCTGCCGGGCGGCCTGGCCATCGGCACCATCTTTCTCATGGTGGCGATCTCGGCGATGAACGGCCTGAGCGTGGCCGGCATGGCCATCGGCGCCAGCATCGCCTTGCCCGAGCTGCTCAGGCGTGGCTACGATAAGATCATGATCACCGGAGTGATTCAGGCGGGCAGTTCGCTGGGGATTCTGATTCCACCCAGTGTGGTGCTGGTGCTCTACGGCATGATCGCGCGCCAGCCGGTGGGCCAGCTGTGGCTGGCCGGGGCGATTCCCGGACTGATGATGGCCGGCATGTTCATGCTCTACATCGCCATTCGCTGCCGCCTGCAACCGCAGCTCGGCCCAGCGCTGTCACAGGCCGAGCGCGAGCAGATCAGCATGCAGGAGAAGCTGCGCCTGCTCAGTGCCGGGCTGGTACCGGTGTTCATCTTCCTGTCGATGACCGGGCTGTTCCTGATGGGCTACACCAGCCTGGTGGAAAGCTCGGCGGTCGGCGCAGCGGCAGCGACGCTAGCGGCGCTGTTCAAGGGGCGCTTGAGTGGCAAGGTGATGGAGGAGACGCTGCGCAAGACCCTGGCCATCAGTTGCATGTTCATGTGGATCATTCTCGCCGCGTTGTGCTTCGGCGCGGTGTTCGATGGCCTCGGCGCGGTCAGGGCCATCGAAGGTTTCTTCGTCGACAGCCTGCACCTGGGGCCGTGGCAGATTCTCATCCTGATGCAGATCTCCTTCATCGTGATGGGCATGTTCCTCGACGACACCGCCATGCTGGTGATCGTCGCGCCGCTCTACATCCCGCTGGTCGGTGCACTGGGCTTCGATCTGATCTGGTACGGCGTGCTCTACACCATCACCTGCCAGATCGCCTACATGACCCCGCCATTCGGCTACAACCTGTTCCTCATGCGCGCGATGGCGCCTCCCGAGGTGAGTCTGCGCGACATCTACGTCTCGGTCATCCCCTTCGTCATCATCATGGTGTTGGCGTTGACTCTGGTGATGGTCTTCCCACAGCTGGCGCTGTGGTTGCCGCAACTGCATTACGGCGGCTGATCAACGGAAATCGGCGCGTGCGCGCCAACAGTCGAGCCGGTTCGTCCGGCCACTGGTAAGGCCGTCAGCTCTGGCGGCATTGAGCGGTTGTATTGCATTGGCATCGACACTATGGAGAGACCAGCATGAGTACGAGACGCGATTTCCTAAAAACCGCCGCAGTCGGCACCGCGGCCCTGGGTTCGGCGCATATCTACGCCGCCGAGCCAAAGAAAATCACCTGGCGATTGCAAACCTACGCCGGCGCGGCGCTGGCCGAGCACGTGATCAAACCCTCGATCGACGCCTTCAACAAGGCTGCCAATGGCCAGATGGAGATCCAGTTGTATTTCGCCGATCAGCTTGTGCCGACCGGCGAGCTGTTTCGCGCCATGCAGCGCGGCACCATCGATGCGGTGCAGAGTGATGACGATTCGATTGCCGCGCCTGTGGACGTCTCGGTATTCGGTGGTTACTTCCCCTTCGCCACCCGCTACAGTCTCGATGTGCCGGTATTGTTCGAGCAGTACGGGCTCAACGAGATCTGGGCCGAGGCCTATGGCGAGGTCAAGGGCGTAACCTGGCTCGGCGCTGGTGCCTGGGACCCTTGCCACTTCGCCACCGTACAGCCAATCAGAAAGCTCGATGATCTCAAGGGCAAGCGCATCTTCACCTTCCCCACCGCCGGTAAATTCCTTTCGCGCTTCGGTGTGATCCCGGTGACTCTGCCTTGGGAGGACGTCGAGGTGGCGATCCAGACCGGCGAGCTGGACGGCATCGCCTGGTCCGGTATCACCGAGGACTACACCGTCGGTTGGGCCAACGTCACCAAGTACTTCCTGACCAACAACATCTCCGGCGCCTGGTGTGGCTCCTACTTCGCCAACTCGGACAAATGGGCCGAGGTGCCGGAGCATCTCAAGACCCTGTTCAAGCTGTGCATGGACAGCTCCAACTACTACCGCCAGCACTGGTACTGGGGCGGCGAGGCGCAACTTCGCGTCGAAGGCGGTAAGCTGGAGCTGACCTCAATACCCGCCGAAGAATGGGCCACGGTTGAAGCCGAGGCGCAGAAATTCTGGGACGAAATCGCCAAGACCAGCCCGCGCTGCGCCAAGGTGGTGGACATCTTCAAGAAGTACAACGCTCTGATGGCCAAGGCTGGAGCACCTTATCGCGGTTGAGGTCTCCCCCACGACTGCCCGCCCAACGCTCAGCGATGGGGCGGGCAGCGCTGGAGATTCTCTCGGGCCAGGTCTGTGAATGCCTTGAGCGAGGCAGACGGATTGCTCCGATTGGGGTAGTACAGGCACAGGTCATCTCTGGGTGGCGTCCAGTTCTGCAGCACTCGCAGCAGGTTTCCAGCGTCGATCTCCGCTTGGACCTCCTGCTCCAGAAAAAGCCCGAGCGCCACGTTCGCCTGCACGATGGCCTTGGCTACGCTCGGCTCATCCACTGTGAACTGACCCTCGACATCAACCCTGAGCACTTCACCCGCATGTTCGAAGTACCAGGGATAGATGGCGCCGTTGGGCAGCCGGATGCGTAGGCATTCATGCTGTTTCAGATCGGCAGGTGTTTGCGGCATGCCGTGTTCGGCGAAGTACTTGGCTGTGCCCACCACGGCATAACGCTGTGTCTGGCCGAGTGAGATGGCGATCATGTCACCTGGTATCAGGCTGGATGCGCGCACGCCCAGATCGAAGCCTTCCGCGACGATGTCCATCAGTCGTTCCTCCGTCACCAGATCGATCTGCACGCGCGGGTAACGGGCGGCAAACTCCAGGACCAGCGGCATGAGTGCTGTACGTGCCGCGCTGGCAAATGCGTTGATTCTGATCACGCCAGCAGGTTCGGCGTTGTGCGAGCGAACCGTTTCCAGTGCGCCGCGTAGAGCTTGCAGCGTAGGCCCTACCTGCTCCAGATAACGTCGACCTGACTCTGTCAGCGACACGCTGCGCGTGGTGCGATTGAACAGACGCGTCTGCAGCGTCATCTCCAGCTTGGCGATAGTGCTGCTCAGCGCGGTAGTGGAAACATTCAGGTCGATAGCTGCCCGCCGAAACGAGGCACGGCGGGCCACGGCCAGGACGGCCTCCAGCTCATGAAGGGTAAGGCGTGAATCGGACATCGAATAGTCCTGCTATGCGGGATAGGCCATCAGCATTTGTCCCAATTGAGCAGATTGTCTCGCGAGAGGCAAGATCGCAGCTCTGCAAGACCGACAACTGTGAGAGGACCTAGCGTATGAACCTGCAATTGCCGAGTGTCGTTCAAGCCTACTTCGAGATCACCAACGGCGATGACATTTCACGTATGACGGCGTGTTTCCATGCGGACGCCAGCGTGATCGATGAAAACCGCTGCCATAAGGGGATCGAGGCCATCGAGTCCTGGCAGCAGGCTGCGCGGAAGGCATTCACTTACCGGGTGGAGCCCATCGAGTCGTTTGCCAAGGAGGATCAACTCAGCGTCACGGCAATGGTGAGCGGTGACTTTCCCGGTAGTCCGATACCACTCAAGCATGTCTTTCGTTTGCGTGACGGGCGGATCAGCTCACTGGAGATTGCGCCATGATGAACCTTGAGTTTGCTGGTAAGCGTGTCCTGGTGACCGGTGGGACCAAAGGTGTGGGACTCGCAGTGGTTCGTCTTTTCCAGGCGGAGGGCGCGCAGGTGCTGACCTCTGCGCGACAGGCCGACAGCGCCGTACCGCCAGATATGTTCGTTCAGGCGGATCTTTGTACCCCAGACGGTTCCGCGGCGCTGGTGGCGGCGACCGAGCAGCGCCTGGGTGGCGTCGACATTCTCGTGCACGTCCTGGGTGGCTCGTCCGCTCCTGGGGGAGGGTTTGCCGCGCTGGATGACGAGCAGTGGCAGCGCGAGCTCGATCTGAACCTGTTCCCTGCGGTTCGCCTCGACCGTGCAATGCTTCCGGGCATGCTGCAGCGTGCAGCGGGCGTGATCATCCATGTGACATCTATTCAAAGCCGCTTGCCGCTGCCCGAGGCGACCACTGCGTACGCTGCAGCCAAAGCGGCGCTTTCGACTTACAGCAAGAGCCTGTCGAAAGAGGTTTCGCCCAAAGGCGTGCGCGTCGTGAGGGTTGCCCCTGGCTGGATCGAAACCGAGGCATCGGTCGCCTTGGCCAAGCGATTGGCAGAGGAGGCGGGCACCGATTATGACGGAGGCAAGCGCATCATCATGGATGCGCTGGGAGGTATTCCGCTCGGTCGCCCTTCGACGCCGTCGGAAGTCGCTGAACTCATCGCTTTCCTGGCGTCACCTCGGGCGGCCTCCATCACCGGTAGTGAATTCCTGATCGACGGCGGTACGGTGCCGACAGCTTAGTGCGTCGCGGTGGATAGCCTTCGGTTGTCCACCGCCTTGATCGTCATCACCTATTTTTCTGCCCCGCTCCCTGCCATCCCGGCAATCCTGTACCACACTCTATGAGCCTGAAACGGACGCTGTCACAAGCGTCGTGCTGCGTTCGTGCGTCGTCGGCCTTGCCTGGCCGGTCATGAATGCCCAGCTCTTCGCTTAACCCGCCCGCGATAACAACAAGACACAGGGGTTAGCATGTTCAAACCACGGGATGTAAAGACCCTGGGCGATGCCCGGCGCATCGTCGAGGAGCGTGGCCTGAGCCACGTCAAGGTTGGCCTGTTCGATAACGATGGGGTGATGCGCGGCAAATACATGAGCCGCAGCAAGTTCTTCTCCGCTCTCGAGCACGGCTTTGCTTTCTGCGATGTGGTGCTCGGCTGGGACGTCAAGGATCAGCTCTACGACAATGCCCAGTACACCGGTTGGCACAGCGGCTACCCGGACGCGCCGGTGCGCATCCTGCCGCACACCTGCCGTGAAATTCCCTTCGAGAACGGCATGCTGCTGTTTCTCGCCGAATTCGACCAGCAGGCCGAGGCGGTGTGCCCACGCGGCACGCTGCGTCGGGTCATCCAGCGCTGCCAGGACATGGGCTTCGAGCCCTTTGCTGCGCTGGAGTACGAGTTCTTCATGTTCGATGAAACTCCGGACTCGGCGCGGGCCAAAGGCTTTCGCGATCTCAAGCCGTTCACCCCGGACTGGTTTGGCTACTCGATGATCCGCAACTCGGTGCATGCCGAGCTCTATCACCAGATTCTCGAAATGGGTGAGGCGATGGATTTCCCCATCGAAGGCCTGCACACCGAAACCGGCCCGGGTGTGCTCGAGGCAGCCATTGCCTACGACCATGCCGAAGCCGCAGCGGACAAGGGCGCGCTGTTCAAGACCTTCATGAAGGTACTGGCCCAGCGCAACGGGCTGATGGCCACCTTCATGGCCAAGTGGTCGGGCAAGTACCCAGGGCAGAGCGGCCATATCCATGTGTCGTTGCGTGACCGCAAGACGGACAAGTCGGCGTTCTACGACCCCAGCCAGGCGCACAACATGAGCAAGCTGCAGCGGCATTTTCTCGCCGGGCAGCAGCGTCTGATGCCGGAATTCCTGTGCATGGTGGCGCCGACCCTGAACAGCTATCGCCGCCTTATTCCCGGTTTCTGGGCGCCCACCGACGCCACCTGGGGTGTGGAGAACCGCACCGCAGCGCTGCGGGTAATTCCCGGTAGCGACAAGTCGCAGCGCCAGGAGTATCGCCTTGGCGCTGCCGACGGTAATCCGTTCCTGGCGTTGTCGGTGGCCATCGGCTCGGGCCTTTACGGCGTCATGCAGGAGTGGGAACCAACCGATCCTGTCAGCGGCAATGCCTATGCGGTCAAGCACCCCGAGGAGCTGGCGCTGCCGCGCACCCTGTGGGACGCCGCGCAACGGCTGAAGGGATCGCAGGCCGCCCGAGAGATGTTCGGCGATGCCTTCGTCGAGCATTTCGCCGCCAGCCGTGAATGGGAAGAGCGCGAGTACCGTCGCCATGTCAGCGATTGGGAGCTGGATCGCTACTTCGAAATCATCTGATTCCACCGTCCGTAGCCCGGATGCAATCCGGGGCGGTTTCTTCGAGTGTCCTGGATTACATCCGGGCTACGCGGGCAAGATTTCTGGAGCACCTTATGAGCAAGCTGCAATGTATTTCCCCCATCGACGGCTCGGTCTACGTCGAGCGTCATCTGGCGTCCAATCCTGAGGTATTGGTGGCGTTGGCCAAGGCTGAGCTGGCGCAGCAAACCTGGAAACAGACGCCACTGCGCGAACGTATCGCCATCGGCCGGCGTGCCATCGAAGCCTTCGCTGCCCGTGAGGCGCAACTGGCCGAAGAGCTGTGCTGGATGATGGGCCGGCCAATCCGTTACGCCGCTGGCGAGATACGTGGCTTCGTCGAGCGTGCCAGCCATATGGCGGATATCGCCGAGGGCTCGCTGGCCGACATCCGCCTGCCGGAAAAGGCCGGCTTCACCCGTTTCATTCGCCGTGAGCCATTGGGCCTCGCGTTGATCATCGCGCCCTGGAACTACCCCTATCTGACCGCCGTCAACGCGGTGATGCCGGCGCTGTTAGCAGGCAATGTGGTGTTGCTCAAGCACTCGGCGCAGACGCCGCTGTGCGCCGAACGCATGGTCGAAGCCTTCGCCGAAGCTGGCCTGCCCGAAGGCGTGTTTCAATATCTGCACCTGAGCCACGGCGAGACCGAAGCGCTGATTCGCTCACCCAGTATCGACCACGTTGCCTTCACCGGTTCGGTGCCCGGCGGAGCCATGGTCGAGCGTGCTGCTGCCGGGCGCTTCATCAGTGTTGGGCTCGAATTGGGTGGCAAGGACCCGGCCTACGTCCGCGCCGACGCCGATCTGCAGCACGCGGTGGAAACTGCCATCGACGGCGCCTTTTTCAACTCCGGGCAGTCGTGCTGCGGCATCGAGCGCATCTACGTGCACGCGTCATTGTTCGATGAGTTCGTCGAGCGCGCGGTGGCGCTGGTGCGCCAGTACAAGTTGGGGCGTTCGGATGATCCGGAGACCACCCTGGGGCCGCTGGTGCGCAGCGACGCCGCCGACTTCGTCCGCGCCCAGATCGCCGAGGCAGTCGAGCAGGGTGCCAGGGCACATATCGACCCAGCCGAATTTCCCCTGGATGCGCCGGGCACGCCCTACCTGGCGCCGCAGGTGCTGACCAACGTCAATCATGAAATGCGCGTGATGACCGAGGAATCCTTCGGCCCTGTGGTGGGCATTCAGAAGGTCGCCAGCGACGAGGAAGCGCTGGCGCTGATGAACGACAGCGAGTTCGGCCTGACCGCAGCCATCTTCAGTCGCGACGTCGACGCCGCCATGGCTTTGGCTGATCGGGTCGAGGCCGGCACGGTGTTTCTCAACCGCTGCGACTACCTCGACCCCGGCCTGGCCTGGACCGGGGTGAAGCACTCCGGGCGCGGCTGCACCCTCTCAAGGGTCGGCTACGAACAACTGACCCGGCCAAAATCCTTCCACTTCAAGACTCAGCTGTGAGGCGCGCGCCATGGACCTGAATCAGTACCGCATGAACTGGAACTACCCGACCTCGATGCGCGTGGGCGTTGGCCGCATTGCCGAGCTGGCCGAGGCCTGCCACTTGCTCGGCATGCGCGCGCCGCTGCTATGCACCGACCCAGGCTTGGCGGCGTTGCCGATGATCGACGCGGCACTACGCCAATGTCGTGATGCCGGGCTGAAGGCCGGGCTGTTCTCGGCGATCAAGGGCAACCCAACCGGCAGCAACGTGATGGACGGTGTCGCCGCATTCAAGGCCGGCGGACACGACGGCGTGATCGCCTTCGGCGGCGGCTCGGCGTTGGATGCCGGCAAGGCAATCGCCTTGATGGTCGGTCAGGATCGGCCGCTGTGGGATTTCGAGGACGTCGGCGACAACGCCAGCCGGGTCAAGGTATCCGGCATGGCGCCGGTGGTGGCGGTGCCGACCACTGCCGGCACCGGCTCGGAAGTCGGCCGCGCGTCGGTGATCACCGATGACGACGCGCATATCAAACGCATCATCTTCCACGCGCGGATGCTGCCGGCACTGGTGATTCTCGACCCCGAGCTGACCGTCGGCCTGCCGGCGAAAATCACCGCCGCTACTGGTATGGATGCGCTGTCGCACAGCCTGGAGGCGTTCTGCTCGCCACTGTTCCACCCCATGGCCGAGGGCATCGCCCTGGAGGGCATGCGTCTGGTGCAGCAGTATCTGCCGCGTGCAGTGGCGCAGGGTGGTGATGTCGAGGCGCGGCTGCAGATGCTGGTGGCCTCGAGCATGGGCGCCACCGCCTTCCAGCGCGGTCTTGGCGCGATGCATGCGCTGGCGCATCCGCTGGGTGCGCTGTACGACGCCCACCATGGCCTGCTCAATGCGGTGTTGATGCCTTATGTGCTGGTTGCCAACCGCGCGGTGATCGAGCCGCAGATGGAGAAAATGGCGCGCTACCTGGCGCTGCCGGGCGGCGGTTTCGATGCGGTGCTGGAGTGGGTGCTGACGCTGCGCAGTGAAGTGGGCATCGCCCACAGCCTGAGCGATATCGGCATCGACGATGCGCGTATCGAGCAGGTCGGGCGCATGGCCGAGGTGGACCCTTCGGCAGGCACCAATCCCATCGCCTACACGGCTGCGCAATACAGCGCATTGTTCGAGAAAGCGTTGCGCGGGACTTTGTAGCCCGGCCATCTCCCCCCAGCCCCTCTCCCGCAAACGGGAGAGGGGAGCAGTGCAGCAAGCGTCTGATACTTGCGGCGGATGGCTCCCTCTCCCATGTATGGGAGAGGGCTGGGGAGAGGGGAGAATCTGTGTTTTATTCCCCAGCCTGCTCCGCCTGCAAGGCTTCCAGCGCTGGCGCGGCATAGATGCCGACTTCCACCGCCAGCTCCATCACTCGCGGCAAATCGCTGGCGTACACCAGCACGGCCTGCAGTTCGTCATCCAAGGGCTCGCTGAAATCTACCAGCACGTAGCCGCCGGTTTCCGGCGACAGCGCTGAGAGCTGCACCTGGATACGGTTGAGTGCTTTCAGTGGCTCGGTCTTGGCCAACTGCTTGGCCTTGAGCACGAATTGCACCTGCGGGCCGAAGGATTCGGTGATGCGCTGGAACAGCTCCTCGTAGCTGTCGGCCTGGAACAGCACCGTTTCCGGCAGGCTGCCGACCACTACCCATTCGCCCAGGGGGATGGGGAATTCGTCGTCGTAGTTGACGTCCGGGTTGGCAGCGAGAAAGGCCGCCGGATCGGCATAGGCCTGCGTGGCCTCGTCAGCGATACGGGCGATCTCGTCCTCGGGCAGGCAGCCGGAGCTTATCTTGGCGATCAGTTCTTCCAGCTGGGCTTTCATTGGGCATGTCCTCGGGGATCAAAGGTTGGCAAGAATATCATCAGGTGCATGCGGAGCGTTCCGGGTAGGGTGCGCCGTGCGCACGGCGCACCCTACGTTCTTTTGCCGAGAGTTCTTCAGCCGGATTGGTCTGTGCGAGAGGCCAGAATCGCGGCTAAAGCCCTTCCCACAAAACTTAGCCGTAGCGTTTCTTGGCTTCGATGGCCAGGCCGCTGCCAATGCTGCCGAAGGTGTTACCTTCCACGCTGCGCGCATTGGGCAGCATCGCCGCCACGCTCTGGCGCAGCGCCGGCACGCCGCTGGAACCGCCGGTGAAGAACAGTGTGTCGACCTGATCGGCCGTGATGCCGGCATCGTCGAGCAACTGTGTGAGGCTGGCACGAATGCGTTCAAGCAGCGGCTCGATGGCGTTCTCGAACAAGGGCCGGGTCAGCTCGGCGACCAGGCCTGGTTCGACGCGTGACAGGTCGATGGGGCGTGCGTCCTGTTCGCTCAGGGCGATCTTGCTCTCTTCCACCTGCATCGCCAGCCAGTGCCCGGCACGTTGTTCGATCAAGCCGAACAGGCGGTCGATGCCGGTGGCGTCGACGATGTCGTAGCGCATGTTCTGCAGGGCGAGCTGGGTCTTCTGCGCATACAGCGCGTTGATGGTGTGCCAGGTGGCCAGGTTGAGGTGGTAGCTGGTGGGCATGAAGGCGTCGCTCTTCATCCGGCTGCCATAGCCGAACAGCGGCATCACCCCGGCCAGGGACAACTGCTTGTCGAAGTCGGTACCGCCGATGTGCACGCCGCCAGTGGCGAGGATGTCGCCCTGGCGCTCGGCCAGGTGATGACGCTCCGGCGCCAGGCGCACCAGAGAGAAGTCCGAGGTACCACCGCCGATGTCGACGATCAGCACCAGTTCCTCGCGATCCAGGTTCGACTCGTAGTCGAAGGCCGCGGCGATGGGCTCGTACTGGAACGACACGTCCTTGAAACCGAGCTTGTGCGCCACGGCCACCAGGGTGTTCTGCGCTTCCTGGTCGGCGGCTGAGTCGTCATCGACGAAGAACACCGGGCGGCCCAGTACCACTTCTTCGAAAGGCCGCTCGGCTTGGGCTTCGGCGCGTTTTTTCAGCTCACCGATGAAGAACCCGAGTAGGTCCTTGAAGGGCAGGGCGCTGCCCAGCACGGTGGTTTCGCTCTTCAGCAGCTTGGAGCCCAGCAGGCTCTTGAGCGAGCGCATCAGGCGGCCTTCGTAGCCTTCCAGGTATTCGTGCAGGGCCAGGCGACCGTAGACCGGGCGACGTTCCTCGGTGTTGAAGAAGATCACCGAGGGCAGGGTGATCTTGCCATCTTCCAGGGGCAGCAGGCTGTCCTGGCCGGGGCGCAGCCAGCCGACGGTGGAGTTGGATGTGCCGAAGTCGATGCCGCAGGCGCGGGCGGGCGTAGAGAAGGACATGGAAACGCAGGGCCACAAAAAATGGCCGCGTATTCTATGTCAGCGTCGCGCTGACGGCGAGTCGTCAGGACGGCAGGTTGCTGCCACGCTGCCTTTCCTTCCACTGGCTCCATTCGAAGCCCAGCACCACCAGCAGCGATAAGGCAAAGGGCAGCAGCAGGTAGAACACGCGGAACACGATCAGCGCGGCCAGTACGTCGGCGGCAGGAATCTCCGGCAGTGCGGCGAGGAAGGTCACTTCCAGCACGCCCAGGCCGCCAGGTGCATGGGACAGCAGCGCCAGGGAGAAGGAGGCGAGGAACACGCCGAGCACCACCAGATAGCCGGGATGATTGTCGGCCGGCAGGGCGAAATAGATGATCGCCGCGGCGCAGAGCAGTTCCAGTGGCCCGGCCAGCAACTGGCGGCTGACGATGGGCAGGCGTGGATATTCCACATGCAGCTTGCCCAGCGTCCAGGGTTTGAACTGGCGCCAGGAACCCAGCACGTAGAGACCGACCAGGCACAGCAGGACGCTGCCGATGACTACCGAGACCAGAGGCGTGACATTGGCGACGCGGTGGATCAGGTCGGGCTGAGCGATCAGCACGCAGCCGCTGGCGAGCAGGGTGCCGAGGGCGAAGGTAAAGGAGCAGAAAACGATAAGGATGCCGATTTCCTGAGGCGTCAGGCCCTTGCTGCGGTAGGCCCGGTAGCGCACCACTGCGCCTGAGAACACCGAGGCGCCGATATTGTGGGCCAGGGCATAGGTGGTGAAGGAGCACAGGGTGATGAAGCGCCAGGGAATCTTCTTGCCAAGGTGAGCGACAGCGATGCGGTCGTACCAGGCCAGTGCCCAGTACGCGCCGAGTGTGGCCGCTGCGGCAAGCAGCCAGTTCATGTGGGAGATCGCTTCGATGCTGCCCTTGATCTCATCGAGGGAGATATTGCGCAACTCGCGATACAGCAGAAAGCCAGACAGCACCACGGCACTGAGTCCGATCAGCGTCCAGATCAGGTCGCTGCGCTTCAGTTTTGGTTTGGCTTCTACGACAGACACCGCAATTCCTCGCTCGCTAGGCCCCGAGGTGGTGGGGCCGCATGCCTCTGTGAGAGGCAGCTGTTCATCGGCCATCCGGCCATTGTGCAAAGGCCGGTGGCGGATCGTGCCCGCGCGGCGCGCTGCGCAGTATCAGGGAGGCGCAGCCTGTACTCAACTGGCAAGCACATTCGCACCCTCTTGTAGTTGTGTCAGCGGTTGTCCTGATACGTTCATATCCATGCCAGCGTCAGCGCCGCCAGCACGGCGTAGCGGCTCGCTTTGGCCAGGGTGACGATGGCCAGAAACACCCACAGGCGCTCGCGCATTACGCCGGCAACCAGCGTCAGTGGGTCGCCAATCACCGGCATCCAGCTCAGCAGCAGCGACCAGCGCCCATAGCGCGCGTACCAGTCCTGTGCCTGCTGTAACCGAGCAGGGCTGACCGGGAACCAGCGGCGCTCGCGATAGTGTTCGATGGAGCGGCCCAGCAGCCAGTTGACCCAGGAGCCCAGCACATTGCCCAGAGTGGCCACCAGCAACAGGGTCCAGAGCGGATGTTGGCCGGCCAGCAGCAAGGCGACCAGCACCGCTTCGGACTGCAGCGGCAACAGCGTCGCCGCGCCGAAGGCGGAGAGAAACAGAGCCGGATAGGCGGAAAGCCCAAGCATGTTAAGCGCGGCCGACCCGAAGGTCGGCACTGATCAGGGCTGCGATCCCTGGCCGGTGTTGGCCATGATCTCTTCCAGGCTCAGGCCGGTCAGGCCGTGAATGGTCTTCCACAGGTAGTAGAAGATGGCCATCAGCATGATCATCGAGGGAATGGCGATCATCGGGTAGCTGAGCAGGGTCATGCGTCCCAGCTCGTCGTTGAACGCCTCGGTACCGGCCGGGCTGACCACAATCCACTTGGCCAGCACGTAGTTCATGAATGAGGAGAAGAAGAAGGTGCCGCTGAGCCAGTAGGTGGCGCGCATCAGGCGCGTCTCGAAGTGCTCGACATGGCCGCCTTGCTCCAGGCGGTCGTGGATCTTGTCGATATTGAGCACGGTCTTGTTGAACAGCAGGGTGCGGATCAGTGGGTAGCGGGTGCGGGTCGACACCAGCACGGCGATGCCGATCAGGCCGGGGATCAGCGCTTCCTTGACTGCCAGCCACTGGGTGTCGAGCTTGAGCAGGCCAATGCCGCCGGTCAACGCGACGCTGATCAGGCCGAGCAGGGCGATGAAGTTGAATTTGCGATATTTGATCAGCTCGAACGCGCCCCAGGCCAGCGGGAACGCCAGGGCCAGGATCAACGCGCCATCGGCGCCGAGACGGTGCTCGCCACTTAGCTTCATCAGGATGAACGAGGGAATCAGGATGCTGATGGCCAGATCGATCAGCGGGCGGGGCTTGTGCGTCGGGGTGCGGCTGTCAGTAGTGGCGGTCATGGTAGCTGGAGTCTGCGTAGGAAGCCCGATGATCGCCTGCCCGGCGCGTCAGGGCTAGCCCGACCGTCGGTTTTGAATGTGAAAAAGTATGAGTCGACAGCTTGCCGACAGGCGTCGCAGTGCCGCATGGCGATGCTAAAGTGATGGCAGGGTCCGGGAGTTGAACATGCCAAGAATAATCCCTTCCATTTGCCTGTTGCTGACGGCTCTTTCCCTGACGTCGGCGCCTGCCTGGGCGCGTGACTGCATCGGTATGGTGCCGGCCGGCACGTCGGCGTTCTGGAGCGAACTGGAGGCCGGCGCGAGACGCACCGCTGATGAGCTGCAATTGGAGCTCTATACACGCGCCCCGGCCCGGGAGGGCAGCGTCGAGGTGCAGTTGCAATTGATAGATCGCGTACTGGCACAGGGTTGCAAAGCGCTGATCATCGCTCCGGCTGGCGACGTTATCGATATTCGGATCACGGCCTTGCGCGCCGAGGGCATCCCCACTGTCTATGTCGACCGCGACATTGCGGGGGACGGCGCTTATGCGTTGGTGGCGACTGACAACTTCCTCGCCGGTCAGTTGGCCGGGCAACAAATGGCCGAGCGTCTCGGGCGGGGTGGCAGAGTTGGGATGTTGCGTTTGCGGCCAGGGCTGCAATCGACCGAGGAGCGTGAGCGCGGCTTTCTGCTGGCGGCGCAGGCGACTGGTTTGCAGGTGGTGTTCGATACCTACCTGGGGGATGACCGCCAGCGCATCGCCGAGGCCCTGAGCCAGCAGTTACCCAAGCTCGACGGCCTGTTCAGTCCCAATGGCACCAGCAGTCGGGCAACCCTCGCGGCGCTGCGCCAACTGGGCAAGGCCGGTACGTTGGACTTCGTCGGTTTCGACGGTGGCGACCTGCTGTTCGATGCCGTGCGCGAGGGAGAGATTCATGCGCTGTTGCTCCAGCAGCCACAGGCCATGGGGGATCATGCGGTGCGCCTAGTGCACCGGGCCCTGAGTGGCGAACGCGCCATTTCGCGCCTGCAACTGCTACTTGAACCGCGTGTAGTGACCGCCAGGGATTTGGCTGAAATGACAGCCCCGCAATAGCCTTGGTGATGGGCCAGGTGCGGGTTTATGATCCTTGTTCTGGCCGTCCTGAATTCGCTGTAGGGCGCGCTCTAGACGGTGGCGTGTGATGAATCTGAAGTGCCCGGTAGCCGTTCTGTTGTTGTTGTTGTTGTTTTGTGGCCTCTGCGCCCATGTGGCGGTTGCCGATTTGCGGCTGTATACCGAAGACTATCGACCCTTCAGCTATCTCGAGAATGGCAAGCCGAGTGGCATGGCTGTGGCCGTGGTCGAGGAGCTGATCCGCCGCACTGGCGAGACGGCGAATATCGAACTGGTGCCCTGGACACGCGGCTATCACCAGGCTCGCCATCAGGCCGACACGGCATTGTTCTCCACCGTACGTACGGCGCAGCGCGAAGCCGAGTTTCAGTGGGTCGGACCGATCGCGCGCGGCTATACGCGTTTCTACACGCACAAGGATGCTGGGCTTCGAGTCGCCAGCCTCGAAGACGTCCGGCGCCTCGGCACCCTGGCGATTCCCAAACAGTGGTACAGCTACGAACTGTTGCGCGAACAGAACCTGGATAACCTGTATGGCGTGTCGACGCCTCAGGACATGCTGCGCATGTTTCGCCATGGTCGGGTCAAGCTGCTGCTGGCCAACAACCTGACCCTCGACGGCATGCTCGCCGAGCAGGGCATGAATGCCGGGCAGCTGCAGGAGCAGTTCGACCTGATGCCCAACGACTCCTATATCGCCTTTTCCCTGAAGACGGATCCGGCGCTGGTCGCACGTTGGCAACAGGCGCTGCAGCAGATGCGCCACGACGGCAGCCTGGAGCGGATCTACCGCCACTGGTTCCCCGCGGCCGATGAGCGCACCTTGGTCGACTTGCTGCGCAGCGAGTGAAGCGGCTGCACGGTGCGCCCCGGCTTGCTAGGGTTTGTACGAAAAGTCGTCGAGCGAAGGTCAGGCGAGGCAAAAACGGGTGAGGAAGCGGAGTTTACGAGCTGTAAATGAGCATTCCGAACCCGTTTTTAACGAAGCATCACCGAGCGCAGGCACTTTTCGTACAGAGCCTAGGCTGCAAGCGAGAGGGGCGATGATGGCCAAGTGTATTGATCGATGGCTATGTGTTCTGCTGCTGGCGCTGTGCGCTCCGGTACAGGCACAGCTGCGTCTGCTCACCGAGGATGCGCCGCCGATGAGCTTCATGCGCGAGGGCGAACCGAGCGGTCTTGCTGTCGAGGTGGTCAGAGCATTGCTGGCGCGTACCGGCGACACTGGACAGATCGAGCTGATGCCTTGGACGCGAGCGCTGTACCTGGCTCAGCAACAGGAAGATATCGCGCTGTTCTCCACTGTGCGTACAGCCGAGCGTGAGGACCGGTTCCAGTGGGTCGGCCCCATTGTGGTCGGCACTACCAGTTTCTACTCGCTCAAGTCCCGCAACCTCGTCATCGACACGTTGGAGCAAGCCGCTGCCAGCGGACCTCTGGCACTGCCCAAGCAGTGGTACACCTTCGAAACCCTCAGCGCGAAGGGCTTCACCAACCTCTATGGCGTACCCAGTTCGAAGCAGATGATGACCATGCTCAAGCATGGCCGGGTCAATCTGATCGCCACTGAGGATTTGACCCTGGCTGGCGAGTTGGCCGCTGTCGATCTCAAACCACAGGACGTTACCGCGCACGTGCCGTTCATGCGCTCGGCCTACTACATTGCCTTTTCCCCGCAGACCTCGGTGGTGCGCGTGGTGCGCTGGCAGCGTGCATTAGCGCAGATGCATGAGGACGGCAGCCTGGAGGCGATCCTGAAACGCTGGTTGCCGCATGCGCCGATGCCGCCCATCGCTCCGTAGCGCCTCGCGCGGCGACTGGTTAACCTGAGCGCGGCAATCCACCGAGTCCGATCATGTCGCGTCGTCATCTCACTCTCGATCTCCGCAGTCGCGCCGGCTTGTTCGCTCACCTTGGTGCGATGGAGCGGGCGGGCGTGCCTATCGATCGAGCGCTGGTCAGTCTGGATCTCGGTGCGCGCCACGAGGCCGCCGTCAAGCGCCTGCGGCAGATGGTCGGCGGCGGACGCGACCTGGCGACTTCCGGCCAGTTGAGTGGCGTGTTCACGCCATTGGAAAGTGGCCTGGTCCGAGCCGCGCAGGAGGCCGGGGCATTGGCGCATATCTACGAGCAATTGGCGCAGCGCTACGACGAACAGGCGCGTTATGCCGCAGAGTTGAAGTCACGTCTGCTGTTGCCGGCCGGGGTTTTGCTGCTGGCGCTGGCGGTCAAACCCTTGCCTGCTTTAGTTGGGGGAAGTCTGAGTGGCGCGGGCTACCTGGCGGCTGTGCTGATGCCGATCTTGTGGTTGTCGGCATTGCTGTTCGGCGTACGGGCGTTGTGGCGGCGCTGGCAACAGCGGCGAACCGATCAACCGGGCCCGTTGGACGATCTGCTGCTGGCTCTGCCGGTGTTGGGCAGCCTGCAGCGCCGGGCGGATGTCCGTAATTTCTGCGACAGCCTTGGGCTGCTGCTGGAGGCCGGGATGCCCGTTCTCGACGCCCTGCCGCGCGCCTGCAGTGCAGTGAGCGGCGCGCGGCTGCGGCGGGATTTCGCCAACCTGGCACCACGGGTCGCGGCTGGTCAGTCGTTGGTGCGCGCTTTCGATGGGCTGAGCTTTCACGGCAAAGCCATGCTGATCGGCGTGCTCAATACCGGTGAAGCCACCGGTCGGCCCGGTGAGGCGCTGCTACGTTTCGCCCGCCTGCAGGCGCAACAGCTGGCTGCGAGCCAGCAGATGCTGGCGAGCTGGGCGCCACGCCTGTTCTATTTGGTGGTCGCCATGTGGATGGCATACGGCCTGCTGACCGGTGGTGGTTTCTTCCCGGCGCTGCCGGCGGAGCTGACTGGCCGATAATTTGCTGGTTATCGACCACGGCGCTTCGTTTGAAAGCTGGCAGCAAGTGCCTTGCGCTAGCATTCGTCACGTCTACGCCATTACTAAAAAGAGAAAAAAGCGATTCAACCGACTTTGGAATACGCCCCATGCCCATCCTGCAACGTGCATCCCACCATGAGCTACGCAGCGCTTTTCGTGCCCTGCTGGCTTCCGACCGCTGCTATCACACGGCTTCGGTCTTCGATCCCATGTCCGCCCGCATCGCCGCTGATCTCGACTTCGAGGTCGGTATCCTTGGCGGCTCCGTCGCCTCCCTGCAGGTACTCGGTGCGCCGGACTTCGCCCTGATCACTTTGAGCGAGTTCGTCGAGCAGGCGGCGCGTATCGGCCGCGTCTCGCGCTTGCCGGTAATCGCCGATGCCGACCACGGCTACGGCAACGCGCTCAACGTGATGCGTACCGTGGTCGAGCTGGAACGCGCTGGTGTTGCCGCGCTGACCATCGAAGATACCCTTCTGCCGGCCCAGTTCGGCCGCAAGTCCACTGATCTGATTTCCATCGAGGAGGGCGTCGGCAAGATCCTCGCCGCGCTGGAAGCCCGCGTCGATCCGGATCTGGCGATCATCGCCCGTACCCATGCCGGCGTGCTGGAGGTGGACGAAGTGATCCGCCGCACACGCGCCTACGAGGCCGCCGGTGCCGACGGCATCTGCCTGGTCGGGATCAAGGATTTCGCCCACCTGGAGCATATCGCCGCAGGCCTGAAGGTGCCGCTGATGCTGGTCACCTACGGTAACCCTGAACTGCGCGACAACCAGCGCCTGGCGCGCCTTGGCGTGCGCATCGTGGTCAACGGCCACGCTGCCTACTTCGCCGCGATCAAGGCCACCTACGACTGCCTGCGCGAACAGCGCGGTGCGCAGCCGTGCGACCTCAATGCCACCGAGCTGACCCACAAGTACACCATGCCCGAGGACTACATCCTTTGGGCCAAGGAGTTCATGGAAGTCCGCGAGTAGCCTGTGGCGACCGGCTGCACTTGCACTTCGCATTCTCCGGGCGCATATCTGTTCGGAGAGTGCGAGGAGGTCGAACATGGCAGGTGGTTGGGCAAGCGACGACGCAGTGCAGGAACAGATCGACAGCAGCATCGAGGACGCCATTGCGCGTGCCCGTAGCCAACTGCCGAAAGGCGAGAGCCTGCGTCACTGCGAAGAGTGCGATGCCGTCATTCCCGAGGCGCGTCGCCAGGCCATTCCCGGCGTGCGCCTGTGCGTCAACTGCCAGGCTGAGCTCGACCGGGAAAGCGCGGCGTTCAGCGCCTATAACCGTCGTGGCAGCAAGGACAGTCAGCTGCGCTGAGCAAGCGGTACGGCACCTATTCGCTTCCTGCTGGTCTAGTGCTACTACGACCGTGACTCAGGAAGAGGTGCTTGCATGACGATTTTCGAAGCCTTACGCATCAGCCACGACATCCAGCGCGAACTGGCGCAGAAACTGATCGCTACCCAAGGCGACAGCGCCGAGCGCCACGCCTTGTTCTCTCAGCTCAAGCAGGAACTGGCTGTGCATTCGGTGGCCGAAGAACGCCATTTCTACATTCCCCTGATGCAGCAGGACGCAGGCGTCGACCTGTCGCGCCACGCGATTGCCGAGCATCACCAGATGGACGAAATGATCGAGGACCTGGAAGAGACCGACCCCAGCAGCCCCAGCTGGCTGGCGCAAGCCAAGGCGCTGGCGGAAAAGGTCGAACATCACCTCAAGGAAGAAGAGCACACCTTCTTCCAGATGGCCGGCAAGCTGCTTCGCGACAAGGAGAAGCAGCAACTGGCTGGTGATTACCTGAACGCCTACGACGAGATGAAGCAGGCGTCCTGAATGGGCTAGCCTCAATGGCAACGGCGGGTTTCACCCGCCCTACACATGACCGTAGGGCGGGTGAAACCCGCCACCTATCACATCTGCAACAAGGACGTTGCCATGCCCGACTACCGTCGCGCCGCCATTGCTGGTGGCATCTATTTCTTCACCTTGGTCAGCGAGCGGCGCCAGCCAATCCTCACCCATCCCGATATTCGCCAGGCTTTGCGCGAGGCGATCCAGGTGGTACGCCTGACCCAGCCCTTCGTCATCGACGCCTGGGTATTGTTGCCGGATCACCTGCATGCCATTTGGCGTTTACCGCCCGATGACATGGATTTCTCCAATCGCTGGCGACTGATCAAGCGGCATGTCACCCATGCGTGCGGCAAGACTTACCTACGTGCCGATCTGCTGAGCGAGCGTCGTCAGGCAAA
Source organism: Pseudomonas sp. zfem001 (assembly GCF_032621725.1). Lineage (NCBI taxonomy): Bacteria > Pseudomonadati > Pseudomonadota > Gammaproteobacteria > Pseudomonadales > Pseudomonadaceae > Pseudomonas > Pseudomonas sp. zfem001. The sequence continues at coordinate 1,048,917 of NZ_JAVYJI010000001.1, read as the reverse complement.
GGGGCAGGGCACGCTTTGGCAGCAACGCTTCTGGGAACACCTGATCCGCGATGAGTGCGACTACGCCCGGCATTTTGATTACCTGCATGGCAACCCGCTCAAGCATGGGTTGGTGACGCGTGTGCAGGATTGGCCCTGGTCGTCGTTTCATCGTTGGGTGAGGGCGGGCGTTTACCCCGTTGATTGGGGCGGGGATGCGAGCCTTGATGAGCTGGGTGTAGGGGAATGAGCCGGAGAATGAGTTGGCGGGTTGCACCCGCCCTACAGGTTTGCGCAGGCGGGGCAATCACCGCTCCCGTAGGGCGGGTGAAACCCGCCAGGCAACTCAGAACAGGAAATAACGTTGCGCCATCGGCAGCACTTCGGCCGGCTCGCACCAGAGCAACTGGCCATCAGCCTTGACCTGATAGTTCTGCGGATCGACCTCGATGTTCGGCAGGTAGCCGTTGTGGATCAGGTCGGTCTTCTGCACCTCGCGGCAGCCTTTGACCACGCCGATTTTCTTCTGCAGGCCGAGCTGTTCGGGCACGCCCGCTTCGAACGCCGCCTGGCTGATGAAGGTGATACTGGTGGCATGGCGGCTGCCGCCGTAGCTGGCGAACATCGGTCGGTAGTGCACCGGTTGCGGCGTCGGGATCGAGGCGTTGGCGTCGCCCATCAGGCTGGCGGCAATCGCGCCACCCTTGAGGATCAGCGTCGGCTTGACGCCGAAGAAGGCCGGGCGCCATAGCACCAGGTCTGCCCACTTGCCCACTTCGATCGAGCCCACTTCATGGCTGATGCCGTGGGTGATCGCCGGGTTGATGGTGTACTTGGCGATGTAGCGTTTGGCGCGGAAGTTGTCGTTACCCGGCACATCCTCGGGCAGCGGGCCGCGCTGCTGTTTCATCTTGTCGGCGGTCTGCCAGGTACGGGTGATCACCTCGCCGACGCGGCCCATGGCCTGGCTGTCGGAGCTGATCATGGAGAACGCGCCGAGGTCATGCAGGATGTCCTCGGCGGCGATGGTCTCGCGGCGGATACGCGATTCTGCGAAGGCCACGTCCTCGGCGATGCTTGGGTCGAGGTGGTGGCAGACCATGAGCATGTCCAGATGCTCGTCGATGGTGTTGCGGGTGAACGGGCGCGTCGGGTTGGTCGAGGACGGCAGCACGTTGGGGAAGCCGCAGGCCTTGATGATGTCCGGCGCGTGGCCACCGCCGGCGCCTTCGGTGTGATAGGTGTGGATGGTGCGGCCCTTGAACGCGCCGAGGGTGGTCTCGACGAAGCCGGACTCGTTCAGCGTGTCTGTGTGGATCGCCACCTGCACGTCGTAATGGTCGGCCACGGAGAGGCAGTTGTCGATGGCGGCCGGGGTGGTGCCCCAGTCCTCGTGCAGCTTTAGACCGATGGCGCCGGCCTTGACCTGCTCGATCAAGGGCTCTGGCAGCGAGGCATTGCCCTTGCCGGTAAAGCCCAGGTTCATCGGGAAGGCATCGGCGGCCTGGAGCATGCGCGCCATGTGCCACGGCCCGGAGGTGCAGGTGGTGGCGTTGGTGCCGGTGGCCGGCCCGGTGCCGCCACCGATCATGGTGGTGACGCCGCTCATCAGCGCCTCTTCGATCTGCTGCGGGCAAATGAAATGGATGTGGGTGTCGATACCGCCGGCGGTGAGGATCATGCCTTCACCGGCGATCACCTCGGTGCCGGCGCCGATGGCGATGGTGACGTCCGGCTGGATATCCGGGTTGCCGGCCTTGCCGATGGCAGCGATGCGGCCGTCCTTGAGGCCGACGTCAGCTTTGACGATGCCCCAATGGTCGATGATCAGCGCGTTGGTGATCAGGGTGTCGACTACATCGGCCGCGCACAGCTGGCCCTGGCCCATGCCGTCGCGGATCACCTTGCCGCCGCCGAATTTCACTTCTTCACCGTAGGTGGTGAAGTCCTTCTCGACTTCGATCCACAGGTCGGTGTCGGCCAGGCGCACCTTGTCGCCGACGGTGGGGCCGAACATGTCGGCGTAGGCTTGGCGGGAAATCTTCATTGGAAGTCCTCGTAGGGTGCGCTGTGCGCACCGTTGCTATCTGTGTCGTTGCTGGTGCGCACGGCGCATCCTACGGGCTATAGATCGCCCATGACCCGGCCGGCGAAGCCGAACACCCGTCGGGCGCCGGCCAGATCGACCAGCTCCACGTCACGGCTCTGCCCCGGCTCGAAACGTACGGCAGTGCCGGCCGGGATATTCAGGCGCATACCGCGAGTGCTGGCACGGTCGAACAGCAGGGCGTCGTTGGTCTCGAAGAAGTGGTAGTGCGAACCGACCTGGATAGGCCGGTCGCCGCTGTTGGCTACGGACAGGGTCAGGGTGCGGCGACCGGCGTTGAGCACGATCTCGCCGTCGTCAATCTTGTATTCGCCGGGAATCATCAGTTGGGCCTCGCAAGCGTCTTGTAGTAGATGGCATTGGCCCGGTAGGTACCGTCCGGGCCGCAGGCGTAGTCGGGTAGGCCACCAATGCACTGGTAACCAAGGTGGCGATAGAGCTGTTCCGCATCGCTGCCGGCCTCGGTGTCGAGGTACAGCAGGCCACGTTTGCGGGCTGCCGCTTCCTGCTCGACGGCTTGCATCAGCAGGCGAGCGATGCCTCTGCGACGCGCCGTGCCCAGTACCAGCAGCTTTTGAATCTCTGCGCGGTTCAGGCCATTGGGCTTCTGGCACAGGCTCAGTTGCACGCTGCCCAGTACGCGGCCCTGTTCATGGGCGACCCAGAGCAGCAACGAGCCGTCGGCAATGCCCGCCTGTACCTGAGTGAAATACTCGGCGGCGCCTCGCTCGTCGAGATCGGCGAGAAAGCCCAGCGATGCGCCATCGTTGACCGCATCGAGCAGCAGGACGATCAAGCCTTCGCGGTAGTTGGCGAGGCTGGCGCTGTCGATTCGCTGTAGCGTCACGCTCACTGGGTCACTCCTTGGCGCCGAGGATCAGTTGCATAAAGGTCAGATCCAGCCAGCGGCCGAACTTGCGGCCTACCTGGGGCATCTGTCCGGTGGTGACGAAGCCGAGGCGCTGGTGCAGGCGGATCGAGGCGGCGTTCTCCGACTCGATGGCGGCGACCATGACATGCAGGTTGGCGGTGCGAGCGCGTTCGATCAGCGCCTGCATCAGCGCTGGGCCCAGGCCTTGGCCGCGTTGGTCGGCACGTACGTATACCGAGTGCTCGACGGTCTGACGAAAACCTTCGATGGTGCGCCAGGTGCCGTAGCTGGCGTAGCCGACTACCTCGCCGGCGCCGTCATGGGCGACCAGTACGGGAAAACCCGCTGCAGTGCGCTCCGCCAGCCAGGCGCGGCGGTTGGCGAGATCCACCAGGGTCTCGTTCCAGATCGCCGTGGTGTGCTGCACCGCGTCGTTGTAGATGGCCAGGATGCCGGGCAGGTCGGCTTCGCCAGCGTCGACTATGGAATTACTCATGAGTTACGCAATCGGCTGGTGCACGGTCACCAGCTTGGTGCCGTCAGGGAAGGTGGCTTCGATCTGGATCTCCGGGATCATCTCCGGTACGCCTTCCATCACCTGATCGCGGCTCAGCAGGGTGGTGCCGAAGTGCATCAATTCGGCGACCGTTTGGCCGTCGCGTGCGCCTTCGAGCAGGGCAGCAGAGATATAGGCCATGGCTTCCGGGTAATTCAGCTTTACTCCGCGCGCCAGGCGGCGCTCGGCCACCAGGCCGGCGGTGAAGATCAGCAGCTTGTCTTTCTCGCGTGGACTCAGATCCATCGTGTTACTCCATTGGGGCGTATGCCTGGCATCGCCGGAATGCATCGTGGGGTAGGGCGGATGTCGCTTTTTACATCCGCCGTCATGTGCTCCAGATACGGGGTGGGCGTGCTTCACGCCCCAGCAACGCCGGGCGCAGCAGGCGCCAGAGTTCGATCAGCCAGGCGCGCGCCTTGAGCGCTTCACTGGCCAGGCAGCGCGCGACCAGCAGGCCCGACAGTTGGCTGAGATCACCACGCACGCCTTCAATCTTCAACTCGCGGCAGCGCTCCAGTAGATCGACATCCAGCTCGCCGCTGACCAGCAGGGTGGCTAATACCGGTTGGCCGTCGAGGCCTATGGGCGAGTCGAGCAGGCCGTCGCCGCCGCTTACGCGCTGGCGTTCGTGCCATAGCATTTTGCCGTCGCGGCGGATGTCCAGCGCGGCCTGGAAGTGGCCGCTGGTAAAGCGCTCGTCGGCAGCGGGACGGCCGAGGGCGACGATGTCCCAGTAGAACAGACGAGCATCGCCGTGCAGGTCGATCTGCGTGTGCAGTTCGGCCTGGGCGCCAGCGTAGATGATGGTTTCCTGCGGCAGCCATTCCAGGGTGGCGCCAGCGTCGACGCGCAGGCGCAGATCCTGCCGAGCGACCCCGGCCGCGCGATACCACTTGGCCGCGCCTGGGCTGGTGAGCTGCACCCAGGTGTTTTCGCCAGCGTGGGCCGAGATATCCAGAACGTCACCACCGGCAATGCCGCCGGGCGGGTGAACGATGATGTGCTGGCAGACTTCCGGGCCTTCGGCGTACAGGTGCTTCTGCACTCTTAGTGGGCCCAGGTGACGCCTATGCACTGGAGTGGTGCGTTCGCCGTGGCGTGCGTAGGCCAGCTCCAGCTCGGCAGGCCAGCTTGGCGTGAACAGGGCGGCAGGCAGATTCATGTCGAGGCAGCGGTTCCGCAGGATAGTTGACCGAGTGGGCAAGCAAGAGGCGTGCCCTGAACCAATTCGGTGCGCATTTACGCTATCTGCGGCGGTGGCCAGTCGCACTGCTGTATCTGGCTCTGCCTTCTCGCGGCTGGCCGGCTCTAGAGTGGGGTGTCGATTCGTGCGGAGTGCTCATGTTCACTTTTATCGCCTTCGCCGCCGGCCTGGTGCGCGGCTACAGTGGCTTCGGTTTCGCCATGCTGATGGCACTCGGGCTGATGCTGCGGCTGCCGCCTGCGGAAGCGGTGCCAGTAGCGCTGATTCTCGATGTGGCCTGCAGCGTGACACTGTGGTCGGCGGCGCTGCGTGCCGTGCATGGACGCGTGCTGAGGCGTCTGTTGGTCGGCATGCTGCTGGCGGTGCCGCTGGGTGCCTGGCTGCTGCTGTGGCTGCCGGCCCGCATCATGGCGCCGCTGGTGGCGGTGCTTTGTTTGTGCGGGGGCATGCTGGTGTTATGGCGGCCGTCCGTTGCCACACCGGTGAGCCAGGGCATGGCCTGGTTGGCGGGGCTGGCATCCGGCCTGGCGACTACCGTGGCTTCGGCCGGCGGCCCGCCCTTGATGATCTACCTGCTGCGCAGCGGCCTCGACGCGCGCCAGTTGCGCGGCACGGCGGTGCTGTTCTTTCTGGCCAGCAGTTGCGCGGCGCTGATCGGGTTAGGTGTCGCGGGTCTGCTTAGCGGCGCGCAGTGGCGGCTGGCGTTGGAGCTGGCACTGCCGGCATTGGCCGGCAACCTACTCGGACAGTGGCTGCATCCGCGCTGGCAGCCGTTGTCGTTGCGGGTGCTGGTAGGTGGGCTGCTGGTGCTGTTGTCGCTGGGCAGCCTGCTGAAGGCGATCTGGTAGGGCGCACTGCGCGCACCGAGAAGTATCCGTTGCTGCGGGATCACGGCGGTGCGCATGGCGCACCCTACGGGCTGCATCCTCGCTGGCAGCCTGGTCGGAGGGTTGCTGGTGCTGTTGTCGCTGGGCAGCCTGCTGAAGGCGATCCTGTAGGGTGCGCTGCGCGCACCGAGAAGAACCGTAGTTGCGGGATCGCAGCGGTGCGCACGGCGCACCCTACGGGCGGGTTCGGCGTCGATCCCGCTCTGCGAGGCGCTTCCTTCAATCGCGGTCGATGGCGAAGGGCGACCAGGCCTGGCGGCTCGGCATGATTTCCAGGCGGTTGATGTTGATGTGGTCGGGCAGGGTGGCGACGTAGAAGATCTGCTCGGCGATATCTTCGGCGGTCAGCGGCGTGGTGCTGCCATACAGCGCGTCGGAGGCAGCCTGGTTGCCCTTGGTGCGTACCAGGGTGAACTCGGTTTCGGCCATGCCGGGGGCGATGTCGGTGACGCGCACGCCGGTGGACACCAGGTCGCAACGCAGGTTGAAACTGAACTGTTTGACGAAGGCCTTGGTGGCGCCATAAACGTGGCCGCCCGGGTAGGGCCATTCGCCGGCCACCGAACCGATGTTGATGATGCTGGTGCCCTTGCCGATTTCCAGCAGCTTCGGCAGCACGGCGTGGGTGACGTTGACCAGGCCGGTGACGTTGGTGTCGATCATGGTGTGCCAGTCTTGCAGGGCAACCTTCTGCGCGGCCTCCGGGGCCAGCGCCAGACCGGCATTATTGACCAGCACGTCGATACGGTCGAAGGGGGCTTGCAGGCTGTCGACCAGCGCCTTCACTGCTGCAGCATCGCGCACGTCGAGTGCAGCGATGTGCACCGGCACCTTGTCCTGCAGTTCGGCCTTCAGTTCTTCCAGGCGCTCCAGGCGTCGGCCGCTGAGCACCAGGGCCCAGCCGGCCTCGGCGAAACGTCGTGCCGTGGCGCGGCCGAAACCGGATGTCGCGCCTGTGATGAATGCCACCTTGCTCATGGATAACCTCGTTTTGCTATCAGGGTTCATGGCCTGCTCCTGTACCCTCTATCGGGCGCAGCTCGAGCAGTCCTTTTGGTGCGGTGCGCCAGTGTAAAACCTTGGCCTAAAGGCCGTGCTCCACAGCTGGCCGCGGATTCATGCGGACAGTTCGAGAAACTTGCGCACGCGTTCGGTTTCCGGGTTGGTGAAGAACTTCTCCGGGGCGGATTTCTCGATCAGCAGGCCCTTTTCCAGGAACACCACCTGATCGGACACCGCGCGGGCGAATTCCATTTCGTGGGTGACCACGATCATGGTGTAGCCCTCGCTGGAGAGATTCTTCATCACCGTCAGCACTTCACCGACCCGCTCCGGGTCGAGTGCCGAGGTCGGCTCGTCGAACAGAATCACCTCCGGGCTCATGGCCAGGGCGCGGGCAATCGCCACGCGCTGCTTCTGCCCACCGGAAAGGGTGTAGGGAAAGGCCTCGGCCTTCTGTTCCATGCCGACCTTTTCCAGCAGCGTCTGGGCGATGGCGCGGGCCTCGTCCTTGCGCATCTTCTTCACCTGCATCGGTGCTTCCATGACGTTCTGCAGCACGTTCAGGTGCGGCCACAGGTTGAAGCTCTGGAACACCATGCCGGTTCTGGCGCGAATCGCCGCCAGGTCGCGGTTGTTCATGCGCTTGCCCTGGGCGTCGACGCCGATGCGCTGGCCGGCGATATGAATGCTGCCGCGGTCCGGCTCCTCGAGCCAGTTGATGCAGCGCAGCAGGGTGGATTTGCCCGAGCCGGACGAGCCCAGCACGCTGACCACCTCGCCCTTGTTCACGGTCAGCGAGATGTCGCGTAGTACCTCGACGCCGTCGAAGCTCTTGGAAAGATTGTCGATCTGTACCGCAGGTACGTCAGGCATGTTCAAAACCTCGTTTGGCGCCGAACCGGCTGGCCCACTTGAGCGCCAGTTCCAGGCAGATGCTGATGACCCAGTACAGGGCGATGACCACCACGAACGCCTCGGTGGGGATGAAGTAGGTGGCCTGTACCGAGTTGGCCGCGGCGGTCAGTTCCTGCACGGTGATGATGGTGAGAAAGGCGGTGTCCTTCAGTGCGTAGATCAGCTGATTGCCGAGCAGCGGACGGGTACGGATCACCAACTGCGGCAGGATGATTCGCCAGTACAGGCGAGCGGGGCGAAAGCCATGGGCCTTGGCCGCCTCGACCTGGCCAAGCGGCAGCACCAGGCGCGCACCGCGTAGGATCTCGGCGAAGTAGGCCGCGTGATAGATGGCCAGCGCGACAAGGCCGGCACCCCAGGCACTGGGCTTGATGCCAAGCGCCGGCAGCCCGTAGTAGAGCAGGTAGGCCAGCACCAGGAAGGGCAGCATGCGCATCAGGTTGATCGCCCCGCGCAGCAGCGTCGACAGCCAGGTGCGGCCCTCCAGCAGGTAGACGCTGAAGCAGCCGATGACGAAGGCTGCCAGCACCGACAGGACGAACAGGATCAGCGTGTTGAGTGCGCCGTTGAGGAAGGCGTCGCGCGCCTCCCAGATGATGCTCCATTCGGTCATGGTCGCGTCCTCACATGGCCAGTCGGTTGGCGTTCTTCTCGGCGATGGCCTGCACCTTGAGCAGCACGCCGATGATCAGCATGTACAGCAGGGCAGCGGCGAGAATCGGTGGCAGCGGCTCGTAGGTCACGGCGCTGATGCGGTTGGTCACCCGGGTCAGATCGACGATGCCGATCACCGCGATGGCCGGGCTGCTCTTGATCAGGAAGGACATCTCGTTGACCAGGCCGGGCAGGCTGCTGGTGATCATCTGCGGCAGCATGATGCGGCGAAAGAACACGCCATTGGTCATGCCGCAGGCCAGCGCCGCTTCCTTCTGCTCGCGGGAGAAACTGATGAACGCCGTGCGCCAGACCTCGGCGTTGAAGGCCGCGGTGTTCAGGGTGAGGGCGAGAATCGCTGCCGTGTTGCGATCCATGGCCAGGCCGAAAGTCGGCGCCGAGAGAAAGATGAACAGCACCAAGGTGACCAGTGGCGTGGCGCGAGCCAGGCTCACGTAGAGCACCAGCGCCTGCTCCAGGAAGGGAATGCGCGCCATGCGCAGCAGGGCGATGCCCAGGCCGATGACGACGCCCAGGGCAATGGCGATCGAGGAGATCCACAGAGTCGTCCAGGCGCCTTCGAGCAGCAATAACCAGGCTTGTCCGTTCATGTCGGGCTCCAGGGAAAGGGATGGGATGTTGCAAGCAAGGTCAGGGCCAGAGCTGGCCCTGATAGACGGCAGTGCGTTGGCGATGAGCATGCAGGGTGCGCCGTGCGTACTGAGGCGCTGGCAGCATTGACGCTGGTGCGCGGCGCACCCTACGCGGCCATTTCAGAGACCTGACCGCAGCCCGCTGTCACATGCCGGCCAGTTCGTGGAACTGCTCGACCTTGGTGATCGGCTCCTTGGGCATGGCCGGGAAGGCTTCGCCGAACCACTTGGTCTGCAGCTCGGCCAGGCGGCCGCTGTCGCGAACTTCGGTCATGAAGCCGGTGAGGAACTCCAGCAGCTCGGGGCTGTTCTTCGGTACCGGCCAGGCGGCGAAACCATCACCGGACACGGCAATGCCCTTGGCGAAGGTGTCGCCACGGGTCTTGACCAGGTCGTTGACCGAAATCAGCGCGTTGATCACGTAGTCCAGGCGACCGTTGGCCAGGTCGGCGTAGGCCTCCGGGTAGGACGGGTATTCGGTGACCTTGCCGATCTTGCAACCTGCGGCCTCCATCATCTTCTTCAGCTCCGGCAGGCGCGCGAGCAGGGCGCTGCCGGCCTGCAGGCCGACGGTCTTGCCGCACAGGCTGGCGATATCGCTGAGGCTGTCATCGCCTGCGCGCTTGACGTAGAAGTGCTGCGCCGAGGCGAAGGGCGGGGCGAAGTTGAACACGCGCAGGCGGTCGTCGGTGACCAGGGCGCCGGTGAAGGCCATGTCGTACTGGCCGGACGAAACCGAGGCGAGCAGGCCGGTCCAGGGCAGGATTTCCTGCTTCACATCGAAGCCCTGCGCCTTGGCGTAGGCCTTGAGGTCTTCGAGCAGCTCCTTGTGGAACCCTTCCGGTTTGCCGTCGACGATGAAGTTGAACGGCGCGTAGTCATCCTCGGTGGCAACAGTCATCACGCCCTTGGACTTGATGTCGTCGAGGTCGGCGTGGGCGCTCAGCGAGGCGCCGACCAGGCAACTGGCCAGGGCCAGCTTGCGCAGCAGGCCGAAGGGTTTGGAATCGGTTTTCGATGGCTTCATGGGCGTGCTCCAGAGGTGTCGACAAGGGTTGTCCAGGCCGCTCGGCGGCGGTTTCGTTTTCACCTTAGAGACGCCTGACGAGCCGGCGATAGGGGCAGTTCCGGCCTTTGTTCTGGCCAGCGACAGTGGCGCGCTACTTGCTACGTCACAGGGTTGTTTGGCTGTTGGAGGGCGCCATGATCGATCACTTTTACCACCTTGATTTCGACCGTCAGCGCGGCCTTCAGGAGCAGCTTCGCGAGTCGCTGGTATCGGCCATTCTTGGCGGCGGTTTCCCGGCCGACGAGCCGCTGCCGTCGTGCCGCAAGCTGTCCCAGCAGTTGTCGGTCTCGCGCAATACCGTGGCGCTGGTGTACGAGAGCCTGCTCGACAACGGCTACCTGGTCAGCCGCCCGCGCAGTGGCTATTACCTGCACCCCGATTACTGCGGGCAGACCGATGCCGTACTGCGCATGACGCCGCTGCGAAAACCGGAACCGTCGGATGACAGCAGCGCCGCCACTGCCCCGGATTGGGCCGCGCGCTTTCGCATGCAGCCCAGTTTGAAGCACGGCGTATTGCGCCCGAGCAACTGGAGCCGTTTCACCTACCCCTTCATTTACGGTCAGCCGATCAGCGAACTGTTCCCACTGGAGCGCTGGCGCGAGGTGTCGCGCAAGAACCTCAGCGGTGAGCGCGACCAGCTGTGGCTGGGCGACCGTTTCGACCGTGACGATGAGCAACTGATCGAGCAGCTGCGCACCCGCGTGCTGCCCAAGCGCGGTATCTGGGCGCGTGCCGACGAAATTCTGGTGACCCTCGGTTCGCAGAACGCGCTCTATCTGCTGGCCAGCCTGCTGATGGCGCGCGGTGTGCGCGTTGGCGTGGAGAGCCCTGGCTTTCGCGATGCGGCGAGCATCTTCGACATTCACGGCGCCAAGGTGCACCTGCAGGATGTCGACGATCAGGGCCTGGTGGTGGACCGGCGTCTGGATGACTGCCAGTACCTCTACGTGACGCCGGGGCACCAGGTGCCCACCGGCGTGGCGATGAGCGCGGCACGGCGCGAGCAACTGCTACGGCAGATTCGCGAGCACGACCAGGTGCTGATCGAGGACGACTACGACGCCGAATTCAATCTCGACAACCACCCGCTGCCGGCGCTGAAGGCCAGCGACAGCAGCGGCCGGGTGATCTATCTGAGCAGCCTGTCCAAGGCCTTTTCGCCGGGGCTGAGGATCGGCTACATGGTGGCCGACGCCGAACTGATTGATGAGCTCCGCGCCCTGCGCCGGCTGATGTACCGCCATCCGCCGCTGAACAACCAGCGCATGCTCGCCGACTTCCTCGCCCAGGGGCATTACGATGCGCACCTGCGGCGCTTTCGCGAGGAACATTGCCGCCGCCGCGAGCTGCTCTACCAGGCGCTGCGCAGCGACCTGAGCGACTGCCAGCCGATGGGCAGCCCTGGTGCCAGCGCCTGCTGGCTGGCCGCGCCACGTGGTGTCGATACCCAACGACTGGCCTGGGCGGCGGCGCAGCAGAGCGTGTTGATCGAGTCGGGCGCGCAGTTTTTCCTGGGCGAGGGCGCCGCACCGACCAACTTCATGCGCCTGGGCTTCCACGCCATCGATGCCGAACGCATTCGGCCGGGCGTGCAGAAGCTGGGTGAGGTGCTGGCGGGGTTGTGAAAGATGTTCTCGCGGCTAAAGCCCCTCCCACAAATGTTCCGTGACGCTGTGGGAGGGGCTTCAGCCGCGATGGTTATCAAGCAAAGCGCGGCGCGAACAGGGCGAATACCTCGTCGAAGATCGCCAGCGCCTCGTTTACCTGGGCGGCGCTGACGATGCACGGTGGCACCACATGGATGCGGTTCTCCACCACGAAGCTGAGCAGCCCGCGCGCGGTCAGCGCCGCCTTCACTTCCTGCATCACTGGCGCCGGCATCGGCGTTTTCTTCTGTACGTCGCTGACGAATTCCAGCGCCCAGAACAGGCCGACACCACGCGCTTCACCGATCATCGGGTAGCGCTCGGCCAGTTTCTTCAGGCCTGGGCCGAGCACCTGGGCACCAATATCACGGGCATTCTCCACCATGCCTTCCTCGCTCATCGCATCCAGCGTGGCGACGATGGCGGCCATGGCCAGCGGGTGCCCGGAGTAGGTCAGGCCCCCGGGGAAGAAGTGGTTGTCGAAGTGCTCGCAGATCGGCTGGGAGATCATCACTCCACCGGCCGGCACATAGCCGGAGTTGACGCCCTTGGCGAAGACGATCAGGTCTGGCACCACGCCGAAGTGTTCCAGTGCCAGCCAGGCGCCGGTGCGGCCGAAGCCGGCCATCACTTCGTCGCAGATCAATAGGATGCCGAACTCGTCGGCCAGTTTGCGCACGCCCTGCATATAGCCTTTCGGCGGTACCAGAATGCCGGCGGTGCCGGGAATGCTCTCCAGCAGGATGGCGGCGATGGCGCCCGGCCCCTCGCACTCGATGACCCGGCGCAGGTGCTGCAGGGCACGCGCGCATTCTTCTTCTTCGTTCGCCGCATTGAACTCGGTACGGTACAGGTAGGGGTTAAAGAAGTGCACATGGCCACGGGCGTATTCGTTGGGCACACGGCGCGGGTCACCGGTGGCGACGATGGCCGCGCCAGTGCTGCCATGGTAGGAGCGGTAGGCGGAGAGGATCTTGTCGCGACCGGTGTACAGGCGCGCCATGCGCATGGCGTTCTCGTTGGCATCGGCCCCGGCGTTGGTGAAGAACACCTTGGAGAAACCGGCCGGCGCGCGGGCGAGGATGCGCTTGGCCGCTTCGCCACGCATCAGGTTGGCGGTGGCCGGGGCGATGGTCACCAGGCTGCCGGCCTGTTCCTGGATGGCGGCGATCACCTTTGGATGCTGGTGGCCGATGTTGGTGTTGACCAGCTGGCTGCTGAAGTCGAGGTAGCGTTTGCCGTCGTAGTCCCACAGCGTGCAGCCCTCGCCGCCGGCGATCACCAGCGGGTTGAGGGCGCCCTGGGTCGACCAGGAGTGGAAGACGTGCTGGCGATCCAGATCGTGGACGTACTGGTTGCTGATCGGTGTGCTCATGATGACCTCGGGCTGGCCGTTGCGGATGGCTGCACCATAGGAACAAAGCGGCCGTGTGCCGTAGGGCCAGATGCCGGAAATGGCCGGGTCAGCGCGTCTGGCTCAATGAGTCCGGGCAACTGTCCCTAGGCGCTTGGTGTGCACAGGCTAGGCTGGAGGCATCCGTTTTCAGGAGTGAAACCATGGCCCACGCATTTGAAATCAACACCGCTCCGCTGGTGTCCACTGAGGGCCTGAACAGCCCCGAGATCGCCCAGGCGCGTATCGACCTGGCCGCCTGCTTTCGCATGGCGGCACGCCTCGGTATGGGTGAAGGCATCTGCAATCACTTTTCCGTGGTGGTGCCGGGGCGTGGTGACCTGTTTCTGGTCAATCCCTATGGCCTGGCCTTTGCCGAGGTCACGGCCTCGTCGCTGCTGATCTGCGATTTCGATGGGCGCGTGGTGTTGGGCGAGGGCCGCCCGGAGGCGACGGCGTTTTTTATCCATGCCCAGTTGCACCGCCTCAACCCACGCGCTACGGCAGCCTTTCACACCCATATGCCCAACGCCACGGCGCTGTGCATGCTGGAGGGTGAGCCCTTCGTCTGGGCCGGGCAGACCGCGTTGAAGTTCTACGAGCGCCTGGCAGTGGATGAGGACTACCGGGGGCTTGCGCTGAACTATGCCGAAGGCGAGCGCATCGCCCGGGCAGCAGGTGATGCCGATGTGGTGATGCTGAAGAACCACGGCCCGCTGGTGCTGGGGCCGAGCATTGCCGAGGCCTGGGATGACCTCTACTACCTGGAGCGCGCCGCCGAGGTGCAGCTCAAGGCCATGGCCAGCGGTCGGCCGCTGAAGGCCGTGGCACCGGCGATTGCCAGTGCCGCCTGCCGGCAGATGCAGCAGGGCAACGCCGAAAGCGCTCACCTGCATCTTGAGAGCGTGAAACGCCAGTTGTTGCGCGAGGGATCTGATTTCGCTGAGTAGGACGGCGACGTCCTATGGGAGGCGCTTTAGCGGTGACTGAGGCGGTTACCGAATCGCGGCTAAAGCCCCTAACACAGGGCGGATCAGGACGTAGGGTGGATGACGTTTTTCATCCACCATTGCATCGCAGAGTGGTGGACGGATGAAGCATCGTCCACCCTGCGAGGCTGGTCAGATCGCCACCAACCCGCGCACGCCTTCGGTTTCCATGTTCTCGCCACGGCCTTGCTGGACGATCTCGCCACGGCTCATCACCAGGTACTGGTCGGCCAGCTCTGCAGCGAAGTCGTAGAACTGCTCCACCAGCAGGATGGCCATGTCGCCGCGAGCGGCGAGCTTCTTGATCACCACGCCGATCTCCTTGATCACCGAGGGTTGGATACCTTCGGTGGGTTCGTCGAGTATCAGCAGGCGCGGCTGGCTGGCCAGGGCGCGACCGATGGCCAGCTGTTGCTGCTGGCCACCGGACAGATCGCCGCCACGGCGATGCTTCATCTCGCGCAGCACCGGGAACAGCTCGTAGATGAATTCCGGCACGGCCTTGGCCTGGCTGCCGGGAAAACGTGACAGGCCCATCAGCAGGTTCTCTTCCACGGTCAGGCGGCCGAAGATTTCGCGTCCCTGTGGCACGTAGGCGATGCCGGCGTGCACGCGCTGGTGCGGTTTGAAGGCGGTGATGGCCTTACCTTCCCATTGCACGTTGCCGTCCTTGGCCGGAATCAGGCCCATCAGGCATTTGAGCAGGGTGGTCTTGCCCACACCGTTGCGGCCGAGCAGGCAGGTGACTTCGCCGACCTTCACGTCGAACGACAGGCCACGGAGGATGTGGCTGCCGCCGTAGTACTGGTGGAGTTGTTGGACTTGCAGCATATCGATGTCCTTTATTCGTTTTGTGGGAGGGGCCGGGCGGCGAACCGATTAGCCGCGATGCTTTTGATCTTTAAGCGCTCGCGGCTAAAGCCCCTCCCACAGGTATGCGTTAGCGACCCAGATAAACCTCGATCACCCGCTCGTCGTTCTGTACCTGCTCCAGCGAGCCTTCGGCCAGCACGCTGCCCTGGTGCAGCACGGTGACGTGGTCAGCGATAGAGCCAACGAAGCCCATGTCGTGCTCGACCACCATCAGCGAGTGCTTGCGCGCCAGCGACTTGAACAGCTCGGCGGTGAACTCGGTCTCGGCGTCGGTCATGCCTGCCACTGGCTCGTCGAGCAGCAGCAGATGCGGCTCCTGCATCAGCAGCATGCCGATCTCCAGGAACTGCTTTTGGCCATGGGAGAGCAGGCCAGCCGGGCGGTTGCGCGAGGCTTCCAGGCGAATGGTGGTCAGCACTTCCTCGATGCGATCCTTCTGCTCGCCGCTGAGTCTGGCGCGCAGGCTGGCCCATACCGACTTGTTGGTCTTCTGTGCCAGCTCCAGGTTTTCGAACACCGTCAGCGCTTCGAACACCGTCGGCTTCTGGAACTTGCGGCCGATGCCGGCCTGGGCGATCTGTACTTCGCTCATGGCGGTCAGGTCGTACTGCTCGCCGAAGTAGGCCACGCCGTTGTCCGGGCGGGTCTTGCCGGTGATCACGTCCATCATGGTGGTCTTGCCGGCGCCGTTGGGGCCGATGATGCAGCGCAGTTCACCGACGCCGATGTACAGCGTCAGGTTGGTCAGCGCCTTGAAGCCGTCGAAGCTGACGTTGATATCTTCCAGCGTGAGGATGGTGCCATGGCGGACGTTGACGCCTTTGCCGACGTTCTTGCCGGTGTCCAACGCCAGGCCGGTGGGGTCGAAAGCGGCTTCGAGCATGGTTTCAGGTACCGGAGTGGCTTTCATTGATCCTTCTCCTTGCGCAGCAGGCCAACCACGCCGCGTGGCAGGAACAGGGTGACGACGATGAACAGCGCGCCCAGGGCGAACAGCCAGTATTCCGGGAAGGCCACGGTGAACCAGCTCTTCATGCCATTGACCAGCCCGGCACCAAGCAGCGGGCCGATCAGCGTGCCGCGACCGCCCAGGGCGACCCACACGGCGGCTTCGATGGACTGGGTCGGCGCCATTTCGCTGGGGTTGATGATGCCCACCTGCGGCACGTACAGCGCGCCGGCCAGGCCGCACAGCACAGCACTCAATACCCAGATGAACAGCTTGTAGCCGCGTGGGTCGTAGCCGCAGAACATCAGGCGGTTTTCGGCATCACGCAGGGCCGTGAGCACCCTGCCAAACTTGCTGCGTGCCAGGCGAAAGCCCAGGTACAGGCTGCCCACCAGCAACACCACGGTGGCGAAGAACAGCGCCGCGCGAGTGCTCTGCGCGGTGATGTCGAAGCCGAGGATGCGGGTGAAGCCGGTAAAGCCGTTGTTGCCGCCGAAGCCGGTTTCGTTGCGGAAGAACAGGAGCATGCCGGCGAAGGTCAGCGCCTGAGTCATGATCGAGAAGTACACGCCCTTGATCCGCGAGCGGAAGGCGAAGAAGCCGAACACCAGGGCCAGCAGGCCGGGCGCCAGCACCACCAGGCACATGGCCCAGAGGAAGCTGGAGGTGCCGTACCAGTACCAGGGCAATTCGCTCCAGGCCAGAAAACTCATGAAGGCTGGGAGGCCGTCACCGGCGCTCTGGCGCATCAGGTACATGCCCATGGCGTAGCCGCCGAGGGCGAAGAACAGGCCGTGGCCCAGCGACAGCATGCCGGCATAGCCCCAGACCAGATCCAGCGCCAGGGCGACGATGGCGTAGCAGAGGATCTTGCCCACCAGGGTCAGCGAATAGGCCGAGACGTGCAGAGCGTGGTCGGCCGGCAACAGGTGCAGCAGCGGCATGGCCAGCAGCACGGCCAGCACCAGCAGGCCGATGGCCAGCGAAACCTGAGGGCCGAGCTTGGCGCTGGCGCGGGCCAGCAACGTTTGATTGAGTGGCATGGTCATCAGTCGATCACCCGTCCTTTGAGAGCGAAGAGGCCTTGCGGGCGTTTCTGGATGAACAGAATGATCAGCGCGAGGATGAGGATCTTGCCGAGTACCGCACCGATCTGCGGCTCGAGGAATTTGTTCACCACGCCCAGGCCGAAGGCGGCCAGCACGCTACCGGCCAGTTGGCCGACGCCGCCGAGTACCACCACCAGGAAGGAGTCGATGATGTAGCTCTGGCCAAGGTCCGGGCCGACGTTGCCGATCTGGCTCAGGGCCACGCCGCCTAGGCCGGCGATGCCCGAGCCGAGACCGAAGGCCATCATGTCCACACGCCCGGTGGGCACGCCGCAGCAGGCGGCCATGTTGCGATTCTGCGTCACTGCACGCACGTTCAGGCCCAGGCGCGTCTTGTTCAGCAGCAACCAGGTCAGGACCACGACGAACAAGGCGAAGCCGATGATGACGATGCGGTTGTACGGCAGCACCAGGTTCGGCAGCACCTGCATGCCGCCAGACAGCCAGGCCGGGTTGGCCACTTCGACGTTCTGCGCACCGAAGGTGACGCGTACCAGCTGGATCAGGATCAGGCTGATGCCCCAGGTGGCCAGCAGGGTTTCCAGCGGGCGACCGTAGAGATGGCGGATCACCGTACGCTCCAGCGCCATGCCGATGCAGGCCGTGACCAGAAAGGCGATCGGCAACGCGGCCAGTGGGTAGAGCGTGAGGTATTCGGGCGCCAGGCGTTGGAAGCTCAGCTGCACCACGTAGGTGGTGTAGGCACCAAGCATCAGCATTTCGCCGTGGGCCATGTTGATCACCCCGAGCAGGCCGAAGGTGATGGCCAGGCCCAGCGCTGCGAGCAGCAGGATCGAGCCGAGCGACAGGCCGCTGAAGGCCTGGCCGAGCAGTTCGCCGATCAGTAGTTTGTTCTTCACCTGGGCCAGGCTCTGCTCGGCAGCGGCGCGCACGGTGGCATCGCTTTCTTCGCCATCGAGCAGGCTTTGCAGGCGCGTGCGGGCCAGCGGGTCGCCGGTCTTGCCCAGACGCTCCACGGCAGCCAGGCGCACGGCTGGGTCGCTGGCCTCCAGCTGCAGATTGGCCAGGGCCAGGGTAATCGCGTCACGCACGTTCTCGTCGGCTTCCATGCTCAGGCGGCTTTCCAGCAAGGGCAGCAACGCTGGCGGCGTGTTGCGTTGCAGTTGCTTGGCGGCAGCGAGGCGTATAGCGGCGTCGTGATCGAGCATTTGATGGCTGGCCACGGCGAAGGTGACCAAGCCGCGCAGGCGGTTGTTCAGGCGCAGTTTGCGTGGCGTGCCATTGGCTTCGGCGTCGCCATCAGCGGCTTGCCAGGTGCCGTCCTGTTCGATGAAGGCACGTTTGTCGGCATCGCTGCCGACGCGGTTCTGCTGCAGGGCTTGCAGCAGTGGCATGCGTTCGGTGTTGGGCGTGGCGGCCCAGTCCTGCAGCAGTTTGGCCTGTTTGCTGGCGTTGGCAGCGACGAAATCGTCGGCCTCGCCAGCCTGCGCCGCCAGCGGCAGCAACAGCAGCAGGCTCAGGAGAATTCGGGTAAGGGCAGTGGGCATAAGGGTGTCCTTGGCATAGCCCGGATGACGTCCGGGGCGAGCTTCCCGGATTGCATCCGGGCTACGGCGACCCTCTCCCCCGCCCCTCTCCCGCAAGCGGGAGAGGGGAGACAAGCGGCACTGCAACTCATTGACGAGCTGTGGTTACCGCATGCGGGAGAGGGGCTTTTGCCTTAGTTCGACTTCACCGGGGTATCGGCTTTCTTGTCGTTGCCTTCGATGTACGGGCTCCAAGGCTGGGCGCGGATCGGGCCGTCGGTTTCCCAGACCACGGAGAACTGACCGTCATCCTGAATCTCGCCGATCATCACCGGCTTGTGCAGGTGGTGGTTCTTCTCGTCCATCTTCAGGGTGAAGCCGCTCGGCGCCGCGAACTCCTGGCCAGCCATGGCTTCACGCACCTTGTCGACGTCGGTGGTGCCGGCTTTCTCGACGGCCTGCGCCCACATGTGGATGCCCACGTAGGTCGCTTCCATCGGGTCGTTGGTCACCACGGTGTCGGCGTTTGGCAGCTTCTTGGCCTTGGCGTAGGCCTTCCAGTCGGCGACGAACTTCTCGTTGACCGGGTTCTCCACGGACTGGAAGTAGTTCCAGGCCGCCAGGTGGCCGACCAGCGGCTTGGTGTCGATGCCGCGCAGTTCTTCTTCACCCACGGAGAAGGCCACCACCGGCACTTCGGTGGCTTCCAGACCCTGGTTGGCCAGTTCCTTGTAGAACGGCACGTTGGAGTCGCCGTTCACAGTGGAGACCACAGCAGTCTTGCCGCCAGCGGAGAACTTCTTGATGTTGGCGACGATGGTTTGATAGTCGCTATGACCGAAGGGGGTGTAGACCTCTTCGATGTCCTTGTCGGCGATGCCCTTGCTGTTGAGGAAGGCGCGCAGAATCTTGTTGGTGGTGCGCGGGTAGACGTAGTCGGTGCCGAGCAGGAAGAAACGCTTGGCGGCGCCGCCGTCTTCGCTGAGCAGGTATTCCACCGCCGGGATCGCCTGCTGGTTTGGCGCTGCACCGGTGTAGAACACGTTCGGCGACATCTCTTCGCCTTCGTACTGCACCGGGTAGAACAGCAGGCCGTTGAGCTCTTCATAGACCGGCAGCACGGATTTGCGCGATACCGAGGTCCAGCAGCCGAAGGTCACCGCGACCTTGTCCTGGGTCAGCAACTGACGGCCACGCTCGGCGAACAGAGGCCAGTTCGACGCCGGGTCGACCACCACTGCTTCGAGTTGCTTGCCGAGTACACCGCCTTTGGCGTTGATCTCGTCGATGGTCATCAGCGCCATGTCTTTCAGCGAGGTTTCGGAAATGGCCATGGTGCCGGACAGCGAGTGCAGGACGCCGACCTTGATGGTCTCGGCGGCCTGGATGGACCAGCTCAGGCCCATGGCGGCGATGGAAGCGGAAAGGGTAAAGGCCTTGATCAGGCTGCGACGTTGCATGGTGCGATCTCCATTCACAATCGTGATTAAGTGGACAGCGTTTTTATTGGTGGCAGTGATTCAAAGGTCATTACGTCACCCTTGCGCCGGCAGTGCCCGTTGCCGGGCGCTGTGCAGCATGTGCAGGGTGATCTTGCGCACTTCCGCTTTGCTGACCTCTATATGGGTCTTGAGCAATAGCTGTGCCTCTTCGCAGCGACGCGACAGGATCGCGCCGAGGATGCGTGCGTGTTCCTCATAGGTGAGCTCCACGCGCGGCCCCTGGGTGAAGTCCAGGCGCCTGATAATTCGGATCTTTTCGCTGACTTCGGCGTGCAGGCGGGCCATCTCGCGATTGCCGGCGGCCTCCACCAACTGGCAGTGAAAACGTTCATCCAGACGCGAGACTTCGCGACCGTCCTGCAGGCGCTCCTCCGGTTGCACCATCCAGGTGCGGCGTAGCTGTTCCAGTGCATCCGGCAGCTCCTCATTGGGGCGTTCGCACAGGCGCTTGACCGCCTCCAGTTCGAGGACGATGCGTACCTCGTACAGCTCCTCGAAGTGGGCGAAGTCGAACGGCTTGACCTGCCAGCCGCTGCGGAAATACACCTCCAGATAGCCCTCGCGCTCCAGGCGATACAGCGCCTGGCGCACCGGCGTGCGGCTGACGGCCATGCGTTCGGCGATCTCGCCCTCGCTGAAGCGATCACCGGGCAGCAGGCGGAACTCGAAGATGTCGTCCTTGAGCTGCAGGTAGATGCGCTCGGCGAGATTCTCCGGGCGCTCCTTGCCGCGCTTGGCCGGGCTGACCAGTTGCATCTCAGGCCGCCTCGCTCGGGGTCAGCAGAAGCAGGGCATCGCCCGGCGTAACCGCTTTGCCGGGGGCGCAACGCAGCGATTTGACCGTACCGGCCACCGGCGCGGTTACCGCCAGTTCCATCTTCATCGCCTCGACCACCAGCAGCGGGGTGCCGGCCTCAACATGCTGGCCGGGCTCTACCAGTACCTTCCACACGCTGCCGCTCATCTCGGCGGCGACCAGATGGCCGTCCAGATCGGCGTCGTCATCAGTGTTGGTGCCCAGCGCCTGTGCGGCGCTCGGATCGTCGTCCTTCCACAGCTCGACTTCGGCGTTGAAGGCGGCTTTCTGCCGGCTCTGGAAGGCTTCGATATCAGCCGCGTTGTCGGCGATGAAACGGTTGTAGGCGGCAAAGTCGAACTCGCTTTGCTCGATGCGAATCTGCGCGCGGCCCTCGCGGAAGGCTTCGCGGAATTCATCCAGCTCGGCCTCGCTGACCGGATAGAAGCGCACCTGATCGAAGAAGCGCAGCAACCAGGGCTGGCCATTTTCGAACTGGGCGTTCTTCACGTACTTGTTCCAGATCGGCAGGGTGCGACCGACCAGTTGATAACCGCCGGGTGAGTCCATGCCGTAGATGCACATGTACATGCCGCCGATGCCCACGGTGCCCTCGGCAGTGAAGGTGCGCGCCGGGTTGTACTTGGAGCTGAGCAGGCGATGACGCGGGTCCAGCGGCACGGCGCAGGGCGCGTCGAGGTAGACGTCGCCGAGGCCGAGGATCAGATAGCTGGCGTCGAACAGAATGTCGCGAACCTGTTCGCGGCTGTCCAGGCCATTGGCGCGCTGGATGAAGTCGACGTTGTTCGGCAGCCAGGGCGCCTCGCTGCGTACGGTTTCGCGGTAGCGTTCGACGGCGGTCAGCGTTGCGCTGTCCTCGAAGGCCATGGGCAGATGGACGATCCGGGTCGGCACCTTGAGCTCGGCGACATCACCGAGCTGGCGCTCCAGGCGCAGCAGGTGGTCGAGCAGGGTGCGCTGGTGCAGCACGCGGCTGTCGTAGCGCAGTTGCAGCGAACGCACGCCGGGGGCGAGCTCTTCCAGGCCGCGCAGCGGCTCGGCCTTGAGTGCCTCCATCAGCAGATGCACGCGCAGTCGCAGGGCCAGATCCAGCACGTTGTCGCCATATTCCAGCAGGATGTAGGCGTCGCCGGCCTGGCGATACACCGCACGCGGGCGGCTGCCTTCAGCGGGCAGCTCGGCCAGCACGGTGGCGGAAACGGTGGCGTCCGGTTGCAGCGACGGCGCCGGTAGGGTCACTGCGCTGATCGCCGCCAGTGCCTCGATGCTGCCCAGTTGCGCCTGCTCCAGGCTCTGCGCCTGCTGGAAACCGATGGGGTGAAAGCGCAGCTTGTCGCCAGGCTTGACCTGACCGACCTTCCACAGCTCGGCTTTGGCGATGGTCACCGGGCAGACGAAGCCGCCGAGGCTGGGGCCGTCCTTGGTCAGGATCACCGGGAAGTCGCCGGTGAAGTTGATCGCACCGATGGCGTATTCGCAGTCATGCACGTTGGACGGATGCAGGCCGGCTTCGCCGCCGTCGGCCCGTGCCCAGCTCGGTTTCGGGCCGCTCAGGCGTACGCCGAGGCGGTTGGAGTTGTAATGCACCTCCCACTCGGCGGCGAAGAATTCCTCGATGGCTTCAGCGGTGAAGAAGTCCGGCGCACCGTGCGGGCCATAGAGCACGCCGATGTTCCAGGTGGTGCCATAGCTGGGGATCAGGCTCGGGTGCGCCGCCTGCGGCGGCGCGACCGGCGCGGGGGTGGTGCAGGCCGGCAACTCGGGCTGGGAGATGGCCAACATGTCGGCGGTACGCAGGGTGCGCCCGGCATGCCCGCCGAACTGGCCAAGGGCGAAGGTGGAGCGGCTGCCCAGATACAGCGGCACGTCCAGGCCGTTGCGCACGGCCAGATAGGTGCGGCAGCCGCTGACCGCGCGGCCCAGCTTGAGCACCTGACCGGCCTTGACCTCAATCGGTTGCCAGTAGGCCACCGGCGCATCGTCCAGGGTGGCCGGGCAGTCGGCGCCGGTCAGGGCGATCAGTGCATCGCTGTGAAAGCGCAGCGTCGGGCCTTGCAGGGTAAATTCCAGGCCGGCGGCTGCGGCCGCGTTGCCGACGATACGGTTGGCCAGGCGGAAGGCGAAATCATCCATCGGCCCGGATGGCGGCACGCCGATATCCCAGTAACCCAGGCGGCCAGGATAGTCCTGCACACTGGAGTAGGTGCCGGGCTCCAGCACTTCGATGACGCTGGCCTTGAAGGTGAAGCTGTCGAGCAGACGCGTCCACACTTCGCCTTGGGCGAAACGCTCGTCGGCCACCACCTGGCGCAGGTAATCGAGGTTGCTGGCGATGCCGTGCAGGCGGGTTTCTCCCAAGGCTTTTTGCAGCTTGGCGATGGCTTCGTCACGAGTAGCAGCATGGACGATCAGCTTGGCGATCATCGGGTCGTAGAAGGCTGAAACCTCGCTGCCGGTGCTGACCCAGCCGTCGACGCGCACGTCGTCCGGGAAGTGCACGTCGGTGAGCACGCCCGGGCTGGGCTGGAAGTTTTTCAGCGGGTCTTCGGCGTAGATCCGCACCTCGATGGCGGCGCCTTGCGGTACGCGGTCGAGTGCAGGCCAGTCCAGCGCATCGCCTGCGGCCACCCGCAGCATGCACTCGATCATATCCAGGCCGGTGACCATCTCGGTGACCGGGTGCTCGACCTGCAGACGGGTGTTCACTTCGAGAAAGTAGAAATCGTCGCGAGCGGCGTCGTAGATGAACTCCACGGTGCCGGCGCTACGGTATTTAACCGACTCGCCGAGCTGTACGGCAGCGGCGTGCAGGCGCTCGCGGGTGGCCTGCGGTAGGTTCGGCGCCGGGGTTTCCTCGACCACCTTCTGGTTGCGTCGCTGCAGCGAGCAGTCGCGCTCGCCGAGGGCGGCGACGCGGCCATGGCCGTCGCCGAAAATCTGCACCTCGACATGTCGCGCCTGATCGACGAAACGCTCGAGGAACACCCCGGCATCGCTGAAGAATTGCTCGCCCATGCGCTTGACGCTTTCATAGGCGCTTTCCAGTGCGGCGGCGTCGCTGCAACGGGTCAGACCGATGCCGCCACCGCCTGCGGTGGTCTTGAGCATCACCGGGTAGCCGATGCTGTCGGCGGCGCTCAGCGCTTCTTCCAGGCTTTGCAGCAGGCCGGTACCCGGCGCCATCGGCACCTGGGCCTGGGCGGCCAATTCGCGGGCTCTGTGCTTGAGGCCGAACTCGCGAATCTGCTCGCCGGTTGGGCCAACGAAGGCAATGCCGGCTGCTTCACAGGCATCGGCGAACTCGGCGCTTTCCGAGAGAAAGCCGTAGCCAGGGTAGATCGCCTGGGCGCCGGTTTGCTGCGCGGCGGCGAGAATCTTGTCGATACGCAGATAGCTGTCAGCCGGCTTGTCGCCGCCCAGGGCGATGGCGATATCGGCGTCGCGTACGTGCTGGGCATTGCGGTCGGCGTCAGAGTAGACGGCGACGCTTTTCACGCCCAGGCGCTTGAGCGTGCGGATGGCTCTGACGGCGATCTCGCCACGGTTGGCGATCAGTACGGTATGGAACATCTGTTGCGGCCTCCTGGCTTGCCGCACGCATATGCGCGCAGGCGCTGAACTGTTCCCTCTCCCTTTGGGGAGAGGGCTAGGGAGAGGGGGCATACATGCCACCCTTCTCCCTGCCATTCACTTCTTGGTTTCGGCGATAAAGGCGCGCCAGCCACCAAAGCTGGTGATGTCACGCGCGCCATTCAGTGCGTAGGGCTCGCAGATAAAGCCCTTGACCCAGCGGCCGTCGGCCAACTCCAGGTTGCCGATACCGAGCGGTGGCGGGATCTCGGCGACGAACTCGCCGAAGCGCGCCTGCGGTACGTCCCACATCTCGACGATGATCGCCGCGCCGTCCTCGGTGACCCGTGCCAGGCCCGGCTTGGGCGGCACGGTGCCGGGCAGGGCGTAGAGGCGGTAATGCGCGGCGCTGGTGGTTTGCTCCACCAGCACCGCATCACGCGTGGTGAGCTGGAAGTTCAGCGGCATGCCAGTCAGATGCGCGCCGACCACCGCAACACGGATGCAACCTGGCGCCGGCTTGTCACTGGCGGTTTGCGCTGGCAGCGGTTTGCCGGTGGCGCCCAGCGGCAGATTGACGGCCTGCTGCCAGCGTTGACCGAAGGCGGCCAGTGCCTGGTCATGCCAGGCCGGGGCGAGCAGGGTGATGCCGGCTGGCAGACCGTCGGCACGCAGCCCTGCCGGCACGGCCAGGGCAGACAGGTCGGCAAGGTTGGTGAAGTTGGTGTAGGTGCCGAACTGGCTGTTGAACAGTACCGGTTCGGCCTCCATCTCGGCCAGGGTGCGGATGGTTGGCGAAGTCGGCACCACCATGGCGTCGAAGCCGGCCAGGGCGTCGTTGATGACACGGCTCAGCTCGGCGCGAATGTACTCGGCCTTGTAGGCGTCGCAGGCGCTGTACTTGTGACCGTTTTCGACGATGCCGCGCACCACCGGGTTGATGTGTTCGGGGTTCACGCCTTCTACCGCGACGGTGCGTTCGGCGACCCAGGGGCCGTAGTAAAGCTGCTCGGCCAGTTGCTGGAAGGGGGCGAAATCGATCTCCACCAGCTCGGCGCCCAGTTCGCGCAGTTTGCCCAGTGCGGCCTCATAGACGGCCTGGTTCTGGCTGTCGCCGAAGAACTCGGGGTTGGCCGGCACGGCCAGGTGCGGCTTGGCCGGCATGCCGACCTTGGCGCTGTTCGGGTTCTTGCGGCTGTAGGCGTCGGCGGCGTCATAGCCACCGGCGATATTGGCTACGGTCAGGGCGTCGCTGACGGTCAGGGCGAACACCGAGATACAGTCGACCGTGCGGCAGGCCGGCACCAGGCCGGTATTGGGCAGCCAGCCCTTGGTCGGCTTGAGCCCGACGATATTGTTGAAACCAGCTGGCACGCGGCCCGAACCCGCGGTGTCGGTGCCCAGCGAGAAGGGCACCAGACCGCGCGCGACTACGCTGGCCGAACCGGAGCTGGAGCCGCCGCTGACGTAATCGGGGTTGAAGCTGTTGGGCACCGCGCCGTGAGGCGAACGGGTGCCGACCAGGCCGGTGGCGAACTGGTCGAGGTTGGTCTTGCCAATGAGGATGGCCCCGGCGGCGCGCAGGCGCGCGACCACGGTGGCGTCGACTTCGGCGCTGTAGGCGAACTCGGGGCAGGCGGCCGTGGTGGGCCAGCCGGCGGCGTCGATATTGTCCTTGATGGCGAAGGGCACGCCGTACAGCGGCAGCTTGCTCAGATCGCCGGCTGCACTTTCCAGCGAGCTGGCCAGGGCATCGAGTTGAATATTGAGTTGAGCTTCGCTGGCCAGGGCGATCCAGGCGCTGTCATCGGTGCGCAGTTCCAGGCGCAGGGCGTGTAGTAGTTCTGCAGGGGATTGGCCGTCACGGTAGGCCTGTTGCCACTGCGCGAGGGTGAAAGCGATAGGTGCGTTGGACATGCTTCGAGATTCCATCTTGTATCCAAGTTGGAATCGCTAGAGCAATGACGGTGCCAGTTTGGCGCAGGCCTTTATTTTCGGGGATTTCAGGGCAGCGGCAGGGGCTTTGGCGAGAGGCGTTGCACCGAGGTGGGGCTGGCCTGCAAGCGAATGGTGCAGGCTCTTCGGCGCTGGCGGTGCGCACAGCGCACCCTACGGTATCGAGAGGGGTAGGGTGCGCCGTGC
The DNA here is from genome assembly GCF_032621725.1 of Pseudomonas sp. zfem001. NCBI lineage: Bacteria > Pseudomonadati > Pseudomonadota > Gammaproteobacteria > Pseudomonadales > Pseudomonadaceae > Pseudomonas > Pseudomonas sp. zfem001. Next base: position 1,022,537 of record NZ_JAVYJI010000001.1, on the reverse strand, counting down.
GCACCGAGGGCTCGAAGCTCGCCGCCTCAAGGCACCAGGTAGTTCTTCACCCCGGTAAAGATGATCTGCGCGGCCAGGGCGCAGACGAACAGGCCCATCAACCGGCTGACGATCTGCAGGCCCTGGTCGCCGAGCAGGCGCTCGAACTGGTTGGACAGGTACAGCACCACGCCCACGGTGAGGCTGGCGAGGAAGATCGCTGCCACGGCCACCAGCTTGTCGTCCCAGTGCGGCTGGCTGGCGCCCATCAGCAGCAGGGCGCCGATGGTGCCGGGGCCGACGGTGATGGGGATGGTCAGCGGTACGATGGTCACGTCCTGCTGCACGTTATCGCTCTGCACCGCCGATTTGCCCTGGGCCATGCCGAGGGCGGAGATGAACAGCACCGAGCCCGCGCCGATACGGAAGGCGTCGATGGTGATGCCGAACAGGGTGAAGATGTGCTTGCCGAACAGGTACAGCAGCACGCTGGCGATCAGCGTGGCCAGCGCCACCTTCCAGGCCAGGCGCTTGCGCTCCTTGAGGGTGTAGCCGCGGCTCAGGCCAATGAAGCAGGAGAGGACGAAGAAGGGGCTGTAGAGCACCAGCATCTTCAGGTACAGGCTGAACAACTCGGACGCCATGGTGGCAGGCTCGCAGAAAGGCAGTAAAGGTAAAGAAGACTATCAGTGTGGCAGCGCATCACGCTGGCGGCGCAGCTCGCGCTCGGCGATCCAGTGCTCGATCAGCTCGCGCAGTTGTGACAGCTCCACTGGCTTGGACATGTGGCCGTCCATGCCCACAGCGCGCGCGCGTTCCTTGTGTTCGCTGAGGATATGCGCGGTCAGTGCTACCACCGGTGTACGCGGGCGTTTCTCGCTCTTTTCCCAGGCGCGCAGCTGTTCGGTGGCGGAGAAACCGTCGAGCACCGGCATCTCGCAGTCCATCAGCACCAGGTCGTAGGGCTGCGCTTTCATCGCGCTGAGGGCTTCCTCGCCGTTGCTGGCGGTGTCCGGCTTGAGGTTGAGCTTGCCGAGCATGCCGCGAATCACCTTGGTCGAGATGCTGTTGTCTTCGGCCACCAGAATGCGGAAGTCGGCCGGCACGTTCAGCGGCGTACTCACTGGAGTTGGCGCTGCCTGGGCGGGAGTGTCGTTGGGGCGCTGGGCCAGTTCGTCGGCCAGGGTGGTCTTGAGCGTGTAGCCGGCCACCGGCTTGGCCAGGATGCGCTTGATCCCGGCGTTGCGTGCGATCACCTTGCTCGGCGCGTTGCTGATGCCGGTGAGCATGATGATCAGAATGTCGTGGTTGAGGCTCGGATCTTCCTTGATCTTGGCGGCCAGCTGCATGCCGGTCATGCCGGGCATATCCTGGTCGAGCAGCACTGCGTCGAAGTATTCGCGCATGTGCGCCTTGGTGCGCAGCAGCGCCAGGGCTTCCTTGCCGGAGGGCACTGCGCTGACCTGCATGCCCCAGGCGTTGCATTGCTGCATCAGCACCTTGCGGCAGGTGTCGTTGTCGTCCACTACCAGCAGGCGCGCGCCCTGCAACGGGCTGTCGAGGTCGGCTTCCGGTTGTTCCAGGCGGGCCGCGTCCAGCGGCAGGGTCAGCCACAGGGTTGTGCCCTGGTTGCCGCTGCCCTGGATGCCGAACTCGCCGCCCATCAGACGTACCAGTTGGCGCGCGATGATCAGGCCGAGGCGCCCGCCCAGGCGGGTGGCGGAGAGGAAGTCGCGGCTCTGCAGTTCGGCGTTGAGCAGGGCGTCGCGTTCCTCTGGCAGCAGTGGGCGACCGCTGTCCTGTACGGCGACGCGCAGGCGGTGTTGGCCGTCGCTGCTGTCCAGCGCCGCAACCAGCAGGATCTCGCCCTCGTCGGTCTGCTTGAAGGCGTTGTCCAGCAGGCTCAACAGTGCCTGGCGCAAGCGCGTTGGGTCGCCGCTGATCACCCGTGGTACCTGCGGCTGGATGAAGCTGATCAGCTCCACGCGCTGTTGCTCTGCTTTGGCTCGGAAGATGTCGAGGCAGTCTTCGATCAGTGCGCCGAGATCGAACTGCACGTCGTCCAGTTCGATCTGCCCGGATTCGAGCTTGGAAATGTCGAGGATTTCGTTGATCAGGGTAAGCAGCTCGTTGCCCGAGCTGTGGATGGTCTGCACGTAGTCGCGCTGCTTGGCCGACAGCGGCGTGCCCAGCAGCAACTCGGTCATGCCCAGCACGCCATTCATCGGCGTGCGGATCTCGTGGCTGATCTTGGCCAGGAATTCCGCCTTGGCCTTGAGTTCGGCACTGCTGGCAGCCAGGGCGGTGCTTTCCTGCAGGGTGTCGCGCTGGATCTGCCGCTGCCGCTCGGTCAGCGACACGCTGAGGATCAGGCCGGCCAGAGTGGCAACGCTGAATACGCCCAGCACCAGCCAGCCCGGATTGAGCTGATCGAAGCCGAGCAGCACCGGCACGAAGAAACCGAAGCCCATATTGAACACCAGCATGCCCAAGGCGATCAGGCGTGCCGGCTGGTAACCGGCGCGCCAGTGCAGGCCGCTCACCAGCAGCAGGTTGATCGCGCTCAGAGCCACCAGCAGGTAGACCAGCGAGCTGTACCAGAACAGACCGGTGACGACGATGCACAGCGCATAGGTCAGGAGCAGTAGGGCATTACCCCGCAGCAGACGGTTCAGGGGGCTGTGCTGTACTGGCGTGCCGTGCATGAAGCTTAGGCCAAAGGCCAGGGCGCTGAAGGCGGCGAACAGGGCAGAGAGGTCGGCGATCAGGGACTGGTTGTAGCCCAGGCTGGGCAGCCATTGGGCGAAGATGCCGAGGTTGGCCGAGGAGCACACGGCCAGGCCGATGTTCACCCCGGCCAGCCACAGGCCACTGGCGCTGCGACTGTAGATGAAGCGGATGAGGTTGTACAAGGTCAGCAGCAGCAGGGCGCCGAACAGCATGCCATAGAGGTAGGCGGGCTTTTCCAGGCTGACCAGCTCGGCCTGATCCATGACCTTGAACCAGGTCATCAGCGGGTGGTTGGAGGTCAGGCGGACATAGGCGACGCGGGCCTGGTCGTCATTTGGCAACGGCATCAGGTAGAAGCGCGACGGCAGCGGTCGCGAATCCAGCGGCATGGCCTCGCCGGTGTGCAGGTTCTGCTCCAGCACACCGTCTCTCAGCAGGTAGTAATCGAGGTACTGCACCCGTGGTGAAAAGATCCACAGCCAGGCGGGTTGCTGCTGCGGTGCTAACTCCGCACGAAGCCAGACAGCGTGATCACTGGGCGGGAAAGTAAAGGACTGTTTGCTGAGGGGTTTGAACTGCTGGCGCTGGGCGCGGACTTCTTCGAGGCCCAGGCGGGCGCTGGCGTCGACCAGATAGGACCAGCTGTGCGTGCCGGTAGGGGCTGTGTTCGCCGTGGCTGTCAGGGCAAGGCCAAGCAACAGCAAGCTGGCGAGTAGTCCGATGGCAATCCTGAGCCGGCGCACGGGCAAAATCCTTCTAAATGAGTGGCCGGATTATAGCCAAGCATTTGCTCGAGCGAATACGGCACAAACAGCGATTTTGCCTTGTTTGTGCCGCATTTTCGCTCAAACCATCAGCTCTCGCCGCGCTCGCGGGCGATGGCCCGATAGCCGATGTCGTTACGATGGAACATGCCATTCCAACGAATCTTCTCGGTCAGGCGGTAGGCCTGCTGCTGGGCATCGGCAACGCTGGCGCCGATGGCGGTGGCGCACAGAACCCGGCCGCCGGCGGTGACGATCTGGCCGTCCTTCAGTGCGGTACCGGCGTGGAACACCTTGCCGTCGAGCTTGGCGGCTTCATCCAGACCGATGATGACGTCGCCCTTGGCGTAGTCGCCCGGGTAGCCACCGGCAGCCAGTACCACGCCCACGGTCGGACGTGGGTCCCAGGTGGCTTCGACCTTGTCCAGGGCCTTGGCCAGTGCGGCCTCGACCAGCAGCACCAGGGAGCTTTCCAGGCGGCACATGATCGGCTGGGTTTCCGGGTCGCCGAAGCGGCAGTTGAACTCGATGACCTTGGGCTTGCCAGCCTTGTCGATCATCAGACCGGCATAGAGGAAGCCGGTGTAGACGTTGCCTTCGCTGGCCATGCCGCGCACGGTCGGGTAGATCACCTCGTCCATCACGCGCTTGTGCACCTCGGCGGTGACCACCGGCGCAGGCGAATACGCGCCCATGCCACCGGTATTCGGGCCGCTGTCGCCGTCGCCAACGCGCTTGTGGTCCTGGCTGGTGGCCATCGGCAGCACGTTCTCGCCATCGACCATGACGATAAAGCTGGCTTCTTCGCCGTCGAGGAACTCTTCGATCACCACGCGCGAACCGGCGTCGCCGAAGGCATTGCCGGCGAGCATGTCGCGCACCGCGTCTTCGGCTTCCTGCAGGGTCATGGCGACGATCACGCCCTTGCCTGCGGCCAGGCCATCGGCCTTGATCACGATCGGTGCGCCTTTCTCACGCAGGTAAGCCAGCGCCGGCTCGATCTCGGTGAAGTTCTGGTAGTCGGCAGTCGGAATCTTGTGGCGGGCCAGGAAATCCTTGGTGAAGGCTTTGGAGCCTTCGAGTTGGGCGGCGGCAGCGGTTGGGCCGAAAATGTCCAGCTTGCGTGTGCGGAACAGATCGACCACGCCTTTGACCAGCGGCGCTTCCGGGCCGACGATGGTCAGCTGCACGTTCTTCTCGGCGAAGTCGGCCAGCTGTTCGATGGCCAGTACGTCGATGGCGACGTTCTCGCATTTGGCTTCGGTGGCAGTGCCAGCGTTGCCCGGGGCGATGAAAACCTTCTCGACGCGCTTGTCCTGCGCCACTTTCCAGGCCAGGGCGTGTTCACGACCGCCGCTGCCGATGATCAATACGTTCATAAGTCTCTCCCAATGGAGGCGGGCCGGTGGCCCGTTTGGTGGATAGGAAAAGCGCTATCCACCCTACGAAATAAGGTTGGCGTAGGGTGGATGGCCGAAGCCATCCACCAGCCAATCAATGGCGGAAGTGACGCATCGAAGTGAACACCATCGCGATACCGGCTTCATCGGCAGCCGCGATCACTTCGTTGTCACGCATCGAACCACCCGGTTGGATCACCGCGGTGATGCCGGCCTTGGCAGCGTTGTCGATGCCGTCGCGGAAGGGGAAGAAGGCGTCCGAGGCCATCACCGCGCCCGGTACCGGCAGGCCAGCGTGCTCAGCCTTGATGCCAGCGATGCGGGCGGAGTTGACGCGGCTCATCTGGCCGGCGCCGACGCCGACGGTCTGACGGTTCTTGGCGTAGACGATGGCGTTGGATTTGACGAACTTGGCCACTTTCCAGGCGAAGATCAGGTCATGGATTTCCTGCTCGCTCGGCGCGCGCTGGGTGACGATCTTCAAGTCTTCTGCCTTGATCATGCCGATGTCGCGGCTCTGCACCAGCAGGCCGCCATTGACGCGCTTGAAGTCCCAGCCCGCAGCGCGCTCGGCCGGCCATTCGCCGCATTCGAGCAGGCGCACGTTGGCCTTGGCTGCCACCACTTCACGAGCGGCAGCGCTGATTTTCGGGGCGATGATCACTTCGACGAACTGACGCTCGACGATGGCTTTGGCGGTTTCACCGTCCAGTTCGCGGTTGAAGGCGATGATGCCGCCGAAGGCCGACTCGGTGTCGGTGGCGTAGGCCAGGTCGTAGGCCTTGCGGATGCCGCCTTCGTCTTCCGGTACCACGGCCACGCCGCACGGGTTGGCGTGCTTGACGATCACGCAGGCCGGCTTGACGAAGCTCTTCACGCATTCCAGCGCGGCGTCGGTGTCGGCGACGTTGTTGAACGACAGTTCCTTGCCTTGCAGTTGCACGGCGGTGGAAACGCTGGCTTCGCCCTTCTTCGCCTCGACGTAGAACGCCGCGCTCTGGTGCGGGTTCTCGCCGTAGCGCATTTCCTGCGCCTTGACGAACTGGCTGTTGAAGGTGCGCGGGAAGGCGCCACGGCCTTCGGTGGACAGGGTGTTCGCCGCCTGGTCGATGGTGCCCAGGTAGTTGGCGATCATGCCGTCATAGGCGGCGGTGTGTTCGAAGGCCTTCAGGGCCAGGTCGAAGCGCTGGGCGTAGCTCAGGCCGCCGGCCTTGAGGGAGGCGACGATGCCTGCGTAGTCGCCGGTGTTGACCACGATGGCCACGTCTTTGTGGTTCTTCGCCGCGCTGCGGACCATGGTCGGGCCGCCAATGTCGATGTTCTCGATGGCGTCGGCCAGGTCGCAATCAGGCTTGGCCACGGTGGCTTCGAAGGGATAGAGGTTGACCGCCACCAGGTCGATCGGCTTGATGCCGTGCTCGTCCATCACCGCGCCGTCCAGGGCGCGACGGCCGAGGATGCCGCCGTGAATCTTCGGGTGCAGAGTCTTCACGCGGCCGTCCATCATCTCCGGGAAACCGGTGTAGTCAGCCACTTCCACCGCGGCTACGCCGTTGTCCTTGAGCAGCTTGTAGGTGCCGCCGGTGGAGAGAATCTCGACACCGAGGGCGGCCAGTTCGCGAGCGAATTCGAGGACGCCAGTCTTGTCGGAAACGCTGATCAGCGCGCGGCGCACGGGCAGAAGGGTGGTCTGGTCGGTCATTTCACTATCCATCAGAGCGGGGATATCAGCAAAAAAGGCGGCTCATGCGGGCCGCCCTTTTCGGGAGTTCGGGGTTACAGCAGATCGTACTGCTTGAGCTTCTTGCGCAGCGTGCCACGGTTCAGGCCGAGCAACTCGGAAGCCTTGGTCTGGTTACCTTTCACGTGATTCATGACGGTTTCCAGCAGCGGCGCTTCTACTTCGGTGAGCACCAGGTTGTACACGTCGGTGACGTCCGCGCCTTCGAGGTGGGCGAAGTAATTGTGCAGCGCCTTCTCCACGGCGCCGCGCAGGGTCTGGCCCTCTTCGCTCGGCGTGTTCAGGTGCTGTTTAAGGCTGGTGTTGTCACTCACGGGTGCAATTCCACTCACTAGGGTCTCTGTCATCAACGTCATGCGGCCACCTCGTTTCCATCGTTATGCCGTTCGCTGAAGAACTCGCGAACGTTGGCGCACTGTGCGTCCGTACTGTCCAGACGGTTGAATTGGGCGCGAAACTCCCTGGCGCCCGGCAGGGTTGCGAGATACCAGCCGACATGCTTGCGGGCGATGCGTACGCCCATCAATTCGCCGTAGAAGGCGTGCAGTGCGGCCAGGTGTTCCAGCAGGATGCGTTCCACTTCGAGCAGGCTCGGTGCCGGCAGGGTTTCGCCGGTACGCAGGTAGTGCTCGATTTCACGGAATATCCATGGCCGCCCCTGGGCGGCACGGCCAATGAGCAGGGCGTCGGCGCCGGTGGCGTCGAGCACGGCCTTGGCTTTTTGTGGGGAGTCGATGTCGCCGTTGGCGAACACCGGAATTGATATTGCCTGCTTGATGGCGGCGATGGTGTCGTACTCGGCCTCGCCGGTGTACAGGTCGGCGCGTGTGCGGCCGTGGACGGAGAGCGCAGAAATGCCGGCGTCTTCGGCGATTTTCGCTACTGTAATGCCGTTTTTGTTTTGTCTGTCCCAGCCGGTACGGATTTTCAGGGTGACCGGTACGTCGACCGCACCGACCACTGCATCGAGGATTTCACGTACCAAGGGCTCGTCACGCAGCAGCGCGGAGCCGGCGGCCTTGTTGCAGACCTTCTTGGCCGGGCAACCCATGTTGATATCGATGATCTGCGCGCCCAACTCGACGTTCTTGCGCGCGGCGTCGGCCATCATCTGCGGGTCGCCGCCGGCGATCTGTACCGAACGCGGCTCGGGATCACCGGCGTGCATCAAACGCAGGCTGGACTTGCGGCTGTTCCACAGGCGCACATCGCTGGTGACCATCTCCGACACCACCAGGCCAGCGCCGAGACGGCGGCACAGCTGGCGGAACGGATGATCGGTGACGCCGGCCATGGGAGCCAGGATCAACCGATTGGGCAATGTGTAGGGGCCAATACGTGGGGCCGACATGGGGCGTCCCTGCTTGTTGGTGCGCAGTTGAGACAAAGGGCGATCAACACCTGGCCTCCACTGTGTCCTCAGGGGAAACGATGGTGGTTCGGTGCTCGCGAAAGGGTGGGCATGATACCCGCTCTGGATGACCGGATAAAGGTCGTTTTGAACAAATTCTGAACAGCTATGGGCTTATCGCCAGTAGTTAGATAAAGGGCCTGCGATCACGGGTCGCGGCCCCTTCAGGCTACTCGGGGGAATGGAAGCTGAGGCTGTAGTTAACCGCGCGCGTGCCCGGGTCGAGGATGTCCAGGGAGATGTGAATGGGCGTCTGCGGCGGCATTTCGCTCTGCCCGGCCAGCTCGCCAGCAAGGTACTCGCTGGGTTTGAAGCGACGACTGGCGACCAGTTGGCCGCCCAGGTCGGCGAAGCGCATCTCCAGCAGAGGGAAGGGCTGGGCGAAGGAGGCGCGGTTATAGAGGATGGCGTCGACGATCAGCGCGCCGGAGAACTCCGGGTGGCTGCGCACTACCAGGTTGCTGCTGCGAATCTGGCTGATGTCGACTTTCGACGGCAGGCTGCAACCGATGTTCGGGCACAGCTGTTCGAACCAGGGGCGATAACGGTCCTGGCGTGCCAGTTCGTCGAAGTTGTAGGTCGCGTACTGCGCCAGCAGGCCGCCCACCGCCAGCAGATTGAGCAGGCCCCAGCCGAACACGCGACCCCAGGACGTGCCCTGTGGCTGGCGCCAGTCGAGTTGCAAGGGCTCGTCGTCCAGTTCGAACAGGCGCTCCTCGCGCAGGCCCGGCTCGTTACGCGCTACCTTGGGGTCTTCACGTTCCGTGCGCTGGTCTTCGTCTTGTCGCTCCGGCTCGTCCTGCTCGTCATCGAGATCACCCAGACGCGGCTCGTCGGCTTCGTCGAGGTCGTCTGCGATGGGCTGCTGCTTGCGAGGTGTGACGGGGGTGAATTCAATGGCGGCTTTGGGCTCCGGTGCAACTGCGGGCTCTGGCTGTTCCTCGGTAGGTTGCAGTTCGAAGCTGCCGCGCTCGCGCTTGACTGGTTCGTCGCGCAGCAGGGCTTCGGCCCAGGCTTCGTCGTGCGTATCTTCGCGTTCATCTGTAGCCCGGCTGCCGAAGTTCTCGGCATAGCGCGGCGCCTGTTCCAGCGCGAGGAACTGTTGTGACAGCTGTTGTTCCTGCTCTTCCAGTCTGGCCAGTTCCTCATCGAGGTCGAGGCTGTCCAGGTCGAGATCGTCATGGATCCACAGGGTATCGTCGGCGGGCTTGGTCGCTGGCTGCTTGCTGGTGTCGGGTTGGGTCTTGAGCGGAGCGCTTACCACGTTGGCTGCCGCTGGCGCAGGTGTGCTCGCACGCGGGCCAAACAGTTGCTTGGCAGCGTTGAACACGTGCAGGCAGGCGCCGCAGCGTACGGCACCATGGGCAGCAGCCAGCTGCGCCTGACTGACGCGGAAGCTGGTACGGCAATTGGGGCACTGGGTGACGTGGCTTTCGCTCATGCGCGGGTCCGGAAAATCCAAGCAGCTAGTCTAACGCAACGACTGCGCGCGGTTCAGCGCTTGACGCCGCTGATGCGCACCCAGCCGTCCTTGACCGCCGTTGGGTCGAGGTCGAACGCACCTGCATAGGCGGCGCGGACTTCCTCGGCCTGTTCGGCGAGAATGCCCGACAGCGCCAGGCGTCCACCGCCTTTGACCAGTGCGGTGATCTGAGGTGCCAGGGAAACCAGCGGGCCGGCGAGAATGTTGGCGACGACCACGTCGGCGGGCTGTTGCGGCATGTCGGCGGGCAGATAGACCGGGAAGCGGGCAGGGTCGATACCGTTTCGCGAGGCATTGTCGCGCGAAGCTTCCAGGGCCTGCGGGTCGATATCGGTGCCCACTGCCTGCGGTGCGCCGAGCAGCAGGGCAGCGATGGCGAGGATGCCCGAGCCGCAACCGAAGTCGATCACGCTGCAGTTATCGAGTGTCTGGCCGTCGAGCCATTCCAGGCACAGTGCGGTGGTCGGGTGAGTGCCGGTGCCGAAGGCCAGGCCCGGATCGAGCAGCAGGTTCACCGCATCCGGTTCCGGGGCAGCGTGCCAGCTCGGTACGATCCACAGGCGCTGGCCAAAGCGCATCGGCTGGAAGCCATCCATCCAGCTGCGTTCCCAGTCCTGATCCTCGATACGCTCGATATGGTGTTCCGGCAATGCGCCGCCACATAGCAGTTGCAGGTGGGCGAGCAGCGCGGCCTCGTCGGTGTCGGCCTCGAACAGGGCCAGCAGGTGGGTGTTCGACCACAGCGGCGTGGTGCCCAGATCCGGCTCGAAGATCGGCTGATCTTCGGCATCCATGAAGGTTACCGACACGGCGCCGACTTCCAGCAGGGCATCCTCGTAGGTTTCTGCCTGCTCAGGTGTGATGGCGAGACGGACTTGTAACCAGGGCATGAGAAACCTCGAAAGCATGTGGAACGGTTTGGCCGCGCAGCTTACTGGAACGGGCGGGCGGCATGCCAGCGTGGCCGCTGAAACGACAGGGGCTGCCCGAAGGCAGCCCCTGTTATGCAGCGAGTCAGGACTCAGTGCTTGTCCATACCCAGTTTCTTTTCCAGGTAATGGATATTCACGCCACCTTTGACGAAACCCTTGTCGCGGGTCAGGTCGCGGTGCAGTGGCACGTTGGTCTTGATGCCGTCGACCACGATCTCGTCCAGGGCATTGCGCATGCGCGCCATGGCTTCGTCGCGGTCCTTGCCGAAGGTGATCAGCTTGCCGATCAGCGAGTCGTAGTGCGGCGGGACGCTGTAGCCGCTGTACAGGTGCGAGTCGACGCGAACACCATTACCGCCCGGAGCATGGAAATGCTTGACCTTGCCTGGGCTGGGCATGAAGTTGTCCGGGTCTTCGGCGTTGATCCGGCACTCGACCGAGTGACCGAGGATCTTCACGTCTTCCTGCTTGATCGATAGCGGGTTGCCAGCGGCGATGCTGAGCATCTCCTTGACGATGTCGATGCCAGTGACCATCTCGGTGACGGGGTGCTCCACCTGAACGCGGGTGTTCATCTCGATGAAGTAGAAACGACCGTCTTCGTAGAGGAACTCGAAGGTGCCGGCGCCACGGTAGCCAATCTCGACACAGGCATCGACGCAGCGCTTGAGCACTTCGGCGCGGGCCTTCTCGTCGATCAGCGGGGCCGGAGCCTCTTCGATCACCTTCTGGTGACGGCGCTGCAGCGAGCAGTCACGGTCATACAGGTGAATCGCGTTGCCCTGGCCGTCGGACAGCACCTGGACTTCCACGTGGCGCGGGTTGCCGAGGAATTTTTCCAGATAGACCATCGGGTTGCCGAACGCTGCACCGGCTTCGGTGCGGGTCAGCTTGGCCGATTTGATCAGGTCTTCTTCCTTGTGTACCACGCGCATGCCGCGACCACCGCCGCCACCAGCGGCCTTGATGATCACCGGGTAGCCCACTTCACGGGCGATGCGCAGGGCGTCTTCCTCGTCTTCCGGCAGCGGACCGTCGGAGCCGGGAACCACCGGTACGCCGGACTTGATCATGGCGTTCTTGGCCGACACCTTGTCGCCCATCAGGCGGATCACGCTGGCGGTCGGGCCGATGAAGGCGAAACCGGAGTTCTCCACCTGTTCGGCGAAGTCGGCGTTCTCGGCGAGGAAGCCGTAGCCCGGGTGGATGCCGGTGGCACCAGTCAGCTCGGCGGCGCTGATGATTGCCGGGATGTTCAGGTAGGACTGTGCGCCAGGTGCCGGACCAATGCAGACGGACTCGTCGGCCAGGCCCAAGTGCATCAGTTCGCGGTCGGCGGTGGAGTGCACGGCCACCGTCTTGATACCCAGCTCCTTGCAGGCGCGCAGGATACGCAGGGCGATTTCGCCACGGTTGGCGATAAGGACTTTTTCCAGCTTCTGCATTGCAGGCTCCCCGTGCATCAAACGATGGTGAACAGGGGTTGGTCGTACTCAACCGGCTGGCCGTTTTCCACCAGGATGGATTCGATCACACCGCTGGCTTCGGCTTCGATGTGGTTCATCATCTTCATCGCTTCGACGATGCAGAGGATGTCGCCTTTCTTCACGGTCTGACCCACTTCGACGAAGTTAGCCGAGGTTGGCGACGCAGCGCGGTAGAAGGTGCCGACCATCGGCGAGCGAGCAACGGTGCCGTTCAGCTTCGGTGCGACGGCCGGAGCGGCTTCAGCGCTCGGAGCGGCTGCGGCGACAGGCGCTGCTACCGGAGCTGGTGCTGGTGCGTACATCGGCTGCGGGGCATAGGCCGGTTGTTTGCTGTGACGGCTGATGCGTACGGACTCTTCGCCCTCTTTGATCTCCAGCTCGTCGATACCGGACTCTTCCAGCAGCTCGATCAGTTTCTTGACTTTACGGATATCCATGAATGGTCAACTCCCAGAGGTGAGGTAGGACTTGTCTACCAGGCTACGCGTCAGGCGCGCCCGGTCAGTTGTTCGAGTGCCGCTTCCAGGGCCAGCCGATAACCGCTGGCGCCAAGGCCGCAGATCACCCCTACTGCAACGTCGGAGAAGTAGGAGTGATGGCGGAAAGGTTCACGCTTGTGCACGTTGGACAGGTGCACTTCGATGAATGGGATGCTCACCGCCAGCAATGCGTCACGTAATGCGACGCTTGTATGGGTAAAAGCGGCAGGATTGATCAGGATAAAGTCGACGCCTTCACCCTTTGCGGCGTGAATGCGGTCGATCAGTTCGTATTCGGCATTGCTCTGCAGGTACAGCAGATGATGGCCAGCCTCGCGTGCGCGCTGCTCCAGATCCTGGTTGATTTCGGCGAGGGTGGTGGCGCCATATTTGTCGGGCTCGCGGGTGCCCAGCAGATTCAGATTGGGGCCGTGTAGCACCAGTAGGGTGGCCATGGTCGCGTTCCTTGTTGTTCGGGCTGCGCAGGACTATGCCGCAGCTGCGCGATGTCAGCAATAGTCGACACGATGCCTGCTGTTTGCGGCAGAAATATGACTATAGCGTTGGTTTCGGTCGTTGCCGGAGCATTTGCAAAGAACGGGCGAGGATCGTGTTGCCAGCGTTCAACGACCTGCCTGGCGGTTGCTGGCCTGATCCAGGCGCCCTGCGAAGGTGGCGGCATTGACCTCACCTACGACACGCAGATCGAGTAATTCGTCACCATTGCCGGCGAACAGCTGGATGGCTGGCGGGCCGAACAGCTTGTAACGGTCCAGCAGGGCGCGCTGGGCGGCGTTGCTTTCGGTGATATCGAAGCGGATCAGGCGCCAGCCGGCCAGTTTGCTGCCGACTTCGGCATTGCCGAATACCTCACGCTCGATGACCTTGCAGCTGATGCACCAGTCGGCATACCAGTCCAGCAGCAGCGGTTGACCCGCGGCTTTGGCCTCGGCCAGTGCGGCGTCCAGTTCGGTGGGGCTACTCAGGGTTTGCCAGGCACCGCTCTTGGCGCTGCTCTGGCTGGCGCCGGCCTGCAACTGGCCGAGCGGCTTGAGCGGATCGCTCGCACCCTGCAATGCACCGACCCAGGCGGCAAGCGCGTAAACCAACAGCGCCAGGCCGGCGATCTGGCTGAGCTTCTGCCGATGTGTCTTGGGCCCAAACTCCAGCGCCCCGAGGAACACCGCCACGCCGCCAGCCAGCAGCCCCCAAAGAGCCAGGCTGAGGCTGCCCGGCAGCACGCGTTCGAGCAGCCATACCGAAACGGCCAGCAGCAGTACGCCGAAGGCATTGCGTACCGTGACCATCCAGGTGCCGGCTTTAGGCAGCAGCGCACCGCCGCCCGCTCCAAATACAATTAAGGGGGTGCCCATGCCAAGGCCTAGAGCAAATAGCTGCAGACCACCTCCGAGCGCGTCGCCGGTTGTACTGATATACAGCAGCAGCCCGGTCAGCGGCGCGGTAATGCAAGGTGACACGATCAGGCTGGACAGCACGCCCAGCGACGCCGCTCCGGTTATCGTCCCTCCTCTCATCTGGCTTGCACGATGATCAAGGCGATCTCGGATGAATGCCGGTAGACGCAATTCAAATGCGCCGAACATCGCGATGGCAAAGATCGCAAAGAACATGGCGAACGGTACCAATACCCAAGGTGATTGCAGCATCGCCTGGAGATTAAGGCTGGCGCCAAAAAGTCCCATCAATGCGCCCAAGACGGCGTAGCAGGCAGCCATTGGAAGTACATAGGCGAGAGATAAGACAAGCCCCCGTGTATTGCTGGGGCGGCCGCGTAGCACAATGCCCGACAGGATAGGGAGCATGGGTAGCACGCAAGGCGTAAACGTCAAACCGAGACCTGCCAGAAAGGCAAGTGCGAGATCCATCCACGTCCATGTGCTGGTTGGCATATCACCGATCTCGATGAACTCTGTCTCTGGCGGGTAGCACAGGCCCTTGTCGGCGCAGCCCTGGTAGCCTACCTGCAGGCGCAGCGGGCGGTTGTCTGGGTTCTCCAGCGGCAGGCGGATATCCAGCACGCCGTAGTACACCTCGACATCGCCGAAGAACTCATCGTGCTTGGCCTCGCCTGCTGGCAATTCGGCGTCGCCAAGCGCCAGATCGGCCGGCTCGACGCTGAAGTTGAGGCGGTGGCGATAAAGGTAATAGCCCTCGGTCGCGACGAAGCGCAGCGTCACTGCCTGTGCATCGCTGCTCACCAGGCTCAGCTTGAAGGCTTCGCGCACCGGTAGGAAGTCGCTGCTGTTATTCAGCGGCGCGCCAAGCGGCGAGGCGGCCGGGCGCTTATCGAAGAGGTTGGCGCTGGCGGGTAGGCTCAGGCAGAGCAGAAGCAGGGGAAGCAGCAGTCGACGCAGTGACATCGGGCGAATATCTCGGCGATAGGTGGCGGCATGATACCGGAAAGCGCCCACCCGCATCGCCGTCGCTGCGCCGGAGCGTCGAATGCCTGGGATGAGCGGAACCTTGGAGACAGCCGGCCTTGTCGAGTTCCCGGGCGGTTGCTGCCTGCGCTGCCATGTCGCAGCCTGCTAAACGCGAAACGCCTGTACGGCGCTATGCAGTTGGCTGCCCAGGTGCAGCAGGCGCTCGCTTTCGTTGCGTCCGCTGGCGATCAGGCCGAGGTTGTCGTCGCCCAGTTGGTGAATGCGTTCACCGTGCTCGCGAATCTCGCTGACCGCATCGCTCTGCTGCGCGGTGGCCTCGGCGATGCGCTCGGCCATGCTGGCGATGGTGCGAATGGCGCTGACGATCTCGTCCAGCGCACCATCTGCGGCCTCGGCCTTGCCTGCAGTGGCTTCGGCATGTTCGACCTGGGCGCGCATGGCCTGTACCGACTGATGCGCCGCCTGTTGCAGGCGACCGATGACGTCCTGGATTTCCGCCGTGGCGCTGCCGGTGCGCTGCGAGAGTGAGCGCACTTCGTCGGCGACCACGGCGAAGCCACGGCCAGCCTCTCCAGCGCGAGCAGCCTCGATGGCGGCGTTGAGGGCGAGCAGGTTGGTCTGTTCGGCAATACCGCGAATCACCGTCAGTACACCGCCAATGGTGGCGGTTTCGTCGGCCAGGCGTTCGATGGCCTGGGCGTTGCCCTGAACTTCTGTCACCAGGGCATGCAGACCTTCCAGGCTCTGGCCGATGACCTGTTGGCCCTGGGCCAGGGCGCGGTCGGCGTCGCGGCTGGCGTCGGCTGTTTGACTGGCGTCCTGGGCGACCTGGCCGATTGTCGCTTCCAGCTCGCCTAGCGCGTCGCGGATCAGAGCGGTATCGCCGGCCTGGCGTTCGGCGCCGCCGTGCAGGCCGCCGCTGAGGTCGGCTAGGGTGCGGCTTGAACCAGCAACATGCTCGGCATGGCCGCGGATGCTGGCGACCAGCTCTACCAGATAGCCGCGCAGGTGATTGAGCGAGTCTTCGATGTCGCGCAACTCGCGGGTGCGGGAGTGGATGCTGATCGGCGTCGCGAAATCACCGCTCGCCCATTGCGACAGCGCCGGTACCAGACGTTCGAGCACCTGTGCCAGGCGCCTTTGGATGCGGTCGATAACCAGGGCAATCAGCAGGATCAGGCCGATCATCAGGCCCTGAATCAGCCTTACCTCGCCCTGAATGCGCGCGTACTCACCTTTTACCAGCGGCTCCAGCGCGGCCAGTGCCTGCTGCACCTGGGTCACGCGCTCGGTCGTGGTCACGGCCAGTTGCTGGCGTTGCTCAACCAGCTCGCGGGTGCGTTGCAGTTCGCTGGGGTAGCGGCGCACCAGCGTCCCCAGTTCACGTTTCAGGTCGATGCCGCGATCCTGCGCCTGTCGCTCCTGCTGGGCGTCGTCCAGTCCGAGCAGCGCGGCGAAACCGACGCTGGCAGAGCTGTCGGCCTGTTGCACGCCAAGTAGCGGCAGCTTATCCAGCGTCTCGACCTGCTGGGCAAGGGCCTTGAGTTCGCGCTCGACATCGCCGAGCAGTTCACTGCGCCCCTGGCTGATGAAGCGTTCACGGGCGTGAGCGAGCTTCAGCAGGCGCGAGCCCGCGTCCTGCAGCGGCTGGCGATAGTCACCGGCTGCCGGGCCGCTGCCACTGGCTGCGTACTGGTTGAGCTGTTCCAAAGCGGCGAGCATCTCGCGCTCGGCTTGCAGCAGCAGACCCTGCGGATCGCCAGCCAGCTTGCCGGCGGCCAGCAATTGATTGGCGCTGAAGTCGCGCAGTTGCTCCAGGCTGGGGCGCAGCTCGGCGGTCAGTTGTTGCGGCAGTTGTTCAATGGATTCGTCGAAGGCGTCGATGGCCTGGGTTGCGGCGCTGTGTTGCACGGCATTGCCGCTGGCCAGATAGGCTTGGATGTTGTCGGCCACCTCGCGCTGAAACTGCTGGGATAGCGTCAGGTAGCGCTCCATCAGTTGCACCGGCTGCTGCAGTGCGCGCTGTGACCACCACAAGGTTGCCGCCAGGGCGACACAGACGGTGACCAGCAACAGAGTATTGAGGTTGGTAAGCAGCTTGAGGCGCATGACGGGCTCGATCGACAACTGAACGATGCCCGCGAGCGTATTGCGATTTGGTTACATCCTGATGACGCCGTGAACGGCGTCACGTTTGGCGGCGCTTTATTCCTCGTCGTACAGCTCCGCGCGGTTACGACCACCATGTTTGGCCTTGTACAGCGCTTCGTCGGCGCGTTTGGACAGTGCGTTGCCGTCCAGGCCGGGTTGCAGCATGGCGATGCCACAACTGAAGGTGCAGGACAGGTCCTGCGGCTGGGCTGGGTAATGGATTTCGGCGAAGCGCTGGCGAATTTCCTCCAGTACCTTGAGCGCCGATTGTTCATCGGTGTCGGGCAGTACCACGGCGAATTCTTCGCCGCCATAACGGCCGATATGGTCGGTCTTGCGCAGGCGTTGCTTGAGAAACAGCGCCAGGCTCTTGATCACCCGGTCGCCCATGGGGTGGCCGTAGGTGTCGTTGACCTTCTTGAAGTGGTCGATGTCGAGCATGGCGAAGGCCAGCGGTTGCTCTTCGCGGCGTGCGCGGAAGCAGGCGTCGTCGAGCAGTTGCAGGGTGTGAGTGTGGTTGTACAGGCCGGTCAGGCTGTCACGCACCATGCGCGCCTTGAGGTTGCGCGCACGTGCCGCGCGGTTGCGTACGGTGGCGATCAGGTGGCGTGGTTTGATCGGCTTGGTGAGGAAGTCGTCGCCGCCCTCGCTCATGGCATCGAGCTGCTTGTCGAGGTCGTCCTCGGCCGACAGATAGATGATCGGCACGCTGACGTAGCGGTCGTTGTGGCGGATCACCTTGGCCAGTTCGGTGCCGTTGCACTCGGGCATGTACATGTCGAGGATGATCAGATCCGGCTGGAACTCGGCCAGCGCATCCATTGCCAGGATAGGCTCGGTAAGGGTGTGGGTGAGGATGCCGGCGCTGTTGAGTACGCGCTCGGTGTGGGTCGCCTGGGCTTTGGAGTCGTCGACGATCAGTACCTTGTACGGGTCGTATTGCGAGACGTGAGTCAGCACTTCGATGCGTTCGAGCAGGCTCGATGCATCCAGCGAGCCAGTGAAAAACTCCTGGCCGCCGGCGCGTACGGCGGCCAGGCGTGTCGGGGTGTCGGTGTCGCAGTGGCTGAAGAACAGCAGCGGAATCTTCTGCTCCAGGCCTTCCTGCACCGAGCCTGCCAGCTCCAGCCCGGCGCCAGCGAAGTCGACGTCCATGACGATGGCGGCGGGGTGGCGTTCGGTGATGGCGGCGCGGAAAGCACGCTCATCGCTCAGTGCCTGTGCGGCCAGGCCGAAGAACTCCAGTTGTTGAGCCAGGCGTTCGGCGCGCTGTGCATCCTGCAGGGCCAGGTAGACCGGTTTGCGCAGCGGTGGCAGGAAGGTTTGCTCGAAGGCGTCGCTATGGCGCAGGCCGGTACGTGAAAGGCGTTGCATGGCCTGATTGAGGCGAGCGATCAGCGTACTGTTGAGACGGCCGCGATTTTCCACGACCTCGTCGAGGCTGGTGCCAATGCTTTGCGCCAGTTGCGCATGCTCGATCTGCTCGAAGCGTTCGGCATAACGTAGCAGGCGCAAGTTGGCTTCGGTCAACTCGGCCATGCCGGCGTCGTTCCATTCGCTGCGCTGCAGGCGCTGCCATACTTCCAGCACCTGGCGCGCCTGATGAATCACGCGCTGGGCGAAGTGATGCTTGAGGCGGTCGCGACTGGGATCCGGGTGCTCGGTCATGGGCCGACTTCTATAGGTGGTTAAGTCAGTGGTGGCTTGATGCTATCACTTGCTGCGGGCGCTGGCATTGCCGCCGATCAATTGACGGCCGTATTTCTGTCGAATAAGCGACAGAAATGTAGTTTTCCCGTACCAGCGGTAAGTTTGCGCCTGCGCCCTGCGTTTTGCAGTGGGCTTGCCTTATAGTGCGGAATAGGTCGCAACCCGTTGGCCAGGTTGTGGTCGAACACTCGAATTCGCTTAAAAAGGGACACTGTCATGCTGGACTGGAAGAATCGCTCGACGAACTCGCAGGGCAGCGCCGATAAGGCCTCAGGGCGCGACCGCAGCGGTGGCAACCTGATCGCTCGATCACTAGGCGGCCTGATCGGTGTCTATCTGCTGATCGCCCTGGTGGTTGGTTGGTACTGGAGTCAGGAGCCGTCTGCGTTTCAGGTGCAGCAGCATGCTCAGAGCGAGGCGCAGCAGGCGCAGCGCCAGATGGTGACCGGTTACACCACGGTGGAAACCCTCAAACAGGTCGCCAGCACGCTGCTCGACAAGCCGGGCGGCTACCTGTCCAACGACCTCGCGCCGCCCGGCCTGTGGCTGGACAACATGCCGAGCTGGGAATACGGCGTACTGGTGCAGGTGCGTGATTTCTCCCGTGCGCTGCGCAAGGATTTCGCCCGCTCGCAGTCGCAGTCGACCGAAGACCCGGACCTGGCCAAGGCCGAGCCGCGTTTCCACTTCGATAACAAGAGCTGGGCATTGCCGGCGTCCGAGTCTGAATACCGCGAGGGCATCAAGTCGCTGGATCGCTACCTGGCTCGTCTGTCTGATACTGGGCAGAAGAATGCGCAGTTCTATGCCCGTGCCGACAACCTCAACAACTGGCTGGGCGATGCCGGCACTCGTCTCGGCTCGCTGTCGCAGCGCCTGTCGGCCAGCGTCGGCCAGGTGCGCCTGAACGAGAACCTGCAGGTGGGCAACGACGCCGAAGAGTCCGGACTGGTAGGGCGAGATGGCGTGTACGAGACGCCGTGGCTGCAGATCGACAACGTGTTCTACGAAGCTCGCGGTCAGGCCTGGGCGCTGGCTCACCTGCTGCGCGCGATCGAGGTCGACTTCGCCGACGTGCTGGCGAAGAAGAACGCCACTGTCAGCGTGCGTCAGATCATTCGTGAGCTGGAAGCAGCGCAAGCCACTCTGTGGAGCCCGATGATCCTCAACGGCAGTGGCTACGGCATCCTCGCCAACCATTCGCTGGTGATGGCCAACTACATCTCCCGTGCCAATGCCGGCATGATCGATCTGCGTCAACTGCTGAGCCAGGGTTGATGGTCGCGATTTCGGCAGCGGAAGCGGCGCATCGCGTCGCTTCCGATCAGGAGCGGGTGGCCTGGGTCGATGAGCATGATCAGCCACTGGGTGGTGTTTCCCGGGCCGAGCTACGCGAGCAGCGCCTGATCGGACGCGGCACCTACATCCTGTTGTTCAATTCGGCTGGGCTGCTGTGCGTGCACCGGCGCACCCTGAGCAAGGCGCTGTATCCCGGCTATTGGGACGTAGCTGCCGGCGGCATGGTGCTCGAAGGTGAGGACTATCGGCTCTCTGCCGAGCGTGAGCTGGCCGAGGAGCTGGGTATCGTCGATGCCGAACTGATCGAGCATGCGCACTTTCTTTATGACGCACCGGAAAGCCGCCTGTGGTGCATGGCGTATTCCGCGGTGTCCGATGCGCCACTGCAGCTACAACCGGAGGAAGTTCTGGAGGCGCGCTTCATCAGCATTGAGCAGGCGCTGGAGGAAACTCACCGCCTACCTTACTGCCCGGACTCGTTGGCGGCGCTGGAGCGCTATATGAACAGGCCGCTTGCGGCCTCCCGATGACCCTCTCCCATTTATGGGAGAGGGTGCCCGAAGGGCGGGAGAGGGTAGTTTTGTTAGCTCCTGCGCGTAGGGTGCGCTGTGCGCACCGAAGCTCCGTCTCAGATCTAAAGGCGGTGCGCACGGCGCACCCTAGGGCGTCGTTGATTCCGAGCGCTCCGTGCACGATGGCGAACAGCGTCGCCAAAGTACCGAACAATGACGCAAATTTGGTCTTAGCAAGCCCGGCCTTTGCCGTTAAACTGCGCGGCCTTTTCGGCGGACGTCTGTCCGCCTGCGCTGCCCCTGCCTGAGTGGGGCTTCGCGGCTGAATCCGTTCAGCCAGTCGCTATCCTGACCCCTACGAGGACAAGCCGGTGGTCAAGAAAGCCTCTTCATTCTCCGCCCTGAGCGGTCTCGTCTATTCCACCGATGGTGGTCGCCATTGCCCGGATTGCAATCAGGCGGTGGATGCCTGCATCTGCAAACAGACGCGCATTCCCGATGGTGACGGTATTGCCCGTGTGCGCCGGGAAACCAAGGGCCGTGGCGGCAAGACCGTCACCACCGTCAGTGGTGTGCCGTTGGCCGAAGAGCCGCTCAAGGAGCTGGCCAGCGCGCTGAAGAAGCGCTGTGGCACCGGTGGCGCGCTCAAGGACGGGGTGATCGAGATCCAGGGTGATCACGTCGAGCTGTTGTTGGCCGAGCTGAGCAAGCGCGGGTTTACCGCGAAGAAGTCCGGCGGCTGATAAGCCCTTTTCTAAACTTCGATGACGTTACTACGGTCAACCGCCGAGCAAACGTCATCTTGCTTTCATCATTTCTAAACTGGCCGCCAGCAAGGTCAGGCTTTTCTCATGGGAGAACCCGATGTCCGCACGACGCACCCGCAAAGACGACGGCAGCCAATGGACCGTAGCCGATAGCCGCAGTGTCTACGGCATTCGCCACTGGGGCGCCGGCTATTTCTCGATCAACGACGCCGGGCGTATCGAAGTGCGTCCCAACGGCCCGGACAGCCAGCCCATCGATCTCTATCAGCAGGTCGACGAGCTGCGTCAGAGCGGTCTGTCGCTGCCGCTGTTGGTGCGCTTCCCGGACATTCTGCAAGATCGCGTGCGCCGTCTGACCGGAGCCTTCGACGCCAGTATCGAACGCCTGGAATACCAGAGCCGCTACACCGCGCTGTACCCGATCAAGGTCAACCAGCAGGAGGCGGTGATCGAGAACATCATCGCCACGCAGAATGTCTCCATCGGCCTCGAAGCGGGCTCCAAGCCCGAGCTGCTGGCGGTGCTGGCGCTGGCGCCGAAGGGCGGCACCATCGTCTGCAACGGCTACAAGGACCGCGAGTTCATCCGTCTGGCACTGATGGGGCAGAAGCTCGGCCACAACGTATTCATCGTCATCGAGAAGGAATCGGAAGTCGCCCTGGTGATCGAGGAGGCGGCCGAGCTCAAGGTCGCGCCGCAGATTGGCTTGCGCGTGCGCCTGTCCTCGCTGGCGTCCTCGAAGTGGGCCGACACCGGTGGCGAGAAGTCCAAGTTCGGCCTGTCTGCGGCGCAGATCCTTTCGGTGGTCGAGCGTTTCCGCGCGGCCGGGCTGGACCAGGGCATCCGCCTGCTGCACTTCCATATGGGCTCGCAGATCGCCAACATCGCCGATTACCGCAAGGGCTTCCGTGAGGCCATCCGCTACTACGGCGAGCTGCGTGCCATGGGCCTGCCGGTCGATCACATCGACGTCGGCGGCGGCCTCGGCGTGGACTACGACGGTACCCACTCGCGTAACGCCAGCTCGATCAACTACGACATGCAGGACTACGCCGATGCCGTGGTCGACATGCTCAAGGAATTCTGCGACCGCCAGGAAATCCCCCATCCGCACATCTTCTCCGAGAGCGGCCGGGCGATGACTGCGCACCACGCCGTGCTGCTGGTGCAGGTGACCGACGTCGAGCGGCACAACGACAAGGTGCCGGAGATCGACGCCAGCGTCGAACAGCCGGAAATCCTCCAGGTACTGATCGAGCTGCTCGACGACAGCGACCCGGAAATGGTCGCGGAAACCTACTGGCGCGCCACCCACTACATCGAGGAAGTGGCGGCTCAATATTCGTCCGGCAAGCTCAGCCTGGCGCAGAAGGCGCTGGCCGAGCAGTGCTACTTCGCTATCTGCCGCCGCCTGCACAACCAGCTCAAGGCCCGTCAGCGCTCGCACCGTGCGGTGCTCGACGAGCTCAACGACAAGCTCGCCGACAAGTACATCTGCAACTTCTCGGTGTTCCAGAGCCTGCCGGACACCTGGGCCATCGGCCAGATCCTGCCGATCCTGCCGCTGTCGCGCCTGGACGAGGAGCCGCTGCGCCGCGCCGTGCTGCAGGACCTGACCTGCGACTCCGACGGCAAGATCCGCCAGTACGTCGACGAGCAGTCCATCGAGACCAGCCTGCCGGTGCACGAGGTTCGCGAAGGTGAGGATTATGTGCTGGGCATCTTCCTGGTCGGCGCCTACCAGGAAATCCTCGGTGACATGCACAACCTGTTCGGCGACACCGATTCGGTGAATATCTACCAGGCCGCCGATGGCAGCGTGGTGCACGCCGGTATCGAGACCCATGACACCATCGAGGACATGCTGCGCTACGTGCACCTGTCGCCCGAGGAGCTGATGACCCACTACCGCGACAAGGTCGCCAGCGCCAAGATCAGCGCCCGTGAGCGCACGCAGTTCCTCGATGCGCTGCGCCTGGGCCTGACGCGTTCGTCCTACCTGGCGTCCTGATCCTCAGCTGATCGCCGTCGCCAATCGCCGAGCCAGGTGCAACGCCTGCTCGGTGCTGGCGATGGTGTTGAGCATCAGCCGCAATCCGCCCCCGAAAGTACGCTGCTGCACCCAATCCGAACGCCCTGACTAGCCATCCCGATAGCCAGGGCGCGCTCGTCTTCCTGCCAGGCAGGGCGGTGGTGGGCGAGTGGTGTTGTCCTAGTGATTTTGAAAGGTTTTGGCTCTGTCAGCTATGCCAGTCTCTGCCTAGAGTGGCGGCATCTTCGCTGGAGAACTGCCATGACCCTCGCTACTGACTGCCGTTACGACTGGCTCGTCGCCCCGGACGAGTTACGCGCCTGCTTCCCCCTGATGCGAGTTCTGCGCCCAGACCTGAGCGACGCTGATGATTTCCTTCAGCGCTTGCAGCGCCAGGCCGAGCAGGGCTATTGCCTACTGGCCGCGCGTGCTGGTGACGAGGTGCTGGGCCTGGCCGGTTGCCGCCAGCAGGAGAACCTGCTGCACGGGCGCTTCTTCTATGTCGATGATCTGGTTACCCGTGAGGACCAGCGCAGTCAGGGTATCGGCGAGCGTCTGCTGAGCGAGGTACGCGCACAGGCGCGGCGGCTGGGCTGCGTCAATCTGGTACTGGATACCGCGCTGGGCAATGCGCGCGGGCAACGTTTCTACTACCGTCAGGGTTTGCTGGGTCTGGGCATGCATTTTCGCGAGGCGCTTTGAAATGCAGCGAATTCTGTTGTTGGAGTGCGGCCCTTATGGGCAGCAGAGTCGTGGTAGTCGCCTGGCTCAAGAGCTGGTCGAGCGTTTGCGTCAGCGTCATCCTGCGGCGCAGCTTCTTGAGCGTGACCTGGCCCGCGAGCCCTTGCCGGCGTTGACGGCGGACTATGCCGGAGCCCTGGTTGCACGGGCGCGGAACGATGATCCAGCGCTGGAAGTTTCCGAATGCCTGATCCAGGAGCTGGAAAACAGCGATTGCCTGGTGATCGCCACGCCGATGCACAATTTTACGGTGCCGGCCGCGCTCAAACTGTGGATCGACTACGTGCTGCGCATCGGTCGCAGCTTTGCCGCCACCGAGGCCGGCAAGGTCGGGCTGCTGGCGGATCGGCCGACTTTCGTGGTGGTCAGTTCGGGTGGCTACTACCGTGGCGAGCAGGCCCGTCAGCCGGATTTCCTCACCTCCTACCTGCGCCATGTGCTGAGCACCATCGGTATTCACGACCTGGAGTTCATTCACCTGCAGGGCCTGGTGCGCGGTCAGGAACACGCTGAATCGATGCTGGCGCAGGCGCGCGAGCAGGTGGCTTTCAACCCCCATCTCGTGGCTCAAGGAGAAGCGTCATGAGCGCATTGCGTCAGCCCTATTACGAATTATCCGCCGAGGCGATGCAGGGCCTGCTTGCCACCAAGGCGGCGCTGGAGCGTGGCCCGCTGGGCAAGGCGCTGGTGGAGTTGCTCTACCTGCGTGTGTCGCAGATCAACGGCTGCGCCTACTGCCTGGAGAAACACAGTGAGTCGCTGCGTGAGGAGGGTGTGCCACAGATCAAGCTGGACAGCCTGGCAGGGTGGCGGGTGAGTCGTCATTTCGACGCGCGAGAGCAGGCGGCACTGGCCTGGGCCGAATCGCTGAACGATGTCGCCAGCAGCCACGCCGCCGATGGGGATTATCTGCCGTTGGAGGTGCATTTCTCGCCCCGGGAAATCTCCGATCTGACCATCGCCGTGGCCCTGATGAGCGGGTTGAACCGGTTGGCCATCGGCATGCGTCTTTGAGCGCTAACCCGTTGCGATCACGCCATAGCCGCGCGCCATCAGCGCGGCTAGCAATGGAATGAATAGCAGCGCCAAGAGTTCCAGGCGAATGCTCCAGGTCACCAGGCGAAGCTGCCGAGCGCTTGGCTCGGGTACCTGGCCAGCTTTCACGGCGCTACGCCATTTGATGAATACCAGCGTGGGCAGGATCGACAGCAGGCCGACAAGGACGAAAAGCCCGACCTTGGCATGGAACAGGCTGTTGCCCATGTAGTAGGCGGCACCCTTGCCGAACCACAGCACGCGGGCAACACCGGTGGCCAGCACCAGAACGGCGCAGATGCCATAGGCCAGGTCGGTGATCATCAGGCTGCGCGCACGGGACAGATCCAGCGGCGTCTTGAACAGCACGTGCTCGATGCTGAGCAAGGCGAACAGGGCGAAGATCGACAGGTAGTGCAGATAGGCGACGAACGCAGCTGCCATGCGTGCTTCCTCTCAGTGGTGGCAGGGCGCGAATTCGGTGCGATTGCGGCCGCCGTGCTTGGCTCGGTACAGCGCCTGATCGGCACGCTTGAGCGCATCCGCGCTGCTCTCCTCGGGGCCCAGCAGGGCACAGCCGAGGCTGGCGGTCTGCTGCAGTTGGGCCTGCTCCAGCTGCATGGGCTGGCTGGCGATAGCCAGGCGGATGCGCTCGGCAATCTGCAGCAGTTCCTGCTCATCGTGCACCCGGGTGAGGATGACGAATTCCTCACCGCCATTGCGGGTCACTACATCCTGCGGACGCACCGCGCCGCTCATGCGTCGCGCGCTCTCCCACAGCACGTGGTCGCCGCCATCGTGGCCATGGGTATCGTTGACCCGCTTGAAATGATCCAGGTCGCAATAGATCAGGCCCAGGCGTAGCTGGCTACGCTCGGCCGCGGCCTGCTCCAGCGGCAGAAAGTGCAGCAGCCCGGCGCGGTTCCAGAGTTGCGTCAGTGGGTCGAGCATGCCCTTGCGCTGCTCGCGGCTGAGGGCGTCGCGCAAATCATCGAGCTGCAGCGAGTTCTGCTGCAGTTGCAGGTAGCCTTCGGTCAAGTAGGCCAGGTCGCGCAATTGGGATTTCTCTCGCTCGCTCAGTTGGCGTGCTTCAGGGTCGGCCAAACACAGGGTGCCCAGCGGGATGCCCTCTGCGTCGTGCAGCGGCCAGCCGGCGTAGAAGCGCGCGCCAGGATTGCGTAAGGCCAGCTCGGTACCGGCAAAGCGCACGTCGACGTGGCTATCCTCGATAAACAGGGGCTCGTCCTGCATCACGGCGTGGGAACAGTAGGATAGGCTACGTGGTGTTTCCGACAGGTCCAGGCCTTGGCGGCTCTTGAACCACTGGCGGTCACGGTCGACCAGGGTGACCAGCGCCGTTCTGACGCCGAACAGGTCGTGCGCCAGGCGAGTCAGTGTGTCCAGATAAGGGTCGGCAGGGGTGTCGAGTAGTTCCAAGCGATCGAGCGCCTGTTGGCGCAGGGTCTCGTTAACGGGACTCGGGGTATCGAGCATGGGGCGATCTCTCCTTAAGCAGGGGAAGGGAACCACAGGTCGCGACGGCTCAGTTGCCAAGCATAGACAGCCAACACCAGACTGCGCAGCCCCATGAATGCCAGAAATGCCAACCACAGCCCGTGGTTGCCCAGGCTTTGCAGCCACCAGGCCAGCGGCAACGCCAGGGCCAGCGCGATGAGCATGGCGTCGCGCATCTCACGGGCGCGCGTAGCGCCTATGAACAGACCGTCGAGCAGGTAACTCCACACCGCCAGCAGCGGCAGCACGGCCAGGTACGGCAGGAAGGTCAGCGCCAGTTCACGTACTTCGGCGATGTTGGTGAGCATGCCGACGAACCAGTGGCCGCCAAACAGGAAGAACAGCGCGAAAGCGGCACTGGCCAGCAGCGACCAAGTTCCGGCCACCAGCAGCGAACGGCGCAGCGCATCGCGGTCACGCGCGCCCAGCGCATGGCCGCAAAGGGCCTCGACGGCATGTGCCAGGCCGTCGAGGGCGTAGGCGGTCAGCGTCAGTCCATTGAGCAGCAGTGCGTTGGCCGCCACCGTGGCATCGCCCAGGCGCGTGCCTTTCACGGTGATCAGAAAAAACACCAATTGCAGTGCCAGGGTGCGGATGAAGATATCGCGGTTGACTGCCAGCAATGGGCGCCAGTTGCTCCAGCGTTTCAGCGCGCTGCTGTCGAGGCGGCCGGGATAGCGTGCCAGCGCGCTGCGGGCCAGCCACAGGCCGAGCAGGGCGCCGCTCCATTCGGCGATCACCGAGGCCCAGGCCGCACCGGCCACGCCCCATTGGAGACCGAGCACGAATAGCAGGTCGAGTGCCACGTTGATCAGGTTGGCAGTCATCAGAATGGCCAGCGGGCCTCGCGCGCTCTGCGTGCCCAGCAGCCAGCCGATCAGGGCATAGGTCGCCAGGCTGGCGGGCAGGCCGAACAGGCGAATCTGAAAGTACTGGCGCGCCAACTGATCCAGCTCGGCGGAGGGTTGCATCAGGCTCAGCGCCGCACCGCTCAACGGCAGTGCGAGCAGGCCCAGCAGCAAGGCCATGAACACGCCCAGCCCGAGCCCCTGCACCAGCACCTGGCGCAGGGCGCTGCCGTCCTCGCGACCTGCGGCCTGGGCCGCGAAGCCGGTACTGCCCATGCGCAGAAAACCCATCGCCCAGGTCAGCAGGGTATAGAGGCTGCCGCCTACCGCTACGGCCGCCAACTGGTGGGCATGCGGCAAGTGGCCGACCACGGCGGTATCGACCAGCGCCACCATGGGCACTGACAGGTTGGAGAGAATCATCGGGGCGGCCAGGGCCCAGACCTTTCTCTGGGTCGGCGCGTGGCGCCAGGCTTCGAACAGGGTGTACATGGGGGCTTCCGTTCCAGCAAAGCGCCGATTATAGGCACAGGGTGGACTGTGCGCAGCTTGGCGGATTTCGTCGCTTCGCCTCGTCGGCGCTGTAGCCGCTCGGCTATAGTATCGGCCTTCGCGCCCCCACTCTCCGGAGCCCGCAATGCCGAACAAAGGACTGCTTCTGGCCTTGGTGCTGAGCCTGCTCAGCGCTTGTGATTCTTCTGAACCCCCTGCCACGGTGACCCCCGCCGCTCCTGCTGCGCAGCAGCCGCAGGCGCCCAAACCAGCAGTCGATCGCGACGCGCTGGCCAAGCGCTATGCCGGACGCGAGCTGGAAGTGGTCGACGTTTCCGAGGTGCAGCTCGACGGCGCCAGTGCACTGTCGGTGACCTTCTCCATCCCATTGGACCCCGACCAGCCCTTTGCCGAACGCTTGCATCTGGTCGACAGCACTGCCGGCAAGGTCGACGGCGCCTGGGAGCTGACCGACAACCTCAGCGAGCTGCGCCTGCGCCACCTGGAGCCGCAGCGCAAGCTGGTGCTGACCATCGATGCCGGCCTGAAATCGATCAATGGCGGCAAGCTCGCCAAAGAGCAGGTCAGCCGCATCGAAACCCGCGATCTGCAGGCCAGCGTCGGTTTCGCCAGCCGTGGCTCGCTGCTGCCGACCCGACTGGCCGAAGGCCTGCCGGTGATCGCGCTGAACGTCGACAAGGTCAACGTCGAATTCTTCCGCATCAAGCCCGAGGCGCTGCCGCGCTTCCTGTCCCGCTGGGGCCGGGCCAGCAATCTGGATACCTGGGAGGCGCGCGAACTGCTGCCGATGGCCGATCTGGTCTATGGCGGACGCTTCGACCTCAATCCGGCGCGCAATACCCGTGAAACCTTGCTGCTGCCCATCGCCGGCCTGGAGCCGTTCAAGCAGCCGGGTGTGTACCTGGCAGTGATGCGTGAGGCCGGCAGCTACAGCTACTCGCAGCCGGCGACGCTGTTCTCCCTGAGTGATATCGGCTTGTCCGCGCATCGTTATCGCGACCGTCTCGACGTGTTCACCCAGGCGCTCGAAGGTGGCAAGGCGCAGTCCGGCGTGCAGCTCGAGCTGCTCGATGGTGAAGGCGCGCTGCTGGCTGAAGGCAAGACCGATTCGGCTGGCCATGCACAGCTGCCCTTGCCGGAAAAGGCTCAGGTGCTGGTGGCCAAGCAGGACGAGCAGACCAGCCTGCTGCGCCTGAACACACCGGCGCTGGACCTGGCCGAATTCGACATCACCGGGCCCAAGGCACATGCCCTGCAATTCTTCGTGTTCGGCCCGCGCGATCTGTATCGCCCTGGCGAAACCGTGCTGCTCAATGGCCTGCTGCGTGACGCCGACGGCAGCCCGGTCAAGGCTCAGCCGGTCAGCGTCGAGGTGCGTCGCCCGGATGAGCAGATCAGCCGCAAGTTCGTCTGGAATGCCGGTGATGACGGTCTCTATCAGTATCAGCTGCCACTCGCCGAAGAGGCCCCGACAGGCCGCTGGCAACTGTTGCTCGACCTGGGTGACGGCAACCCGCAGCTCTACGAATTCCTCGTCGAGGACTTCCTGCCCGAGCGCATGGCCCTGGAGCTCAAGGGCCAGGAGCAGCCTTACGCGCCGAGCGACAGTGCCGAGTTCGCGGTGACTGGCCGCTACCTCTACGGTGCCCCGGCCGCTGGCAACCGCCTGACCGGGCAACTCTACGTGCGTCCGCTGCGTGAGGCGGTGGCGAGCTTGCCGGGCTATCAGTTCGGCGACATCACCGAGGCCGACCTGAGCCAGGACCAGGAGCTCGACGAGCAGAATCTGGATGACCAGGGCCGCGCCATGCTGCGCCCGGAAAATCGCTGGAGCGACGCCAAGTCGCCGCTGCGCCTGATCCTCCAGGCCAGCCTGCAAGAGTCCGGTGGTCGCCCGATCACCCGCCGCATCATCCAGCCGGTATGGCCGGCCGAGCGTTTGCCGGGCCTGCGTGGGCTGTTCGACGGCGAGGAAGTCGACGCCGACAGCCTGGCCGAGTTCGAAATCCTCGTGGCCGACGCCGCCGGCAACAAGCTGGCGGCCGACAACCTCAACGTGCGCCTGGTGCGTGAGCGCCGCGATTACTTCTGGAGCTTCTCCGACGGTGAGGGCTGGCGTCACAACTACAACGAGAAATTCCTCACCCTCAGCGACGAGCCGCTGAAGATCGCTGCCGGTGGGACTGCCAAGGTCAGCTTCCCGGTGGAGTGGGGCCCATACCGGGTCGAGGTTGTGGACAGCCAGACCGGCCTGGTCAGCAGCCTGCGTTTCTGGGCCGGCTACCGCTGGCAGGACAACGCCGACGGTGGCGCAGTGCGCCCGGACCAGGTCAAACTGGCGCTGGACAAGCCTGCCTACGCCGCGGGCGAGGTGGCCAAGATCACCGTCACCCCGCCGGCTGCCGGCAATGGCTACCTGCTGGTCGAGTCCAGCGAGGGGCCGCTGTGGTGGCAGGAAATCAGCGTGCCGGCCGAGGGTAAGACCTTCGAGCTGCCCATCGACAAGAAATGGGCGCGTCATGACCTCTATCTCAGTGCTTTGGTGGTTCGTCCCGGCGAGCGCAAGGCGCAGGTCACGCCCAAGCGTGCCGTCGGCTTGCTGCACCTGCCGCTGGAGCGCGCTCCGCGCAAGCTGGCAGTCAGCCTGGAAGCACCGGAAAAAATGCGTCCCAAGCAGCCGCTGAAGGTCAAGGTCAGCGCACGCAATGCCGACGGCAGCATCCCTGACAAAGTGCATGTGCTGGTTGCTGCGGTCGACGTGGGCATCCTCAATATCACCAGTTACGCCACCCCCGATCCTTTCGCCAATTTCTTCGGGCGCAAGGCCTATGGCGCTGACCAGCTGGACATCTATGGCCAACTGATCGAAGCGCAGGGGCGTGTCGCCAGCCTGGCCTTCGGCGGTGACGCCGGCCTCGCCGCCGGTGGCAAACGTCCGGATACCAGTGTGCTGATCGTCGCCCTGCAGAGCGATGCGCTGAAGCTGAATGACAAGGGCGAGGGCGAAGTCAGCCTGGATATCCCCGACTTCAACGGTGAGCTGCGCCTGATGGCGCAGGCCTGGACCGACGAGCGCTTCGGCATGGCCGAGGCCAAGACGGTGGTGGCCGCACCGCTGATCGCCGAACTGTCGATGCCGCGCTTCCTTGCCGGTGGTGACGAAACCACCCTGGCGCTGGATCTGACCAACCTGTCTGGCAGCGAGCAGAAGCTCGACGTGCAACTGGGCGTGGAGGGCCAACTGCGCCTGCTCGGCAAGGGTGAGTCGCCGATCAATCTGAAGGATGGCCAGCGCACCACCTTGCGCATTCCGGTGCGCGCCGAAGGTGGCCTGGGCCAGGGTCGTATCCATGTCGAGGTTCAGGGCCTGGCTCTGCCGAACGAGGATCTGGCTGACTTCAGCCGCGAGTGGACGCTGGGTATTCGTCCGGCCTATCCGGCGCAGTTGCAGCACTTCCGCGCGGTACTGGGGGAGGGCGAGCCGTGGAGCATGCCGGCGGGCACCCTCAATCAGTTCGAACCTGCCGGGCTGGAGGCCGTGTTGGCGCTGTCGAGCCGTCCGCCGCTGAACCTCGGTGAGCAGATTCGTGCGCTCAAGGCATACCCCTACGGCTGTCTGGAACAGACCACCAGCGGCCTGTATCCGTCGCTCTACGCTGACGCCGCGAGCCTCAAGCGCCTCGGCCTGGAAGGCGAGCCGGACGAGCAACGGCGCAAGAGCATCGAGCTGGGTATCGAGCGTCTGCTCGGCATGCAGCGTCACAGTGGCGGCTTCGGCCTGTGGAGCGCCGAGAGCGAAGAGGAATACTGGCTCACCGCCTATGTCACCGACTTCCTCCTGCGTGCTCGCGAGCAGGGCTTCGGCGTGCCGCCAGAGGCCCTGAAGAAGGCCAACGACCGCCTGCTGCGCTACCTGCAGCAGAGCAGCCTGATCGAAGCCAGCTACAGCCAGGACTTCGCCCACACCCGCTTCGCCGTGCAGGCCTACGCCGGCTACGTGTTGGCGCGAAGCCAACAGGCGCCGCTGGGTGCGTTGCGCAGCCTGTTCGACCGTCGTAACGATGCGCGCTCTGGTTTGCCGCTGGTGCAACTGGCCGCCGCATTGAAACTGATGGGCGATGCACCGCGTGCCGAGCAGGCGTTGAATCAGGGCTTGATCCAACAACGCGATGGCGAACGCTGGATGGCTGACTATGGCAGCCCGCTACGTGATCAGGCGCTGATTCTCGCCCTGCTGGAAGAGCACGATCTGGCGGCTGGCCAGCGCGAGCAGCGTCTGTTCAACCTGGCGGATGAGCTGGCCGGTCAGCGCTGGTTGTCGACCCAGGAGCGCAACTCGCTGTTCCTCGCCGGTCGCGGCATTCTCGGCAAACCCGAGCAAAGCTGGAGCGCCAAGCTGGCCAGCGGCGCCTTCCAGTTCGACCTGAGCAACCAGCAGCCCGGCATCAAGCTGGAGCGTGGCGAGCTGGCCGAACCGCTGAGCGTGAGCAACGCCGGCAGCGCCACGCTGTATCAGCAGCTGACCCTGTCCGGTTACCCGACCCAGGCGCCGCGCGCCGGTGGCGAGAACCTCAGCATCGAGCGCGAATACCTCGGCATGGATGGCCGTCCGCTCGATTTGCAGCGCCTGGACAGCGGCGAGCTGGTGCTGGTGCACTTGGCCGTGCGCGCCAAGCAGCGTGTGCCGGACGCCCTGGTCGTCGACCTGCTGCCGGCCGGCCTGGAGCTGGAGAACCAGAACCTGGCGCAAAGCGCGGCGAGCCTCGACGACGCCGGCAGCAACGTCAAGGAATGGCGCCGCTCCATGCAGAACGCGCGGATCAAACACCAGGAATATCGCGGCGACCGCTACGTGGCCGCCGTGGATGTGGAGGAGTACGGCACCACCCATCTGCTCTACCTGGCCCGTGCGGTGACGCCGGGCAGCTACCGCGTACCGCCACCGCAGGTGGAGTCCATGTACCGGCCGAGCTGGCAGGCGCTGGGTAGTGCGCCGGATAGTCTGGTGGTGAGGGGGCGCTAAAAGCGATCCCGGATTCATTTGGGCTACAGTCTGCGTAGCCTGGGTGAATCCGGGAGCTTGTACTGACCATGCCATTCAAACGCTGGCGGCGTTGGCTGCTGATCCTCCTGCTCCCCCTGACCCTGCTCTGGCTAGCCGACCAACTCTTCCCACTACCCCTGCCCGAGGATGATCTGGCGCGGGTGGTGCTGGCCGAGGACGGCACGCCGTTGTGGCGCTTCGCTGACCGTGATGGCGTATGGCGCTACCCGGTGACGCCCGAAGAGGTCTCGCCCTATTACCTGGAAGCGCTGCTGACCTACGAGGACCGCTGGTTTCGCCAGCACCCTGGGGTCAATCCGCTGGCGCTGGGGCGCGCGGCCTGGCAGAACCTCACCGGCGGGCGCGTGGTGTCCGGCGGCAGTACGCTGTCGATGCAGGTGGCGCGGCTGCTCGATCCGCATGGACGTGACCTGCCCGGCAAGCTCAAGCAGCTGTGGCGCACGGTGCAGCTGGAATGGCACCTGTCCAAGGACGAAATCCTCACCCTGTACCTGAACCGCGCGCCTTTCGGCGGCACCCTCGAGGGCGTGGCGGCGGCCAGCTGGAGTTACCTGGGCAAGCCGCCGAGCCAACTGACCCGTGCCGATGCCGCGTTGCTCGCGGTGCTGCCGCAGGCGCCCAGCCGCTTGCGTCCGGACCGCCATCCCGAGCGCGCCCAAGCCGCGCGGGACAAGGTGCTGCGGCGCCTGGGCGAGTTTCAGGTGTGGCCCCAGTCCCAGGTAGACGAAGCGCTGGAGGAACCGGTGTTTCTCGCGCCGCGCCGTGAGCCAAGCCTCGCGCCCTTGCTGGCGCGGCGGCTGAACCGTGCCGGCAGCCCACCGCTGATTCGCACCACTCTCGATGCCGGCTTGCAGCTGCGCCTGGAAGACCTGCTGCTGGGCTGGCGCGCGCGCCTGCCAGAGCGCACCTCGGCGGCGATTCTGGTGGTCGAGCACGAGAGTATGGCGGTGCGTGCCTATCTCGGATCGGTGGATATCGCTGATACCTCGCGCTTCGGTCATGTCGACATGGTCCGAGCCCTGCGTTCGCCCGGCTCGACGCTCAAGCCCTTCCTCTACGGCATGGCCCTGGATGCCGGCCTGATTCATTCCGAGTCGCTGCTGCAGGATGTGCCGCGGCACTATGGCGACTACCGGCCCGGCAACTTCGCTGCCGGCTTCATCGGACCAGTGTCGGCTAGCGAGGCGCTGGCCACCTCGCTCAACCTACCCGCCGTGCAACTGCTCGAAGCCTACGGGCCGAAACGCTTTGCCGGTGAGCTGCGCAGTGCCGGTGTGCCGATTCGCCTGCCTGCGCTGGCTGAGCCGAATCTGGCACTGATCCTCGGGGGCGGCGGTTCGCGCCTGGAGTCGCTGGTGGCAGGCTACAGCGCCTTCGCGCGCGGTGGTATGGCGGCCAAGCCGCGCCTGCAGCCGAGTGATGAACTGCGCGAGCGGCGCCTGCTGTCACCCGGCTCGGCCTGGATCATCAGGCGCATTCTCAGCGGTCAGGCGCGCCCTGATCGTGACCCGCGCGCCTACCTGGCGCAGCGCCCGACCCTGGCCTGGAAAACCGGAACCAGCTACGGCTTTCGCGATGCCTGGGCCATCGGCGTCGGCCCGCGTCACCTGATCGGTATCTGGATCGGTCGCCCGGACGGCACGCCGGTGCCCGGCCAGTTCGGCCTTGCCTCTGCCGCGCCGCTGTTGCTGCAGGTTCACGATCTGCTGGTCAACCGCGACAGCCAGCGCGGTATCGCCACACCGCCCGATCCACAACCTGCCGAGGTGGGCGTGGCGGCCATCTGCTGGCCATTGGGGCAGCCGATGAGCAAGGACGACCCCAACTGCCGGCGCCTACGCTTCGCCTGGACGCTCGAAGGCACCACGCCACCCACGCTGCTGGCAGCCGATCAGCCACTGGGGAGCGGTTTGCGCGAGCGCTATTGGGTCAATGCCCAAGGGCTGCGCGTCGGTTCCGGTTGTGCCGGGGCCGAAGCGCGTGAACTGGCCTTGTGGCCTGCACCGCTGGAGCCCTGGTTGCCGCGCCGGGAACGGCGTACCGCGCGCTTGCCACATATCGATGCGAGCTGCCCGCCACCACAGAGCAGTCAGTTGTCACCGCTGTCCATCGTCGGTGTGCGCAATGGCGATCGCTTGCGTCGGCCGCAAGGCAGTCACGAACCGCTAAGGCTCAATCTTTCGGCCCTGGGCGGCAGCGGTCGGCGCTGGTGGTTCCTCGATGGCCAACCTATTGGGGAGAGCACTCAGGATGCTCCCTTCAACCACGCGTTCGCCAGTGGCCGGCATCAACTAAGTGTGCTCGACGAAGGCGGCCAGACCGCTCGTCTGGAATTCAGCGTCGGGCCCTGAGGGCAATCGGCTACCACTCTGTAGGCGCCGGCAGCTCTGGGCTGAGGACCTGATCATGGCTACGAATGATCCTGGCTGGAGGTAATAAAGCTTGGCCGTGATCCGCCGATATGAATTCTGGCGGTAACCTAATTGCAATTTGTGTACATTTTTGTATCCAATTGCCTGGCCAAACTCCACACCACCACCAGGAGAAGCCTCCATGCGCCTCTGGCAACGCAGTATTCAGTGGCAATTGATCCTCAGCATGGGCGCAGCCCTGCTGGCCAGCATTCTGATCGTCGTCGGCATCTACTCGGCGGTGGTCAATCGCCTGACCGAGCGCTACCTGATCGAAGAAGCGCTGCCAGCGCGGGTGCTGGCTATCCGTAACGATCTGGAGCGGGTGCTGACTGCGCCGATTACCGCCAACGCCTCGATTGCCGAGAACAGCCTGGTGCAGGACTGGCTGGCCGCTGGTGAGGATGCGGCCCGGCGTGATGAGTTCGCGCGCTACCTTGAGGGCGTGCGTGCCCAGCAGAACGCGATGACCACCTCCATCGTCGCCCTGACCAGTGGCAACTACACCACCGGTGAAGGGCTGATGCGCACCCTCGACCGCAGCCAGGCGGAGAACCAGTGGTTCTACCGCCTGGTCGACAGCGACCGTGACCGAGTGCTGGAAATCGACATCGACAAGACTACGCGGCTGCCCACGCTGTTCATCAACCAACGCATCAAGCAGGGCGGCAAGACCCTTGGTGTGGCCGGGCTAGGCTACAACCTGGCGGATATGTCGAAGATGATCAGCGAGTTCCGTTTCGGCGAGCGCGGCCAGGTGTTTCTCATCGACAGTCAGGGCAACGTCAAGGTGCATCCGCGTTCGGAGCTGAGCGGCACTGGCAAGCTCGGCGAGCTCTTCGGCGCCGATGCCAGCCGTCAGGTGCTTGTGGGCGATAGCCGGGCAGTACGTTTCGAGCGCGATGGCGAGACCTTTCTCGCCGTGGCGCAGAAATTCGCCAGTATCGACTGGCTGCTGGTCAGCGAAGTGCCCGAGGCTGAAGTCTATGCCGAAGCGCGCCAGGCGCTGCTGATGACCAGCCTGATTGGCGTCGCCGTGGCGCTGTTGTTCCTTGGCCTGGTAGTGCTGCTGGCTCGCGGTCTGGTGCGACCGATCCGTCAGGTGACTCAGGCACTGGTGGAAATCGGTGGCGGCGGTGGTGACCTGACGCGCCGTCTGGATGAATCGCGAGCCGATGAATTAGGCGACCTGGCGCGAGGCTTCAACCGTTTTCTCGCCAGTCAGCGCGACCTGATCGGCGATGTGCTGGCCACCAGTGAGCGGCTACGTACGGCGGTCGTTCAGGTAGCGCGGGTGGTGGAAAACACCGCAGGGCGCGCCGGCCAACAGCAGGAAATGACCGATATGGTGGCCACAGCCGTGCACGAGATGGGCCTGACCGTGCAGGAGATCGCGCGTAACGCCAGCAACGCCGCTCAGTCCTCGCGCAGTGCGCGCGAAGAGGCGCAAACGGCGCGCCAGGTGGTGGGCCAGTCCATCGCCCACATAGAACGCATGTCTGCCGATATTGGCAGTGCGGCCGGAGCGGTGACCGAGCTGGCCGAGCAGGTCGCTTCCATCGACCAGGTGCTGGCAGTGATTCGCGGTATCTCCGAGCAGACCAACCTGCTGGCGCTCAACGCGGCCATCGAGGCCGCGCGCGCCGGGGAGATGGGCCGCGGCTTCGCCGTGGTCGCCGATGAGGTGCGCACGCTGGCCAGCCGTACCCAGGCGTCGACGGACGAGATCCAGCAGATGATTCAGCGCCTCAAACAGGGCGCGGAAACGGCCGTCAGCTCCATGCACGCGGGGCAGTCGGCTACCGGCACTGGCGTCGAATCCAGTCAGCGCACCGGGCAGTCGCTCGGCGCGATTACCGAGCAGATCGAGCGTATCAGCGACATGAACACTCAAGTGGCTTCGGCGACTGAAGAGCAGAGCTCGGTGACCGAGGAAATCAACCGCAACGTGCAGGGCATCGCCGATCTGGCCCATGCCACTGCCGGTGAGGTGCGCGCCTGCCGTGAGGATTGCCAGACCTTGAGCCGCCTGGCCGATGATCTGGCTGGGCAGATGGGCAAGTTCCGGCTGTAATCCTCAGTGATCTGCCGCAACCAGGCGGTTGCGGCCTTCGCGCTTGGCGCGGTAGAGCGCACTGTCGACGCGCTTGAAGAAGGCGTCGGCATCGGCGTCATGGCTGTTGCTGAAGCAACCGATGCCAAGACTGGTGGTCAGCTCCAGACGCTGATCGTCCAACTGCAGGCCTTCCACCTCCAGCTCCTGACGAAAGTGCTCGGCCAGATCCCAGGCTTGGGCCAGGGTGGTGCCTGGCAGCAGCACGCCGAACTCCTCGCCACCCAGGCGTAGCAGTGCGTCGGCATCGCGGCGAAACACCTTGCGCATGTGTTCGGCGAAGGCGCTCAGGCAGGCATCGCCACCGGCGTGGCCGTGTTCATCGTTGACCTTCTTGAAGAAGTCGATGTCCATCAGTACCAGCGACAGCGGCTCGCCCTGGCGCACTGCATTGGCCACCAGGCTGGGAAACAGGTTATTGAATTGATAGCGGTTGCCGAGCTGGGTCAGGCTGTCGGTGCGACTGAGTAGATCGAGCTGACGCTGCTGCTCCAGCAGCTTCAGTTCCAGTTCGAGGGTGGCGCGGTACTCACGATGGTTGCGCCCCAACACCAGCACCAGATAGCTGAGGTAGAAGATCAGGGTGACCAGTATCGTGTGTTTCTGCTGCCAGTTCAGCGCCATCACTGCCAGGCCCGGCAGATAGAGCAGGGCCAGCGCCAGGAGTGCGCGGCCGCGGCGCATGGCGAAGTTAAAGGTCATCGCCGTGGCGAAGGCCACCGTGGCCAGGGTGGCGATCATTTCCGAGTCGTTGTAGGCGTTGCTGTATACCGCCAGCGCATGGGCCTGGCCCCAGCACAGCGAGGTCAGGAGAATCAGGCCCCAGTGACGGTCGAGCCAGCGCTGCAACTGCTCGGGGCTTTCGAGGCCATCAGGGCGGTGCAGCAGTCGCGCGGCCAGCAGTGCGGCGAATAGCAGGCAGCCCAGCACCCCGCTGAACATCAGGCTGCCGGGTGCTGCGCTGAAGACCCAGGTCAGCAACCAGGCCAGAAAATAGAAGAAGCCACCCAGGCGCGTGCGGATGCGGGTGTCATCCACTTCACGCCACAGGGCGAAGGTATTGGGTTGGCGCGGTACTTCGGCGTCGGTCATCGTTTTCGGCCTGCCACCGCTGGCGGCCACCTCCGGGCCGTCGCAGGCGACGTCAGAACCTTCTCCACGGGGCTTTTGTGATCACAGAAACGGCATGCCTGAGGATAGCGCCTTTTCGTGATCCCTGGAGTGTCCATTTGCCAGTATTCGTGGCCACCCGTCAGCCGCGACGGATCATCCAGATGCCGGCGACGATCAACAGCAGACCTGCCACCTTGCCGAAGGTGATCGGATTTTCGCGGAAACCGGCCCAGCCGAAATGATCGAGGGTGATGGCCATGGCCAGTTGTCCGGCGATTACCAGCACCATGAACAGCAATGCCCCGACGCGCGGCCCGGCGAAGGCCGCGGTCGCGATGAAGAAAGCACCGAGCAGGCCGCCGCTCCAGTGCCACCAGGTCAATTCCTTGAGCGCACCGAGGCCAGGCATTTCACGCTGGCTCAGGGTCATCAGCAGTAACGCCAGGCTGCCAACAGCAAAGGAAATCAGTGCGGCGGCGAAGACACTGGAGAGGTGACGGGCAAGCTGGCCATTGATCCCGGCCTGCAGAGGCAGCACCGCGCCGGCAAGGAAGGGCAGGGCCAGCAGCCAGCCGCTGAAGTGGTTCATGGTGAGCTCCGAGGACTACTAAAGAGCGCAATTATGCGGCGCTCTGTTGCAGGGTGCAGCTGACAACTCTCTGGTATGTCCAGTGACTCTGATCACCGCCATCCAGAATTGGCTACTGCAGCACGTATGTAAAAACCATTTGGATTCTGTGCGATGTGCCTGCTTTGCATGGTGGCCAAATAGCATTACTCTTGCGCGCTTGTCTCTGGCCCTTCGTGTCAGGCTCACTTACACAAACATGGATGAACACTATGAAAGGAATTCGTGCCGGTCTGGCTGTTGTATTCGTTGCACTGGCTGCACTGACCGGTTGTGCCACTCCTCAGCCGCCGGTTGCCATGGATCAAGCGTTCTGGGCTGAGAAGCAGGATCGCATTGGCATCGCCATTACCGAGATTCCAGCGCCTTCGGTTCAGATGACCGGGCAGCAGGGCCTGCTGGACATTGCCGTCAACAAGGGTATGGCCTCAGGACTGACCAAGAAGGTCGAAAGCTGGGACTCCACCAGTCTGCGCGGCTTGCAGCAGAAGGTCGCCGAGCGCCTGCAAGATCAGGGCTACACCGTCAAGCTGCTGGACAAGCCCTATGACTTCAAGGACTTCAAGAAGGCCGAACGCAAGCTGGGGTACGCCGACCTCGACATGACGCCGCTCAAGGCTCAGGAAGGGATCGATAAAGTGGTTCTGCTCATGCTGGGGGTTAACGGCACGACTCGCAGCTATTACGGCATGATCCCGACCAGCGATCCTGTGTCCGTGGTGACGATGGTTACCACCATTGTCGACCTGGATGACAACCGCCTGATCTACTTCCAGCCCTCGGCTGTCAGTCGTGCAGCGGAAGGCGAGTGGGATGAGTCGCCTGAGTATCCCAATCTGACCAATGCGTTCTACAAGGCGTTGGACGAAGCCGAGCAAAAGATGCTGCTGCCTTTTGACGCGCAGCAGCTATCCAGTAACTAATCGTGCGACTCGGGCTGGTCGGTGCCGGTCTACTGGGGCTTGCAGTATCAGGCTGTGCGTCCCATCCAAACCTGGCGCCTGCTCGCAGCGACACATTGGAAATGCAGCTGGCACAGGGCTTTCAGCTGGTCATCGAAGCCCCGGAAGATGGTTGGTTGAATGCGGATGTAGTGATCGATGGTTCTCGGCTTTCCGAGGCAGGTGAGCAAACTTCCAGGCATCTCAGCGGTACCATGCAGGGTGTTGCGAACTCCGGTGCTGGAGCAGGTGGTGGTGCAGCCGTCGCAGGCACGGTCATTGGCTCGATGCTACTGGCCAACCTGTCGCAGTCAGCGATCGAGCGGGATGCTCGTCGGGCCGCCAAGGGCCAGATCGATCCTGTTGATCAGGCTCTGAGCGGTCATGACTGGGCCGACTACTACCACCTTGCGTACAGCCGAGAGTTGAGTAAGCAAGGCTATGCGCCGTCCCTGGCCGCAGATATCAGCCTGCGAATCGTCCCACGAGTGCGTTTCAGCGAGAGAATGCAGGTGTTGCGTCTGGTGACTGAAGCTCGGCTGACCCAAGGCAACAAAGTTCTCTATGCCGGGCGCATCGAG
The DNA here is from genome assembly GCF_032621725.1 of Pseudomonas sp. zfem001. Classification (NCBI taxonomy): domain Bacteria; kingdom Pseudomonadati; phylum Pseudomonadota; class Gammaproteobacteria; order Pseudomonadales; family Pseudomonadaceae; genus Pseudomonas; species Pseudomonas sp. zfem001. The sequence continues at coordinate 981,751 of NZ_JAVYJI010000001.1, read as the reverse complement.
TCGTTTGCCGAACCGATGCAATGTGAAGATTGCCTGAGCCTTTGGCTGGCGCAGGACGCGGCCCATTTGCATGCCGCTGCCAATGCTGGCGTGGATGACAGCGCCGCATTGTTGGCAAGCGACTGGCGCACGAGCAGATTCTCCGGTATCGCCAGTCAGGAGCAGACGCTGCGCTATCAGCTTGGTACGGCTCGTCATGTCGAACGCGGCCGTTTACTACCGCTGGGAAACTCCCGCTCGGTTTTTCTTGATCTGCGCGGATGGCTCAAATCCATGCCGGTTGCTGTCGATGCTCGCTAACGAGTCGCCAGCAGGGCAAACCGCCGGCGAGCTCTAGAGTCGTTTTTCCAGCTGCACCAGGGCGACACGGCTGCCATCCGGGGCGCGGCGTTCGACGATACCGACGGTCTTATAGCCAAGACGGGTGTAGAGCAGCAGGCCGCCAGCGTTGGCGTTGAAACAGGACACTTTCATCAGCGGCGCCTTGTAGCGCTCGCGGGCAATCCCTTCCATCACTTCCACCAAGTGCTGAGCCACGCCTTGGCTGCGTGCCCAGGGTGCCACCATCAGGTTGCCGAGGGCGCAGAACTCGCCGTGCTGCCATTGGTAGAAATTGGCGAAGCCGGCGACTTTTCCAGCCAGTTCCACCACGGTGCTTTCACGCCGCTCGGCGATGGCGGCAGCGAGCTGGCCGACGTTGAGTGGCCAGATAGCCTTGGGGTAGCAGAAGAACAGTTCATCGACGTTCTGCGGGAAGCCGACCACGTCACCGAGGTCGGTGGCCGTGGCCGGGCGGTGTTGCAGGTTTGCGTTCAAACGGGGCGGTCCTTGTTCAGCGCGGTGGATACTGAGAGAGCACCTGGGTGACGGTTTCGCGGATCGCCCGCTCGCGCTCTTCCGGTGTCGGTGGCTGGCTGCGCATCACCTGCTCACCGCTGCCGCGCCAGACCAGTTTGCCGTCTTTGCCGTCGTACAGGTCGATCTGCAGCGTCGCGATCTTGTAGTCCACACGGCGCGTTTCGGTGAAGGCCGGGCCGCCCCAGTAACCTCCCCAATAGCCGCCCCAGCCACCACCGTACTGGGTGGTGATCTGATCCTGGCGCTCGTCGACGATCAGCACGCTCTGCACTTTCAGGTCGCCCTTGCCATCGGCCGCCTGGCGCAGGCCGCGTTGCTCGAGTTGCTCGGCGACAGCCTGGCTGATTCGCGCTTCGGTGATGTCGCTCTTCAGGCGTGCGTCATCGGGTTGGTAGGCGAGCTTGTCGTCCATCCAGCTCCAGCTGCGATAGGCGCCGAAGTCACGGCTGGGGTCGAAGTCGCGCTCCAGGCTGACGCTGGCGCAGCCGCTCAGGAGCAGCGCCGCGATCAGGTAGGACAGGTTACGCATGGTGCTCTCCAGGGCTGTCGATCAATAGGGTGGGTAGCCGTTCAGCGCGCTGCGGATGGCCGCACGCATGGCGTCGGCCTGCGCCGCCTGGTCCTTGCCGGCCACCGCTTCGCCGCTGCCGGACCAGACCACCTGGCGGTCGCGTGGGTCGATCAGTTCAATGCGCACCACGGCCACTTTTTGCTCGTAGGTGCGCACGATGGGGACGCTACCATAGGCGCCGTAGCGACGGTCCCAGTGGCTGCCGGTGCCGTAGTAGCCGCCGACGTTGTCCTGGTATTGGCGCAGGCGGGTTTCCTGGTTGATGCTGGCGCTGACCAGCACGTCGCCAGGGCCATTGAGCGCCGGGCGCAGGCCATACTGGTCGAGGCCGGCGCTGACGCTGTCGGCCAACTGATCGCCGCCAGGCGCGCGGCCATCCAGCCAGCTCCAGCTGCGGTAGCGGCCATAGTCACGCGGCGCGGCAGGGTAGGCGCTACGGTCGAAGGTGGTGGCCGCTTCAGGCGGCGCCGGTGGCATGGGTAGCGACTCGGCCTGGTAAGGGTTCTTGCTCTGGCAGGCGGCCAGCAGCGGCAAGATGAATAGGGCTATGGCGGTGCGCATGGTCGTCTCCGTGGTCGCGTGCGGCATCCCCGATGGTTTCAGGCTACGCCGGCCTGCCAGCTTCGTCCAACGCACTCAGCGTGGTCGGCAGATCCAGTGCAGGTAGCGGCCGAGCCCCTCGAAGCTGGGATGGCGGCGGTGCGCCAGCTCCATTTCCAGCAGGTCGATCAGTTCGGCCTTGGCCTGGAATTGCTGCGGCATGTAATCGTGGAACACGCGTACGCCGCTACGGCTTTCGACCTGCCAGTCGGCGGCGAGTTGCGTGCTGAGCTCGCGCGGGTCGACCGGCTGCTGTGGCGTCAGGCTCTGCTTCTCGCCGGCGAAGTGTTCCTTGCGCAGTTTGCGGAAATGCCCCTTGAGCAGGTTGCGGTAGATCAGCGCGTCCTTGTTGTAGAAGGCCAGCGACAGCCAACCGTTCTTGGCCGTCAGCTGGTGCAGTACCGGCAGGATGGCCGCCGGCTCGGCCAGCCACTCCAGCACGGCGTGGCACAGCACCAGATCGAAGGGCTCCTGCAACTGGCCGAGCAGATCCTGCCAGGGTGCCTGGAGGAAAGTGGCATTCTGGCCTGCCTCGGCGAAGCGCTGGCGAGCACCTTCGAGCATGGGTTCGGCTGGCTCGGCCAGGGTGATCTGATGGCCACGTTGGGCCAGCCACAGGCTCATGTGGCCCAGGCCGGCGCCGACGTCCAGCACGCGCAGCGGGCGATCCGGCAGCGCTTCAGCGAGATCAGCCTGCAGCACTGCGAGGCGTATGGCGCCCTTGGCGCCGCCATAGATCTTCTCGGCGAAACGGGTGGCGAGTTCGTCGAAGTGGCGGTCGCTCATTTGAGGAAGCGCCGTTCGTTATCGGCGAGCTTGTCGAGCACCGCCTGATTCATGTCGATGCCCAGTTCACTGCACAGCTGCACGAGATACAGCACTACGTCGGCTACTTCCTGCCCGGCGTGGGCGAGCTGGTCGACAGGCAGCTGGCGCGACTGCTCTTCGCTCAGCCACTGGAAGATCTCCACCAGCTCGGCCATTTCCACGCTGGCGGCCATGGCCAGGTTCTTAGGGCTCTGGTAACGGCGCCAATCGTTGTGATCGCGAATGGCGTGCATGCGGGCGGTGAGTTCAACGAGGTTCATGGTGTGGCTCCGTTCGAGCCGCATAGCTTCGGCTCGAACGGAGCGTGCTGCAAGATGTCCTGCGCTCTTACAGGATGTGGATATCAGTTTTCCAGCGGCTGCCAGCTCCCAGCCATATGCGGGGTGTCACCTTCGCCGATCAGGCGGAACTGGCCGCTGGCGTCAGGCTCGCTGGCTTGCAGGGCAACCTGGGTGGGCAGCAGCACGGGCTTCTGGAAGCGTACGTCCACCACGTAGCCGGCCTGCGGCAGGTGGGCGTGCAAGGCCGCGAGGCTGCGCGCCTTGTTCCACAGACCATGAGCGATGGCGCGCGGGAAGCCGAACAGACGTGCCGTTACGGCGTAGAGGTGGATCGGGTTGTAGTCGCCGGCCACACGCGCGTAACGCCGGCCTGTATCGGCAGGGGCGGCCCAGTCGGCCAGTGGCGTCAGCTCCAGCGACGGCTGTTCGGCGCGTAGCGGCGCCTGGCCGTCGAGACGCAGGGCGCGGCAGAGAATGCGGCTGTCACCTTCCCAGAGCAGGCCGAGCTGATCTTCCAGGCGGGTGATCAGGCTGAACGTGGCGCCTTTGTCATGCGGCTGCAGGTCGGTCACCTGCACGCTGATCTGGAACGGTCCGAGCCCGCCCATTGGGCGCAATACGCGGATACGGTTCTCCAGATGTACCAGGCCCAGCAGCGGGAACGGAAAGCGGCGGTCGGTGAGCAATTGCATCTGCAGACCGAAAGCCAGCACATGCGGATAGACCGGTGGCAGGTAGGGACTGTCTGCGATGGCGCAGACCTGGCGATAGCGAGCCAGGTGCTTCGGGTCCACGTCCACGCGGCAGCGCAGGCCGATATTGGGTAGCTGGCGGCCGGTCACCTTGCGACGCAGGGCCGCGCGTAGGAACAGGCCGGGCAGAGCCGGAGGTGTATCGAGGTCGAGCCAGTCGATGGCCATTGGCGAACTCCTTGGCGAATGAATGACAGCAGCTTAACCCTCAGACCTACACTGGCATTGGCTGTTCTGCCCAGCTTGTGTGTAGGCCAGTCAATCCGACCTGCGACGCGGTTTGCGCGCGGTGGCTCGCTGACCCTAAGATGGCGCCGCTCACGAAAAATGCTCACTAATAAGAAGAACAGCAGGAATCATGCGTGATCTGACCGACGATGTGGCGCTGATGCGCCCGGTAATCGATGCCCTGCGTGCCAGCGGAACCGATCCTGACCGCGTGCTGGTGCGCGTTGGCCTGCCTCCTGGTGGGCTGCCGGCTGGCCGCTTTCCTCACGCCGCCCAGGCGCCATTCTGGAAGGCCGCCAGCGAAGAGTGTGGCGAGGAGCATGTCGGCCTGTACCTGGCGCAGCACCTGCCCGCCTTCCATGGCCTGCTGTTGGAATACCTGTTTCTCTCCAGCGAAACCTTTGGCGTTGGCCTGCGCCACGCGCTGCGCTATGTGCGCCTGCTCTCCGACACCCTCAGCGCGCGCCTGGACGTGGAAGGCGACGTGGCCGTGCTGACCCTGGGACTGGAGGCCGATACGCCGCGGCACTTTCCGGAGATGCTGGCAGGGGCGGTGATCCGCCTGTTCGCGGCACTGACCGAAAATGATTTCCGCCCACGTGAAGTGCGCTTCATGCATGCTGAGGGCGCGCCCGCTGAGCGCTACCAGGCGGTCTATGGTTGCCCGGTACGTCTGGGCGCCGTGGACTGTGCACTGCTGTTCGATGCTGCAGTGCTGGACAAGGCCTCGCGCCACGCAGCCCCGGAATTGCTGCGCATGCACGAGTCGCTGGCGCGGCGGCAGTTGGCGGAAGTGGAGAGGCTGGACCTGGTGCGCCAGGTGCGAGAGCTGATCGCTGAGCTGCTGGTCGATGGCGGAGCGACGCTGGAGCAGGTGGCCGGTCGCCTGAACATGCCAGCGCGACGCCTGCGTGAGCGTCTGGCCATGGCCGGGGTACGCTTCAACGACCTGATCACCGATTACCGCTGCCGCCTGGCCAAGGAGCTGTTGCTCAAGACCGACGAGCGTATCGAAGTGATCGTCGAACGCACCGGCTTCTCCGAGCCGAGCACCTTTTACCGCGCGTTCAAGCGCTGGGTCGGGGAAACGCCAGTGGAATTTCGCAAGCGCGGCAAAGCCTGAAGTCGTAGGGTGCGCCGTGCGCACCACGCATCCGCTGGATGAATGGTTGACCTCGGTGCGCGCGGCGCACCCTACACGAATCGCTCTGGCAGTAGGGTGGGCTGGGCGGCGATCCGCTTCAGCCCACCCTCGCAACGGTCTCAAGCCCCCAACAAACTTTGCCCGCACACGCGCAGCACCTGCGCAGTCACTGCGCCGGAACCCGGCTGGGCGAACCAGGCCACGGCCTCGGCGACGTCCTGCGGCAGGCCACCCTGACTCATCGAGTTCATCCGTCGCCCGGCTTCGCGGATACCCAGCGGAATGGCGGCGGTCATCTGGGTTTCGATGAAGCCAGGGGCCACCGCGTTGATGCTGATGCCTTTCTTCGCCAGGGTCGGCGCCCAGGCCTGAGCCAGGCCGATCACGCCGGCCTTGCTCACCGCGTAGTTGGTTTGACCCATATTGCCGGCGATGCCGCTGATCGAGGCGATCAGCACCACGCGGCCGTTGTCGTGCAGCTTGTCGGCGTCCAGCAGCGCTTGGGTCAGTACTTGCGGCGCCTTGAGGTTGACGTCGATCACCGAGTTCCAGAAGGCGTCGCTCATCTTCGCCAGGGTCTTGTCGCGGGTGATGCCGGCGTTGTGCACGACGATGTCGAGGCCGTCGGGCAGGGCTTCTACCAGGCGCTGCGGCGCATCTTCGGCGCAGATATCCAGGGTCACGGCGCGTCCACCCAGGCGCGCCGCCAGCGCCTGCAGCGCATCGGCTGCCTGGGGCACATCGAGCAGCACCACCTCGGCGCCGTCACGGGCGAGCACTTCGGCGATGGAGGCGCCGATGCCGCGCGAGGCCCCGGTGACCAGCGCTTTCTTGCCGGCCAGCGGGCGTGTCCAGTCCCTGACCTGTTCACTGCAGGCGCCGAGCCGCAGCACCTGGCCGGAAACGTAAGCGCTCTTCGGCGAGAGGAAGAAGCGCAACGCGCCTTCCAGTTGCTGCTCGCCACCTTTGCCGACATACAGCAACTGCACGCTCCCGCCGCGACGAATTTCCTTGCCCAGAGAGCGGGTAAAGCCCTCCAGTGAGCGCTGCACGCTGGCGGCGATTGGGTCTTTGAGCGACTCGGGCGCACGCCCCAGCACTACTACACGAGGGCTGTTGGCCAGCCCCTTCAAGGCGGGCTGGAAGAAGTCGCGTAGCTCGATCAACTGCTCGAAACGGGTCAGGTGGCTGGCGTCGAAGACCAACGCCTTGAGCTTGGGGCCGTGCTCGGCGGTCCAGCGGGGCAGGTCGAGCTGGCCGTCGCGCGCGGTGAACAACTGATCCGTGAACTTGCTGGCGAAAGGCTGGATGGCCTTGACCAGGTCGCCTTCACCGCCGAACAGCAGGGCACCATCGATCGGTCGTACGCGGCCGGCCATCCAGCGTTCCAGGCGCACCGGCGCCGGTAGACCGAGGGCGCCAACCAGGCGGCGGCCGGTGGAGGAGTTGGCGAAGGCGAGGTAACGATCAGACATGAAGGGCTCCTGCGGGAGAATCGAAAGTCGTGTCACTGTACGCGGCAGTCGGCAAAGCGCAATTGACTCTGTTGCCTCACGCGCCGGCGAGGCGGCCAATGTTCGCGGCTATTCAAGGTTTAGCCTGTACGACCATAGGGCTAAAGTGTCAGAACCTGCTCACGATCTGCTGCGCGTCGGCCCTACTGCGTTAAAAACAGCCTCGGACTGCTCATTTACAGCTCGTAAACTGCGCGTCCTCGCCTGTTTTTGCCTTGTAGGGCTCTAGCTCGCGAGATCGTGAACAGATTATACGTCTCATATTTCTGGGAACCGGCTGACGGGCAATAGTTCGCCACAGGTTTCTTCGATTTCTCGACCAGCAAGGAGTCCACATGACCCAGTTGCGCCGGGTCGCCATCGTAGGCGGCAACCGTATCCCGTTCGCGCGTTCCAACACCGTCTACGCCAGGGCGAGCAATCAGGAAATGCTGACCAGCGCCCTTGAAGGGCTGGTGGAGCGCTTCAATCTGCATGGCGAGCGCCTCGGTGAGGTGGTGGCCGGGGCTGTGCTCAAGCACTCGCGGGACTTCAACCTGACCCGTGAATGCGTGCTGGGCTCGCGCCTGGCGCCGGAGACGCCGGCCTACGACCTGCAGCAGGCCTGCGGCACCGGCCTGGAGGCGGCGATTCTGGTGGCCAACAAGATCGCTCTTGGGCAGATCGACTGCGGCATCGCTGGTGGCGTCGATACCACCTCCGACGCGCCCATCGGCGTCAACGAGGGGCTACGGCAGATTCTGCTGGAAGCCAATCGCAGCAAGGGCACCGGCGACAAGATCAAGAGTCTGCTGAAGATTCGCCCGCGCCACCTGGCGCCGCACATTCCACGCAATGGCGAGCCGCGCACCGGCTTGTCGATGGGCGAGCATTGCGAGCTGATGGCGCAGCGCTGGGCCATCCCGCGTGACGAGCAGGATCAGCTGGCACTGGCCAGTCACCAGAAGCTCGCGGCGGCCTACGCCGAGGGTTGGCACGATGACCTGATGACGCCGTTTCTCGGTCTGACCCGCGACCAGAATCTGCGCCCGGACATCAGTGCGGAGAAACTCGCGACCCTCAAACCCTGCTTCGAACGCGGACCGCGCGGCACGCTGACCCCGGCCAATTCCACGCCGCTGACCGATGGCGCCTCGCTGGTGCTGCTGGCCAGCGAGGAATGGGCCAAGGCTCGTGGCCTGCCGGTGCTGGCCTACCTGCGCGACGGCGAGGCGGCGGCGGTGGATTTCGTCCAGGGCAAGGAGGGCCTGCTGATGGCACCGGTCTATGCGGTGCCACGCCTGCTGGCGCGCAACGGCCTGACCCTGCAGGACTTCGACTACTACGAGATCCACGAGGCCTTCGCCGCTCAGGTGCTGTGCACGCTCAAGGCCTGGGAGGACGCCGAGTACTGCAAGGAGCGCCTGGGTTTGGACGCCGCACTGGGGACCATCGACCGCAGCAAGATGAACGTCAAGGGCAGTTCGCTGGCTGCCGGCCACCCGTTCGCGGCCACTGGCGGACGCATCGTCGTCAACCTGGCCAAGCTGCTGTCGGTGGCCGGTGAGGGGCGCGGTCTGATTTCCATCTGCGCGGCAGGTGGTCAGGGTGTGACCGCAATCCTCGAGCGGTAATCCAATACGGGTGGTCGCAAGTCATCGCGATCACTCGATGTAAGCAACTCCGTGATTCGAGCGGCCCGTGTAGCGCGTGGCCGCTCTTTTTTTGCGCGCCGAGCGGCTGTGGGAGGGGCTTTAGCCGCGATGACCGCCTGCAATGAGTGGTTGCTGCGGTGGCCTGTCGCGCGGCAAATCACCACAGCGCCGGTTATGCCTTTAGCGGCTAGTCTTTTAGTGCGCATTGATCCAGATCAATACGCCTTTTCGCGCGTTACTCAGCAGCTTCTCGGCTGCATACCATTTCCATAAGAACAATTTCAGTTCGTTTGACTCCAAGACCTGGAGTCTATGGATCGGCTTGCGTGCTGGGGCCGAAATAACCCTGAATGAGGATGTGACATGTTCGGCCTAGAGGCGCTTGATCTCGCCCGAATCCAGTTTGCCTTCACCATTTCCTTCCACATCGTCTTTCCGGCCATCACCATTGGTTTGGCCAGCTACCTGGCGGTGCTCGAAGGTCTTTGGTTGAAGACCAGCAATACCCTGTACCGTGATCTCTATCATTTCTGGTCGAAGATCTTCGCGGTCAACTTCGGCATGGGCGTGGTCTCCGGCCTGGTCATGGCCTATCAGTTCGGCACCAACTGGAGTGCCTTCTCCGACTTTGCCGGGGCGGTCACCGGGCCGCTGCTGACCTACGAGGTGCTCACCGCGTTTTTCCTCGAAGCGGGGTTCCTCGGCGTCATGCTGTTCGGCTGGAACCGCGTCGGGCCTGGCCTGCACTTCTTCTCCACGGTGATGGTGGCCATCGGCACGCTGATCTCGACCTTCTGGATTCTCGCCTCCAACAGCTGGATGCACACGCCGCAGGGTTACGAGATCATCGATGGCCGGGTGATTCCGGTGGACTGGTTCGCCGTGGTGTTCAACCCGTCGTTCCCTTATCGCCTTGCGCATATGGCGACCGCCGCGTTCCTTGCCACCGCCTTCTTCGTCGGCGCTTCGGCGGCCTGGCACCTGCTGCGCGGGCGTGACAACCCGGCTATCCGCAAGATGCTGTCGATGGCGCTGTGGATGGCTCTGCTGGTGGCGCCGATACAGGCTTTCATCGGTGACCTGCATGGCCTCAACACCCTCAAGTACCAGCCGGCGAAGATCGCCGCCATTGAAGGACACTGGGAAAATGTCGGTGACGAGCCGACCCCGCTCATCCTCTTCGGCTGGCCGGATATGGAGCGTGAGGAAACCCGTTTCAAGGTGGAAATCCCCGCGCTCGGTAGCCTGATCCTGACCCACAGCCTGGATAAACAGGTGCCGGCCCTGAAGGACTTCCCGCCGGAAGACCGCGCCAATTCCACTATCGTGTTCTGGACCTTCCGCATCATGGTCGCCATGGGCCTGATGATGATCCTCACCGGCCTGTGGGGCACCTGGCTGCGCCGCGGCGAGCGGCTGTACACCTGCAGGCCGTTCCTGCACCTGGCGGTGTGGATGGGGCCGAGCGGGATCATCGCCATCCTCGCCGGCTGGTACACCACCGAGATCGGTCGTCAGCCGTGGATCATCCATGGGCTGATGCGTACCGCCGATGCTTCGTCAGGGCATAGCGCGGCGCAGTTGGGCTTTACCCTGGCGCTGTTCGTGGTGGTTTATTTCGTGCTGTTCGGTGCGGGGATCGGCTACATGCTGCGCCTGGTGCGCAAGGGGCCGAAGATCGACGAGGGCAAGGAAACGTCCGAAGGCGGGCCAGGCCAGCCGCGTACGCCAGCGCGTCCGCTGTCGGCGGCTGAAGAAGGCCTGGAAGATGGTGAAACCGACACCTTGCCGGAGAGGAGCTGAACATGGGTATCGACCTTCCGCTGATCTGGGCGGTGATCATCGCCTTTGGCGTAATGATGTACGTGGTGATGGATGGCTTCGATCTGGGTATCGGCATCCTCTTTCCCTTCGTCCGTGACGACGGCGAGCGCGACGTGATGATGAACACTGTCGCGCCGGTCTGGGACGGCAACGAGACCTGGCTGGTACTCGGCGGTGCCGGCCTGTTCGGCGCCTTCCCGCTGGCCTATGCGGTGGTACTCGACGCGCTTTATCTGCCGCTGATCCTGATGTTGCTGGGGCTGATCTTCCGTGGTGTGGCCTTCGAGTTTCGCTTCAAGGCCAAGGCCGCCAAGCGCCATCTGTGGGATAAGGCCTTCATCGGCGGCTCGCTGACTGCCACCTTCTTCCAGGGCGTGGCACTGGGCGCCTATATCGACGGTTTCGAGGTGGTCAATCGCAGTTTCGCCGGCGGTGCCTTCGACTGGCTGACACCCTTCTCGGTGTTCTGCGGCCTGGCCCTGATCGTTGCCTATGCGCTGCTTGGCTGCACCTGGCTGATCATGAAAACCGAAGGTCGCCTGCAACAGCAGATGCATGACATGGCGCGGCCACTGGTGTTCGTGGTGCTGGCGGTGACCGGCATCGTCAGTCTGTGGACACCGTTCGAGCACCCGGCGATCGCCGAGCGTTGGTTCAGCCTGCCGAACCTGTTCTGGTTCATGCCGGTGCCAGTATTGGTGCTGCTGTGCACATACGCACTGCTGCGCTCGGTGGCCAACAACCGCAACTACTCGCCATTTCTGCTCACCCTGGCGCTGATCTTCCTCGGCTACAGCGGCCTGGGCATCAGCCTGTGGCCGAACGTGATTCCGCCATCGATCAGTATCTGGGAGGCCTCCGCACCACCGCAGAGCCAGGGCTTCATGCTGGTGGGCGCGTTGTTCATCATCCCCTTCATTCTCATGTACACCGCCTGGAGCTATTACGTTTTTCGCGGCAAGGTGACGGTGGATGATGGCTACCACTGAGGGGCGTGAAATGACCAAGGTCGAGCAGGATAAAAAACCGCTGTGGCAGCGTCTGGGTTGGCTGGTGCTGATCTGGGCCTGCAGCGTCACCGCGCTGGGTATCGTGGCCTGGCTGCTGCGCCAGTTCATGAGCGCGGCGGGGTTGGGGACGCCGGGCTGAGCACGCGGTTGATCCCGGCGCGTGCTTGTTCCCATACTGGCCTCCTTTGTTCACACGCCAAGGAGGCTCGATGTTCGCCCTCAGCGATACCCTCAAACGCCGCTTCGCCGCGCTGAAATCCACTGCCGACTACTGGTCGCTGCGCCATGTGCGCGAGAGCAGGGAGTCCTACTGGGTGCGGCGGCGTGTGGCGCAGGCGCCTTCCTTCGTCGACGATGGTGGTGCCATGCTCACAGTGCGTATCGCCGGTGTCGAAGCCTATGCGGCCACCAGCGATCTCAGTCAGGCTGGCTTGCAGGCTGCACTGGAACACGCCGAGCAGATGGCCCGTGCCCTGGTCGGGCATAACCTGTTGGATCTCGCCAGCCTGTCGTACCCCACCGAGCACAGCGACGATGTGATGCCGGGCTACGAACAACCGCTGGCGGGGGCTGCCCACTGGTTCGAGCTGTTGATGGCAGAGTCGGCATTGATACCCCGCGATGCGCGTCTGGTGGATAGCCATGTCGGCCTGACCTTCACCTGCCATGAGCAGATATTTCTCAACAGCGCGGGCGCCTGCCTGCGGCGTGCCCAGCGCTATGTGTTCCCGCAGGTGGGCGTTACCGCCAGCGACGAACACGATAGCCAGAGCCGCAGCTTCGGCGGCACGCATCTGGCGCGCCAGGGCGGCGCCGAGGTGTTGCAGCAGTTGGGTGTGATCGGCAGCGCCGCGCGCATCGCCGACGAAGCATTGCAACTGCTGCTGGCGCCCAACACCCCGAACGGTTCGCGTGACCTGCTGTTGATGCCGGATCAGATGATCCTGCAGATTCACGAGTCCATCGGCCATCCGTTGGAGCTGGACCGCATTCTCGGTGACGAGCGCAATTTCGCCGGCACCAGCTTTATCCGTCAGAGCGATTTCGGGCATTACCAATATGGCTCGCCGCTGCTCAATGTCAGCTTCGATCCGGACGTGCCTGGAGAGTTGTCCAGCTACCGCCATGACGATGACGGCACGCCGGCCGAACGGCAGCTACTGATCCGAGACGGCATCCTTCAGCGTCCGCTAGGCGGTGCGCTGTCGCAATGGCGCAGCGGCTTGCCAGGCGTGGCTAACAGCCGCGCCTGCAGCTGGAACCGGCCGTCCATCGACCGTATGGCCAATCTCAATCTGGAACCGGGCGATCAGCCACTGGCCGAACTGATTGGCGGTATCGAACGCGGGATTCTGATGAGCAACAACCGCTCCTGGTCGATCGACGACGCGCGCAACAAATTCCAGTTCGGCTGCGAGTGGGGCCAGTTGATCGAAAACGGCGAGCTCAAGGGCACAGTGAAGAACCCTAACTACCGAGGCATCAGCTCGCGGTTCTGGCGCAACCTGCGTGCGGTGGGGGACACCAGCACCTTCGAGGTGATGGGCACACCCTATTGCGGCAAGGGTGAACCCAATCAGGTGATTCGCGTGGGGCACGCTACGCCAGCCTGCGTATTCGCCGATATCGACGTTTTCGGAGGGGCGGCCTGATGAATGCACGTCAGCATTTCAGCGCGTTGCTCGAACATCTGCAGGCGCAAGTCGTGGGCGAGGAGGGTTTCACCCTGGCCTATGGCGCCGAGGTGTCCAGCTTCATCCGGTTCAATCAGGGTCAGGTGCGCCAGGCCGGCGATGTGCAGCAGGTCTACGTCACTCTGTCGCTGTACCAGGGGCAGCGACATGCCGAGAGCAAACTGGCACTCAGCGGTGTGCTCGACGAGGATCTGCCGCGTCTGCAGCAGATAGTGCAGCGCCTGCGAGGCGTGCTGCCAACCTTGAGTGATGACCCTTATCTGCGCTTGAACCGTGAGGCTTGGCGCAGTGAGGTGGCGAGTGAAGCAGGTTCGCTCGACAGTGCGGTCATGGCGCAGCAGATCGTCGCTGCGGCTGCTGGTCTGGATCTGGTTGGCTTTCTGGCCGTGGGCCCCCAGTACCAGGGCTTCGCCAGTTCCTGGGGCGCATTCGGCTGGTACGCCGCGAGCAGTTTCAACTTCGAATTCAGCCTGTTTCACGGCAATGGCCAGGCGGTGAAAAGCGCCTATGCCGGTGAGCAGTGGGACGCCCAGGCGTTCGCCCGCAAGCTGGACCGCGCGCGGCAACAGCTGGAGTTTCTCGGCCGGCCGGCGAAGGCGCTGGAGCCGGGGGCTTATCGCGCCTACCTGGCACCGGCTGCGCTGGAAGATCTGGTCAGCCTGTGCTGCTGGGGCTTCGGCGCCCAGGCGCTGGCGTCGGGTGGCAGCCCGTTGCAGCGGCTGTTCAACGGTAAATCCGCGCTCAGCCCGTTGGTGACCATGGACGAGCGCATCGAAGGCGGCCTGGCGCCGGCCTTTACCGCAGAAGGGCCGCGTCGGCCGTTGCGCCTGATCAGCCAGGGGCGACCCGGCGAGCGCCTGGTCAGCTCGCGCAGTGCCGCGGAATATGGCCTGATCGCCAATGGCGCGTGCAGCGGCGAATACCCGCTGTCCTTACGGATGCATGGCGGTGAGCTGGACGAGCAGGACGTGCTGCAACGGCTCGGCACCGGGCTGTATATCGGTAACCTGTGGTACGGCAATTTCTCCGACCTGCCCGCGGCACGCCTGACTGGCATGACCCGCTTCGCCACCTTCTGGGTCGAGGATGGGCAGATCCAGGCGCCGGTCGACACCATGCGTTTTGACGATTCGCTGTTCGACTTCCTCGGCCTGCAGCTGGAAGCCCTGACCCGCGAGCCGGAGCTGCTGCTGCCGGGCGGGACCTACGGGGCCAGGCAGACGGGCTCGATGGCGTTGCCCGGCGCGTTGTTGTCGCGGTTTACCTTGACCTTGTAGTAGTGGGCCTATTTTCTCGCCTTGAGCACCACGAACTTTGGATTGGCCGCCACCTGTTCGACACCGCGGAACAGCCGCGCCAGCTTGGCGTGGTAGCCCAGGTGGCGGTTGCCGACTATCCACAGTTCACCGCCAGTGACCAGCGCGGCGCGGGCTTGCTGGAACATGCGCCAAGCGAGGAAGTCACCGACCACCTGCTGCTGGTGGAAGGGCGGATTGCACAGCACCAGATCCAGCGAGTCAGCCGGCTGCTCGGCAAGGCCATCGCCAGCGCGTATGGTCACTGGCCGCTCACCGAGTGCCGCCCGCCAGTTTTCCTGCGCTGATTGCACGGCCATGTACGACTCGTCCACCAGCGTCAGCTCCGCTTGTGGGCTGCCCAGAGCATAGGCGATGCCGAGCACGCCGTTACCACAACCCAGATCGGCGACGCGGACGCGGCCGAGGTGGCGTGGCAGATGCGAAAGAAAGGCGCGTGTACCGATATCCAGGCCGTCGCGGCAGAACACATTGGCGTGGTTGATCAACTCCAGCGCCGGTTTATCCAGGTGGTAGCGAGTGGGGTAGGGCGAGTGCGGCGCCGCCTTGGTTTCAGGCGTGGCCACGAGCAGCCGGGCTTTCTTCACCGCCAGCGAGGCTTGCACCGGGCCGATGTATTGCTCCAGCAGATCACCGGCAGCGCGCGGCAGGTGTTTGATCATTGCCCCAGCCACCACACGGGCATTCGGCGCCAACTGGTCGTGCAGACGGATCAGTTGTTCCTCGAGCAGCGCCAGGGTCTTCGGCACGCGGATCAGTACCCAGTCGAACGGCCCCTGCGGCGTTTCGCTGGACGTCACAAAGCGGACCGCCTCCACCGCCACACCATTGCGCGCCAGGTTCTTCTGCAATGCCAGATGGCCGAGGTGCGAGTCGCCGCTGCTGGTCACCTGGCAGTGTGTGGCCAGCGAGCAGGCGAGGGCGCCGAAGCCATCGTTGAGCACCAGCACCCGGCTCGTGGCGTCGATGCCCTGCTCGTGCACATGACTCAACAGGTATTCGTCGGCAGCATCGAAGGCCTGCAGAGGTTCGTTCTGCTGTTCGGGCTGGCGAATCAGGTCGAGGTCGGCGAATGGGGTGACGAGTGACGGCATGGCAGGCGTTTTCCGGAGGCGTGTGGAGCTGGCGCATCATAGCCGCTGGCGTCGCTGCACCCCAACATTCCTGAAGGCAGCCTCATGTGCTGCTGGACAAGTGTGTGCGCCAGTGGCTAAGTCTCACCCAGCGGTCTGGCGGGCGATCTGCCGGCAGGCCTTGGTAAGGCATGAGCGAGAGACAAGATTGAGCGTTTCCGAAGCAAGACCCATCCGGCGCCGAACGTTGCACAGTGAAATCGTCGACCATCTGCGTGAGCTGATCGTCAGCGGCGAGCTGGAGCCGGGTCAGAAAATCCCCGAGAAAGCCCTGTGTGAACGCTTCGATATCTCGCGCACCCCGCTGCGTGAAGCGCTCAAGGCGCTAGCGGCCGAAGGCATGATCGAACTGTTGCCGCAGCGTGGGGCCCGCGTGGTCACCATCACCGATGAGGAGTTGCAGGAGCTGTTCCCGATCATCGCCAGCATCGAGGCGCTGGCTGGCGAGCTGGCCTGCGAGAAGATCAGCGACGCGCAGATCGACGCTATCCGCCAGATGCACGAGGACATGATCGAAGCCTATCGGGCGTCACGCTCGTTGGAGTATTCGCGGCTCAATCGAGCCATTCACTTCGCCATTTTCGAGGCGGCCGACAATGCGTCGTTGCTGGCGCTGTACCGCAACCTGGAACTGCGCATTCGCAACATCCGTCACACCGTGCGCCAGGCCCCGCGGGATTGGAAAGAGGCGGTGAGCGACCACGAGAAGATCCTTCAGGCCCTCGCTGCCCGTGATGGCAGTCGGCTCGGCAAGATCATGCGTCAGCACGTGATGAACACCGCGCGCACGGTGCGTCATTCCATCGACGAGTTGCAGGACTCGGCGCTCGTCAGCGATCAAGAATAGTCGCTCACCTTCTGCATAAATCCCTCTCTTGCTGGGCGTTTTTACGCCCGATATTCGAGCATTTGCGCGAAAAATTGCTCTATCTTCGTGCAATTAAAATGAATTCATTATTTATTATTCTTTTTTGTTGACGGTGCCCTTTACCGTCCCGCAGAGTGCTCTGGCGATGCTTGCTAGGGCACGCCGGCACCCCATGAAAGGGAGTCGTTGCGCGATAACAAAACAGGGGGCAAAACCATGAAGAAGATTTTTGCGGCTTCGTCGATGATGCTGATGTTCGCAGCAGCGGGAGTGTCGGCACAGGAAGGCACACTGGCGAAGATTGCCGAGCTGGGGGAGATCAGCGTCGGCCACCGTGATGGGGCTGTGCCCTTTTCCTACTACGATGATCAGCAGCGCCCCATCGGCTATGCCATGGACCTGTGTGCGAAGGTCGTCGATGCGATCAAGCTCAAACTCGACGAGCCGGAGCTGAAGGTCAGCTACCTGCCCGTGACCGGCGCCACCCGCATGCCGTTGCTGGCCAACGGCACCATCGACATGGAGTGCGGCACCACCACCAACAATGCCGAGCGCCAGCGTCAGGTGAGTTTCTCCAACACTTATTTCGTTGCAGGCGTGCGCATCCTCTCCAAGAAGAGCGCCCCGATCGAAACCATGGCCGATGCGAAAGGTAAGACCGTGGTTACTCTCGCTGGCACCACTAGCGTCAAGGTCATCAGCGACCTCAACGCAGCACAGAACCTCGGCCTCAACGTGCTGAGCGTGAAGGACCTGGCCGAAGGCATGCTGACCCTGCAGACCGAACGCGCCGTGGCGCTGATCTTCGACGATGTGTCCATTGCCGGCGCCGCCGCGACCTCGAAGAACCCCGGAGACTTCGTCATGTCCGCTGAGCCGCTGTCGGTCGAGCCATACGGCATCATGCTGCGCCGTGGTGACGATGACTTCAAGGAACTGGTCAACGCCACCCTCGACGAGCTGTACGCCAGCGGTGAAATCAACGCCATCTACGACAAGTGGTTCGTGCAGGCGATTCCGCCGCGCGGCATCAACATGAACTTCCCGATGTCCAGCCAACTGAAGAAAGTCATCGCCGAGCCCACCGACGATCCGAACCCCGAGCTGTATCGCTGATCGAGTGGCGCCAACCCGGTCGGTGCCCTGCGCCGACCGGGCCATGACATGTACTGGATGGGCTAGGCCATGAGTTACAACTGGAACTGGTGGATCTTTTTCGAGCCTTCGCTCGATGGCACCAATACCTACCTGATGACGCTGATCTGGGGCGCCTGCTGGACGGTCGCCACGGCCCTCGGCGCCTTCACCATCGCCATCGTGCTCGGCTCGCTGGTCGGTGTAGCGCGCACCTCGCCGCTGGCCTGGATGCGTGCGCTGGGTACCGGCTTCGTCGAGCTGTTCCGCAACATTCCGCTGCTGGTGCAGATGTTCCTCTGGTACTTCGTGCTACCGGAGCTGCTGCCCACCGACCTGGGGCGCTGGTTCAAGCAACTGCCCAACGCCGCGTTCTACACGGCGGTGATCTGCCTGGGCTGCTACCACGCCGCGCGTATGGCCGAAGTGGTGCGTGCCGGGCTCGAGAGTCTGTCCCGTGGGCAACGCATGGCCGGGCTGGCCATGGGCCTGACGCTGGTGCAGACCTACCGTTATGTGCTGTTGCCGATGGCCTATCGCATCGTGGTACCGGCCATCACCTCCGAATTTCTCAGTTGCACCAAGAACACCTCGGTTGCCCTGGCCATCGGTCTGATGGAACTGACCGGCAGCGCCCGTGCGATGCAGGAGAACAGCTTCCAGACGTTCGAGGCGTTCACTGCGGCAACCACCCTGTATCTGGTGCTCAACCTGATCATCGTCTTCGCCATGCGTGCCGTCGAGCGCAAGGCCGCTGTGCCGGGCTACGGCCTGCGGAAGGAGAGCTGAACATGTTTGGCAGTTTCGACCTGGGAGTGGTGGTCGACTCGCTCCCCTATCTGTTCTACACCGGCATGAGCTTCACCCTGACGCTCACGCTGTTCGCCACCATTGGCGGCATCTTCTTCGGCTCGCTGCTGGCGATCATGCGCCTTTCGCGTTATCGCGCGCTGTCGATGTTCGCCGGTGGCTACGTCAACCTGCTGCGCTCGCTGCCGCTGGTGCTGGTGATCTTCTGGTTCTACTTCATGGTGCCCTTCGTGGTGCAGTGGATCACCGGTGCGCCGCGTCCGGTTCGCATCGACCCGTTCTGGTCGTCAGTGATCACCTTCACCCTGTTCGAGGCCTGCTACTTCTGCGAGATCATCCGCTCCGGTATCCAGTCGCTGCCCAAGGGCCAGACCCAGGCGTCGATGGCGCTGGGCCTGACCAATCGCCAGGGCCTGTTCTACGTGGTGCTGCCGCAGGCGCTGCGCAACATGCTGCCGCTGATGCTCACGCAGACCATCGTGCTGTTCCAGGACACCTCGCTGGTCTACATCCTCTCGATCACCGACTTCCTCGGCGCCGCGGCGAAGATCGCCCAGCGCGACGGGCGCCTGCTGGAGATGTACGTCTTCGCCGCGCTCGTCTACTTCGTGATCTCCCTGCTCGCCTCCTATGCCGTACGCCGCCTGCAAAAGCGCGTCGCCATCATTCGCTAAGAGTGCCTTCGCCATGATAACCATCAGCGATGTCTGTAAATCCTACGGTTCGTTCCAGGTGTTGACGCACTGCTCGACCACTGTTGCCAAGGGCGAGGTAGTGGTGGTGTGCGGGCCTTCTGGTTCGGGCAAGTCCACCCTGATCAAGACGGTCAACGCGCTGGAGCCCATCGACAGCGGTGAGATCACCGTCGATGGCATCAGCGTCACGGCCAAGGACACCAATCTGCCCAAGCTGCGCTCGCGCGTCGGCATGGTGTTCCAGCATTTCGAGCTGTTTCCGCACCTGTCGATCATGGAAAACCTGATGCTGGCGCAGATCAAGGTGCTCGGTCGCAGCAAGGCCGAGGCCGAGAAGAAGGGCCTGCAACTGCTCGAACGCGTCGGCCTCAAGGAGCACGCGCACAAGCATCCCGGCCAGCTCTCGGGTGGCCAGCAACAGCGCGTCGCCATCGCCCGCGCCCTGGCCATGGACCCGGTGGTGATGCTGTTCGACGAGCCGACTTCGGCGCTCGACCCGGAAATGGTCAACGAGGTGCTCGACGTCATGGTGCAGCTCGCCCACGAAGGCATGACCATGATGTGCGTGACCCACGAGATGGGCTTCGCGCGCAAGGTCGCCGACCGGGTGATCTTCATGGACGCCGGACAGATCGTCGAAGACTGCCCGAAGGAAGAATTCTTCGGCGACATCAACGCCCGCTCCGACCGCGCCCAGCAATTCCTGTCGAAAATTCTCTCTCACTAACGCCGGACGAAGATCATGGAAATGCCCAACGAACAGCAACTGCTGGCGATGGCGGCTGCGCGCGGCGCGGCGCTGCGTGATGGTCGCGTGGTGCTTTACGCCGGTGCCAACCTGCCCAGCGCCGAGTCGCAGCAGGCCTATGCGCCCGAGCTGAGCGCCTACCCGGCGATGGGGCCTAGCTATACCAAGGAACAACCGGATACCGATCTGGTTTCTGGCCTCGAAGTGGCCGTGCGCGAGCGCATCTGCAGCCTGTTCGGCGCGGCCTGGGCTGAGCCGCGCCTGCCCAGCTGTACCATCGCCAACCTAGCGGTGTTCCACGCTTTCAGCCGGCCGGGTGACCTGCTGCTGGCGCCTGCCGCGGCCCATGGCGGGCACCTCAGTCAGCGCCGCGGCGGCACGCCGGAACTGGCCGGGCTGCGCGTGGCCGATCTGCCATTCGACAGCCGCGCCTGCCGTCTGGACGCACAGGCCGCCGCTGAGCAGGTGCGTACGCTGCGGCCGACTCTGGTGATGCTCGGCCGCTCGGTGGTCATCACGCCGGACGATGTCGAGCCGGTGGTAGCTGCCGCTCGCGAAGTGGGGGCAAAAACCATTTTCGATGCTTCGCACGTGTCCGGGCTGATCGCTGGCGGTACCTTCCCCAACCCATTGGAACTGGGCGTCGATATCCTCACCAGCTCCACCTACAAGACCCTGCCGGGTCGCCCACACAGCCTGATCGCCGGTCGTCATACCGAAGATGGCGAGCGTCTGGCGCGTTTCATCGACCGCGCATTACTGGCCAACTACGATGCCGGCAAGCTGCCATCCTTTCTGATCACCCTGCAACAGGCCGAGGCGGACAAAGGCTCCTACGCGCGGCGCATCTGCAGGGCAAGCGAAACCTTCGCCAAGGTGCTGCGCGAGCTGAACGTGGCAGTGATCGCGCCTGGCAAGGGTCAGATTTTCACGCATCAGGTGCTGGTGCCGATGAGCGCGGTGAGGGATGCAGCTGCCACGATCAAGGCGCTGGAGCAGGAGGGCATTCTGGTCGGCACCTGCAACGACCCGACCACGCCTGGCGGCTATGCCCTGCGTGTCGGCACCCAGTTCATCGTCGCTCAGGGCCAGGACGAGCAGGTGGATAACATCGCCCGCTGGCTGGCCGCTGCCCTGCGTCGTGAGCCGGATGGACGCATGACCGTGGTCTGATGCCCCTGCGATCTGCCGGTTTTTGTCGCGCGGCTTTTGCGCGACACTGCCGGCATCATTCGCTCAGGAGTTGCACATGACCATCAGCGATGACAAGTTCACACGCGAGCGCCTGCTCGACGTACAGACACTGACACCAAGCCTGTTCACCTTGCGTACCACCCGTGATGCCGGTTTTCGTTTTCGCGCCGGGCAGTTCGTGCGTCTAGGGGTGGAAAAGGCAGACGGTTCGGTGGTCTGGCGACCCTATTCGCTGGTTTCGGCGCCGCACGACGAGTTTCTCGAGTTCTTCTCCATCGTGGTGCCGGATGGCGAGTTCACCAGCGAGTTGAGTCGGCTGCGTGTTGGCGACACCCTGCTGGTTGAGAAGATGGCTACCGGCTACCTGACCCTGGATCGTTTCGTCGACGGCAGCGACCTGTGGTTGCTCGGCAGCGGCACCGGCATCGCACCGTTCCTGTCGATCCTGCAGGACTTCGAGGTGTGGCAGCGCTTCGAGCGCATCGTGCTGGTGTACAGCGCAAGAACCTCTGCCGAGCTGGCTTACCAGCCGCTGATCCGGGGGCTTGCCGAGCTGGAGCACCTGGCCGAGTTCGCCGACAAGCTCACCTACCTGCCGGTGGTCACCCGTGAGCAGGCGCCGGATTGCCTGAGTGCGCGCATCACCGAGCTGCTCGACAGCGGCGAGCTGGAACGGGCCGCCGGGCTTGAGCTGACGCCTGAGCATTCGCGAGTGATGATCTGCGGCAACCCACAGATGATCGACGACATTCGTCAACGCCTGAAGGCGCGCGGTCTGAACCTGAGCCTGACCCGGCGGCCGGGTCAGGTGGCAGTCGAAAACTACTGGTGATCAGTCTTCGCGGATCGCCTTGAGTCGGTGCTCCCAGCGGCGCTTGGCGAAGCGGCGCATGTTGGGGATGTCGTCGGTCTCGTCGAGGATCGGCTTGCCGATGATGGTTTCCATGATGTCTTCCAGCGTCACCAGACCGCGCCAGCTACCGAATTCGTCGTACACCAGGCACATGTGCTGGCGCTCCTGCATGAGCAGGGTCATCAGGTTTTCCACGTTCATGCTTTCCGACACGACCTTGAGCGGCTTCATGATCTGGGTGATCGGTTCGGCGTCGTTCTCGGCGGCCAGGGCGTCATAACGGAACACCACGCCCAGCGGCGACTCGTCCTCGCCGATTACCGGGTAGCGGGAGAACTGGCTCTCGCGGGCACGGGTCTTGAACGCGGCGATCGATTCATCCGGTGCGGCGGATTCGCAGACGATGCGCGGCGTCATGATGTCGCGCAGACGAATCTCGTGCAGGTCGAGGATGTTGCTGATCACCCGATGCTCGTCTTCGTCGAGCTTGCCCACTTCGCGGCCGAGCAGGGTCAGCGCTTTGATTTCCTGGCGAATGTCATGCTCCGGCTCCTTGCCGCCGAACAGGCGCATGATCAGGTCTGAAAGCACGATGAACGGCTTGAGCAGCAGGATCATCGCTCGCAGCAGGCTCGGCAGGAAGGGGGCCAGGGCGCGCCAGTAACGGGCGCCGATGGTCTTCGGCAGAATCTCCGAGAGCACCAGAATCAGCAGGGTCATGACCGCCGAGGCGATACCCAGGTAACCGTCGCCGAAGACGATTGCCACCTGCGCACCGACACCGGTCGCACCAACGGTGTGCGCCACGGTATTGAGAGTCAGGATGGCCGCCAGCGGCTGGTCGATCTTGTCTTTGAGCTCTTTCAGCCTTTCGTACAGCTGAGGTTTTTCGACCTTCTGCTGAGCGATGTAACTGGGCGTGAGGGAGAGCAGGGCGGCTTCGAGGATGGAGCAGATGAACGAAACCAGAATGGAGAGGACAGCGAACGCTATCAGGAGTGTCATGTAGGGGGATAAGTAGCCAAGGGCCGATGAATTTAGCGCAAGAGCGGTAGGAAAAGCAGAAAAGCTGCAACATTTCATTTCGAAGTGCGGGCACAGGCAGTGCTCGTCGACTGACGGCTGGCTTGCTGATCGCTCATTGGCGGCACGCGGCCCAGCTTCGACTAGGCTAAAGGGACACTCTTTGGGGAGGTCCTCCATGCCGCTTGAACATCACCCGTTGACCCGCGAATTCCCTCAGCAAGGCGATACCATGCGCAAGCTGATGCAAATTGACCCACACTTCCCTCGCCTGGCTGGCGAGTACGAGGCGCTGGACAAGCGCATCTACGAAATAGAGGACGGCCGTGAAGCTGCCGACGACCTGACATTGCAGGGGCTAAAGCTGCAGCGTGTGGGCCTGAAGGACGAGATCGCCGATCTGCTGCGTAAGGCGGGCAGTGCTTGATCCGGATCAAATGAACGGTCGACGTGCAGCGCTAGGCTGGAGTCATCTTCCTTGTCAGAGGCTTCATCATGCACGTCGACCACCATCCGTTGGTTCATGACTTCCCCGAACTGCGCAACGAACTACAGCGCCTGCGCCAGAGCGATGAACAGTTCTCACGCCAGGCCGAAGAATACGAAGTGTTGGACAAACGCATCTGCCGTATCGAGGACGGTATCGAACTGCTCGATGACGTCACCCTCAGCGCGCTGAAACTCAACCGTGTTGCGCTCAAAGACGAACTTGCTCGTCAGCTCAAGCGTGCCTCCGAGCAGTGCTGTGGCTGTGGCAACGGTTGCAAGGGTTGCAAGGGTTGAGCGTAGGGGCCGGCTTGCCGGCGATATTTGTGGCAGGTTGATCGCCCGCAAGCGGGCGCCTACGGCCAAACGCTTTCAATGCACGGGCGGGTTGATCAGATAAGTCAGCAGCCCCTCTGCCTCATCTTCCGTCCAGACCGCCCTCGGCGGTCTTGGCAGCTCGCTCATCAACTGTTGCCAGAAAGCCAGGGCCACATCGTCCTGGCGGTAGAAGCGCAACAACCAGGTGCTGCCGTCGCCCATCGCCTGCTGCACCAGTGCACGACCGATACCCAGTCGGCGGTAGCGCTTGAGGATGAACAGATCGGCGAATTCCGGTGCATCGATGGCGGGCAGTTCGCTGCGCTCGACCAGCAGAAAACCGGCGATGAACCCATCAGCCAGGATCAGGCTGGCGCTCCAGCCCGGCTCCTGCCAATAGCGCTGCAGGTGCTCCTCATGGATGTAGAAACGACCGTCGACCTCGACGTCCTCCTGCTCCCAGTCCGAGCTGTCGTAGGAGTAGAACTGATAAAGATTGCGGATCAGCGGTAATTGCTCGGCGGTGGTGGGTAGCAGTTCGATCTGCATGGTGTTCCCTGGTGAAGGTCTGTGTCGGTGGTCTGTAAATCTATCCAGTAGTTCGGTATCGTTCCAGCCTTCGCTCAACAGGCAGGACGATTTCCCCATGGCCAAGGCAAAACGCATGTACGGCTGCACCGAGTGTGGCGCCACTTTCCCCAAGTGGGCCGGGCAGTGTGGCGAGTGCGGCGCCTGGAATACCCTGGTGGAAACTGTGATCGAGGGCGCCACGCCCAGCGGTCGCACCGGCTGGGCCGGCGACAAGGCCAATATCAAGACTCTGGCTGAGGTCAGTGTCGAGGAAATTCCGCGTTTTTCCACCGCTTCCGGTGAGCTGGATAGGGTGCTCGGCGGCGGTCTGGTCGATGGCTCGGTGGTGCTGATCGGTGGTGACCCAGGCATCGGCAAGTCGACCATCCTGCTGCAGACGCTGTGCAATATCGCCACGCGTTTTCCCGCCCTCTACGTCACCGGCGAAGAATCGCAGCAGCAGGTGGCGATGCGTGCACGGCGGCTGGACCTGCCGCAGGACAAGCTCAAGGTCATGACCGAGACCTGCATAGAGACGATCATCGCCACTGCCCGCCAGGAAAAACCCAAGGTGATGGTGATCGACTCGATTCAGACCATCTTCACCGAGCAGCTGCAGTCGGCGCCAGGCGGTGTCGCCCAGGTGCGCGAGAGTGCGGCGCTGCTGGTGCGTTTCGCCAAGCAGAGCGGCACGGCGATCTTTCTCGTCGGCCACGTGACCAAGGAAGGCGCGCTGGCTGGTCCGCGCGTGCTGGAGCACATGGTCGATACCGTGCTGTATTTCGAGGGTGAGTCCGACGGTCGTCTGCGCCTGCTGCGGGCAGTGAAGAACCGCTTCGGCGCGGTCAACGAGCTGGGTGTGTTCGGCATGACCGACAAGGGCTTGAAGGAAGTCTCCAACCCCTCGGCGATCTTCCTCACTCGCGCTCAGGAGGCGGTGCCCGGCAGTGTGGTGATGGCCACCTGGGAAGGCTCGCGGCCGATGCTGGTGGAGGTGCAGGCGCTGGTCGACACCAGTCATCTGGGCAACCCCCGCCGCGTCACCCTGGGCCTCGATCAGAACCGCCTGGCCATGCTGCTGGCGGTGCTGCATCGCCATGGCGGCATCCCGACCTATGACCAGGACGTGTTTCTCAATGTGGTTGGTGGGGTCAAAGTGCTGGAAACGGCGTCTGACCTGGCGTTGATGGCGGCGGTGATCTCCAGCTTGCGTAACCGGCCTTTGCAGCACGACCTGCTGGTGTTCGGCGAGATCGGCCTGTCTGGCGAGATCCGCCCGGTGCCGAGTGGTCAGGAGCGGCTGAAAGAGGCGGCCAAGCACGGCTTCAAGCGTGCCATCGTGCCCAAGGGCAACGCGCCCAAGGAGGCGCCGCCTGGGCTGCAGGTCGTCGCTGTCACGCGGCTGGAACAGGCGCTGGATGCGCTGTTCGAATAAGCAGAGTCGTGGCTAAAGCCCTTCCCACAGGCGTCAGGAGTCCGCTGTGGGAGGGGCTACAGCCGCGATCCACGCATGCGGCGTTCTGCCGCGAGTGGGGCGAGGCGAAAACTGACCGAGATCAATAGGTAGCAGGCTATCGGCGCGCAGCATGAAGGCGTATCCACTGAAGGAGATGCCATCATGTTCCTGTTCTTCGATTTCTTTTCCCGGGCTTTCAACTTCGACGCCAAAGCAGTCGAGTCGCGCGATGCACGTCGTGAGGCGCAGCGTATTCAGGCGCGTCGCCAGCGTCGTGAGCAGGCAGAAGCGGCCTGCCTGCGTCACTGACCACTAGGCTCTGTACGAAAAGTGCCTGCGCTCGGTGATGCTTCGTTAAAAACCGGTTCGGAATGCTCATTTACCACTCGTAAACTCGAGTGCGAGCCCAGTCCGTTCCTCACCGGTTTTTGCCTCGCCTGACCTTCGCTCGACGACTTTTCGTATAGAACCTAGTCGTCTTCGCCCAGCGCTGCCAGTTCGCGTTCCAGAAGCTGTTCATCGCCAAGGTTGAGTTCGACCAGGCGGCGCAGGTGGCTGATGGAGTCCAGATCGATATGGCGGCAGACGAAGCCGAGGGACTGCGGCTGAGTGCGCGTCAGCACCACCTCCATCTTTACCTTGGCTTCGTCTCCCAGTTCGATAAGGGCTTCGAAGGGCTGGTTCGGGTCACCGTTCCAGTCACGCGGGGTCTTGATCAGCAGGCCCTTGAGTGAAACATCGTGCAGAGCTGCCGACCATTGCCGCTCACCTTGAGCGATGACGGTGGGGGCGTCGAAGGCAATGCGCTGAAAGCGCCGACGCTCGTTGGCTGATTCACTCATGCCCATACTCCTGAAGGATTTACATCACTATAGCCAAGGCTGACGGCCCCGTGCTTTGCCGCTGTGTCGCAGGGCACAGCTGAGGCACATCAGTTTGACAGGTGGCCAAGTCTCACCAAAGCTCCTTGTGTGGTTTTCATTACTCGATAATGCGGAGCGATAGACATGAGCAAGCGACTGCTAGGCAAAGGTTTGGTCTTCGGCCTGTTGAGCATGGCCAGTGTTGGCGCATTTGCCGACGCTGCAGGTGGCAATGGCTGCGGCTGGGGCAACATGTTGTTCGAAGGGCAGCGTGGCATAGCCCCGCATTTTCTGGCCACCACCACCAACGGCACTTTCGGTAATGCCACCTTCGGTATGACCTCGGGTACCAACGGTTGCGACACCAGCGGTGCGCTGGGCTACAACGGCCGCTCCATGCTGGCGATGAACGGTATGCTCGATTCCATCGCCGAGGACATGGCCATGGGCCAGGGTGAAGCGCTGGACGCCTACGCCACCTTGCTGGGTGTGGAGGCCAAGGATCGTGCGCACTTCGCCAAGGTCACCCACGACAACTTCGGCAGCATCTTCAGCCAAGCCGACGCCACCAGCGAGCAGGTGCTGGCCGCGACCCTCGGCGTGATGAGCCGTGATGCGCAACTGGCGCGCTATGTGAAACAGCCGGCC
Source organism: Pseudomonas sp. zfem001 (assembly GCF_032621725.1). NCBI lineage: Bacteria > Pseudomonadati > Pseudomonadota > Gammaproteobacteria > Pseudomonadales > Pseudomonadaceae > Pseudomonas > Pseudomonas sp. zfem001. The sequence goes on along the minus strand of NZ_JAVYJI010000001.1, from coordinate 954,698 downwards.
TGAGGCAAATTGAAGGCAAAAAGAAGCCCGCCAATTGGCGGGCTTCTTCGTTTCAGGCTGAGCCTTAGTTGCCGTAAACCGGGAACTGGGCGCACAGAGCTTTGACCTGCTCACGCACGCGGCCTTCGACTTCATCGTTGCCGATGTTGGCCAGTACGTCGCAGATCCAGCCTGCCAGTTGACGGCACTCGTCTTCCTTGAAGCCGCGAGTGGTGACTGCAGGGGTACCGATACGCAGGCCGGAGGTGACGAACGGCGAACGCGGATCGTTCGGCACGCTGTTCTTGTTGACGGTGATGAAGGCGCGACCCAGGGCTGCGTCGGCATCCTTGCCGGTGATGTCCTGCTTGATCAGCGAGAGCAGGAACAGGTGGTTCTCGGTGCCACCGGAAACCACGTCGTAGCCGTTTTGGATGAACACCTGGGCCATGGTCTGGGCGTTCTTGATCACCTGCGCCTGGTAAGCCTTGAACTCAGGCTGCAGCGCTTCCTTGAAGCATACGGCCTTGGCGGCAATGACGTGCTCCAGCGGGCCGCCCTGGCCGCCCGGGAATACGGCGGAGTTGAACTTCTTCTCCAGCTCTTCGTTCTTGCGCGCCAGGATCAGGCCGCCGCGCGGGCCGCGCAGGGTCTTGTGCGTGGTGGTGGTGACCACATCGGCGAACGGGACCGGGTTCGGGTACAGACCGGCGGCGACCAGACCGGCCACGTGAGCCATGTCGACGAACAGGTAGGCGCCGACCTTGTCAGCGATGGCGCGGAAACGCGGGAAGTCCAGCACCTGCGAGTAGGCGCTGAAGCCGGCGATGATCATCTTCGGCTTGTGCTCGACGGCCAGGCGCTCGACTTCGTCGTAGTCGATCAGACCCTGGTCGTTGATGCCGTACTGCACGGCGTTGTAGATCTTGCCGGAGAAGCTGACGCTGGCGCCGTGGGTCAGGTGGCCGCCGTGGGCCAGGCTCATGCCCAGCACGGTATCGCCGGCGTTGAGCAGGGCCATGTACACGGCGCTGTTGGCCTGGCTGCCGGAGTGCGGCTGGACGTTGGCGTAGTCGGCGCCGAACAGTTCCTTGGCGCGGTCGATGGCGAGTTGCTCGACCACGTCGACGTACTCGCAGCCACCGTAGTAACGCTTGCCCGGATAGCCTTCAGCGTACTTGTTGGTCAGCACGCTGCCCTGGGCTTCCATCACCGCTGGGCTGGTGTAGTTTTCCGAGGCGATCAGCTCGATGTGCTCTTCTTGGCGCTGAGCTTCTTGCTCCATCGCGGCAAAGAGTTCGGCGTCATAACGAGCGAGGTTCAAATCACGGCTGAACATGGCAATCCCCTGAAAACCAGTTGGGCGGAAGAAATAGGCGGCGGATTCTACCGCAAAGGTCGCATTCAGGCATATGAAGGTCGGTCATGAGCCTGACAAATGGCCTTCATGCTGAGTTGGGCGCAGGGCCTGCTGGTGTTCGGCCAGTCAGCTGAGCATGAACAGCGCTGCGCCGCTGAACTGGGCAGTGAGCTGGCGAGCGGGCATCGGTCTACCCAGCAGGTAGCCCTGCACTTCGTCGCAGTCGTGTTCGCGCAGGAAGTCCAGTTGTGCCTGGCTCTCCACGCCCTCGGCGATCACCATCATGTTCAGGCTGTGTGCCATGGCGATGATGGCGCGAGCGATCTGCGCGTCCTGCTCACCATCGGGCAGGCCGTCGACGAAGCTTCGATCAATCTTCAAGACGTCGATGGGGAACTGCTTGAGGTAGTTCAGCGACGAGTAGCCGGTGCCGAAGTCATCCACCGCAATGCACAGTCCCAAACGCTTGAGGTTGCCGAGCGTCTGCATGGCGCTGGCGACGTCACGCATCAGTATGCTTTCGGTCAGCTCCAGCTCCAGACAGGCCGGGGCCACGCCGGTTCTGTCCAGAATGGTGGCGATCCGTGCGCTCAGATCACCTTCGGCGAACTGACGGGCCGACAGGTTGACCGAGATCTTGGGGATACGTATCTGCTCTTCTTGCCATGCCTTGAACTGGCGGCAGGCTTCCTCCAGTACCCATTCGCCGACCTGGACCACCAGGCCGAGCTCTTCCAGCACCGGAATGAACTCGGTGGGTGATACCAGGCCGCGGCTCGGGTGGTTCCAGCGCAGCAGCGCTTCGGCCCCGGTCAGGCGACTGCCGTCGCCGGAGAACTGTGGCTGATAATGCAGAACGAACTGGCCCTGCTCCTGGGCGTGGCGCAGATCGCTTTCCAGCTCCAGACGCTCCAAAGCGCTGGCGTTCATGTCAGCCTGGTAGAACTGGAAGTTGTTCTTGCCGCGCTCCTTGGCGTGATACATCGCAGTGTCTGCGTTCTTCATCAGTTGGCTCAGTTCGCTACCGTCCTGCGGGGCGAGGGCGATGCCGATACTGGCGGTGACGAAGAACTCGCGGCCTTCGAGCACGAAGGGGCGGGCCAGGCTGCAGAGAATCTGCTCAGCGACATGAATGGCGCGATTCAGTGCGCCCTCGCGGGTGGCGCGCGGCTGCAGCAACAGGGTGAATTCGTCGCCGCCCATGCGCGCCACGGTGTCGTCGCCATCGACGCAGGCCGACAGGCGCACGGCCACATCCTTGAGCATACGGTCGCCCGCAGCGTGGCCGAGCGAGTCGTTGATCGGTTTGAAGCGGTCGAGGTCGAGGAACATCAGCACCACCCATTCATCATGCCGATCCGCATGTTGCAGGGCACTGTGCAGGCGATCCTGGAACAGGGTGCGGTTGGGCAGGTGGGTCAGGGCGTCGTAGTAGGCCAGACGATGGATGCGCTGTTCGCTGGCCTTGCGTTCGCTGATGTCGCTGAAGAAGCACACATAGCTGACCAGGTCGCCTTCCTCGTCATGTACCGCGGTGATGCCGACCCAGGCCGGGAAGTTTTCCCCACCCTTGCGCTTGAGCCACACCTCGCCCTCCCAGCTGCCACGCTGGTTGAGTTGGCCGAGGATGTACTGCAGGTGTGCCGCCTGCTGGCGATCGGCGGTGAGCATGCCTGGAAGCTGGTCGAGCACTTGCCCGGCGGAATAACCGCTGACGCGGCTGAAGGCCTTGTTGACTTGTACGATGTAACCGGCCGGGTCGGTCACCAGAATCGCTGCTGTGGAGTGTTCGAACACCGTGGCAGCCATGCGCAGGTCTTTTTCCGCGCGACGTTGCTGGCTGACGTCGCGGCCGACGCCGAGGATGCCCTCGAAGCGACCGTTCTCGTCCCACATCAATACCAGGCGCAGTTCCACCGGGATCTTGTGGCCATCGGCGCGCAGGCAGTCGAAGACGAACAGCTGGTCTGGCAGTTCATCGCGCAAGCGGTTGAGTCGATCCTGCTCGCCGAGTGAGTCGCGAATCCGCTCGAGCAGCAGGTAGAGGCTGGCGAGCTGCTGCGGGTTGGCCGCGAGGCCTTGCAGGCCGTTGGCCGTTACCCATTCGGCGTCGTAACCAAGCATGGCTTCCACCGACGGGCTGACGTAGTTCAGGTTCAGGCTGTCGTCGGTGGAGACGATCACGTCGCTGATGCTTTCCGCCAGCAGACGGTAGCGTTGCTCGCTGTCACGCAGCGACTGGTTGCGCTCGATCTGCTTAGTAATGTCCTTGGCCACGCCGATCAGGCGGCTGACGCGCCCGCGATCATCGCGCGCCAGGGCCTGTTCGCGGATGCTGAACCAGCGCCACTGGCCGTCGCGGTGACGCCAGCGCAGCACTGATTCGAGCAGCAAACCGTTGCCGACCACTTTCTGCAGGTTGCGGATGCGCCAGTAGTATTCGCTGTCGTCCGGGTGCAGTACCTGCTCCCAGAAGTCCCTGCTCATCGCCTTGAGCTCGCTGATGCTATAGCCCAGCTGCAGTCCGAGGCTGTGGTTGCTGAACAGCACCTGCTTGTTCTGCATGTCATGCACGTAAAGCAAGTCGGGAACCGAGCGAACCACTTCGGACCAGAAACGCTCACGCTCGATCAGCGACAGCTCGATGCGCTTGCGGCTGGTGATGTCGCTGATGCTCAGGGTGACTGCCTGATAGTCCTGGAGCATTTCCGGCAGGCGCAGCACCAGCCAGACGTGACGCTGCAAGCCTTGTGCGGTGACCAGCTGGGTTTCCAGCTCCATCAGGTTGGGGCCTTCGAGCACGGCTACGGCCAGGCGGTAACACAGGTCGTCCGGCTGTACCGGGCCGTTGTCGATCAGTTGTTGCCAGGCCTGTTCGGTTGACTTCACCCCGAGCAGGTTGAGCGCCACCTGGTTGGCCTCGGTAATGCGCAACTGCTCGATCAGCAGTTGCTGATGCTCGGCATCGGCCTGCAACCAGCGTTGCAAACCCGCCGCATCGCGCAACTTGTGCTGCAGCAACAGGCTGCGCAGGCCGGACAGGTCGAGCACGCACAGGGCCACGCCGGTACCATCGAAGATGTCCTGGTAGCGCCTGCGGGTTTCCTGCAGCACGCGCATGGCCTGCTGTTCATCGGTCACATCGCGCAGCACCCAGACGTAACCGGCATGGCGCCCGACCTCGCTGATATCGCTACGGGTCACGGCGAACAGGCGCTCGCGCCCCTCGCTTTCGACTCTGATCAGCTCTGCTCCCAGATCACTACTTAATTGCGGGCTGTTGAGCAGCAGGGGGTCGAGATCGGGCAGTAGATCAAGCAAATGGAGTTCCCTGGCCACGCCGCTAGGAACCCCGAACAACGCTTCGGCCTGTGGGTTCAGGTAGCGCACTTTGCCGTCGGCCTGAGTAACCAGAATGCGCTCTTCGACGGCGCCCAGGGCACTGGCGGCCTGGCGAAGCGAACGGCGTGTTTCGGTATTCAGGCGCTGCAGACTGCGTTGCTCGCGTTGCAGGCCGTACAGAACCAGTAGGGTAAGCAGGCTGCACAGTGCGAACAGCAAGAACTTGCCGGCCAGGGTCGGCATCAGCTCGTTACCGGCGCGCTCTGCATCGAACAGGGCGCGCAGTTGCCAGTCACTGCCGGGCAGGGTGATCAGCTCCAGGCTCTGCGCCTGTTCTGCCGCGGTAACCGGGGCGATGATGCTGCCTGCCTGTTGCAGGTCGTCGGCGCGCGCTATCACGCGGTGGCTGAGCAGATCTTCAAGTAACCAGTTGTACTCGCTCTGGTGCTGCTCGCGCAGCCAGCCGCGCAGCGCACTGGTGCGCATGCGCAATACTCGGTGACTGTCGTCAGGCTGACGCAGCAGCAAGTAGAGAGCGCCGCCGTCCAGTGCGCTAAACGCGAAGTGATAGGGCTCCGTACCGCTGCGTTGCTGCTGGTTGCGAATGAAACTGAGGTCGCGTGACTCACTGGCGCTGTCGGCCAGCAACTGCCCGTTGGCATCGAGCCAGGCCACGCTGTCGAGGGTCGGGAAAATGCTGCGCAATGAGGCGACCAACGCGCTGCCGTCGCCAGCTCGTGCCGGACTGCCTTGCAATATCGCCTGGCCCGCCTGCGCCTTGAGGCGCATGTTCAGGCTCAGGTGCTTGGCCAGTTGGATGCTGTAACCCTGGCTCAGCTGCTTCTGGCTATCGAGCAACTGTCGATATTCCTGGGTCAGTTGCCAGGACAGCAATCCCAGGATCGCCAGCACCAACACGACCAGTGCGCGCCTCAGCGCCATGCGGCGCTTCGGTGCGCGCGACTCGCCCGGGGAGAAGGAAGGCAGGGATGAGGGAGTCGACACGTTCTGAGAACCTGCAGCCAGTGCTGGGCTATTTTAGGCGTTGGGACGCGCGAGCATGCCTGCGCTCGCGAGAGCCGGCTAGCATGCCTGCAAACGTGGCCAAGTGCCAGCTATGCCGACGAACGTAGGTTTGCCCTGTCACGCACATTCCGGTAGTTTTGCGCCGCGCGCGTGAACTGTCCGCGCGGTACTTGGCGTTCGCCTCCGCAGGGGCTAAGGTCTCTGCAAACGCCTCGCTGCAGGCTTGGTAAAGCCGGCCTGCAGCCGGTAATACGGCGGCCTGGCCGGTATGCGTCAGATGGTCAGACTGCAGGCGTTGCCGGTTTCGTCACTCGCAACGTTCTCGCAGTGCCTGCAAGGCCCGCCATTTTCAGCCCTCATTCTCACCAGTCAGGTTCTCCATGGCTCAGTACGTCTACAGCATGCATCGGGTCAGCAAGGTCGTCCCGCCGAAGCGTGAAATTCTCAAGGACATCTCCCTGTCATTCTTCCCAGGCGCCAAGATCGGCGTGCTGGGCCTCAACGGTGCCGGCAAGTCCACGCTGCTGCGCATCATGGCCGGTGTCGATACCGAGATCGACGGTGAAGCCCGTCCGATGCCGGGTATCAAGGTCGGCTACCTGCCGCAGGAGCCGCAGCTCGACCCGAGCAAGACGGTACGCGACATCGTCGAAGAGGCGGTAGGCGAGATCAAACAGGCCCAGGCCCGTCTCGACGAGGTCTACGCCGCCTATGCCGAGCCAGACGCCGACTTCGACGCCCTGGCTGCCGAGCAGGCCAAACTCGAAGCCATTTTGCAGGCTTCCGATGGCCACAACCTGGAGCGCCAGCTGGAAGTCGCCGCCGACGCTCTGCGTCTGCCGGCCTGGGACGCCAAGATCGAGCACCTGTCCGGTGGTGAGAAGCGCCGCGTGGCGCTGTGCCGCCTGCTGCTGTCGGCCCCCGACATGCTGTTGCTCGACGAGCCGACCAACCACCTGGATGCGGACTCGGTGGCCTGGCTGGAGCGCTTCCTGCACGACTTCCCTGGCACCGTGGTGGCCATCACCCACGACCGTTACTTCCTCGACAATGTCGCCGGCTGGATTCTCGAACTCGACCGCGGCCACGGTATTCCCTACGAGGGCAATTACTCTGGCTGGCTGGAGTCCAAGGCCAACCGTCTGGCCCAGGAAGCCAAGGCCGAGGCGTCGCACGCCAAGGCGATGAAGGCCGAACTGGAATGGGTGCGCCAGGGTGCCAAGGCGCGTCAGTCCAAGTCCAAGGCGCGCCTACAGCGTTTCGAGGAAATGCAGTCGCAGGAATTCCAGAAGCGCAGCGAGACCAACGAGATCTACATCCCGGCTGGCCCGCGCCTGGGCGACAAGGTCATCGACTTCGTCAATGTGTCGAAGTCCTTCGGCGACCGTGTGCTGATCGATGGCCTGTCCTTCAGCATCCCCAAAGGCGCCATCGTCGGCGTGATCGGCGGTAACGGTGCGGGTAAGTCGACGCTGCTGCGCATGATTACCGGCAAGGAGCAACCGGACGCCGGCAGCATCGAAATCGGTGAAACCGTGCAGATCGCCAGCGTCGAGCAGAGCCGCGAGGCGCTCGAAGGCAACAAGACCGTATGGGAGCAGATTTCCGACGGTTTCGACATGATCAAGGTCGGCAACTATGAAGTGCCGTCGCGCGGTTATGTCGGTCGCTTCAACTTCAAGGGCGCCGACCAGCAGAAGTTCGTCAAGGACCTCTCCGGTGGTGAGCGCGGTCGTCTGCACATGGCGCTGACCCTGAAGCAGGGCGGCAACGTGCTGCTGCTCGACGAACCGTCCAACGACCTCGACGTGGAAACCCTGCGTGCGCTGGAAGAGGCGCTGCTGGACTTCCCGGGCGCCGCGGTAGTGATTTCCCACGATCGCTGGTTCCTCGACCGTATTGCCACGCATATCCTCTCCTACGAGGACGATGGCAAGGTCAACTTCTTCGAAGGCAACTACACCGAGTTCGAAGCCGATCGCAAGAAACGCCTGGGCGATGCCGCCGCGCAGCCGCACCGCGTGCGTTACAAGAAGCTGGCGCAGTAAGTTCGTCAGATGAAAAAACGGAGCCTTCGGGCTCCGTTTTTCGTTGTGCTGGCGCGTGGCTGGTTCAGAGCCTGGCCAGCAGGCTCTCCAGCGCTTTGGCCTGGTCCTCGGCCAGATCGATGATGTGAAAGCCCGCCCAGCAATGCTGGCCGTCAGCGCCGGGGCGGCTCCACAGGCAATCGGCGCCCAGATGTACTTCCTGTACCGCATCGCTACCTGTGGTGCACACCAGGCGGCATTCCAGCACCGCATCAGCGGTGTGGAGGGTGTCGCTGAACAGCATGAAGCCATCGGCAGACAGGTCGACGATGCGGCCCAGGCGCTGCCCGCTGTTCAGGTCGAAGACCTCCAGCTGCATCTCGGTGCCATGGCGGCTGTGTTGACGACGCTCTTCCATGGAAATTCCTCAGCGGGGTTCGGCTGTGCGCCCAGTGAAGCGCTGCAGCACACGGTAGATGGCAGTCAGCGCGCGATCAACCAGTGGTGTCGCGCGTTCGGGTGTCACGATACGGGCCAGGCCCTTTTCCATCTCACTGGCCAGCAGGGTTAGAGGCTTGATCGCCACGCGCTGGCCACTGTGGTCGACGAACATGTAGTTGTGCGTGGTCGGGCTAAACCAGGAAAGCTTGAGTACGCGGCTCTTGCTGCCATCGACGAACTCGAACCAGGTGCCGAATTCGACGTTGGCCAGTTCCTTGGCCAGGGCTTGTGCGCGCGCCGAGAGCTTGCTGCGCGAAGGTGCCTGGCGAGCCAGGTCGGCATCCTCGCCGAGCATGGCGCCCAACGGACTTTCTGGCAGGGTGGGTTTGAGCTGGGCGGCCAACTGCGGTTGTTTGGCTTGCACCGCATGCTGGCAGGCCACCAGGTCCTGCAGTAGACGACGGATACCGTCTTCGTGATAGCCGCCGAGCAATTCCAGGCCCTTGCGCAGGTCGCTGAGCATCGGCACGCGCTGCTCCTGCAACTGCAGCGCCTCGGTCTCGTTCAGCGGGGTGCCGCTCCAGGCCAACTGCTCGGCCACTTCGCAGGAGCGCTTCCACTCCGTGCTCTGCTCGCCATGGCGCAGCAGGACGAAAACCAGCACATCGGCCCAGGTCAGCTCGAGGAAATTGCGGATGATTGTCGGTAGGTTGCGCTGCCCGATGCAGCGCTGAATCACCTCGAGTGCCTGCTCGCGAGCCCCCAGTAGGCGATCACGGCCCTTGGCTGCCTCGACTGCGCGGCGTTCGCGCAGCTCGACCTTGTGGCGCAGGGTTTCGACGTATTCGTTGAACTCCTCGATCAGGCTGTCAAACAGCCCCAGATCGCCGTTGAAACCGTGAATCACCCGTTCGACCACCCACTGCATCTTGGCCAGCAGGCCGCGTTCGTCGCCCTCGTTGCCATACAGCACGCCGGCTTGGGCCATGGTGTTGAGCAGGCGCCGCGCCGGATGGTGGTGCTGGGTAAACAGCGCCTTGTCTTGCAGCGCGATTTTCAGATAGGGCGTATGCAGGTGCGACAGCGCTGTCTTGCAGGCGTCCGGCAGGTTCTCGTCATCGAGGATGAAGTCGAACAGCATGCCAACCAGGTCGATCACGTCGGCTTCCTGGTCGGACACCTTGCTATCGCCGGGCAGGCTGCTGTGTGATTCCAGCTGCTGCTGCAGGTCGGCTTTGAGGCCTTCAACGGCCTGCGGTTGATGCAGGCGCTGGGCCAGTTCGTGGGCTGACTGCTGTTGCATGCGGTTGAGCGCAGCGAGCAGTTCGCTGGCGCTGTAGGTGCGGCTGGCATCACGCGGGGAAAAGCTGATGATGCTTCGTGTGCCACCGAGTAGTGGGGCATCAGGTTGGCTCTGACGGTGCTCGCCGAGCAGGCTGGACAAGCCGCTGAACAACGCGCCCGGCTCGCTGGGCGGTGGTGCGCTGAGGTCCAGGTCGAGCAGTGCCGGCTCTGCGGGCGCAGGGTTTTTACCCGGTCTGCCTGATGTTTGCTGTTGGGGCGTCGGGGCTTCTTTCGTTGGGGCGTCGGGGCGGCTGACGCTTTGAGTGATCTGTGCGCTGTACTTGAGGTTGGGCAGCACGCCGGCATCGATCAGGCGCTGGTTGAGCGCGCCATAGAGTGAATCGAGGCTTTGCATCACATGGCGATCGAAGAGCATGTAAAGGATGGTCTTGATCTGCAGCGGGAAGGGGCAGGGCGCCAGCGCATCGCGAAACGCCTGGGCAATCGCCTGGGGGCCGAAGGGGTTGCTGTCCTCACCGAGCTTCTGACCATTGTTGAGCAGCGCCAGGCGCTGTTCCAGGGCAAATAGTGGCTGGGTGCAGCGTGCCTTGACCCGGCTGACCATATTGGTGACCTGCAGGGTTTCTTCGTAATCCTCGTTCTGCACCAGGGCCAATTGTTCGGGGTCGAGTGTGGCCGGTGTCTGATCCTGCAACTTGCCGTCGAGGAAATCGGAAAAATTGTTGGCGATGGTCTGGTGGTAGCTGCGCTCGATCTGCGGGCGCTGGCGGCGGATCTCGCGCATGTTGTCGAAGAACAGCGTCTGCACCTTGTTGTTCTCGGCCTTTTCGGCGCATTCGAACAGGGTGTCATCGACCTGGCCGAATACACCACTCAGATGCTCCGCCAGGCGATTCATCACCAGTTTGCGGCAGGCTTGTACCAGGTCGCTGAAGCGCGGCTGTATACCGCGGCTGGCGAGGCTGACCACCTTGGGATGAATGGGGGGCTTGTCCTGGTTGCTCATGGACTGTCCTGGCTGGCGTCTTCGGCTGGCGCGTCCTGCGTCGTGCCACAGTTCGATGAAACATATAGTAGTCCATGGCTTGCCTGCAAAGCATTGTCGTAAAAGCAGTTTACAGGGGTTGACAGGGAAATTTTGCTACGTAAAATGGCGCGCCTCTGAAGCGGTAAAGCGAAAGCCAAAGCGCAGAAGAGCTGGAAGACCGAAGTTCCGCGATAGCTCAGTCGGTAGAGCAAATGACTGTTAATCATTGGGTCCCTGGTTCGAGTCCAGGTCGCGGAGCCAACTTCCTATCGGGGTATAGCGCAGTCCGGTAGCGCGCTTGCTTTGGGAGCAAGATGTCGGGAGTTCGAATCCCCCTACCCCGACCATTTTTGGGTCGTTAGCTCAGTTGGTAGAGCAGTTGGCTTTTAACCAATTGGTCGTAGGTTCGAATCCTACACGACCCACCATACAACGACGAAGCCCGCCAAGTGCGGGCTTCGTCGTTTCTGCGTTTCAGATTTCCACTTGAGTACCCAGTTCGATCACGCGGTTCAGCGGCAGGTTGAAAAAGCGCAGGCTGCTGTTGGTGTTCTTCAGCATGAAGGAGAAGATCATCTCGCGCCAACGCGCCATGCCAATGCGGTGGGTCGAGACCACCGTTTCCCGGCTGATGAAGTAGGTGGTGTGCATCGGTTCGAAACTCAGCCCGGGAACCTGGCATTGGCTGAGCGCCAACGGCACATCGGGGCGTTCGCTGAAGCCGAAATGCAGCAGTACGCGGTAGAAGCCTTCGCCATGCTCCTGAATTTGCACGCGCTTGCTGGCGGCAACGCGCGGGCTGTCCTCGCTGATCACCGTCAGCAACACCACATGCTCATGCAGCACCTGGTTGTGCAGCAGGTTGTGCAACAGCGCATGCGGCACGCTGTCGGTGCGTGCGGTCAGAAACACCGCAGTGCCTTTGACGCGATGTGGGGGCTGGCGGGCGATGCTGTCGCTGAACACCTCGAGTGGCAGGGCATTCTCGCCCAGGCGCTCGAAGACGATCTCCTTGCCGCGCTTCCAGGTGGTCATCAATACGAACAGGACGATCCCGGCGACCAGCGGGAAAGCGCCGCCGGCCAGCACCTTGGGCAGGTTGGCGATGAAGAACAGGCTGTCGACCAGCAGGAAGCCACCGAGTATCGGCAGCGAGAGCCACTTGGGTAGGTTCCACAACAGCAGCATCACCGCAGCGGCCAGCAGCGTGGTGATCAGCATGGTGCCGGTCACCGCCACGCCATAGGCCGAGGCGAGGGCACTGGATGAGCCGAAACCGAGCACCAGTAGCACGACGCCGATCATCAGCATCCAGTTCACCGTACCGATGTAGATCTGCCCCTGTTCGGTATCCGAGGTGTGCTGGATGAACATGCGCGGGATATAGCCCAGCTGGATGGCCTGGTGGGTCAGCGAGAACGCGCCGGAGATTACAGCTTGGGAGGCGATCACCGTGGCCAGGGTGGACAGGGCCACCATCGGCAGCAACGCCCAGCCCGGTGCCAGCAGGAAGAACGGATTGTGTGCGGCGGCCGGGTTGGCGAGGATCAGCGCACCCTGCCCCAGGTAATTGAGCAACAGGCCCGGCAGCACCAGAAAGAACCAGGCGCGGGCGATCGGCTTGCGACCGAAGTGGCCCATGTCGGCATACAGTGCCTCGGCGCCGGTCAGTGCCAGCACCACGGCGCCAAGGATGGCCAGGCCGATGCCGGGGTGGACGATGAAGAAGTGAATGCACCAGTAAGGGTTCAGCGCCTTGAGCGCTTCCGGGTACTGGCTGATGCCATGGACGCCTAGCAGTGCAAGCACGCTGAACCAGAGCAGCATGACCGGCCCGAAAAGAATGCCAAGGCGTGCTGTGCCGTGTTTCTGGATCAGGAACAGGCTGACCAAGATCACCAGCGCCAGTGGCACGACCCAGCGCTCGATGCCGTCGAAGGCGACCTGCAGGCCTTCGACCGCCGACAGTACCGAGATTGCCGGGGTGATCATGCTGTCGCCGAAGAACAGCGCCGCGCCGAACAGACCGATCAGCAGCAGCACTTTGCGCAGACGTGGGTAGTTGCGTGCGGCACGTTGAGCCAGCGAGGTCAGGGCCATGACGCCGCCTTCGCCGTCGTTGTCCGCGCGCAGAATGAACAGTACGTACTTGACCGATACCACCCAGATCAATGACCAGATGATCAGCGAGAGAATGCCCAGTACGCCCTCATGGTTGGGCGCTACGCCGTAATTGAACACTTCTTTCAAGGTGTACAGCGGGCTGGTGCCGATGTCGCCGTAGACCACGCCGGTAGCGGCGATCAGCAGTGCAATGGCCGAGGGTTTGGCGGCAGTCGTATTGCTTGGGTGCATCTGCGATGCTCCGTTGCAGGCGGATTCTGGAATGGGGATGTCAGGTAGTTGCCGAATCTGTGGCTCGGCTGAAGGCGGGGCGTTGCCGGGTCATTGCGTATTCATGCGCGATGCCTCGAATGGGCAGATGTTGGCGAGCAGGACGCTCGCCAGCGACTGGGGCGTCCGTGCCCCAGTATAGACAGCTTCAGTGCAGCTTGAGACGTGGTTCGGTGCTGCGCCCGATGCGGTCGCTGAGCATCAGCAGCAGGGTACGTGGTACGCCATACAGGGCCATCTGGTGCATGCGATAGAGCGATACGTAGAACACTCGCGCCAGCCAGCCTTCGAGCATGACGCTGCCGGTCAGGTTGCCCATCAGGTTGCCGACTGCCGAGAAGCTCGACAGCGAGATCAGCGAGCCGTAGTCGCGATAGCGGTATTCCGGCAGCGGCTGGGCGCTGATCTTCAAACGTAGCGATTTGGCCAGCAGCGACGCCTGTTGGTGTGCGGCCTGGGCGCGTGGCGGCACGTTGCGGCCCTCCGTGCCCGGCTGCGGGCAGGCTGCGCAGTCGCCAAAGGCGAATACGTCGTCATCGAGGGTCGTTTGCAGGGTCGGACGCACCTGCAGCTGATTGATACGGTTGCTCTCCAGGCCGTCGAGATCCTTGAGGAAGCCGGGGGCGCGAATGCCGGCCGCCCAGACTTTCAGACTGGCCGGGATGAAGTTGCCGTCGGCGGTTTTCAGGCCATCGGCAGTCACTTCACTGACGGCGGCGCCGGTCAGTACGGTGACGCCGAGCTTCTCCAGGGTCTGGTGCACCGGGCGGGCGATGCGCTCGGGCAGGGCTGGCAGTACACGCGGCCCGGCCTCGATCAGGGTGATGCGCATGTCTTCGGGGCGAATGCGATTGAGGCCATAGGCAGCCAGTTGTTTGGCAGCGTGGTGCAGTTCTGCAGCCAGCTCGACACCGGTGGCGCCGGCACCGACGATAGCGATATCGATCTTCGAGCCGTCTTCGCTCTCGCTGGCATGCGCGCGCAGGTAGTGGCTGAGCATGCGCCGGTGGAAGCGTTCGGCCTGCGCGCGGGTGTCGAGGAAAATGCAGTGCTCAGCGGCGCCGGGCGTGCCGAAGTCATTGGTGGTGCTGCCGACGGCGATCACCAGGCTGTCATAGCTGATGCTGCGCTCAGGCATCAGCACCTGGCCGTCGTCGTCCAGCGTCGGTGCCAGGGTGATGCTCTTGCCGGCACGGTCCAGGCCGGACATGCGGCCGAGCTGAAACTCGAAATGGTTCCACTTGGCCTGGGCCACGTAGTTCAGTTCGTCTTCCGAGGAGTTCAGCGAGCCGGCGGCCACTTCGTGCAGCAGGGGCTTCCAGATGTGGGTAAGGTTGGCGTCGACCAGAATGATCCGGGCAGCGCCACTCTTGCCCAGTTTTCTACCAAGGCGGGTGGCCAGCTCCAAACCGCCGGCGCCGCCGCCGACAATCACGATGCGATGGGACATGGATATTGCTCACAAGGCTTTGAAAAATGCGGTGTGAGTGCGAGAGGGCGAGCGCAAGGCAGCTCATAGCACCAGTCGACTCAGAAGGCGGCTCAGCAGGCCCAGGCCAATGGTTACGACCAGGACCACCGCCAGCAGCCGCCAAACGCGAAACGGTTGACGTTCGACCTGATGCTGCGGTGCGCTCAGGTATTGGTCGACTTTCTGTTGGTCTTCGGGGCTCAGGCGACTGGTCATGGGTGGGCCTCTGCTTGAATACGGCTATCTTAGCAGGCTGTTGTAAAACTATCTGCGTTGCCACTGCTGCGTTAAAAACAGGCTCAAAATGCTCATTTACAGCTCGTAAACTCCGCTTTTTCGCTTGTTTTTGCCTTGCATTGGCTGCCTCGCCTACGTTTTTCAACGGCCTGCTAGGCGTGCCCGCCAGCCTTGGCGAGCGTCGTTGTCCTGCGGGTCAGATATCGTTTCGAGGGTTTCCACGCTTACGTCGTCCTCCAGGCGGATGATGCCGCCTTCTATCACGCGAGCGGTGATACCGCCATGGCCACGCATGGCCTGGAAGGTACCGCGCCCGAGACGTTCCTCCAGGCGGGCGCAGGGTTGGCACCAGCCGGTGGTCTCCAGCAGTGCCTGGCCGATGCGAAAACGCCGACCCTTCAGGCTGAACAGATTGATGCCGGCAACCGCGATATTGCGGCGCAGCTCGCTGGGTAGCATGGGCGCATCGCGGCCGAGCAGGGCGGCAACCACGGCTAGGTGCTCCCACTGGATCAGCGTGACCTGGCGTGCATTGCGTGGCCCGGGGCGGCTGTGATCGCCGGTCAGGCCGGCTTCACGCCGCGCTTCCACGGCCTCGACTTCGAGCATCGCCTCGCGCGCCTTGGGGCGAACCCCTATCCAGCGTACCTGGCCGACCTGCGGCACCTCGGCGAGCAATTCCTGCAAGGGGCTCATAGGCCGATTCCGATGTCGAACAGCAGACTGCGCCCGAGGTTGTGCCGCAGAAAATCCGGCGCGTCCGGGTGAGCGAACAGCACGCGGGCGAAGCGCGGGCCAACCAGCGACAGCGAGCGCCAGCCCTGGCGCAGATATTCGGTGGGCGGCGGGAAGTGGCTGTTGCAGTCGAGCACAGCGCGCTTGAGGCTGACGAAGGCGACCAGATCGAGTTCGCCGAGGTCGATGCCACGCTCGCGATAGTTATGCGCCTTCTTGCGCAAGGTCGGCGCCAGACGCGCCTGCATCTCGCTGGCTGGAATACGTTTGGGGCGCGCTTCGCGCCTGACCAGTTGGCTGAGGGAAAAGGCGCTGCGGCGACGTTCCAGCTCGGCGCGCCACTCGTCATTGAGGCGCCGACCTTCATCGAGCACGAAGAACACTTCGAAATTGGCATCGCGAAACAGCACGTCCGGTGGCTCCTGGCCACTGGGTGTGAAGTCGTCGCTGTGATGGCGTATGTTCAAGGCCTGCAGTAGGCGCTGACAAACCCAGCGCTCACGCTCCCATTTCTTCGCGTTGGAGAGGAAGGCATTGGCCTGTTCGGCCTGGTGCGTGAGTAAGCGCAGGTAATCGGAATCGTCCATGACCAAAGCTTAGCCGTAGCGCTTACCCGCATGCCAGTGCTGCAACTCCAGTCGTTCCGGTGAGCGTGGAAATCCAGCAGGGTTTCGTTGGCTGTTGTCGATCAATGGCAGGGCAAGTGCTCTGCCGGCAAAATCAAGTCCGAGTACCGGTGTAGACTGCCGGGCATGGCGATGAATGAAGGAGAGGGTGTGCGCGCATGATCGCTTCCAACCTGCTGGCGTTCTCCACCTTGTTGGTCGGCTGGCTGGTCTACGGGCTAGCTCTGCTCTGGGCGGTGGCGCGGGCGCCCTGGGTCGAGCTGTTCAGTGATCTACGCCGCCAGCATCTGCTGTTCGGCACCATGCTCGCGCTGTTCTTGCTGTGGCTGGTGCGTCGCGATTTCGACTCCGGGCTTTCCTATCACTTCATCGGTATGACTGCCGTGACCCTGCTACTCGACTGGCCACTTGCCGTGCTGGCGGGCCTGGCGGCGCAGCTTGGCCTGCTGGCTATCGGCCGTATGGATCTGGCCTCGCTCGGCATCAACGGCGTGTTGCTGGTGCTGGTCCCTACTCTGATCACCGAGTTGTGCGCGCTACGTGTGGAGCGCGCGCAGCCGCGCAACCTGTTCGTCTATATCTTCTTCTGCGGGTTCTTCCCGGCGGCATTGGCGACCCTGATGACCTTGCTCGGCGGTCTCGCCCTGTTGTGGATGGACGGGCTGTTCCCCATGCCGCCCTGGCTGGACGACTTTGCCGGCTACCTGTGGCTGGTGGCGTTCCCCGAAGCCTTCATCAACGGCACCATCGTCACTGCGCTGGTGGTGTTTTACCCGGACTGGCTGGAAACCTTCAACCGCAGCCGTTACCTGCAGGCGCCCTGGAAGGAGAGCGATCGCGGCGAGTGAATGACGCCGTATTGGCCGATTGAATGCCGCCGAGCGGATTGATCCCCGTCAATATCCGAAACGGGCCTGCCGCCATGCTGTGAGAAACGCCTCCGAGGGACTCGATATGAGTGTTCACAGCTGGGCAAGAAACGCTGTTCAGGACGATTTGCATGACGCCGAAACGCAGGGCTACGAGACAGTCGTGGCATTGCGTGCGCTGCTGTCGGAGGTCGTCCAGCGGAGCAAGGCGCTACGTGATCCCCAGGAGTTGGCGCACGAACTGCAGTTTCTCGCCGACAACCTCGACGATGACCGCGACTACGCCTTTATGCGCCCCTGATGCGCGCAAGACGCTACTGTAGGAGCGGCTTTAGCCGCGATTGCTCGTCAATGCGGCCGCGTCGGCAGATCGCCGCTGAACATCTCGTCTTCCAGGTCATTGCCGGGAATCGCATGTTCCTCAGCGGCCCAGGCGCCCAGGTCGATCAGCTTGCAGCGCTCGCAGCAGAATGGACGATAGGTGCTCTCGGCTTTCCACTCGACGGGCGCACCGCAGGTGGGGCATTGAACGATCGTGGTCATGGTTGGCCTCCGCGCAGGGTCAGATAGAAGTTGTGCAGGCGCTCGACCTCCGCGTCCAGCCAAACCCTGTCTCGATCATTGACCAGTACGTCGTGGGCATGGCACAGGCGCTCTTCGCGGCTGGCCTGAGCCTGCATGATGGCGCGAACCTGTTCTTCCGAACTCTGGTCGCGGGCGATGGTGCGCTGCACCTGCAACTCGGCCGGCGTGTCGACGACCAATATGCGTTGGGTCATCTGCCGCTGACCGGACTCGACCAACAGTGGCGACACCAGAATCGCATAGGGCGATTCTGCGCGCGCCAGAACCTGAACGATCTCCTGGCCGATCAGCGGATGCAGCAGGCTTTCCAGCCAGCGGCGCTGCTCGGGGGCGGCAAATATCAGTTTGCGCAGCGCGGCGCGGTCCAGTTCACCATTGGCTTGCAGTACGCCTGCACCGAAGTGCTCGACGATCTTGGCCAGCGCCGGACGACCTGGTTCGACTACCCAGCGCGCGGCATGATCCGCGTCGACCACGTGCACACCGCGCTCGATAAAGCCTTGCGCCACTGCGCTCTTGCCGCTGCCAATGCCGCCAGTCAGGCCGAGTATCCAGGGTTTCATGACGCCAATGCAGCCTCGTTATTGCTCAAGGCCGCGATTGTAGGGGGGATTGCTGGATGATGCGAACCGCGTGTGCCGCGATCCGTCATCCCCGCGAAGGCGGGGACCCAGCTGTGAAGTCAGGATAACTCCTGGTCCCCCGCCTTCGCGGGAGTGACGAGTGTTACTGGGTTAGCTCAAAACCCAGCGAACTTCAGATAACTGCCGGTAATCACATCACCCCACAGCAGGGCGATCCACCCGGCAATCGCCAGGTAAGGGCCGAAGGGAATCGGCGTGCCGGAATCGCTACCGCGCATGCGCAGCAGGATTACCCCCAGCACCGCCCCGACCAGCGACGACAGCAGAATGGTCAGCGGCAGAATCTGCCAGCCACCCCAGGCGCCGAGCATGGCGAGCAGCTTGAAGTCGCCATAACCCATGCCTTCCTTGCCGGTGATCAGCTTGAACAGCCAGTACACCGACCACAGGCTCAAATAGCCGACAATCGCCCCCCACAGAGCATCTTCCAGGCTGGTGAACAGCCCGAAGTAATTGACGATCAAGCCCAGCCAGAGCAGCGGCAGCACCAGTGCATCCGGCAGGATCTGGTGGTCGGCATCGATCAAACTCATTGCCAACAGCCCCCAAGCCAACACCAGCATCGCCCCGGCTTGCCAGGTAAAACCGAAATGCCAGGCGACGTATGCCGAAAGCAGCCCGCAGGCCAGTTCGACGATGGGGTAACGTTTGCTGATCGGCGTTTTGCAGTTAGAGCACTTGCCGCGCAGGAACAGATAGCTGATGACTGGGATGTTCTCCCAGGGGCGGATCTCATGGCCGCAGTTTGGGCATGAGGAGTTGGGGAGGATCAGGTTGAAGGTCTGAGCGGTTGGTGCCGGCGGCAATTCCAGCACCTCGCGCGCCTGACCCTGCCAGTCGCGCTGCAGCATCACGGGTAGGCGGTAAATCACTACATTGAGGAAGCTGCCCACCAACAGGCCCAGCAGCAGAGCACACAAAACAAACGCCAGCACATGGCTGGCCAGGAAGTAGATCACAAGCATTTAGACGACGGAACCCAGCTGGAAGATAGGCAGGTACATAGCGATGATCAGACCGCCGACCAGTACACCGAGAACAGACATGATCAGAGGCTCCATCAGGCTGGTAAGGCCGTCGACCATATTATCCACTTCAGCCTCATAGAAGCTGGCCACTTTGTCGAGCATTTCATCCAGTGAGCCCGATTCTTCGCCGATGGCGGTCATTTGCACCGCCATGCTGGGGAAGGTGCCGGTGGTACGCATCGAGAAGTTCAGCTGCATGCCTGTGGAAACGTCCGCCTTGACTTTGTTGGTAGCGTTCCTGAACACAACATTGCCGGTTGCACCCGCTACCGAATCGAGCGCATCTACCAGCGGTACGCCTGCCGCAAATGTAGTGGAAAGGGTTCGTGCAAAGCGGGCAACGGCAGACTTATAGAGGATGTCGCCAACAATAGGGAGCTTCAGGACGCCACGGTCAACGGAGTCACGAAGCTTTTGCGAGCGCTTCAAGGCTTCTTTGAAGGCAAAAGCCGCAGCGAATATTATGATCAGGAAAACGAACCACCACTCTTGCATGACTTGGGAAATACCTATCACCATTTGAGTGAAGGCTGGAAGCTCGGCGCCAAAATTGGCAAATACTTCCTCAAATTGTGGTACCACCTTGATCAGCAAAATGGCTGAAACGATGACTGCAACCACGATTACTGCAATAGGATAATTCATCGCCTTCTTGATTTTGGCTTTCAGTGCCTCGGTTTTTTCCTTATAGGTAGCGATGCGATCCAGTAGGTTCTCAAGAGCGCCTGCCTGTTCACCGGACTCCACCAGATTGCAATACAGCTCATCGAAGTATTGCGGTTTCTTGCGTAGTGATGCAGCAAAGCTGTTACCACCAGCTACTTCTTGCTTAACCTCATCAACTAGTTTGCGCATATTCGGGTTGTCGAAGCCCTCGGCGATGATGTCGAAGGACTGCAGCAGCGGCACACCCGCCTTCATCATGGTGGCCATTTGCCGCGTAAACAGCGCGATGTCCATTGGCTTGATTTTCTTGCCTGCGCCACCCAAGGATAGGCTCGACTTCTTGCGCACCTTGGTGGGGTTGATCCCCTGCTTGCGTAGGTGTGCCTTAACCAAGGACGGGTTCTGTCCGTTGATTTCTCCTTTTACGACGGCACCGCTTTTATTCTTGCCTTCCCAGGTAAAAACACTGGTCTTTAGAGCTTTTTCCGCCATGGTTAATCCTTGGTTACGCGGTTGACTTCCTCAAGGCTGGTGACCCCTTGCATGGCCTTGAGCAAAGCGGAGGTGCGTAGGTCATTAAAGCCGTCTTTACGCATCTGCTTGGCAATATCGATGGAGTTGCCTTCCTCCATGATAATCCGCTGCAGGTTGGGCGTGTTTTTAACCACTTCATAAATACCGACGCGGCCTTTGTAACCGCCCTTACAGTTTTCACAGCCAGCAGGGCCATAAATCTTGAAAGTCCCGATCTTGTCCTCGGGGAAGCCTTCGGCCAGCAGGGTTTCGCGCGGTACGTTCACTTCCTTCTTGCAGCTGTTGCACAGCTTGCGCGCCAGGCGCTGGGCAATAATCAGGTTGACGGAGGTGGCGATGTTGAAAGATGGCACACCCATATTGCGCAGGCGGGTCAGGGTTTCCGCGGCGCTGTTGGTGTGCAGAGTCGACATCACCATGTGCCCGGTTTGCGCGGCCTTGACGGCAATGGAGGCCGTGTCCAGGTCGCGGATCTCACCGACCATGATGATATCCGGGTCCTGCCGGAGAAAGGCGCGCAGCGCCTGGGTGAAATCCATGCCCTGCTTGGGGTTGACGTTGACCTGGTTGATACCCTCCAGGTTGATCTCCACCGGGTCTTCGGCGGTGGAAATATTCACATCAGGCGTATTGAGGATGTTCAGGCCGGTATAGAGCGATACGGTTTTCCCCGAACCGGTGGGGCCGGTGACCAGAATCATGCCCTGCGGCTGCTTGAGGGCAGACATATACAGTTCTTTCTGTTCCTCCTCGTACCCCAGTGCATCGATACCCATCTGTGCGCTGGTGGGGTCAAGAATTCGCATCACGATCTTTTCGCCCCACAGCGTGGGCAGGGTGTTGACGCGAAAGTCGATGGCCTTGCTCTTGGAGATTTTCATCTTGATCCGGCCATCCTGCGGCTTGCGCCGCTCGGAGATATCCAGCGCGGCCATCACCTTGAGGCGGGCGGAAATACGCGGTGCAAGTTGAATGGGCGGGCGGGCAACCTCATGCAGGATGCCGTCGGTGCGAAAGCGTACCCGGTAGGCTTTTTCGTAAGGCTCGAAGTGCAGGTCGGAGGAGCCGCCTTTAATCGCATCCAGTAGCATCTTGTTGACGAAGCGCACCACAGGCGCATCGTCAGCGTCAGCGCCGCCGTCGCCTACAGTTTTGTCGTCATCCACGGCCTGTACATCTAGGCTGTCGAGGTCGACATCGGCCAGATCTTCCATACCGCTATTGGCTGAGTCGAAGAACTTGTCGATTGCATCGCCGAGCTTGTCGTCCTCGACCAGGATGGCCTCTGTATTCAGGCCTGTGCTGAACTGTACGTCGGTGACGGCCTGGTGATTGGACGGGTCGGAAAGGCCGACGAACAGCTTGTTGCCGCGACGCCATAAAGGCAGTACGCGGTGCTGGCGTACCAGCTTTTCGCTGATAAGGTCACGTGGCTGGCTTTCCTTGTCGAGGGTGTTGAGGTCGAGAAAGGAAACGCCGAACTGCTCCGAGGCCAGTTCGGCCAGGGCGCGACTCTTTACCAGCTTGTTCTGCACCAGATAAGTGACCAGCGACAGTTTGTTGCGCTGGGCTTGTTGCTGAGCCTGTTGGGCGGCTTTTTCGTCCAGCAGCTCGGCAAGGACCATCTGCTTGGCCAGGCCGGAAAGGGAAATGCTGTCGTTCATTACGGGCTCCACACATAATTCCTGCGTTATAGCCCAGTTGAAGGTGGCCTGCCAAACCGTGCTGGTGCAGGTGACGAAAAACGGCAGTTAGTGGCGTGTGTCGTACTGTGATGCGCGCATGTGGCTCGCTAAAAGCCTGTAGAAGAGAAACTTTGGAAGTTGGCACGCCCTGTGCTTTCCCTCCTGTCAGGTCAATGGGCCTGTTCAATTTCGGAGAGAATCATGAAAGCTCAAATGCAAAAGGGTTTTACCCTGATCGAATTGATGATCGTTGTTGCGATCATTGGTATTCTGGCTGCTATTGCTCTGCCCGCCTATCAGGATTACACCAAGCGTTCCAAGATGGCTGAAGTGGTTGGGTTTATGTCTTCCGCGCGTATCGCAGTAGCGGAAACCTATTCCACCACCAACACCCTGACTGGCATTGATAACGCTAAAGCTGGGCTGGCCGCCAATACCCAAGCGCTGGGTTCGTACATCAGCGGCTTGACGGTGGCTGACGGTGTGATCACTGTTGCACTAAACACTGGGATCGATTCGAGCTGCACGGGATCTGCTGCACTTACTCTGACTCCAACTGCTGATGCCACCACCGGCTCGCTGACTTGGGCGGGTAGTTCCAACACTAACTGCACCAAGTTTGTGCCTGCTAACTTCCGCAGCTGATAGTTATGGATTTAAAGCGGGCTTATAGCGCGGCGTGGCGTTTTCACGAAAGCTTGCGTCGATAGTCATAAGTTCACTATGCCAATTGATATATTTAGCACCCCGCTATCACGCGGGGTGTTTTATTTTAAGTTGTTGGCTGAGTTAGTATTAGCACTGTTGAGCGTATCTATGGACGTCAATGTCACGTGTTGATTTCTAATGGGGCGCGCAAAAAAAATCTTTTGCCTTTCATGTTTTCTTTAGGGTGTTGCTTGGTGAGGATGAATAGTTCTACTCCAGCTATAGTTTTTTATTCCCTGCTCGCCATATTGGCAATGGTTTTTTGTTTTTCTGCTGTGGCGCTATGGAGCAGTGGCTATACGTGGCATGACCAGCAGCGCATCTCTCAGCTTCTTCTGTTGTGCGCCTGTGCCCCGCTCGCTGCGCTATTACCTCAAGTTCATCTGCCACGTTCTGCTCTGCTGCTTTTGGCAGGACTGTTTCTACTGGGGCTGTTTTCGTCTGTATTTGCCGATTACCCGCTATGGGCGCTCAAGGAGTGGAGTCGTTATGGTGGGTTAGTTCTGCTGGCTCTGATTGTCGGAGGCTTGAAAGGACGCCCCGCCTGGCAAAACGCGATACTCTGGGCGATGGCGATTGTAGGCTTTATTCATGCGTTCCAGTTTCTTGTGGCTTACGCGGCGGCTTTTATCTCCGGCATGCGGATGCTAAATGCCGATATGCTGTTTAGTGGTTTCTCCAATCCGCGCTTTTTTGGCCAGTTTCAGGTGATGCTAATGCCCGTGATTGCGCTATTGGCGGATCGGTGTCGTCAGCGACAGCGTTTTTCACTCGCCGCACTGCTGGCGCTGGTACTTGTCACGCAATGGTGTATCGCCTTTGCCCTTGGGGGGCGAGGTTTGTGGTTGGGCCTGCTGGTCGGCCATCTTGCTCTGCTTATGATAAACCGCAAGTTGTGGCGTATTTTTGCATGGCAGGCTGCTGCTTGCTTGTTAGGGTTCTTGTTATTTGTGTTGCTATTCAAGCTGGTGCCGCTTTGGCTGAGCCTCGATCCTGCGCTACGTGATAACTTGCGTGCCACTCTCTCGGGGCGCGAACATATCTGGCAATGGGCCTGGGCGATGGCCCTGTCCAATCCCTGGTTGGGTGCTGGCCCCATGCACTACTCAGCAGTCTATAACCCCATCGCCGCCCACCCCCATCAGGTTGTTCTGCAATGGCTGGCTGAATGGGGCTTTGCTGCAACACTTATCGCGTTCACTCTTGGCGCTTGGGGGGTGCTGCATGGAGCCCGTCATGCGCGTCAAACACTTGCCAACGAAATGGACGCAGGGCTGTGGATGGCAATCGTTGGGGCGTTGGTGCTGGCACAGGTCGATGGTGTTTTCGTCATGCCCTATACAGAAACTTGGATGGCCCTACTCATTGGTTTGGCGATGGCTCGCTGGAGCGCTACCTCTTCAGTTGGGCGCTCTCAGGCTATCGCCGCAAGCATTCTTTCCGTTCCGATCGTGCTAGTGCTGGGGCACGTGTTGATCAATGAAGTCCCGACACTTCCACAAACCCAAGAGGCATACCTGAAAGAACATCGTACAGACTGGGCGCCTCGTTTTTGGTCGCAAGGCTGGATACCTATGGACAAAACGCGGTAATCGTTGGAAAGCCAGAAAAACTAGAGGTAGGCCACGATTATCTCGGCCTCTGCTTATACCGCGCGTAGTCTGTTCTGAGTCGCTCTTACTTGGCGTATCTGATCGGGCTTGCGGATTTTGCTATGACCGGATCGGCTTGTGACCAATATAAAGCCTCCAGTTGAGGTCTGAGCAATCATCATCCGATTACATGGGGTTTTATGTATGGGGCAAGAGTGGCGGCTGCAATGCTGTACTGCCCGTTCAATGACAGCTCTTAATAGTCTGTATTGAGCTGAGTATTGCCGGGTCAAAGTGGAAATGGGCTTTGCCCATGGCATGTTTGATGCCAACCTCCCAGATGCTCGCAGCGCTGAAGAGCAGTTCGTTGTGGCGGTCGTTGACCAGGTTGGCCGCGCCGTTTGGTAATTACGCTTCGCTAATCCTCCCGCGTTATACCTTCGGCAGCCCTGAAATTGTAGGAGCCCCGCCCCGGGGCGAATTTTTGTAAGCCAGCGCGATTTCGGTGAGGCTGCGATTCGCCGCGGGGCGCTGCTACTGCAGTGAATCGGAGTCTTAAAGCGCGAGCCTCATCGACAAATCCACCGCCTTCACATCCTTGGTCAGCGTCCCTAGCGAGATGTAATCCACGCCGGTCTCAGCTATCACACGCAAGGTGCTGTCATTGATCCCGCCCGAGGCTTCGAGCTTGGCGCGGCCGGCGGTGAGTCTTACGGCTTCGCGCATGTCTTCCAGTGATAGTTCGTCGAGCATGACGATATCGGCTCCTGCTTCCAGTGCTTGGCGCAGTTCTTCCAGGCTTTCCACTTCGACTTCCACTGGCTTGCCCGGGGCGATCTGGTGGGCGGTGCTGATGGCCTGGGCGATGCCGCCGCACGCGGCGATGTGGTTTTCCTTTATAAGGAAGGCATCGTACAAACCGATACGGTGGTTGTGGCAGCCGCCGCAGGTCACTGCGTATTTCTGGGCCAGACGCAGGCCGGGTAGGGTCTTTCGGGTGTCCAGCAGTTTTACCTGGGTGCCTTCTACCAGGTCGGCATAGTGGTGGCAGCGGGTGGCGACGGCTGACAGGGTCTGCAGGAAGTTCAGTGCGCTGCGCTCGCCGCTGAGCAGGGCGCGGGCCGGGCCTTCGAGGCGGAACAGGGTCTGGTCGGCGCTGACCTTGTCGCCATCCTTTACCTGCCAATGCACCGCGACACGCGGGTCGAGTTGGCGAAATACCGCATCGGCCCATGCCGTGCCGCAGATAACTGCCTCTTCGCGGGTGATGATCCGGGCGCTGGCCAGGCGCTCGGCCGGAATCAGCTGGGCGGTGATGTCACCGCTACCAATGTCTTCGGCCAGGGCGCGGCGGACGTTGGCTTCGATTTCACTGCTGAGGTCGGCGAGGGTCAGGTTGGGCATGGTCGGCTCCGGTGTAGTCGAGCCGCGATTATAGAGGCAGGTGGTTGCAGGGCAATGCTCCATCGCGGCGCTGGGCCTTTTGTCGTTCTGCAGAATTGATCAGGCACTTTTATATGTTGCCGCTGCTCTTAATGACGAGAGCACCCCCTTGGCCCGACTATCGGTGCAGCGCCTACGGCCTGTCAGGGTTAGGCTGTGGAGGTGCGAGTGTGGTGTATTGGCCGTCGTCCGAAGATGGCGTGTGGCTATCTGTGATCTGGGTCATGTCTGTGGGAAAAATTGGCTTGGTATGGCGCGCAGCCTCCCTATAATGGCTTTACTTTTTTCATTATTGACGCCAGGCCTTTGACGTTAAGGACGACGCTCGGTTGACGCTGTGCAGACCAGGAAGCTCGGGTTCGAGCAGTCTGCGGGAGACTAGAATGAAGACCGACGCGAACGTGGTGCACCTGAACAAGGCCACCGCAGAGCAATCGCCAACTTCGCCGGTAGGAAGACTGCCCGTGGCGCTGATTCAGGTGCGTGACAAAGCGGCGCAACAGCTCAAGCAGAACCTGCAGAGCCTGTTCGACAATGCTGACGATACCCTCTTCGAGATGGCGGATCGGGCGACCAGCAATGCCGAGCAGAATGCTTTCTTCGAGGCCATGCGCGACCTGCGGCTCAAGCGCAAGAATATCGAGCGCGGCTTTCTGCAGAAGGTGTTCGAGTCGTTCGCCAATCTCAACCAGTACGAAATTGGCAAGCCTCAACCCGCTCTGGATGCCGTGTCGTTCGATAGCCTGAGCCTGGTGCAGAACGACGAACTGGAAGAAACCGTGGCGCTGGACGCCATGGTGGCCAAGGTGATGAGCCGAGACGCTGTTGCGTTGGGCCATCTCACCACACGCCTCAATGCGGTGATCAGCAAGAAGCTGGACGACAAGAGCAACCCGCTCGGCCCGACCCTGCTCAGTGAATACTTCCTCGACGCCTGCAGCAGCCTGGGCGTGGAGATCAAGGTCAAGCTGATCATCCTCAAGCTGTTCGAAAAGTACGTGCTCGGCAGCTGCGACATGCTTTATGCCGAGGCCAATCAGGCGCTGGTCAGCGCGGGCGTGTTGCCTGAGTTGAAGTCCGCGCCGCCGCGCCGTCAGCAGCGCCCAGCAGCTTCCGCCTACAGTCAGTCGTCTGGCGAGGAAGGCATGCCGTTGCTCGAAGGCGCCGATCAGGGCGTGCAGGAAGTGTTCGGTGCGCTGCAGGATCTGCTTTCGCAAGTGCGCGGCACGTCGATGTCGCGCCGCGCTCAGACAGCCGATGCACTGCCGATCACCAGCAACGACCTGATGCGCCTGCTATCGCACATGCAGCAGCGTGCTCCGGCACAGGTCAACGTCGAAGATTTCGATCTCCGTGACCAGCTCGAGCGATTGCTCGAACGTGCCAGTGCCAAAAGTGGCAAGGCGCGAGTGGTGGGTGAGGTCGATGAAGATGTGATCAATCTGGTGTCGATGCTGTTCGAGTTCATTCTCGACGACCGCACCCTGCCGGATTCGCTCAAAGCACTGATTGGCCGTCTGCAGATTCCGATGCTCAAGGTTGCGGTGCTGGACAAGACCTTCTTCAGCCGTGGCAGCCATCCGGCGCGCCGCTTGCTCAACGAAATTGCGTCTGCCGCGCTGGGTTGGGTCGATCAGGACGATGCGCAGCGTGACAGCCTTTATCAGAAGATCGAACAGGTGGTTCAGCGCCTGCTGAACGATTTTGTCGATGATCCGGCGATCTTCTCCGAACTGCTTGCCGAGTTCATGGCGTTCACTGGCGATGAGCGCCGCCGTAGCGAGTTGCTCGAACAGCGTACCCGCGACGCCGAGGAAGGCAGTGCCAAGGCCGAGCTGGCCCGTCGTCAGGTCGAGCAGGCACTGAATGAGCGTTTGCTCGGCAAGACCCTGCCGGAAGTGGTGGTGCGGCTGCTGCAGGAAGCCTGGAGCAAGGTGCTGATGCTGACCTGCCTCAAGCACGGCGTGGACTCGGGCGAGTGGCAGGCTGCGTTGCAGACCATGGATGACCTGGTCTGGAGCGTCGCCCCGCATGAAGATCCAGAGGCGCGTCTGCGCTTGCTGGAGCTGGTGCCCGGCTTGCTCAAGGCGCTGCGCGAAGGCATGGCCAGTGCGGCGTTCGATCCGTTCTCTACCAGCGAATTCTTCAGCCAATTGGAAGTGCTGCACGTGCAAGCCTTCCAGCGCTTCAAGCGCGCTGCCCCTGAAGCCGAGTCGGCCGCGCCTGAGGATGTTGCGCACACCGATCTGAGCGAAGCGGGCGTCGAGTTGCCGTTGCTGGAGCTGCCGGCGGCCGAAGAAGAGGTTGAGGATGCCCCGGCAATGGTCGAGGTGGTCGAAGAGATCATTCTGCTCGCGCCCGGTCAGACCCGTCCGCAGGAGCCGGACGTGGTGCTCCCGGACGACGATGAGGCGCTACTGCAGGTTGATAGCCTGCGTGTGGGTAGCTGGGTGGAAATTCAGGAAGATGAAGAGCACAAGCTGCGCTGCAAGCTGGCAGCCATCATCAAGCCCACTGGCAAGTACGTGTTCGTCAATCGCACCGGCATGAAGGTGCTGGAGAAGACGCGCAACGCGCTGGCGGTGGAGTTCCGCCGCAACGCTGTGCGCCTGCTTGATGATGCGTTGCTGTTCGACCGCGCCCTGGAGTCGGTCATCGGTAACTTGCGCAAGCTCAAGCACAGCTGATTCGTTGCCAGGAGCGTTCGCCCCTGGTAACGGCTTGATTTGTAGGAGCCCAACCCCGGGGCGAAGCTTTACAAATCTTCCGATGTGTTCGATATCGGCTCGCCGTGAGGCGCGACTTTTACAGTCGTGATCTTCGATTTTCCCGCCTTTGCACATCCTGTTGCGGCCTCGCGCTTGGCCGCCGTAGCCACCTGCTCTAGAGTGGTGGCTCGTTCAGGAGCCTTCCATGCAGCTCGACCCCTCAACCGGCTGGTTTCAGGGCATCCCTCACTGCCCATCGCCGAATTTCAATGTTCGCCCTAGTGGCGAAATTTCCCTGTTGGTGGTGCACAACATCAGCCTGCCACCCGGGCAGTTCGGTACTGGCAAGGTGCAGGCGTTCTTTCAGAACCGCTTGCCGGTGGACGAACATCCTTTCTTCGCCGAGATCGCGTCCTTGCAGGTTTCCGCGCATTTCTTCATCGAGCGTGATGGCGGGCTGACTCAATTCGTCTCCTGTCTGGATCGTGCCTGGCACGCCGGGGTTTCCTGGTTCGAGGGGCGCGACAACTGCAACGATTTTTCGCTGGGTGTGGAGTTGGAAGGGACGGATGATCTGCCTTATACCGATGCTCAGTACGCCAGGTTGGCCGAGCTGACGCGGCAGTTGCTGGACGCTTACCCGGCACTGTCGACGCAGCGCATCCGCGGCCACAACGATATCGCGCCTGGGCGCAAGACTGATCCGGGGGCCGCGTTCGACTGGGCGCGTCTGCACGCCGAATTGAAGGAGAGGTAGCAATGAGTTTTCTGGTGATTCTGCTGGTGCTGTGGGTCGAGAAGTTTTCCGCCTGGCGTCTGCGCATCCAGCAGGACGGCCCCTGGTTGGCGCAACTGCAGCGCCTGCAGCAAGGCGGCCTGCAGCAGGCTCCGTGGCTGTGCCTGGCCGTTCTGGTGCTGTTGCCGGTGTTGGCGTTGGGCCTGGTATTGCTGATCCTCAAACCGCTGGCTTACGGCTGGCTGGCTTTGCCGGTGCATTTGCTGGTGCTGATTTACAGCCTGGGGCGTGGTGATCTGCTCGCAGCGCTGGGGCCGTTTCGCGACGCCTGGCGGCGCGGTGACGGTCAGGCCGCTTACCACGTGGCCGAACGTGACCTTTCGTTGCAGCCGGAGGAGGGCACCGAGCTGCTGCAACAGGTCCAGGGGCATCTGCTGTGGCAGGCCTATCAAAGCTTCTTTGCGGTGATCTTCTGGTATCTGCTGTTGGGCCCCATGGCCGCGCTGGCCTATCGCCTGTTGGCGATGAGTGCAGAGCATGCGCAGCAACCTGCTCTGCGTGAGCGCGCCGTGCAACTGCGCCACGCTTTCGATTGGCTGCCGGCGCGGGTGCTGGCTTCCAGTTTCGCGCTGGTCGGCAACTTCGTCGCTGTCAGTCGTGCCTTGCTGCATGAGCTGCTGAGCTGGGACATTTCTGCCGCGCAACTGGTGGTCAAGGCTGGGCGAGCCGCTGGTGAGATGCCGCCGCCAGTGATGGGCGAGGAGGGTGTCGATACTCTGGATCAGCTGTGGCAACTGC
Source organism: Pseudomonas sp. zfem001 (assembly GCF_032621725.1). NCBI lineage: Bacteria > Pseudomonadati > Pseudomonadota > Gammaproteobacteria > Pseudomonadales > Pseudomonadaceae > Pseudomonas > Pseudomonas sp. zfem001. The sequence continues at coordinate 924,732 of NZ_JAVYJI010000001.1, read as the reverse complement.
TGATCCGCGCTGCGGTGGTCTGGTATGCCGGTTACGCGGTTTGGGTGTTATTTATCTAGAGATCGTACCCAGGCGGTTTACAGGGCGGGGACAACCTGCTGTCACGCACAGTGGCGGGTTGCTCCCGCCCTTTGTCCTTATGTTATTCCAGTGACGAACTACGCTTACTCTTGAGAGGGAGTGAAGGGTGCTGCGCGCGTTTAACCTTAAGTTACAGAGACGCGTGTCGATAAGGCGTATAAGGAGGCGGTAGTCGACCCTGTTTGGTGATTTTCGTCACATTTGTCTGCCTGTCTTTGCCGCATAGCTCGGCGAACCCAGGTCGGTCGACACAGGGCGCCGTGATCAGTCCGTAAGAGGCTCGGCGGCGATCCAAGCAATACCTATAACAATAATGGCAACTGGAGACGTCTAGTGAAGACCGTGTTGTATCCGGCCATCGCGCTGATGAATCGCCTCAGCTTCGGTATGAAGTTCAGCCTGATCAGCGTTCTATTCTTCCTGCCCATGCTCGTCACCAACTTCTACCTGGTGCGCGACTCCTATCGACAGTTCGTTGGTACCCAGACCGCCCTGGAAAGCCTCGAGCTACTTGGCAGCAGCTTGCAGCTGCGGCGTGATCTTGAAAGCCTCAATGATCTGGTCCAGATCAACTCGATGATTGGTCAGTCCGGTCAGGCGGGGGATCTGGAGGGGCGTATAGATCAACTGCAGCAGTCGCTCAATTCGGGCCTGCAAGGGCTGCAGCCAGTGACCAGCGATGCCGAGCAGGAAGCGGAGTTCATCGCCAAGCGCGACGAATTGCTGGCCGAGCTGAAAAGCGCAGAGGCCGAGACTTCTTTGCAGAGCAAGACGGTCATCGTCGAGAAGCTGCTGGGCTCGTCCCAGGTCTTCATCAAGCTGGTGGCCAGCCAGGCGGGACTAAGCCAGGACCCGCAGCGTCAGGTGCGGCAGATTACCGAGCTGATCACCAACGTCACCCCGCAGATCACCGATGTGCTCAGTCAAGGCCGTGCTATCGGCGCCTATTCCCTGGGGCAGGGGTTTCTCAACTCGGCAGCCAGCACCAAGTTCGATGACCTGCTGTTGCAACTGGAGAAGCTACACGCCGAGTACGGCTTGAGCCTGCAGGAGGCATTGGCCGGTAACGTCGCCGCGCAGAACGGCCTGGGTGGCCTTGCCGAAGCCAGTCGCCAGAGCCTGAAGGACAGTGGCGTGCTGTTCGAGGATCAGGTGATCATCGCCGACAGTCTGGATACGCCCTGGGCGCAGTTCTACGATCAGGTCAGCCAGGAAATGGCCAAGACCTACGCCTTCAACGACGGCCTGCTGGCCTTCCTCGATAGCCAGCTGAGCGAGCGTCTGACCGAGAACCGTGCGCAGATGGTGTTGTTGGTGGTGGCGCTGGTCGTGGTGTTTCTGCTCATCGTCTATCTCTACAGCGGCTTTTACGTGTCCACCCGCTCGACCCTGAAAACCTTGGGTCAGGTGATGGACAGGGTTGCCGCAGGCGATATGACGGTCAACTTCCAGGCGCAGAGCCGTGACGAACTGGGCGAATTGGGTCAGGTGTTCAACCAGACCGTGGTGCGTATCCATGACCTGATCGAGCGCGTTGGGCAGACGGTGGGCGAGGTCGGTGGTCAGGCGGATCGTGTCGAGCTGGTTTCGGGCGAGAGCAATCAGGCGGTGGCCGGGCAGCGTGCACAGATCGAGCAGGTGGCAACGGCGATGAACCAGATGTCTGCCACTGCTCAGGAGGTGGCGCGTAGTGCCGCCGCTGCGGTGGGTAGCGCGCAGAGCGTGAATCAGGAAACGGTCAGTGGCCGGGCGTTGGTCGAGCAGCAGGTCGGCGCAATCCAGCGTCTTGCCGGAGAAATCGACCAGTCGGTGGCGGTAATCAACCAGCTGGCCAGTGACAGCGCCGCGATCAGCCAGGTACTCGATGTGATCAAGGGCATCGCCGAGCAGACCAACCTGCTGGCGCTCAATGCCGCCATCGAGGCGGCGCGGGCCGGCGAGCAGGGGCGTGGTTTCGCCGTGGTGGCTGATGAGGTGCGCAATCTGGCCAAGCGTACGCAGCAGTCCACCGAAGAGATCGAAGCGATGATCGCCAAGCTGCAAGGTGGCGTGGGGGCGGCGGTGAAGGCGATGAACGCCAGTCACCAGATGGCCGATGGCACGGTCAGTCAGTCGGCCAAGGTGCAGCAGGCGCTAGAGAACATCCTCGGCGCGGTGGGCATGATCGTCGATCAGAACCAGCAGATCGCCGCGGCGGCCGAGCAGCAGACGGCGGTGGCGCACGATATCGACCAGAATATCGTCGAGATCAACTATGCAGGGGAGCGTACCGCTGCCGGCGCCAGCCAGACTGAGCAGGCGAGCCGCGAGTTGAGCGAGCTGGTCTCGCGTCTCAAGCAGTTGATCGGCGCGTTTCGCGTCTGATCGCTCCGTGGGAGGCGCTTCAGCGGCGGTGCTTTTGCAGGTCGCGGCTGAGGCTCCTCCCACAGAGGCGACCTGGCTTTAGTTCCAGCCGAACAACTCATCCGCATTACGGCTGCTGGCCGCGGCCAGTTCCTCGGCCGTCATACCGCGCAACGCTGCCAGCTCGGCACAGATTTCAGCCAGGTATTCCGGGCTGTTGCGCTGGTTGGGGTGCATGGCCGGGGCCATGTCCGGCGAGTCGGTTTCCAGCACGATGGCCTCCAGTGGCAACTGCGCCACCACCTTGCGCAGTCGATTGGCCTGCGGCCAGGTAGCGGCGCCGCCAAGACCGAGGCGAAAACCCAGCTTGACGTATTCGCGCGCTTCCTCGTAGCTACCGGCGAAGGCGTGGATGATGCCGCCGCGTGCCAGACGAAAGCGCTTGAGGGTGGCGATGGTCGCGGCATGAGCGCGGCGCACGTGCAGCAGCGCCGGCAGTTCGAAGTCGGCAGCAAGTTGTAGCTGCGCTTCGAACAGCGCCTGCTGGCGCTGTCGATCCAACTGTTCCAGGTAATAGTCCAGACCGAACTCACCGACGGCGCACAACTTGTGGTGCCCAGCCAGTTTGCTCAGCCAGTCGCGCAGCTCAAGGAGATCCTGCGGACGATGTTCGTCCAGATAGACCGGATGCAGGCCGAAAGCTGCGTACAGGCTTTCATCTTCTTCGACCAGCTGCCATAGCCGTTGCCAGTTGGCCTGGTAGACGCCGAGCACCACCAGGCGCTGCACGCCCAGTGCGCGGCTGCGTGTGAGCACTTCGTCGCGATCTGCGTCGAAGTCGGGGAAGTCGAGGTGGGTGTGGGTGTCGATCAGGCGCATCGGTCAGCTCACGATTGGGCGTTCAGAGTCGGCTATTTTTCCCTTTCCTGCCAGAGCGAGGGAGCGTTGGCTAATCTTTTCAGTCGTATGGATATGGACGAGTTTCACTCGGGCAGTGAAATAAGGAGGTCGCTGGGTGCACCAGGTACGCAAGCTGTTGGGCGCTTTGCTCGCCGTTTTTCTGCTATTGGTGGCGGCACTGATGCTGTTTCTGGTGTTGTTCGACTGGAACCGGGCGCGGCCGCTGATCAACGAACAGGTTTCTGCGGCCTTGAACCGGCCGTTCGCCATCGAGGGTGAACTGCGTGTGGTTTGGCAGCGTGAGGCCGGACAACAGGGTTTGAGCGCTTGGGTGCCCTGGCCGCATTTTTTCGCCGAGCAGCTGCGCCTGGGTAATCCCGATTGGGCGCAGGGCGATACCTTCGTCAGCCTCGATAGCGTGCGCTTACGCCTGTCTCCGCTACCGCTTCTATGGAAGACGGTGAGCATTCCCAGTATCGAACTTGGCGCGCCGGTCGCCGATCTGCAGCGCCTGGCCGATGGCCGCGCCAACTGGGTGTTCGACCTGGGTAAGGAGGAGTCAGACGACACCGATCAGCCCAGCCCCTGGACGTTGGATATCGGCACCATCGGCTTTGATCGGGGGCAGGTGAAGCTCGATGACAAGGTCAGCAATACCCGTCTGGAGGCGATTATCCAGCCGCTGGGCGAGCCTGTTCCATTTGCCGATATCGTCGGCAAGAGCACAGCCGAGCGTCTGGCTGAGAGCAATGGCAATGCCCAGGATTACGCATTCGCCTGGCAGACCAAGGGCAGTTTCCGTGGTCAGCCACTGACCGGCAACGGCAAGGTGGGTGGCCTGCTGGCGCTGCATGACGCGTCGCAACCTTTCCCGCTGCAAGCCGACCTGCGCATTGGCGCGACTCGCATCGTACTGGCCGGCAGCCTGACCGATCCACAGAATCTAGGCGCTCTGGATCTGCGTTTGCGTCTGTCTGGCGCCAGCCTCGGTCACCTGTATCCGCTTACCGGCGTGACCTTACCGGATACTCCGCCGTACAGCACCGACGGTCGTTTGCAGGCCGACCTGCACGATGCCGATGGGGCAATCTTTCGCTACCTTGGTTTCAATGGCCAGATCGGTGACAGCGATATTCACGGTGATCTGACATTCGTGGCTCGCGAGCCGCGGCCGAAACTGTCCGGCCGGCTGACCTCCAATCAACTGCTGTTCAGTGACCTTGCACCCCTGATCGGCGCTGACTCCAGCGAGGACAAGCGCGAACGGGGCGAACGGGACGTGCAGCCGGCGAACAAGGCGCTGCCGGTTTCCGAGTTCCGTACCGACCGTTGGCGCGCGATGGACGCCGATGTGCGCTTCGTCGGCAAGCGCATCGTGCACAGCGAGCAGTTGCCGATCACCGATCTCGACACTCATGTGGTGCTCAATGATGGTGCGCTGAGTCTGGAGCCACTGCGTTTCGGCATGGCCGGCGGTGTGCTCGATTCGCACATCCGCCTGAATGGCGCGACCACGCCGCTGCAGGGCCAGATGCGTCTGCGTGCGCGAGATCTCAAGCTCAAGCAACTGTTCCCCACCTTCGCACCGATGCAGACCAGCTTCGGTGAACTCAACGGTGATGCGCGCATCAGCGGTCGTGGCAACTCGGTGGCGGCGTTGCTCGGCAGCGCCGACGGCGAGCTGAAGATGCTGATCAACGATGGCGCGGTAAGTCGCGGGCTGATGGAGATCGCCGGGCTGAACGTCGGTAACTATCTGGTTGGCAGGCTGTTCGGCGACGAGGATGTGAAGATCCATTGTGCGGCGGCCGATCTCGGCATCAAGCAGGGGCTGATGAGCACGCGGCTGTTCGTCGTCGATACCGACAATGCGGTGATCAAGGTCGACGGCAGTGCCAACTTCGCCAGCGAGCAGCTGGATTTCACCATCACGCCGTCGACCAAGGGTTTTCGTGTCTTTTCCCTGCGTTCGCCGCTCTATGTGCGCGGCACGTTCAAGGAACCGTCGCCAGGTGTGCAGGCCACGCCGCTGGCGCTTCGTGGCGTTGGCCTGGTGGCGTTGGGTGTAGCGGTGGCGCCTGCGGCGGGGTTGTTGGCGCTGATAGCGCCTAGCTCAGGTGATGAGCCGAGCCAGTGTGAGCCGCTGCTGCAGAAGATTCAGGGTGGTTAGCAGGGGGCATCAACGCTAGAGGTAGGGTGCGCCGCGCGCGCCCTACTGTCAGGTTCGGGCCTTGAAGCTGCGGCCGATGGCTTCGATGCCGGGCTGATAATCGTTGTGTTCCACCGCCCGCAGTGTCCAGGCCAGCACGCGCTCGGCGATGCGTTCGTGTTGTTGGCTCATGGCATTGACCCGCAACGGAAGAAAATCCAGCAATTGGGTATCGCCGAAGGTGGCCAGGCGCACCGTGGGCCATTGCTCGCTGCCCTGTTCACGCAGGGCATCGAATACCCCTTCGAGCAGTACGTAGGCAGTGGTCAGCAAGGCATCCGGCGGGCCAACTTCATCCATCAGAGTCTTCATTTGCCGGTAGCCGCAGGCACGGCTGAACAGCTCGCCGTGATAGACGCTGATGTGCCCGTCGAAACCGTTGAGTGCCGAATGAAAGCCGCGTTCGCGCGCCTGACTGATGACCAGTTCTGCGCGGGCGCCAAGCAGGGCGATGTGCCTGGGTTTGGGTGTGAGCAGGCTTTCGGTCAGGGTACGTCCGGCCTGCTCATCATCGCTGACCACCGAGCGGATGTGGCTGGGCGATAGCGCGCGGTCCACGGCCACGACAGGCAGGCCGGCGGCGACGATGGTCGGATACAGCGGGTCGTCTGGTGGCAGGCAACTGGCGACGATCAGCGCCTCGCAGCGGCGTGAACGGAACAACTCGAGCAACTGCCGCTCGCTGTTCGGGTCGTCGTCGGAGCTGGCGATCAATAACTGATAACCGGCGGCGCGGGCTTTCTGTTCGAGCAGCTTGGCCAGGCGCGCATAACTGGGGTTTTCCAGGTCCGGCAGGATGAAACCCAGGCAGCGGCTTTGCCCGCGGCGCAGGCTGGCAGCCTGCTGGTCCGGGCGATAACCATGCTCCTCGACGACTGCCAAGACCTTGGCCACGGTCGCAGGGCTGATGCGCCGACGTTCGGCCTGACCGTTGATCACGTAGCTGGCGGTGGTCACCGAGACCTGAGCCAGGCGGGCGATGTCGCTGAGTTTCACGGGCGCAGCACCATACAGGTAAGGGATTTCGAGCGTGCAAGCGCGGCGAGTCTACACCGACTCGACGACGACCGGGCTTCAAGGATTACCCATTATCGGATAAGGTGCCAGCGTTTGATGAAACGTTTCAGCAATTCGTTTCATCGACTAGTCTTAGCCAAAACAATAAGTCGGAGACCACCATGCTCGAACTCGATGCCAGCCAAATCCAGATGGGCCGGGCAGCGGCGGACAAGGGCGAAGCCCTGGCCATGCTTGGCGATGCGCTGGCCAGTGCCGGCCTGGCTACTGCGGCTTACCTCGAAGGCTTGCAAGCACGCGAGGCCCAGGGTTCGACCTATCTCGGCCAAGGCATCGCCATCCCCCATGGCACACCGCAGACCCGCGATCAGGTGCTGCGCACCGGCGTCAGCCTGATCCAGTTCCCTGATGGCGTGGACTGGGGCAACGGGCAACAGGTCTATCTGGCCATCGCCATCGCCGCGCAGTCCGACGAACACTTGCATCTCCTGCAACTGCTGACCCGCGCCCTCGGCGAGGGTGATCTGAGCCAGGCGCTGCGCGAAGCCACCGAGCCCGCGCAGATACTCGAGCTGCTGCAGGGCGCGCCGCAGGCGCTGGCGCTGGATGGCCAGCTAGTGGCGCTGGCACAGCCGGCCGAAGACTTCGACGAATTGCTCTGGCAGGGCGCGCGCCTGTTGCGCCAGGCCGGCTGTGCCCGCAGCGGCTTCGCCCTCGGATTGGCGCGTGGCGAGCCACTGCCGCTAGGTGATGGTTTGTGGTGGTTGCACAGCGAGGCCAGCGTCGAGCGGCCTGGCCTGGCCTTCGTCACCCCGGCGCAGCCACTGAGTTTTCGTGGTGAGGCGCTGCGTGGTCTGTTCTGCCTGGCCAGCCAGGGCGAGGCGCATCGCCAGGCGCTGGAGCGTTTGTGTGATGTGCTGATCGGTGGCCGCGCAGCGGCATTCAGCGAAGCCAGCGATAGCCGCCAGGTAATTGAAGCATTGGGCGGCGAGGTGGCGCCGGACTGGCCCAGCCTCAGCGTGCCGCTGCTCAATGCCCATGGTCTGCACGCGCGTCCGGCCAAGGCGCTGAGCGAGCTGGTGCAGGGTTTCGCGGGTGAGGTTCGTGTACGACTGTTGGGCGATAGCGCTGCCGGCGTCTCGGCCAAGAGCCTCAGCCGACTGCTGGCCCTGGGCGCGCGTCGCGGGCAGATGCTCGAATTCAGTGCCGAACCGGCCATCGCCGATGCCGCGTTGCCGTGCATTCGCGCCGCCCTGGAAAGCGGCCTGGGCGAGGCGGTCGAGCCGCTGAGCGAAGCGCTGCCCGAGGTGGCGGCGCAACTGCAGCCGGTCGCTCCCGTCGCGCCTGTTGCCGGTAGCCGCTTGCTGGCGGTCGGCGCCTCGCCGGGCATCGCCATCGGCCCGGCGTTGGTGCGAGTAGCGCCGGAGTTCAATTTTGCCGAGCAAGGCAAGGGCGTCGATCAGGAGCGCGGGCGACTGGATTCAGCTCTGGCGGCTGTCTCTGCGCAGATTCAGCGCCTGGTCGATGGCGCCGGCGTGGCGAGCATTCGGGAAATCTTCAGTGCCCACCTGGCGATGCTCGCTGACCCTGCGCTGCGCGAGGATGTCGACGCCCGCCTGGGCAAGGGCGTGAGCGCCGAAGCGGCCTGGCAGGTCGAGGTTGAGGCGGCGGCCAAGCGTCAGGAAGCGCTGCATGATGCGCTGCTGGCCGAGCGCGCAGCGGACCTGCGTGATATCGGCAACCGTGTGCTGGCGCATCTGTGCGGTATCGAGCTGCCCAGCGAGCCGAATGAACCCTACATATTGGTGATGGCCGAAGTCGTACCGTCGGACGTCGCTGGCCTCGACCGTCAGCGCGTCGCCGGCATCCTGACTGCGCGTGGTGGCGCCACCGCGCACAGTGCGATCATCGCTCGTGCCCTGGGAATTCCCGCCGTGGTCGGTGCCGGCGATGGTGTGCTGGCGTTGGCGCAAGGCACACCGCTGTTGCTCGATGGCGACAGCGGCCTGCTGCGCATCGCCCCGGATGCGGCAGAGCGTGACCAGGCGCTGCATGAGCGCGAGGCCGCACAGCAGCGTCGCGAGCAGGCGCATGCCGCCCGCTTTGACGGCGCGCAGACTCAGGACGGCGTGCGCGTGGAAGTGGCGGCCAATATCGGCGCCAGCGGTGAAACCGCCGATGCGGTGGAGTTGGGTGCGGAAGCGGTGGGCCTGCTGCGCACCGAGCTGGTGTTCATGGAACATGCCCAGGCGCCGGATCATGCCGCGCAGGAGCGCGAATACCGGCGCGTGCTCGATGCGCTGGCCGGTCGCCCGCTGGTGGTGCGTACGCTGGATGTCGGCGGCGATAAACCGCTGCCGTACTGGCCGATGCCGGCCGAGGAAAATCCCTTCCTCGGTGTGCGCGGCATTCGCCTGAGCCTGCAGCGGCCGGAGATTCTGGAAACCCAGCTGCGCGCCTTGCTCGCCTCGGCCGATGGCCGCCCGCTGCGGATCATGTTCCCCATGGTCGGCTCGGTGGAGGAATGGCGCGCGGCGCGCGACATGGTGCAGCGCCTGCGCGAAGAGATCGACGTGCGCGACCTGCAGGTCGGCATCATGATCGAAGTGCCCTCGGCCGCGCTGCTGGCGCCGGTGCTGGCGCGCGAGGTGGACTTCTTCAGCATCGGCACCAATGACCTGACCCAGTACTGCCTGGCCATCGACCGTGGCCATCCGCAGCTGTCGGCACAGGCCGATGGCCTGCACCCGGCGGTGTTGCGCCTGATCGAGATGACCGTGACCGCAGCCCATGCTCAAGGCAAGTGGGTCGGTGTCTGTGGTGAGCTGGCCAGCGACCGCCTGGCCGTGCCGCTATTGGTCGGTCTGGGCGTGGACGAGCTTAGCGTGACGCCGCGTTCGATTGCCCTGGTCAAGGCACGTGTGCGCGAGCTGGACAGCCGCCAGGCACGAACCCTGGCCGACCGCGCCCTGACCCTGGACAGTGCCAGCGCCGTGCGTGCGCTGGTGGCGGAGATGCACTGATGGCCCGAATCCTGACCCTGACCCTGAACCCGGCGCTGGACCTGACTCTGCGTCTCGACCGCCTGCAGCCCGGCGCAATCAACCGCTGCCATGAGCTGCGCAGTCACGCCGCCGGCAAGGGTCTGAACGTCGCCCAGGTGCTGGCCGACCTTGGCCACAGCCTGAGCGTCGGCGGTTTTCTTGGCCGCGCCAATGCCGCGCCGTTCGAGAGCCTGATTCACAAGCGCGGGTTTCACGACCTGTTCGTCCGTGTGCCGGGCGAGACGCGCAGCAACATCAAGCTGGCCGAAGCCGACGGCTGTATCACTGACCTCAACGGCCCTGGCCCACAGGTCGAGGCTGAGCATCTGCAACGCCTTGAGGCCGAGCTGGAGCCGCTGTTGGCCGGGTATGACGCCGTGGTAGTGGCCGGCAGCCTGCCGCGTGGCGTGACGCCTGAGTGGTTCGCCAGTCTGCTGCGGCGGATCAAGGCCAGCGGAGTGCCGCTGGCGGTCGATAGCAGTGGCGCGGCCCTGCAAGCGGCCCTGGGCGTCGCCCCCTGGCTGATCAAACCCAACGAAGAAGAACTGGCCGACGTGTGCGGCAGTGACCTGTCTGCCGCCGTGCAGACACTGCGTGCGCAGGGTATCGAGCACGTGCTGTTGTCACGTGGCGCAGACGGCGTCGACTGGCACGGACCGGACATTGCCCTGCGCGCCGTGCCGCCGCGTGTCGAGGTAGTTAGCACGGTCGGTGCCGGTGACTCGCTGCTGGCGGCCAGCCTGCACGGCCTGCTCGAAGGCTGGCCGACCGAGCGTACGTTGCGCCTGGCCACGGCGGTGGCGGCGCAAGCGGTCACCCAGATCGGCTTCGGTATCCATGATCGCGAGCGACTGGCCCGCTTCGAAGCGGCCGTGCAATTGCACCCTTTAGAAAAATAAGAGGCACCCACCATGAATGTGCTGATCGTCACCGCCTGCCCCAATGGTCAGGTCACCAGCGTGTTGTGTTCGCGCCTGCTGCAGGCCGCTGCCGAGCGCCTGGGCTGGCAAACCCGTGTCGAGGTACATGACGCGCGCGCGATTGGCTCGCCGTTGAGCGAGGCCGAGATCGCCGCTGCCGACTGGGTGTTGGTGGTCAAGACCGGTGAGCTGCCGCTGAGCCGCTTTGCCGGAAAACGCTTGCTGCAGGCCACCCCGGCCGAGGCGCTGGCCGACCCGCAGCGTTTCCTGCAGGACGCCGCCGAGCGCGCCCAGCCCCATGCTGAAAGCCCCGAGGTGGCGTCCAGCGGCCGTCGTCGGCTGGTCGCGGTCACCGCCTGCCCGACCGGGGTGGCGCACACCTTCATGGCTGCCGAAGCGCTACAGCAGGCAGCGCTGCGTATGGGCCTTGACCTGCAGGTGGAAACCCGCGGTTCGGTCGGTGCGCGCAACCTGCTCGATGATGCCGTCATCGCGGCAGCCGATGCTGTGCTGCTGGCCACCGATATCGAGGTGGATACCAGCCGTTTCGCTGGCAAGAAGGTCTATCGCTGTGGCACTGGCGTGGCGCTCAAACAGCCGCAACAGACGCTGGAGCGGGCCTTGAGCGAGTCGCGTCCGCTGAGCGAGGCCGCGTCAACCGAAGGCAAGGCCGCGGCCAGCAGCGGCGAGAAGTCCGGTCCCTACAAGCACCTGCTCACCGGTGTTTCCTACATGCTGCCGATGGTGGTGGCGGGCGGCTTGCTGATCGCCCTGTCGTTCGTCTTCGGTATCGAGGCGTTCAAGGAGGAGGGCACCCTGGCCGCTGCGCTGATGAAGATCGGCGGCGAGACCGCGTTCCAGCTGATGGTGCCGCTGCTTGCCGGCTACATCGCCTATTCCATCGCCGATCGTCCTGGCCTGGCGCCAGGGATGATCGGTGGGTTGCTCGCCAGCTCGCTGGGCGCCGGTTTTATCGGCGGTATCGTCGCTGGCTTCATCGCCGGCTATTCAGCCAAGGCCATTGCCCGCTGGGTGCGCTTGCCGGACAGTCTGGAGGCGCTCAAGCCGATTCTGATCATCCCGCTGCTGGCCAGCCTGATCACCGGCCTGGCGATGATCTACGTCGTCGGCAGTCCTGTGGCTGATGTGTTGCAGTCGCTCACCCAGTTCCTCGACAGTATGGGCAGCACCAATGCCATCCTGCTTGGCGCATTGCTTGGCGGCATGATGTGCGTGGATCTCGGCGGGCCGATCAACAAGGCGGCCTATGCTTTTTCGGTCGGTCTGCTGGCGTCGAGCAGCTATGCGCCGATGGCTGCGACCATGGCCGGCGGCATGGTGCCGCCGATCGCCATGGCCATCGCCACCGTGCTGGCACGGCGCAAGTTCGCCCAGAGCGAGCGCCAGGCCGGCAAGGCGGCCGGGGTGCTGGGGCTGTGCTTCATCTCCGAGGGAGCGATTCCCTTCGCCGCGAAGGACCCGCTGAGGGTGATCCCGGCCAGCATTGCCGGTGGTGCGCTGACCGGCGCACTGTCGATGTACTTCGGCTGCAAGCTGATGGCGCCGCACGGCGGGCTGTTCGTGCTGCTGATTCCCAACGCCATCAACCATGCGCTGCTGTACCTGCTGGCCATCGTCGCCGGCAGCCTGCTCACCGGTGTGCTCTATGCATTGATCAAACAGCCCGAGGCACAGCCGTTGGCGGTCGAGGCATGAGAGGCGCATGGCGCTGCGCCTCGGTTACACTGAGTTGAACGGCGCCTGGGAAGTAGGAGTCTGTTGAATGGTCCGTGCGCCGATGCGCAGTCACGGATCGTCGCTGGTTTCGTGGCGCAGTCGCCCTCATAAAGAAAGGATCTTTTGTCGATGACCCAAGCTCTCGCGCATCGCTGGCGCTTCTTCCGTGCCGGTGGCTTCGATCAGGTGCAGCTGGAAACTCCCGAGGACCTCGCCGCCCTGCGTGGCCTGGACCAGAAACTCTGGGCCAGCCTGGCCTGTCCGGTGAACAACCTGGAGCTGGACCGGCGCATGCTGCAATACATCGACCTGAACAAGGACGGTCGTATCCGTGCTCCGGAAATTCTCGATGTGGTGGATTGGACGCTGGCACGCCTGCGTGATCCGGCCGTGCTGTTCCAGGAGGGACCGCTGCAGTTGTCGTCGCTCACCGACGACGCCGTAGGCACACGCTTGGGGCTGGCGGCTCGGCGTCTGCTGGGCGTGCTCGGGCGGTCCGATGCCGAGAGCCTGACGCCGGCTGATACCGCCGATCTGGCGAAGTTGTTCCCACCGCACGAACCCAATGGTGATGGCCTGGTACCGGCGACTCTGACCGAGGATGCCGAGCTCAAGGCCGCCATCACCGACATCATCGCCTGTCTGTGGGCGAAGACCGATCGCAGTGGCGAGCCCGCTATCGGCGTCGAGCAGATCACCTCTTTCTTCGATCAGGCGCGTCAGATGCATGCCTGGCATGCGCGCGCCGCCGAACAGGGGCTGGATGCTTTTGGTGAAGGCACGGTGGCGGCGGTCGAAGCGTTGAGCACCGTGCGCGCCAAGATCGACGATTACTTCACCCGCGTGGCCATGGCTGAGTTCGATCCGCGCGCCGCCGCCTTGATGAATGCCAAGGAAGAGGAGCTGGTGCGTCTGGCATCGCTGTCGCTGGCAGATGCGGGCGAGGTCGCGGGCTTGCCGTTGGCAACGGTGCAGCATGGTGACGAGTTGCCGCTGAGCAAGGGGCTCAACCCGGCCTGGCAGCATGCTGTCGATGAATTCCGCCAACGTGTGGTAGTGCCGGTGTATGGCGAGCAGGACAGCCTGTCGCGCGAGCAGTGGCAGCATCTGGTCGCATTGTGCGGCAACTACCTGGCCTGGCGCGCCGAGACGCCGAAGGTGGCGATTGCCGAGGTACTCGAACGCGGCCGTATTCTCGAGCTGGTGGAGCAGGGCGCCGAAGCGCGCCTGCTGGCGCTGGTGGAAGAGGACAAGACCGTGGCCGAAGCGGCGGACGGGTTGGTCGAGCTGGACAAGCTGATTCGCCTGCGTCATGGCCTGGTCACACTGCTGCGCAACTTTGTGTCCTTCCAGACGTTCTATTCGCGTCACGAGAAGGCCGTTTTCCAGGCCGGGGTTCTGTATATCGACGGCAAGAGCTGCGAGTTGGTGGTGGAGGTCGAGAATGTCGAAGCCCACGCCAAGGTGGCAGCGGCCAGTGATTGCTTCCTGCTCTACTGCGCCTGCACCCGTCGCGGTGAGCCGGTGCGCGGCAAGGAAAGCCTGAATATCGTGGTGGCAGTGACCGCTGGCAGCGAAGGTGATCTGCAGGCGGGGCGCCACGGACTGTTCTACGACCGCGACGGTAACGACTGGGATGCCACGGTGGTCAAGGTGGTACAGCACGCGATCAGTATTCGCGAGGCGTTCTGGTCGCCGTATCGACGTATTTCCAAGCTGGTTTCCGATCAGGTGCAGAAGCTCGCGGCCAGTCGCGACGCCGACATGGTCAGCAAGACCGCCGCCAAGGTCGGTGAGACCGGTGCAGCTCCAGCCGCCACATCTACCCCGGCGTTCGACATCGCCAAGTTCGCCGGTATCTTCGCGGCCATCGGCCTGGCGGTCGGTGCTTTGGGTACGGCGTTGGCGGCGGTGGTCACGGGGATTCTGTCGTTGGCCTGGTGGCAGGTTCCATTGCTGTTCATCTGTGTGCTGCTGGCCATCTCCGGGCCGGCCATGCTGCTGGCCTGGTTCAAGCTGCGGCGCCGTAGCCTGGGGCCGATCCTTGATGGCAATGGCTGGGCGGTGAATGCCCAGGCTCGTATCAGTATTCCCTTCGGTACCGCGCTCACGCAGATGGCGGAACTACCCAAGGGCAGTGACCGCGCACTGCGCGACCCTTATGCCAACAAGCCGGTGGTGTGGCCCTGGATCATCGCGCTGTTGCTCGTGCTGGGCGTGGGGTATTACGCCTGGAGCAATGGGGTGTTCAGCCCGGAGCCGCAGGTGCCGGCTGAGGCAGTGGCGCCTGTTCAGGACGCTGCCGGTTAGAGGGTCCTGCCGGGCGTTGTGCCCTTTGTAGGGGCGGTTGGGCCACGAAAGCTGTTCGTGGCTGAAGCTGCTCCTACGGGTTGGAATGCTAAGTCGGCCAGCCACTTGTGTATTGGTGGGTTTCACCCGCCCTACGTTCTCTCTCAGCCGGCTAACAGCTCCGCCACCCAGCGGGGCAATTGCTCGGTGGCTGGGCCATAGCGTTTCTCGGTGAACAGCGAATGGCCCTGGCTCGGCTCCAGATTGATCTCTAGCGTATGCGCGCCCGCGCGTCTCGCCTGTTCGACGAAGCCCGCCGCCGGGTAGACATGGCCTGAGGTGCCGATGCTGACGAACAGCTCGCACTGCTCCAGCGCGTCGTAGATACGCTCCATGTGATAGGGCATCTCGCCGAACCAGACGATATCCGGCCGCAGCGTGCCCTTCAGGCCGCAGCAGGTGCATGCCCGCGTGACCGGCATGTCCTCCAGTAGCGGAAAACGCTGCTGGCTATTGCTGCACAGCATCGACTGCAACTCACCGTGCATGTGCAGCAGGCGTTTGGAGCCGGCGCGTTCGTGCAGGTTGTCGACGTTCTGCGTGACCAGCAGGAACTCGCCTTGCCAGGCACCCTCTAGCTCCGCCAGAGCCAGGTGCCCGGCATTCGGTGCGATGGTCGGGTCGCGCAACTGCGCGCGGCGCATGTCATAGAAGCGCTGCACCAGTGCCGGATCGCGGGCAAAGCCTTCGGGCGTGGCCACCTCTTCGATGCGGTGGTCTTCCCAGAGGCCGTCAGCGGCGCGGAAGGTACGGATGCCGCTCTCGGCGGAGATACCGGCGCCGGTGAGAATGACGATATTGGGATGGGGCATGGCGGCTCCGAAGCAGGTCTGCATTGCAGTAACTCTAAGCCAATTCCGAATACCGTAGGGTGCCCCGTGCGCACCTGGGCAAAGGCGTTGGTGCGCGCGGCACACCCTACATGTTGGTCAGTTCGGCAATGGCGGGTTGCACCCGTCCTACGCGTGGGTCAGAGCCGTAGCCCGGATGAAATCCGGGAATCACCGGCACATCGCTCCCGGATTGCATCTGGGCTGCGCGGTTGCCGGTCTTGGAACAGTGGGACCTTGGGTCATCCCCGTTCGCTCATCGCTGCCAGCGCCACCGAGGCAGCGGCGGTGCGGGTTTCCACGCCGAGCTTCACGTAGACGTGCTCCAGATGCTTGTTCACGGTGCGTGGGCTTAGGCCGAGGATGTCGCCGATATCGCGGTTGGTCTTGCCGCAGGCGACCCAGCGCAGCACCTGCACCTCGCGCTCGGTGAGTTGGAAGCGCGCTGATAGTTTGGCATGCGCCGGGGCGTCGTCGAGGCTGAGGCTGACGGGTTTCGATGCAGCACGCGCGGCCTGGAGTATGCGCGCGGTGCGCAGGTGCGAGGCGACGCGGGCGAGCACTTCCTCGGGGTTGATCGGCTTGGTCACGTAGTCGATGCCGCCGGCCTCGAAGCCCTGCACCACGTGCTCGCTGTCGGTCAGGGCGGTCATGAACAGCACGGGGATATCGGCGCTGCTCGGCTCGGCCTTGATACGCCTGCAGGTCTCGAAACCGTCCAGCCCCGGCATCATCGCGTCGAGCAGAATCAGGTCTGGCCTGCGCCGCTGGATGCGCCCCAGCGCGCTGGCACCGTCCAGCGCCACCAGTACCATGTAGCCGGCATCGTCGAGCGCGTCGGAAAGCAGCGCGAGGTTGTCTGGCGTGTCGTCGACGATGAGGATGATGCCGCGCTCGGCTGGCAGGCTGGCGGGCGAGCACGACTCAGAATGGTGGAGCGGCGCATTCATGTTCGGCCTCCTTCAGTTGGCGGTTGAATTCATCGAGCTGGAAGTTTTTCACCAGCAGACGCAGGGTGGCGGTGAAGCTGGCGCAGGCCGGGTCGCGCTGGTCGATGTCGTCCAGGCGTTGCTGGATGCCGCGCACATAGCCCAGGGCGCCCAGTTCACGCAGTGCCTGCAGGTCGTCGCTGCCCGGCAATGTCATGGCCTCGGGCGGCGGCAAATGCTCCTGGGTGCGGCGCAGCCAGGTCAGGCTGAGCTGATGCTGGATGCGTTCGAGCAACTGCGGGGTGTACACCGGTTTGGCCAGGTAGTCGTCGCAGGCCGCGGCGATGCTGCGTTCGCGGTCGTCGGTGAAGGCGTTGGCGGAGATGACGATGATCGGCGCCTGGCACTGCGTGTTGCGGCGAATCAGGCGACTGGTTTCCCAGCCGTCCATCTGCGGCATGGACAGGTCCATCAGGATCAGTGCCGGGTTGTGCAGCGCTACCTGGCGAATCGCCTCCTGGCCACTGGCGGCCTGGATCACCTCGAAGCCCAGCGGCTCGAGCATGCCGGCGAGCACGCGGCGATGTTCGAGGTGATCGTCCACCACCAGAATCAGACGGCGCTCGCCCTGGTAGCCGGTGATATCGTGTTCGACGTGCACCACCGCCTGCGGTACGCGCACTTCGGAGAGGAACAGGCGCACCTGAAAGCGCGTGCCCTGGCCGGGTTCGCTGTGCACCGAGAGCTCGCCGCCCATCAACGAGGTGAGCATGCGGGTGATGGTCAGACCGAGGCCGACACCGTTGTCCTGGCGCATCAGGTCGCCGCGTTCGAAGGGCTGGAAGATGCGTTCGATCTGCTCCGCAGCGATGCCGATACCGGTGTCGATGATCTCGAAAGTGGCTGTCTCACGCATGTAGCCGACGCGCAGGCATACCTCGCCGCGCTCGGTGAAGCGCACGGCGTTGCCCAGCAGGTTGATCAGGATCTGCCGCACGCGTTTCTCGTCGCCGCGCACTACTGCCGGCATGCGGCCGATGCACTCGAGGCGAAAGCGCAGGCCTTTCTCGGCCGCCTGTGGGGTGAACATGCGTTCTAGCTGGTCGATGAATTCCGGGAAGGGAATTTCCGCCAGCTCCAGGTGCAGCTTGCCGGCTTCGATCTTGGCCACGTCGAGCAGGCCATCGATCAGCGACAGCAGGTGCGAGCCGCTGCGCAGGATGGTCGCCAGGGCATCCTTGTGTCGGTCCGGCATGGCCGCGTCGCGCTGCAGTATCTGGGTGTAGCCGAGGATGCTGTTGAGCGGCGTGCGCAACTCGTGGGACAGCCCGGTGACGTAGCGGCTCTTCGCCGCATTGGCCGATTCGGCGGCTTCCTTGGCCTGCTGCAGTGCTTCGTCGGTCTTGCGGTGGGCTTCGATTTCCTGCATCAGCAGCAGGGTTTGCCGATCCGATTCCTCTTGCGCCACGCGCCGACTTTCGCGGGTCAGTACCAGCCACCAGGCGAGCATGGCGGCAAATAGCGAGAGGGTGAGGAAGGCTTTGAGGAAGGCCTGGAACAGCGTCTGACGCATTTCCGGTTCCTGCGTCGGCAGGCCCAGCGAGACCTGGCTGTAGATCAGCGCCAACGCGCCGAACAGCATCAGCACCAGCAGGCCCAGCAATCCCAGGTACTGCGCCAGGCGGCTGTGCAGCCGTGGGATGGACGCGCGCGGGAACAGCCAGCCGATGAAGTCATCGAGCTGATCACTCAGGCGGGCTCTGGGTTTGCAGCGATCCTCGCAGCGCGCGTCGAGCGAGCAGCACAGCGAACAGATCGGTGCGCCGTAGGCGGGGCAGTGCGCGGTGTCCGGCTCCTCGAAACGGTTGTTGCACAGGCAGCATTGCACCTGCCCAGCTTCGGTGTAGGGGTAGAGCAGGTGCGGCTGGCGCTCGCGAGCGATGTAGTAGCGCCCGCCAGTGAACCAGGCCAGCAGCGGCGCCAGCAGGAACGCTGAGCCGAGCGCCACGGCCGGTGAGGCTGCCTGCGCCAGGGCGCCGAACAGGCCGCCGTGGGCGAGCACCGAGAGCAGCGAGGCGATCAGCATGGCGCCGACGCCCACCGGGTTGATGTCGTAGAGGTGCGCGCGCTTGAACTCGATGTACTTCGGCGACAGGCCCAGCGGCTTGTTGATCACCAGGTCGGCCACCAGTGCGCCGATCCAGGCGATGGCGATATTGGCGTAGAGGCCGAGCACTTCCTCAATCGCCTCGAACACGCCCAGCTCCATCAGCATCAGCGCGATGGCGACGTTGAACACCAGCCACACCACGCGACCAGGGTGGCTGTGGGTGATACGGGCGAAGAAGTTCGACCAGGCCAGCGAGCCGGCGTAGGCGTTGGTGACGTTGATCTTCACCTGGCTGACGATGACGAACAGCACCATGGCCGCCAATGCCCATTGCGACGAGGCGAACACGTAGTTGAAGGCCACCAGGTACATCTGCGTCGGCTCGGCGGCGCGCTCCATGGGGATTTCATGCTGCAGGGCAAGAAAGGCGAGGAAGGCACCGGCGAGCATCTTCAGCGCGCCGGGGATGATCCAGCCGGGGCCGGCCAGTAGCAGCGCCGTCCACCAACGCACGCGGTTGGCGCGGGTTTTCTCGGGCAAAAAACGCAGGTAGTCGACCTGCTCGCCGATCTGTGTGATCAGGGCCAGGGCGACGGTGCAGGCGGCGCCGAAGTGCAGCAGGTTGAAGCTGCCGGGGTCGCCCTCGCGGCCAGCGAAGCTGGTCCAGTCCGACAAGGCCTCGGGGTTCTTGGCGATGACGAACACGTAGGGCAACACCAGCAGGAACAGCCATACGGGCTGCGTCCACATCTGCAGGCGGTTGATCAGGGTGATGCCATAGGCCACCAGCGGAATGATGATGATCGAGCAGATCACATAGGCCAGGGCCAACGGGATGTTGAAGTACAGCTCCAGGGCCAGCGCCATGATCGCCGCTTCGAGGGCGAAGAACAGGAAGGTGAAGCTGGCGTAGATCAGCGAGGTGATGGTCGAGCCGATGTAGCCGAAACCGGCACCACGGGTCAGCAGGTCCATGTCCAGGCCGGAGCGGGCGGCGTAGTAGCTGATCGGCAGGCCGGTGAGGAAGATCACCAGGCTGACCGCGAGGATCGCCCACAGGGTGTTGGTGAAGCCGTAAGACAGCGCCAGTGCACCGCCGATGGCTTCCAGGGCGAGGAACGACACGGCGCCGAGCGCGGTGTTGGCGATGCGCAGCTCCGACCACTTGCGAAACGACCTGGGCGTGAAGCGCAGGGCGTAATCCTCCATGGTCTCGTCGGCGACCCAGGCGTTGTAGTCGCGGCGAATCTTGATGATGCGCTGGGTGCCGGTTGGTTGCACGGGCGAAGTCCTGATCGTGGGCGGATTGTAGGAGCGGCTTCAGCCGCGAAGCGTTTTCACAGCAGTAGCGCCATACCGCTCAGCCGCTCCCACAGAATGAGCATCAGCAACTTCCATGCCCCGGCCCAGCGAGGCCTCTGCCGCGCGCGCGGGCTTCTGTCTGCCTGGTTTTTCTGCGCCCAGCTTGCACCAGGCTGGAGCAGGGCGCTGTACGTCAGATGACGTATGCCCTTACGTCATGCTGCGTATACCCCGCTCGGTGGGGCAAACGCATCCTAGCTGCGAAGCCGGCGTGGTTCGGCACGAATAACCAGTACAGGAGCACGACCATGGACTCTCAACCGATTCGACTTCTTCCCCGCCGGCTGGCGGTGGGGGCCGCAGCGCTCTCGCTGCTGGCCGCCAGCCTGTTCAGCCATGTGGCCAGCGCCGAGGTGAACAGCACCGGCCTGGCGGTGACCGACAGCGAGGTCACGGTCGGCATTCTGCATTCGGCCACCGGCACCATGGCCATTTCCGAAACCGGTTCGATCCAGGCCGAACGCCTGGCCATCGAGCAGATCAACGCCAGTGGCGGTGTGCTCGGACGGCAGATCAAGGTCATTCAGGAAGATGGGGCTTCCGACTGGCCGACCTTCGCCGAGAAGGCGCGCAAGCTGCTGGTCGGTGACAAGGTCGCCACTGTTTTCGGCTGCTGGACCTCGGCTTCGCGCAAGGCGGTACTGCCGGTGTTCGAGAAGGAGAACGGCCTGCTCTACTACCCGACCTTCTACGAAGGCCTGGAGCAGTCGAAGAACGTCATCTACACCGGCCAGGAAGCGACCCAGCAAATCCTCGCGGGCCTGGACTGGGTCGCCAAGGAGAAGGGCGCCAAGACCTTCTACCTGCTGGGCTCTGACTACATCTGGCCGCGCACCTCGATGAAGATCGCGCGCAAGCACATCGAGAACGTGCTCGGCGGCAAGGTGGTCGGCGAAGAGTATTACCCACTGGGCAACACCCAGTTCGGCTCGCTGATCAACAAGATCAAGCTGCGTAAGCCTGACGTGGTCTTCGCTGCCGTGGTCGGTGGCTCCAACGTCGCCTTCTACAAGCAGATGAAAGCCGCCGGCGTCACCGCCGACAAACAGACCCTGCTGACCCTGTCGGTCACCGAAGACGAGCTGCTGGGTATCGGCGGCGAGAACATGGCTGGTTTCTACGCCTCGATGAAGTACTTCCAGAGCCTGGACAACCCGAACAACGCCGCCTTCGTCGAAGCCTTCAAGGCCAAGTACGGCAAGGATACGGTGATCGGTGACGTAACCCAGGCTGCCTACCTCGGCCCATGGCTGTGGAAAGCCGCGGTGGAGAAAGCCGGCAGCTTCGACATCGACAAGGTGGTCGCCGCTTCCCCGGGTATCGAGCTGGACACCGCGCCGGAAGGCTACGTCAAGGTGCACGACAACCATCACCTGTGGAGCAAGACCCGCATCGGTGAAGTGCAGAAAGACGGTCAGTTCAAGGTGGTGTTCGAGTCCGATCTGATCGAGCCGAACCCATTCCCGGAAGGCTACCAGTAAGCAACACCCTCTCGTAGGAGCCAGCTTGCTGGCGATCAATGAATCGCCGGCAAGCCGGCTCCTACCGGCTTTTCTCTTTTCTTCTGGAGACCATCGACATGGAATGGCTATCGGAATTCGGCGCCATCGCAGCCATGCAGGGGTTCAACGGCTTGTCCGTGTTCTGCGTACTGCTGCTGATGGCTCTGGGGCTGGCGATCATCTTCGGCCAGATGGGCGTGATCAACATGGCCCATGGCGAGTTTCTCACCATCGGCGCCTACACCACCTTCGTGGTGTCCTCGCTGACGTCCAGCTACGCACCGGCCTTCGGGCCTTACTACTTCTTCCTCGCGATCATCCTCTCGTTCTTCATCGCCGGCGCCATTGGCTGGCTGGTTGAGTGGGCGATGATCAGCAAGCTCTACCAGCGTCCGCTGGACACTCTGTTGGCCACCTGGGGCCTGTCCCTGGTGATGCAGCAGGGCTTTCGTTCGATCTTCGGCGCGCGTGAAGTCAGCGCCACGCTGCCGGACTGGCTGATGGGTTCGTGGAACCCGACCGAGGCCATCGACATTCCGCGCAACGGCCTGTTCGTCATGGGCCTGACCCTGCTCCTCACCGCGCTGCTGTTTCTGATGATCTATCGCTCGCGCTGGGGCCTGCAGGTCCGCGCGACCATGCAGAACCGGGTGATGGCACGCTCCGTGGGTATCAACACCAAGCGCGTCGACCGCATGACCTTCGCCCTCGGCTGCGGCGTCGCCGGTGTGGCGGGCGCGGCCTTCACCACCATCGGTTCGACCGGGCCGACAGCAGGTTCGCTGTACATCGTCGATACCTTTCTGGTGGTGGTGTTCGGCGGTGCGTCCAGCCTACTCGGCACCATCGCTTCGGCATTCAGCATCGCCCAGGCGCAATCGCTGCTGGAGTTCTTCACCAGTGGTTCGATGGCCAAGGTGTTCACCCTTTCTGCCGTGGTGCTGATCCTGATGTTGCGTCCGCAGGGGCTGTTCGCCAGCAAGGTGCGCAAATGAAAAAACACTTTCAACCTACTGCGCGTCCCATCTGCGGCGGCGCGCGGTGCTCGCTTCCTCGACGTACTGTGTGTACGCCTTCGTCGCTGCGCTCCGGGCTTCTTGCAGCTGGGGCTGCTCGCTACGGTTCAACGCGACTGTTTGTATGCAGGGGGACTGACTGATGAAAAACGCATACGAAAGCCTGCTCGGCGGCAAACAAGGCGCCATCGGCCTGGCTCTGCTTGCCGCGCTGATTCTGGTGGTGTTCCCGCTGGCGCTGGATGCCTTCCGCCTGAACATGGTGGGCAAGTACCTGACCTACGCCTTCGTCGCCGTTGGCCTGGTGTTGTGCTGGGGCTATGGCGGCATCCTGAGTCTGGGCCAGGGCATCTTCTTTGGTCTGGGCGGCTACTGCATGGCGATGTTCCTCAAGCTCGAGGCATCCGACCCGGAGAGCACCAAGATTCAGTCCACGCCGGGTATTCCAGACTTCATGGACTGGAACCAGATCAGCGAACTGCCGCTGTTCTGGGAACCCTTCCACAGCCTGAGCTTCACCCTGATCGCCGTGGTAGCGGTGCCGGTGTTGCTGGCCTTGGTGATCGGTATCGCGATGTTCAAGCGCCGCGTCGGCGACGTGTACTTCTCCATCGTCACCCAGGCCATCGCGCTGATCCTCACCGTGCTGATCATCGGCCAGCAGGGTTTGACCGGCGGGGTCAACGGCATCACCGACCTGCGCACGCTCAAGGGCTGGGACATCCGCAGCGACGAGGCCAAGCTGATCCTTTACTTCGTCAGTGCGGCGCTGCTCATCGGTTGCATTCTCATTGCCCGTTTCATCATCGCCTCCAAGCTCGGTCGCCTGCTGCTGGCGATGCGCGACAAGGAAGAGCGGGTGCGCTTCTCCGGTTACGACGTGGCCAGCTTCAAGATCTTCGTGTTCTGCGTCGGCGCGGCGTTCGCCGGTATCGGCGGGGCGATGTTCACCCTGCAGGTGGGCTTCATGTCGCCGAGCTTCGTCGGCATCGTGCCGTCGATCGAAATGGTCATCTTCGCCGCAGTCGGCGGGCGCCTGTCGCTGCTCGGTGCGGTGTACGGCGCGTTGCTGGTCAACTTCGGCAAGACCTACTTCTCCGAGAGCTTCCCCGAGCTGTGGCTGTACCTGATGGGCGGCCTGTTCATCGTCGTGGTCATGTACTTCCCCAATGGCCTGGCTGGGCTGTGGGAGAGCCACGGCAAGCGTTGGCTGGCCCGTTTGCAGCGCAAGCCACAGGTGGCCGCTGCGCCAAAGCCCGTTGCCGTTGCCCCCAGCAAGCGCCCAACCCCTGAACTGGAGACCACGCCATGAACAGCCCCGCAGGCTTCCAGGCCGCCAAGCCGGTACTGGCCATCGAGGGGCTGACCGTGTCCTTCGACGGCTTCAAGGCGGTCAACGACCTCAACCTCTACGTCGACCGCAACGAGGTACATGTGGTGATCGGCCCCAACGGCGCCGGCAAGACCACGGTGCTCGACCTGATCTGCGGCAAGACCCGAGCCACCGCCGGCAGCATCGATTTCGACGGCCGTGAGCTGACCAAGATGCGCGAGTTCGACATCGTTCGTGCCGGCGTCGGGCGCAAGTTCCAGAACCCGTCGATCTACGAAAACCTGACGGTGTTCGAGAACCTGGAAATGTCCTACCCGGCCGGGCGCAAGGTGTTCGGCGCGCTGTTCTTCAAGCGCACGCACGAGGTGATCGAGCGGGTCGAGCAGGTGGCGCAGGAAATCATGCTCGGCGATCACCTGCACCGCCAGGCCGACCTGCTCTCGCACGGGCAGAAGCAGTGGCTGGAGATCGGCATGCTGCTGATGCAGGACCCGCAGCTGCTGATGCTCGATGAGCCAGTGGCCGGCATGAGCGTCAGCGAGCGAGTAGCCACGGCCGATCTGCTCAACCGCATCAGTCAGGGTCGCTCGGTGCTGGTCATCGAGCACGACATGGAGTTCGTGAAAAGCATCGCCCACCGCGTCACCGTGCTGCACCAGGGCAAGGTGCTGGCTGAGGGCAGCATGGAGGCGGTGCAGAGCAACCAGAAGGTGATCGAGGTGTACCTGGGGCATTGATGGCCATGGCTACGAAACGGTGCGCGCGGCGCACCCTACACCCGGGTATTAGACCGTAGTGTGCGCCGTGCGCACCGTCTATGTTGGAGTGACAAGTATGTTCCAGATCAGCAACCTAGCTTCCGGCTACGGCCAGAGCCAGATCCTCCACGAGCTCAACCTCGACGTGGCGAAGAAAGAAATCGTCGCGGTGATGGGCCGCAACGGCATGGGCAAGACCACCTTGTTCAAGAGCCTGATGGGCATCCTGCCGCAGTGGGGCGGGCAGGTTCGCGTGGACGGCAAGGACGTGTCGAAACTGGAAACCCATCAGCGGGTGGAAAGCGGCATCGCCTACGTGCCGCAGGGGCGGATGATTTTCTCGCACATGACCGTGCTGGAAAATATCCAGACCGGACTCCCGGCCTCCGCCGGGGGCAAGGTGCCGGACGATCTCTATGCGTTGTTCCCGGTGCTGCTCGAAATGCGCCACCGCAAGGGTGGCAACCTTTCCGGTGGGCAGCAGCAACAGTTGGCCATCGCCCGCGCCTTGGCCACCAACCCCAAGGTGCTGCTGCTCGATGAGCCGACCGAGGGTATCCAGCCGTCGATCATCAAGGACATCGCCCGCAGCCTGAAGGAGATCCGCAACATGCGCGATCTGACCATCGTGGTGTCCGAGCAGGTGCTGTCGTTCACCATGGAAATCGCAGACCGCTTCCTGGTCATCGAAAAGGGCAAGTTCGTCGTCGAGGAAACCCGCGACAAGGTCGATGAGGCGAGCATCAGCCGTTATTTGTCGGTGTAGGTTTCCATGCAGTCGACGTAGGAGCGGCTTCAGCCGCGAATCGCTCGCCAATCGCGGCTGAAGCGCAATGCCGCCCAGCGGCTCCTACGAAGGTGCAAACGCTTGGTTTTTACGTTTTACGGCCGCTGCGTTCTCCATGCAGTGGCCGCTTTTTCGCGCCCGCTAAAAATGCCTGAAGCCCTCGTGAATACGGACTCCAAGGCATACGTCATCCAACGTATTGGCCGATTTCACCACGCGCCCGAGACTGACTCCGTACCCCGGCACAGGCCGGCATTCCTCACAGGTCTTATGGAGCTCAGTCATGACCGATACCCTGATCAAGGTCGACCTCAACCAGGCTGCTACCGATAACGAACAGGTACACAACCGCTGGCACCCGGACATTCCCATGGCCTGCTGGGTCAACCCGGGCGATGACTTCATCCTCGAGACCTATGACTGGACCGGCGGTGCGATCAAGAACAACGACGACGCCAGCGATGTG
Source organism: Pseudomonas sp. zfem001 (assembly GCF_032621725.1). Taxonomy (NCBI): domain Bacteria; kingdom Pseudomonadati; phylum Pseudomonadota; class Gammaproteobacteria; order Pseudomonadales; family Pseudomonadaceae; genus Pseudomonas; species Pseudomonas sp. zfem001. The sequence goes on along the minus strand of NZ_JAVYJI010000001.1, from coordinate 899,039 downwards.
CGTGACGTCGACCTGTCCACCGTGCATTACCTGTCCGGCCCGGTAGGCGTGAAAGGCGCTCAGCCGGGCGACCTGCTGATCGTCGAACTGCTCGATATCGGCGCCAAACAGGACATGCTCTGGGGCTTCAACGGCTTCTTCTCGAAGAACAACGGCGGTGGTTTTCTCACCGACCATTTCCCCTCGGCGCAGAAGTCGATCTGGGACTTCGAGGGCATGTTCACTAAGAGCCGGCACATTCCCGGCGTGCGTTTCGCCGGCCTGATCCACCCGGGGCTGATCGGCTGCCTGCCGGATCACAAGATGCTCGCCGACTGGAACAAGCGCGAGCAGGCACTGATCGACACCAACCCGACCCGCGTACCGCCGCTGGCCAACCCGCCGTTCGCCAGCACCGCACACATGGGCAAGATGAAGGGCGAGGCGCGCGACCTGGCGGCCGCTACTGGCGCGCGCACCGTGCCGCCGCGTGAGCATGGCGGCAACTGCGACATCAAGGATCTGTCGCGCGGCTCGAAGATCTTCTTCCCGGTTTACGTCGACGGCGCAGGCCTGTCGGTGGGCGACCTGCACTTCAGTCAGGGCGACGGCGAGATAACCTTCTGCGGCGCCATCGAGATGGCCGGCTGGGTGCACATGAAGGTCGAGCTGATCAAGGGTGGCATGGCCAAGTACGGCATCAAGAACCCGATCTTCAAGCCCAGCCCGATCGTGCCCACCTACAACAACTACCTGATCTTCGAAGGCATCTCGGTCGACGACGACGGCAAGCAGCACTACCTGGACGTCAACCTGGCCTACAAGCAGGCCTGCCTCAACGCCATCAACTACCTGACCAAGTTCGGCTACTCGCCGGCCCAGGGCTACTCGCTGCTCGGCTCGGCGCCGGTGCAGGGGCATATCAGCGGCGTGGTCGACATCCCCAACGCCTGCGCCACGTTGTGGCTGCCGACCGATATCTTCGAGTTCGACATCAACCCAAGCGCCAGCGGCCCGACCAAGTTCCTCGACGGCAGCATCGACCTGCCCATCGCCTACGACAAGTGAGCGTACCCGCCTGTGGGAGGGGCTTCAGCCGCGACAATCGCCGCTAAAGCGCCTCCCACAATGCGCCGTCGTCCTATCTTTTGCGAGGAACCAGCCATGCCCATCTACGAATACGACTGCCCGAGCTGTGGCGATTTCACCGTGCTGCGGCCGATGGCCGAGCGTGACGCCGCTTGCGCCTGCCCGTACTGCGACACGCCGAGCGAGCGGGTGATCCTCAGCGCGCCGGGCCTGACCAGCATGGCCGGCAGCCAGCGCCGCGCCCATGAAACCAACGAGCGCAGTGCCCACGCGCCTCAAAGCCTCGAAGAGTACAAGGCCAACCGCAAGCACCCGGCCGGCTGTAGTTGCTGCGGCCCGAGCAAACCGGTCGAACGCACCAAGGCCAACCCCCATGGCCTCAAGGCCAGCCCATCGGCACGACCGTGGATGATCAGTCACTGAGGCTGTTTATTGGCTCCCCGCCTGCGCGGGGATGACGTGGTTTTTCACCGTCATTCCCGCGAAGGCGGGAATCCAGTTTGCAGAACGTTCCTGTAGGAGCGGTTGGGCGGCATTGCGCTTCAGCCGCGATAACCAGCGACACACAGAGCATTTCGCGGCTGAAGCCGCTCCCACAAACAAGCAGTCAACCGGAGGACATACAGCCATGCGCCACGGCGATATTTCCAGCAGCCCTGATACCGTCGGCGTCGCCGTCGTCAATTACAAGATGCCGCGCCTGCACACCAAGGCCGAAGTGCTCGACAACGCGCGCAAGATCGCCGAGATGATCAAGGGTATGAAGCTCGGCCTGCCCGGCATGGACCTGGTGGTATTCCCCGAGTACAGCACCATGGGCATCATGTACGACAAGGACGAGATGATGGCCACCGCCGCGACCATCCCCGGCGAGGAAACGGCGATCTTTTCCGCCGCCTGCCGCGAGGCCAAGACCTGGGGCATCTTCTCGCTCACCGGTGAGCGTCATGAAGAGCACCCGCACAAGGCGCCGTACAACACGCTCATCCTGATCAACGACCAGGGCGAGATCGTTCAGCGCTACCGCAAGTGCATTCCCTGGTGTCCCATCGAGGGCTGGTATCCGGGCGACCGCACCTATGTGTCCGAAGGCCCCAAGGGCATGAAGATCAGCCTGATCATCTGCGACGACGGCAACTACCCGGAAATCTGGCGTGACTGCGCGATGAAGGGCGCTGAGCTGATCGTGCGCTGCCAGGGCTACATGTACCCGGCCAAGGATCAGCAGGTGCTGATGGCCAAGACCATGGCCTGGGCCAACAATTGCTACGTGGCGGTGGCCAACGCCACCGGCTTCGACGGCGTGTACAGCTACTTCGGCCACTCGGCTGTGATCGGCTTCGACGGCCGCACACTGGGCGAGTGTGGCGAGGAGGAAATGGGCATCCAGTACGCCCAGCTGTCGGTGTCGCAGATCCGCGATGCGCGCGCCAACGACCAATCGCAGAACCACCTGTTCAAGCTGCTCCATCGCGGCTACACCGGCGTCTACAACTCCGGTGATGGCGACAAGGGCGTGGCCGATTGCCCGTTCGAGTTCTACCGCACCTGGGTGCTGGATGCGCAGAAGGCCCAGGAGGACGTGGAGAAACTCACCCGCTCGACCATCGGTGTGGCTGACTGCCCGGTGGGTGAATTGCCGCATCCGGGCAAGGAACGCACGGCCTGAACCTTCGTATGTCGCGGCTAAAGCCCCTCCCACGGGATACCACTGTAGTAGGAGGGGCTTTAGCCGCGAGCTTTTCAAGCACCTGAGGCGGTCTATGCCCTTCGCCAACGACCTGATCGACAGCAACCGCGAGCGCCTGGAGCAGCAGGGCGTTACCCGGCTGCAATCACGCTTCCTCTTCGAGCCCGTTACCGTGATGGCCTTGCTGCGTTCGCGCATCGTCGGCCAGGACGTGGTGCTGGCGCAGGTCGAGGCCATGCTCAAGGTGGTCAAGGCCGATATCGGCGAGCGCGAGCGGCCACTGGCGGTCAACCTGTTCATGGGCCCGACCGGCGTTGGCAAGACCGAGATCGTGCGCCTGTTGGCGCAGGCCATCCATGGTCGCGCCGATGCCCTGTGCCGCATCGATATGCACACCCTGGCCCAGGAGCACTACGCCGCTGCCCTGACCGGTGCGCCGCCCGGTTACGTTGGCAGCAAGGAAGGCACCACGCTATTCGATGCCGAAGCCATCGCTGGCAGTTTCGGCAGGCCCGGCATCGTGCTGTTCGACGAACTGGAGAAGGCCAGCCCCGAAGTGCTGCGCAGCCTGCTCGGCATTCTCGAACATGGCCGCCTTACATTGACCGCCGGTAGTCGCACCCTGGATTTCCGCAACAGCCTGATCTTCATGACCAGCAACGTCGGCGCGCAGCAGGCGCAGCGCTACCGCGAGCGTTTCACGCGCGGTTGGCGGCGCTGGTTGGGGCTGGCACCGAAGGGCGAGGGTGCATTGCTGGAGCAGTTGTTGCACGAGCGTTTCGAGCCGGAATGGCTCAATCGCCTCGACCGCATTCTGGTGTTCGAGCGGGTCGACGAGCAGTGGTTGGATGCCTTGTTGAATATCGAACTGGACAAGCTCAATCAGCGCCTGGGCCGTCAGGGCCGCTCACTACAGGTGGAGCAGAGTGCTCGCGCCTGGCTGTGTCGCGAACATGACGTGCGTTTCGGCGCTCGCGCGCTGGCGCGTCGTGTCCGCACCGAGTTGGAGCCGGCAATTGCTGAACGGCTATTGGCGCAACCGGATCTGCTCCGCTTGTCCTGCACAGCTAAAGATGGCCACCTATTGATCAATTAGCAGCCGGTTTTTCTACACTCTGTAGAGCGTTGGGTGGCGACATGTCCAGCATACGGCTTTGCAAGTGCAGCCTTACTCGCAGAATCGCTGAACTCTATCCCTCACTTCGCATCCACAGATCACGGCCCCGATCTCCGGGGGCAGCGTTTCGGGGAGCGAGCAATGACTGACAACAAGGCGCAGCTCCTGCGCATCACGCTTACGGTTTGGGCGACAGTCGTTCTGGGCGCGCTGCTGGCGCTCGGTGGCGCTTATCTGCTGTGGCTGGGCGGTTCCTGGTACTACCTGCTGGCCGGCCTCGGCCTGCTGTTGGTGGGCGTGCTGATTCATCGCCGTCAGCGCGCGGCGCTGTGGCTGTATGCCCTGGTGTTGCTGGCGAGCCTGGCCTGGACAGTCTTCGAGGTGGGTTTCGATTGGTGGCAGATGGCGCCGCGCATCGACCTGTGGTGCGTGCTCGGCCTGTGGCTACTGCTGCCCTGGATCAACCAGCATATCGCGCCTGGGCAACCCTGGCGTGACGGTGCCAGCGTGATGCTGGGTCTCGGCCTGCTGCTGGGAGCGGGCATGGCTGGTTATTCGTTGACGCAGGACTATCATCGCTTGCCCGGCCGCTTCGACGAGCCGCGTATGGCCGCTGCCGGTGTGGCGACAGCCAGTCGTTCGGCCAGCGAATGGACTGCCTACGGCGGCTCGTCGCGTGGCGAGCGCTATGCCAGTGCCGAGCAGATCACCACGGCCAACGTCGGGCGGCTGAAGAAAGCCTGGGAATTCCACACGGGGGATCTGCCCGGTGAGGGCGACCCCGGCGAGATTACCAATCAGGTGACGCCGCTCAAGGTCGGTGACAACCTGTTCATCTGCACGCCTCACAGCATCGCCATCGCGGTGGATGCCGACACCGGTGAGGAGCGCTGGCGCTTCGACCCGGCGATCAACCGTCAGGCCGAGTATTACCAGCACATGACCTGCCGTGGTCTGGCTTACCACGATGCGGCAGCCTATCGCGGCCCACTGATTGCCGCCCGAGATGGCGCAGCGCCGGCGCCTTCACCGGCTGCGACAGCGCGCTGCACCCAGCGACTGTTCCTGCCGACCAACGATGCCACGCTGTACGCGCTCGATGTGCATGACGGCAAGCCGTGCGAGGACTTTGGCGAGGCCGGCATGGTCGACCTTAAGGTTGGCCTGGGCGATGACGCGCTGGGTGTCTACCTGCCTACCTCGCCGCCGGTGGTCACCGAGAAACTGGTCATCGTCGGTGGTTCGGTGACCGACAACGGCTCGGTGGATTCGCCGGGTGGGGTGATCCGTGCCTACGACGTACGCACCGGTGCGCTGGTGTGGAACTTCGATCCTGGCCGTCCCGATGCCACCGAGCCACTGCCGGCCGGTGAGACCTACGTGCGCAGCACGCCAAATTCCTGGACCATCGCCACGGCGGACGAGGCACTGGGCCTGGTGTATATCCCCATGGGCAACCAGACGCCAGATCAGTGGGGTGTGCAGCGCAGCGCCGAGGCCGAACGTTTCACTGCAGCTCTGGTGGCGCTGGACCTGGAAACCGGTAAGGTGCGTTGGGAATTCCGCACCGTGCATCATGACCTCTGGGATCGTGACCTGCCGTCTCAGCCCACCCTGGTGGATATCGAAGGCGCTGATGGGCCGGTGCCGGCGATCATCCAGCCGACCAAGCGCGGCGACCTCTATGTGCTTGACCGGCGCAGCGGTGAGCCCATCGTACCGGTCAGCGAGCATCCAGTGCCGCAGGGTACGGTGGAGGGCGACTTCACCGCGCCGACCCAGCCAGCATCAAAACTCAGCTATGCCCCTGACGAGCCGCTGCGCGAACGCGACATGTGGGGCGGTACGCCATTCGATCAGTTGATCTGCCGCATCCAGTTCCATCGCCTGCGTTACGAGGGCGACTTCACTCCGCCATCGGAGCAGGGATCGTTGATCTACCCGGGCAACGTCGGCGTGTTCAACTGGCCATCGGTGGCGGTCGACCCGCAGCGGCAGATTCTCTTCGGCGCGCCTAATTACCTGGCGTTCGTCTCGCGTCTTGTCAAACGCGAGGAGGCGCAGGATGTTCGTTATGGCAGTGGCGAAACCGGTCTGCAACCCAATCGTGGCGCGCCTTACATGGTCAGCCTGAAGCCGTTTCTTTCGGTCCTCGGTCTGCCTTGCCAGGCGCCGCCATGGGGCACTGTCACGGCGGTGGACCTGCGCAGCATGGACAAGGTCTGGCAGCGCAAGAATGGCACCAGCCGCGACAGTGCCCCGCTGGGCATTCCCCTGACCGTCGGCGTGCCGAACCTCGGCGGCCCTTTGGTCACTGCTGGTGGTCTGGGCTTTCTCAGTGGCACGCTGGACTACTACCTGCGCGCCTACGACATGCGCACCGGCGAGGAGTTGTGGAAGGACAGGCTGCCGGCCGGCGGCCAGGCCACGCCTATCAGCTACGTGTCGGAGAAGACCGGCAAGCAATATGTGGTGGTAATGGCCGGCGGGCACGGTTCGTTCGGTACGCGCCTGGGCGACTCGCTGGTGGCCTGGACGCTGGAGGAGGATGAGTAGATAGCACAAGGCCCGCAGAGCGGGCCTTGTTCGATGGATCAGTGATGCTCGCGCGTCGCGCGGAATTTCACGTCTGGCCAACGCTCTTCCATCAGGCTGAGGTTGACGCGAGTCGGGGCCAGGTAGGTGAGGTGGCCACCGCCGTCGACGGCGAGGTTCTCATAGGCCTTGTCCTTGAACTCCTTGAGCTTCTTCTCGTCGCTGCATTCGATCCAGCGCGCCGACCAGACGTTGATCGCCTCGTAGGCGCACTCCACCTTGTATTCCTCCTTCAGGCGGCTGGCGACCACGTCGAACTGCAGCACACCGACGGCACCGAGCACGATGTCGTTGTTGCGCTCGGGGAAGAACACCTGGGTGGCGCCTTCTTCGGCCAGTTCCTGCAGGCCCTGGCGCAGTTGCTTGGATTTCAGTGGGTCTTTCAGGCGTACGCGGCGGAACAGTTCCGGGGCGAAGTGCGGGATACCGGTGAAGCCCAGGTTCTCGCCTTCGGTGAAGGTGTCGCCGATCTGGATGGTGCCGTGGTTGTGCAGGCCGATGATGTCGCCGGCATAGGCTTCTTCCAGGTGCTCACGCTCGCTGGAGAAGAAGGTCAGCGCGTCGCCGACGCGTACGTCCTTGCCCAGGCGCGCGTGGCGCATCTTCATGCCCTGGGTGTACTTGCCCGAGCAGATACGCATGAAGGCGATGCGGTCCCTATGCTTCGGGTCCATGTTCGCCTGGATCTTGAACACGAAGCCGGAGAACTTCTCCTCGGTCGGCTCCACGTTGCGCTCGTTGGCGGCGCGCGGCAGCGGGCGCGGCGCCCAGTCGACCACGGCGTCGAGCACATGGTCGACGCCAAAGTTGCCCAGTGCGGTGCCGAAGAATACCGGGGTCATCGCGCCCTTGAGGAAGGCGTCGGGCTCGAACGCGTGGCAGGCACCCTGTACCAGTTCCAGCTCTTCGACGAAACGCTCGTACATGTCGCCGAGGTGTGCGCGCGCCTCGTCGGAGTCCAACTTCTGGATGATCTTGGCTTCGGTGCGCTCGTGGCCGTGACCTGGGGTGTAGACGATGATGTAGTCGCCGGTCAGGTGGTAAACGCCCTTGAAGTCCTTGTAGCAGCCAATCGGCCAGGTGATCGGTGCGGCCTTGATGTTGAGCACCGCCTCGATTTCGTCGAGCAGCTCGATTGGGTCGCGGATGTCGCGGTCGAGCTTGTTGATGAAGCTGACGATGGGGGTGTCGCGCAGGCGGCAGACGTCCATCAGGGCGATGGTACGTGGCTCGACGCCCTTACCGCCGTCAAGCACCATCAGCGCGCTGTCCACCGCGGTCAGGGTGCGGTAGGTGTCTTCCGAGAAGTCTTCGTGGCCGGGGGTGTCGAGCAGGTTGATCATGTGCTCACGGTAGGGGAACTGCATCACCGAGGTGGTGATGGAGATGCCGCGCTGCTTCTCCATCTCCATCCAGTCGGAGGTGGCGTGGCGATCGGATTTACGCGACTTCACGGTGCCGGCCACTTCGATGGCCTTGCCCATCAGCAGCAGCTTTTCGGTGATGGTGGTCTTACCGGCGTCCGGGTGGGAAATGATGGCGAAAGTACGGCGCTTGGCGACTTCGGCGGCCTGGGTGGTCATGGATGCGTGCCTGGCTGGAATCGATTGAGGGGGCGGCGGCGCCCGGAAAACTGCCGATTATACCGATAACTGCGGGTGCTGGCCGAGGTACGGCCATCGGCTTTCAGGTTAGCGCTGGGATAGGCGCTTCGAGCCTTGGGCAAATGCGTAAAAATCGCGTAAATGAATGGTTATGAAAATTATTCCCATATAGAGTGGCCGCCCGTCGCAGTGGGTCAGGGTAAGGGTGGCTCCGTCGTGTTCAAGAAAATCATCTTCCAGCTGCACTGGTTCTTCGGCATCAGCGCCGGCCTGGTGTTGGCGATCATGGGTATCACCGGCGCCCTTTATAGCTTTGAAGGCGAGATAACCCGGGCGCTGAATACCGAGCGCTGGCAGATCCAGCCCAGCGCACAGGGGCATCTCACGCCAGGCGAGTTGGCTGCGAAGATCGAGGCCGCTACCGCTGATCGTGTTACTGCGTTGTGGGTCGACGGTCGCCATGACGGGCCTGGCACCGCTTTTCTTATGCCACCGCCGGGCGAGCGCCGTGGGCCGCGCATCCCTTTCGACCCCTACACCGGGGAGGTGCTGGCCGAGCCCATTGGTCAGGATTTCTTCCACCTGATGCTGATGCTGCACCGCTTTCTATCGATGGGCGAGGTAGGCAAGCAGATCACCGCTGCCAGCACTCTGGCGCTGCTGTTCTTCTGTTTCTCTGGACTGTACCTGCGTTGGCCGCGCAAGGCTTTGAGCTGGCGTACCTGGCTGACCCTGGACTGGAAGAAGAAGGGCCGCAGCTTCAACTGGGATCTGCACGCTGTCGCAGGCACCTGGGCGCTGTTGTTCTATCTTTGTGCCGGCCTCACCGGTCTGTACTGGTCCTATGACTGGTATCGCGACGGACTGACACGCATGCTCTCCGATACCCCGCCCGAACAGCGCGGTGAGCGTGGCCGTGGCGGCCGTCAGGTGCCTAGCGGTCCTGCGCCAGAAGTTGACTACGACGCTGTATGGCAGAGCATCCAACAAACTGCCGGCTCCGGGCTGGTTGCCTGGAACCTGCGCCTGCCACCAGTGGCCGGGCAGCCGGCGACGGTCTTCTATGTGCTCGATGGCGCCGAGCATGTGCGCGCCTTGAACCAGTTCCAGATCGATCCGAAAAGTGGCGAAGTCAGCCGCCATGAACGCTACGCCGACAAGAGCTTCAAGGCGCAGCTGCTGGCGAGCATTTATGCGCTGCATGTCGGCGAGTACTTCGGCATGCCAGGGCGCATCCTGATGATGCTGGCCACCGGGGCCATGCCGCTATTTTTCGTTACCGGTTGGCTGCTGTATCTGGACCGTCGGCGCAAAAAGCGCGCGGCGCTGGCTGCGCGTGGTGCCTTGAAAGGCGGCGATTCTGGCGAGGGCTGGTTGGTCGGTTTCGCCAGCCAGAGTGGTTTCGCCGAGCAACTGGCCTGGCAGAGCGCGGGGCAGTTGCAGGCTGCGGGTATCCCCGTGCGTGTCGAGCCGCTCTCGCGCCTCGACGCTGACAGCCTGAGCCGCGCGCAGAAGGCGCTGTTCGTGGTCAGCACCTTTGGTGATGGCGAGGCGCCGGATGCCGCGCAAGGCTTCGAGCGCAAGGTGCTGGGTGGTTCGCTGCCGCTGGGGCAGTTGAGCTATGCGGTGCTGGCGCTGGGGGATCGGCAGTACGAGAATTTCTGCGGATTCGCCCGCCGTATCAACGACTGGCTGGGGTTGCAGGGTGCGCATCGCCTGTTCGACAGCGTCGAGGTCGACGGCGACGACCAGGCAGCCCTGCAGCACTGGCAGCAGCAACTGAGCGAGCTGACCGGCGCCGCGCCGATTCGCTTCGAGGAGATGCCGTGGCAGAACTGGCCGTTGGCTGAGCGGCGTCTGCTTAATACTGGCAGCCAGGGTGCTGCGGTGTTCTTCATCGGCCTCACACCGCCTGCACAGAGCACTTGGCAAGCCGGCGACATCCTGGAAATTCGCCCTCGTCATGCGCATGAGCGGGTGCAAACCTGGTTGCAGCACTCCGGTTTCGACGGTTTTGAGCCGGTAGCGCTTGATGGCCAGACGATGAGCCTGAGCGAAGCCTTGGCCGAACGACAATTGCCGAACAGCTTCGCTCACCTGGTTGGCTTGCACGCCCAGGCGTTGATCGATGCGCTGGTACCGCTGGGCACGCGGGAATATTCCATCGCCTCGGTCGCCGCCGATGGCGTGCTGCAACTGATCGTGCGTCAGGCCGTGCAAGCCGACGGCAGTCTGGGCCTTGGCTCCGGCTGGCTGACCGAGCACCTGCCCGAGGGCGGTCAGATGCTGGCGCGGGTACGATGCAACAGCGGCTTCCACCTGCCTGAGGATGACCGCCCGTTGATCCTGATCGGCAACGGCACCGGCCTGGCCGGCCTGCGCTCGCTGCTACGGGCGCGCACCCTGGCAGGGCAGGCACGCAACTGGCTGCTGTTCGGCGAGCGTAACCGCGCCCAGGATTTCTTCTGTGGCGAGGAGATGGAAGCGGCACTGAGCAGGGGCGAGCTGCAGCACCTGGATCTGGCGTTCTCCCGCGACCAGGCCGAGAAACGCTATGTGCAGGATCTGCTGCGCGAGCAGCACGAGCGCCTGCGTGGCTGGCTGGTCGAAGGGGCGGCGATTTACGTCTGCGGCAGCCTGCAAGGTATGGCCGGCGGTGTCGATGCGGTGCTGCGTGAGCTACTTGGCGAGGAGGTGGTGGACGATCTGGTCGAGGAAGGGCGTTACCGCCGCGACGTGTATTGAGGGTGATAGGCCGGGTTGCGCGGGCAGAAGTTGCCGAAGTGATTTTTATATATGAGAATCATTCGCCTTAATTGCCTGGGTAACCCACATGACCGCCAGCCTGGCTCGCATCCTGATCGTCGAGGACGATCGCACTCTGGCCGCCCAGCTCGGCGAGCTGCTGCGTGGTCAGGGTTATGCCACCAGCGCCTGTCATTTGGGCGAGGCCGGGCTGGAGACGGCGCTGCGCGAGACGCCGGATCTGCTGTTGCTTGATGTGATGCTGCCGGACGTCAACGGCTTTTCCGTGCTGCGCCGCCTGCGTGAGCAACAGCAGACGCCGGTGATCATGCTCACTGCCTGTGGCGCCGAGGAGGAGCGCATTCGCGGCCTGCGCCATGGTGCCGACGATTACCTGCCCAAGCCCTTCAACATCACCGAGCTGCAGCTGCGCATCGACGCCGTGCTGCGCCGCACGCGCGCGCAGGAGAGTGCGCGCGGCGGCCAGACGCAGCAGTTGCAGGTCGACGAACTGCATCTGGATCGCCACGCCCAGCAGGCGCGGGTCGGCGACTGCGACCTGGCGCTGACGCCGCTGCAGTTCCGTTTGCTCTGGTTGCTGGTCAGCCATCGTGGCGAGGCGCTGAGCAAACCCTACCTCTACCGCACGGCGCTGGAGCGCGATTACAGCCAGTACGACCGCAGCCTGGACATGCACGTCAGCCGCATTCGCCGCCGCCTGGCCGAAGCCGGCCTTGGCGCCGACCGACTGCAGACGCTGCACGGTCGTGGTTACGCCTTCACATGAATCACCGTCTGTTCTGGAAGCTGTGCCTGGTCATCGGCCTGGGCAGCGTGCTGCTGTTCTGGATCATCGCCCGCGTCGCCTGGCAGACCGAGGAGCGCATGAGCTTCATCGACACCGAACACCAGCGCACCCTGCGCCACTACGGCGAGCAGGCCGAAGCGATGTATCGCGCTGGCGATCATGAAGCGCTGGCGCGCTGGCTCACTACCCTGCAGCAGCAGGAGCAGACCTGGGCGGCAGTGATCGAGGCCGACGTGCGACCGCTGGCTGGCAGCGTGCTCAACGAGCGCTTCTACGAGGGCTTCGGCCTGGGACGCGATGTGAGCTGGAAGATCCACCTGTACTTCCAGGAAAACCCCATCATGGATTTGCCGTTCGCCGACGGCCGAACCCATTTCCTGATCATCCTGCCGCAGCGCATGCGTCCCGGCCTCAACTGGCATTACGCCAAGCTCCTGCTGCAACTGGTGGTGCCGCTGGTGCTGATGTTGCTCGTCTGCCTGGTGCTCTACCGTCACCTGATGCAACCGCTCGGTCGTCTGGAGCAGGCCACCCGGCAGTTCAGCGATGGTCGCCTGGACGTGCGCGTGCGCTCGCTGCTGGGCTCGCGCAACGACGAACTGGCGCGCCTGGCCGAGACCTTCGATGCCATGGCCGCGCGTACCGGGCAACTGATCATCGACCAGCGTCAGCGTCTGGCGGATATGTCCCACGAGCTGCGCACGCCGCTGACGCGCATCGAGATGGCGGTGAGCCTGGCCGAGCAGGACGGCGGCCAGCGTCAGTTGCTCGAACGCATCCGCGACGACTGCGCCGGCATGCGCCGTCTGGTCGAGGATGCCCTGACCCTGAGCTGGCTGGAGAACGAGCGCCCCGAGCTGCGTGACGAGAACCTGGACCTGTCCGAACTGCTCGACAGCATCCTCGACGACGCGCGTTTTGAGTACCCGGATCGGCAGGTTCTCTGTCAGATTCCCGACAGCGCGCCGCTGCATGGCAGCAGCAGCCGGGCGCTGGGCCAGGCCATCGAGAACGTGGTGCGCAATGCGCTCGACCACACCCCGCCTGGCGGCCAGATCGAAGTCAGCCTGAGCGAGGAGGGCGATGCCTGGCTGCTGCGGGTTGCCGACCAGGGGCCGGGTGTAGCCGAGCAGTGGCTGGAGCGCATCTTTCAGCCGTTCTTTCGTGGCGGCAGCGAGCGTGCCGGTTTCGGTCTCGGCCTGGCGTTGGCACAGCGCCAGGTCAGCGCCACCGGCGGCAGCATTCGCGCGAGCAATCGCGTCGGCGGTGGCTTGCTCATGGAGATTCGCCTGCCACGCAGGGCGATGTAACAGTTGTAAAAGTGATTCCCTGCTCAGGTGCTTGTGATGAGAATTCGCAAATGCGAAATATTCACATCTTTCCTGGGGAGGATCGATCATGCCGCACTGCCCTTATCGCCTGAGTCTGCTCGGCGCCATTACCTTCGGTAGTCTGCTTGCCACGCAGGCGCATGGCGCCGATACCGCGCTGGAGTTGCAGGCGCAGGAGATCACCGCGGCTGCCATCGACCCCAACGAGAGCGTCGAGGCCGAGCAGCTGCAGCGCTACCAGGCCAGCGACCTGCAGGAAGTGTTCGAATCCAACCCCGAGGTATCCGTGGGCGGCGGCCCCGGCGTGGCGCAGAAGCTCTACCTGCGCGGCTTGGAAGACACCTTGCTGAACATCAGCATCGACGGCGCCAGCCAGCCAGGGCAGACCTTCCACCACACCGGCCGCATCGGCATCGAGCCGGAGCTGCTCAAGCGCGCCGAAGTGCAGGCCGGCACTGGCGATGCCACTGCCGGGCCCGGTGCGCTGGGTGGAGCGATCCGCTTCGTCACCAAGGACCCGGACGACCTGCTGCGCGAAGGCGAGCAACTCGGTGCGCTGCTCAAGACCGGCTATTTCAGCAATGGCGAAGGCTACAAGAGCAGCGCCAGCGTGTTCGGTCGCTTCAATGAAAACTGGTCGGCGCTGGCCATGACCACCTACCAGGATCAGAACGACTTTGAGGACGGCAACAACGACGACGTGCTGGGGACGGCGGCACGGCAGAAGCTCGGCTTCGCCAAGCTGGTGGGCAAGCTGACGGACGAGCAGACCCTGCGCCTGAGCTACGAAAAGCGCATCGACGAGGGCGAGCGCAGTCAGCGCCCGCAGTGGATACCGAGCAGCTTCAACCGTCTGTATCCGCTGAGTACCGAACGTGAGACCTGGACGCTCAACTATGCCTGGCAGCCGGTGAACAACGATCTGCTGGATGTCGAGCTGACCACCTACCACACCACCAACGAGCTGGAGCAGGACGGCCGCTTCGGTCTGTACTTCGGTGACACCCGCAGTACCGGCTTCGATCTGCGCAACACCAGTCGACTCGGCGCGCATCAGCTGACCTATGGCGTCGACTACCGTGATGATCGCACCACCCTTGGCCCAGAAGGTGACCGCGAGCTGGATCACGAAGACGGCGAAGTGCTTGGCGTCTACCTGCAGGACCGCTACCAGATCACCTCACGCCTGCAGCTCGACGCCGGCCTGCGTTACGACCGCTACAAGCTCGATGACCGCGACAAGCAGAACTTCACCGAGGAAGGCATCAGCCCCAACCTGGGGCTGCGCTACCAGTTGACACCCGAACTGGCCGTTTTCGCCGGCCAGGCGCGGGCACTGCGCGGCCCGCAGGTACGTGATGCCTTCAAGCTCGATGTGTCCGGCAACGACCCGGATCTGAAGGCGGAGAAGGCGCGTACCGACGAGGTCGGGTTCGACTACCGCGGCGGTGGCTGGGAGCTGAGCGGCAAGGCCTACGTCACCCGGATCAAGGATGCCATCGCCGATCCCATCGGCCGGCCCAATCTGTATGAGAACGTCGGCGACCTGAAGAGCAAGGGTGTGCTGCTCAGCACCGCCTACCACTGGCAGCAGCTCAGCCTGGGCTTGAGCTACCACCGCAACGACGCGCGTCTGGATGGCGAGCGCCTCAACGTCTACGAATACAACGGTCTGGGCACCAGCCTCGGCGACACCTGGACCAGCTTCGCCGACTACCGCGCCAGCGATAACCTCACTCTCGGCTGGCAGGGCCGTTTCGTGCGCGGCATCGACACCCTGCATACCGGTGTCGGTGATGTGTCCAAACCGGGCTATGGCGTGCATGACCTGTATGCCGAATGGCAGGCCGTGCCTGAGAGCCTGACGGTGACCCTGACGCTGAAGAACCTGCTGGACAAGCAGTACCTGGATCACGCCAGCAACGAGGACTTCGAGCACATTCCGGACTATGAGGGCATCCGTGGCTCCTACGAGCCAGGTCGTGAACTGCGTCTGGGTCTGGCATGGCGAATCTGATGGGACGAGCAATCGTTGCGGCATTGCTGGGGCTGGTGCTGCTGGCCCCGGTACAGGCGCAGGTGCTGACCGATCTGGCCGGGCGTGAGGTCTCCATACCCCAGAAGGTCCAGCGCATCGTGCTGGGCGAAGGCCGTCTGCTGCCGGTGCTGGCCATTCTCGAAGGCGAGCACCTGCTGCATCGTCTGGTGGGCATGCCGGCCGACCTGGCGCTGGTCGATCCCGGCAGCGCGCGGCGATACCAGCAGGCCTTTCCCGAGTTGGCCAAGGTGCCGCGCATTGGCCAGGGCGCGGCCGATACTTTCAGCCTGGAGCAGGTACTGACGCTGCGCCCGGATCTGGCCATCTTCAGCCTCTCCGGGCATGGCCCCGGCAGCACCCAGGGCCGTCTGATCGAGCAGTTGCAGCGCGCCGGGGTAGCGGTGCTGTTCGTCGATTTCCGTGAGCAGCCATTGGTCAACACGCCACGCAGCATGACCCTGCTCGGTCAGGTGCTGGGCCGCGAGGCACGGGCCGAAGCCTTCAATACGGCGCATGCCGAAGCGCTGGCTGCGGTGCGTGAGCGCTTGCCGCAAGGCGCCGCACCCACGGTGTTCCTGCACAGCCGCGCCGGCCTCGGCGATAGCTGCTGCGAAAGTATGGCGCGCGGCATGTTCGCTGATCTATTGGCCGAGGCCGGCGGCGACAATATCGCCCGCGAGCGTCTGCCCGGCCATGCTGGCACGATCAGCCTGGAGCTGCTGCTCAGTCAGCCGCCGGAGCTGTACATCGCCAGCGCTGTGGGGTCGGCCGACAGTCTGGCCGAGGACGCGCCCTATATCGCTCTGGGTCCTGGTGTGGCGGCGGATGCGGCGCAGGCTTCGCTCAGACGTTTGCTTGGGCGTGGCGGTCTGCGGCATCTGAGCGCCGTGCGCGAGGGCAGGGCGCATGCCATCTGGCATGGCTTCTACAACAGCCCGTTCAACGTGGTGGCGGTGCAGGTATTCGCCAAGTGGCTGCATCCCGAAGCCTTTGCCGACCTCGACCCGCAGCGCACGCTGCAGCGTTTCTACCGTGAGTTCCAGCCAGTGGCGCTGGACGGCCAGTACTGGATCAGCCTGTGAGTGCGCAGCAGCGGTTGCGCCTCGGTTATCGGCATGCCTTGATGCGGCGCTGGGCCTGCTTGGGCGCGTTGGCGGCATTGCTGCTGGCCAGTTTCATCGCCGATCTGGCTACCGGCCCGGCAGGCCTGAGCTGGTGGGACGTGGCGCGCGGTCTGTTGCAGCCACAGCATCTGGACGCCGCGCAGGCGGTGATCATTCTGGAGATCCGGGTGCCCTACGCGTTAATGGCGCTGGTGGTGGGTGCCAGCCTGGGCCTGGCTGGTGCGGAGATGCAGACGGCGCTGAACAACCCCCTGGCCAGCCCCTTTACCCTCGGCGTCGGCGCGGCGGCGACCCTCGGTGCAGCGTTGGTGATCCTGCTGCGGCCCAATCTGGCCGGGCTCGGCGCCGATCTGCTGCTGCCGCTGGCGGCCTTCGTCTGCGCCTTCATCTCTTGCCTGTTGCTGCTCCTGGTGGCGCGGGTGCTGGGGGAGGCGCTGCATACCCTGGTGCTGTTCGGTATCGCCCTGCTGTTCGGCCTCAATGCACTGGTCGGGCTACTGCAGTTTCTCGCCGATGCCGATGCGCTGCAGCAGATCGTGTTCTGGACGCTGGGCAGCCTGGCGCGTGCCGATCTGCAGCGGGTGGCACTGGTGACGGTGGTACTTGCCGTGTGCCTGATCCTGGCGCTGCGCCAGGCCTGGGCCATGACCAGCCTGCGTGGCGGCGAGGAGCAGGCACGCAGTCTGGGCATTCGCGTTGGCCGCCTGCGCGCCTTCGTGCTGTTGCGGGTCAGCCTGCTCACCGGCGTGGCCACGGCTTTCGTCGGCGAGGTGGGCTTTATCGGTCTGGTCGGGCCGCATGTGGCGCGCCTGCTGCTGGGCGAGGACCATCGTTTCTATCTGCCCGGCAGTGCGCTGGCGGGGGCTCTGTTGCTGTCGCTGGCGTCACTGGCCAGCCGTGCGCTGCTGCCTGGGGTGATTCTGCCGGTGGGGCTGGTCACCGCCGTGGTTGGCGTGCCGCTGTTTATCGCTTTGATCCTGGCGCGGGGGCGCAGCCTATGAGTCTGCTGATCGAGGGGCTGGGGCTGAGTTATGGCGCGCGCAGCATCCTGCAGGATCTGACCCTGCCGGCCGTGGAGGCTGGCAGCCTGGTGGGCGTGCTCGGCCCGAACGGCGTCGGCAAGTCCTCGCTACTGCGCGCCATTGCCGGTTTGCAGGCGTGCCAGGGCATGGCGCGGTTGGGGGAGGCGACGCTGAGCGGCGTGCCGCCCTGGCGCCAGCAGGCGCAGGTGGCCTACCTGCCGCAGCAGTTGCCGCAGGCAGTGTCGCTGCTGGCCTACGAAAGCTTGCTGGCGGCGGCGCGGGCGCGTTGTCCGCATCTTGCTTCGCACGAGCTGACTGCGCGGGTCGAAACGATTCTTCAGCGTCTGGGCATCGAACATCTGGCCCTGCAGCGTATGGATCGCCTGTCCGGCGGGCAGCGGCAATTGCTCGGCCTGGCGCAAGTATTGGTCGGTGAGCCGCAACTGCTGTTGCTCGACGAACCCACCAGCGCGCTCGATCTGCACTGGCAACTGCGCGTACTCGACTGCGTCGCCGAGTGTTGCCGTAACGAGCAGGCGATTGCCCTGGTGGCCTGCCATGACCTCAATCTGGCATTGCGTTTCTGTAGTCACCTGTTGCTGCTGGCGCCGGATGGTGGTTACCGCTTCGGCGTGCCCACTGACGTGCTGGACGCCGCCTGGCTGCGCCGCGCCTATGCCATCGAGGCGCGTATCGAACACTGCTCCCTCGGCCAGCCGCTGGTGTTGGCTGACCGACCAATGCTTATGGAGGACCCAAACCATGCCGAACAGCCATAGCCGTTTTCTCAGTATCCAGGCGCCGCGCCTGCTGGGGCGTCTGTGCAAGCATTTCTCGCACAAGATCGAAGCGCGCTGGAGCGAGCACGAAGGCCTGCTGCGTTTCTCCATCGGTGAGTGCCTGCTGCAGGCCGATGAGCAGGCTTTAACGCTGGCCTGCACAGCGCCGAGTGCGGCTGAGCTCGACGAGTTGCAGGAGGTGATAAGGCGCCATCTGCAGGGCTTCGCCCAGGTGGACGAACTGGTGCTGCAATGGCACTGAAACACGGCTGCGCCAAACTGGCTGAAAGCCCCGCCTGTTCAGCATTTCAGAACGTTTTGTGTGATATCTGGAACGAGATGAAATTAGCAGGAATTTCCGGTTGATCTGAGGGGCGCATGGTCTTAAAGTCCGCGCCCGAACGTCCATGCTGGAAACGATCCATCCGGCTCAAGTACTGACGACGAGAGGTTGCCGGCCGGCTTATGGTCGGTACCGGTGATGCTCGGCGACATGCCTTGGGAAGTAGGCGAACCAAAGTGGGGAAACTGTCAGACGTTCAGGCCAGCGTTTAGCGCGGCCAGCCCCGACACGTAGCGGAACCTGTAAGCGGTTCTGCTGCCCGAATCAATGTGTTCCCGGTTTTGCCATTGGAGTCCCCAGCATGTCGATCAAGGTCGAAGACTATTACGCACCCGCCACTTTCCAGCGCATGAAGGCGTTCGCCGATCAGCACGAAACTCCTTTCGTGGTGATCGACCGTCAGATCATCGCTGATGCCTACGATCAGCTGGGCAACTGCTTCCCGTTCGCCAAAATCTACTACGCGGTCAAGGCCAACCCGGCCACCGAGATCATCGAGTTGCTGCGCGACAAGGGTTCGAGCTTCGACATCGCCTCGATCTACGAGCTGGACAAGGTCATGGCTACCGGTGTCGGCCCCGAGCGCATCAGCTACGGCAACACCATCAAGAAATCCCGCGATATTCGTTACTTCTTCGACAAGGGCGTGCGCCTGTTCGCCACCGACTCCGAAGCCGACCTGCGCAACATCGCCAAGGCCGCGCCGGGCTCGAAGATTTATGTGCGCATTCTCACCGAAGGCTCGACCAGCGCCGACTGGCCGCTGAGCCGCAAGTTCGGCTGCCAGCCGGACATGGCCCTGGACCTGCTGATCCTGGCCAAGCAACTGGGCCTGGTGCCCTACGGCATCTCCTTCCACGTCGGTTCGCAGCAGCGCGACATCGATGTCTGGGACGCCGCTATCGCCAAGGTCAAGGTGATCTTCGAGCGCCTCAAGGAAGAAGACGGCATTACCCTGCAGATGATCAACATGGGCGGCGGCTTCCCGGCCAACTACATCCAGCGTACCAACGACCTGGAAACCTACGCTGAGGAAATCACCCGCTTCCTCAAGGAAGACTTCGGTGATGAACTGCCGGAAATCATCCTCGAGCCGGGCCGTTCGCTGATCGCCAACGCCGGCGTGCTGGTCTCGGAAGTGGTGCTGGTGGCACGCAAGTCGCGTACCGCCGTCGAGCGCTGGGTCTATGCCGACGTGGGCAAGTTCAGCGGTCTGATCGAAACCATGGACGAAGCCATCAAGTTCCCCATCTGGACCGAGAAGAAGGGCGAGATGGAAGAGGTGGTGATCGCCGGCCCGACCTGCGACAGCGCCGACATCATGTACGAGAACTACAAGTACGGCCTGCCGCTGAACCTGGCCAGCGGTGACCGCCTGTACTGGCTGTCCACCGGTGCCTACACCACCAGCTACAGCGCTGTGGAGTTCAATGGCTTCCCGCCGTTGAAGTCTTACTATCTGTAAGCGCCACTGCAGGTCATGAACGCCCACCTTGTGTGGGCGTTTTCATTTCTGGCGTCATATTCTCGCAAGTGCCCATATTTAAACGGGAAATGCCGGATTAGAGCGCTTCGCTGGTTACCTGCAAATCGAGCTGACATTTTTGTTACAAAGAAGTTCATGTAAATCATTCGTAAAGATTGATTAAGATTGAATCTCAAATACTATCGCGCGCAGTTTTCATCTGGAGTGACTCTCGTGAGCGATAAACACAACAAGCGTGCACCTTTCCCCCAGCGTCGTCTGCTGGCCTCGGCCGTCAGTCTGGCCCTGCTATCGGGTTTCGCCGTAGCCCAGGAGTCGGCAGTCGAACTGGACGACGTAACTGTCCAGGGGCAGCAGGACAAGGGGTTCAAGGTCGATAAAGCATCTTCGCCGAAACAGACCGCTGCACTGCTCGATACACCGCAGACGGTCAACGTCATTCCGGAAACCCTGTTCCGTCAGCAGAACGCCCGCACTCTGACTGATGTGCTGCGCAATACTCCCGGGATCAGCTTCGAGGCTGGCGAAAACGGTTTCGCTACCGGCACCAACAACTTCAGCCTGCGTGGTTTCAACACCAGCGGCAGCCTGTTCATCGACGGTGCGCGTGACAACGGCAGCTACACCCGCGACGTGTTCAACGTCGAGCAGGTCGAGGTGTTCAAGGGGCCGGCAGCTGACAATGGCCGCGGTGGTGCCGGTGGTTACGTCAATCAGGTGACCAAGACGCCGACCCTGGAAAGCTTCATCGCTGGCGGCGCCAGCTTCGGCTTCGATCAGTACGACTCCGAGCCGCGCCGCCGTGCCACGCTCGACACCAACCAGATCATCAACGACAGCAGCGCTTTCCGTCTCAACCTGCTGGTCGAGGACAGCGGCGTCGCAGGCCGTGAGCACGCCGAGAAGAACAGCTGGGGTATCGCTCCGTCTGTGGCCTTCGGTCTGGGCACCGACACTCGCGCCATCGTTGCGTACGAGCACGTCGAGATGAACGACCGCCCGGATCTGGGGGTGGCCGGCGTGACCCTGCGTGACAAGCTCAAAGGAGCCAACACCCCGCTCGACTCCTCGGTTTGGTCGGCTGATCGTGACAAGTACTTCGGCCTCAAGTCCGACTTCGACGACACCACCAGCGATGCGCTGATGTTTCGCCTCGAACATGATCTGTCCGCTGGCGTCACCATCAGCAATCAGACGCGTCTGGCTCGTGTTGACCGCCAGGCTCGTTACACCCACGTGCTGGACGACGACAACAACGCCAATGCCGCACTGGTCAACGTACAGCGCCAGCAGTATGACCGCGTCAACACCTCGCTGAGCAACCTCACCAACCTGTCCACACAGTTCTATACCGCTGGTTTGCATCACAACCTGTCGGCGGGGCTCGAACTGAGCCGCGAGAAGTCCGAATCACTGGGCTTCGCGTCGCAGACGCTGCCGGATCTGGTCAGCGTCTTCGACCCGGACTGGGAACGCAGCGTACCGGCTGCTCTGGCCCCGCGTGATCGCACCAAGGTCGACGTCGATACCGCCGCGCTCTATGTCTACGACACTATCGAGATCAACCCACAATGGCAGGTGACCGGTGGTCTGCGCCTGGAGCAGTACGAGGCGAGCATCAGCAACAAGCGCCTGGACGGAGGTGCGGCCCCCGGTGACGACTTCAACGACACTGAACTGAGCCTCGGCGGCAAGCTGGGAGTGGTGTACAAGCCGCTGCCCAACGGCAGCGTCTACGCGGCCTACGGTGTATCCACCCAACCGCCGGGTTCATACCTGTCCAACTCGGATATCTCGCGTACCGACCAGGGATTGCCGGCGCTGATCAAAGGCGCCGATCCGGTGCGTGCGCACAGCTACGAAATTGGCACCAAGTGGGACTTCTTCGACCGCCGTCTGTCGACCACCGCTGCGCTGTTCTATACCGAGAAAAAGAAGGTCGCGATTACCGGTCTGGATGTCGGGCAAACAGGCGCCGCTACGCTCAAGGGCTATGGCGAGCAAGTGGTCAAAGGCCTGGAGCTGGGCGCCAGTGGCAAGATCACCGACAACTGGGATGTCTTCGCTGGCATCGTGTTCATGGACAGCGAGCGCAAGCACAGCGCCTATCTGGATGACGTGCGCCGTCGTGCCAATAGTGGCGACTACGGCAGTGAGCTGCGCACCGATGGTGACGAGCTGGCCTTCACGCCCAAGGTCTCCGGCAACCTGTGGACGACCTACCGCCTGCCTGTTGGCCTGACCCTGGGCCTGGGTGCCCAGCATGTCGGCTCGTCCTACCTGGGGCGTCCGGATGACGTCGAGCGTATTGTCGCCAATGGCCGCTATGGGCGTGTGCCGAGCTACACAACCTTCGCCGCGATGGCCAGCTATGAGGTCAATGCCAATGTGGATGTGCGCCTGAACATCGACAACCTCACCAATGAGGAGTACGTCAGCTCGGCCAACTGGCAGGGTCGCCGTGCATTGCTGGGTGATCCGCGTACCTTCACCCTGAGCACCAATTTCCACTTCTAAGCACGCTTGAGTGTCAGACGCCCCGATTGCCACGCAGTCGGGGCGTTTTCATTTTTGTGGCAGCAGCAGATCGGGCTTCTTTCCGGGTACTGCAGCCCTTTAGAATCATTCGCAACGCGATTGGCCTGGAGAACCCCGAACATGATGCTGCGCATTCCCGACGTGCTGAATGCCGAACAGCTGCAGCAATGCCGCACCGCGCTCGCGGGCGGTAGTTGGCAGGATGGCCGGCTGACGGCTGGGCACCAGGCGGTGAACGTCAAGGCCAACCAGCAGCTTGCTCAGGATGATCCGCTGACGCAGCAGCTGGGCGATTTCATCCTGGCCTGCCTGGCCCAGCATCCGCGTTTCATGGCTGCCGCGTTGCCGCTGAAAGTGGTGCCGCCGCGCTTCAATCGCTATGCCGAGGGCGGCACCTACGGTGACCATATCGACAATGCGGTATTCAGCGTGCCGGGCACGCCGCATCGTATTCGTGCCGACCTGTCGGCCACTCTGTTTTTCAGCGAACCGGACGAGTACGAGGGCGGTGAACTGGTGGTACAGGACCAGCGCATCAAGCTGCCGGCCGGCCATCTGGTTCTCTATTCCAGCGGCAGCCTGCATCGGGTCGAACCGGTGACCCGCGGTGCGCGTCTGGCCTCGTTCTTCTGGGTGCAGAGCCTGGTGCGCCAGGACGAGCAGCGCAACGTGCTGCTGGAACTCGATGACAGCATCCAGGCGCTGCGCCAGCAGGTGCCAGACAGCTCAGAGCTAGTGCGCTTGACCGGGATTTACCACAACCTGCTGCGGCAATGGACGCAGACCTGAGCGCTGGACCATTGTCCTGATCGAACGTTTTTCTCCACGCTCCGATTGTCGAGAAACAGCATGTCCTTGCCCAAGCTACAGCAGATTCCGCCCACCATCGCCGCCGTCGTCGACTACGAGCCCTATGCCCGCGAACGCATGAGCGAACAGGCCTGGGCCTACCTGGCTGGCGGCGCGGCGGATGAGCTGACCCTGGCGGATAACCGGGCGGCGTTCGAGCGTTTGCGTCTGCGTAGCCGAGTGCTGGAGGATCTCAGTGGCGGCAATACACGTCTGCGTTTGTTTGGCCAGGATTTCGCCCACCCGATCTTTCTCGCGCCGGTGGCTTACCAGAAGCTCGCCCATCCCGATGGTGAGTTGGCTAGCGTACTCGCGGCGGCTGCACTGGGCGCGGGCATGGTGGTCAGCACTCAAGCCAGTGTCGAGCTGGAAATCATCGCGTCGCAGGCGCAGGCGCCGCTGTGGTTCCAGCTGTATATCCAGCCTGATCGTGACTTCACTGCTGCCCTGATCCGCCGCGCTGAAGGCGCCGGCTACCAGGCTCTGGTGCTGACAGTGGATGCTCCGGTCAACGGCGTGCGTAATCGCGAGCAGCGCGCCGGCTTCGCTTTGCCGGCGGGTGTCGAAGCGGTCAATTTGCATGGGATGCGTCCCTTGCAGGCGCAGGTCGACCCGCAGAACAGCAGCCTGCTCCTGGGCGGGCCGTTGCTGGCGGCGGCACCGACTTGGGCTGACCTTACCTGGCTGCGTGAGCAGACGCGTTTACCGATTCTGCTCAAGGGCATCATGAGCGGCATCGATGCCGAACAGGCGTTGGCGGCGGGAGTGGATGGCCTGATCGTCTCCAACCATGGCGGGCGTACGCTGGACGGCCTGCCGGCTACCATCGAGGTGCTGCCCGAGGTCGCTGCTGCCGTGCAGGGACGGGTGCCGCTGCTGTTCGATGGTGGCATTCGTCGTGGCAGCGATATCCTCAAGGCACTGGCTTTGGGCGCAGATGCGGTGTTAGTGGGCAGGCCCTATGTATTTGCTCTGGCTGCTGCGGGAGCCGTTGGTGTCGCGCATGTGCTGCAATTGCTGCGCGCCGAACTGGAAGTGGCCATGGCTCTGACCGGTTGCGCTGATCTGGCCAGCATCGGCCCGGATGTGATCTGGCGCCCTGTGGTTCGCTAGAGGGCCATTATCTCGTACGGCCAATGTCCGCGTTTCCATGGCTGACGATGCGATGATCTGTCGCTTATGCGTGCAGTGATACAGCGTCCCACCTGCAGGCCGACAGTCGCTAAAAAGCCAAATGCCAGCCCTTGGGCTGGCGTTTGGCTTTGCGCGGTTGTGGTCAGAACTCGATGACCGTCGACAACCACAGGCGTCGGCCTTCCTCGAGGGTGCCGCTGGTGGACTGCGCGATCTGCGTATAGTCGGACGCCCAGCCAGTGGTGCCGGTGTTGGTGGTGTAGTAGCTGCCGCTGGTGAAATCCTTGTCGAACAGGTTGTAGATCGTGGCGCTGAAGGTCACGTTCTCCGATGCCTTGAACGAGCCACCTAGGTGGAAGACTTCATAGGCCTTCAGGTCGCCAGCGGCGTCGTACAGGGCTTTGTTTGCTGCCGTCAGATTTTCGTAGCGGTCGGGAAAGCGAGCACGTTCGCCGCGGTATTCACCCTTGAACCACAGTGTCAGGCGCTCATTGGCTGCCCAGCTCAGGCGTGCGTGAGCCATATGCTCCGGTGTATTGGTCAGTGGCGCGCCCTTGTTGATGCCACTCTTCTGCTCGCTGTCGGTGTAGGTGTAGTTGACTGCCAGTGCCCAGGCCGGGGCGAACGCCCATCGGCCTGCGACCTCGACACCCTTGGTGACGGCTTCGCCGATGTTCACGCTCTGGGCGAAGTTCTCCTGAGTGAAGCCCGCGCCATAGCTGACACAGCCTGGCTGGTTCGGATTCGCAGTGTAGAAGCAGTTGGCCAACGGTGTGCCGTCGTCGATCTTGTCCTTGAACTTGTTATGGAACAGGGTGACGTTGGCGTTGAAGTCAGAGAGGTTGTCGTAGTACGCGCCGATCTCGGTGTTGGTGGTGATTTCCGGATCCAGGTCGGGGCTACCAATGGTGATGGTCGAGCCCTGGCCGGTCACGCCATTGATGCCGCTGTGCAGTTGGTTGAGTGTCGGGGTCTTGTAGCCACGGCTCACGCCGCCTTTCAGGGTCCAGGTGTCCGTGGTGTTCCACACCAGATAGGCGCGTGGGCTGACATGGCCACCAAAGGCTTCATGATCCTCGTAGCGGGCGCCCAGGGTCAGTGCCAGGTCGTCACGCAGGCGCCACTCATCTTCGGCGAACAGCGCCCAGGACGTCTGCTGGAAGTCCTCATCGGCAATGCCGTCGGTGACCTTGGCGTCCCACCACTGTGCACCAACCGTTGCGATGTGGGATTCGCCCACGGGAGCGACCAACTTGGTATCTACGACCAGATCGGTCGACTTCAGCTTGCGGTCGTCGCCGATGACGATCGAAGGGAAACCTGTGTACGAGTTGCCAATCGGGTTGCCTGGAATGGTACGGCCGAAAGTTTCCGTGGTGTTGTGGGTGATGCTGCTTTCCAGCGTACCGAAGCTCAAACGCCCGGTATGGCTGAGGGCGATCTGATCACGCTCGAAGCGCAGTTCATCCTTGTAGCCATTGGCGCGCAACGGGGCGTTGGTGGTGCAGCCATCGGTGGCGCTGCCGCCGTTCTTGCCGTCGAGATTGCCCAGCTGGCAGTCGTCATTGTTGTAGACCTGGCGGCCTCGCTCGAAATCGAGGGCGAAGTCGTGGGCATCGTTCGGGGTAAGCGTCAGGCGGGTGCCGAAGGTGGTGTTGCGCCCCTCGACGGGGGAAGCTCCACGCTTGCTGACGGTGCTGTCGTTGTCGAACTGCAGGTCTGACTCGCCGCGGTCGTACAGGCTGCCACGCACGGCTAGGCCCAACAGGCCCTCGATCAGTGGGCCGCTGGCATAGAGGCTGGTATTGCTGGCTTCACCGTAATCGCGGTTTTCCTGGAAGGTGTGATCCAGGCTCAGGCTGGCGCCCCATTCCTTGGCCACTTTGCGGGTGATGATGTTGACCACGCCGCCCATGGCGTCGGAGCCGTATAGCGTGGACATCGGCCCGCGAATCACTTCAATGCGCTCAATCGCGGACATCGGCGGCATGAAGCTGGTGGATGTTTCGTTGAAGCCGTTGGGGGTGACGTTGCCTGCGGTGTTCTGGCGGCGGCCGTCGATCAGGATCAGGGTGTAGTCACTGGGCATGCCGCGAATGCTGATATTCAGGCCGCCGGTCTTACCGGTGCCCTGACGTACATCGATGCCTTCCACGTCTTCCAGTGCCTGCGCCAGGTTGCTATAGCGCTTCTGCTGCAGTTCTTCGCGGCTGATCACGCTGATGCTGGCGGGGGCTTCGGTGATCTTCTGCTCGAAGCCGGAGGCGCTGACGACCACGTCGCCCAGGGCGATGGGCTCGTTGGCCTGGGCGCCGAAGCTGGCGGCCAAGGCAATGGCGCTGGCCAAGGCGGTACGGGAATTGAGGGCGGACATCGATCTACTCCTGGCGGTAAGAGAGTGCAGTCGTAACGGTTGCAGACGGCCGGGATGATAGTGATTTGCATATAAGGTTCAATTGCAGATGATGTTGGTGTCCATGTCGCCGGGCTGGAGAGGCCGTGGCGACTGGGCTGCAAGCAGATGTAAATTTTGTAAATGCGATTAATTCTCGAGTGTTGAGCGGGCTTTACGCATGCTTTCCGGGCGTTCTAAGCTGCCGCAATGAACCGTATTCTCCTGAACTGCGACATGGGCGAGGGCTTCGGCGCATGGCGTATGGGCGACGATGAACTGGCCATGCCGCTGATCGATCAGGCCAACCTGGCGTGCGGCTTCCATGCAGGCGATCCGCTGATCATGGCGCGTTGCGTCGAGCTGGCCGTGGCGCATGGCGTGAGCATTGGCGCGCATCCGTCCTATCCAGATCTGCAAGGCTTTGGTCGGCGTCATCTGCAGTGCTCGCCGGAGGAGGTCCGCGCACTGGTGCTTTATCAGGTGGGGGCGCTGGATGCCTTCTGCCGAGCGCGCGGTTGCCAGCTGGCCTACGTCAAACCGCATGGCGCGCTGTACAACGATCTGGTGCGTGACGATGCGTTGCTGATGGCGGTGCTGGATGCCTGTGCAAGCTACCGCAAGGGCCTGCCGCTGATGGTGCTGGCGCTGGCTGACAATGACCGGGAGCTGCGTCTGGCTGACGAGGCCGATGTGCCGCTGATGTTCGAGGCGTTCGCCGACCGCGCCTACCTGTCAGATGGGCAGCTGGCGCCACGCCGCCTTAGCGGCGCGGTGCATCAGGAGCCCGAGCGTATCTTTGGTCAGGCGTTGGCCATTGCCAGCGGCGAGCCGTTTGCCGATATCGATGGCAAGCCGCTGCGGTTGCGGGCCGACAGCCTCTGCGTGCATGGCGACAATCCCGAGTCCCTGTCGGTGCTGCGCCGCTTGCGTGCGCGGCTGGATGCGCTCTGAGCAATCAGTCGGGCTGCCAGTCCAGGGTCAATTCTTCCTGCCAGGCAAAGCGCTCGAAGTGACTGCCGACGACGCCTTCCAGACGATGCAGGTCCTCGCTGTTGGCGCTTTCAACCAGCAGGCGCAGGCCCTGGTTTTCTGCTTTCAGGGTCGCCAGGCCAGCGCCGAACTCGATGCGCCCCTCTTGTTCATCGAAGCTGACCGGGATCTTGTGTGCGAAGTGCTTGCACAGCCGGCTGATATAGCGCGCCGGGGTGTCGGTTGCGACGAAGGCACTGCTGCTGAATGGAGTCATGGACATTCCTCTGGTTTATTGGCGTTCGGAGCGGCCGCCCGCGTCAGCGCTCGGTTCAGTACGCCAAGGTAAAACGCTGGCGGATATGCTGTGGTCGCTCGGTTTCATCGATCAGCGCTACGGCCAGGTCGGCAACCGAAATGCTGCCCGGCTCATCGCCATTCATCAGCAGCTCATCGTGGCCCAGACGAAATTTGCCTGTGCGCGGCCCCGGAACGAGCAGGGCGGCGGGCGAGAGAAAGGTCCACTCCAGCTGAGCCTCCTCGTGCAGCATGTTCAGCGCCTGGCGTGCGCCCTCGGCGCCTTCCTTGTACTCGGCAGGAAAGTCCGGAGTGTCGATCAGTTGCACGCCAGGGGCGACGTACAGGCTGCCGGCACCGCCGACAACCAGCAGGCGTTTGACGCCAGCCTGCTTGCTGGCCGCGATGATCGAGCGGCTGCCGGCGATGAACTGTTCACGAATCTCTGCCACGCCCCAGCCCGGGTTGAAGGCGCTGATCACCGCGTCATGTCCACGCAACTGCTCGGCCAGCGCTGCGCTGTCGTGAACGTCCGCCTCAATGGCGTTCAGTTGCGGATGCGCGCTCAGCTTTTGCGGATGGCGTACCAGTGCAGTGACCTGATGACCGCGGTTCAATGCTTCTTGCAGCAGCGGTGCGCCCACATAACCAGTGGCGCCGATCAGAGCGATCTTCATGAAGTAATCCTTGGTAGGTGATGGTTGATACATGATCACCGCTGGATAAAGTCTGGAAAAAGTGGCCTGATGCACTTGGATAATTAAGCAGAGCTTCATAATGGAGCAACTCAAGCGCATGGCGTTGTTCGCTACCGTGGTGCAGAAGGGCTCGATGGTGGCGGCTGCCGAAGCCATGGGCATGACGGCTTCGGCGGTCAGTCAGCAGATGCGCCGACTGGAGGAGGCCACTGGCGTCACGCTGCTGCACCGCACCACACGCAAACTGACCCTGACCGAGGCCGGCGCGCAGTTCTATGAAAGCTGCCGGCAGATAGTCGAACTGGCCGAGCGAGCCGAGCAGCGCCTGGCCGAGCAGCGTGATGCGCCGGTGGGCGAGTTGCGTGTCGCCGCCCCGGTCGGGTTTTCCGGACCGTTGCTGAGCGAAGCGCTGGCGCCGTTGCTCGGTGCTCATCCGGGGTTGAGCCTGAGCCTGTTCTTTCACGATGAGCAGATCGACCTGATCGAATCACGTATCGACCTCGCCATCCGTGTCGGCCGCCAGGAGGACTCCAGTCTGGTGGCTCGTTACGTGACCGACTGGCGCATGATCCTGTGCGCCGCTCCGGCCTACCTGGCACGTGTTGGTTTGCCAATCGAACCGTCGCAATTGCTCAAGCTCGACTGGATCGGCCTGCATCTGGAGCGTAGCCAGCACCTGACCTTGTATGGCCCTAGTGGAGCACAGCAGCGCCTGCGGCTGGAGACGCGCATCAGCTGCAACAACATCCTGGCCGCGCGCCAGTTCACCCTGTCGGGTATGGGCGTGTCGTTGCAGCCTGAGCCGGAAATCCGTGAACTGCTGGCTCGCGGCGAGCTGTTGCCGCTGCTGCCGGATTGGCAACTGGAACCCATCGGCCTGCATATCGTCACCCCTCGGCGCGACGCTCAGCCGGCCAAAGTGCGCTACGCCATCGAGGCGCTCAGGCGTCATCTGGTCAGTGCCTGAACAGTGGGAGTCGGCATCTGGCCCGCGCTGTGAGAGGATGGCCCCTGAAAGTCCGCCTCTGGCCAAAAAGGACCCGTGATCCACACCGATGAAGACGCCCAAACGTATTGAACCCCTGGTCGAAGACGGCCTGGTGGACGAGGTGCTGCGACCGCTCATGAGCGGCAAGGAAGCAGCGGTTTATGTGGTGCGCTGCGGCGACGAGCTGCGCTGCGCCAAGGTCTACAAGGAAGCCAACAAACGTAGCTTTCGCCAGGCTTCCGAGTATCAGGAAGGCCGCAAGGTGCGTGGCAGCCGTCAGGCGCGGGCCATGGCCAAGGGCAGCAAATATGGCCGCAAGGAGCAGGAAAACGCATGGCAGAACGCCGAAGTCGCCGCGTTGTTCCGTTTGGCCAATGCCGGCGTGCGAGTCCCCAAACCTTACGACTTTCTTGACGGCGTGCTGCTGATGGAACTGGTGGACGACGGCGAGGGTGATGTCGCACCGCGGCTCAATGACGTCGACCTGCACCCGGATGACGCGCGTGAATTCCACGCCTTCATGATCCAGGAAATCGTCAAGATGCTCTGCGCCGGCCTGGTGCACGGCGACTTGTCGGAATTCAACGTGCTGCTCGGCCCCGAAGGCCCGGTGATCATCGACTTGCCACAAGCCGTGGACGCCGCCGCCAACAACCACGCCTTCAGCATGCTCGAGCGCGATGTGCGCAACATGGCCGAATACTTCGGCCAATTCGCTCCCGAGCTGAGATACACCAAGTACGCCAAGGAAATGTGGGCGCTCTACGAGGCCGGTAAACTGCTGCCCGATACGCAGCTGACCGGCGAATTCGCCGAACCCGAAGACGCTGCCGACATCGACGCGGTGATGCGCGAGATCAAGGCCGCCCTGGCCGAGGAAGCGAAGAAGCAGGCCCTGCTCAACGCCGAAGACGAACCCAAGGACGCCGAGCCGATCCCGCCCTGGATGCGCTGAACGGCGCAACTGCGTAGGGTGCGCCGTGCGCACATCCTCACGCTGCGCCCGGTGCCATGGGAGGGGCTTTAGAACTGGCGGCGCCACTGACGTAGGGCGGGTGCAACCCGCCGTTGTCGGTCTGGCGGGTTTCACCCGCCCTACGGCTGACGGTGCGATGAACATCCAGCCGCGCCGCAACTCACTCCTTCCTCCAGCTCCTGCAGAATCGGACAGTCCGGCCGGCTATCGCCCTGGCAACTGTTCGCCAGATCCACCAGCGTATCGCGCAAGGCACTCATCTCGGCAATCTTGCGCGACAGCGTGGCGATATGTTCCTCGGCCAGTGCCTTCACATCGGCACTGGCGCGCTGCTTGTCTTGCCACAGGGCCAGCAGCTTGCCGACTTCCTCCAGCGAAAACCCCAGATCCCGTGCCCGCTTGATAAAGGCCAGGCGGTGCAGGTCGCTGCTGCTGTACTGCCGATAGCCACTCTCCGAGCGCCCGGCATGGGGCAGCAGGTCGATGGACTCGTAATAGCGAATCATCTTGGCGCTGAGGCCGGTGTGCTTGGCGGCTTGGCCGATGTTCATGCTCGTGGTCTCCAGCGATTGAGCAGCAACGCGTTGCTCACCACGCTGACGCTGGACAGCGCCATGGCGGCGCCAGCGAACATCGGGTTGAGCAGGCCAGCGGCGGCCAGCGGGATGCCGATCAGGTTGTAGATGAAGGCCCAGAACAGGTTCTGGCGGATCTTGGCGTAGGTGCGCCGGCTGATGTCCAGCGCGGCCGGCACCAGACGCGGGTCGCCGCGCATCAGGGTGATGCCCGCGGCATGCATGGCTGCATCGGTGCCGCCACCCATGGCGATGCCGACGTCGGCTGCGGCCAGTGCTGGGGCGTCATTGATGCCGTCGCCGACCATCGCCACGGTGCCGTGCTGGCGCAGTTCGCCGATCAGCCGCGCCTTGTCCGCCGGCAGTACCTGCGCGTGAGGTTGGTCGATGCCCAGCACGTTGGCGACTGCGGCGACGCTGCCCGGGTTGTCGCCACTGATCAGGTGGCTGGTGATGCCCTGTTCGCGCAGTTCGGCGATGGCGTCGGCCGCACCTTCCTTGAGTTGATCGCCGAAGGCCAGCAGGCCGAGCAGGCGAGGAGTGTTGCCGGTTTCGAGCAGCCAGGACAGGGTACGGCCCTCGGCCTCCCAGGTGCGGGCAGATTCGGCAAGCTCCCCTGCCTGTAATTGGTTTTCCTCCAGCAGGCGGCTGCTGCCCAGTTGCAGGTTGCGGCCCTCGACACTGCCAGCGATCCCACGACCGGCCAGCGCGCGGCTGTCGCTGAGTACTGGCAGGGCGATGTGTTGTTCGGCGCAGCGCTGCAAGACGGCCTTGGCCAGCGGGTGTTCGCTGCCTTGTTGCAGGCTACCGGCCAGGCGCAGGAGTTCTGCCTCGTTGGCTTCGCCCAGGCCGATATGGACGATGCGCGGTTTGCCTTCGGTGAGGGTGCCGGTCTTGTCGAAGGCGATGTGCTGCACGGCATGCGCCACTTCCAGCGCTTCGGCGTCCTTGATCAGGATGCCGTGGCGCGCGGCGACGCCGGTGCCGGCCATGATCGCGGTCGGCGTGGCCAGGCCCAGGGCGCAGGGGCAGGCGATGACCAGCACGGCGACGGCATTGAGCAGGGCGCTTTCCATTGGCGCGCCGAATGCCAGCCAGCCGAGCAACGTGGCCAGGGCGATCAGCAGCACGGTTGGGACGAAGATCTGACTGACCTTGTCCACCAGCTTCTGGATCGGCGCTTTCGCTGCCTGGGCGTCTTCTACCAGACGGATGATCCGCGACAGCACGGTCTCTGCACCCAGGGCGGTGGTCTCCACCAGCAGGCGGCCTTCGCCGTTGATGGCGCCAGCGGTGACCTTGTCGCCCGGCTGCTTGGCCACCGGCAGGCTTTCACCACTGATCAGTGCTTCGTCCGCATGGCTGTGGCCCTCCAGCACTTGGCCGTCGACCGGGAAGCGCTCGCCCGGCTTGACCAGGATATGGTCGCCCAGCGCCAGCTCGTCGATACCGACGCGTTCCTCGTGGCCATCCACAAGGCGCACCGCGTGATCCGGGCGCAGTGCCTGCAACGCACGAATGGCACTGGCGGTCTGGCGCTTGGCGCGGCTCTCAAGGTACTTGCCGAGCAGGATCAGGCTGATGATCACCGCTGAGGCTTCGAAATACAGGTGCGGCATTTGCCCGGCCGGCGTCACGGCCCACTGATACAGGCTCAGGCCGTAGCCGGCGCTGGTACCGATCGCCACGAGTTGGTCCATGTTGCCGGCGCGAACCTTCAGCGCCTGCCAGGCTGCGCGATAGAAGCGCGCGCCGAAAATGAACTGCACCGGCGTGGCCAGCAGGAACTGCGCCCAGGCTGGCAGCATCCAGTGCAGGCCGAACGGCTCGACGAGCATCGGCAGCACCAGCGGCAGGGTCAGGACGATGGCTGCCAGCAAGGTCAGACGTTCACGGCGTAGTCGGTGCTGGGCATCATCCGTGGTGGGGCGATCATCGAGCAGGCTGGCTTTATAACCGGCGGCAGCTACCGCCTTCAGCGCCTGTTGCGGGTCGAAACCGGCGAGCACCTGCAGGCGCGCCTTTTCATCGGCAAGATTGACGGCCACCTGGCTGACACCCGGCAACTTGTTCAGGGCGCGCTCGATACGACCGACGCAGCTAGCGCAGGTCATACCCTCGATGCCCAGCTCCAGCGGCTGGCTAGGCACGCTGTAACCGGCGCCCTCGATGGCGGTGATCAGTTGCGGCAGGCTGCCGGCTGGCGCTTCGATACGCGCCTGTTCATTGGCCAGGTTGACACTCGCGCTGCTCACCTCCGGCAGCTTGTTCAGCGCGCGCTCGACACGACCAGCGCAACTGGCGCAGGTCATGCCTCGGATCGGCAGGTCGAAAGTGGTCATGGTTCGGCTCCCTGTAGCTGGATGGCTACAGGATCAACCTTGACCCCATGGCAAGGTCAAGCCTTCAGTTCAGTGTTGGCGCGGCATGCAGTCGCAGACCATCGCTGCCCATGGCGATGCGGTAGCGGCGTACCTCGCCCGCTTGCAGGTCCAGCGACTGGCCGGCGAGCTGGTTGATACCGTCCTGACATGAACCGGTGCCGGTCAGGCCGAGGCGCAGCGAGACCTTGCCCGGCGGCAGATTGAAGGACACCGACTGACCCTGATGCAAGCGTGCGGCCATCTGGTCATGCAGGTACAGCGCGACCTCGCAGGTAGTGGCCACTTCCAGGCGTTCGCGCGAGACGATCAGCACCGCGTAGCCTTCGCCCTGACTGGTCGAGGGCAGCGGTGCCAGTGGTTCGGCCTGAGCCAGAGGCGCCAGCAGCAGGGCAAGGGCGGAGCAGAGCAGACGCATTGTGATGACCCTCGTACGGGAACGCGGCAAATGACATGACGCAAGGGCTTGACCTTGCCATTGTGGCAAGGTTGAGACTACACCCATCGACCAGCAGGCCGTTGAAAACGTAGGCGAGGTAGCCAATGCAAGGCAAAAATAGGCGAAAAAGCGGAGTTTACGAGCCGTAAATGAGCATTTTGAGCCTGTTTTTAACGCTGCAATGGCAACGTAGGTAGTTTTCAACAGCCTGCTATATGTTCAAGGAGTCAGTCATGCAAAAGTTCAAGGTTAGCGGAATGTCCTGCGGTCATTGCGTGCGCGCCGTCACCCAGGCGATCCAGGCGCTGGACCAGACGGCCAGCGTCGAAGTCGATCTGGCCGCGGGGCTGGTACGAGTGCAGGGCAACCTGGATGCCTCGCAGATCCAGGCAGCCATCCGTGAAGAGGGTTACGAGGTTGTGCCCGCGTAGAACTCGGATCGGCTATGGCCACTGCCGCAGCAGGCCGCGAAAGCAGCTGTCGATCATCGCTGGAGTGTCGGTCTGGGCGTCGAACAGGTTGGGATCGCGCAGCCAATCGCTGAACAGACCGACGATCAGCGCGTGCAGCGTGCGCGAGGCCAGGCGCGGGGTGATGCCGGGGTGCAGGTGCGGTTGCACCTCTGGCAGGGCGAACTGTTGTTCGCACAGGTCGATGAACTGATTGACGAAGGTTTCGTGACGCTCCTCGGCCTCGCGCAAATCCTCGGTGAACTCGCAGCGGCGCAGCAGCACGGTGAGGATGCGCCGGCGTTGCTCATCCAGCACCAGATTGGCCATGGCTTCTATGCACAGGTCGCGCAGCAACTGCAGCGATGCCAGGCCGTCGACTGCGGCCAACTGTTCGGCCAGCGGCTCCAGTGGCAGGCGTACCTGATTGAGCATTTCGTGGAATAGGTGGGCCTTGTTCTGGAAATGCCAATAGACCGCGCCGCGCGTGACCCCAGCATGCCGGGCGATATGCTCCAGGCTGGTATGGGCGACCCCGCGCTCGAGGAACAACTGTTCCGCAGCAGCGAGGATGGCGCAGCGGGTTTTCTCCGCATCTTCTTTGGTTCTACGCATGGCGATCCGGTTAATTGGAACTAGGCTCAGATTGTGCCGAGTTTACCGATTTTGCCCCGCCTGCTGGTGGCGGGCTTGGTTGTCCTGCTTCTGTCCCGTGTCTAGCCAAGGAGAGGAATGCCTCATGCCCTTCGTTCGTCTGGTCGGAGTCTATCTGCCCTTCAGTCTGGTCCTGCTGGCCGCGAGCGTCGAGGCCGCCGAGGCGCCACCGACGGCGGTGACGGTCGAGCAGGTCAAGGCCGGCGAACTGCCTATCGTGCTGGAGTATCCGGCGCGAACCGCTGGTTACCGCGAAGTGCAGGTTCGAGCCCAGGTCGGCGGCATTCTGCAGGAACGCACCTACCAGGAGGGTAGTCGGGTACAGAAGGATCAGGTGCTGTTTCGCATCGATTCGCGCCCCTACGAGGCGGCTCTGGCCCGTGCCAAGGGCGCGCTGGCGCAGGAGCAGGCGCGTTTCCGGCAGACCGATCGCGACCTCAAACGCATCCGCGAATTGCAGAAGAAGGGCTTCGCCAGCGAGAGCGAACTGGACAACGCCATCTCCAACTTCGAACAGAGCAAGGCCAATATCGAGGCGGCCCAGGCCGAGGTGCAGTCGCGCCAGATCGACCTCGACTACACCACGGTCAAGGCGCCGATCACCGGCATCACCAGCAAGGAAAGCGTTTCCGAAGGCAGCCTGATCGTCGCCGGTGATCCCAGTGCCAGCCTGCTGACGCAGATCACCCAGCTCGACCCGATCTTCGTCAACTTCGCTTACCCGGATGCCGAGGCCGAGCGTCTGCGCCGTGAAGTGTCCGAAGGCAGCCTGGCGCTGCCGGCCAGCGGCAAACTCAGCGTGGAAGTGCATTTTGGTGATGGCTCGGCCTATCCGACAGCGGGCGAAGTGGACTTCACCGACAGCCTGATCGATCGCGGTACCGGCACCGTCAGCGCCCGTGGCGTGGTGCCGAACCCCGATCAGAAACTGTTGCCCGGGCAGTTCGTGCGCGTGCAGGTCAAGGGGCTGACCCGTCCCAACGCTATCACCGTACCGGAGCGCGCCGTCGCTCAGGGCCCGCGGGGTACGTTCGTCTACGTGGTGGATGAGCAGGGCCTCGCGCGCATGCGCCAGGTCACCACCGGTGATACGGCCAGCGGACGCTGGGTGATTCTGGCTGGCGTCAGCGATGGTGAACGGGTGATCGTCGACGGCCTGGCCAAGGTGCGACCGGACAGCCCGGTCAAGGTCGAGGAGGCGAAGGCAGCCACGCCAGCCAGCCCGGCGCAGGAGTAACGGCCATGATCTCGCGCTTTTTCATCGACCGTCCGGTATTCGCCACCGTCATTTCCATCGTCATCGTGCTCGCCGGCTTGGCGGCGATGCGCTCGTTGCCCATCGCCCAGTACCCGGAAATCCTGCCGCCGCAGGTATCGGTCAGCGCCGCATACCCCGGTGCCAGCTCGCAGGTCATCGCCGAAACCGTGGCGGCGCCGCTGGAGCAGGAGATCAACGGCGTCGAGAACATGATCTACCAGCTGTCCAACTCTTCCAGCAGTGGGGCGATGAGCCTGACGGTGTACTTCGCGGTCGGCACCGACCCGGACCAGGCCACCATCAACGTCAACAACAAGGTGCAGGCAGCGTTGGCCAAGCTGCCGGAAGAAGTGCGCCGCCAGGGTGTGAAGGTAGAGAAGAAGTCTTCCGACATCCTCCAGGTGATCACCCTCTACTCGCCGGATGGTTCGCGCGACCCGATCTTCATCAGCAACTACGCGCTGATCAACGTCATCGACGAACTCAAGCGCCTCAAGGGCGTTGGCGATGCCAGCCAGTTCGGTTCCAAGGATTATTCCATGCGTATCTGGCTGCGCCCGGACAAGCTGGCGCAGTACAACCTCACGCCCACCGACGTGGTCAATGCCATTCGCGAGCAGAATTCGCAGTTCGCCGCCGGTAGCTTCGGCCAGCAGCCGTTGAAGGAGCCACAGGACTTCACCTACACCGTCACCACGCAAGGGCGTTTCACCGACCCTAAAGAGTTCGAGAGCGTCATCCTGCGTACCGACGATACCGGTGCCAGCCTGCTGCTCAAGGATGTGGCGCGGGTCGAGCTGGGTGCGCAGGACTACTCGCTGGTCACCACCCTCAATGGCCAGCAGAACGCTGCCTTCGGTATCTACCTGCAACCCGGCGCCAATGCCCTGGATACCGCCGAGGCGGTCGAGCGCACCATGCAGCGCCTGGCCAAGCGCTTCCCCGAGGGCATCGCCTACAAGATTCCCTACGACACCACCAAGTTCGTTCAGGTCTCGATCACTGAGGTGATCCACACTTTCTTCGAGGCGCTGGTGCTGGTTGTGTTGGTGGTGTTCATCTTCCTGCAGAACTGGCGCGCCACGCTGATTCCGGTGCTGGCCATTCCGGTATCGCTGGTCGGCACCTTTGCCGGCATGTACCTGCTGGGCTTCTCCATCAACCTGCTGACGTTGTTCGGCATGGTGCTGGCCATCGGCATCGTGGTGGACGATGCCATCGTGGTGATCGAGAACGTCGAGCGGGTGATGCGCACGCAGGGGCTGAATGCGCGAGATGCCTCGATCAAGGCGATGGAGGAGGTGACCGGGCCGATCATTGCCATCGTTCTGGTGCTGTGCGCGGTGTTCGTGCCGGTAGGCTTTCTCGGCGGTCTGGCGGGGCAGATGTACAAGCAGTTCGCGATCACCATCGCGGTGTCGGTGGTGATTTCCGGCATCGTCGCGCTGACGCTTTCACCCGCGCTCTGCGCGCTGTTGCTCAAGCCTGGCCACCATGAACCGGCAGCACCATTCCGTGTATTCAACCGTTTCTTCGACAAGGCCACCGCGGGCTATGGCGCGGGGGTGCGCTTCTTCCTCAAGCGTTCGCTGGTCGGCCTGCTGCTGTTCGGCGGGATGATCGCGCTGATCATGCTGCTGTTCTCACGGGTGCCCGGCTCACTGGTGCCCGATGAGGATCAGGGCTACGTGATCAATGCCTACTACCTGCCGCCGGCCGCTTCGCTCAATCGCACCGAGGCGCTGAGCGGGGCGGTGAGCCAGCAGTTGATGGAGCATCCGGCAGTGGCGGATGTGGTGACCTTCGCCGGTTTCGATGTGCTTACCTTCGGCGTGCGCAGCAACGCCGGGGTGTCCTTCGTGCCGCTCAAGGACTGGAGCGAACGCACCACGGACGAGCTCGATGCACGCAATCTGACGCGCGAGTTCATGGGTATGGGCGCTGCGCAGAAGGATGGTCTGGTGTTGTCGTTCAATCCACCACCGATCACCGGCATGAGCACCACCGGTGGCTTCGAGTCCTTCATTCAGGACCGCTCCGGCGGCAGCGTCGAGCAGCTCGGCGAGAAGGTCCAGGCCTTCGTCGCGGCGGCTAGCAAGCGGCCGGAGCTGGCCGGCATTCAGAGCACCTTCAGCGCCAACGTGCCGCAGTACTACATCGACCTGGATCGCACCAAGACGCGGGCGCTGGGCGTCAGCGTCAGCGACGTGTTCACTGCGATGCAGGCAACCTTCGGCAGTTACTACGTCAACGATTTCACCCTCTACGGGCGTACCTGGCAGGTCAGCCTGCAGTCCGAGTCGGAGTTCCGCCGCAAGCCGGAAGACCTCGGCCAGGTCTACGTGCGTTCCAGCAGTGGTGATCTGGTGCCGCTATCGACCCTGCTGCGGGTGCGGCGCATCCTCGGGCCGGATTCCTACGACCGTTTCAACGTCTATCCCTCGGCCAAGGTGCTTGGTGGCCCGGCGCCAGGCTACAGCTCCGGGCAGGCACTGGCGGCGATGCAGGAAGTGGCCGATGAAGTATTGGGCGAGGACTACAGCCTCGGCTGGATCGGCTCTGCGTATCAAGAGCTGGCGACTCAGGGTTCGGGCACTCAGGCCTTCGTCTTCGGCCTGATTCTGGTGTTCCTGATTCTCGCCGCGCAGTACGAGCGCTGGACGCTGCCGTTGGCAGTGGTCACCGCCGTGCCGTTCGCCGTGTTCGGGGCGATTCTCGCGGTGTGGCTGCGCGGCATTCAGAACGACGTGTACTTCCAGGTAGGGCTCGTCACGCTGATCGGCCTGGCGGCGAAGAACGCCATCCTTATCGTCGAGTTCGCCGTGCTGCTGCGCGCCGAGGGCAAGGGCATCTTCGACTCGGCGCTGGAGGCGGCCAAGCTGCGTTTCCGTCCCATCGTGATGACTTCGCTGGCGTTCATTCTCGGCTGCGTACCGCTGGCCATCAGCTCCGGCGCCGGCTCGGCCAGTCGTCACTCCATCGGCACCGGGGTGATCGGCGGCATGCTCGCGGCAACCCTGCTGGCCACGTTCGTTATCCCGATGTTCTATCTGCTGGTGGAAACGGCAGCGCAACGGGTGAGCCGGCGCGGCAAGGCTAGGGAGGAAGAACAACCGCATTGAGTCATGCGGGCCGTCCTTCGGCGGCCCGCGCTTTCGCACGCTGCCCGGTCGGTGAGATGATTAGCCGGCTAATAATTCTCCGGATCATTCATGAACCTGCGAACCCTCCTGATTCTGGGCGCGCTCAGCGCTTTCGGCCCTCTGGCCATCGATTTCTACCTGCCGAGTTTCCCTACCCTGGCGCAGCAGTTCGGCACTGACGTCGAGCATATTCAGCTGTCGCTGGCGGCCTATTTCGTCGGTATCGCAATTGGCCAATTGTTCTACGGGCCGCTGGCGGATCGTTTCGGTCGCCGTGTGCCGCTGCTGGTCGGGGTGACCCTGTTCACCTTGGCATCGCTGGCCTGCGCCCTGGCTCCCAGTCTGGAATGGCTGGTGGCCGCGCGTTTCGTGCAGGCCCTCGGTGGCTGCGCCGGCATGGTCATCACCCGCGCGGTAGTGCGCGATTTGTGTGACCCACTGGCCTCGGCCAAGGTGTTCTCGCAACTGGTACTGGTGATGGGGCTGGCGCCGATTCTCGCGCCCCTGGGCGGCGGACTGCTGCTCAATACCCTGGGCTGGCCGTCGATCTTCCACAGCCTGGCAATCTTTGCCGGGTTGTGCCTGCTGGCCGTGCTGTTGTGGTTGCCGGAGACGCGTCCGCAGCATCTGCCACCGGCCCCGCTGAATGGTGCCTTCGGCCAATACCGCGCGCTGTTGGGCAATGCACCGTTCATGGGTTACAGCCTGGCCGGCGGTGTGGCGATGGCGGGCATGTTCGCCTATATCGCCGGCTCGCCCTTCGTGTTCATCGAGCTGTACGGTGTGCCGCCCGAGCACTATGGCTGGCTGTTCGGCAGCAACGCAGCGGGCTTCGTGATCATGGCGCAGGTCAATGCGCGTCTGGTGCGCAGTGGTGGCCCGGCGCTGTGGCTGCGGCGCATGGTGCTGGTGTACCTGGCCAGTGGCCTGTGCCTGCTGGTACTGGCGTTGTGGCAACCGGCCCAGCTGTGGCCGCTGATGATTCCGCTGTTCATCTGCGTGGCCAGCCTCGGCTGCGTGTTGCCCAATGCCACGGCTTGCGCCATGGCTGGGCAGGGCCGTCATGCCGGCAGCGCATCCGGGTTGCTGGGCAGCATGCAGTTCAGTGTGGCGGCCAGCGCTTCGGCTTTGGTGGCCTTCCTGCATGATGGTTCGGCCATGCCCATGGCTCTGGTGATCGCCCTGTGCGGCGCTGCCGCCTGCGGCTTTGCCTGGTGGAGCAAGCGCTTCGTGGTGTGAGCCGGCGTGTTACAGGCGCGCCGCCTTGAATGTGTCGCAACGCCCCGGCTGACCACTCTCGAAACCGCTGCTGAACCAGCGCACGCGCTGCTCTGAGGTGCCATGGGTGAAGGCGTCCGGCACTACTTGGCCGCGCGCCTGTTTTTGCAGACGGTCATCACCGATGGCGCTGGCGGCGTTCAGCGCTTCTTCCAGGTCGCCAGCCTCCAGCCAGTCATGCCGGCGTTGCGCATGATGCGCCCAGACCCCGGCCAGGCAGTCGGCCTGCAGTTCCTGGCGCACCAGCAGGCCGCCATCACCCTCGACGCGTTCGCCACGTTGGCGCGCCGCATTGACCTTGGCCGAGACGCCGAGCAGCGTCTGCACGTGGTGGCCGACCTCATGGGCGATCACGTAGGCCTGGGCGAAGTCACCAGCAGCGGAGAAACGCTGTTCCATCTCGCGGAAAAACGCCATGTCCAGATATACGCGCTGATCGCCAGGGCAGTAGAAGGGGCCGACCGCCGAACTGGCGAAGCCACAGGCCGAGTTGACCCCGCCGGAAAACAGCACCAGTTGCGGGTCGCGATACTGCTGGCCGGCCTGCTGGAACAGCTCGCGCCAGGTGTCTTCGGTATCGCCGAGAATGGCGCGGACGAACTCGCTCTGTTGGTCGTTGGCCGGTGGTGCGCTCTGTGTCTGGGCGACCTGTGGCTGGGTGGCCTGGCCGGCGATCTGGCCAAGAATCTGCAGCGGGTCCTGGCCCATCAGCAGGCCGACGATGACGATCACCGCCACGCCACCGAGGCTCAGGCCACCACCGAGGCGCCTGCCGGAGCGGCCGCGCGCATCCACCACGTTGTCACTGCGTCTACCGCGTTGCCAGCGCATGGCTGTACTCCCTGGTTGGTTATCGCAGCAGTGTAGCTGCGTACATGCCGGCTCAGTTGGCGGGGTAGTCGCTCAGCAGTTGATCCTTGCGTTCGTTATCCAGGCCGATGACCTGATAGGCGTCGACACGACCGCCGTACTCCATGCCTGGCGAGCCCATGGGCATACCGGGTACAGCAGCGCCGATCAGATCGGGACGTTGACGCAGCTTGAGAATGTCGGCCGCCGGTACGTGGCCTTCGACGAATTTGCCGTCGATCACGCCGGTGTGGCAGGACGCCAGGCGCGGCGGAACGCCAAGGCGCTGTTTGACCGCACTCATGTCGGTCTCGACATGGTCGTTGACGGTGAAACCATTGTCCTGCAGATGGCTGATCCACGCCTTGCAGCAGCCACAATTGGCATCGCGGTGAACATCGATGGTCAGGGGTTCGCTGGCGTGAGCCAGACCGGAGACGAGGAAGAGGGCGAGCAGGGAACGACGCATGGCAAGGCTCCAGATAATCGAGCGCTCAGCATAGCGCCGGCATGACGACTGCCCAAGCCATTGCGACTATGCGTCGCGACCAGTGGCTGCCTATGCTAGTGGCAGCCACTCCTTGCCCGGAAATCTGCCGATGCTGTTTGCTCGAATCGTCCTGTCGATCCAGATCGCTGCCCTGCTCGTGTTGGGGCTGGCCTACTTCATTCGTCCCGAGGAAATGGCCAGCTTCAGTGGCGCATTGCTGATGGGAAGCGCCGCCGTGACTGAAGTGCGTGCCTATTACGGCGGCCTGCAATTGGGGTTGGCGGCTTACCTGGCGATGGCGCTGCTGCGTATGGATTTGCTGCGCCCGGCGCTGCTTCTGCTGGTACTGCTGTACAGCTCGCTGGCGTTGGCGCGCATTGCCGGGCTGTGGCTGGATGGCGGCGCACAGCAGACCTTCAACCTATACGCGCTGCTGCTTGAAGTGGCATCGGCCGCGCTGGCCTGGTGGGCGTTGCGCGGCTTGTCTCGCTGAGCCGGGCCAAGGGCGAAAAACGACTCAGCGCCGCTCCAGCAGCACACCCGCTTCCATGTGGTGGGTGTAGGGAAACTGGTCGAACAGTGCGCTGCGCGTCACTTTGTGAGTGTCGCTCAACTGGGCGATGTTGGCGGCCAGGGTCTCCGGGTTGCAGGAGATGTACAGGATGCGCTCGAAGCGGCGAGTCAGCTCGCAGGTGTCCGGGTCCATGCCGGCGCGCGGCGGGTCGACGAAGACACTGCCGAACTCATAGCTCTTGAGATCGATACCGGCCAGACGGCGGAACGGGCGCACCTCGTTCAGCGCCTGGGTCAGCTCCTCGGCGGACAGGCGCACCAGCTCGACGTTGTTCACGCCGTTGTCAGCCAGGTTGGCCAGGGCGGCGTTCACCGAGGTCTTGCTGATCTCGGTCGCCAGGGCCTTGCGCACGCGGGTGGCCAGCGGCAGGGTGAAGTTGCCGTTGCCGCAGTAAAGCTCCAGCAGGTCGTCGTCGCGCTGGCCGAGGGCGTCATGGGCCCAGTTCAGCATCTTCTCGCAGACCTTGCCGTTGGGCTGGGTGAAGGCGCCTTCCGGTTGGCGATAGCGAAAGCTGCGCCCGGCTACGGTCAATTCTTCTTCCACATAGTCGCGACCGATCACCAAGCGTTGACCGCGGGAGCGGCCGACCAGGCTGACGTTCAGCTCGGCGGCCAGCTTTTCCGCCTCGGCTTGCCAGACGTCGTCCAGCGGGCGGTGGTAGGCCAGAGTGATCAGCGCATCACCGGCCAGGGTGGTGAGGAACTCGACCTGGAACAGTTTGAACGACAAGGCTTCGCTGGCCTGCCAGGCAGCGCGTAGGCGCGGCATCAATTCGTTGATGCGCAGGCTGGCAATGGGGAAGTCGTCGAGTAGTATCGGCGTATGTTTGTCGCCCGGCGCGAACATCGCGTAGTGGCGCTGGCCGTCTTCACGCCACAGGCGAAATTCGGCGCGCATACGGTAGTGCTCGCGCGGTGAGTCGAATACCTCGGGCTCCGGGGCGGCGAAGGGCGCCAGCAGTTCGACCAGGCGGGCCTTCTTCTCGGCGAGTTGGGCGTCGTAGGTGGCGGGGTCGAATGCGGGGCGGCTCATCGGTCACTCATGGGGCAGGAAAACGGGGCGCCATTGTAGCGATTCCGTTGCCGGCGTGCCGTTGTCGTCGATCATTGGTGGCGCTGGACGCAGAGCGTCCCGGGTAGGCGTTCCCACGCGGAGCGTGGGAACGATCATGACTAGCGCCGATGGTGGGCTGAAGCGAAACGCCGCCCGGCCCACCCTACGCAGGTTGTCCGGGGCGCGGCGTAGGGCATACTCGCGAAGCAGTACGCCGTTATCGGCTGATCAGGCGAAGTAGGCCAGCTTGACCACGAACAAGGCCGAGAGCACCCACATCGCCGGGTTCAGTTCGCGCCAGCGGCCGGCCAGTACCTTGACCGCGGTCCAGGCGATGAAACCGAACGCGATGCCGTTGGCGATGGAGAAGGTCAGCGGCATGGCCAGGGCGGCGACCACCACCGGGGCGGCGACAGTCAGGTCGTCCCAGTCGATCTGCGCCAGGCTGCTCATCATCAGCACGGCGACGAACAGCAGCGCAGGCGCGGTGGCATAGGCCGGAACGGCGCCAGCCAGCGGG
The DNA here is from genome assembly GCF_032621725.1 of Pseudomonas sp. zfem001. Lineage (NCBI taxonomy): Bacteria > Pseudomonadati > Pseudomonadota > Gammaproteobacteria > Pseudomonadales > Pseudomonadaceae > Pseudomonas > Pseudomonas sp. zfem001. The sequence continues at coordinate 854,782 of NZ_JAVYJI010000001.1, read as the reverse complement.
GCGAAGAACAGGGCCAGGAGGAACAGCGCGGCGACCACGCAGGCAGTCAGACCGGTACGTCCACCGGCACTGATGCCAGCAGCGGATTCGATGTAGCTGGTGGTGGTGCTGGTGCCCAGCGCGGCGCCGGCCATGGTCGCGGTGCTGTCGGCCAGCAGGGCGCGGCCCAGGCGCGGCATCTTGCCGTCCTTGTCCAGCAGGTCGGCTTTTTGCGCCACGCCGACCAAGGTGCCGGAAGTGTCGAACAGGTCGACGAAGAGGAAGGCGAAGATCACGCTGATCAAACCGATATCCAGCGCGCCGGCTATGTCCAGCTGCAGCAGGGTAGGCATCAGCGAGGGTGGCATCGACATCACGCCTTGCAGCTCGGACAGGCCGAGGGCAATGGACAGGCCGGTGACCAGCAGAATGCCGATCATCACCGCGCCGGTGACTTTGCGATAGGCCAGTGCGGCGATGACGAAGAAGCCCAGGCAGGCCAGCAGTGCGCCGCCGTTGCTCATATCGCCGAGGCCGACCAGGGTGGCCGGGTGATCGACCACGATGCCTGCGTTCTTCAGGGCGATGATCGCCAGGAACAGGCCGATACCGGCGGCGATACCGGCGCGCAGGGCCAGCGGGATGCTGTTGATGATCCACTCGCGGATCTTGAAGATCGACAGCAGGAAGAAGATTGCGCCGGAGAGGAATACCGCGCCCAGAGCGGTCTGCCAGCTGTAGCCCATGGTCATCACCACGGTGTAGGTGAAGAAGGCGTTGAGGCCCATACCGGGCGCCAGGGCGATCGGGTAGTTGGCCAGCAGGCCCATGATCAGCGAGCCGATGGCGCCAGCCAGGCAGGTGGCGACGAATACCGCGCCGTGGTCCATGCCGGTCTTGGCGAGCATTTCCGGGTTGACGAAGAGAATGTAGGCCATGGTCAGGAAGGTGGTGATCCCGGCCAGTACCTCGGTGCGCACCGTGGTGTTGTGGGCTTTGAGTTGGAACAGTCTTTCCAGCATGGTGGCTCCCCGAGGCGCAAACGCGCCTGAATTGGTCTGCACAAAGCAAAGCACATCCGTCCGTGCAGGCCGGAAAATTGCTCGATTTCGCAAAAGCCGCGCATCATAACAGCAAGGTTTTGCCGGGTGAATTCAAGGTCTGTCGTGTCCTTTTATGACCAGGTGGACAGTTTCATTTTCTGTCTGAAGGAGTAGTGAGATGAGCAAGCGAGCGCTGATTACAGTCGCTGATGGTGTCGAAGATCTTGAATGCGTGACCCTGATCGATGTGCTGCGCCGCGCCGACGTCGAGGTACTGGTGGCGAGTATCGAAGAGCGCAGGATGATCACCTGCGCCCGTGGTACCCGGCTGACCGCTGATGCCATGTTGGTGGACGTGCTGGCACAGGATTTCGACCTGATCGTCCTGCCCGGCGGGATGCCTGGTGCGCAGCGTCTGGCCGAGTTCGAGCCGTTGGCCGAACGTGTGCGCAAGCAGGCCAAGGCAGGCGAGCTGTTTGCCGCGATCTGCGCCGCGCCTGCATTGGCCCTGCAGCAGTACGGGGTGCTCAGGCAGCGACGGATGACCTGCTATCCGGCGTTCAGTGATCGGCTGAGTGGCTGCACCTTCGTCGACGAGGCGGTGGTGGTCGATGGCAACTGCATCACCAGCCAGGGCCCGGGAACGGCGTTGGCCTTTGCCCTGACCCTGGTGGAGCAACTGGTCGGGCGCGGCACACGCAGCGAGGTAGCCAAGGCGATGCTGGTGTAGAGGGCGTGGCCCTGAATCTGTAGCCCGGATGAAATCCGGGGCGCTGGCGATCATGTTCCCCGGATTGCATCCGGGCTACGCAGAGCGCCGTCCAAGACTCGTGGGCCAAAGCCCACCCCACGAGCTGAAGCGCCCGCACGGGCTACGTCTCCTGGCTTTCCTGCTCCAGCAACCGCCGTTTGCGCTGCAACCCCCAACGATAGCCGCTGAGGCTGCCATCGCTGGCCACGACACGATGGCAGGGTAGCAACAGGCCTATGGCGTTGCTGGCACAGGCGCGGGCAATCGCCCGTGGGTGACTGTGCAGCTGTCCGGCCAGGTCGGCGTAGCTGCGGGTTTCGCCGCTGGGAATATGCTGCAGTGCCAGCCAGACGCGTTGCTGAAAGGCCGTGCCGCGAATATCCAGGGGCAGATGGGCGGCGCGCTCCGGCTCTTGTAATTGCGCCAACACTTGCTGCAGCCAGTTGCGCAGACCTTGTTCATCTTCTTCGAGCTGGGCGGCGGCGAAGCGTTGTTGCAACTCGTCACGCAGGGCAGTCGGCTCGTCGCCGAACAGCAATGCACAAACGCCCTTGTCACTGGTTGCCAGCAGCACCTGGCCGAGTGTGCTGGGGGCGATGCTGTAGCGCAGGCGTTCGCCTACACCGCGTAGGCGGCGCTGCGCCGGGCTCATGGCCTGGGGTTTTTCATACAAAGCGCGGGTGCCAGAGTAGCCAGCGGCCAGGGCCGCCTCGAGCACGTTATCTGCCAGTGGCAACTGGGCGTCCAGACGCTGGCGGCGTTGCGCTGCCGCCCAGGCATTGGGCGTCATCCCGGTACGCGCCTTGAACGCACGGGCCAGGTGTGACGGCGACAAGCCGATGCGGGCTGCCAGTTGCGGCAGCTTCAGGCGCTGTTCACCGCGCAGAAGATCACAGGCGGCCGCAACCAGTGCGTCGAGCTGCTGCGCCGGGCTTTGCCCCCGTGGCGAGCAGCGCTTGCACGGGCGAAAGCCAGCGGCCTCGGCACTGGCTGCATCGACATGGAAACTGACATTGTCGCGCCGTGGCCGCCGCGCAGGGCAGTTCGGCCGACAATAGATGCCGGTGCTGCGTACGGTGAAAACGAAGCGTCCGTCGAACGCCCCATCACGTTCGCAAACGGCTTGCCAACAGCGTTCCGGGTCGAGCATGGCGCAGCCCTTCTGGTCACGGTTTTGCTGACGATTGTCGGCTGCTCGCGTTGCGCTGCCAATCCGCATTGCACTTTCAAACCGCTGCCGAGGTCATTTGTATGTCGGCCTGAGCGCAAATACAGCCCAGCGCCTTTAATGATGATTAGGAAGGTGCCAGTGGAGGTCGCCATGCGCGGGATGCTCGATAGGCCGGAGCAGGAACTGATTCTGGTGGTGGATGATGCGGTGGACGCGCGCCAGCGCCTGGGCGCGTTATTGGTCGACCGCTACCAGGTGCGCCTGGTCGGCAGTGAGGAAGCGCTGCACGCTGCCAGGTCGCGACCGCAACCGGACCTGATTCTGCTCGACTGGCAGGATGACTACGCGCTGTGCCGTCGCTTCAGGACCGATCCGCAGACCCGACATATCCCGTTGATCCTGGTCACTGGTCGCAGCGATCCGGCTGACGAGCAGTTGGGCTTCGACCTCGGCGCCGCCGACTACATCACCAAACCAGTCAGCCCGCCCATCGTGCTCTCCCGCGTGCGGGCACAATTGCAACTCAAGGCTGCCACCGATTATCTGCGCGACAAGAGCGAATACCTGGAGCTTGAGGTCAAGCACCGTACTCGCGATATCCAGCGCTTGCAGGACGTCACCATCGAGGCCATGGCCAGCGTTGCCGTCATGCGTGACAACCCGAGCAGCCGTCGCCTGGAGCGTATCGAGCGCTACATGACCTGCCTGACCGCTGCACTGGCGCGGCAGCAGCCGGCCTTGTCCGAGTCTCTGAACGAGGAGCGTATCGCCCAGCTGGGCAAGTCGGCCATGTTGCATGTGATCGACCGGTTGACCCTGCCGGATCGTGTGCTGCTCAGCCACGGTGAACCGGATGAAAATGATCTGCGACTGCTGAGCGAGGGCGTGATCGCCGGACGCGATGCGCTTGAACGCGCCGAGCGCAAGCTGGGCAGCATCACCGACTTTCTCTCCGATGCCAAAGACATCGTCTATGGCCAGCACGAGCGCTGGGACGGCAAAGGCTATCCGCAAGGTCTGCATGGCGAGCAGATTCCGCTGTCGGCGCGGCTGATGGCGCTGGTGGGGCACTTCGAAGAACTGAGCTGTCGGCATCCTTACCTGCCGCCGACCAGCCCGGCACAGGCGGTGGCGCAGATCAGCGCGGCCAGCGGCACACGCTTCGATCCCATGGTGGTGTTGGCCTTCGTCGAAGCCACGACGGAGTTTCTGCATATCGCCGAAACCCTGGCCGATGACGCTGCTGCGGTCGGCGTCGAGTTGCAGCGGCTGGAGGACTCGCTGGCCGAAAGCATCGAGCTGACCCTGCCACCAACGGCATAGGTGCGTCGTCAGCCCAGGCGGCGCCGCGACGCTCTACGGAGCGCCGCGGTCTTTGCCGTGAGCTAGTCGACGATCCGCTCCACATGATGGCAGGCCACCTGCCGTGCATCGATCAGGCGTAGCTCCGGGCGCTCGCTACGGCAGCGCTCGTCGGCATGCGGGCAGCGCTTGTGGAAGGCGCAGCCGGAGGGTGGATTCAGTGGATTGGGTAACTCGCCGCTGATCTTCATCCGCGGCTTGTCCGGATCTGGATGAATCGCCGGCGTCGCCGACAGCAGGGCGCGGGTGTAGGGGTGCAGCGGGCGGGTGTAGAGCGCCTCGGCCGGGCCCATTTCCACCGGACGACCGAGGTACATCACCAGTACGTCGTCGGCGACATGACGCACCACCGAGAGGTTGTGCGAGATGAACACGTAGCCGGTCTGGTACTGCTCCTGCAGGTCCATGAACAGGTTCAGCACCTGGGCCTGGATAGACACGTCCAGCGCCGAGGTCGGCTCGTCCGCCACCAGTACCTGCGGCTGCAGCATCATGGCGCGGGCCAGGGCGATGCGCTGGCGCTGGCCGCCGGAGAACATGTGCGGGTAGCGCTGGTAATGCTCGGGGCGCAGGCCGACCTGCTGCATCATCGCTTGCACTTTCTCGCGGCGTTCGGCGCGCGACAGGCGGGTGTTGATCAACAGCGGTTCGGCCAACTGATCACCGATCTTCTGCCGCGGGTTGAGCGAGGCGTAGGGGTTCTGGAACACCATCTGCACATCGCGGCGCAGTTGCTTGCGCTCGGCATGGCTGGCGCCGGCCACTTCGTGCCCGGCGATCTGCAGGCTACCGGAACTGGGTGTTTCGATCAGCGTCAGGGCGCGAGCCAGGGTGGACTTGCCGCAGCCGGACTCGCCGACCACGGCCAGGGTCCTGCCGGACTGTAGGCTGAAGGACACGCCATTGAGCGCCTGGACCGTGGCCGCCGGCTTGAACAGGCCGCGCGAGGCACTGTAGTGACGGGTCAGCTCACGGGCTTCGAGTACGGTACTCATCAGGCCACCTCCAGCGGGAAGAAGCAGCGCGCGGCGCCACGGTCATGTGGTTCCAGGGCTGGGCGTTGCTGGTGGCAGCGCTCCTGCACGTAGGGGCAGCGGGGTGACAGCAGGCAGCCCAGCGGGCGGTCATAGCGGCCAGGCACGATGCCGGGCAGGGTGGCCAGGCGGCTGGCACCGGCGCTGTGCTCGGGGATCGCCTTGAGCAAGGCTTCGGTATAGGGATGGCTGGGCGCGTCGAACAGAGCCGGCACCTGACCCAGCTCCACCGCTTGCCCGGCGTACATGACGCAGACGCGCTGGGCGGTTTCGGCGACCACGGCCAGGTCGTGAGTGATCAGCACCAGAGCCATGCCCTGATCGCGCTGTAGGTCGAGCAGCAATTCCATGATCTGCGCCTGAATGGTCACATCCAGCGCTGTGGTCGGTTCATCGGCGATCAGCAGCTTGGGTTCGGCAGCAATCGCCATGGCAATCGCCACACGCTGGCTCATGCCCCCGGACAGCTGATGCGGATAGGCATCGAGGCGACTGGCGGCGCCAGGAATTTCCACCCGCTCCAGCAGCTCGAGGGCGCGGGCCCGCGCCGCCTTGCCTTTCAGACCGAGGTGCTGCTGTAGCACTTCCTCGATCTGGAAACCCACGGTGTAGCTGGGGTTGAGCGCGGTCATCGGGTCCTGGAACACCATGGCCAGGTCCTTGCCGACGATGTGTCGGCGTTGGCGGCCCTTCAGGCGCAGCATGTCGGTGCCGTCGAACTGCATGCAGTCGGCCTGGACGATGCCCGGGGCGTCGATCAGGCCCATCAGCGCCATCATGGTCACGGACTTGCCGGAACCCGATTCGCCGACGATGGCCAGCACTTCGCCCTGCTCGACGCTGAGATCGAGGCCATCGACCACCGGCATGGCGGGGCCGAAGCGTACGGAGAGATTGCGGATATTCAGCAGGCTCATTCCGGGTTCCTCACTGCGCATTCTTCAGTTTCGGGTCGAGCGCATCGCGCAGGCCGTCACCCATCAGGTTGATTGCCAGCACGCTGAGCAGAATCGCCAGGCCGGGCAGGCTCACCACCCACCAGGCGCGCTCGATGTAGTCGCGTGCCGAGGCCAGCATGGTGCCCCACTCGGGCGTCGGCGGTTGTACGCCGAGGCCGAGAAAACCCAGCGCGGCCGCGTCGAGAATCGCCGAGGAAAAACTCAGGGTGGCCTGCACGATCAACGGCGCCATGCAGTTGGGCAGCACGGTGACGAACATCAGCCGTGGCAGGTTGGCGCCGGCCAACTGCGCAGCGGTGACATAGTCCCGGTTCAGTTCCCCCATCACCGCCGCGCGGGTCAGGCGCACATAGGACGGCAGCGAGACGATGGCGATGGCGAAGATGGTGTTGATCAGCCCTGGGCCGAGGATGGCGACGATGGCAACCGCCAGCAGCAGCGACGGCAACGCCAGCATGATGTCCATCAGGCGCATGATGCCGGGGCCGAGCAGGCGCGGGAAAAAGCCGGCGACCAGGCCCAGGAGGATGCCGGGAATCAGCGACAGCACCACCGATGCCAGGCCGATCAGCAGCGACAGGCGTGCACCGTGGATCAGGCGCGAGAGCAGGTCGCGGCCCAGTTCGTCGGTGCCGAGCAGGAACTGCCATTGGCCGCCTTCCAGCCACACCGGTGGGGTGAGCAGGAAGTCGCGGTACTGCTCGCTGGGATCGTGCGGTGCGACCCAGGGGGCGAACAGTGCGCAGAACACCAGCAGGATCATGAACGCCAGGCCGCCGAGGGCGCCGGTGTTGTGGGCGAAGGCTTGCCAGAACTCCTTCAGCGGCGAGGGGTAGAGCAGGCTCTGGTCGAGTGGGGTGGAGGTGGTCATGGGCGCACCTCTTGTAGGGTGGACGACGCTTCACCCGTCCACCGACGTGTTTTCACGGTGGATGAAAAGCGCGTCATCCACCCTACGCAAACGATGTGGCTATGCATGGCGCCTTCCTTACTTCTGATGGCGAATACGTGGATTGGCCAGGCCATAGAGGATGTCCACGGTGAAGTTGACCAGGATCACCAGGCAGGCGATCAGCAGAATGCCGTTTTGCACCACCGGGTAGTCGCGGGCACCGATGGCCTCGATCAACCACTTGCCGATGCCCGGCCAGGAGAAGATGGTTTCGGTCAGCACGGCACCGGCCAGCAGGGTGCCGACCTGCAGGCCGAACACGGTCAGCACCGGGATCAACGCATTGCGCAGGCCATGCACGAAGACCACGCGCGTCGGCGACAGGCCTTTGGCCCGCGCGGTGCGGATGTAGTCCTCGCGCAGCACTTCGAGCATGGCCGAGCGGGTCATCCGCGCGATCACCGCCAGCGGGATGGTGCCGAGCACGATGGCCGGCAGGATCAGGTGGCGCAGGGCGTCGACGAAGGCGCCTGGCTCGTCGGACAGCAGTGTGTCGATCAGCATGAAGCCGGTGACCGGCGGGATGTCGTAGAGCAGATCGATACGCCCTGAAACCGGTGTCCAGCCCAGGCCCACCGAGAAGAACATGATCAGCAGCAGACCCCACCAGAAGATCGGCATGGAATAGCCGGTCAGGGCAATGCTCATCACGCCGTGATCCAGCGCTGTGCCGCGCTTGAGTGCGGCGACCACCCCGGCGATCAGGCCCAGGGTACCGGCGAACAGCAAGGCGGCCAGGGCCAGCTCGACGGTGGCGGGAAACAGGGTGAGAAATTCGTTCCACACGCTTTCACGCGAGCGCAGCGATTCGCCGAGGTTGCCGCTGGCGAGTTGCCCGATGTAGTCGAAGTACTGCTGGTACAACGGCTTGTTCAGCCCCAGACGCTCCATGGCCTGGGCGTGCATTTCCGGGTCGACGCGGCGTTCGCCCATCATCACTTCCACCGGGTCGCCGGGGATCAGGCGGATCAGTGCGAAGGTCAGCAGGGTGACGCCGAAGAAGGTGGGGATCAGCAAGCCCAAGCGGCGTGCAATGAAGCTCAGCATGGCGGTGGGTAACTCCTAATCAGGACGGTATCGAGCAGCCCGGAATTCTGGCGATTCCTTCGCACATGTTGCAGGTTAGCTGTTCGACCACGACGTGCCCCGGGCATTTGCCTGGGGCGTCGTTCGAGGGCGGTCGCGTAACGGCAGTCGGCGCAGCGGCGATCGCGCAAAGGGCTATCAGTCGTTGCTGACACCGATGAAGCTGTTGCGGCCGAAGGGGCTGATCTGGAAGCCTTTGACGCTGCTGCGCATCGGTTGGTAGACCGTGGAGTGAGCGATCGGCGTGATTGGCACTTCGCGCTTGAGTACGACCTGGGCCTGACGATACAGCTCGCTACGTTGTTCCTGATCGGTCACGCGCTTGGCGGCGACCACCAGCTTGTCGTATTCGCTGTCGCACCACTTGGAGAAGTTGTTGCCGTCTACCGAGGCGCAGCCGTACAGGGTGCCGAGCCAGTTGTCCGGGTCACCGTTGTCGCCGGTCCAGCCGATCAGCATGGCGTCGTGCTCGCCGGCATGGGCACGCTTGATGTATTCGCCCCACTCGTAGCTGACGATGCGCGCCTTGATGCCGACCTTGGCCCAGTCGTTTTGCAGCATTTCGGCCATCAGCCGCGCGTTGGGGTTGTAGGGGCGCTGCACGGGCATGGCCCACAGGGTGATCTCGGTGCCTTCCTTGACGCCGGCAGCCTTGAGCAGTTCCTTGGCTTTTTCGGGATCGTAGGCCGCATCCTTGATCGACTCGTCATAGGACCATTGAGTCGGCGGCATGCCGTTCACAGCCAACTGACCAGCGCCCTGGTATACGGCGTCGATGATCGCGGCCTTGTTCACCGCCATGTCCAGCGCCTGACGCACTTCGCGCTTGTCGAACGGCGCGCGGGTGACGTTGTAGGCGATGTAGCCGACGTTGTAGCCAGGCTCGGTCGGTACATTGAGATTCTTGTCGGCCTGCAGACTCTGCAGGTCGGCAGGGCGCGGGTTGAGGGTGACGTGGCATTCACCGGCGCGCAGTTTCTGTGCACGTACCGAGGCGTCGGTATTGATGGAAAAGATCAGGTTGTCGATCTTCACCTGCTCCGGGGCCCAGTACTGCGTGTTGCCCTTGAAGCGGATCACCGCGTCCTTCTGATAGCGGCTGAACACGAACGGGCCGGTGCCGATGGGCTTCTGATTGATCTCGGCGGCCTTGCCGGCCTTGAGCAATTGGTCGGCGTATTCGGCCGAATGTATTGCGGCAAAGCTCATCGCCAGGTTCTGTACGAAGGCGGCGTCGACGGCATTGAGGGTGAAGACCACGGTCATGTCGTCGGTCTTCTTGATCTTGGCGATGTTCTTGTCCAGTCCCATGTCCGTGAAGTAGGGAAACTCGCTGGGGTAGGCCTGGCGGAACGGGTGGTTGCGATCGAGCATGCGCTGGTAAGTGAACAGCACATCGTCAGCGTTGAAGTCGCGAGTCGGCTTGAAGTAGTCGGTGCTGTGGAACTTGACCCCTTCGCGCAAGTGGAAGGTGTAGGTCAGGCCGTCTTCGCTGATGTCCCAGGAGCTGGCCAGCGACGGTTGTGCCTTGGTGCCGCCGCGCTCGAATTCGGCGAGGCGGTTGAAGATGGTTTCCGAGGCTGCATCGAAGTCGGTGCCGGTGGTGTACTGGCCGGGGTCGAAACCACCCGGGCTGCCTTCGGAGCAATACACCAAGTTATTGGCGTGGGCGAACGAAGCACTGGTGAGCAGGCCTGCGGTGAGCAGTGCCTTGCACAGGGGGGACATACGCATGCGAACCTCTTTTTCTTTTTGTTCGCGCCTGGGTATGGCGCGAGCTCGGAATGCGGTGAAGGCGGGTAGCCCACCGGGTCGGGCTCGAAATTAAGTCATGCTGAAATTGCGGTCAACAAAAATTAAGCAGCACTAACATTGCGCATATTCGCCCTGAATTGGGGCGAAAAATCACTCGCTGGCAGGGTGATCGCCGAAAAGCGCCATGGTGGTCATGGTCAGCACTTCGGCTGGTGCATCGGCGTTATTGGCCAGGCGATGCAGCTTGCCGGCATCGAAATGCACCGAGTCGCCGGGACCGAGGGGGTAGTCGCGACCCTCGATGGTGTAGACGATCTGCCCGCTGAGCACGTAGGAAAATTCCACGCCTTCATGCGCGATCAGTTCAGACTGATAGCCCACCGGAATGTTCATCTTCACCGCGTTGATCGAGTTGCCGGGAAATGAACTGGACAGGCGCTCGTAGGCCAGCAACTGGCCGCCTACGGTGTAGCGCACCCGCTCGTTGACGTGGGAATCCGGCTGCGCCTGAGCGGGTTGGTCGAACAACACATTGAGCGGTACATCCAGTGACTTGGCGATGCTCGCCAGCGACGACAGCGATACGCCAGTCAGGTTGCGCTCTGCCTGGGACAGGAAGCTGGCGGTCAGACCAGCGTCTACCGCTACCTGATTGAGGGTCTTGCCGGCGGCGCGCCGGTAGCGGCGCAAGCGTTCGCCAATGCGATCTGCGGTCATGGAGGTGGCTCGCTGTTCGGGTCCGCGCAGTATACCCATGAGGTGCAGGGACTTCAGCCCGGTGCGGGCGAGCTTTTTAAGTCCAACTGAAAAAAGTTTTGACCAAAATTTAAGTTGCACTTAAATTTTGCCGCAATCGAATTGCCCGGTGACGATGGTCGTCGTGGGCGCCAGACGAGGATGTGCAGATGACACTGGGAGTGGGCGGCAGCACGCCGGAGCAGGCCTTGGCGCGCCTGCAGAACATGATGGCCGGCGCGGAGCCGATCACAGAGGCGCAATACCAGGCGCGTATCACCCGCGCTCAGGCGTTGATGCGCGAGCAGGATATCGCCGCGCTGTTTCTGGCTGCCGGTAGCAACCTGCAGTACTTCACCGGCGTGCAGTGGCATCCCAGCGAACGCATGGTCGGGGCGATTCTGTCGGCCAGCGGTGCGCTGGAGTACCTGGCGCCGGCGTTCGAGGAGGGCACGGTGCGCGACTTTCAGGTCGTGCCTGGCGTGATCAATACCTGGCAAGAGCACGAAAGCCCCTATGCACTGTTTCTGAACTGCCTGAAGCGTCTGCTGGAATTGCCCAAAGATGGTGCGCAACCGAAGGTAGGTCTTTGTTCTTCTTTGCCTTTTTTCATGTTTGAAGGCATTCGCCAACTGACCAGCGGTTATCGCTTCGTCGATGCCGGCAGCGTCACCACGGTCTGTCGCCAATCCAAATCGCCAGCCGAAATCGCCCTGATGCAGCGCGCCAAGGACATGACCCTGGAAGTGCACAAGGCGGCTGCGAGCATCCTCCATGAAGGTATCAGCACCACTGAAGTTGCCGAGTTCATCCACCAGGCGCACCGCCGGGTCGGAACGCTCGGCTCGACCTTCTGCATCGTGCTGTTCGGCGCCGCCAGTGCCTTTCCGCATGGGGTCAAGCACGCGCAGCGGCTCAAGGACGGCGACATGGTACTGATTGACACCGGCTGCAAGGTTCACGGTTACCTGTCGGACATCACTCGCAGCTACGTTTTCGGCACGCCCAGCGCGCGTCAGCGCGAATTCTGGGAGAAGGAGAAAGCCGCTCAGCAAGCTGCCTTCGACGCCGCCGTGCTCGGGGCGCCCTGTTCGTCGGTGGACGCGGCAGCCCGGCATAGCCTGGAGGCGGCAGGGCTTGGGCCTGGCTACAATTTGCCAGGTTTGCCGCACCGTACGGGGCACGGCATCGGCCTGGACATTCACGAAGGTCCGTATCTGGTCGGCGGTGATGACACCCCGTTGGCAGAGGGCATGTGCTTCAGCAACGAGCCGATGATCTGCGTGCCGGGCGAGTTCGGCATCCGCCTCGAAGATCACTTCTACATGACCGCCGCTGGCCCGCGCTGGTTTACCCAGCCCAGTCATTCGGTGGACGACCCCTTCGGCCTGGGCGTTTAACCACGCCTAGGTCGGGTTCGTAGACGCTTTCATCAGGCTCGGGCCATGGCTGCTCATGGCACGCTCACCTTGGAAAAGTTGTTCGAGCCCATTGGGCTGAGTACGAAGCCTTCGACGCCCTTGCGCAACGCTGCGAACTGTTTCGGGTGGGCCAGGGCGATCCAAGGCGCCTGCTCATGGAAGATCGTCAGGGCCTGGCGATACAGCGCGGCGCGTTTGCTTTGCTCGGGTTCGCGGCGTGCCTGGGTGATCAGGGCATCGAAGGTCTTGTCGCACCACCCGGCCTGGTTCTCGCCGCTCTCGGCCGCGGCGCAGGACAGATTGGGGGTGAGGAAGTTGTCCGGGTCACCGTTGTCACCGGCCCAGCCCATGAATACCAGGTCGTGCTCACCGTTCTTGGCGCGCTTGATCAGCTCGCCCCACTCGAACACGCGAATATCGCTGCGAATGCCGATGGCGGCGAGATCGGCCTGCAGCATCTGTGCGCCGATACCAGGGTTGGGGTTGGTTGGTCCGCCACCGGGGCGGGTCCAGATCGACAGGGCGAAGCCATCGGTGTGACCGGCCTCGGCCAGCAACTGGCGGGCGCGTTCGGGATCGTGCGGCCAGTCCTGCAGCGTGTCGTCGTGGCCCCACAGGGTAGCTGGGTAGGGCGCCACGGCCGGCGTGGCATTGCCTTCGCCATACTGCGCGCGAATGTAGGCGGCCTTGTCGAAGGCCAGGTTCAGTGCTTGGCGCACGCGCACGTCGTCCAGCGGCGGATGACGGGTATTGATGCCGATATAGGCGGTGAGCAGAGAATCCAGCTCCAGCACTTGCAGTTTCGGGTCGGCCTTCATGGCCGGGATGTCGACTGGGCGTGGGAACAGGGTGATCTGGCAGTCGCCGGCCTTTAGCCGTTGCTGGCGCACGTTGGGATCGGGGGTGATGGCCAGTATCAGGCGCTCGACCTGCGGTGCGCCATTCCAGTAATCCGGGTTGCCGCGAAAGCGTACCTGGGCGTCCTTGGCATAGCGCTCGAACACGAAAGGCCCGGTGCCGATGGGGGCATTGTTCAGGCGTTCGGGGGTATTCGTTGCGAGCAGGTGCTCGGCATACTCGGCCGAATAGATCGAGGCGAAGCCCATGGCCAGGTTGGCCAGGAAGGGCGCCTCCGGGTGTTTGAGGACGAAGCGCACACGATGCTCGTCGAGCTTGTCGATGCTCTCGATCAGTTGCGCCAGGCCCATGGCCTCGGCATAAGGGAAGCCACGCAGCGACAGCTTGTGCCAGGGATGTGCCGGGTCGAGCTGGCGCTGGAAACTCCATAGCACGTCATCGGCATTGAGCTCGCGAGTCGGGCTGAAGTCCTGGTTGGCGTGGAACTTCACTCCTTGGCGCAGGGTGAAGGTGTAGCTCAGACCGTCATCGGCTATTTCCCAGCTTTCTGCCAATGCCGGGACGATTTCGGTGCTGCCGGGGGCGAAGTCCACCAGGCGTTCGAACAGGGTTTCTGCCGTTGCATCGGCGGTGGTGGCTGCGGTGTATTGAACGATGTCGAACCCTTCCGGGCTGGCTTCGCTGCAGACCACCAGGTTGGCCGCCTGGGCCTGCGCGGCAAGCAGCGCGGTAAACAGCAGACTGCCGCGCAGAAGGGGAAAGGTAGGCATGCTGGCTCCTGGTTGACCGTCCTGCAATCGGCGCCCCTTCAAGGGCGCCGATGCAGATTGTTACTTGCCGATACCTACACCATAGAACGAGTTGATGCCGAACGGGCTGATGCGGAAGTCCTGCACTTCCTTGCGCATCGGCTGGTACACGGTGGAGTGGGCCAGCGGAGTGATCGGCACCTCGCGCTTGAGGATCACCTGCGCCTGCTTGTACAGCTCGGTGCGTTCGGCTACGTCGGTGGTGCGTTTGGCGGCCTTGACCAGCTTGTCGTAGTCCTCGAAGCACCATTTGGAGAAGTTGTTGCCGTCGACCGCGTCGCAGCCATAAAGGGTGCCGAGCCAGTTGTCGGGATCACCGTTGTCGCCGCTCCAACCGATCAGCATGGCGTCGTGCTCGCCGGCCTTGGCGCGCTTGAGGTATTCGCCCCATTCGTAGGTGACGATGCGCGCCTTGATGCCGATCTTGGCCCAGTCGGCCTGCAGGATCTCGGCGATCTGCTTGGCGTTGGGGTTGTACGGGCGCTGTACCGGCATGGCCCACAAGGTGATCTCGGTACCTTCCTTGACGCCTGCAGCTGTGAGCAGCTCCTTGGCTTTTTTCGGATCGAAGGCAGGGTCCTTGATGTCTTCGTTATACGACCACTGGGTCGGCGGCATACCGTTGACGGCCAACTGCCCGGCGTTCTGGTAAACGGCGTCGAGAATTGCCTGCTTGTTTACCGCCATATCCAGCGCCTGGCGCACTTCCAGTTTGTCGAACGGTGGGTGGGTAACGTTGTAGGCGATGTAGCCGACGTTGAAGCCGGCCTGCTCGGGCATCTTCAGCTTGGCGTCCTGCTGCAGCGAGGCGATGTCGGCCGGGCGCGGGAACAGGGTGACATGGCACTCGCCGGCACGCAGTTTCTGCATGCGCACGGACGAGTCGGTATTGATGGCGAAGATCAGGTTGTCGACCTTCACATCCTCGGGCTTCCAGTAGTCCTGATTACCCTTGTAACGGATCACCGCGTCCTTCTGGTAGCGGCTGAATACGAAGGGGCCGGTGCCGATGGGTTTCTGGTTGATGTCAGCGGCCTTGCCTGCTTTGAGCAACTGGTCTGCGTACTCGGCGGACTGGATCGAGGCAAAGCTCATCGCCAGGTTCTGCACGAAGGCGGCGTCCACTTCGTTGAGGGTGACGCGCACGGTCATGTCATCGAGCTTCTCCAGCTTGGCGATGTTGCTGTCCATGCCCATGTCGGTGAAGTAGGGAAACTCGGTGGGGTACGCCTTGCGGAATGGGTGGTCCTTGTCGAGCATGCGGCCAAAGGTGAATAGCACGTCGTCGGCATTGAACTCACGGCTGGGCTTGAAGTACTCGGTGGTGTGGAATTTCACCCCGGGGCGTAGCTTGAAGGTGTAGGTCAGGCCGTCGTCGGACACTTCCCAGCTTTGCGCCAGGCCGGGCTCGACCTTGGTGCCGCCGCGCTCGAACTGGGTCAGGCGGTTGAAGATGGTTTCCGCGGCGGCGTCGAAATCGGTTCCGGTGGTGTACAGGCCTGGGTCGAAACCGGCCGGGCTACCTTCGGAACAGAACACCAGGTTGGCGGCGCTGGCGAGGGGGGCGCTGGCGATCAGCCCAGCGGTAAGTAAAGCCTGGATAACGGCGTTCTTGCGCATCTTGACCTCATCGTTGTTGTGGTTGTGGTCCTTGAGGAGTCTCTTGTAGAAACCACCAACGAAACTATGCAGGCCTTGTGCCTGAGGCAAGAGGGGCGCCGTGGGGAAAATGGTTAGCGCTACAGCGCTGTAATTTGCTGTCGCATTTATGAAAAAGTTGCAGAGAAAAGATGGCAAAACGCCGTTATCTGGCGATAACGGCGCTGCTTTGTTGCGGAGCGTGGTTCAGGGCATCTGCACTTCGATGACGCCATCGGCGCTGACCGTGACCTGGCTGGTACCGGCTTCGATTTGCGGTGTGGGGGCTGAGTCCATCATCGCCATGCCCTTGGCTTCGAAGTTGCGCATGGCCATTGGCGGCTGGAAGCCACCGGTGTTGAGGTTCAGGCTGACCAGTTTGTAGCCCTTGCCGCCAAGCGCTTCGGTGGCCAGTTGCGCGCGCGCCTTGAAGGCATTCACGGCGTCTTTGAGCATGGCATCTTCACGGGTTTTGCGGGTGTCGGTGGCGATGCTGAAATCCATGCCGGCCATCTTCATCGATTGCAGCAATTCACCGGTGAGGGTGGACAAGCGGGCGAAGTCAGCGCTTTCCAGGCGCACCTCGGCGCGCTCGCGCCAGGCGGTGATCTTCTGGCCCTTGTCGTCATACACCGGGTAGCTGTTGCGGCTGCCAAGTTTGACCGCCACGCCCTTGACCTGACGCACCTGCTCCAGCGTCTTGTTGAGGGTAGTGGTGATCTCGGCGGCCAGTTTGGCCGGGTCGCTGTGCTGCGCTTCTGTATAGAGGGTGACGTGCATCAGATCGTGCGCCACTTCCTGATTGACCTCGGCGCGCAGGGCGATCTGGTTGTAACGCGCCTCGGCGGCCAGCAGGCCGGTGCTGGCCAGGCTGGCGGCGGTGAGGGCGAGGGCGGTGGCGATACGGGTCATGGTGCGCATGGTGCGGTTCCTTTTTCGATGGCCTTGTGGCCGTTTCCCGAGGTTAGACGAAGGCGAGTCGCGATCCGGGTTAATGCCGTGCAATTTTTTTCATCCTGCCCACCGAGCGGGCTATGGCGAAGTGTGCGTCCGGTTGCCGCAGCGGCGGAAGGCCGCGTCGGGCTTGGTTATACTCGCTCCCAGTCAAGGGAGTCTTCATGCTCGAACCCGTGCAGTTATTGTCCGCCAGTCGCCAGAATCTCTGGCGTCTGACCCTTATCCGTATTCTGGTGCTGGCAGCTCAGGCGGGCTCGGTCGGGCTCGCCTACAAATCAGGCATGCTACCGCTACCCTGGTTGCAGTTGTCGGTCACCCTCGGCGTTTCTCTGCTGTTGTGCCTGGGCACGGCCTTGCGCTTGCGCGGCCCCTGGCCGGTGACCGAGGTCGAGTACGCCGTGCAGCTGGGCTGCGACCTGATCATCCACAGCGTGCTGCTGTATTACTCGGGTGGTTCGACCAACCCCTTCGTTTCCTATTATCTGGTGCCACTGACCATTGCCGCCGCAACGCTGCCGTGGATGTTCACCATCGTCCTGGCCGGTATGGCGCTGGCCGGCTACACATTGCTGCTGGTGTGGACGCATCCACTCGAGTTGCCGGCGGCGCGTGAGAGCCTGCTGGTCTATGGCATGTGGCTGAGCTTTGCCCTGTCTGCTGCGTTGATCACCTTCTTCGTTGCCAAGATGGCCGAGGAACTGCGCCGCCAGGACGAGCTGCGCGCCGAACGCCGCGAGGAAAGCCTGCGCGACCAGCAACTGCTGGCCGTGGCCACTCAGGCCGCTGGCGCCGCGCATGAGCTGGGTACGCCGCTGGGCACCATGAGCGTGCTGCTCAAGGAGCTGCGCCAGGAATACCGTGACAAGCCGGCGCTGCAGGACGACCTGGCCTTGCTGCAAGAGCAGGTCAAGTTGTGCAAATACACCCTGCAGCAACTGGTGCGTGCTGCCGAGAATGATCGGCGTCAGGCAGTGGTCGAGCAGTCCTGCGTCGAATGGTTGGAAACCACCCTCAATCGCTGGCACCTGATGCGCCCGGAAGCCAGCTACCGCTATCAGTGCCTGGGCCGTGGTACGCCGCCGCGCATCATGCCACCGGCCGATCTCACCCAGGCGCTGCTCAACCTGCTCAACAACGCTGCCGATGCCTGCCCGGACAAGCTCGATATCCGCCTGGACTGGGATCATCAGTGGCTGCGTCTGAGCATTCGCGATCATGGTGCCGGCGTACCGCTGGCCATCGCCGAGCAGCTTGGTCGCCCCTTCTTCACCACCAAGGGCAAGGGCTTCGGTCTTGGGCTGTTCCTCAGCCAGGCCAGTGTGACGCGTGCCGGTGGTACGGTTAAGTTGTATAACCATGAAGAAGGCGGCACCCTCACCGAATTGAAGTTGCCGCGAGCCTATGGCGCGGCCTGACAAGGAATACCCAGCATGAGCGACGAGTCCCTGTTCGAAGGTGAAGAGCAACCCCATCTGCTGCTGGTCGACGACGACCCCACCTTTACCCGCGTGATGGCGCGTGCCATGAGCCGCCGCGGTTTGCGCGTGTCCACCGCCTCCAGCGCCGAAGAGGGCCTGGCTCTGGCCAAGGACGACCTACCGGATTACGCCGTGGTCGACCTGAAGATGGAGGGCGATTCCGGTTTGGTACTGCTGCCGAAGCTGCTGGAGCTGGACGCGGAGATGCGCGTCGTGATCCTCACCGGGTATTCAAGCATCGCCACCGCCGTCGAGGCGATCAAGCGCGGCGCGGCCAATTACCTGTGCAAACCGGCTGACGCCGATGATGTGCTGACTGCACTACTGTCTCAGCATGCTGATCTGGATAGCCTGGTGCCGGAAAATCCGATGTCGGTGGACCGTCTCCAGTGGGAGCACATTCAGCGCGTGCTGGCCGAGCATGAAGGCAACATCTCCGCCACTGCCCGTGCCTTGGGCATGCACCGCCGGACTCTGCAGCGCAAATTGCAGAAGCGCCCGGTTCGCCGCTGAACCTTGGCATGCCTGGTCCGTAGGGTGGGCCGGTCCACCCTACAGTTGCGCGGCTTTTGCCGATGATCGAGTCATGCATAGGCCGGTAGGGTAGGCCGGGCGGCGATCCGCTTCAGCCCACCAGCGGTGCGGCGCGGCTTTTGCCCGTGGCAGATAAATGCTTAGCCAGCTAACATAGGTCGTCAGACAACCTGCTGGTGTCGCCATGTTCGCCGTCGCTGCACAAACCCTCGCCATCACCGCCCCCGTGTTCGCCATGCTGTTTCTCGGTGTGGTACTCAAGCGTCTGCGCTGGATCGATACGCCTTTCATCGACACCGCTTCAAGCCTGGTATTTCGTGGCACCATGCCGGCTCTGCTGTTTCTCGGCGTGGTCAAGGCCGATCTGGATGCGGCCCTGCAGCCGCAGTTGCTGACCTACTTCTTCGTGGCCACCGTGGCCTCATTCTTCGTCGCCTGGGCCTGGGCGAGCTGGCGGGTACCGTTCGAGGATCGTGGCATCTACACCCAGGGCGCGTTTCGCGGCAACAACGGCATCGTTGGCCTGGCGCTGGCCACCAGCATGTACGGCGACTACGGCCTGTCGGTCGGTTCGCTGCTCGCCGCACTGGTGATCCTTTGCTACAACCCGCTCTCGGCGGTGGTGCTGGCCATCTACAGTCCGGGCGTGAAGCCAGGCGCCAAGGCCATCGCGCGCAGCATCGTGACCAACCCGATGATCATTGGCGTGTTGCTGGCAGCACCGATTGCCTACTGGAAAATCCCGCTACCGCAGTGGTTTCTGACCTCGGCCGAATACTTCGCGCAGATGACCCTGCCACTGGCGCTGATCTGTATCGGTGGCACCCTGAGCCTGGCCTCGTTGCGCCGCAGCAGTGGCACGGCCATCGGTTCGGGCATGATGAAGATGGTCTGGCTGCCGCTGCTGAGCACCTTCGGCGCCTGGCTGTTCGGCTTCCGCGGGGCGGATCTGGCGATCCTGTTTCTCTACTTCGCCAGTCCGACGGCGGCGGCCAGCTTCGTCATGGCCCGCGCGATGGGCGCCAACCACGAGCTGGCGGCAGCCATCATCGTCATCACCACCCTGGCGGCGGTGGTCGCCACCAACATCGGTTTGTTGCTGTTGCAATGGGGTGGCTGGATCTAGAGGAAGCGGTCACCAGTCAGTGTAGGGTGCGCACCGATGGCGTGCGCACGGCACACCCTACGAACTGGTGTTGTTCTGCCACTCGTCGATCACTTCCTGCGCTGCGCGGAAGGCATCGATGCAGGCTGGAACGCCAGCGTAAACCGCGCAGTGCAGCAGAGTTTCGCGAATTTCCTCGACGGTGCAGCCGTTGTTCAGCGCGCCACGCACATGGCCTTTGAGTTCCTGCGGGCATTTCAGCGCGGTCAGCGCAGCCAGGGTGATCAGGCTACGTGTCGCGCGCGGCAGGCCACTGCGTGTCCAGACGCCACCCCAGGCATGTTCGTTGACGAAGTCCTGCAATGGCTGGGTAAGCTCGGTGGCATTGTTCAGGGCGCGATCGACGAATGCATCGCCCATCACTTCACGACGCACCTGCAGACCGCGATCGTGGTTCTCGCTCATGTTCACACCTGCTCGCCGCGTTGTTTGTGCCAGGCGCGCCCGGCGATGATCACCAGGGTGATGGCGGTAAGCGGCAGTACGTAGCCGATCATCGCGTCACCGAAGGTCTGAGCCAGCGGCCGGCCGGTGCTGAACATAACCAGGTAGAGGGTGTAGGCCACGTAGTAGGCGAGGAACAGCAGACCTTCCCAGCGGTTGATACGGTAGCCGCTGAAGAAAATCGGCAGGCAGGCTACTGCTACTGCGATCATCACCGGGAAGTCGAAGGCCAGTGCGTTGGCTGCTACTGGAATGGCTGCCGGCGCAACCATCGAGGCCAGACCCAGCACGCAGAGCAGGTTGAAGATGTTGCTACCGACGATATTGCCCACGGCGATATCGCGTTCGCCTTTGATGGCAGCCAGGATCGAGGTGGCCAACTCCGGCAGCGACGTGCCGACAGCGACAACCGTCAAACCGATGACCAGCTCCGAAATTCCCAGTGCTCGTGCAAGCGTTACTGCGCCTTCGACCAGGAAGTTTGAACCTGCCACCAATAGCACCAGCCCGGCGATGATCAGGCCCAGGTTGACGGCCCAGGCGTAGGGTTTGGGCTCTTCGTCGAGACCGAACTCCTTGGCGAATTCGTCATCATCGCCGCCCTTGTCCTTGCGCGCGCTGTAGATCAGGAAGCCGGTGTAGGCCAGCACGCCACCGAACAGCAGAGTGCCGTCGAGGCGACTCAGTTCGCCGTCCCAGGCCAGGCCAAAGGTGACCAGGCTGGCGCCGATCATGATCGGCACGTCGAGGCGGATCAGCTGGCGCGAGACGACCAGCGGTGCGACCAGGGCAGTCACGCCGAGAATCAGCAGGACGTTGGCGATATTGCTGCCGATCACGTTGCCGATGGCCAGATCGCCACTGCCGTTGAAGGCCGATTGCACGCTGACTGCCGTTTCCGGCGCGCTGGTGCCGAAGGCCACCACGGTCAGGCCGATCACCAGTGGCGGAATGCCGAACTGTGCGGCCAGCTTGGCGGCGCCGCGTACCAATACCTCGGCGCCGGCAACCAGCAGCACCAGGCCGGCGATCAGGTAGACATAGGTCATCAGGGTCATTGCAGGGTAGCTCCGAAAAAAGTGCGGCTAGTGTAGCGATGGCATTATTGGCCGCTAGATGCGCCAGAAAGATTTTGTTGCCAATTGTTCCTCAGTCCAGTGCTTCGACCCTGACCGGCACCACGCCTGCGCGCAGCATATCGAGGCGCACGGCAGCAGCGCGGGAAACGTCGATGACGCGACCGCGCACGAAGGGCCCGCGGTCGTTGATGCGCAACACCACGCTGCGCTCGTTGTTCAGGTTGGTCACCCGTACCCGCGTGCCGAAGGGCAGGGTGCGATGCGCGGCGGTCAGCGCGTTCTGATCGAAACGTTCGCCGCTGGCGGTGCGCTGGCCGTGGTGGCGGTCACCGTAATAGGAGGCTTTGCCGGTTTCGCTGCTGCCTGAGCCGCCGCCGAAGGTGGAGCAGCCGCCGAGCAGGGCGAGTGCCCCGAGCAGGGCAAGGGGCTGTAGCCTGGATAAAATCCGGGGCAGTGAAGGTTCCCGGATTGCATCCGGGCTACGGATCATCATGTTCATGGACTCCATAAAAAAACGCCGGGCGAGCCCGGCGTCGTTGCAGCTAGCGTAAGCGAGCCGGTCCGGCTCAGCCTTCGAGCTTCTTCTTCAACAGTTCGTTCACTTGCCCCGGGTTGGCCTTGCCCTTGGAGGCTTTCATGGCCTGACCGACGAAGAAGCCGAACATCTTGCCGCGCTTGGCTTCGTCGCTGGCGCGGTACTGCTCGACCTGTTCGGCGTTGGCGGCCAGCACTTCGTCGAGCATCTTCTCGATGGCGCCGGAATCGGTGACCTGCTTGAGGCCCTTCTTCTCGATCACTTCATCAGCCGTTGCGCCTTCACCGGCAGCCAGGGCTTCGAAGACCATCTTGGCGATCTTGCCGCTGATGGTGTTGTCCTTGATGCGCAGGATCATGCCGCCCAGTTGCTCGGCGGAAACCGGCGACTGGTCGATCTCCAGGTTGTCCTTGTTGAGCAGGCTGGACAGCTCGCCCATCACCCAGTTGGCGGCCAGTTTGGCATCGCCACAGGTCTTGGCGACCACTTCGAAGTAGTCGGCCAGCTCGCGACTGGCGCTCAATACACTGGCATCGTAGGCCGATAGCGCGTACTGGTCCTCGAAACGCTCGCGCTTCTGCGGCGGCAGCTCGGGCAGGGCCGCGCGCAGTTCGTCGAGGAAGCTGCGTTCGATGACCACCGGCAGCAGGTCCGGGCAGGGGAAGTAACGGTAGTCGTTGGCCTCTTCCTTGCTGCGCATGGAGCGGGTCTGATCCTTGTTCGGATCGTACAGGCGGGTTTCCTGCACCACCTTGCCGCCGTCCTCGATCAGCTCGATCTGACGCTGAACTTCGTGGTTGATGGCTTTCTCGATGAAGCGGAACGAGTTGACGTTCTTGATCTCGGCGCGGGTGCCGAACTCGGCCTGGCCCTTGGGGCGTACCGACACGTTGCAGTCGCAGCGCAGCGAGCCTTCGGCCATGTTGCCGTCGCAGATACCCAGATAGCGCACCAGGGCGTGGATGGCTTTCACGTAGGCGACCGCTTCCTTGGCCGAACGGATGTCCGGCTCGGAGACGATTTCCAGCAACGGCGTGCCGGCGCGGTTCAGGTCGATGCCGCTCATGCCCTGGAAGTCTTCGTGCAGGCTCTTGCCGGCGTCTTCTTCCAGGTGCGCACGGGTGATGCCGATGCGCTTGACGGTGCCGTCTTCCAGGGCGATGTCGAGGAAACCCTTGCCGACGATGGGGTGATCCATCTGGCTGGTCTGGTAGCCCTTGGGCAGGTCCGGGTAGAAGTAGTTCTTGCGCGCGAAGATATTACGCTCGGCGATCTCGGCATCGATGGCCAGGCCGAACTGGCAGGCCATGCGCACGGCTTCGGCGTTGAGCACCGGCAGGGTGCCGGGCATGCCGAGGTCGACCAGGCTGGCCTGGGTGTTGGGCTCAGCGCCAAAGGTGGTGGCGCTGGCCGAGAAAATCTTCGATTGGGTGCTGAGCTGAGCGTGAATCTCGAGCCCGATGACTGTTTCCCACTGCATCTTTATCGTCCTCAGAAGCCGCTCGGTGCTTGTTTGTGCCAGTCGCTGACCTGCTGGTACTGGTGTGCGACATTGAGCAGACGGCCTTCCTGGAAGTAGTTGCCGAGCAACTGCACGCCTACTGGCAGACCATCGACGAAGCCGGCCGGCATCGACATGCCGGGAATGCCGGCCAGGTTGGCGGTGATGGTGTAGATGTCTTCCAGATAGGCGGACACCGGCTCGGCGTTCTTCTCGCCGAGTTTCCAGGCCAGGTTCGGCGTGGTCGGACCAAGGATCACGTCGACCTCCTTGAAGGCCGCGACGAAGTCGTTCTTGATCAACCGGCGGATCTGCTGGGCCTTGATGTAGTAGGCATCGTAGTAACCGGCGGACAGCGCATAGGTGCCAACCATGATGCGGCGCTTCACTTCGGCGCCGAAGCCTTCCTCACGCGAGCGCTTGTACAGGTCCTGCAGGTCTTTGGGGTTTTCGCAGCGATAGCCGAAGCGCACGCCGTCGAACCGCGACAGGTTGGAGCTGGCTTCTGCTGGCGCGATCACGTAGTAGGCCGGGATCGCGTGCTGCATGTTCGGCAGGCTAATGTCCTTGACGGTGGCGCCGAGCTTTTTCAGCTCCTCGACCACAGCCATCACCTTCTCACCGATGCGCGCATCGAGGCCTGCGCCGAAGTATTCCTTGGGCAGGCCGATGCGCAGGCCGGCCAGCGGCTGGGCCAGCGCCGCCAGGTAGTCATCGACCGGCTGATCGACGCTGGTGGAGTCCTTGGCATCGAAGCCGGCCATGGCGCCGAGCAGCAGGGCACAGTCCTCGGCGGTGCGAGCCAGCGGGCCACCCTGATCGAGGCTGGAAGCATAGGCGATCATGCCCCAGCGCGAGACGCGGCCGTAGGTCGGTTTGATGCCGGTAAGGTTGGTCAGCGCGGCTGGCTGGCGAATCGAGCCGCCAGTGTCGGTGCCGGTAGCGGCTGGCAGCAGGCGCGCGGCAACGGCGGCTGCCGAACCACCCGAGGAGCCGCCCGGTACGCGGCTGGTATCCCAGGGGTTCTTCACCGGGCCGTAGTGGCTGGATTCGTTGGCTGAGCCCATGGCGAACTCATCCATGTTCAGCTTGCCCAGGGTGACAGTGCCGGCGGCGGCCAGCTTCTCGACCACGGTGGCGTCATAGGGCGCCTTGAAGCCGGTGAGAATTTTCGAACCGCAGGAGGTCAGCACGCCGTTGGTGCAGAACAGATCCTTGTGCGCGATCGGCGCGCCGAGCAGTAGACCGTTTTCACCGGCGGCGCGGCGGGCGTCAGCGGCCTTGGCCTGTTCGATGGCCAGATCTTCGGTGACGGTGATGAAGCTGTTGAGCTGCGGGTCGAGTTGCGCGATGCGCGCCAGCAAGCTGCGGCTCAGCTCTTCGGCGGAGAATTGCTTGGCGGCGAGGCCTTGGGCAATCTCGGCGAGGGTCAGTTGATGCATGGGAACCCTTTTCCTTTTATTCGATGACTTTCGGCACGAGGTACAGACCGCTTTCCACGGCCGGAGCGATGGCCTGGTAGGCGTCGCGCTGGTTGCTCTCGGTGACCACGTCGGCACGCAGGCGCTGGGTGGCTTCCAGCGGGTGGGCCAAGGGTTCGATACCCTGGGTGTCGACCGCCTGCATCTGGTCGATCAGGCCGAGAATGCTGTTCAGGGTCTCGGTGGTTTGCGGAATATCGCCTTCGTTCAGACCCAGGCGGGCCAGGTGGGCGATTTTTTCCACCTCGGAGCGTTCAAGCGCCATCGGGGGTTCTCCAGTGGAAGTGTGACAGAGAGGGCATCGGTAAGCGGCTGCAGGGAACGGATGTCGCGAGCCAGCAGTCAAAGGCCGCGATGTGCAGCCACAAGGCCCGGAAAAACAGGCAATCTACCATATTGCCGCCTTGCTCAAAATCCCTGCCGTTGTTAGAGTTTGCCGCACTTTTTACCTGCGCGTTTTCCGCGCCTGGCCTTCACCCACGCGTTGCCTAGGGTCCCTTCCTAATGTTCAAGAAACTGCGTGGCATGTTTTCCAGCGATCTGTCGATCGACCTGGGCACTGCCAATACCCTTATTTATGTGCGCGAGCGCGGTATCGTCCTGAATGAGCCGTCCGTGGTCGCCATTCGTACCCACGGCAACCAGAAGAGCGTCGTGGCTGTCGGCACCGAGGCCAAGCGTATGCTCGGCCGTACACCGGGCAACATCTCCGCGATTCGCCCTATGAAGGATGGCGTGATCGCCGACTTCAGCGTCTGCGAGAAGATGCTGCAGTACTTCATCAACAAGGTTCACGAGAACAGCTTTCTGCAGCCCTCTCCACGCGTGCTGATCTGCGTGCCGTGCAAATCTACCCAGGTCGAGCGTCGCGCCATTCGTGAATCGGCTCTGGGCGCCGGTGCCCGCGAAGTGTTCCTGATCGAAGAGCCGATGGCAGCTGCCATCGGTGCCGGCTTGCCGGTCGAAGAGGCGCGCGGTTCGATGGTCGTCGATATCGGTGGTGGTACCACCGAGATCGCCCTGATTTCCCTGAACGGTGTGGTCTATGCCGAGTCCGTGCGTGTCGGTGGCGACCGCTTTGACGAAGCCATCATCACCTACGTGCGCCGCAACTACGGCTCGCTGATCGGTGAAGGCACTGCCGAGCGTATCAAGCAGGAAATCGGCACCGCCTACCCGGGCGGCGAGATTCGTGAAGTCGACGTACGCGGCCGTAACCTGGCCGAGGGCGTACCGCGCAGCTTTACCCTGAACTCCAACGAAGTCCTCGAAGCGCTGCAGGAATCCCTGGCGACCATCGTTCAGGCGGTCAAGAGTGCGCTGGAGCAATCGCCGCCCGAGCTGGCCTCGGACATCGCCGAGCGCGGCCTGGTGCTGACCGGCGGTGGCGCGCTGCTGCGTGACCTGGACAAGCTGCTGAGCCAGGAAACCGGTCTGCCGGTAATCGTCGCCGAAGACCCGCTGACCTGCGTCGCCCGCGGCGGCGGCAAGGCCCTTGAAATGATGGATCGCCATGCCATGGACCTGCTCTCTACCGAGTGAGTCCCACGGCTGTGGACGCTTGTCGTGCCGCCTCCGGGCGGCACGCGCATATTCGAGCATTGCAGTACACTCGGCCCAACCTTCGCCAGACCGGTTCGTCCTTCGCATGAATTCGCGCGCTTTTCGCCCTCGTGGCGCACAAGGAGCTGCTCATTAAGCCGCTCTTCGCCAAAGGTCCCTCGCTGGGCATTCGCATGCTGGTATTTGCCGTCCTGTCGGCAGTGCTGATGGTGGTCGATGCCCGCTTCGATGCGCTCAAACCTGTGCGTAGCATGATGGGTATGGTGCTGACGCCTTTGTACGAGTTGGCCGAAATGCCCGTGCGGGCCTGGGAAGGCGCGACCCAGCAAATCTCTTCGCGCAGCGAACTGATGGCCGAAAACGAAAAGCTCAAGGCCGAAGCCCTGTTACTGCAACGCCGCCTGCAGAAGCTGGCGACCCTCACCGAGCAGAACGTGCGCCTGCGCGAGCTGCTCAACTCCGCCGCGCTGGTGGACGAGGAGGTGCTGGTCAGCGAGCTGATCGGCGTCGACCCCAACCCCTACACGCACCGCATCCTGATCGACAAGGGTGAGAAGGACTGCGTCGACGAGAGCAAGAAAAACTGCGTGTTCCTCGGTCAGCCGGTGCTCGATGCCCGTGGTCTGATGGGGCAGGTGGTGGAAGTCATGCCCTATACCTCGCGCGTACTGCTGCTTACCGACAACACCCACAGCATTCCGGTGCAGGTCAACCGTAACGGCCTGCGTGCCATCGCTGTCGGCACCGGCAACCCGGAGAGCCTCGAACTGCGTCACGTCGCCGATACCGCCGATATCAAGGAAGGCGATCTGCTGGTCAGCTCCGGCATGGGCCAGCGTTTTCCCGCCGGCTATCCGGTCGCCACGGTCAAGGAAGTCATCCACGACTCCGGCCAACCATTCGCCATCGTTCGCGCCACGCCGACCGCGGCGCTCAATCGCAGCCGTTACCTGCTGCTGGTGTTCTCCGACCGTCGCAGTCCCGAGCAGCGTGCCACCGATTCGGCCCAGGCTCAGGAGGCCGCCGACCGCGAGGCTGAACAGGAACGTACCCAAGGTGAGCAGGCGCCAGAGTCGAGCGTCGCTCCGGCCGCGGACACGCCCGCACAGGAGGCGAACTGATGGTCGGTGTAAGGTCCCGTAATGGCTGGGTGATCTGGCTGACCCTGGCCTTCGCGCTGCTGCTCAGCGTGGCGCCGATGCTCGAGTTCATGCAGGTCGGCCGTCCGCTGTGTGTCGCCTTGATTCTCACCTACTGGGTGCTGGCGCTGCCGCACCGGGTTGGCCTGACCACTGCCTGGGTGCTTGGTTTGGCGCAGGATGTGCTGCTCGGCACGCTGCTTGGGCAAAACGCGTTGATCCTCACCCTGATCACCTTCCTGGTGCTGAGCCTGCATCAGCGCCTGCGCATGTTTCCCATGTGGCAGCAGAGCATGGTGCTGATGGTGGTGTTCGGTCTCGCCCAGTTGGTTCAACTGTGGCTCAACGCCCTGACCGGCAGCCGTCCGCCAACCTTGGCCTTCGTCCTGCCAGCACTGGTCAGCGCCCTGCTGTGGCCCTGGATCTGCGTCATCCTGCGTGGATTGCACCTGCGCCTCAACGTCAACTGAACTCGGCCTGCTGTACGGCTGGCCGCGGTTCGCCAAGGGAGATACCCGCATGGCCGAGCTGTTTCTGGCCTCCGCCTCGCCCCGTCGCCGTGAATTGCTGGCCCAGATCGCTGTGCCTTGCGTCACGCAAATCGCCTCGATAGATGAAAATCCATTGCCAGCCGAGCCGGCGGCAGCCTATGTAGAGCGTTTGGCGCGTGAGAAAGCGCGCGCCGGTCTGCTCGCCTTGGGCGGGCGCAAGGATGTCGTGGTGTTGGGCGCCGATACCGCTGTGGTGCTCGATGGACGCATTCTGGGTAAACCAGCGGATTTCGCCGAGTCACGTGCGATGCTGCAGGCCCTGTCGGGGCGTAGCCATCAGGTGATGACGGCCGTGGCGCTGGTCGGTGGCGATCGTGAGGCGGCGCGAGTGGTCAGCAGTGAGGTGAGCTTTCGTCCTATCAGCGAGGCGGAAATCGAAGCGTACTGGGCCAGCGGCGAGCCATGTGACAAAGCGGGAAGTTATGGTATCCAGGGGTTGGCGGCCGTGTTCGTCAACCGATTGCAGGGCAGCTATTCAGCAGTGGTCGGTCTGCCGCTGTGCGAAACTGCGGAGCTGCTTGGCGAATTCGGTATTGCCTGCTGGCAGTTGCCGGCGAAAGGGCCGCGCTAAGAACCCAGGCGGTGGCAGCATAGAGTAGTTTTTGGACGTGCCCGAAAGCTTGAGTCCGCGGGGCGGTGCAGTAGCCCGGCCGGCATGATCACCAGGATGGATGCATGAGCGAAGAGATTCTGATCAATATCACGCCGATGGAGTCGCGCGTGGCGGTGGTGGAAAACGGCGTGCTGCAGGAAGTGCACGTCGAGCGTACACAGAAGCGCGGCATCGTCGGCAACATCTACAAGGGCAAAGTGGTGCGCGTGCTGCCTGGCATGCAGGCGGCTTTCGTCGATATTGGCCTGGAGCGTGCGGCCTTCATTCATGCTTCCGAGATTTCCACCCGCGAAGGAGCGGCGGTGGAGCCGATCAGCGCCCTGGTTCACGAAGGGCAGAGCCTGGTGGTGCAAGTCACCAAGGACCCCATCGGCAGCAAGGGCGCGCGCCTGACCACGCAGTTGTCCATCCCTTCGCGCTATCTGGTGTACATGCCACGCACCAGTCATGTCGGTATTTCCCTGAAGATCGAAGATGAGGCCGAGCGTGAGCGCCTCAAGCAGGTGGTCGCCGATTGCGTCGCCGCCGAAGGCATCGAGGAGGCCGGCGGCTTCATCCTGCGCACCGCAGCCGAGGGTGCTGGCGCTGATGAAATTCTGATCGACATCCGTTATTTGCGTCGCCTCTGGGATCAGATAGGCGCGCAGATCCAGAATGCCAAGGCGCCTGTGGTGATCTACGAAGACCTGTCCCTGGCGCTGCGTACCTTGCGTGACCTGGTCAGCCCGCGTACCGAGAAGATTCGAGTGGACTCGCGGGAAACCTTCCAGAAAATCACCCAGTTCGTTGCCGAGCTGATGCCGGAGATTGCCGACCGCCTCGAACATTACCCCGGCGAGCGGCCGATCTTCGATCTGTACGGTGTCGAGGATGAAATCCAGCGCGCACTGGAGCGCAAGGTGCCGCTGAAGTCCGGCGGCTATCTGGTGGTCGACCCTGCCGAGGCGATGAGCACCATCGACGTCAACACTGGCGCCTTCGTCGGCCATCGCACGCTCGAGGAAACCATCTTCAAGACCAACCTCGAGGCCGCTACCGCGATTGCCCGTCAGCTACGCCTGCGCAACCTGGGCGGCATCATCATCATCGACTTCATCGACATGGAAGATGAAGAGCATCAGCGCCAGGTGCTGCGCACCCTGGAAAAGCAGCTCGAGCGTGATCACGCCAAGACCAACATCATCGGCATCACCGAACTCGGCCTGGTGCAGATGACCCGCAAGCGCACGCGCGAAAGTCTCGAGCAGATTCTCTGCGAGCCCTGCAGCGCCTGTCAGGGGCGCGGCAAGTTGAAGACGCCGGAGACCATCTGCTACGAGATTTTCCGCGAGATTCTGCGCGAGGCCCGTGCCTACCAGGCGGAAAGTTACCGAGTGCTGGCCAATCAGAAGGTGGTCGATCGCCTGCTCGATGAAGAGTCGGGCAACGTCGCCGATCTGGAAGCCTTCATCGGACGTACCATCAAGTTCCAGGTGGAAACCATGTATTCCCAGGAACAGTACGACGTGGTGCTGCTCTGAGCGCGGGGACTGCCGAGGTGAGCGCCCTGGCGCGCCTCTTTTCGGCGCTGCTGCGCTGGGGCCTCGGTCTATGCGCCGCTGGTCTGGTGCTGGCGGCGCTGTACGTCAGCCTGGGCCGTGAGCTGGTGCCGTTAGTAGCCGAATATCGGCTCGAGCTGGAAGACCGTGCCACGGCCCAGTTGGGTGTACCGGTGCGCATCGGTCGCCTCGAAGGCCGTTGGCAGGGTTTTGCCCCTGTGCTGGAGGCGCATGATGTGCGTCTGGGTAGCGACGAGGAAGGCTTGAGCCTGGAGCGGGTACAACTGGTGCCGGACGTGGGCGGTAGCCTGCTGGCACGCCAGCCGCGCATCGCCCACCTGCAGTTCGACGGTCTGCAGCTGAACGTACAGCAGAACGCCGAAGGTGGCTGGCAGTTACAAGGGGTGCCGCAGCGCAGCGGTCCCGAGGTGAATGTCGAGCAGCTACTGGAACAGTTGCAAATCGTGCATCGCATCAGTCTGCTCGACAGCCGTGTGGTGGTGCAGCCGCTGGATCAGGAGCCGCTGCTGCTCAGCTACGTCAATCTGAGCCTGCGCTATGGCAACAACACTCAGCGTCTCGACGGCCGCCTGCTGCTGCCTGATGGGCAACCGGTGGCGCTGCGTTTGCGCACGCGCATGCAGCCCGAGAGTTGGCGCGAGGCACAATCCGAGCTTTATCTAAGCCTGCCGCAGAGCGACTGGGCTGCCTGGCTGCCGAAATCGCTGCTCGGTGACTGGCAGTTACAGCGTCTGCAGGCTGGTGGAGAGCTGTGGCTGGAGGGCCATGGCCTGGCCCTGGACAAGGGCGCCTTGCGCCTGCATGCCCCCGAGCTGGTCGGCGGCCAGGCCAAGCATGAAGCGGTGACGCTCAAGGACCTGGCTTTCAATGCCTTCTTCGCTCAAGACAAGCAGGGCGTGCGGGCGCAGATCGACTCCCTGGCCCTGACCAATGGTGAGCAGCGCATCGGCGAATTGCACCTGAACCTGAAGCAAAAGGATGTGGGCGAGGCTGACGAGCGCTGGGCACTGACTGCTGATCGTCTTGATCTTGCGGCCTGGGCGCCGCTGGTGCAGGCGCTGGTGCCGATGCCCGACAAAGCCCGCGATGTCCTGGACGAGCTGGCGCCGGTTGGTGCGATCAACAACCTGCTACTCGATTACTACCCTCGGCGTGAAGGCGCCGAACGCCTGCAGTTCGCCGCCAATCTGGACAAGGTGGGCATTCAGGCCTATCACGGCGCGCCGGCCGCCGAGAACGTCACTGGCAGTGCCTCGGGCAATATGTTCCAGGGCGAGCTGCGCCTGAACAGCGAAAATTTCGCCCTGCACCTGGATCAGCTGTTTCCCAAGCCCTGGCGCTACCGCCATGCTCAGGCCCGGTTGAGTTGGGACTGGAGTGAAACCGGCCTGACCTTGTACAGCCCCTACATGCGTGTGGATGGCGAGGAGGGGCAGGTCGCTGGAGACATGCTGATCCGCCTGTTGCATGACCCCGAGGCCGAGGACTACATGGACCTGCGCGTCGGTATGCGCGACGGCGATGCGTCCTACACTGAGAAGTACCTGCCGAGCCGCGCGCCCGGCATGAGCGCCGAGCTCGATCATTGGCTGAAGACGGCCATCCGTGCGGGCCACGTCGAAGAAGGCTACTTCCAGTATCAGGGCTCGCTGAACAAGGGGGCGCCATTGGGCGCGCGCAGCCTCAGTCTGTTCTTCAAGGTCAGGGATGCCGAGCTGGCCTTCCAGCCCGGTTGGCCTGCGTTGCGCGAGGGCGTGGGTGAGGTGCTGATCGAAGACGATGCAGTGCGCGTGCGCCTGCAGAGCGGGCGCTTGCAGGAAAGCCAGGTCAGCGATGTCGTGGCCAATATTCCGCTGTTGCACGACGGCAAACCACCACGTCTGCAGCTCGACGGCAAGGTGCAGAGCAGCCTGACTGACGCTATCAAACTGTTGCAGGAAGCGCCTCTGGGAACCGCAGAAATCTTTGCCGGTTGGCAAGGTGAAGGGCCTCTGGCTGGCCGTCTGCAGCTGGATATTCCGTTGCAGAAGGGGCAGCCGCCTGGTGTGGTGGTGGACTTCGCCACCGAGGGTGCAAGCCTCAAATTGGCCAATCCCGATCTGCAACTGAGCAAGGTTCAAGGCGCATTTCGCTTCGACAGCGCTGCCGGGCTGAGCGCGCCGGATGTTCGCGCCGAGGTCTTCGGGCGTCAGGTGCGCGGCAAGATCAGCGCCGAGGGCGCGCGTGGGCAGGCACGTACGGTTTTCGACCTGCGTGGACAGGTCCAGGTCGATACCCTCAGCCAGTGGCTGGGCGGGCCGCAGAAGCTGCCAGTCAGCGGACTGCTGCCTTATCGCCTGCGCCTGACCCTGGATGGCGATGACAGCAAGCTGCGTGTCGATTCCAACCTGCGCGGTGTGGCGGTCGATCTACCCGCGCCTTTCGGCAAGACGGCGCAGCAGGAGCGTGATGCCAGTTGGCGCATGACCCTTTCCGGACGCGAGCGCCGTTATTGGGCGGATTACGCTGATCTGGCCAGCTTGAGTCTGGCAGCACCTCCGGGCGCGTTGGCAGACGGCCGAGGCGAAGTGGTGCTCGGCGGCGGTGCTGCAGGGCTGCCTCCTGGTCAGGGCTTGCGTGTGCGTGGGCATCTGGATGAGCTGGACCTGGACGCCTGGAAGCAGCTCGGCAGCAATCATCCGGTCAAGGTGGATGCCGACAGCCAGCGCCTGTTTCGCAGTGCGCGACTGGATATCGGGCGTTTCCGCGGCTTTGGCCAAGAGGTCGAACAGCTGACCCTTGGTCTGGCGCGAGAAGGCCAGGGTTGGGCCTTGCAACTCGACAGCGAGCTGGCGGCCGGACGTGTGCTGTTGGCCGATGCCGAGGGTGTGCCTATACGTATCGATCTGCAGCACGTGCGGTTACCAGCGCCAGATCCTGAGGCGACCAAGGCCAGCGATGCACCTGATCCTCTGGCCGATATCGACCCTCGGCAGATTCCGGCGCTGGATATCGCCATCCAACGCGTGCAGCGCGGTGACAAGGTACTGGGCGCCTGGTCGCTCAAGGTACGCCCGGAAGCGCTGGGCGTGCGTTTCGATGAGCTTGACCTTGACCTGCAGGGGCTGAAAATCGGTGGTAGCGCCGGTTGGCGAGGCACGCCAGGCAACACGCAGAGCTGGTACAAGGGGCGTCTACAGGGCAAGGATCTGGGTGAGGTACTGCAAGCTTGGGGGTATGCGCCTAGCGTGACCAGCGAGAGCTTCCGCCTGGATGCTGATGGCAACTGGCCGGGGTCACCCGCGTGGTTTTCGCTGAAGCGCTTCAGCGGTAACCTCGATCCTTCGCTGCGCAAAGGTCAGTTCGTCGAAGTGCAGGGGTCTGCACAGGCACTACGCGTCTTCGGTGTACTCAACTTCAACTCCATCGGTCGCCGTCTTCGCTTGGACTTCTCCGATTTGCTGGGCAAGGGCCTGAGCTACGATCGGGTCAAAGGCAACCTGCAGGCCACTGATGGTTTACTCGTGACCAATGAGCCGATCACCATGACTGGGCCTTCGAGCAACCTCGAGCTTAATGGCAAGATCGATGTGCGCAACGAACGTATCGACGCCAAGCTGTTGGTGACCCTGCCGGTGACCAACAACCTGCCGCTGGCGGCGTTGATCGTCGGCGCTCCGGCGATTGGTGGGGCGCTGTTCGTGGTGGACAAATTGCTCGGCGACAAGGTCGCCCGCTTTGCCAGTGTGCAGTACGACGTCAAGGGTCCGCTGCAGGACCCGGAGATCAGCTTCGACAAGCCCTTCGAAAAACCGCAATGAGGTTACGTCTTGGCGTAGGCTGTTACATCAAGCCGCATAGAGTGTCGCCATGAATCTCGCCGTAATCCAGATGGTCAGCCAGGACGACGTGCAAACCAATCTGCGCCTGGCTCGTCGCCTGCTGGAGCGTGCCGCCCAGGGTGGTGCGCGCCTTGCCGTGCTGCCAGAGAACTTCGCGGCCATGGGGCGCCGTGACCTGGCTGCCATCGGGCGTGCCGAGGCATTGGGCGAGGGGCCGATACTGCCCTGGTTGAAACGCGCTGCGCGTGACCTCAGTTTATGGATAGTGGCCGGTACCTTGCCGCTGCCCCCGGACGATGATGCCGACGGCAAACCGCGCGCCTGCTCGCTGTTGATCGATGATCAGGGCGAGCGTGCCGCTCGTTACGACAAACTGCATCTGTTCGATGTCGACGTGGCCGACAACCGGGGCCGTTATCGCGAGTCGGATGATTTTGCCCATGGCCAGCGTGTCGTGGTGGCGGATACCCCCGTGGGGCGCTTGGGGCTGACCGTATGCTACGACCTGCGCTTCCCTGAGCTGTTCAGTGCGCTTCGCGAGGCCGGCGCCGAGATGATCAGCGTGCCGGCGGCGTTCACTGCGGTGACTGGTGCGGCGCACTGGCAGGTCTTGACCCGCGCTCGCGCCATCGAAACCCAGTGCTATGTGCTGGCAGCCGGGCAAGGCGGTGAACACCCCGGTCAGCGTTTGACGTTCGGCCATTCGGCAATCATCGACCCATGGGGTCAGGTGCTGGCCGAGCAGGCTCAGGGGGATGGGGCCTTGCTGGCTCCTCGCGATGCCGCCGAGCAGGCGAGCATTCGCCAACGTATGCCGGTGCAGCAGCACCGCCGTTTTTCCTTGTCGGACGTACCGCGTCCGATCGTTGTGGAGTGACCATGAATACGATGTTGCAATCCGTCAGCGAGCATCTGCTTGCACCCGGTAACCTGACTTTCGACAGCCTCAGCAGCGTGCTGGGCGACGTCGCAGGGCCTGGCATCGATGCCGCCGATCTGTACTTTCAAAGCCAGGTCTCGGAAACCTGGGTGCTGGAGGATGGCATCGTCAAGGAAGGCAGTTTCAACCTCGATCAGGGGGTTGGGGTGCGTGCCCAGTCCGGTGAGAAAACCGGCTTCGCCTACAGCAATGCCATCAGCCTCGATGCGCTGACGCAAGCCGCCCAAGCCGCACGTTCGATCTCGCGCGCCGGCCAGCAGGGCCGCGTGCAGGCTTTCGTCAGCCCGCAAGTGACCCAGCTGTATGCCGAGGGCAATCCGCTGGACGTCATGGGCCGCGCCGAGAAGGTCGAGCTGCTGCAGCGTATCGACCGCGCCACGCGTGCGCTCGACCCGCGTATCAAACAGGTTACCGTCAGCCTGGCTGGAGTCTGGGATCGTATTCTGGTGGCGGCGCATGACGGCAGCCTGAGTGCCGATATCCGCCCGCTGGTGCGTTTCAACGTCAGCGTCATCGTCGAGCAGAACGGCCGTCGCGAGCGCGGTGGGCATGGCGGTGGCGGACGCACCGACTACCGCTATTTCCTGGAAGAAGATCGCGCCATGGGTTACGCCCGCGAGGCGCTGCGCCAGGCGCTGGTCAACCTGGAGGCCATCGCTGCGCCTGCCGGTAGCATGCCGGTGGTGATGGGCGCGGGCTGGTCCGGCGTCCTGTTGCATGAAGCGGTCGGCCATGGCCTGGAAGGCGACTTCAACCGCAAAGGCAGCTCGGCCTACAGCGGCCAGGTCGGCCAAAAGGTCGCCTCCAACCTGTGCACCATCGTCGACGACGGCACCCTGGCCGGGCGTCGCGGTTCGCTCAGCGTCGATGACGAAGGCACGCCAACCCAGTGCACCACGCTGATCGAGAACGGTGTGCTCAAGGGCTACATGCAGGACAAGCTCAACGCGCGCCTGATGGGTGTGGCCGCTACCGGAAACGGTCGTCGCGAGTCGTACGCGCACCTGCCGATGCCGCGCATGACCAACACCTACATGCTGGCGGGGGAGAGCGATCCAGAGGAAATCATCCGCTCGGTGAAGAAGGGCATCTACTGCGCCAATCTGGGTGGCGGCCAGGTCGATATCACCAGCGGCAAGTTCGTGTTCTCCACCAGCGAGGCCTACCTGATCGAGGACGGCAAGATCACCGCGCCGGTCAAGGGCGCCACTCTGATTGGCAATGGTCCGGAGGCGATGAGCCGCGTGTCCATGGTCGGCAATGATCTGGCGCTGGACAGCGGCGTCGGCACTTGCGGCAAGGACGGTCAGTCGGTGCCGGTGGGCGTCGGGCAGCCAACGCTGAAGATCGACGCGATCACCGTAGGCGGCACCGGTGCCTGATGCGATGAAGGCTCAACGCAAGCCGCGGTGGATTTCATCGAGCTCGCGGATGTACTTGAACACCTTGCGCGCGGCCGCTGGCGGCTTGTTGCGCGCGGCTTCGTGCTGAGCATGACGAACCAGACCGCGCAGGTGCTGAACATCAGCGTCCGGGTAGAGCTCGACGAAGCTCTCCAGCGCGCTGTCGCCTTCGGCGATCAGGCGGTCGCGCCAGCGTTCGAGAGTGTGGAAGCGCTCATTGTACTCGCGGGTGGAGCTGTCCACCTGGTCGAGCATGGCAACGATCGCGTCGACATCCTGTTCACGCATCAGCTTGCCGATGAACTGGATGTGGC
Organism: Pseudomonas sp. zfem001; assembly: GCF_032621725.1. Classification (NCBI taxonomy): domain Bacteria; kingdom Pseudomonadati; phylum Pseudomonadota; class Gammaproteobacteria; order Pseudomonadales; family Pseudomonadaceae; genus Pseudomonas; species Pseudomonas sp. zfem001. Next base: position 818,152 of record NZ_JAVYJI010000001.1, on the reverse strand, counting down.
GTTTGCGCGCGGCATTGGCGGTATGTTTCGGCGCTTCGGCGAGGGCGCGGCGTAAGGCATCGGTCAGCGGCATCTTGGCCAGCAGATCCGCCTTGAGCGTGGTCAGTCGCTCGCCAAGGTCCTGCAGGGCATGCAGTTCGCGTTTGACCTGGGATTTGCTCTTCTCCAGGGAGAAGTCGTCGTAGGAATCAGACATGGGGTGGGTCCAGAGGGAAACGCCGCCATGATAGCAGTAACCGTGACTGCCGGCCTGTGGGCGGGGAGTCGAGAGTAGGCCTTGGGTTTCGTATAAAGAGTGCCTGCGCCAAGAGAATCGGGAGTGGTTATGAGTGAAGTAGAACGTATCGGGCCGCAGGCCTTGCCAATGCTGCAAGAGCAGGTCGAGGCCATTCTCGCCGAAGCCAGGCGCCAGGGCGCCAGTGCTTGCGAGGTGGCGGTTTCGGCTGGTCAGGGGCTGTCCACCACGGTGCGTCAGGGTGAGGTGGAGACCGTCGAGTTCAATCGCGACCAGGGTTTCGGCATCACGCTGTACGTAGGCCAGCGCAAGGGCTCGGCCAGCACCTCGGCCACCGGTATCGAGGCCATTCGTGAGACTGTGGCAGCGGCCCTGGCGATTGCCAAACATACCAGCGAGGACGAGTGCTCCGGTCTGGCCGATGCCGCGCTGATGGCGCGCGAGCTGCCCGAGCTGGATCTCTATCATCCCTGGTCGATCACCCCGGAGCAGGCGGTGGAGCAGGCGCTGACCTGTGAGGCCGCGGCTTTCGCGGCAGACAAACGAATTAAGAACGCCGATGGCACCAGCCTCAATACCCACCAGGGCTGCCGTGTGTATGGCAACAGCCACGGTTTCGTCGGCGGTTACGCCAGCACCCGCCACAGCCTCAGCTGCGTGATGATCGCCGAGGGCGATGGGCAGATGCAGCGCGACTACTGGTACGACGTCAATCGTCAGGGTGAACTGCTGGCCGATGCCAAGGGCATCGGCCAGCGCGCCGCCGAGCGCGCGGTCAGCCGTCTTGGTGCGCGCCCGGTACCGACTTGTGAAGTACCGGTGCTGTTCGCTGCCGAATTGGCTGGTGGACTGTTCAGCCACCTGCTGGCGGCAATCTCGGGTGGCAACCTGTATCGCCAGTCCTCGTTCCTCGAAGGCGCCCTCGGTCAGCGCCTGTTCCCCGAGTGGCTGACCCTTGACGAGCGCCCGCATCTGCCGCGTGCGCTGGGTAGCGCGACTTTCGATGGCGATGGCCTGGCCACCTACGCCAAGCCGTTCGTGGAAAAGGGCGAGCTGGTGTCCTACGTGCTGGGTACCTATTCCGGGCGCAAGCTGGGTTTGCCGAGTACTGCAAACTCCGGCGGCGTGCACAATCTCTTCGTCACCCATGGCGATGAGGATCAGCAGGCGCTGATTCGCCGCATGGACCGCGGCCTGCTGGTTACTGAGCTGATGGGCCAGGGGCTGAATCTGGTGACGGGCGATTACTCGCGTGGCGCGGCGGGCTTCTGGGTCGAGAACGGCGAGATCCAGTTCCCGGTGCAGGAGGTAACCATCGCCGGCAATCTGCGCGACATGTTCCGTCAGGTCGTTGCAGTCGGTCGTGACCTCGAACGCCGTGGCAATATCTGTACTGGCTCGGTGCTGATCGAGAAAATGACTGTCGCTGGCAGTTGAGTTGGCAGAAACGACAAGGCCACCTGCGGGTGGCCTTGTCGTTTTTATCAGGAGGGGTTACTCGCCTTCGTCGAAGTAGTTGTCGATCAGCGCGACCAGAGCGTCCAGAGCTGGTTCGTCCTGCTCGCCCTCGGTGTACAGATGCACCGGGGTGCCCTTGCCGGCTGCCAGCATCATCACCGCCATGATGCTCTTGCCGTCTACCAGGCTGTCGGCGCTGCGGCCGATGCGCACCTGGCAGGGGTAGGTGCTTGCCACGCCGACGAACTTCGCTGCGGCGCGGGCATGCAGGCCAAGTTTGTTTATGATGGTGATTTCACGTGCTGGCATCGCGGCAGGATTCCTTAGCTGAGGTCGCGGTGACGCACCTGGACGTTCTTCAGCGAGTCTTTGAGTGCCTGGCTCAGGCGGTTGGCCAGGTACACCGAACGGTGGTGGCCGCCGGTGCAGCCAATGGCGATGGTGACATAGGCGCGGTTGCTGGCGGCGAAGCGTGGTAGCCATTTTTCCAGATAGGCGAGGATGTCTTGATACATCTCTTCGACCTCCGGTTGCGCGGCCAGATAGTCGATCACCGGTTGATCCAGCCCGGAATGGTCGCGCAGCTCAGGTTTCCAGTAAGGATTGGGCAAGCAGCGCGCATCGAACACTAAGTCGGCGTCCACTGGCATGCCACGTTTGAAACCGAAGGATTCGACGAGAAAGGCGGTGCCGGTCTGGGTCTGGCCCAGCAGGCGCAGCTTGAGGGTGTCACGCAACTGATAGAGATTCAGCCGGGTGGTATCGATCTTCAGATCGGCACGATCGGTGATCGGAGCCAGCAGTTGGCTCTCGTAAGCGATGGCCTCGGCCAGCGAGCGGTTGTCGTTGGTCAGCGGGTGGCGTCTGCGGGTTTCGGAAAAACGCTTGAGCAGGGTTTCGTCTTCGGCATCGAGATAGAGCACATCGCAACGGATGTTGCGTTTGCGCACTTCATCGAGCAGCTCCGGGAAGCGCTTGAGCTGGCTCAGCAGGTTGCGCGCATCGATGGAGACGGCCACCTGCGGCAGCAGCATGTCGCTATGCGGCAGGAAGCGCTCGGCAAGATCCGGCAGCAGGCCGGCTGGCAGGTTGTCGATACAGTAGAAACCGTTGTCCTCAAGTACATCGAGGGCGGTGCTCTTGCCCGAGCCCGAGCGACCGCTGACGATGATCAGGCGCATGTTTATTGACCGTTCTGAATGTCCACGACGACCTGAAAGAGATCTTCGCCGCTGTTGGCCTGGCGCAGACGTTCACGTACATCCTGGCGATCGAGCATGCTGGCGATCTGGCGCAGCAGTTCGAGGTGCGCATCGGTTGCCGCCTCCGGCACCAGAAGTACGAACAGCAGATCGACCGGCACGCCGTCGATGGCGTCGAAGTCGACTGCCGTCTCCAGGTGCAGGACTGCACTGATCGGGGCACTGCAGCCAGCCAGGCGGCAGTGGGGAATGGCAATGCCGTTGCCGAAGCCGGTGGAGCCAAGCTTCTCGCGGGCGATAAGGCTTTCGAAGATGTCCTGGGCATCCAGGTCGGGCAGATCGCGTGCAACCAGATTGGCGATCTGTTCGAGCACACGTTTTTTGCTGCCGCCCGGCACGTTCACCAGGGAACGGCCGGGGGTCAGGATATTTTCAAGTCGGATCATGGATAGGGAATGTCAGCGGGCCGTGGCGCCTTGCAGGCGTTCGAGCTGCTTTTCCTTGTGCTTGATGAGTTGACGGTCGAGTTTATCGGCCAACAGGTCGATGGCAGCGTACATGTCCTGATGTTCGGCGTTGGCGACGACTTCGCCGCCGGCGATGTGCAGGGTGGCTTCGATCTTCTGCTTGAGTTTTTCGACCTCCATGGTCACCTGTACGTTGGTGATCTTGTCGAAGTGGCGTTCCAGTCGGCCCAGTTTCTCGCCGATATAGTCACGCAGGGCGTCGGTCACATCCAGCTGATGTCCACTGATGTTGACTTGCATACCGCTTTCTCCTTGTTGCCTTGTGTAAGAGACGGGTCTGGTTCGACCCGCCGCCGGAACACTTTGGCCTGAAGGCTTTAGGCCTTCAGTCAATCTGGCCTACATCAGTCGTTTGCGCTCACTCGAGGGCGCTATGCCGAGGGACTCGCGATACTTGGCGACCGTCCGACGGGCGACTTGGATGCCTTGTGCCTCCAGTAAACCAGCGATCTTGCTGTCGCTCAACGGCTTTTTCGCGTTTTCTGCTGCAACCAGTTTTTTGATGATCGCGCGGATCGCGGTGGACGAGCATTCGCCGCCTTCAGAGGTGCTGACGTGGCTGGAGAAGAAATATTTCAGCTCGTAAATGCCACGCGGGGTGTGCATGAATTTCTGCGTGGTAACGCGTGAAATGGTCGACTCGTGCATACCCACCGCCTCGGCGATGTCATGCAATACCAGAGGCTTCATCGCCTCGTCGCCGTAGTCGAGGAAGCCACGCTGGTGCTCGACGATCTGCGTGGCTACCTTCATCAGCGTTTCGTTGCGGCTCTGCAGGCTCTTGATGAACCAGCGGGCCTCTTGCAACTGGTTGCGCATGAAGGTGTTATCGGCACTGGAATCGGCGCGTTTGACGAAGCCGGCATACTGCGGGTTGACGCGCAGGCGCGGCATCGCCTCCTGATTCAGTTCCACCAGCCAGCGCTCATTGTGCTTGCGCACGATCACGTCGGGCACGACGTATTCCGGCTCGCTGGATTCGATCTGCGAACCCGGACGCGGATTCAGGCGCTGGATCAGGTCGATGGCCTGGCGCAGTTCGTCTTCCTTGAGCTTGGTGCGGCGCATCAGCTGGGCGTAATCGCGGCTGCCGAGCAGTTCCAGATAATCGCCGACCACGCGCTGGGTTTCGCTCAGCCAGGGGGTGTTGGCGGGCAACTGACGCAGTTGCAGGAGCAGGCATTCGCGCAGGTCACGGGCGCCGATACCTGCTGGTTCGAACTGCTGGATGCGGTGCAGCACCACTTCCACTTCATCCAGTTCGACATCCAGTTCGGGGTCGAAGGATTCGGTCACTTCCTCGAGGGTTTCTTCGAGGTAGCCGTCGTTGTTGATGCAGTCGATCAGGGTGGCCGCGATCAGGCGATCCTTGTCCGACATGGGCGCCAGGTTCAGTTGCCAGAGCAGGTGGCTGTGCAGACTTTCGCCGCTGGAGGTGCGAGTGGTGAAGTCCCACTCGTCATCATCGTTGCTGGGCAGGCTGCTGGCGCTGGTCTGGTAGATGTCTTCCCAGGCTGTGTCGACGGGCAGCTCGTTGGGAATACGCTCGCCCCAGTCGCCTTCTTCCAGGTTATCCACCGTCGGGGTGGTTTCCTGGTAGCTCTCTTCCTTGTTCGGGGTCGGAGTGGCGCTTTCGGCGCCATCAGCCATTGGATCGCTGTTGTCGAAGTCGTCGCCTTCTTCCTGGCGCTCGAGCATGGGATTGGACTCCAGCGCCTCCTGGATTTCCTGTTGCAGGTCCAGAGTAGACAGTTGGAGGAGGCGGATAGCCTGTTGCAGCTGCGGGGTCATCGTCAGCTGCTGGCCCATCTTGAGGACTAGCGATGGTTTCATTGCAGACCTTAATTTACTGGCGAGTTACGCCTTCCACATCAGGGCGCCGAAGCGCCGCCAGGAAGCAAATTATATGCCTGAATTTCTCGTTTTTGCCTAGGGGTTGCAATATTTCTGTAGCGAAAAAATGTGCGGCCTACAGGCTGTGTGAAAGCGTAGCGAGCGAAGGTGAGGCAAGGCAAAAACAAGCGAGAAAGCGCAGTTTACGACTGTAAATGAGCATTTCGAGGTTGTTTTTAACGCAGCAACACCGAGCGCAGTAGTTTTCATGCAGCCTGTCACAGGCGGAATTCGTGGCCCAGGTACACCTCTTTCACCGTCTGGTTGGCGAGGATGGTCTCGGCGTCACCTTCGGCGATCAGTTGCCCATCGTTGACGATGTAGGCGGTTTCGCAGATATCCAGAGTTTCGCGCACGTTGTGATCGGTGATCAGAATGCCGATGCCCTTGGTCTTGAGGTGATGGATGATCTGCTTGATGTCGCCAACCGAAATCGGGTCGACACCTGCAAAGGGTTCGTCGAGCAGAATGAACTTGGGGTTGGTCGCCAGGGCTCTGGCAATCTCTACGCGGCGTCGCTCACCGCCGGACAGGCTCATGCCGAGGCTGTCGGCGATATGGTGGATATGGAATTCCTGCAGCAGGTTTTCCAGCTCCGCCTGGCGTCCGGCGCGGTCTAGGTCCTTGCGCGTTTCGAGAATGGCCATGATGTTGTCGGCCACCGACAGTTTGCGGAAGATCGACGCTTCCTGCGGCAGGTAGCCGATGCCCGCGCGAGCACGGCCATGCATGGGCTGATGACTGACGTCGAGGTCGTCGATAAGCACGCGGCCTTGGTCGGCGCGCACCAGGCCGACAATCATGTAGAAGCAGGTGGTCTTGCCGGCACCATTGGGGCCGAGCAGGCCAACGATCTGACCGCTTTCGATGCTCAGGCTGACGTCACGCACGACCTGGCGGCTCTTGTAACTTTTCGCCAGGTGTTGGGCTTTGAGAATGGCCATTACTGCTGCTGATCCGCGGGTTTGTTCTTCGGTTGGATGACCATGTCGATACGCGGGCGCGGTGTGCTGACGTTGCCGCCTGTAGCGCGACCGGCGTTTACGATCTGGCGGCGGGTGTCGTAGACGATCTTCTCGCCTTCGAAGGTATTACCTTCCTGAATCACCTTGGCCTGGTCGATCAGTACGATGCGCTCATTGCTGGCGAAGTACTGGATGGTTTTGCCGTAGGCCTTGACGATGTCCTTGTCCACAGCCGGCTTCTGCTCGTAGTAGGCCAGATTGCCGACCGATGTGAAGACGTCGATGTCGCCACTGGCGGTCTGGGTGATGGTGACAGTGTCGCCCGTGATCTTCAGGGTGCCCTGAGTGATGATCACATCGCCGCGGTAGACGGCTACACCTTGTCGGTCATCCAGTTCTGCGCTGTCGGCCTGGATGCGAATCGGTTGATCGCGATCCGATGGCAGTGCCCAGGCAGCCGCGCTTCCCAATGCGGCGCCGAGGCTGAGAATCAGGGGGAGGGTATTAACGAACCTCATGCTGGCCTCTTACGTTGGACTGCAGGAGCATCCTGCCGTCATTCAAGTACGCTTTCATTCCTTGTGCCGTGGTTACCCCGTTGGCCGCGACGATTCTAACGGCTTGCTCGGTCTGCGCATATTCCTTGTCAGGAATAACGGTCATGCGGCTGCTGGTGATGATGGTTGGACGGTTCTTGGCGTCGGTGCGGGCGATGCGCACGTCGTCGATCAGTTCTACCTCGACGCCGCCGGGCGAGACTTCGGCACGCTGACTGGTGACTTCCCAGGGCAGCTCGGTGCCGCGATATAGCTTCAGCTTGGGGGTATCGATCAGGGTGATATCGGTGCTTTTGATGTGTTCGAGCTTGTCCGCGGTCATGCGGTAGTGCAGTTTGCCGTCATCCTGGAACTGCACGGTACGCGCGCCTACTGCATAGAAGTCGACGACGTTGTCATCGCTGGCCTGCTGGGTCAGGCGCGCGCTGTCCGGGGCAAGGTTCCAGTAACCGAGTGCGGCCACGACGACTGCAATCAGAGCAAAGATCAGGGTATTGAGGATTTTACGCGGCATGCTGTTCTCTACAGGTAGGCGGCTTGGGCCGCATCCAGTGTGCCTTGGGCACGCATGATCAGTTCGCAGAATTCCCGCGCCGCACCATCACCGCCGCGCGCCTGGGTTACGCCGTGGGCATGCTGGCGGACGAAGCTGTCGGCGCTGGCCACGGCCATGCCCAATCCGACCCGGCGGATCACTGGAAGATCCGGCAGATCGTCGCCCAGATAGGCGACCTCTTCATAGCTTAGGCCGAGTTCGGCGAGCAGGCCGTCGAGCACCACGAGTTTGTCCTCTCGGCCCTGAAACAGATGCTGGATACCGAGGTTGTTGGCGCGGCGTTCGACTACCGGGGTCTTGCGTCCGCTGATGATGGCAGTGCGCACGCCCGAGTTGATCAGCATCTTGATACCGTGGCCGTCGAGTGTGTTGAAGGTCTTGAACTCGCTGCCGTCTTCGAGAAAGTACAGGCGGCCGTCAGTCAATACGCCATCGACGTCGAAGATCGCCAGTTTCACGGCGCGTGCGCGTTGCAGTAGTTCGTTCATTACATCACTCCCGCGCGCAGCAGATCGCCGAGGTTGAACGCGCCGATCGGGCGATCATCACCGTCGACTACCACCAGGGCGCTGATCTTGTTGTCTTCCATGATCTTCAGGGCTTCGGCGGCGAGCATCTCGGCGCGAATGGTCTTGCCATGCAGCGTCATCACGTCATCGATCCGGGCATCGCGTACATCGATACCCTTGTCCAGTGCGCGGCGCAGGTCGCCATCGGTGAAGATCCCGGCCAGATGGCCATCAGCCTCTAGGACGGTGGTCATACCCAGGCCCTTCTGGGTCATTTCCAGCAGGGCGTCACGCAGGCAGGTGCCGCGGGTGACTTGAGGCAGGCTCTCGCCGCTGTGCATCACGTTCTCTACCTTGAGCAGCAGGCGCCGGCCAAGGGCGCCGCCCGGATGGGAGAAGGCGAAGTCTTCGGCGGTGAAGCCGCGCGCTTCGAGCAGGGCGATAGCCAGGGCGTCGCCCAGTACCAGGCTGGCAGTGGTCGAGGAAGTGGGTGCCAGGTTCAGCGGGCAGGCTTCCTGCGAGACGCGTGCATCCAGATTGACCTCGGCGGCCTTGGCCAGCGGCGACTCAGGGTTACCGGTCATGCTGATCAGGCGGATACCGAGGCGCTTGATCAGTGGCAGCAGGGTAACGATCTCGGCGGTCGAGCCCGAGTTCGAGAGTGCCAGAACGATGTCGTCCTTGGTGATCATGCCCATGTCGCCATGGCTGGCTTCTGCCGGGTGGACAAAGAACGACGTGGTCCCGGTGCTGGCCAGAGTTGCGGCGATCTTGTTGCCGATATGCCCGGACTTGCCCATGCCAACCACGACCACGCGGCCCTTGCAGCTGAGAATCAGCTCGCAGGCCTTGATGAAGTCGGCATTGATACGGGGCAATAGCTCCTGCACCGCTTCAATTTCGAGGCGGATGGTGCGCTGCGCGGAATCAATCAGGTCGCGGGTCTGGTTCATTGAGTAAGGCTGTCGGGCGAAAAAAGACGGGGATTATAAACGGAAAAGCTTCCCGCGCTCACCCTCGGTGCAACGAGCCAACGTCGAAACTGTCGCAAGTCTGAACGCCGCTTTGGGGCGCTATTGGGCGGCATGTTCGGCAAATGCTATAGTTCGCGGCCATTTTGGCCCGATAGGGTCTGCTCCCGTTTCGCTCGCGGCCGCGCCGGAGCCTGTTTTGCCGCGAGGCAAGGCACGAGATGCGAAGTTTAGTCGTCTAAATGAGTCGTCGAGTAACGCCGCATCGCGGCAAAACAGGCCCGGCCCTCCGGGTTGCGCGGGAAATGGTCCCCGCTGTCGTTGCAGGACTTGGCAAGGGGCGACCATTACCGGCGTCCTGCGCCTAACCGGGGACCATTTCTCGCGGCAACGCGGCTCGCGATGAAACAGGAGCAGACCCTAACTGGCGCGTGTCTTCGCTTCTGGAGGCGGCGTCTGCCAGGAAGGCCTTATTTTCAAGGAGTTCAGATGAGCGCCGAGCACGAGTACGCGATCGAGTTGCAGGGCGTCAGCTTTCAGCGTGGCGCGCGATCGATTTTCGACAAGGTCGATATCCGCATTCCGCGCGGCAAGGTCACCGGCATCATGGGCCCCTCCGGCTGCGGCAAGACCACGCTGCTGCGCCTGATCGCTGCCGAGCTACGTCCTTCTGCAGGCGATGTTCGCGTCGACGGCGTCAGTCTGCCGAAGCTCTCGCGCGACGAACTGTTCGATATGCGCAAGCAGATGGGCGTCCTGTTCCAGAGCGGCGCGCTGTTCACCGATCTCGATGTGTTCGAGAACGTGGCATTCCCTCTGCGCGTACACACCAAGCTTCCTGAAGAAATGATCCGCGACATCGTCCTGATGAAACTGCAGGCCGTTGGCTTGCGCGGGGCGCTGGATCTGATGCCGGACGAGCTATCTGGCGGCATGAAACGCCGTGTCGCGCTGGCTCGAGCCATCGCTCTGGATCCGCAGATTCTGCTGTATGACGAGCCGTTTGTCGGCCAGGATCCCATCGCCATGGGTGTTCTGGTGCGCCTGATCCGCCTGCTCAACGATGCACTGGGGATCACCAGCGTGGTGGTGTCTCACGACCTTGCAGAAACGGCCAGCATCGCCGACTACATCTATGTCGTCGGTGATGCTCAGGTGTTGGGGCAGGGCACTCCGGCCGAGTTGATGGAGTCGGATAATCCACGTATTCGTCAGTTCATGAAGGGCATTCCGGATGGGCCGGTGCCGTTTCATTTTCCAGCGCCGGACTATCGCGAAGATCTGTTGGGGAGAGGTTGATGCGCAGAAATTCACCGCTCGAACGGCTGCGGCTGTTCGGTCGTGCGGGTATCGATGTGGTCGCGACGCTGGGGCGCTCTGTCCTGTTTCTGGTCAGTGCGCTGTTCGGGCGCAGCCGTGCCGGCAAGCCTTTGCAGCTGTTGATCAAGCAACTGTTCGCGGTTGGCGTCATGTCGCTGGCGATCATCGTTGTGTCCGGCATCTTCATCGGCATGGTGTTGGCCCTGCAGGGCTACAACATTCTGGTCAGCTATGGCTCCGAACAGGCTGTTGGGCAGATGGTCGCCCTGACTCTGCTGCGTGAACTTGGCCCGGTGGTGACCGCGTTGCTGTTCGCCGGCCGCGCCGGCTCGGCGCTGACTGCCGAAATCGGCAACATGAAGTCCACCGAGCAGCTTTCCAGCCTGGAGATGATTGGCGTCGACCCGCTCAAGTACATCGTCGCGCCGCGGCTGTGGGCCGGCTTCGTCTCGATGCCGCTGCTGGCGATGATCTTCTGCGTGGTCGGCATCTGGGGTGCGGCCATGGTCGCCGTGGATTGGCTGGGCGTTTACGAGGGCTCGTTCTGGTCGAACATGCAGAACAGTGTTTCCTTTTATGACGACGTGCTCAACGGCGTGATCAAGAGCATCGTCTTCGCCTTCGTGGTGACCTGGATCGCCGTATTCCAGGGCTACGACTGTGAACCCACTTCCGAAGGCATCAGCCGTGCGACCACGCGCACCGTGGTGTACGCCTCGCTGGCCGTACTTGGCCTGGATTTCATTCTGACCGCTTTGATGTTTGGAGATTTCTGATGCAAAACCGCACGCTGGAGATTGGTGTCGGCCTGTTCCTCATGGCCGGTGTGCTGGCCCTGCTGTTGCTGGCCCTGCGCGTCAGTGGCCTGAGCGTCGGCAGTGCTGGCGATACCTACAAGGTGTACGCCTATTTCGACAACATCGCCGGGCTGACCGTGCGCGCCAAGGTCACCATGGCCGGCGTGAGCATCGGCAAGGTCACTGCGATCGATCTGGATCGTGACAGCTACATGGGCCGGGTGACCCTGGAGCTCGATGGTGGCGTCAATAACCTGCCTGAGGATTCCACTGCGTCGATCCTGACTGCGGGGCTACTCGGTGAGAAATACATCGGCATCAGCGTTGGTGGTGACGAGGAGGTGCTCAAGGACGGCAGCACCATTCACGACACGCAGTCCTCGCTGGTGCTGGAAGACCTGATTGGCAAATTCCTGCTCAATTCGGTCAATAAAGATGAAGCCAATTGATGAGGGCTCCTGACATGTTCAAAACCGTGCGTAATTCCTTGCTGGTGTTGCTGGCTACCATGCCGCTGCTGGCCACCGCTGCGCCAAGCGCCCATGAAGTGGTGCAGCAAACCACCGAAACCCTGCTGGCTGACCTCAAGGCCAACAAGGAGCAGTACCGAAGCAACCCCAATGCTTTCTACGACTCGCTCAACGAGATTCTCGGCCCAGTGGTGGATGTCGATGGCATCGCCCGTGGCGTGATGACCGTGCGCTACTCGCGCCAGGCCTCGCCTGAGCAGATGAGCCGCTTTCAGGAGAACTTCAAGCGCAGCCTGATGCAGTTCTATGGCAATGCCCTGCTCGAGTACAACAATCAGGACATTCGCGTGCTGCCGGCCAGTGGCAGAGCCGAAGGCGAGCGCACGTCGGTCGGCATGGAGATTCGTGACGGCAAGGGCGCGGTTTATCCGCTGTCCTACACCATGGTGTCGATGGATGGCGGCTGGAAGTTGCGTAACGTGGTGATCAACGGCATCAATGTCGGCAAGCTGTTCCGCGATCAGTTCGCTCAGTCCATGCAGAACAATCGCAACGATCTGGATAAGGTCATCGACACCTGGGCTGATACCGTTGCCAGGGCGCGTCAGGCTCGAGGCGAATCGTGAGTCAGGCGAACATCAGCGAGCGCGCCGCTGGGCAATTTCAGCTCAGTGGCGTGCTCGATTACAGCACCGGGCCACTGCTGCGTGAGCAGGGCGCACGCCTGATCGCCGCCAGCAGCGCGACGCGTTTGGCACTGGACTGCAGCGCAGTGGAAAAGTCCAGCAGCGTCGGTCTGGCGCTGTTGCTGGCATTCATGCGTGATGCACGCAAGGCAGGGCGTGAGCTGACAATCAGTGCGCTGCCCGACGACATGCGTGAGATCGCTCAGGTCAGCGGCCTGCTGGAGTTGCTGTCGCTGCAAGCGTGAAGCGTCTTCCGTCGTTCCGTCAGCACCGGTGTTGGCGGGGTTCGCAGGCGGGAGGCTTTTTTGTATCATGGCCGACCCGCGGGCTCAGGTGCCCGAATGCGTCAGTCGAGGTCGAGCATGCAGGCTGCAGAAGTAAAAAGCCTCCTAGAGGAAAAACTCCCGAATACCCAGGTGGAAGTCGAAGGCGAAGGCTGCAACTTCCAGCTCAACCTGATCAGCGACGAACTGGCCGCCCTCAGCCCGGTCAAGCGTCAGCAGCAGATCTATGCCCACCTCAATGCCTGGATCGCTGATGGCAGCATCCACGCCGTGACCATGAAATTCTTCAGCCAGGCCGATTGGGCCGCGCGTTCCTGAGCCTGCGGGCGACGAGATTCCTATGGATAAACTGATCATTACCGGCGGCGCTCGCCTCGATGGCGAAATCCGCATTTCCGGTGCGAAAAACTCTGCTCTGCCGATTCTGGCGGCCACCCTGCTGGGCGACGCCCCCGTCACCATCTGCAACCTGCCGCACCTGCACGACATCACCACCATGATCGAGCTGTTCGGCCGCATGGGCATCGAGCCGGTGATCGACGAAAAACTGGCGGTGGAAGTTGATGCGCGTGCGATCAAAACCCTGGTCGCGCCTTACGAGCTGGTAAAAACCATGCGCGCCTCGATTCTGGTGCTCGGCCCGATGGTCGCCCGCTTCGGTGAGGCCGAGGTGGCGCTGCCCGGTGGTTGCGCCATCGGTTCGCGTCCGGTCGATCTGCACATCCGTGGCCTCGAGGCCATGGGCGCGATCATCGATGTCGAAGGTGGCTACATCAAGGCCAAGGCGCCGGAAGGTGGCTTGCGCGGGGCGCACTTCTTCTTCGACGTAGTCAGCGTGACCGGTACCGAGAACATCATGATGGCCGCGACCCTGGCCAAGGGCCGCAGCGTGCTGGAAAACGCCGCGCGTGAGCCTGAAGTGGTCGACCTGGCCAACTGCCTGATCGCCATGGGCGCGAAGATCCAGGGCGCCGGCACCGATACCATCATCATCGACGGCGTTGAGCGCCTGCACGGTGCGCGTTTCAACGTCATGCCTGACCGTATCGAGACCGGTACCTACCTGGTCGCGGCAGCCGTTACCGGTGGCCGGGTCAAGGTCAAGGACGCCGACCCTTCGACGCTGGAGGCCGTGCTGGCCAAGCTGCAGGAGGCTGGCGCCGAAATCACTACCGGCCCGGACTGGATCGAGCTGGACATGAAGGGTAAGCGCCCAAAAGCCGTCAACCTGCGCACCGCTCCCTATCCGGCGTTCCCCACCGACATGCAGGCGCAGTTCATCGCCCTCAATGCGGTGGCCGAAGGCACTGGCACCATCATCGAAACCGTGTTCGAAAACCGTTTCATGCACGTCTACGAGATGCTGCGCATGGGCGCCAATATCCTGGTCGAAGGCAATACGGCCGTGGTTACCGGGGTCGACAAGCTCAAGGGCGCACCTGTTATGGCCACCGACCTGCGCGCCTCGGCGAGTCTGGTACTGGCCGCGCTGGTGGCTGACGGCGATACGCTGATCGACCGCATTTACCACATCGACCGTGGTTACGAGTGCATCGAAGAGAAGCTGCAACTGCTCGGCGCCAAGATCCGCCGCGTTCCGGGTTGATGGCGATCTGCTGCGCGTCGGTCCTGCTGCGTTAAAAACAGGCTCGGAATGCTCATTTACAACTTGTAAACTCCGCTTCCTCGCCTGTTTTTGCCTTGCATGACTCTAGCTCGCGAGATCGCAGATAGTGTGGCCACCCCTCTTGGGAGGCCGCTTCCGCTCAAGGAAACCGTTTCATGTTGACCATCGCCCTGTCCAAAGGCCGCATTCTCGATGACACCCTGCCGTTGCTTGCCGCAGCGGGCATCGAGCCGACCGAGAATCCGGACAAGAGCCGCAAGCTGATCATCCCGACCACTCAGGATGACGTGCGCCTGCTGATCGTGCGTGCCACCGATGTGCCGACCTATGTCGAGCACGGTGCCGCTGATCTGGGTGTCGCCGGCAAGGATGTACTGATGGAGTACGGCGGCCAGGGCATCTACGAGCCGCTGGATCTGCAGATCGCCAAGTGCAAGCTGATGACGGCTGGCAAGGTCGGTGCGCCGGAGCCGAAAGGCCGCCTGCGCGTGGCCACCAAGTTCGTCAACGTCGCCAAGCGCTACTACGCCGAGCAGGGCCGTCAGGTCGACATCATCAAGCTGTACGGTTCGATGGAGCTGGCACCGCTGGTGGGCCTGGCCGACAAGATCATCGACGTGGTCGACACCGGCAACACCCTGCGTGCCAACGGCCTGGAACCGCAGGAACTGATCGCTACCATCAGCTCGCGGCTGATCGTCAACAAGGCCTCGATGAAGATGCAGCACGCGCGCATCCAGGCCCTGATCGATACCCTGCGTGGCGCCATCGAGGCGCGACACCAAGGCTGATTCCTCACCGCGCCTTCTGGTCGCGGCAGCCTATCCGTGTCATAGCCAAATTCTCAGGTGCCCGCACGGTGGGCTTGCTACTCTAGCGGCGCCTGAAATTTGCCATCACACGAGGCTTAGCCATGACTGCTCCAATCGCCATTCGCCGACTCAATGCCGCTGACCAGGATTTCGCCCGACACCTGGATCATCTGCTGAGTTGGGAGAGTGTGTCCGACGATGGCGTCAACCAGCGCGTGCTGGAAATCATCCAGGCCGTGCGTGAGCGTGGCGACGCCGCTCTGGTCGAGTACACCCAGCGTTTCGATGGCCTGCAGGTCGCCAGCATGGCCGATCTGATCCTGCCGCGTGAGCGCTTGGAACTGGCCCTGACCCGCATCAGTGTCGAGCAGCGCCAGGCGCTGGAAGTGGCCGCCGAGCGGGTGCGCAGCTACCACGAGAAGCAGAAGCAGGACTCTTGGCGCTACACCGAAGCCGACGGCACGGTGTTGGGGCAGAAGGTCACCCCGCTGGATCGCGCCGGCCTGTACGTGCCGGGCGGCAAGGCGTCCTACCCGTCCTCGGTGCTGATGAACGCCATTCCGGCCAAGGTCGCCGGTGTGCCGGAAGTGGTAATGGTGGTGCCGACCCCGCGCGGTGAGATCAACGAGATCGTTCTCGCTGCTGCCGCCATCGCCGGCGTCGACCGCGTGTTCACCATCGGTGGCGCCCAGGCGGTCGCCGCGTTGGCCTATGGCACCGAGAGCGTCCCGCCGGTGGACAAGATCGTCGGCCCCGGCAACATCTATGTGGCCACCGCCAAACGCCATGTGTTCGGCAAGGTGGGCATCGACATGATCGCCGGCCCGTCGGAGATCCTCGTGGTCTGTGATGGTCAGACCGATCCGGACTGGATCGCCATGGACCTGTTCTCCCAGGCCGAGCACGACGAAGACGCCCAGTCGATCCTGGTCAGCCCGGATTCTGACTTCCTCGATCGCGTCGCCGAGAGCATCGCCAAGTTGCTACCGACCATGGAGCGTGCCGAGATCATCCGCACCTCGCTGGAAGGCCGTGGCGCCTTGATCCAGGTAGCGGACATGGCGCAGGCCATCATCGTTGCCAACCGCATCGCCCCCGAGCACCTGGAGCTGTCGGTGGCCGACCCAGAGGCCTGGTTGCCCGAGATTCGCCACGCCGGCGCGATCTTCATGGGCCGTTACACCGCAGAAGCCTTGGGCGATTACGTGGCTGGCCCGAACCATGTGTTGCCGACCTCCGGTACCGCGCGTTTCTCCTCGCCGCTGGGGGTGTACGACTTCCAGAAGCGCTCGTCGATCATCTTCTGCTCGCCGGATGGCGCGTCGGAGCTGGGCAAGAGCGCTTCGGTGCTGGCCCGTGGCGAGTCGCTGACTGCGCATGCGCGCAGCGCCGAGTACCGTATCAAGCCATAGGCCAGTCCGAACCAGTAGGAGCCAGTTCGCTGGCGAGCCGCGCCTGAAAGCATCGCCGGCAAGCCGGCTCCTACATCAAACAGATCGAACCATTTCGAGGAGAAAAGGGCAGATGAGCAAATTCTGGAGCCCCTTCGTCAAGGACCTGGTGCCCTATGTACCGGGTGAGCAGCCCAAGCTGAGCAAGCTGGTCAAGCTCAACACCAATGAGAACCCCTACGGCCCCTCGCCCAAGGCCATCGCCGCCATGCAGGCCGAGGTCAATGACAACCTGCGCCTGTACCCGGACCCCAACAGCGACCGCCTGAAGCAGGCGGTGGCTGAGTATTACGGCGTGCAGCCGGCTCAGGTATTCGTCGGCAACGGCTCCGACGAGGTGCTGGCGCACGCTTTCTACGGCCTGTTCCAGCATGAGGCGCCGCTGCTGTTCCCGGATATCAGCTACAGCTTCTATCCGGTGTACTGCGGCCTATACGGCATCGATTACCAGCAGGTGGCGCTGGACGAGCAGTTCCAGATTCGCGTCGAGGACTATGCCCAGCCCAATGGCGGCATCATCTTCCCCAACCCCAATGCGCCGACCGGCTGCCTGCTGCCGCTCGAGGCCATCGAGCGTCTGCTGCAGAACAGCCCGGACAGCGTGGTGCTGGTAGACGAGGCGTATATCGACTTTGGCGGGCAGACGGCCATTGCCCTGGTCGACAAGTATCCGAACCTGCTGGTCACCCAGACCCTGTCCAAGTCGCGCTCTCTGGCGGGCTTGCGCGTGGGCATCGCGGTCGGTCATCCGGACCTGATCGAGGCGCTGGAGCGTATCAAGAACAGCTTCAACTCCTATCCGCTCGATCGCATGGCCATCGCGGGTGCTGCGGCGGCGTTCGAGGACCGCGCTTATTTCGAGAAAACCTGCCAGCAGGTGATCGAGAGCCGTGAGGCAGTTGTCGCCGGTCTACAGGAGCTGGGCTTCGAGGTGCTGCCTTCGGCGGCGAACTTCGTCTTCGCCCGTCATCCGGGCAAGGATGCAGCGACTCTGGCAGCCGGGCTGCGTGAGCAGGGGGTAATCGTGCGTCACTTCAAGCAACAGCGCATCGCCCAGTTCCTGCGTATCACCATCGGTACCCCGGAGCAGAACCAGGCCCTGCTGGACGCCCTGCAAGGCCTTTGATCCAGGCGACTGTGAAGAGAGCCGGTGGCGCGTCAGCGTCACCGGCTTTTTTCATGGCACAGAGTGGGCTTACTCGTGGTGCGGCTGGCCAAGGAAGGTCAGCGAGGTGAACAGGCCGCGGCTCTCGATATTCGGGTCGTTCTCCACCGGTACATAGACCGAGGCGCTGATGATGTTCAGTGCCTCGTTGCGCACCGTTACCTGGGCGCGGCCCTCGGCATCGGTTATCGCGCTGACCTGATGCGGTGCGCCGCGATAGTCGCCGACCAGCTCGACGCCTGCCATCGGCTTGCCGTCCACCAGCACGCGCACCGGCAGCGGCTTGCCGGGGCCGACCTTGAGCGGGTCGACTTGCGGAACGATGACCAGTTTCAGCGGCTCGAGGTCGGGCAGCTTGGCGCCCTCGCTGTAGATCGCCAGGCTGTACTTGTAGGTGTGCAGCGACTGGGTCGAGTTCGTCACCTGGCTGCGGCCCTGGTTGATCCATTGGCCTTCCGGGGTCTTCGACCAGGCGCCATTGTCCAGCGCGACACCGAGTACGGCGGGTTTCTTCAAAGGTTGCAGGCGGGCGTGGTCGGCCAGACGTTCGACGGTCACCGGAATCATTCGACCTGCCGCGTCATAGGCCCAGGCGCCGCTGATCTTTTCCGCCTTGAAGGCATCGTCCTCGGCGCCGTGGCCGTAGACGACTTCGATATTGCCGCGGCGCTCTTCGGTCCAGAGGCCGTGGGCGAGAGCGCTGCTGCTGGCGAACAGGCCGGCGAGAAGCAGGTAGGCAGGAATACGCATGTGAATCTCCGATTCAAAGGTTGAGGGTCAGGCTGACGCTGAGATTGCGAGGGTCGCCGGGCATTACCCAGACGTTGTTGAACGAGCGCTCGTAGTACTTGCGGTTGAACAGGTTGTTGAGGTTCAGGCCCAGGTTCAGGTCCTTGGTGGCTTGCCAGCGCGCCAGCAGATCGACCGTGGTATAGGCCGGCAGCTCGAAATCGCTGCCGGTCTGCCCGGAGCGATCGCCGACGTAGTTGACTGCGGCGCCGAGTTCCGAGCCTTGCAGCGAGCCACCCTGGAACTGGTAGACGCTCATCAAACTGGCGCTGTTGCGGGCGATGCCGAGCAGATCGCTACCCTCGGGGATGCTGTTGTCCTTGGTCACCTCAGCGTCGATGTAGGCGTAGGCGCCGATCACCCGTAGGGCATCGGTTAGCTGGCCGCTGACCTGCAGGTCCAGGCCCTGGCTGCGCGCCTTGCCGGCGGCGATGCTGTCGCCGGGGTTGTTCGGGTCGGCGGTCAGCACGTTTTCCTTGTCGATATGGAACAGCGCCACAGTGGCGCCGAGGCGGCTGTCGAGCAGGTCGAGCTTGAGGCCTGTTTCGTAGCCGAGGCCTTTCTCCGGTTTGAACACCTGCCCCTGGGCGCCGATGGTATTGGGCTTGAACGACATCGAGGCATTGGCGAACACGCCGACCTCTGGCGTCAGCTGATAGAGCACGCCCGCTCGCGGGGTGGCGACATCCTTGCTCTGCTCGTTGCTGACGCGGGTACTGCGGTTCAGTGCAGTCTGCTCGAAACGCTCCAGGCGCACACCGAGCAGGCCGCTCCAGCGCTCGTTGAAGCTGATCTGATCCTGCAGGTTGAGGGCGTAGCTTTCGGTGTGCTCGTGGAAGTCGTTGGGATTGACGATGGGGGGCTTGGGCTGACCATAGATCGGGTTATAGATGTCCTGGCCATAGCCCAGGCCGGTAACGCTTTGCGGATACTTCTGGCTGTTGCGGTAGTTCTCGTACTCCAGGCCCAGCAGCGTCTGGTGCTGCCAGCCGGCCAGCTCGAACTGCCCATGCAGCTCGGCCTGAGTGATGCTGTCATTCCATTCGAAGCTGCGCTCGCGATAGAAGCGCGTGACCTGGTCGCCAATCAGGCGCGACGGTTCGGAGCTGTTGCCGTCCAGCGTGCCCTGGCTGTAATGGCTGGCCAGGCGCAGTTTCCAGGCATCGTTCAGAAAATGCTCGATGCTGACCTGCAGCAGCTGGTTGTCGTTGCGGATCTTGCCGTCGTTGCGCTCGCCGAGAAAGGTCGAGTGCTTGACCGCGCCCATCTTGCCGTCGACGGCGGGAATGCCGCGGTCGAACACCGAGTCGGTGCGGGAAAATTCGCTGTCGATCATCAGCAGGGTGTCGGGCGACAGCTGCCAACTGAAGGTCGGGTTGATGATCTGTCGCTGGTTGCCAACGTGATCGCGAAAACTGCCGTTGTCTTCGACTGCCAGGTTGACCCGCGAAAGCAGGGTGCCGTCCTCGTTCAGCGGTGTGTTGACGTCGAGACTGCTGCGGTAGCGATCCCAGCGTCCGGCGCTGGCTTTGAACTGAGTGAAGGGCTGCAGTTGCGGGCGCTTGGTGACGATGTTGACCAGCCCGCCGGGATCGCCGCGGCCGTAGAGGGCGGCGGCCGGTCCTTTGAGCACTTCCAGACGCTCGATGGCTGATGCGTCCGGCGAGCTGTAGCTGCCGCGGTTGATGGCGAAGCCGTTGCGATACAGCTCACCAGTGGTGAAGCCACGCACGCTGTAGTTGAGAAATGTCAGGCCGCCGAAATTGTTCTGCCGCGAGACGCCGCCAGCGAAATCCAGGGCGCGGTCTATACGGCTGCTGCCGAGATCGTCCAGCACCTGGGCGGGAACCACGCTGATAGCCTGTGGGATTTCGCTGATTGGGGTGTCGGTACGGGTGGCGCTGGATGAGCGCTTGGCGCGGTAGCCCTGCACCGGCCCGTCGGCTTGTTCACCGGGGGCGCTGATGATGCTGTCAGCCAGTTGGGCTGGAGATTCGGCGGCGAGAGCGCAGGGCGTTAGCAGGCTGCCGACAAGCAAGGCGGTAGTGACGCGCAAGGGGGAGTCTCCGGATGATTTTGATTAATGTAATAACATTACAATAACTGCAATCGAGAAAAGTTCCCACTTGAAAATGCTCGCCGATCAGTTGCCGTTAACGGGAGGGCGAATGCCGATCTCGGCGCTCAGCTCCAGCGATTTGCCGTTGCGCAGCACCTCGATGCGAATCTTGTCGCCAGGCTTGGTGCGCGCGACCTGGTTCATCGAACGCCGGCCGTCGCTGGCCGCTTCGCCGTCGATGCTGAGAATCAGGTCGCCAGGCTGCAGGCCGGCTTTCTGTGCCGGGCCGTCGCGATAGACCCCGGCTACGACAATGCCGGGGCGGCCATCGAGGCCGAAGGACTCGGCCAGTTCCGGCGTCAGTGGTTGCACCTCGACACCCAGGTAGCCGCGAATCACCTGACCATGTTCGATGATCGCCTGCATCACTTCCATCGCCAGTTTCACCGGTATGGCGAAGCCGATGCCCTGCGAGCCGCCGGACTTGGAGAAGATCGCGGTGTTGATGCCAACCAGATTGCCGTGGGCATCGACCAACGCACCGCCGGAGTTGCCCGGGTTGATTGCCGCATCGGTCTGGATGAAGTCTTCGTAGGTGTTGAGGCCCAGCTGGTTGCGCCCGGTGGCGCTGATGATGCCCATGGTCACGGTCTGGCCGACGCCGAAGGGGTTGCCGATGGCCAGGGTGACATCGCCGATGCGAATCCTGTCGGAGCGCCCGAGGGTGATCGCCGGGAGATTGGGCAGGTCGATCTTCAAGACTGCGAGGTCGGTTTCCGGGTCGTTGCCGATCACCCGGGCCAGGGTTTCGCGGCCATCCTTGAGGGCGACGACGATCTGGTCGGCACCGCTGACCACGTGATTGTTGGTCAGCAGGTAGCCTTCACGGCTCATCAGCACGGCCGAACCCAGGCTCGATTCCATGCGCTGCTGACGGGGCAGGTTGTCACCGAAGAAGCGGCGGAAGGTCGGGTCTTCGAACAGCGGATGGGTTGGTTTGCTCACCAGCTTGGTGGTGTACAGGTTGGCCACTGCAGGCGAGGCGGTGTCGACGGCTTCGGCGTAGGATACCGGGCCTTCCTGCAGGCGGCTGTAGAGCGGGGCCTGCACCAGTTGCACTTCCTGGCGTGGCAAACCGACCCATTCCGGGTAGCGCTGGATCAGCAGGAGTGCGAGCAGCACGCCAACCAGCAGGGGCCAACCGAGAAAACGCAGTGCCTGGGGCATCGAGACAATCCTGAGGGTTGCGGGGGCCAAATTCGGCCCTTAAGGTGGCGCATTATAGTGAGGTGCTCGCCAATTAGGCAGCGGCCCGCAACAGCTTGTGAGGAATCTTCATGGCCATTGCCCTGACCACGCTAGTGGAAGAAGCTGACGCTTTTCTTAATGCGTCGCGCATCAGTGATTACTGCCCAAATGGCCTGCAGGTCGAGGGGCGTCCGCAGGTCCGCCGCATTGTCAGCGGCGTTACCGCCAGTCAGGCGCTGATCGAGGCTGCGATCGAGGCCGAAGCCGATGTGCTGCTGGTGCATCACGGCTATTTCTGGAAGGGTGAGAACCCCTGTGTCACTGGCATGAAGCAGCGTCGCCTGAGAGCGCTGCTGGCCAACGACATCAGCCTGCTGGCCTATCACCTGCCATTGGATGTGCACCCCGAGGTGGGCAACAACGTGCAGCTCGCACGGCAGCTGGGCATCGTCGTCGAAGGGCCACTGGAGCCGGAAAACCCGCGTACCGTTGGCCTCGTCGGCTCGCTGACCGAGCCCATGAGCGCCGTCGATTTCGCCCGCCACGTGCAGCAGGTGCTCGGGCGTGAGCCGCTGCTGGTGGAGGGCGAAGGGCTGATCCGTCGCGTCGGCTGGTGCACCGGTGGTGGGCAGGGCTACATCGACCAGGCTGTGGCGGCCGGGGTCGACCTGTACTTGACCGGCGAAGCCTCGGAGCAGACCTTCCACAGTGCGCGCGAGAATGGCGTGAGCTTCATCGCCGCGGGCCATCATGCCACCGAGCGCTATGGCGTGCAGGCACTGGGCGATTATCTGGCGCGTCGTTTCGCCCTCGAGCACCTGTTCATCGACTGCCCCAATCCAGTCTGAATCATCCAGACGGGCAGGCATAACACTAGAACGTTTCGATCTAACCGGCGCCCTGAGTATAAGCAGGTGCTGTGGTAGAGTGCGCGCTCGTCCACGGCCCGCCGGCCCCATAACAGCAATCCGTGAGTAGCCATGCTCGACAAATTGACCCATCTCAAGCAGCTGGAGGCGGAAAGCATCCACATCATTCGTGAAGTGGCCGCCGAATTCGATAACCCGGTGATGCTCTATTCCATCGGTAAGGATTCAGCCGTGATGCTGCATCTGGCCCGCAAGGCATTCTTCCCAGGCAAACTGCCGTTTCCGGTGATGCACGTCGACACCCGCTGGAAATTCCAAGAGATGTACAGCTTTCGCGACAAGATGGTCAGCGAGATGGGCCTGGACCTTATCACCCACATCAACCCCGATGGTGTGGCGCAGGACATGAACCCCTTCACCTACGGCAGTGCCAAGCACACCGATGTGATGAAGACCGAAGGCCTCAAGCAGGCGCTGGACAAGTACGGTTTCGACGCCGCCTTCGGTGGCGCGCGCCGCGACGAAGAAAAGTCGCGCGCTAAAGAGCGCGTGTACTCCTTCCGCGACAGCAAGCACCGCTGGGACCCGAAGAACCAGCGCCCGGAGCTGTGGAACGTTTACAACGGCAAGGTCAAGAAGGGCGAGTCGATCCGCGTCTTCCCGCTGTCGAACTGGACCGAACTGGACATCTGGCAGTACATCTATCTGGAGCAGATTCCAATCGTGCCGCTGTACTTCGCTGCCGAGCGCGAAGTGATCGAGAAAAACGGCACGCTGATCATGATCGACGACGAGCGCATCCTCGAGCACCTGTCCGATGAAGAGAAGGCGCGCATCACCAAGAAGATGGTGCGTTTCCGTACCCTTGGCTGCTACCCGCTGACCGGCGCGGTGGAGTCCACGGCACTGACTTTGCCCGAAATCATCCAGGAGATGCTCCTGACCCGGACTTCCGAACGCCAGGGCCGCGTGATCGATCACGACGCCGCCGGGTCGATGGAAGAAAAGAAACGTCAGGGCTATTTCTGAGGATCGCGCACCATGAGTCACCAATCCGATTTGATCGGCCAGGACATTCTCGCTTACCTGGCCCAGCACGAGCGCAAGGAACTGCTGCGCTTTCTTACCTGTGGCAACGTCGACGACGGCAAGAGCACGCTGATCGGCCGTTTGCTGCATGATTCCAAGATGATCTACGAAGATCATCTGGAAGCCATCACCAAGGATTCGAAGAAAATCGGTACCACCGGCGATGACATCGACCTGGC
The DNA here is from genome assembly GCF_032621725.1 of Pseudomonas sp. zfem001. Lineage (NCBI taxonomy): Bacteria > Pseudomonadati > Pseudomonadota > Gammaproteobacteria > Pseudomonadales > Pseudomonadaceae > Pseudomonas > Pseudomonas sp. zfem001. Next base: position 794,434 of record NZ_JAVYJI010000001.1, on the reverse strand, counting down.
ACTGCTGGTCGATGGCCTGCAGGCCGAGCGCGAGCAGGGCATCACCATCGATGTGGCTTACCGCTATTTCTCTACCGCCAAGCGCAAGTTCATCATCGCCGACACTCCCGGCCATGAGCAGTACACGCGCAACATGGCCACCGGCGCCTCGACGTGCGACCTGGCGATCATCCTGATCGACGCCCGTTACGGCGTGCAGACCCAGACCAAGCGCCACAGCTTCATCGCATCCTTGCTGGGCATCAAGCATATCGTCGTCGCGGTCAACAAGATGGACCTCAAGGACTTCGATCAGGGCGTGTTCGAGCAGATCAAGGCCGACTACCTGGCCTTCGCCGAGAAGATCGACCTGCGTCCGACCACCCTGGAGTTCGTGCCCATGTCGGCGCTCAAGGGCGACAACGTGGTCAACAAGTCCGAGCGCTCGCCGTGGTACACCGGCCAGTCGCTGATGGAAATCCTCGAGACCGTTGAAGTCGCGGGCGACCGCAACTTCGATGACCTGCGCTTCCCGGTACAGTACGTCAACCGTCCTAACCTGAACTTCCGTGGCTTCGCCGGTACCCTGGCCAGTGGCATCGTGCGCAAGGGCGACGAAGTGCTGGCCTTGCCGTCGGGCAAGAGCAGTCGAGTGAAATCCATCGTCACCTTCGAGGGTGAGCTGGAGCAGGCTGGCCCGGGCCAGGCCATCACTCTGACCTTGGAAGACGAGATCGACGTGTCGCGCGGCGACATGCTGGTGCATGCCGACAACCGTCCGCAGGTCACCGACAGCTTCGAGGCCATGCTGGTATGGATGGGCGAGGAGCCGATGCTGCCAGGCAAGAAGTACGACATCAAACGCGCCACCAGTTATGTGCCGGGCTCGATCCCGAGCATCGTTCATCGCGTCGATGTGAACACCTTGGAGCAGGGCGCGGCCAGCGAGCTCAAACTCAACGAAATCGGCCGGGTCAAGGTGGCGCTGGATGCACCGATCGCCCTGGACGGTTACGAATACAACCGCACCACGGGTGCCTTCATCATCATCGACCGCCTGACCAACGGTACCGTCGGTGCCGGCATGATCATCGCCGCTCCGGTCGCTCATGGTGGTGGTCAGCATGGCCGTCTGGCGCACGTGTCGACCGAGGAGCGTGCTTCGCGCTTCGGCCAGCAACCGGCCACCGTGCTGTTCACGGGCCTCTCCGGTGCCGGCAAGAGCACCCTGGCCTATGCCGTGGAGCGCAAGCTGTTCGACATGGGGCGCGCGGTGTACGTGCTCGATGGCCAGAACCTGCGCCACGATCTCAATAAGGGTCTGCCGCAGGATCGCGCCGGCCGCGCCGAGAACTGGCGTCGTGCCGCGCATGTGGCGCGTCAGTTCAACGAAGCCGGGATGATTGCCCTGGCCGCCTTCGTCGCCCCGGATGCAGAAGGGCGTGAGCAGGCCAAGGTGCTGATCGGTCGTGAGCGTGCGCTGACCGTTTATGTGCAGGCGTCGCCGCAGATTTGTGCCGAACGTGATCCGCAGGGGCTGTACGCGGCCGGTGGTGACAATATCCCAGGCGAGGGCTTCCCTTACGACGTGCCGCTGGATGCCGATCTGGTGATCGACACCCAGTCGCAATCGGTCGACGAGGGCGTCAAGGCGGTGCTGGATCTGCTGCGTAGTCGCGGCGCGATCTGACATTCGCGATGCTGCATGATGAGCCCCGCTTATTAGCGGGGCTCATCGTTTGTGGGGTGCCTTTTTTAGGAGCGAATTCATTCGCGATATGGGCTTACGATGATCGCGAATGAATTCGCTCCTACCGTCCCGCGTAGCCCACAACCGCGCCCAATAAAAAGCCCCGCAATCGCGGGGCTCGGTGTTTCTGGCTGGCGGGTTACTTCTTAAGCCCGTAGCTCTCATCCAGCATGCCGGGGCCGTCGCTTTTCGGCGCGTAGTCCTTGGGCATTTCGTGGTTCTTCGGCGGGGTCAGGCGCTCGCGCTTCTCGCCTGTCTCGGTGCTATTCAGGGTGGCCAGCAGGCGTTGACGAGTCAGCTCGTCCAGGGCCAGGCGGTTGGCGCCGTCGGACAGGTGCTCCTGCACGTCCTGATAGCTCTGGGTGAGTTTCTTCACCAGGCTGGCGGTGGTGTTGAAGTGGGTCACCACTTCGCTCTGGTAGGCCTCGAAGCGTGCCTGCATTTCATCCATCTGCCGCTGCGTACGGCCCGGTGCAGCATTGGGGGCCAGGCGGGCGAGCAGAAAGCCCACGGCGATGCCGACCACCAGGGTCAGGGCGGGTATCAACCAGGCTGTAACGGTCTGTTCCACGAGTCCTTCCTCTCAAAACGGCTTTGCTTTACGTTAGCGGCTCGAACCTGCGCTGTATACGTTTACCTCGCAGGCAGTTTGCTAGACGAGTCGACCCGTTGCGGGGTCACGGAGTTCAGTGTTGCTCAGTCGCGAAACCCCTCTTTTCATTCAAGGCCCCGTGGGTCAACTCGAAGCCCTTCTGCTGGAGGTGCCGGACGCCCGAGGCGTGGCGCTGGTCTGCCATCCCAATCCGGTGCAGGGCGGTACCATGCTCAACAAGGTGGTGAGCACGCTGCAGCGCACCGCGCGTGACTGTGGTTATCACACATTGCGATTCAATTATCGCGGCGTCGGCGCCAGTGCCGGTAGCCATGACATGAGCATCGGCGAGGTCGACGATGCCGATGCCGTCGCCGCCTGGCTCAAGGAGGAATACCCGAACCTGCCTGTCACGCTGCTGGGTTTCTCCTTCGGCGGCTTCGTCGCCGCAGCGCTTGGCGCGCGTCTTGAGGCGCAAGGCCAGGTGCCGAGCAAGTTGTTCATGGTGGCGCCGGCGGTGCATCGTCTGACTGCCGAGGCACCGCCGGCTAGCCAGTGCCCGCTGGTGGTGATCCAGCCTGATGCCGACGAGGTGGTCGAGCCACAGGCAGTGTACGACTGGTCGGCCAATCTCGGGCGTGCCCACGAGCTGCTGAAAGTGGCAGAATGCGGTCACTTTTTTCACGGCAAGCTGACGGACTTGAAGGACATCCTTCTGCCGCGTTTATAAAAAACCGTCATTCCCGCGCAGGCGGTAACCCAGAAGGCCGCAGCACCCAGGCTCCCGCCTTCGCGGGAGTGACGGCAAATGAAGGCCTACCACGTCATTGCAGCAAGACAAGCGAATTACTATGACCACCCGTATCCTTACCGGTATCACCACCACCGGCACGCCGCACCTGGGCAATTATGCCGGCGCCATCCGTCCGGCCATCGTCGCCAGCCGCGATCCGCAGATGGACTCTTTCTACTTCCTCGCCGACTACCACGCGCTGATCAAGTGCGATGACCCGGCGCGCATCCAGCGTTCGCGTCTGGAAATCGCGGCCACCTGGCTGGCATTGGGTCTGGATACCGACAAGGCGACCTTCTACCGCCAGTCCGACATCCCCGAGATTCCCGAGCTGTGCTGGCTGCTCACCTGCGTCGCCGGCAAGGGCCTGCTCAACCGCGCCCACGCTTACAAGGCTTCGGTGGACAAGAACGTTGAAGCTGGTGAGGACCCGGACGCCGGCGTGACCATGGGCCTGTTCAGCTACCCGGTGCTAATGGCCGCGGATATCCTGATGTTCAACGCGCAGAAGGTGCCGGTCGGTCGTGACCAGATTCAGCACGTGGAGATGGCGCGCGACATCGGCCAGCGCTTCAATCACCTGTTCGGCAAGGGCAAGGACCTGTTCGTCCTGCCCGAGGTGGTGATCGAGGAGGAAGTGGCGACTCTGCCAGGCCTCGACGGGCGCAAGATGAGCAAGAGCTACGACAACACCATCCCGCTGTTCGGCACTGCCAAGCAGCTCAAGGACGCCGTGGCGCGCATCGTCACCGACTCCAAGCTACCCGGTGAGCCCAAGGATGCCGAGGGTTCGCACCTGTTCACCCTGTACCAGGCCTTCGCCAGCCATGCGCAGCAGGCCGAATTCCGGGCCGAGCTGGAGGGCGGCCTGGCCTGGGGCGAGGCGAAGAATCGCCTGTACCAGCTGCTCGAAGACACCCTGGGCGAGGCGCGCGAGCGCTACAACGCGCTGATCGCTCGGCCGGCCGACTTGGAAGATATTCTCCTTGCCGGCGCCGCCAAAGCACGCAAGATCGCCACGCCGTTCCTTGGCGAGCTGCGCGAGGCGGTGGGCCTGCGTTCGTTCCGCGAGCAGGTGCAAGTCGCTACTGGCGAGAAGAAGAAAGCCGCCAAGAGCGCCCGCTTCGTCAGCTTCCGCGACGAAGATGGCAGCTTCCGCTTCCGTCTGCTGGATGCCGATGGCGAGCAACTGCTGCTGTCGAAATCCTTCGCCGATGGCAAGTCGGCCGGCATGATCAACAAACGCCTGCAAGCCGGCGAGCCGCTGGATGTGCGCGTCGAAGGCCAGGTGTTCGCGGTATGGATCGATGGCGAGAGCGTGGCCAGCAGCCCCGAGTTCGCTGACGGTCAGGCGCTGGAAGATGCCATCGCCCGCCTGCGTGAGGCGTTGGCGCCGCAGGAGTGAGATGGCCGCTTCATACCGGGCGGCGGTTGCCGCCCACGGCAAGATTGCCAATCAACGGGGGCGTCGCTAAAGTGACGCCCCCGTTTTTACTTGCCCGGCTAACGAATCATGACCCCCTTAGAGCGTTATCAGGCCGATCTCAAGCGGCCCGACTTCTTCCATGATGCGGCCCAGGAAAATGCTGTCCGCCATCTGCAGCGTCTGTACGACGAGCTGATTGCGCGCGACCAGAGCAAATCCGGGTTGATGGGCAAGCTGTTCGGCAAGAAGCCGCAGGGGCCGGTCAAGGGCCTGTATTTCTGGGGTGGTGTCGGGCGCGGCAAGACCTACCTGGTCGACACCTTCTTCGACGCGCTGCCGTTCGAGCAGAAGATGCGCACTCACTTCCACCGCTTCATGAAGCGTGTGCACGAGGAGATGAAGACCCTCAAGGGCGAGAAGAACCCGCTGACCATCATCGGCAAGCGTTTCGCCGACGAGGTACGGGTGATCTGCTTCGACGAGTTCTTCGTCAGCGACATCACCGATGCCATGATTCTCGCCACACTGATGGAAGAGCTGTTCAAGAACGGCGTTTCCCTGGTCGCTACGTCCAACATCGTGCCGGACGGCCTGTACAAGGACGGCCTGCAGCGCGCGCGCTTCCTGCCGGCCATCGCCCTGCTCAAGCAGCATACCGACATCGTCAACGTCGACAGCGGCGTCGACTACCGCCTGCGCGCGCTGGAGCAGGCTGAGTTGTTCCACTTCCCGCTCGGCCCGGCTGCCGAGCAGAGTCTGCTGACCAGCTTCCGCAGCCTGCTGCCGGACTGCACCCACATGGTGGAGAACGAGGCGCTGATGATTGAGAACCGCCCGATCCACGCCGTGCGGGTCTGCGAAGACGTGGCCTGGTTCGAATTCCGCGAGCTGTGCGACGGCCCGCGCAGCCAGAACGACTACATCGAACTGGGCAAGATCTTCCATGCGGTGATCCTGGCCAACGTCGAGCAGATGAGCGTGGCCAAGGACGACATGGCGCGGCGCTTCATCAACCTGGTGGACGAGTTCTACGACCGTAACGTCAAACTGATCATCTCCGCAGAAGTGGAACTCAAGGATCTCTACACCGGTGGTCGCCTGAGTTTCGAGTTCCAGCGCACGCTGAGCCGTCTGCTGGAAATGCAATCGCACGAATTCCTCTCGCGCCCACACCGGCCCTGACGGAAAGCGATATGAAAAAGGCGACCCACAAGGTCGCCTTTTTCATTGGTGCTGCCCCGGTAGGGTGCGCATACGCACTCTACGGTCGACTTTTCAGTTCTTCGTCAGTTTCAGCTGGTGCTGGGCGAGGATCTTCTGCGCATGCGCCACTTCCAGCGCCTCCATGGCACTGATCGGTTTTATCGCCACGGCGCGCTTGAGATGTTCGATGACCTTGTCTTCTTCGGCATCGCCGTACACGTAGGTCAGCGCATTGGCATATTCGTAATGGCCGATGGGCAAGTCATCGCGGGCCTGGAAGCTGCGTTGGAAGTACTTCTCCATGTTGTCCGCACTGACGCCGTAGGTCATCTTGCCCACCAGTTTGCCGACCTTGCGGATCACACCGGCTTCATAGCCACCATATAGCGCCAGGGCGTACGGCTGCTGCGGCTGTTTGGCCAGCAGGGCATCCAGTTCTTGCGGAATCTGCGAGGTGTAGCCGCGCTTGAGCACGACCGGTACCGAAAGCTCCTCACCCAGGCGTGCCTTGGCGTAGACGCGGCCGAACTGCGCGACGATATCGGCCTGTATCAGTTCGCCTGCGTCGTCGGTATAGGCAATCACCTCTTCGAGCAGGCGATGTTTCTCGGTTTGATCGGGCACCAGGAACATGGCGTAGATCACCTGGGCGAACATCGCCGGTATCTGGCCGCCGACGCCTAGTGCCATGCCCTGTTCCTTGGCCTGGGCGAAGTCACCGCGGAACATCAGGCGCCAGACCTCCTGCAGTTTCTGCGCATAGGCTTCGGCTTCCTCGGGCTTGCTGTTAAAGCCGGTGCCGGCCGCCGCGGTTTTTTCAAGGACTTGTGGATGTTGGCTGGCCACGCTCACCACCCAGTCGGCATCGGGGAAGGGATAATCGCCGAAGCCGCGTGTCAGCTGCGGCCAGGCCTGGCGCAGCTTGTCGCCGCTGTAGTCATAGGCGCTCTGGTCGAGGGGAAAGGGTTTCCAGTTATCGGCCGCCACAGCGCTGAGGCTGCAGGTGGCAAGCAGGGCAATCAATAAACGGCGCATGGCGGTGAACCTGTTGTTTTTATGTTCACCGTCGATCATAGGGCGCTGCGGCAGGGCGCCAACCTAACCAAGGGTGGGCTGGCGCTTTACCCGCTACTTGAAGCCTTGCGGCCTGGTTGGGCAGGGCGGCCGTCAGGCTTGGTTGTCTTTCTGCTGGAACTGGCGGCGGTACTGGTTGGGTGACAATTCGGTGTGCTGACGGAACAGGCGGGCGAAGAAGCTCGCATCGTCGTAGCCCACTTCGTAGCTGATGGTCTTGATGCTCTTGCGTGTGGAGGAGAGCAGGCTCTTGGCTGTTTCGATACGCAGGCGCTGCAGGTAGTGCAGAGGTTTGTCGCCGGTGGCGCCCTGAAAGCGGCGCATGAAGTTGCGGATGCTCATGCCGTGTTCGCGCGCCACATCCTCGAAGCGGAACTTGTCGGCGTAGTGTTCTTCCAGCCAGTGCTGGATCTGCAGTACGGTGACGTCCTGATGCAGCTTTTGCCCGCCGAAGCCGATGCGCCCGGGGGTATAGCTGCGCTGCACTTCGTAGAGGATGTCACGTGCCACGCCCTGGGCCACGCCGGCCCCGCAGTAACGCTCGATCAGGTAGATGTAGAGGTCGCAGGCCGAGGTGACGCCGCCGGCGCAGTACAGGTTGTCGGCGTCGGACAGGTGTTTTTCCTGATTGAGCAGCACCTTGGGAAAGCGCTCGGCGAATTCGCGGAAGAAGCGCCAGTAGGTAGTCGCCTCTTTGCCATCGAGCAGGCCGGCTTCGGCCATCCAGAATACGCCGCTGGCCTCGCCGCAAATCGCCGTGCCATTGGCGTGCTGACGCTTGAGCCAGTCCAGTACCTGCGGGTAGCGCTTGCACAGGGCGTCGAAGTCGTCCCAGAAGGCGGGCAGGATAATCACGTCGCAGCTGTCGAGGCCGCCGTCCACCGGCAGGCGGACATTGCTGAAGCTGTTCACCGGCAGGCCGTCCGGGCTGACCAGGTGGATATCGAACGGCGGCGCAAAGCCAAGCCCCTGTTGCTTGGCATAACGGATGCCCGCCATGTGGAAGAAGTCCTTGGCCTGCATCAGGGTGGAAGCGAAGACGCCATCGGTGGCGAGAATGCTGACACGACGCAAGGTCGTACGCGGCTGCGGGATAACCATAGGTATTTGTTCTTATTCAAGGCTAAGTGGTCATGCGACGGCTGGATCGTCTTATTTTTTGGCGTTTGTGTCCAGTGTGACCAAGCGGTTGCTTGGCTAAAGTCGAGGCCTTGTTTCTCTCTTTGCCTCGGATACAGGTAGCGCCATGATCCCCAGAACGATATTCAGCTCCGACCATGAACTGTTTCGCGACAGCGTGCGCAAGTTTCTCGAGCAGGAGGCCGTTCCCTATCATCATCAGTGGGAAAAAGACGGCCACATTGACCGCGCGTTATGGAACAAGGCTGGCGAGGCCGGCATGCTCTGCTCGCATATCCCCGAAGAGTACGGTGGCATGGCGGCCGACTTCCTCTACAGCGCCGTGGTGATCGAAGAGATCGGGCGTCTGGGGTTGACCGGCATCGGCTTCTCCCTGCATTCGGACATCGTTGCGCCCTACATCCTGCATTACGGCAGTGAAGCGCAGAAGCAGCATTACCTGCCCAAGCTGGTGAGCGGCGAGATGGTTACTGCCATCGCCATGACCGAGCCGGGCGCCGGTTCCGACTTGCAGGGCGTTAAGACCACCGCTGTGCTCGATGGCGACGAGTACGTGATCAACGGCTCGAAGACCTTCATCACCAACGGCTGGCTGGCCGATCTGGTGATCGTCGTGGCCAAGACCGACCCGAAGGCAGGCGCCAAGGGCACCAGTCTGTTCCTGGTCGAGGCCAACACGCCCGGGTTCTCCAAGGGCAAGCGCCTGGAGAAGGTGGGCATGAAGGCGCAGGACACCTCCGAGCTGTTCTTCCAGGATGTGCGCGTACCCAAGGAAAACCTCCTGGGGCAGCCGGGCATGGGCTTCGCTTATCTGATGCAGGAATTGCCGCAGGAGCGCTTGACCGTGGGCATCGGCGCCCTGGCTTCGGCGGAGGCGGCGCTGAAGTGGACGCTCGATTACACCCGCGAGCGCAAGGCCTTCGGCAAGGCGGTGTCGGACTTCCAGAACACCCGCTTCAAGCTGGCCGAGATGGCGACGGAAATTCAGGTCGGCCGGGTATTCGTCGACCGCTGTCTGGAGCTGCACCTGAACGGCAAACTCGATGTGCCCACCGCCGCGATGCTCAAGTACTGGGGGACCGACCTGCAATGCAAGGTGCTCGACGAGTGCGTGCAACTACACGGTGGCTACGGCTACATGTGGGGGTACCCGGTGGCGCGGGCCTGGGCCGATGCGCGGGTGCAGCGCATTTACGCTGGGACCAACGAGATCATGAAGGAGATCATCGCTCGTTCCCTGGTCTGAGGGTGGTTGATGGCAATAAAAAGCCCGGCATTGTGCCGGGCTTTTTATTGCGAGCTGGATCAGGGCGCCGGGTTGGGCTGCGCCTTGTGAATTGCCTCGATACCGGCGATCACTTCATCGGAGAGCTTCAGCTCGGCGCTGGCCAGGTTGCTGTCCAGTTGCTCCAGGCTGGTGGCGCCGATGATGTTGCTGGTCACGAACGGCTGCGCGGTGACGAAGGCCAGGGCCATTTGCGCTGGGTCCAGGCCGTGCTCGCGGGCCAGGGCGACGTAGCGCGAGCAGGCTGCCTCCGACTGTGGGTTGGTATAGCGGGCGAAGCGGCTGAACAGGCTGATGCGTGCGCCAGCCGGACGGGCGCCTCCTTCGTACTTGCCGCTGAGCATGCCAAAGGCCAGTGGCGAGTAGGCCAGCAGGCCGCATTGTTCGCGAATCGCCACTTCCGCCAGACCCACTTCGAAGGCGCGGTTGAGCAGGTTGTAGGGGTTCTGGATCGACACGGCACGCGGCCAGCCACGGCTTTCGGCCAGCTGCAGGAACTTCATGGTGCCCCACGGGGTTTCATTGGACAGGCCGATATGACGAATCTTGCCGGCTTTGACCTGCTCGTCAAGCACTTCCAGGGTTTCTTCCAGCGGCGTGAACTCAACGTCCTTGTGCTTGTAGTCGAGCTGGCCGAAGAAGTTGGTCGGGCGCTCCGGCCAGTGCAACTGATAGAGGTCGATCCAATCGGTCTGCAGGCGTTTGAGGCTGGCATCCAGAGCGGTGACGATGTGCTGGCGGTTGAACTTCAGCTGGCCGTCGCGGATATGGCTGATGCCATTGCCGGGGCCGGCGATCTTGCTGGCCAGAATCCAGTCGGCGCGGTCGCCACGCTGCTTGAAATAGCTGCCGATGATCTGCTCGGTCTTGCTGTAGGTTTCGGCGCGCGGGGGTACCGGATACATCTCGGCGGTGTCGATGAAGTTGATGCCGCTGGCCTTGGCCCGCTCGATCTGGGCATGGCCTTCGCTCTCGCTGTTCTGCTCGCCCCAGGTCATGGTGCCCAGGCACAGTGCGCTGACATCGAGATCGGTTCGGCCTAGCTTGCGGTATTCCATGAGGTGCTCCTTCGGCAAAAGAGTCATACAAGCAGGTTGAAATTTTTTTCGCAATCAGGATAATCCGGCACCTCTTTCTGCGGTGGAAGTGATGCGCCGCCTGCCGAAGAATCTTGCCGTATTGTGGACGCGCTGACCCGAGCCCCCGATAGCGTCCGTATGCGGCTGCCTTTGACTTGTCAAAGTACGCACTATCCAGTAAGATCCGCCGTCTATTTTTGCTGGGCGGCCCCTGAGGCTATAAAGAATGAAAACTTTTACTGCTAAACCGGAAACAGTAAAACGCGATTGGTTCGTCGTTGATGCTGCTGGCAAGACCCTGGGTCGTCTGGCCACCGAAATCGCGAGCCGTCTGCGTGGCAAGCACAAGCCTGAGTACACTCCTCACGTTGATACCGGCGACTACATCGTCGTAATCAATGCCGAGCAGGTGCGTGTGACTGGTGCCAAAACCAGCGACAAGATGTACTACTCCCACTCCGGCTTCCCGGGCGGCATCAAAGAGATCAACTTCGAAAAGCTGATCGCTCGTGCTCCTGAGCGCGTGATCGAGACTGCGGTCAAAGGCATGCTGCCGAAGAACCCGCTGGGTCGCGACATGTATCGTAAGCTGAAGGTGTACAAGGGTGCTGTTCACCCGCACACCGCTCAGCAGCCCCAAGAACTGAAGATTTAACGGAATAGTTCATTATGTCGGCGACTCAAAATTACGGCACTGGCCGTCGCAAGACCGCAACCGCGCGCGTTTTCCTGCGTCCGGGTACTGGTAACATCTCGATCAACAATCGCACCCTGGACACCTTCTTCGGTCGCGAAACCGCTCGCATGGTCGTGCGTCAGCCGCTGGAGCTGACCGAGACCGTCGAGAAGTTCGACATCTTCGTCACCGTTGCTGGTGGTGGTGTCAGTGGTCAAGCTGGTGCTATCCGTCACGGCATCACTCGCGCTCTGATCGAGTACGACGAAACCCTGCGCAGCCCGCTGCGTAAAGCCGGTTACGTTACTCGCGACGCCCGTGAAGTCGAGCGTAAGAAAGTCGGTCTGCGTAAAGCGCGTAAGCGTCCGCAGTACTCGAAGCGTTAATCGCGACTACGCTTCCAAAAGCGCCCAGTTTCCTTACGGAGCTGGGCGTTTTTTATGGGCATGGCAAAATGCTGCGACAACGTGCCGCATACGCGTAAGCCGCATCCTCCAAGGCTTTCGCCGCCCTCTTCGGGGGTAATTACCTTGTCAGAAAAGGGGCTTTTCTTTACCATTTGGCGAATTTTTTGCGCGGCCCGATTTTTACTTAGTAGAGGCCTGAACAACAGGCCACAAAGCTGATGGGAGACGACTGAATGAGCAATGACGGCGTGAATGCAGGCCGGCGTCGCTTCCTGGTTGCAGCCACCTCCGTGGTGGGTGCTGCAGGGGCGGTAGGTGCTGCGACTCCGTTCGTGGGGTCATGGTTCCCCAGTGCAAGGGCCAAGGCGGCCGGTGCACCGGTGAAGGTGAACGTCAGCAAGATCGAGGCGGGTCAGCAGATGGTTGCTGAGTGGCGCGGTCAGCCGGTATTCATCGTGCGCCGCACTGAGGAGATCCTGGCCAACCTGACCAAGATCGAAGGTAGCGTGGCTGACCCCGAATCCGCTGCCTCCGTGCAGCCGGAGTACGTGGACAAGAAGACCCGTTCGATCAAGCCCGAACTGCTGGTCCTGGTTGGCCTGTGCACCCACCTGGGCTGCTCGCCGTCCTTCCGTCCGGAAGTGGCACCGGCCGATATGGGGCCGGATTGGGTTGGCGGTTATTTCTGCCCCTGCCATGGTTCCCGTTACGACCTCGCCGGTCGCGTGTACAAGGCGCAGCCGGCGCCGTTGAACCTGCCGGTGCCGCCATACAGCTACGAGACGGATGACATCATCGTCGTCGGTGTGGACCAGGAGAAGGCCTGATGAGCAAATTCATGGAATGGGTGGATGCGCGCTTCCCCGCCACCAAGATGTGGGAAGATCATCTCTCCAAGTACTACGCACCGAAGAACTTCAACTTCTTCTACTTCTTTGGCTCGCTGGCACTGCTGGTGCTGGTCAACCAGATCGTTACCGGTATCTGGCTGACCATGAGCTTCGAGCCTTCGGCTGAGGGTGCTTTCGCCTCCGTCGAATACATCATGCGTGACGTCGAGTACGGCTGGATCCTGCGCTACCTGCACTCCACCGGCGCTTCGGCGTTCTTCGTGGTGGTCTACCTGCACATGTTCCGTGGCCTGCTCTATGGTTCCTACCAGAAGCCACGTGAGCTGGTGTGGATCTTCGGCATGCTGATCTATCTGGTGCTGATGGCCGAAGCCTTCATGGGCTACCTGCTGCCGTGGGGCCAGATGTCCTACTGGGGCGCCCAGGTGATCATCTCGCTGTTCGGTGCCATTCCGGTGATTGGCGATGACCTGACTCAGTGGATCCGTGGTGACTACCTGATTTCCGGCATCACCCTGAACCGCTTCTTCGCCCTGCACGTGATCGCGCTGCCGATCGTCCTGCTCGGCCTGGTCGTGCTGCACATCCTGGCGTTGCACGAAGTAGGTTCGAACAACCCGGACGGTGTCGACATCAAGAAATTCAAGGACGAGAACGGTGTACCGCTCGACGGCATCGCCTTCCACCCTTACTACACCGTGAAAGATATCGTCGGCGTAGTGGTGTTCCTGTTCGTGTTCTGCTTCGTGGTGTTCTTCTTCCCGGAAATGGGCGGTTACTTCCTCGAGAAGCCGAACTTCGAAGCGGCCAACCCGTTCAAGACACCTGATCACATCGCCCCGGTTTGGTACTTCACCCCGTTCTACGCGATCCTGCGTGCGGTACCGGACAAGCTGCTCGGCGTTATTGCCATGGGCGCTGCCATCGCGGTGCTGTTCGTGCTGCCCTGGCTCGACCGTAGCCCGGTCAAATCCATGCGCTACAAGGGGTGGCTGAGCAAGATCTGGCTGGTGGTGTTCTGCATTTCCTTCGTCATCCTCGGCGTACTGGGTGTGCTGGCTCCGACCCCGGGTCGTACTCTGCTGTCGCAGGTGTGCACCTTCCTGTACTTCGCGTACTTCATCCTGATGCCGTTCTACACCAGGATGGAGAAGACCAAACCGGTTCCGGAAAGGGTGACTGGCTGATGAAAAAGCTCTTCGCTGCATTTGTTTTCGCTGCGCTGCCGGCTCTGGCCATGGGCGCTGCCAGCAACTACCCGCTGGACAAGGTCGACATCGATCTGGCCGACAAGGCTGCCATGCAGGACGGCGCGCGTACCTTCGCCAACTACTGCATGGGCTGCCACTCGGCCCAGTACCAGCGCTACGAGCGTGTTGCCGATGACCTCGGCATCCCGCACGAAATCATGCTGGACAACCTGGTGTTCAACGACGCCAAGATCGGCGACCACATGAAGATCGGCATGAAGCCGGACGACGCCAAAGCCTGGTTCGGTGCTGCTCCGCCCGACCTGACCCTGGTGGCTCGTGTGCGTGGTAACGACTGGCTGTACACCTACCTGCGCACCTTCTACGCAGACCCGAGCCGTCCGCTGGGCGCCAACAACAAGGTGTTCCCGAATGTGGGTATGCCCAACGTGTTGGTTGGCCTGCAAGGTAACCAGGTCATCGGTTGCAAGCAGGTTCAGGTCGTCACCGACGGCAAGAAGCAGTTCGACCCGCTGACCGGTGCACCGATCACGCACGAGGCCTGTGATCAGTTGACCGTCGAGGCGAACACCGGCGCGCTGAGCGAGGCCGAGTTCGACGAGAAGGTGAAGAACCTGGTGACCTTCTTGGCCTACTCGGCCAACCCGGTCAAGCTGAAGTCCCAGCGCATCGGTACCTACGTACTGTTGTACCTGGCGTTCTTCTTCGTATTCGCCTACCTGCTCAAGCGTGAGTACTGGAAGGACGTGCATTAAACCGTTGCGGTTCTCTGCATATACCTGCGCGCCCTTATGGGCGCGCAGGTTTTTGTGCCCTGTCATTCCGGGTGGCCACCTTGCGGTGTGTCACTTGCAACTTCAAGAATTGCCCTTGGCAATTTTCGTGTTTCTACAAAATCAAAAAAAGCGAGGAGGATCGCCATGGCGGTGACCAATAGGTTGACCTGCTACTCCGACCCCGCCGACCACTATTCCCATCGCGTGCGTCTGGTGCTCGCCGAGAAAGGTGTCAGCGTCGAGATCATCGATGTCGAGCAGGGCCGTTGTCCGCCCAAGCTTGCCGAGGTCAATCCCTACGGCAGCGTGCCTACGCTGGTCGATCGTGACCTGGCGCTGTACGAATCGTCCGTGGTGATGGAGTATCTGGACGAGCGCTACCCGCATCCACCACTGCTGCCGGTCTATCCGGTTGCTCGCGCCAACAGCCGTCTGCTGATGCATCGTATCCAGCGTGACTGGTGTGTGCTGGTCGATCGTATTCTCGACAAGCGCAGCAAGGAGGCCGAGCGTCAGTTGGCGCGCAAGGAGCTGCGCGAAAGCCTGACCGGTGTATCGCCGCTATTCGCAGACAAGGCATTCTTTCTCAGTGAAGAGCTGAGCCTGGTGGATTGCTGTCTGTTACCCATTCTCTGGCGTCTGCCTGTTCTGGGTATCGAACTGCCGCGTCCGGCCAAGCCGCTGCTCGACTATATGGAGCGTCAGTTCGCTCGTGAGGCCTTTCAGGCCAGTCTTTCCGCTGCCGAGCGCGCGATGCGCTAAGAAGGAGGAAACCATGAATTCCAGTCGTCCCTATCTGGTTCGCGCCCTCTATGAGTGGATCGTCGACAACGATTGCACGCCGCATCTTCTGGTCAATGCCGAGTATCCGGGGGTCCAGGTGCCGCCTGGCTTTACCAGCGACGGCCAGATCGTGCTCAATGCGTCGCCCAGTGCGGTGCGTCACCTGCACATGGACAATCAGGCGGTGAGTTTCGAAGGGCGCTTCGGCGGCGTTGCGCACAGCCTTTACATTCCGGCGGCGGCGATTCTGGCGATCTATGCGCGGGAGAATGGCCAGGGCATGGTTTTCGACATGGAGCCGTCGATGGCGGGCAGCCCTGAGGAATCGGGGCCGGACGATGATGGGCCGTCTGATGACGAGCCGCCGCGTCCCAGCGGCCGGCCGAGTCTGAAGGTGGTCAAGTAAACAATGAAAAGGGCGCCCATGGGCGCCCTTGTCGTTTCTGCGTTTGGATCAGTTGGTGTATTCGAACAGGCGCACGACCCGCTGCACACCTGACACGCTCTGTACCACGCGGGTAGCGGCGTTGGCTTCTTCGCGGGTGACCAGACCGAGCATGTAGACGATGCCGTTCTCGGTGACGACCTTGACCCGTGCGCTCGGTACGCTGCTGTCGGCCAGCATCTGCGTCTTGATCTTGGTGGTCAGCAGCGAATCGTTGCTGCGTGCCAGCAGGGAGGCGGGTTGCTGCACCTGCAGTTCGTTGTAGACCTTCTTCACGCCCTGTACACCGCGGGCGGTCTGAGCGGCGCGATCCTTGAGTTCGCTACGCGGGGTTTGCCCGGCAAGCAGTATCACGCCGTTATAGCTGGTGACTATGATGCGCGAGGTCGGGGTGGACAGGTCGGCGTGCGCATTGCTGATGCGTGATGCGACTTCCGGACCGAGGAACTGGTCATCGATCTTGTTGCCGATGCTGCGGCTGCCGCAGCCCGCCAGGGTCAGGGTAACGGCCAGAGCGGCCAGAATCAGGGCGGAACGCTTCATTCTTCACTCCCAAACAATTGACTATCGATCAGGTCGCAGAGGCAATGGATAGTCAGCAGATGGACTTCCTGAATGCGTGCGGTGACTTTGGCTGGAACACGGATTTCGACGTCTTCCGGCAGCAATAGCGACGCCATGCCGCCGCCGTCGCGGCCGGTGAGGGCGACCACGGTCATCTCGCGATCATGTGCAGCTTGAATGGCCTGGATGACATTCGCTGAGTTGCCGCTGGTGGATATCGCCAACAGCACATCGCCGGGTTGGCCGAGTGCGCGGATCTGCTTGGAGAATATCTCGTTGTAGCTGTAGTCGTTGGCGATCGAGGTAATGGTCGAGCTGTCGGTGGTCAGGGCGATGGCCGGCAGGCTCGGACGTTCACGCTCGAAGCGGTTGAGCAGCTCGGATGAGAAATGTTGGGCATCACCGGCAGAGCCGCCGTTGCCGCAGGTGAGAATCTTGCCCTCGTTGAGCAGGGCCTGGACCATCACCAGACTGGCGTGCTCGATATAGGGTGCCAGGACGTCCATGGCCTGTTGCTTGGTGTCGATGCTGGCTTGGAACAGTTGGCGGATTCGGGATTGCATGTCCATCGGTTAAACCTTGAATGTACGGCCGTCAGGCATCGAAGGCGTTTTTGATCCAGTCGAGGCGAGTGGCGCCGCCAGTGCTGATGGCGACCACATCGAAGCGGCAGGGGTAGCGGGCCCAGCGTGAGTGTTGCTGAAGGAAGAGTTCGGCGGCGATGACCAGCTTGCCACGCTTGCGCGCATCGATGCTCTCCAGGGCGCCGCCCCAGGCGCTGTGGCGACGGGCGCGGACCTCGACGAATACTACTGTATCGCCGTCAAGCATGACCAGATCGAGCTCGCCACGCCGACAGCTCCAGTTCTGTTCGATCAGTTGCAGGCCGTTACGTTCCAGATGCTGGCGAGCCGCCTGTTCGGCGGCTCGTCCCAGATCGTTGTGTGCGCTCAATTGATGCTGTCGGGGAGGCGTTGCACCTGGCCGCCACGGAACTCGGCCCAGGGCAGCTGGCGCTCGATGCGCTGGGTGGCGTTCAGACTGAGGCTGCCCGACAGGCCGTCGATACGCGACTCCGGCAGTGCCTTGAGCTGGCCCAGACGTGGTGCCAGGCGGTAGGCGTCGGCACCCATGGCATAGAGGCGGCCGAGGCTGCCGCCGGCCTGCGGCCACTGGTTGCTGACCTCCTGACGCAGTGGTGCGTGGGTATCGAGCAGCCAGGGGGTTTCGCAGAAGCGGATGCCTTCCAGGTCCTGATACTGGGCCTGGCTATGAGCACCGGTGAACAGGTGCGAGGTGGCGTAGACCGGCACGTCGCCGGCGTACTGGAAGGCCAGGGTCGGTTTGATCTGCTGGGCCTGTTGCGGGGTGGCGGCGAGGAAGATGAAATCGATGTCCTGGCGGCGCGCCGGCTGTGCATCCAGGCTGGTGCCCAGGGTGTTCTGCAGGCGGCGGGCGCGGGCTTCGCTTTCACGCAGCTGGAACAGATCGGCGATCTGGCGGGCCAGCTCGACCGGTTGATCGACGTGCTCGGCGGCGATCAGGGTGCCGCCCTGCGCCTGCCAGCTCTGGCGGAAGGCATCCAGCACACGGTCGCCCCAGTCGCCGCGCGGCACCAGGGCCACGGCGCGGCGCATGCCGTCGTTCCAGGCGCGGCGAGCTACTTCGCGGGCTTCGTCCTCGGCGGCCAGGCCAAACTGGAACAGTTGTGCCGGACCTTCCTGGCCTGCATCGCTGTAGTTCAGGGCAAGGGTGGTGATTGGCAGTTGCTCGCGGTCGCTGAGCTGCTTGACCAGCGGTTTTTCCAACGGGCCGACTACCAGTTGCACGCCGTCGGCTTGTGCCTGTTGGTAGAAAGCGTCCAGCGAGCCGATGCGGGAGCTGTCGTACAGTTTGATGTCTGGCGGATTCTGTCCAGCTTGCTGGGCTTCGTAATGCGCGGCGAGGAAGCCGTCGCGCAGGGCGCGGGCAACGCTGGCCAGTTGGCCTTCCTGCGGCAGCAGCAGGGCGATGCGGGTCAGTGGCTGGCTGGCCAGTTCGCGCAGTTTGCCGAGGGCCTCGGGCAGTTGTTCGGCAGCCGGGTGCTGCGGATTCTGTGCTACCCACTGGTCGATGGCCGCTTGCTGCTGCTCCAGTGTGGCGCTGCTTTTGGTCACTTGGGCCAGCTCCAGCCAGCCAGCCAGGTCACTGTCGGCCCCGGCGGAGGTTTGCGCCGGCAGGGTGGAGACCAGAGCCCAGATATTCTCGTGGTTGTCGTGGGCGGCCTGGCCGCTCAGCAGGGGGGCGATGAATACGCGTTCGCGGGCGGCGGCCAGGGTCTGACCGTCGGCTTCGAGGGCGCGGGCACGGACCAGTTGGGTGCGGATCTGCTGCTCGACCGGCAGCTCTGCGAGGCGTTCGAAGCTGGAGTGTTGCAGGGCTTTAAGCGCGCTCTTGGGTTGCTTGCGGGCCATCGCCAGCTCGGCCTTGAGGGTGCTGGCGAAGATCTGTTGGGCAGGTTGCAGGCTGGCGATGTCGACCTGCTCGAGAATGCGGGTGGCGCGCGCCACGTCATTCTGCTGGTAACTCTGGTCAGCTGCCGACAGGCGTAGCAGGGCAGCCTGTTCCGGTTTGCTCTCCGCGGCTTGCTGAAGCATCTGCTCGATGCTGGCTTGTGGCGTGCGCGGCAGTTGGCCCAGATTGTTGGAGGGCGAGCTGGCGCAGGCGGCGAGCAGGCCGGCCAGAAAAAGAGCAGACAGAGGGCGCAGGCTAGCGATCATCGGGTCATCCTGATACTTGAGCAAAACGAGCGGCGATTGTACCCAAGGGGCGACATCCGTGCGATGCCACTGGGGCGGAACCGGCTAGAATGAGCGCTCTTTCAATTAACGAGGTGTTTCCAGTGAGTCAGCCCGCAGTCGCAAGCGTCCAGCCAGGCAGCCTATATGTGGTCGCCACGCCTATTGGCAATCTGGATGACATCAGCGCGCGGGCCTTGCGGATTCTGCGTGAGGTGGCGCTGATCGCGGCGGAGGACACCCGGCACTCGGCGCGCCTGCTGCAGCATTTCGGCATCGAGACGCCTCTGGCTGCCTGTCATGAGCACAACGAACGCGATCAGGGTGGCCGCTTTCTGGCGCGGCTGCAGGCAGGCGAGGATGTGGCGTTGATTTCCGATGCGGGCACGCCGCTGATCTCCGATCCGGGTTATCACCTGGTGCGTCAGGCGCGTGCCGCAGGCGTCGCGGTGGTGCCGGTGCCCGGTGCCTGTGCCTTGATCGCGGCACTGTCGGCCGCTGGTCTGCCGTCGGATCGCTTTATCTTCGAGGGCTTTCTGCCGGCCAAGGCGGCGGGGCGCCGTGCGCGTCTGGAGCAAGTGCGGGAAGAGCCGCGTACGCTGATCTTCTATGAGGCGCCGCACCGTATTCTCGAATGTCTGCAGGATATGCGTGATGTGTTTGGCGGTGATCGCCCTGCACTGCTGGCGCGCGAGCTGACCAAGACCTTCGAGACCCTGCAGGGGCTGCCGCTGGCCGAGCTGAGCGAGTGGGTGGCTGCAGACAGCAATCAGCAGCGCGGCGAGTGCGTAGTGCTGGTGGCAGGCTGGCAGGCGCCGGAGGGCGAGGAAGCAGTCAGCGCCGAAGCCCTGCGGGTGCTCGATCTGCTGATGGCGGAAATGCCGCTCAAGCGGGCCGCGGCGCTGGCGGCGGAGATCACCGGAGTGCGCAAGAATCTGCTTTACCAAGTCGCCTTGGAGCGTAAGGCCTAGCGCGTTCGCCATCGGTCTAGCTTGCAGCTTGCCATCACGCCCGGTACCCTTGCCGGCGGAGAGTCGATCGGACAGTCGCTGCCTTCGCAAGAAGGGGGAGGAAAGTCCGGGCTCCATAGGGCGGAGTGCCAGGTAACGCCTGGGGGGCGTGAGCCTACGGAAAGTGCCACAGAAAATAACCGCCTAAGCGCTTCGGCGCCGGTAAGGGTGAAAAGGTGCGGTAAGAGCGCACCGCACGGCTGGCAACAGTCCGTGGCTAGGTAAACCCCACTCGGAGCAAGACCAAATAGGGTTCCATCGGCGTGGCCCGCGCTGGAACCGGGTAGGTTGCTAAAGGCGTGCAGTGATGTACGTCGTAGAGGAATGACTGTCCTCGACAGAACCCGGCTTACAGATCGACTCTCCTCCTTCCTTTCTCGTGTTGTGCTTCTATCTCCCTCCTGTTTGATACCGAAAAATTCTTACTCTTAACAAATTACTTTAAGTTCGAATTTCAGCTGGCTGGAATGGTTGAGATTTATCTGCAAAAAGCCGGTTCCGGCATCCCTTTTCCCCTCGCTTTTGTTCGCTAAATCTCCGTCCTGTAAGGATTTTTCCCTTCTGGAGCGCCTTGACGGTGGGGCGTGCGCGTTCCTATAGTGTGCGCAAGTGGTAAGAAGTGGCACGAAGTGGGTTTTTTTGGGCATGGAAAGCTAATTACAGGGGAAGCGCAGCCGTGTTTCGCGGAGCTAACGCCATCAGTCTCGACGCCAAAGGGCGCCTCGCGATGCCGAGTCGGTATCGTGACGAGCTCGTTGCGCGTTGCAGTGGCCAGCTCATCGTGACCATCGACGCCGTTGACCCCTGTCTTTGCGTTTATCCACTGGCCGAGTGGGAGCTGATCGAGAACAAGCTGCGTGAGCTGGCTTCCTTTCGTGAAGAGAACCGCCGCCTGCAGCGTCTTCTGATCGGTAATGCCGTCGATCTCGAGCTGGATGCCAGTGGCCGCTTTCTGGTGCCGCCGCGTTTGCGTGAATACGCCAAGCTGGACAAGCGAGCGATGCTCGTCGGTCAGCTGAACAAGTTTCAACTCTGGGATGAAGATTCCTGGAATGCCGTAGCCGAAGCCGACCTCGCTGCCATCAAGCAGCCGGGCGCCCTTTCCGATGACCTGCGTGACCTGATCCTGTGACCATGACCGATAGCAACTTCCGCCATATCACCGTGCTGCTCGACGAAGCCGTCGAGGGGCTGGCTGTGCGCGGTGATGGTCGTTATATGGATGGCACCTTCGGCCGTGGCGGGCACAGTCGGCTGATCCTGCAGAAGCTCGGGCCAGATGGACGGCTCTTGGGGTTCGACAAGGATCCCCTGGCGATAGCCACCGGAGAAGCATTGGCGGCCGAAGACGGCCGCTTTGTCGTTGTGCAGCGCAGTTTTGCGGAACTTGGCGAAGAAGCTGTTGTCCGCGGCATCAGTGGTCAGGTCTCCGGCATTCTTCTCGATCTCGGAGTGTCGTCGCCGCAACTGGATGACCCTGAGCGTGGCTTCAGCTTCCTTAATGACGGCCCGCTGGACATGCGCATGAATCCGGACGTCGGCGTCAGCGCCGCTGACTGGATCGCCACGGCGGATGAAGACGAAATCGCCCGTGTGCTCAAGGATTACGGCGAGGAACGCTTCGCCAAACGTATGGCGCGTGCCGTGGTGCAGCGCCGCGCCGAGCAGCCATTCACCCGCACCGCTGATCTGGCGCAGGTGCTGACCGTTGCCAATCCGGCCTGGGAAAAGGGCAAGAATCCAGCCACTCGCGCCTTCCAGGGCATCCGCATATACGTCAACAACGAGCTCGGTGATCTCGAGCGCGGCCTCGAAGCAGCGCTCGAGACGCTGGAAGTAGGCGGCCGTCTGGTGGTGATCAGCTTCCACTCGCTGGAAGATCGCATCGTCAAACAGTTCATGAAGCGTCAGGCCAAGGGCGAGGCGGACAAGCTGCCGCGTGACCTGCCAATCATTCCGAAAGCCTTCGAGCCGCGTCTGAAGCTGATCGGCAAGCCGGTCTACGCCGCTGAGGCCGAACTCAAAGCCAATCCGCGCTCGCGCAGCGCGGTGATGCGCATCGCGGAGAAGTTGCGGTGAGCCGTCGGCTGATCAAGTCCATGCCCAACGGCAGCTTCCTGATGCTGCTGTTGTTCATCGCCATCCTGGTTTCCGCAGTGGCGGTGTCGTACAGCGCGCATTGGAATCGTCAGCTGCTCAATGATCTGTACGGCGAGCTGAGCGTGCGCGATAAGACTCAGGCCGAGTGGGGGCGACTGATTCTCGAACAAAGTACCTGGACCGCACACAACCGCATCGAAGCGCTGGCCAGCGAGCAGCTGAAAATGCACATCCCTGACCCTGCCGCCGTGCGCATGGTGCGTCCATGATCGGGCTCGAAGGCGCACTCTACCCGTGGCGCTTCCGTCTGGTGCTGGTGTTGCTGGCGCTGATGGTCGGCGCCATCGCCTGGCGCATGCTCGATCTGCAGGTGCTCGATCATGACTTCCTCAAAGCGCATGGCGATGCCCGCAGCGTCCGGCATATCCCGATTCCTGCGCACCGCGGCCTGATCACCGACCGCAATGGTGAACCGTTGGCCGTCAGTACCCCTGTCACCACGCTCTGGGCCAATGGCAAGGAACTGCAGGCTGGTCGTGAGCAGTGGCCAGCGTTGGCTGCTGCCCTGGGGCAGGACCCGGCCAACTTCGCCGCACGTCTGGAGCAGAACAAAGAGCGCGAGTTCATGTATCTGGTGCGTGGCCTGACCCCGGAAAACGGTCAGCGCGTGCTGGACCTGAAAGTGCCGGGCGTTTATGCCATCGAAGAATTCCGCCGCTTCTATCCGGCTGGCGAAGTGGCGGCTCATGTCGTCGGCTTCACTGATATCGATGATCGCGGTCGTGAAGGCATGGAGCTGGCCTACGAAGACTGGCTGGCCGGTGTGCCAGGCAAGCGTCAGGTGCTCAAGGATCGCCGTGGCAAGTTGATCAAGGATGTCCAGGTCGCGCAGAACGCCAAGGCTGGCAAAGCCTTGGCGTTGTCCATTGACCTGCGTTTGCAGTATCTGGCCCATCGTGAGCTGCGCAATGCGCTGCTGGAAAACGATGCCAAGGCCGGCAGCCTGGTGATGGTCGACGTGAAGACCGGCGAAGTGCTGGCGATGGTCAACCATCCCACCTACAACCCGAACAATCGCCGCAACCTGACCCCGGCAGCCATGCGCAACCGCGCCATGATCGATGTGTTCGAGCCCGGCTCTACCATCAAGCCGCTGTCGATGTCCGCTGCGCTGGAGACCGGTCGCTGGAAGCCCAGCGACATAGTTCAGGTTGGCAACGGCACCCTGCAGATCGGCCGGTACAGCATTCGTGACGTTTCCCGCACGCAAGGCCCTGCGTTGGACCTGACCGGCATCCTGATCAACTCCAGCAACGTCGGCATGAGCAAGATCGCGTTCGACGTGGGTGGAGAGAATATCCATCACGTGCTGAGCAATCTGGGCTTCGGTCGCGATACCGGCCTGGGTTTCCCGGGTGAGCGTGTCGGCAATCTGCCCAACCATCGCAAATGGCGTGAGGCGGAGACCGCCACGCTGTCCTATGGCTACGGCCTTTCGGTGACTGCCGTGCAGTTGGCGCACGCCTACGCGGCGCTGGCCAATGGCGGCGGCATGACGCCGCTGTCGATGATTCGCGTGGACAGTAAGCCGAGCGCCATGCAGGTCATGTCACCCGACGTGGCCAAGACCCTGCAGGGCATGCTGCAGCAGGTGGTCGAGGCGCCGCGCGGCGTGTTCCGTGCTCAGGTGCCGGGTTACCACGTGGCCGGTAAGAGTGGTACCGCGCGTAAGACCAATGCTGGTGCCAAGGGCTACCAGAGTAACTCCTACCGGTCTCTGTTCGCCGGCTTCGCCCCAGCGCAGGACCCGCGCATTGCTCTGGTCGTCGTCATCGATGAGCCCGGCAAGGGCGCTTACTACGGCGGCCTGATTTCCGCGCCAGTGTTCAGCCGGGTGATGGCGGGTTCGCTGCGCCTAATGAACATTGCGCCAGACAATCTGCCGCCACCCGAGCAGAAGATGGCCGTTGTTGGACAGGGAGGGCGCAACTGATGCCCATGCCGCTCAATCAATTGTTGCCAGCTGCCGAGGGCAGCGTGCTGATTCGTGAACTGACCCTGGACAGCCGCAAGGTGCGTCCGGGTGACCTGTTCCTGGCTGTGCCGGGCACCCAGCAGGATGGCCGCGTGCACATCGCCGATGCCATCGCCCGCGGTGCGGTAGCAGTGGCCTTCGAGGCCGAAGGCGCTGCGCCCATGCATGCCGAAAGTGCGGTGTTGGTGCCGGTCAAGGGTCTCGCTGGACAGCTGTCTGCCATCGCCGGGCGTTTCTATGGCGAACCGAGCCGTGCCCTGCATCTGGTCGGCGTTACCGGCACCAATGGCAAGACCAGCGTCAGCCAATTGCTGGCCCAGGCATTGGATCTGCTCGGTCAGCCCTGCGGCATCGTCGGTACCCTGGGCACTGGATTCTATGGCGCGCTGGAGCAGGGCAAACACACCACCCCTGATCCGGTCGGCGTGCAGGCCACCCTGGCCTCGCTCAAGCAGGCCGGCGCTCGCGCTGTAGCGATGGAAGTTTCTTCTCATGGCCTGGACCAGGGCCGTGTCGCGGCGCTGGAATTCGATATTGCGGTGTTCACCAATCTGTCGCGTGATCACCTCGATTATCACGGCAGCATGGAGACTTATGGCGCGGCCAAGGCCAAGCTGTTCGCCTGGCCAAATCTGCGTTGCCGGGTGATCAACCTCGATGACGCCTTCGGTCGTGAGTTGGCCGGGCAAGCGCACGAGTCGCGCCTGATCGGCTACAGCCTGAATGATGCCGGCGCCTTCCTTTATTGCAGCGAAGCGCACTTCGACGATCACGGCGTACGCGCACGTCTGGTGACCCCGCGTGGCGAAGGCGTGCTGCGCAGCAATCTGCTTGGTCGCTTCAACCTCAGTAATCTGTTGGCAGTGGTCGGTGCGCTGCTGGGGCTGGACTACGGCCTCGACGAGATTCTCAAGGTTCTGCCGCAACTGCAGGGGCCGGCTGGCCGCATGCAACGCCTCGGTGGCGGCGACAAGCCCTTGGTGGTGGTCGACTACGCGCACACCCCGGATGCGCTGGAAAAAGTTCTCGAAGCCATGCGTCCACACGTCGAAGGTCGCCTGGTGTGCCTGTTCGGTTGTGGCGGTGATCGTGACCGCGGCAAGCGTCCGCTGATGGCTGCGGTTGCCGAGCGGTTGGCCGATGTGGTCTGGGTGACCGATGACAACCCGCGTACGGAAGAGCCGGCGCAGATCGTTGCCGATATTCGCGCAGGCTTCGCCGCGCCGGAGCAGGTGCAATTCATTCACGGCCGTGGCGATGCCATCGCACGGCTGATCGCCCAGGCTGAAGTCGCCGACGTGCTGGTGTTGGCTGGTAAGGGCCACGAGGATTACCAGGAAATCATGGGTGTGCGTCAGCCGTTCTCCGACCTGATCGAAGCGAACAAGGCTCTGACGGCCTGGGAGGCGACTCATGCTTAAGCCTTGGCTGCTCAGCGAAGTCGCCGCCGACCTGAGCGCGCGCGTGATCGGCGCCGATGTGGCGTTCTCCGCCGTTGGTAGCGACAGTCGCACCATCGCTGCGGGTCAGTTGTTCGTGGCGTTGACCGGTCCACGCTTCGACGGGCATGACTATCTGGCCGAAGTCGCTGCCAAGGGCGCGGTCGCCGCGCTGGTCGAGCGTGAAGTGGCGAATGCCCCGTTGCCACAATTGCTGGTGGCTGACACCCGCCTGGCCCTCGGCCAACTTGGGGCGTTGAATCGTCAGGCTTTCACCGGCCCGCTGGCTGCCGTAACGGGTTCCAGTGGCAAGACCAGCGTCAAGGAAATGCTCGCCGCCATCCTGCGTGCCGGCTTGAACGGTGCGGTACTGGCCACTCGCGGCAACCTCAACAACGATCTTGGTGCGCCATTGACTCTGTTGGAGTTGGCGCCGGAGCATCGCGCCGGGATGATCGAGCTGGGCGCCAACCATGTGGGTGAAATCGCCTACACCGTGAGCCTCACCCGGCCGCAGGTAGCGATCATCACCAATGCCGGTAATGCCCACGTCGGCGAGTTCGGCGGCCCGGAAAAGATCGTCGAGGCCAAGGGCGAGATCCTCGAAGGCCTGCCGAACGATGGCGTGGCCGTGCTCAACCTGGACGACAAGGCCTTCATCACCTGGCAGCGCCGCGCAGCCGGACGCAAGGTGCTGAGTTTTGCCTTGCGCGACACCCGCGCGGACTTCCACGGCAGCGATCTGGCCCGCGACGAGCGTGGCTGCCAGGGCTTCACCCTGCGTAGCCCGGCCGGTAGCGCACGCATTCAACTCAACCTGCTGGGCGAGCATAACGTGGCCAATGCGCTGGCTGCCTGTACTGCCGCTCATGCCCTGGGTATGCCGTTGGTCGCCATGGTCGAGGGCCTGGAAAACCTGCAGCCGGTCAAAGGCCGCGCCGTAGCGCAGCTGGCGCCGAACGGCGTGCGAGTCATCGATGACAGTTACAACGCCAACCCGGTGTCCATGTGCGCGGCGGTGGATATACTCGCCGGCTTCTCCGGTCGCACCGTTCTGGTGCTGGGAGACATGGGCGAGCTGGGCGAGTGGGCTGAACAGGGCCATCGCGATGTCGGCCGCCATGCCGCGGGCAAGGTCGATGCACTGTATGCCGTCGGCCCGCTTATGCGTTTTGCGGTCGAGGAGTTTGGCTCAAAAGGCCGTCACTTCGTCGATCAAGCCGAGCTGATCGAAGCGCTTCGCGCCGAGCAGGCCGGCAGCACACTACTAATCAAGGGTTCACGCAGCGCTGCCATGGACAAGGTCGTGGCGGCGCTGTGTGGCGTATCTGGGGAGATTCACTAAATGCTGCTGCTGCTGGCGGAGTACCTGCAACAGTTTCACAAGGGCTTCGCGGTCTTTCAGTACCTGACTCTGCGCGGCATCCTCGGCGTGCTCACCGCCCTGGCGCTGTCGCTGTGGCTCGGCCCGTGGATGATCCGCACCCTGCAGGTGCGTCAGATCGGCCAATCCGTGCGCAACGATGGTCCGCAGTCGCACCTGTCGAAGAAAGGCACGCCGACCATGGGCGGCGCGCTGATCCTCACCGCCATCGCCGTCAGTACCCTGCTCTGGGCCGACCTGTCCAACCGCTATGTGTGGGTGGTGCTGGCCGTGACGTTGGCGTTTGGTGCCATTGGCTGGGTCGACGACTACCGCAAGGTGATCGAGAAGAACTCGCGTGGCCTGCCGAGCCGCTGGAAGTATTTCTGGCAGTCGGTGTTTGGCCTCGCTGCGGCCGTCTTCCTTTATATGACCGCGCAAAGCCCGGTGGAGACCACCCTGATCCTGCCGCTGCTCAAGGATGTCGCCATTCCCCTGGGCGCCGGCTTCGTGGTGCTGACCTACTTCGTCATCGTCGGTACCAGTAATGCGGTGAACCTAACCGACGGTCTCGACGGTCTGGCCATTCTGCCGACCGTGATGGTCGGCGGTGCGCTCGGGATCTTCTGCTACCTGTCGGGCAACGTGAACTTCGCCGAATACCTGCTGATTCCGTACGTTCCGGGTTCTGGTGAGTTGATCGTGTTCTGCGCCGCGCTGGTCGGTGCCGGTCTGGGCTTTCTGTGGTTCAACACCTACCCGGCGCAGGTGTTCATGGGCGATGTCGGCGCGCTGGCGCTCGGCGCTGCGCTGGGCACTATCGCCGTGATCGTCCGCCAGGAAGTCGTGCTGTTCATCATGGGCGGGGTGTTCGTGATGGAAACCCTGTCGGTGATCATCCAGGTCGCCAGCTTCAAGCTGACCGGCAAGCGCGTGTTCCGCATGGCGCCGATTCATCACCATTTCGAACTCAAGGGCTGGCCTGAGCCGCGCGTGATCGTCCGTTTCTGGATCATCACCGTGATTCTCGTGCTGATCGGCTTGGCCACCCTGAAACTGAGGTAATGAGCGTGTCATTGATCGCTTCCGACCAGTTCCGCATCGTTGTCGGCCTCGGCAAGAGCGGCATGTCCCTGGTGCGCTTCCTTGCGCAGCAGGGCGTGCGCTTTGCCGTGGCCGATACGCGCGCGAACCCGCCGGAGCTGGAGACGCTCAAGCGTGATTACCCGCAGGTGGAAGTACGTTGTGGCGAGCTGGATGTGGACTTCCTCTGCCGCGCCTCGGAGCTGTACGTGAGCCCCGGCCTGGCGGTGGCGACTCCGGCGCTGGCCGAAGCGGCGGCACGTGGTGTGAAACTGTCCGGCGATATCGACCTGTTCGCGCGTTACGCTAAGGCACCGATCGTCGCTATCACCGGTTCCAACGCCAAGAGTACCGTCACCACCCTGGTCGGCGAGATGGCGGCTGCGGCTGGCAAGCGCGTGGCGGTGGGCGGCAATCTCGGTACGCCGGCGCTGGACCTGCTGGCGGATGACGTCGAGCTGTATGTGCTGGAGCTGTCCAGCTTCCAGCTGGAAACCACCGATCAGCTCAACGCTGAAGTGGCCACCTGCCTGAACATCAGCGAAGACCACATGGACCGCTACAGCGGTCTGCCTGCCTATCATCTGGCCAAGCATCGAATCTTCCGTGGCGCCCGTCAGGTGGTGATCAACCGTGACGACGCATTGTCGCGTCCGCTGATCACCGATCAGGTGACCAGTTGGGAATTCGGCCTGGGCAAACCGGACTTCAAGCGCTTCGGCCTGCTCGAAGAGAACGGCGAGAAATCCCTGGCGTTTCGTTTCGAGGCGCTGCTGCCGGTGAGCGAGCTGAAGATCCGCGGCGCGCACAATCAGTCCAACGCCCTGGCGGCGCTGGCGCTCGGCCATGCCGTCGGCCTGCCGATGGAGGCGATGCTCGCCACCTTGCGCCAGTTCGCTGGTTTGCCGCATCGCTGCCAGTGGGTCGGTGAGCGCGGCGGCGTGAGCTACTACGACGATTCCAAGGCCACCAACGTCGGTGCGGCGCTGGCGGCCATCGAAGGTCTGGGCGCGGATATCGTCGGCAAGCTGGTGCTGATCGCTGGCGGTGACGGCAAAGGCGCTGATTTCTCTGCGCTGAAAAATCCGGTCGCGCGCTTCTGCCGTGCGGTGGTACTGCTCGGTCGTGATGCCGGGCGCCTTGCCGACGCGTTGGGCGATGCGGCGCCGCTGGTGCGGGTCGAGACTCTTGACGAGGCCGTGCAGCGTTGCGGCGAGTTGGCAGAGGCCGGCGACGCCGTGCTGTTGTCGCCAGCGTGCGCCAGCCTCGACATGTTCAAGAATTTCGAAGAACGCGGGCGTCTGTTCGCCCAGGCCGTGGGAGGGCTTCGCTGATGCTCGGCTTCCTGCGCGTGCGTCCCTCGCCGCTGTTCGGTCGCGGTTTAGATGTCGATTTCCCGATGCTCGCGGGCTGCCTCGGCCTGCTCGGCCTGGGCCTGGTGATGATCACCTCGGCGTCGTCGGAAGTCGCAGCGGCGCTGTCCGGCAACCCGCTGTATCACATGATTCGCCACCTGATTTATCTGGTCATCGGTCTTGGCGCCGCCGGCATCGTGCTGATGATTCCGATGAGCTTCTGGCAGCGCTATGGCTGGATGCTGCTGCTGGCGGCGTTCGGTTTGCTGGTGTTGGTGCTGATCCCCGGCATTGGTCGCGAGGTCAACGGTGCGCGGCGCTGGATCGGCTTCGGCGCGTTCAACGTGCAGCCCTCGGAAATCGCCAAGGTCTTCGTCGTCGTCTACCTGGCCGGCTACCTGGTGCGCCGTCAGGAAGAGGTGCGCGAGAGCTGGATGGGCTTCTTCAAACCGTTCGTGGTACTGCTGCCGATGGCTGGTCTGCTGCTGCTGGAGCCGGACTTCGGCGCCACCGTGGTGATGATGGGCTCGGCCATGGCCATGCTGTTTCTCGGCGGTGTCGGCATGCTGCGCTTCGGCCTGATGGTGGCCCTGGCAGTCGGCGCCGTGTTCGTCCTGGTGCAGACTCAGGAATATCGCCTGCAGCGTCTGATCACCTTCACCGATCCCTGGGCCGACCAGTATGGCTCGGGCTACCAGCTGACTCAGGCACTGATCGCATTTGGTCGTGGCGAGTGGTTTGGTGTGGGCTTGGGTAACAGCATCCAGAAGCAGTTCTACCTGCCCGAAGCGCACACCGACTTCGTCTTCTCGGTCCTGGCCGAGGAACTGGGCTTCGTCGGCGCGCTGGCGACCCTGGCGCTGTTCGTCTTCGTCTGCGTGCGCGGCCTGTACATCGGCCTGTGGGCCGAGAAGGCCAAGCAGTTCTTCTCCGCCTACGTGGCCTACGGCCTGTCCTTCCTGTGGATCGGCCAGTTCCTGATCAACATCGGCGTGAACACCGGCCTGCTGCCAACCAAGGGTCTGACCCTGCCGTTCCTCAGCTACGGCGGCTCGTCGCTGGTGATCTGCTGCGTCAGCCTGGCAGTCCTGCTGCGTATCGAGTGGGAGCGGCGCAACGTACTGGGCAACGAGGATATCGAGTTCAGCGAAGAGGATTTCGCCGAGCCGAACAAGGAGGTCGCCCATGCGCGGTAATGTCCTGATCATGGCTGGCGGCACCGGCGGCCACGTGTTCCCGGCGCTGGCCTGTGCGCGCGAGTTCCAGACCCGTGGCTATAGCGTGCACTGGCTGGGTACGCCGCGTGGCATCGAGAACGAGCTGGTGCCGCAAGCCGGCTTGCCACTGCACCTGATCAACGTCAGCGGTCTGCGTGGCAAGAGCAAGCTGGCGCTGCTCAAGGCGCCATTCCAGTTGCTGCGCTCGTTGCTGCAGGCACGCCGCATCGTGCGCGAGTTGCAGCCGGTGTGCGTGCTGGGCATGGGCGGTTATGTCACTGGCCCGGGCGGCCTGGCCGCGCGCATGGCCGGCGTACCGCTGGTGATCCACGAGCAGAATGCCGTTGCTGGTACCGCCAACCGCTTGCTGTCGCGTATCGCCGTGCGCATCTGCGAAGCCTTCCCGAATACCTTCGGTGCATCCGACAAGCGGCGCACCACCGGTAACCCGGTACGTGAGGAGTTGTTCCTGGAAACGCCGCGCGAGCCGCTGGTCGGTCGCAAGCCGAAACTGCTGGTACTGGGCGGTAGCCTGGGTGCCGAGCCACTGAACAAATTGTTGCCGGCTGCACTGGAGAAAATCCCCGCTGACGTCCGTCCGCAGGTGTTTCATCAGGCCGGTAAACAACATGCCGAAATCACTGCGGAGCGTTATCGCGATGCCGCGGTCGAAGCCGAGGTCGCGCCCTTCATCAAGGACATGGCACGTGCCTACGGTTGGGCCGATCTGGTGGTGTGCCGCGCTGGCGCGTTGACCGTCAGCGAACTGGCGGCAGCAGGTCTGCCATCGTTCCTCGTGCCGTTGCCGCACGCGATCGACGACCACCAGAGCCGCAATGCCGAATACCTGGCGAAGGAGGGCGCCGCTGTCCTTCTTGCGCAACATGCCACTGACGCGGACACGCTTGCCGCGCAGCTCACCGAGGTTCTGATGCACCTGGAAAAACTCAATGTCATGGGCGCCACCGCGCGTCGCTTGGCCAAGCCCGATGCAACCCGCACGGTGGTCGACATCTGCCAGGAGGTGATGCGTGGCTAAGTCTCCTGCTGCGGTCAAGGCTGAAGTACGGCGTATGCGCCGTATCCGCCGCATCCACTTCGTCGGTATCGGCGGCGTGGGCATGTGCGGTATCGCCGAGGTGCTGCTGAACCTGGGTTACGAAGTGTCCGGTTCCGACCTCAAGGCATCGGCCGTGACCGAGCGCCTGGAAAACTTCGGGGCGACCATTTTTATCGGGCACCGCGCGGAGAACGCCGAGCAGGCTGATGTACTGGTGGTCTCAAGCGCCGTCAACACCAGCAACCCGGAAGTCGCCACCGCGCTGGAACGGCGTATTCCGGTGGTGCCGCGTGCCGAGATGCTCGCCGAGCTGATGCGCTACCGTCATGGCATCGCCGTCGCCGGTACCCACGGCAAGACCACTACTACCAGCCTGCTGGCATCCGTGTTCGCCGCTGGCGGCCTGGATCCGACGTTCGTTATCGGCGGTCGCTTGAATGCTGCCGGTACCAACGCCCAGCTCGGCTCCAGCCGCTTCCTGATTGCCGAGGCCGACGAGAGCGACGCCAGCTTCCTGCACCTGCAACCGATGGTCTCGGTGGTCACCAACATCGACGCCGACCATATGAGCACCTATGGCGGTGACTTCAACAAGCTGAAGAAGACCTTCATCGAGTTCCTGCACAACCTGCCGTTCTATGGCCTCGCCGTGCTCTGCGTGGACGATCCGGTGGTGCGTGAGCTGCTGCCGCAGGTTGGCCGCCCGACCATGACTTACGGCTTCGCCGAAGACGCCGACGTGCGTGCGATCAACGTGCGCCAGGAAGGCATGCGCACCTACTTCACCGTGCTGCGCCCTGACTGCGAGCCGCTCGACGTGTCGGTCAACATGCCGGGTAACCACAACGTTCTCAATGCGCTGGCAACCATCGCCATTGCTACCGATGAAGGCATCGATGATGCAGCCATCGTCAGCGGCCTGGCGGGCTTCCAGGGCGTCGGTCGACGCTTCCAGGTCTACGGGGAACTGCCGGTGGATGGCGGCAGCGTGATGCTGGTCGACGACTACGGCCATCACCCGCGTGAAGTGGCTGCGGTGATCAAGGCTGTGCGCGGTGGTTGGCCGGAGCGTCGTCTGGTGATGGTCTATCAGCCGCACCGTTACAGCCGCACCCGCGACCTCTACGACGATTTCGTGCAGGTACTCGGCGAGGCCAATGTGCTGCTGCTGGTCGAGGTCTATCCGGCTGGCGAGGAGCCGATTCCCGGTGCCGACAGCCGTCAGCTGTGCCATAGCATCCGTCAGCGCGGACAGCTCGACCCGATCTATGTCGAGCGTGGCGCCGACCTGGCGCCGCTGCTCAAACCGCTGCTGCGTGCCGGCGACATCCTGCTGTGCCAGGGCGCTGGTGATATCGGCGCAGTGGCGCCGCAACTGATCAAGCACCCACTGTTCGTGGGGGAGTCGAAATGAGTTTGCACAGTACCCTCGATCCCAAGGCTTTCGGTCGCGTCGCCGTGCTGTTCGGCGGCAAGAGCGCCGAGCGCGAGGTGTCGCTGAAATCCGGCAACGCCGTGCTCAGCGCCCTGCGGGCAGCTGGCGTGGACGCCTTCGGCATCGACGTGGGGGATGATTTCCTGCAGCGCCTGAACAGCGAGAAGATCGATCGCGCTTTCATCGTGCTGCACGGCCGTGGTGGCGAGGACGGCTCCATGCAGGGCCTGCTCGAGTGCGCCGGCATTCCCTACACCGGCAGCGGCATCCTCGCCTCGGCGCTGGCCATGGACAAACTGCGTACCAAGCAGGTCTGGCACAGTCTCGGCCTGCCGACGCCGCGCCATGCCGTGCTGACCTCGCAGGCCGACTGCGAGGCTGCGGCTGCTGAGCTGGGCTTCCCGCTGATCGTCAAACCAGCCCATGAAGGTTCGAGCATCGGCATGGCCAAGGTCGAAAGCGTCGAGGCGCTGATCGCTGCCTGGCAGGATGCCGCGCGCTACGACAGCCAGGTGCTGGTCGAACAGTGGATCGCTGGCCCCGAGTACACCATCGCCGTGCTGCGTGGCGAAGTGCTGCCGCCCATTGGGCTCGGCACCCCGCACACTTTCTACGACTACGACGCCAAGTACCTGGCCGATGACACCCAGTACCGCATTCCCTGCGGCCTGTCCCCTGAGAAGGAAGCAGAGCTGAAAGCGCTGACCGCACGCGCTTGCGAGGCTGTGGGCACTCAGGGCTGGGCACGCGCCGACGTGATGCAAGATGCCAGCGGCCAGTTCTGGCTGCTGGAAGTGAACACCGTACCAGGCATGACCGATCACAGTCTGGTGCCAATGGCCGCGCGTGCTGCCGGCCTGGATTTCCAGCAACTGGTGCTGGCGATCCTGGCTGACAGCGTCGAGGCGAGGGGTTAAGCGATGAGCATCGCTCTGCGCCATCAAGACTCGCTGAGGGCTCCGCAACGCGGCAAGCCCGCGCCACGTGGCGCCAGCCGTCTGGTGACCAAGGAGCCGATGCGCCTGCGTCTACCCAAGCCGGATTTCTCCTGGGTGGGCCGCTTGCTCTGGCCGCTGGCGCTGGTCGGTCTCGGTTTTGCTGCCTACGAAGGTGCTCAGCGTCTGCTGCCCTACGCCGACCGCCCGATCGCGCGCATCAGCGTGCAGGGTGATCTGGCTTACGTCAGCCAGCAGGCGGTACAGCGGCGGATCGCGCCTTTCATCGAGGCGAACTTCTTCAGCGCTGATCTGCGCGGCATGCGCGAAGAACTCGAACGCATGCCCTGGATCGCTCATGCCGAAGTGCGTCGCGTCTGGCCGGATCAGATCGACGTGCGCCTCGAAGAGCAGTTGCCTATCGCCCGTTGGGGTGACGAAGCGCTGCTCAACAATCAGGGCCAGGCGTTCGCGCCGCAGGAGCTGGACAACTATCAGCATCTGCCGCAGCTGTCCGGCCCGAAGCGGGCGCAGCCGAAGGTGATGCAGCAGTATCAGATGCTCAGCCAATTGCTGCGGCCGATGGGCTTCACCGTGGTCGGGCTGCAATTGCGCGAGCGCGGCAGCTGGTTCCTCTCGGCCACCGAGAACGCCAGCGGGCAGCGTATCGACATCCTGCTGGGACGTGATCACGTGGTGGAAAAAATGCGTCGGTTCGCCGCCATCTATGAGCGGGAGCTGAAAGAACAGAGCGCGAACATCGCGCGCATCGACCTGCGTTATGCCAACGGCCTGGCCGTTGCCTGGCGTGAGCCGGTGGAGCCGGCTGCGGCCGAGCAGAAAGTGAATTGAGGAGAGGCAGGACTAATGAATAGCGCGCAGAGCGGCAAGATGATCGTTGGCCTGGACATCGGCACCTCCAAGGTGGTGGCGCTGGTGGGCGAGGTGACGGCCGATGGCCAGCTGGAAATCGTCGGTATCGGCACTCATCCCTCGCGCGGGCTGAAGAAGGGTGTCGTGGTCAATATCGAGTCCACCGTGGCCTCGATTCAGCGCGCCGTGGAAGAGGCGCAACTGATGGCGGGCTGCCGTATTCACTCGGCGTTCGTCGGTGTGGCCGGCAATCACATCCGTAGCCTGAACAGCCACGGCATCGTTGCCATCCGTGATCGCGAAGTTAGCCCGGCCGATATCGAACGCGTGCTCGATGCCGCTCAGGCCGTCGCCATTCCGGCGGACCAGCGCGTGCTGCACACCCTGGCGCAGGATTACGTGATCGACAACCAGGAAGGCGTGCGCGAGCCGCTGGGCATGTCCGGAGTGCGTCTGGAAGCCAAGGTGCACGTGGTTACCTGCGCCGTGAACGCCGCGCAGAACATCGAGAAGTGTGTGCGTCGCTGCGGTCTGGAAGTCGACGACATCATCCTCGAGCAGCTGGCATCCGCGTATTCGGTACTGACCGAAGACGAGAAGGAGCTGGGCGTGTGCCTGGTGGATATCGGCGGTGGCACCACCGATATCGCCATCTTCACCGAAGGTGCGATTCGTCATACCGCGGTGATTCCGATTGCTGGTGACCAGGTTACCAACGACATCGCCATGGCCCTGCGTACGCCGACCCAGTACGCCGAGGAAATCAAGATTCGCTACGCCTGCGCCCTGGCCAAGCTGGCCGGTGCTGGCGAAACCATCAAGGTGCCGAGCGTAGGTGATCGTCCGCCGCGTGACCTCTCGCGTCAGTCCCTGGCCGAAGTGGTCGAGCCGCGTTACGACGAGCTGTTCACCCTGGTTCAGGCCGAGCTGCGCCGCAGCGGCTACGAAGACCTGATCCCGGCCGGCATCGTCATGACTGGCGGCACGGCGAAGATGGAAGGCGCGGTCGAACTGGCCGAGGAAATTTTCCACATGCCGGTTCGACTGGGCGTACCGCACAGCGTCAAGGGCATGGGCGATGTGGTGCGCAACCCGATTTATTCCACCGGTGTGGGCTTGCTGTTGTATGGGCTGCAGAAGCAGAACGACGGCATTTCCATGTCGGTGGGCAGTCCTTACCAGGACGAAAACAAAACCCCGGTACTCGAACGCATCAAGCGTTGGGTGCAAGGCAATTTCTAAATTTGCAGTAGGCGTTACAACTAGAAAGGAAGGAGAGGGATCATGTTCGAACTAGTAGATAACATTCCGCAAAGCGCGGTTATCAAAGTAATCGGTGTCGGTGGTGGCGGCGGCAACGCAGTCAATCACATGGCGGTCAGCAACATCGAGGGCGTCGAGTTCATCTGCGCCAACACCGATGCGCAGGCGCTGAAGAACATCGGCGCACGTACCGTGCTGCAACTCGGCCCGGGCGTGACCAAAGGCCTGGGCGCTGGCGCCAATCCGGAAGTCGGTCGTCAGGCCGCGCTGGAAGATCGCGAGCGCATCGCTGAAGTGCTGCAAGGCACCGACATGGTGTTCATCACCACCGGTATGGGTGGCGGTACTGGCACCGGCGCTGCGCCGGTCATCGCCGAGGTGGCCAAGGAACTGGGCATCCTCACCGTGGCTGTGGTCACCCGCCCGTTCCCGTTCGAGGGCAAGAAGCGCATGGTCATCGCCGATGAGGGCATCCGCGCGCTGTCCGAGAGCGTCGACTCGCTGATCACCATCCCCAACGAAAAACTGCTGACCATCCTCGGTAAGGATGCCAGCCTGCTGTCCGCCTTCGCCAAGGCTGACGACGTGCTGGCTGGTGCCGTGCGCGGTATCTCCGACATCATCAAGCGTCCGGGCATGATCAACGTCGACTTCGCTGACGTGAAGACCGTGATGAGCGAAATGGGCATGGCGATGATGGGCACTGGCTGCGCCAGCGGTCCGAACCGTGCGCGTGAAGCCACCGAAGCGGCCATCCGCAACCCGCTGCTCGAAGACGTCAACCTGCAGGGGGCGCGCGGCATCCTGGTGAACATCACTGCCGGTCCGGACCTGTCGCTGGGTGAGTACTCCGATGTGGGTAACATCATCGAACAGTTCGCTTCCGAGCACGCCACCGTCAAGGTCGGCACTGTGATCGACGCCGACATGCGCGACGAGCTGCACGTCACCGTGGTCGCTACTGGCCTCGGCGCGCGCATGGAGAAGCCGGTCAAGGTGGTCGACAACACCGTTCAGGTCGCTGTCAGCCAGCCGGTTGCCCAGCAGCCTGCCGCGCAGCCGCGCAGCGAGCAGTCGGTCAACTACAAGGACTACGAGCGTCCGACCGTGCAGCGCCAGAGCCACGGTGGCGCCGCCACTGCAGCCAAGCTCAATACCCAGGATGATCTCGATTACCTGGATATCCCGGCTTTCCTGCGTCGACAGGCTGATTGATGGAATTTATCAGGAGCATATGGGTGATTGGTGTTCAGCAAAGGTCGGTTCTGCTATTATTCCCGACCATTGTTGAAAACAATTCGCAACTAGCGATATAGCGGCCAAGCCATGATCAGACAACGCACCCTGAAAAACATCATCCGTGCCACCGGCGTTGGCCTGCATTCGGGGGAGAAGGTTTACCTGACCCTGAAGCCGGCTCCGGTGGATACCGGTATCGTGTTTCGTCGTACCGACCTCGACCCCGTGGTGGAAATCCGCGCGCTGGCCGGGAATGTCGGTGAAACCACCATGTCGACCACGTTGATCAATGGTGATGTCAAGGTGGATACGGTAGAGCATCTGCTTTCGGCCATGGCAGGCCTGGGCATCGATAACGCCTACGTCGAGCTCTCCGCGTCCGAAGTACCGATCATGGATGGCAGTGCTGGTCCCTTTGTGTTCCTGATTCAATCCGCTGGCCTGCAGGAGCAGGAAGCGCCGAAGAAGTTCATCCGCATCCTGCGTGAGGTGACTGTGGAGGAGGGCGACAAGCGCGCCACCTTCGTACCTTTCGACGGTTTCAAGGTGAGCTTCGAGATCGACTTCGATCACCCCGTGTTCCGCAATCGCACGCAGAGCGCCAGTGTGGATTTCTCCAGCACGTCTTTCGTCAAGGAAGTCAGCCGGGCCCGCACCTTCGGTTTCATGCGTGACATCGAGTTCCTGCGTTCGCAGAACCTGGCGCTCGGTGGCAGTGTGGAGAACGCCATCGTGGTCGACGAACATCGTGTGCTCAACGAAGACGGCCTGCGTTACGAGGACGAGTTCGTCAAACACAAGATTCTCGATGCCATCGGTGACCTGTACCTGCTGGGTAACAGCCTGATCGGCGAGTTCAAGGGCTTCAAGTCTGGTCACGCGCTCAACAATCGTTTGCTGCGCACGTTGATCGAACAGACCGATGCCTGGGAAATGGTGACCTTCGAGGACGCCAAACTCGCACCGATCTCTTACATGCGCCCGGTTGCGGCGGTGTAAACACACTCTCTTTCCAGCTTCAATTGAGGCCACCTTCGGGTGGCCTTTTTTATGGCGCGTGGTTGAGTCGGTGGTGAGTGCCGCAACGATTCATGGCGCCAATCATCTGGCGAAAGCGGCAAAAAAGACGTTTACCGACGAACGGAATTAGGGGTCATTCGTCTTTCTGCGTATGGCTGGCCAGGCGCTCAAGCGCGGCGCGTAGCCTGGGATCGCTGATGCCTTCGGCTGTCGCCTGGATGCTTTGTGCGGCGCTATTGGACAAGTGCAGGGTGCGACCGGTTCCACGATTCTGGCCGCCTTGAGGTTGCACCTTGAATATGATTTTCGTTAAGGTCGCGAATTCTTCGAGTGCCTGTAGTTGTCGTTGCAGTCTTCTTTGCTGATAACGCAGGCGTGTTGCCCAGTGGCCATCGGTCACGATCAATAGCAAGCAGCCGTCTCGCCAGGACGCTACATGACAGTGTTCCCGGGCGGCAGGCTGTAGCTGGCTATCGACAAGACGCTGTAGGTGAGTAAGGCGTTGCGCCTGACCGAACAGCGCTTTCAGGGGCTTGGCTTCGCGTAACAGCTTAGCGGGTGCCTGAGCCGGCAAGGGACGAAACGTCATGGCAGGAAGCCTTAAGTTGCAGAGCCGTCATGGTAGCAGAGCGTGCTGCCGGCCTGTGCTCTGCGAAAAGGGGAAGCCATGCATATCATTCTACTAAATAGCCGTCACGGTTCGGCGCGAACGATCAATCTGGACCTGCGCTGGTTGCTGCTGTCGGCTGTCCTGCTGCTGGTCCTGAGCCTCGGTGCCGGTGCTGCAATGGGTGCCAAGTGGTTGACCGCCGAGCCGGTGGTCGACACCTCGCTGGCCGAAGCACTCGATCTGCAGCGTGAACAGGTTGGCGTGGTACGCCAGGACGCACAACGTCAGCTCGACGCCTTTGCCGTGCATGTCGCGGAACTGCAGGCGCGCCTCACGCGGCTCGATGCTCTGGGCGAGCGCCTGACCGAATTAGCGGAGCTGGACGCAGGCGAATTCGATTTTTCCCTCAGTGTCGGGCAGGGCGGCGCGGAAGATGCGTTGGGCGCTTCGGCCTATGCACCGCCACCTTTCATGAGTGCGCTTGACAGCCTGGCGCTGCGAGTGGAAAGCCGCGAGCAGCAGTTGGAAGTGCTGGAGCAACTGCTTGGCGAGCGTCGCCTGAGTGAAGCTGAAACACTTTCTGGTCGCCCGGTTTTGCAAGGTTATGTGTCGTCGCCTTTCGGGCGTCGTGTGCACCCGCTGACCGGTCGCGTGAGTGTCCACAAGGGCGTCGACTTCGCTTCCAAGCCGGGGAGCGATGTGGTGTCGGTGGCGGCGGGTATCGTCACCTTCTCCGGCAAGAAGAATGGTTATGGCAACGTGGTTGAGATCAGTCACGCCGATGGCTACGTCACTCTCT
The DNA here is from genome assembly GCF_032621725.1 of Pseudomonas sp. zfem001. NCBI lineage: Bacteria > Pseudomonadati > Pseudomonadota > Gammaproteobacteria > Pseudomonadales > Pseudomonadaceae > Pseudomonas > Pseudomonas sp. zfem001. The sequence goes on along the minus strand of NZ_JAVYJI010000001.1, from coordinate 754,787 downwards.
ATGCCCACAACCAAAGCAACACTGTGCAGATCGGTGATCTGGTGCAGCGCGGCGAGACCATCGCCAAGGTCGGCCGCAGTGGTCGCTCCACCGGTTATCACGTGCATTTCGAAGTCAGCAAGGATGGCCGACAGGTCAATCCTGCCCTTTATATCGCGCGCGCCAACGGCGTCGAGTGAGTCGGGGCAACAGGCTGACCTTGAATTGCCAGCATTCATCCCCATATAAAGTTTTACGCCGCGCCCCTGGCTGACCGGGGATGCGTGGCCTGCGCCATTATGCGGCAGCAACGGGCTGACAACGTCACTTTCCTCCCTGAGTTTTCCGGGTAGAATGCCCCCTTCGCCCGCAGCCATGCTGGCTGCCAGGTCGCGATTTGCGCCGACCTCCATCCATTCGCCGGAAGATCCTGTCGATATGTTTGCGCCTCTGTTTAAAAAACTTTTCGGAAGCAAGAATGAGCGTGAAGTCAAACGCTTGGTCAAGGCGGTGCAGTCCGTCAACGTCCTCGAAGAGCAGATGATTGCTCTGTCGGACGAGCAACTGCGTGGCAAGACCGAAGAGTTCAAGGGCCGTCTGGCTCAGGGCGAAACCCTCGACAAGCTGCTTCCCGAAGCCTTCGCTGTGGCCCGTGAGGCCGGTAAGCGAGTGATGGGCATGCGCCACTTCGATGTGCAGCTGATCGGCGGCATGGCCCTGCATGAAGGCAAGATTGCCGAGATGCGTACCGGTGAGGGCAAGACCCTGGTAGGTACCCTGGCGGTCTACCTCAACGCGCTGTCCGGCAAGGGCGTGCACGTGGTCACGGTCAACGAATACCTGGCCCGCCGCGACGCCAACTGGATGCGTCCGCTGTATGAATTCCTGGGCTTGTCGGTGGGCATCGTTACCCCCTTCCAGCCGCCGGAAGAGAAGCGCGCTGCTTACGCCGCCGACATCACCTATGGCACCAACAACGAATTCGGTTTCGACTACTTGCGTGACAACATGGCCTTCAGCCTGGAAGACAAATTCCAGCGCGAGCTGAATTTCGCCGTGATCGACGAAGTCGACTCCATCCTCATCGACGAAGCCCGTACCCCGCTGATCATCTCTGGTCAGGCTGAAGACAGCTCCAAGCTGTACATCGAGATCAACAAGCTGATCCCGCGCCTCAAGCAGCACATCGAGGAAGAGGAAGGCGTGGTGACTCAGGAAGGTCACTACAAGGTCGACGAGAAAACCCGCCAGGTCGAGCTCAACGAAGCTGGCCACCAGTATGTCGAAGAGATGCTTACCGCAGCTGGCCTGCTGGCTGAAGGCGAGAGCCTCTATTCCGCGCACAACCTTGGCTTGCTGACCCATGTTTACGCCGGCCTGCGTGCGCACAAGCTGTTCAACCGCAACGTCGAGTACATCGTGCAGAACGGTCAGGTGATCCTGATCGACGAGCACACCGGTCGTACCATGGCCGGTCGTCGCCTCTCCGAGGGCCTGCACCAGGCCATCGAGGCGAAGGAAGGGGTGAACATCCAGGCCGAGAGCCAGACTCTGGCCTCGACCACCTTCCAGAACTACTTCCGCCTTTACAACAAGCTGTCCGGCATGACCGGTACCGCCGATACCGAGGCCTTCGAGTTCCGTCAGATCTACGGTCTGGACGTGATGGTGATCCCGACCAACAAGCCGATTGCGCGTAAGGACTTCAACGACCTGGTCTATCTGACCCAGGAAGAGAAGTACCAGGCGATCATTGCTGATATCAAGGATTGCCAGGCCCAAGGCCGGCCGATCCTGGTGGGTACCGCCACCATCGAGACCTCCGAGTACGTCAGTCAGTTGCTGAATCAGGCAGGCATCGAGCACAAGGTCCTCAACGCCAAGTTCCACGACAAGGAAGCCGAGATCATCGCCCAGGCCGGTCGTCCGGGCGCACTGACCATTGCCACCAACATGGCGGGTCGTGGTACCGACATTCTTCTCGGCGGTAACTGGGAAGTGGAAGTGGCAGCGCTGGAAAACCCCACCGACGAGCAGATCGCGCAGATCAAGAGCGAGTGGCAGAAGCGTCACCAGCAAGTGATCGAAGCCGGCGGCCTGCATGTGATCGCCTCCGAGCGCCACGAATCGCGTCGTATCGACAACCAGTTGCGTGGTCGTGCCGGTCGTCAGGGTGACCCGGGCTCCAGTCGCTTCTACCTGTCGCTGGAAGACAACCTGATGCGTATCTTCGCCTCGGATCGGGTGAAGAATTTCATGAAGGCCCTCGGCATGCAGTCCGGCGAGGCCATCGAGCACCGCATGGTCACCAACGCCATCGAGAAGGCCCAGCGCAAGGTCGAGGGGCGTAACTTCGACATGCGTAAGCAACTGCTCGAATTCGACGACGTGGCCAACGAGCAGCGCAAGGTGATCTACCACATGCGCAACAGCCTGCTGGCTGCCGAGAGCGTTGGCGACACCATCGCCGAGTTCCGCGAGGAAGTGCTGACCACCGCAGTCAACAACCATATTCCGCCGCAGTCGATGCCGGAGCAGTGGGACGTCGCCGGCCTGGAGTCCACCCTGCAGAGCGATTTTGGCATCAAGCTGCCGATCCAGCAGTGGCTGGATGAAGACGACAAGCTGTACGAAGAAACCCTGCGTGAGCGCATCCTTGCCGAGCTGCTGGCTGCCTACAACGAGAAGGAAACCCAGGCCAGCGCCGAGGCTCTGCGTACCTTCGAGAAGCAGATTCTGCTGCGTGTGCTGGACGATCTGTGGAAAGACCACCTGTCGACCATGGATCACCTGCGTCACGGGATTCACCTGCGTGGCTACGCGCAGAAGAACCCCAAGCAGGAATACAAGCGCGAGTCGTTCGCCCTGTTCCAGGAGCTGCTGGAGTCGATCAAACGCGATGCCATCCGCGTGCTCAGCCACGTTCAGGTGCGTCGCGAAGATCCGGCCGAAGAAGAAGCTCGTCTGCGCCGCGAAGCCGAAGCCATGGCCGAGCGTATGCAGTTCCAGCACGCAGACGCCTCGGCACTGGCGGCTGAAGAGAGCGATGGCGCAGAAGGCGACGTTGCCATGGCCGCCGCTCCGGTACGTGCCGAGCAGAAGGTTGGCCGTAACGAGCCGTGCCCTTGCGGTTCGGGTAAGAAGTACAAGCACTGCCACGGTCAGATCGGCTGATCGGATCGCTTGCAGTAGCGGGCGCTTCGGCTATGCTGCCAGCGCCCTGACAACGCCGCGAACGGCCCAGCCGCTCGCGGCGTTTTACCATCTCATTCGGTCGCCGAAGCGATCACCGTTTATCTGAAGGAGCGCATCTCATGGCTGTTGGTCTTGGCCCGCTGTCTACCCTGCACCCGGTTCCTGGTTTCGAGCTGGGTATCGCCTCGGCCGGCATCAAGCGTCCAGGGCGCAAGGATGTGGTGGTGATGCGCTGTGCCGAAGGTTCGCGTATCGCCGGGGTGACCACCACCAACGCCTTCTGCGCGGCCCCTGTGCTGATCACGCGCGAGCGTCTGGGCGGCGAAGTGCGTTACCTGCTGACCAATACCGGCAATGCCAACGCGGGTACCGGCGCTGATGGCCTGGCCCGTGCGCGTCGCTCCTGTGCGCGCCTGGCTGAACTCACCGGTGTTACCGAAAGCGCCGTGCTGCCGTTCTCCACCGGTGTGATCGGCGAGCCGCTGCCGGTCGAGAAGATCGAATCCGCGTTGCAGGCCGCGCTGGATGATCTCAAGGCTGACAACTGGGAAGCTGCCGCCACCGGCATCATGACCACCGACACCCTGCCCAAGGGCGCCAGCCGTCAGTTCCAGCACGATGGCGTGACCATCACCGTGACCGGCATCTCCAAGGGCGCCGGCATGATCCGCCCGAACATGGCCACCATGCTTGGCTACATCGCCACCGACGCCAAGGTCGCGCAGGGCGTGCTGCAGGATCTGGTGCGCGATGCGGCGAACAAGTCGTTCAACCGCATCACCATCGACGGTGACACCTCCACCAACGACTGCTGCATGCTGATCGCTACCGGCCAGGCCGCACTGCCTGAGATCAGCGACGCCTCCGGTGAGCTATTCGCCAAGCTCAAGCAGGCGGTGTTCGAGGTGTTCATGGAAGTGGCGCAGGCCATCGTCCGTGACGGCGAAGGTGCGACCAAGTTCGTCACCGTGCAGGTCAACGGCGGTGGCACCCATCAGGAGTGCCTGGACGTGGCTTACGCCGTCGCCCACTCGCCGCTGATCAAGACCGCGTTGTTCGCTTCCGACCCCAACTGGGGGCGTATCCTCGCGGCTGTCGGCTATGCCGGTGTGCCGCAACTGGATGTGAGCAAGATCGACGTGTTCCTTGGCGAAGTCTGCATCGCCAGCAAGGGTTGCCGTTCGACCACCTACACCGAAGAGCAGGGCGCAGCAGTGATGGCGCGTGAGGAAATCACCATCCGCATCGAGCTGGGTCGCGGCAGCTGCAGCGAGACCATCTGGACCACCGACCTGTCCCACGAGTACGTCAAGATCAACGCCGAATACCGCACCTGATCAGTCCCGGCCGTACACTATTCCCGCGCCTCATGACCCCATGACGCGCGGGAATTTGCTATTCGGTGGTCGGCCTTTTAACGTCGAGCGACTTCGGGGTATTTCCAGGAACGTAGGCGAGGACACGCAAGATGGCACTGCAACTGGTGATTGGCGACAAGAACTATTCCTCCTGGTCTCTACGTGGGGCGCTCGCGGTCGATCTGGCCGGTGCCGACTGCGAAGAGCTGCGGGTACGTTTGTTTCAGCCTGACAGCCGCGCACAACTGTTGCGCTATTCGCCCACCGGCAAGGTGCCGGTTCTGCTGACCGAACAGGGGGCGGTGTGGGACTCCCTGGCGATTGCCGAGTACCTGGCCGAGTGCTATCCAGAGGCGCAGCTGTGGCCGCAGGACTGTCAGGCTCGCGCGCTGGCACGCAGTATCTGTGCAGAGATGCACAGCGGCTTCACTGCGCTACGCAGTCATATGCCCATGGATCTGGCACGGGACAAGGCGCTGGCCGAACTCCCTGACGAGGTACAGGCCGATATCGATCGCATCTGCGCTATCTGGGCCGGCTGCCGTGAGCGTTACGCCAGTACCGGCAACTACCTGTTTGGCCAGGTCAGCATTGCCGATGCCTTCTTCGCGCCGGTCGCCGCGCGACTGCGCAGCTATCGTGTGGCGCTACCGACAGCGGCAGCGGCCTATGTCGAAACCATCTATCGTTGGCCGGCGTTCCAACGCTGGTATCAGGCAGCATTGCAGGAGGTGAAGGAGTGAAGCGTGTTCATGTCGCCGCAGCGGTGATTCGGGGTGTCGATGGACGCATCCTGATTGCCAAGCGCCCGCAGGATAAGCACCAGGGTGGTCTGTGGGAGTTTCCCGGCGGCAAGGTGGAAGAAGGCGAGGCAGTGCACGTCGCCCTCGACCGTGAGTTGCAGGAAGAGCTTGGCATCCGTCCGCAAGCGGCGCGTGCGCTGATTCAGATTCGCCACGATTACCCGGACAAGCAGGTGTTGCTGGATGTCTGGGAAGTCTCGACCTTCAGCGGTGAGCCGCATGGCGCAGAAGGCCAGCCGCTGGCCTGGGTCAGCGAGCGGCAACTGCTGGAGTACGAGTTTCCCGCTGCCAACAAGCCCATCGTCGCCGCCGCGCGCCTGCCAGATCGTTACCTGATCACCCCGGACGGCCTGGAACCGAGCGAGCTGCTAGCCGGCATCCGCAGTGCCCTGGCGCAAGGTGCCCGGTTGATTCAGCTGCGTGCGCCGAACATGTTCGACCCGCAGTACCGCGACCTGGCTGTCGACGTGCAGGGCCTGTGCGCCGGCAAGGCGCAACTGATGCTCAAGGGACCGCTGGAATGGCTGGGCGACTTTCCGGCGGCAGGCTGGCACCTGACTGCCGAGCAACTGCGCAAGCATGCCGCTGGCGGCCGGCCTTTCCCGGAGCATCGCTGGCTGGCAGCGTCCTGCCACAATGCCGAGGAGCTGGCGTTGGCAGCGCAGATGGGTGTGGATTTCGTCACCTTGTCGCCGCTGCAGGCGACCGCAACGCATCCCGAAGCGCTGCCGCTGGGCTGGGAGGCAGCAAGCGAGATGCTGACCCATTTCAACCTGCCGGCTTACCTGTTGGGCGGCATTGGCCCGGCCGATATCGAGCGCGCCTGGCAGATTGGCGCCCAGGGCGTTGCGGGCATTCGCGCGTTCTGGCCGCGGTAGGGTCCGTACCTAGCATTCAGCGCGGTATTTTCCCGGTGCGCACGGCGCACCCTACGGCTTACCGAGTGATCAAGGCTTGTCCGCAGCTTTCCACAGAACTTCGGCAATGCCCTGGCGCTTGGCAATCAGTCGGGCGGCGACGAACAGCAGGTCAGAGAGGCGATTGACGTAGGCCAGGCCCTCGGCGCGTAGCGGCTCGACGGCATTGAGGTGTTGGCAGCGGCGCTCACTGCTGCGTGCGAGGCTGCGGCACACGTGGGCCTGGGCGATCAGCCTCGAGCCGCCAGGCAGGATGAAGTTCTCAAGAGGCCCGACCTCTTCGTTCCAGCTGTCGATGGCGGCCTCCAGGCGCTGCACCTCCCTCTGTTGCAGTGCCTGATACTCGGGCATCGCCAGTTCGCCACCGAGGTCGAACAGGCGGTGCTGGCAGGAGCTCAGCACTTCGCTGATTTCCTTGAGCCCTGGCCAGGTCGTGGCCGCCTCGTCGAGCTCGGCGAGTAGCAGGCCGAGCTGACTGTTGAGTGTGTCCAGCTCGCCGATGGCCTCGATACGTGGGTGGTCCTTGCCGACCCGGCGGCCGTCGGCCAGACCGGTTTCACCCTTGTCTCCGGTGCGGGTATAGATCTTCGAGAGGCGAAAGCCCATGGCTCAGAGTCCTGTGTGCTCGGGCAGCGAGGCGAGCGGCAGGCGCAGGGTGAAACAGGTGCCCTGGCCTGGTGTGGAGTGCACCTCCATCTGCCCTTTGTGATTGTTGGTGATGATGAAGTAGGAGACCGCCAGGCCGAGCCCGGTGCCCTGACCGACTTCCTTGGTGGTGAAGAAAGGCTCGAAGATGCGCTTGCGTACCGCCTCGCTCATGCCGGTGCCGTTGTCTTCCACCTGTACTTCTGCCCAGCTGCCGACCTGCCTCGTGCGCAGGGTGATGCGGCCGGATTCTACACCCTCATCGCGCTGGTGAATGGCCTGGGCAGCGTTCTTCAGCAGGTTCAGCAGTACCTGCTCGAGCTCGTTGGCGGTGCCTGCCACCGGGCCTAGCAACGGGTCGAACTGACGCACGATCTCCAGGGTCTTGAAGTCGAAGCTGTCGGTCAGATCGAAGTCGTTGCCGGCGATCTCCAGGGCCTGATCGATCAGCGCCGGCAGATCGCAAGGCGATAGCTGGCGGTCGCTACGGCGGCTGAAACTGAGCATGTGGCTGACGATTTTGGCCGCACGCTGGCCGGCCTGCTGGATGCCGTCGAGCAGGCGTGGAACCTCGCGCGCCTCCATATAATGCTCAATCGCAGGCAAGCTGACGCCGGCCTGCTCGGCCTGTTCGAGGTTCTTTTCCAGCCCCGGCGACAGGCGCCGACGAATGTTCTGCACGTTATGCAGGATGGCGCCGAGCGGGTTGTTGATTTCATGCGCCATCCCAGCTGCCAGGCCGCCGACCGAGAGCATCTTCTCCGACTGCACCATCATTTCCTCCAGGGCCAGGCGCTGGGTGATGTCGTCGATGCGGATCACCACGCCTCGGCCGGCGCCGCCCATCAGCGGGTAGAAGGTCAGGGCGTAGTGGTGAGGCTCTTCGTCCTTGTGCCAGGTGACGCGCTCGATTTTCTCCACGCGATGCTGCTCGGCGGTGCGTTTGAGCTGCGCGAGAAAGGGCTTCAGCGGCGGGAAAGCGAGAAATACCGGCTGATTCAGCGCTTCTTCCAGGCGTGTCCCGGAAAGGGCGCTGGCTTCCTGATTCCACTGCGTCACGTAGAGCTGTTCGTCGAGGGCGATCAGCGCCGAAGGCATGGAGTCGATGATGCTGTTGAGGTAGTTCTGAAAGCCGGTGAGTTTCTTCTCGATCTTGCTGCGCACCTGCACTTCCAGCTCCAGCTTGCGGTTGGAGTGACGGGTTTCCTCGGCCAGGCTCTGCGCCTGATCGAAGGCCTGCTGGGCGTCGTCGCGGGCACGTTTGAGCTGTTGTTCGCGAGCTTCCATGCGCATCAGCATGGTATTGAACGCATCGGCCAGGCTGCCGATTTCATCCTGGTTGCCGCGATTGGCGCGTAGCGCATAGTTCTCTTCGCGGGTGACCTGGCGTGACAGCTCTTCCAGCCGGCGAATGGGCTTGGTCACCAGGCGTTTGATCTGCCTGGCTACCAGCATCCACAGCAACACGCTGAACGCCAGAATGACCAGGCTGGCTGTCAGCGTTCCGGTATAGAACGCGCCAGGCAATTCGCTGGAAGCCACCAGCAGCAGGGCTCCGGGATGACCGCTGGGGTGCGGCAGGTCGACCAGCAGGTTGGTGCGAAAGGCTGTTTCGCGCCAGTGTGGCAGTTGGCTGAGCTCTTGCGGCAGCTGCAATTTTTCGCCGCGCTGCAGTTGCGCCAGGCTGTCTCCGTTGCTGTCGTAGATCACCGCGGCACGCAATGGCGCGTATTCATCCAGGCGCTTGAGCAGGGCCTGGGCCGAGGCTGGAGAGTTCAGTGCCTCTTTACTGAGCGTCGGGCTGGCGATGAGTCGACCGAGGGTGTGCAGAGCCTGCGGCGCCATGCTCTCCTGGGTGATCCAGTAGGCTGCGCTGATGAAGGCCAGGTTGGCCACCAGCATCACAGCGGCGAGCAATACCAGCAGCGCAGCGAGCAGTTTGCGGCCTACGGGCAGATTTTCGAGGCGCTGACGCAGTCTCATGAGGGTATCGCTGTGGCGAGTTAAGAAGGCAGGTTAGCGCGCCAGGGCTGTCATTGCCACGGCCAGGGCCGCTAGCTCAGGGGCAAGCCGCGTTCGTCGAGATGCCTGAGCAGGCGCTGTTGCAGATGCTGCAGGTGCGGCACATGCAACTGATGACGCTGCGCGGCAGCGCAGGCATAGCCAAGCAGGTAACTGATCTCGGTGCGACGTCCCTGCGCTACGTCCTGGTGCATGGACGAGTAGTTAGCCGCGGTGGCGAGAATCACGCGCTGGACTTCCTCATGCAGATTCTCCGCCGCCGCTGGTTGGCCGCAGCGCTGCAGCAGTTCGCCGAGCTCGGCGCACAGGGTGGCAACTTCGGCCGGATGTTCGCTCAGGCCTCCATTGCGGCAGTCGTGTAATACGCTGAGCGGGTTGATTGCGCAGTTCAGCGCCAGCTTGCGCCACAGGCGCGTGAGAATATCCGGGCTCCACTGGTGAGCGATGCCCGCGTGCTGCAGCTCGTCCAGCCAGGCTGGCGGCTGGGGATCGTTCGGGTCGCCCAGCCAGTTGTAGCCGTTGCCGGCGAACACCACCTGAAAGTCGGCAGGGCGAAAGGCCCCTTCGGTGCTGGAGACGAACAGGCAGCGCTGTCTGGGTAGGCGTTGGGCGACTTCATCCTGGCTGCCCAGGCCGTTCTGCAACAGCAGCAGCTCGGCGCCCGGGGCCAGACGCTCGGCGATGGTCGCCACCGCGCTTTGCGCGTCATAGGCCTTGCACGCCAGCAGCAGGCGATGGATGGGCGCGTCGGCCTGTGGCAACTCCGCGGCAATGGCGTACTGCTGGGCCTGGCCTGCTTCGATCAGGGTTAGGCCGCCGGCCTGCTGGTAGGCTGCGAGGCGTTGCGGGTTGCGCAGAATCAGCCTGACCGGCAGGCCGGCACGGGCCAGGCGTGCGGCCCAGAGGCTGCCGAGGCTACCGGCGCCGAGGATGTGCCAGGTCACGGCAGAGGTAGGCGCATGGCTGCGACCCGGCCGCTGACGTAAGACTCTGGCAGCAGATTTTGCGCATGCTGAATCAGTTGTTCCGGGGTGGTGGGTAGCGCCTTGGCGTCCAGGCCGACCAGGCTGATGCCGGCTTTCAGCGTAATGAACCCTTCGCTGGTCTTGAAGGCCTTGAAGTTGAGCCCTTCGTGCAGGCGCTTGAAGCTGCTAGGCGAGCATTCGTGCAGGTCTTCGAGCAGGGTGATCAGGCCGAAGTGGTTGTCATCCAGGCGGGTCAGCACGTCCAGTGGTCTGACGAGCTGCTGCAGGCGTCGTGCGACGCCATGTAGCAGTTCGTTGAAGAAGCGGTCGCCGTACTGGCTGCGCAACTGACTGGCGTCCTGCAAGCCGATCAACAGGTAGCAAACGGCACCGCCACGTGATTCGATCTGACGCAGGCTGTCGGTGAGCTTCTGCTGCAGGTAGCGTGGGTTGCCCAGGCCGGTGAGCGGATCGACCAGGTTACGCCGCTCCAGGCTGGCGATGTTGTGCGTGAGCATGCGGTTTTCGTGTAACAGGCGCTGCAGGGTGTTGCACAGGCGATCAGCGGCGTACACACGGGGCACCAGCTGTTCGTTCATCGCCGCCTTGCTGATGAAGTCATCGACGCCGCGGTCGAAGGCTTCGCTCAAAACGTTTTCGCCTTCCTTGCCGGTAAGCAGGATGATGTAGGTGTAGTGATCGGCGGTTTCGTCCAGCTGGCGCACCCTGGCGGTCAGCTCCAGGCCGTCGATCTCGGGCATCAGCCAGTCGGCCAGCAGCACGCTGGCGGGGCGCTGCTCGAGCAACTGCAAGGCTTCGCTGGCGCTGTTGGCGAAGCGCACATCCTGATAGCCGGCCTGGCTCAGTGCGCGGCCGATCATGGCGCTGGAGAACTTGGCGTCATCCACCACCAGGATGCTGAGATGGGGGTTGGGCATGGGGCAGGCTCGCAGACAGAGAGGAAGGACGCCAAACGGCGCGTATCAGTCTGGATATAATGGGCTCGCCATAGTTATCGTCAAGTCAGGCGCGTTCACTCCGTGAAGAGGATCGCGCCGTCCATCAGGAGCCCACTCATGCCTTCGTTCGACATCGTGTCTGAACTGGACAAACACGAACTGACCAATGCGGTCGACAATGCCATCAAGGAGCTCGACCGTCGGTTCGACCTGCGTGGTAAATGCAGCATCGAGAGCAAGGACAAGGCGCTGACCTTGACTGCTGAGGCCGAGTTCATGCTCGAGCAGATGCTCGACATCGTGCGCAGCAGCCTGATCAAGCGCAAGATCGACTGCCAGTGTATGGAAACCAAGGAACCCTACGCATCGGGCAAGGTGATGAAGCAGGAGGTCACTTTCCGCGAAGGCATCGACAAGGAACTGGCGAAGAAGATCGTCGCTCATATCAAGGACGCCAAGCTCAAAGTGCAGGCCGCCATCCAGGGTGAGCAGGTGCGCGTTACCGGCAAGAAGCGTGATGACCTGCAGGAAGCCATCGCCCTGCTGCGGGGTCACGAGTTCGGCATGCCGCTGCAGTACAACAACTTCCGCGATTGAACCTTTGTGATGCTGAGTCGTCGCAGGCTAGGTTGCTAGCATTCTGACCGCCATGGCTTGCCATGGCGGTTTCGTTTCATGTACGGGAAAACAGGAGCACCCTATGGAGATGAACGTCGAGGAACTGGTGAAAATGTCCGAGGCCTGGCTGCCGGTGGTGTTGGAGTACAGCGGCAAGCTGACCCTGGCAGTGATCACTCTGCTGATCGGCTGGTGGCTGATCAGCCGGCTGACGTCGAGCATCGAGAGCATGCTCGCAGCGCGTAAGGTGGACCGCGCGTTGAGCAGCTTCATTGGCAGCCTGGTCAGCATCGTGCTGCGTATTCTGCTGCTGATCAGCGTGGCTTCGATGATCGGTGTGGAGACCACTTCGTTCATCGCCATGATCGGTGCCGCGGGTCTGGCCATCGGCCTGGCGTTGCAAGGCAGCTTGGCCAACTTCGCCGGTGGCGTACTGATCATGCTGTTCCGTCCGTTTCGGGCTGGTGATTGGATCGAGGCACAGGGTGTCTCCGGTAGCGTCGACAGCATCCAGATCTTCCATACCACGCTGAAGACCGGCGATAACAAGGTCGTCATCGTGCCCAACGGCAGCCTGTCCAACGGCCACATCACCAACTACTCGCGTGAGCCGCGTCGGCGCGCCGATATCAATATCGGTATCGATTACTCCAGCGACATCAAAAAAGCGCGCGAGGTGCTGCTGGAAATTGCCCAGGACCCGCGCGTACATGTCGATCCTGCGCCGGTGGTGTTCGTGACCGGGCTGGGTGACAGTGCGGTGAACCTGTCGCTGCGTGTGTGGGTGGCTACCGGCGACTTCTGGCCGGTGACCTTCTCCTTTACCGAGCAGGCCAAGGAGCGTTTGACCGAGGCGGGCATCGGTATTCCGTTCCCGCAGCGGGTGGTGCATTTGGCCAAGGCCGAGTGAGGCGCGCTGAAATGAAAAAGCCCCGGTCGATCCGGGGCTTTTTTTGTCTGCCAATCAGGTCTTGTCGAGTGCTGGTGGCGTCGCATCCGGCAACGGCTGGCGTTTGTCACGCCGCCACTGGACGATGATCAGCAGCAGTGTCGGTATACCCATCAGTGCTGTGGCCAGGAAGAAGTGGGCGTAGCCGAGGCTTTCCACCATCACGCCGGAATAGCCGCCGATCAGACGCGGCAGCAACAGCATGATGGAGCTGAGCAGGGCGTACTGGGTGGCGGAGAACTTCAGGTTGGTCAGACTCGACAGATAGGCCACGAACGCCGAGGTAGCCAGGCCGGCGCTGAAGTTGTCGCAGCTGATGGTGACGATCAGCATGTTCAGGTGCGGACCCATGCCCACCAACAGCATGAACATCAAGTTGGTGGCCGCCGATGCTGCAGCACCTATCAGCAGAATCGGCATGATGCCGAAGCGCACGATCAACAGGCCACCGACGCCGGCGCCGAGCAGGGTCATCACCAGGCCGAAAACCTTGCTGACGCTGGCAATCTGCTCCTTGGTGAAACCCTGGTCGATGTAGAAGACGTTGGCCATCACGCCCATCACGGTATCTGACAGGCGATAGGTAGCTATCAGGCTAAGTAGCAGCAACGCTTGCCAGCGATAGCGCACGATGAAGTCGTTGATCGGCGTGAGCACCGGGGCCATGCCGCCCCAGAACAGGCTGGAGACCGACAGGCTGGTGAGCAGGGTATAGAGCAGTGCACGCAGGAAGGCGCGGTCGTAGTAGAGCAACTCCTGCAGGCTTATCTGACCCTGGAACACTAGCATCAGGTCACTTTCGTAGAACTGGGTGACCATGGCCGGGATGGCGATCAGGAGAATGATCAGCAGCAGTACGGAAAGCAGTTGGTGGAAGAACCCGTACCTGGCGGCAGCCGTTTTAAGGACCGGTGCCAGCCCGCCCCAGAACAGCCCGGATGCGCAAACGCAGGCCAGAGTGCTGTAGAGCATGGCGCGCAGGAAGGCGCGGTCGTTGTAGAGCAGCTCGTGCATGCTGACGTCGCCGAGCAGCATGAGCATCAGATCGCTCTGATAGAACTGGATGAACATGGTCGGCACGGCGATGATCAGCACGATGACCGCGCTGATCGCCAGCAACTGGTGGAAAAAACCATGCTTGGGTGGCGCGACATTGATGTGCGGAGGTGCTGGCGGCTCGCGCATCCAGATGGAGGTGAGCAAGCCAGGCAGCATCAGCAGGGCGAAGACCATGTAGGTGCCGGTCCAGGCGCTGAATTGGTAGTCCTTGGCGGTCGAGCCGAAGCCTTCGGCGAAATACAGCGCACCGGCGGTGGCCAGCAGCGCGGCAACCCGGTAGCCGGTCATGTAGGCGGCAGCCAGTGCAGCCTGATGCTCGTCGCCGAGAATTTCCAGGCGATAGGCATCGATGGCGATGTCCTGAGTGGCCGAGGCGAAGGCCACTAGCACGGCGAGTGCGATCAGCGAGGACAGGTGCGTCTGCGGATCGTAATAGGCCATGCCGATCAGACCGATGGCAACCAGCGCCTGTGACAGCACCAGCCAGGAACGGCGCCGGCCAAGTTTGCCCAGTAGAGGCAGGCGCCACTGGTCGAGCATTGGCGCCCACACCCATTTGAAGGCGTAGGCCAGGCCTATGAGGCTGGCGAAACCGATGGTTTCGCGCGCTACTCCGGCTTCGCGCAGCCATACCGAAAGGGTCGAGAACACCAGCATGTAGGGCAGGCCGGCGGCGAAGCCCAGAAGCAGCAGAGCCAGGGTGGCGGGATTGGCGTAGGTCGCGAGGGCTTCTCGCCAGGATTTGCGTGGCATCAGGCTCGAATCTGGGCAGGGGGGAGTCTTGGTAGGGCGCACTCTAACTGCTGTGCTCCATCGGGCGCCAGCCGTGGCGACGTATATCCACACGTTCGTTCAGGATGCTGATGCCCTCTGCGCGCAGACGTGCCCGTTGTTCGGCACCGGAAGGGCTGCCGGCAGCCAGGCTGAGGCGCCCGCCTGCGGCGATAACCCGGTGCCAGGGGAGTGTGGTGCCATCCGGCAACTGGCTCAGCGTGCGGCCAACCCAGCGCGCGGCGCGGCCCAGGCCGGCCAGCTGCGCCAGTTCACCATAGCTGACGACCTTGCCCTCAGGCACCTGCGCCAATACCAGATACAGCGCCTCGCGACGCGCTTCCACGCTTGCCGGTGGTGGTGCCGGCCATGCAGACTCTGGCGGTTTCGTCTTGCCCATAGGGTTCGTCCTTATCATGCGCGTACTAATCGCCTTATTCCTTTTTACCCTGGCAGCCCCGATCTGGGCCGATACCGTCTGGCTGGACAACGGTGATCGCCTCAGCGGTGAAATCATTCTGCTCGATGGCGGCAAGTTGGCGCTCAAGACCAAATACGCCGGCCAGGTGCTGATCGACTGGAAGGATATCGATACCCTCAGTTCGGACAAGCCCCTGCTGGTGCGCCGCAGCGGTTTCGACAACGAACGTAGCGAAAGGTTGGCGGCCGCCGGTAGCGGCATGGTGCGGGTGGAGGGCGAGCGCGAGTACACCCTGCCGCTGGCGCAGATCAAGCGCCTGGTGCCGCCGCGGCCACTGCTGGAGGATCGTCTCTGGGAGGGCAACCTCGACGCCAAGCTGGACATGAAGCGCAACCAGAACGACGTCGACGAGTGGAAGCTCAAGGGCAATACCCGTGTCGAACATGGGCGCTGGCGCCATGTACTCAGTGGCGAGCTGGAGCGTGAAACCAAGAACGACAGGAAGGTCGAGGACAACTGGGAACTGGAGTACGACCTTGACCGTTTTCTCACCGAGCATTGGTTCTGGCGGGTGGGTGTAGAGCAGGCCGAGGATGAGTTCGAAACCATCGACCGTCAGCGCATCGTCGGCACCGGCCCGGGTTATCGTTTCTGGGATGACGAGCTGGGGCGTTTCGACCTGATTGGCCAGTTCAACCGCGTGCGTCTGGAGTCGGATGTGGCCGACCTGGCATTCAACACCACGTCACTGGAGCTGGATTACAAGCGCCTGCTGTGGGGTACTCGCCTGGAGTTCTATGCCAACGCCCAACTGCAGATTCCACATATCGAAGAAATCGACTACGTGCTCGATAGTGAATTCGGCTTGCGCTATCGACTCAACCAATGGGCACGCCTGTCGCTGCTCTATGAACTGGATCAACTGCGCGCGCAGGGGCAGACCGTGTCGGACCGGCATTACCTGATCGGTGTTGGCGTCGGCTGGTGATGCCTGTCGACGGAACGCCGCCCGACGGAAAAAGCTGAACTCTGAGTATCCTGGTCGGTCAGCTGTTGCTCTGGCGCCGGGGTTGCGGATAATGCCCGGCTTTCGTCCACCAACGCCATTGCCCAACTTATGTCGCGCTCTACATCGCTGTCCCTGCTAGGCCTGAGCATCGCTCTGTGCAGTTCCGCCGCCTTCGCCGATACCGTCTGGCTGAAGAACGGAGACCGTCTCTCCGGCACCATCCGCTTCTTCGACGGCAGCAAGCTGCTGCTGGAAACCGACTATGGCGGCTCCATTCCGCTGGACTGGAAGAAAATCGCCACCCTGGAAAGTGATCACGAGCTGCTGGTCAAGCTCGGCCCGGTGGATGGTGAGCGCGCCAAGTCGCTGCTGGCTGCCGAACCTGGCAAGGTGACCCTGGCCAATGGCGAAGCGCCGAAGACCATCGAGCTGACGCAGATCGAGCAGATCATGAAGCCCAAACCGCTGGTGGAGGATTTCACCTGGAAGGGCAACGTCGACCTCGGTCTCGACTACAAGCGTGGCGAGCGTGACTCCGACGACTACGACGTCGATATCAAGACTCAGGCCCGTCATGGACGTTGGCGGCACAACGCGATTGCCGACTACAATCGCGAGCTGAAGAACGACGTCGTCAGTACCGACAACTGGAGCGCCGAATATGCGCTCGACCGCTTCCTCACGGAAAAGTGGTTCTGGCAGGGGCGTTTCGAGTACAAGCGCGACCGCATCGAGGAAGTGGAGCGTCAGCGCACCCTCGGTACCGGTCCCGGTTACCAGTTCTGGGATGACGAGCTGGGCGCGTTCTCCATCGCCACCCTGGCCAACCGCAGCGATTACCGCTACAGCAACGGTGAGCAGGACCGTTTCTACGCCATGAGCGTGAAGTGGGACTACAACCGCTATCTGATCGGCAAGACCGTCGAGCTGTTCACTGTCGGTGAGGTCGGTCGTCCGCTCAGTGGCGCGGCGGACTACAGCCTCGATGCGGAAGTCGGCCTGCGTTACAAGGTGACCGACTGGGCGTCGCTGAACATGAAAGCCGAGAAAGATATCGTCAGCGGTGCTGAGGGCGATCTGAACGAAACCCGCTACACCCTGGGGTTCGGCGTCGGCTGGTAAGCCGGTACCAAAAAAAGCCCGCGATCATCGCGGGCTTTTTTGTTGGCAGCTGAATCAGGCTTCTTCCGCGTCCCGCTTCTTCCAGCCGGCGCCACCTGGCAGCACCAGGTTGAGCAGCAGCGCGCTGATGGCGCACAGGGAAATCCCCGACAGAGCGAATTCCTTACCGCCGATGACCATGCCGCCGATGCCGAATACCAGGGTCACCGAAACGATGATCAGGTTGCGCGCTTCGGAGAGGTCGACCTGGTGGCGAATCAGGGTGTTGAGGCCGACCACGGCGATGGAGCCGAACAGCAGGCACAGAATGCCGCCCATCACCGGGACCGGAATACTCTGCAGGGCTACACCAAACTTGCCGATGAAGGCCAGGGCGATGGCGAATACCGCGGCCCAGGTCATGATCTTCGGGTTGTAGCTCTTGGTCAGCATCACCGCGCCGGTGACCTCGGCGTAGGTGGTGTTGGGTGGGCCGCCGAACAGGCCGGCTGCCGAAGTGGCCAGGCCGTCGCCGAGCAGGGTGCGATGCAGGCCAGGCTTCTTGACGAAGTTCTTGCCGGTGACGTTACCGATCGCCACCACACCGCCGATGTGCTCGATGGCTGGTGCCAGCGCTACCGGCACCATGTACAGAATGGCGCCCCAGTGCAGCTCCGGGGTGACGAAGGCGGGTACGGCGAGCCAGGCGGCTTGTTCAACGGCGCTGGTGTCGATCACCCCGAGCACTGCAGCGATGGCGCAGCCGACCGCGATGCCGGCGAGGATCGGTACCAGGCGGAAGATGCCGCGGCCCAGCACCGCGACCAGCAGGGTGGTGATCAGCGCGGGCATCGAAATCATCATCGCCGTGCTGTAAGGCACCAGCTCGATGCTGCCGTCACCGGCCTTGCCCATGGCCATGTTCACCGCCACCGGCGACAGCGCCAGGCCGATGGATATGATCACCGGGGCGATCACCACCGGCGGCAGCAGGCGGTCGATAAAGCTGGGGCCGCGCAGTTTGACCAGTGCCGAGAGCAGGATGTAGACCACACCAGCCGCGATCACGCCGCCCATTACCGCAGGCAGGCCGAATTCGCCCTTGGCTGCCAGGATCGGTGCGATGAAGGCGAAGCTGGAGGCCAGGAACACCGGGACCTGACGTTTGGTCACCAGTTGGAACAGCAGCGTGCCGATACCGGCGGTGAACAGCGCGACGTTGGGGTCCATGCCTGTGATCAGCGGCATCAGCACCAGGGCGCCGAAGGCCACGAACAACATCTGCGCACCGGAGATACCCTGGCGCCATAGCGGATCGTTGAATTCCGTCTGCGACATGTCAGGCGTCCTTCTGCTTGGTGCCGAAGATCTTGTCACCGGCATCGCCCAGGCCGGGGATGATGTAGCCATGCTCGTTCAGGCACTGATCGATGGAGGCGGTGAAGATGGTCACGTCCGGGTGGGCCTTCTCGACAGCCTTGATGCCTTCGGGAGCGGCGACCAGAACCATGGCGCGAATGTCCTTGCAGCCAGCTTTTTTCAGCAGGTCGATGGTGGCGACCATCGAACCGCCGGTGGCGAGCATCGGGTCGATGATCAGCGCCAGGCGCGAGTCGATTTCCGGCGCCAGCTTTTCCAGGTAAGTGTGCGCTTCCAGGGTTTCCTCGTTGCGCGCGACGCCCACGGCGCTGACCTTGGCGCCGGGGATCAGGCTGAGCACACCGTCGAGCATGCCGATGCCGGCGCGCAGGATGGGCACCACGGTGATTTTCTTGCCGGCGATCTTCTCCACCTGCACGGTGCCCGCCCAGCCTTCGATGTCGTAGGTTTCCAGCGGCAGGTCGTTGGTGGCCTCATAAGTCAGCAGGGCGCCCACTTCCTGGGCCAGCTCACGGAAATTCTTGGTGCTGATATCGGCGCGGCGCATCAGGCCGATCTTGTGACGGATCAGCGGGTGGCGGATCTCGCGAGTGGGCATGGACTGGGATCTCCAACGGGGCTCTGGGAAAAATCGCGTTAGATTAAAGCATTGCTCATGCCAAGTGGTGGGTGACTGATGAGTCACGATGCCCTGCGCTGTGCGTCGGCTACGCTGGTCAGTCGATACTTGGCAAGCGCTGCATGGGTCTGTACCTTTGCCCGCTTTTATTTGACGGCTCGATCAGCTTTCAGGCTGTTCGCCGCCATTCATCAGTCCGATCAAGAGAGAACACATCATGTCCGCCGATCTCGCGCACATTCGCCAAATCATGGCGGAAGCCGACTGCCTGTTCACCGAAGCCGAGGTTGAAGCGGCCATCGACAAGGTCGCCAGCCAGATCAATGCCGAGCTGGCCGAGTGCAATCCGGTGGTGTTCTGCGTGATGAACGGCGGCCTGATCTTCTCCGGCAAGCTGTTGACCAAGCTGAACTTCCCGCTCGAGGCGTCCTACCTGCACGCCACGCGTTATCGCAATGAGACCAGCGGGGGCGAGCTGTTCTGGAAGGCCAAGCCGGAAGTCTCGTTCATCGACCGTGATGTGCTGATCATCGACGACATCCTCGACGAAGGGCACACCCTGGGCGCGATCATCGATTTCTGCCGCCATGCCGGCGCGCGTGCCGTGCACACCGCGGTGCTGATCGACAAGGAGCACGAGCGTAAGGCGCGCCCGGACCTGAAGGCCAACTATGTCGGCTTGCAGTGCATCGACCGTTACATCTTCGGTTACGGCATGGACTACAAGGGCTACTGGCGCAACGCCGCAGGCATTTTCGCGGTCAAGGGGCTGTAAGCGCTTGTAGCGCGTAGGGTGCGCTGCGCGCACCTGCTTTCCTCGGTGCGCAGGGCGAACCTATTCGGCTAGCGGTTTTGGCGCTCTGTCATCCAGCCAGCGCAAGGCTTTCTCCCGCGCTTGTGGCAGATCGTGCACGTAGGCCAGCTGCCCGCCGCGCCGGTGAATACCGGCGTGGCGCAGTTGCAGCCGTACCTGCGCGGTGGGGCCGCTGAGGATCAGCGCCACACCCTGCTGGCGGTAGTCGCGCAGCACGTTGTCCAGCGCGGCAATGGCCGTCATGTCCAGTAGCGGCACGGCGCTGATGTCGACGATGACTATCTTCACCCCCGGCGTGAAACGCCGCAGCACGCTCAACGCCTTTTCTGCCGCGCCAAAGAACAGCGGGCCGCGAATGGCGTAAGCCAGCACGTGCTCGGGCAGATCCAGCAAGGCCTGACGTTGCTGTCGGCTCAGCGCTGCGGTGTCGGTCAGCTCGCTCATGCGCTTGATGAACAGCCCTGCCGCCAATAGCAGGCCGACGCCGACAGCCAGCACCATGTCGAACAGCACCGTCAGCACCAGGCAGGTCAGCAGTACCAGCACATCACTGCGTGGGGCGATGCGCAGGGTGTGGACGACGTGGTGGGGCTCGCTCATGTTCCACGCCACCATCAGCAGCAGCGCTGCCAGGGCGGCCATGGGCAGATAGCTGAACAGGGGCGCGAGCAACAGAATTGCCGCTAGCACCACGCCCGCGTGAATCAATGCTGCCAGCGGTGAAAAGGCGCCGGCGCGGACGTTGGCAGCGGTGCGGGCGATGGCAGCGGTAGCGGTGATGCCGCCAAAGAACGGCGCGGCCAGGTTGCCGAGGCCCTGGCCGATCAGTTCGGCGTTGGGGTCATGTTTGCTGCCGGTCATGCCGTCGGCCACTACCGCGCACAGCAGTGACTCGATGGCGCCGAGCATGGCGATGGCGAATGCCGGCGCCAGCAGTTGGCGGATCAGTTCGAATGAAAGCACCAGCGGCTGGCCGTCGGCGCCCGGCAGGTTCCAGGGTAACGCCAGGTCCGGCAGGAAGGGCGGGATGCCGGGATATTCGATACCGTCGAGCTGATAGTTGAAGCGCTCGCCCAATGTCGCCACGGGCAGCCCCAGGCGTTCCAGGGCCAATGCCAGCAGCGCGCCAATCGCCAGCGCGACCAGGTGTGCAGGAATCTTCGGTATCAGGCGTGGCCAGATCAGCAGTATCGCCAGGCACGCGGCGCCCACCAGGCTGTCGCCGAGTTGCAGGCTGGGCAAGGCGCGGATCAGCAGGTTCACCTGTTCCAGAAGATGCTGGGGTGTGCCGGCCAGGTGCAGGCCGAACAGATCCTTGATCTGCAGAACGGCAATGACGATGCCAATGCCGGCGGTAAAGCCCAGTGTTACCGGATAGGGCACAAACTCGATCAGGCGTCCGGCGCGTAGCAGCCCCAAGGTGATCAGGATCACACCAGCCATCAGCGTACACAGCAGCAAGCCGCCGAGACCGTACTGCTGGGTGATTGGCAGCAGGATCACCACGAAGGCGGCGGTGGGGCCGGAAATATTGAAGCGCGAGCCGCCGCACAGGGCGATCAGCGGTGCAGCGATCAGCACGGTGTAGAGGCCGTGCTGCGGTGCCACGCCCACGGCAATAGCCAGCGCCATGGCCAGTGGAATGGCGATGATGCCCACCGTCAGGCCGGCGCTCAGGTCGCCGCGCAAGGCCTTCCAGGAGTAGCCCGCGCGCAGGGTCTGGCGCCAGGCGGCGAACAGCGGCAACGATAGACGTGACATGCTGGCTCCCTAATGGCTTGGCGCATTATAGGAGCCAGTTCGTCGGGTGCGGCATGACCTAGGTCGGCTGTTGTGTCGATTGATCGCGTGTTAGCCTGCCCGGCTGCGCGTTGAGCCGCGCGCGGCTCGGCGGTACACTGCCGGCCCTCTGTAATGCTGGCGGGAGCGGGCGATGCGTAAAGACAAGAAGCAGGTGATTGGCGAAGAAATCAGCGACGACTCGATCAAGCTGTTCCTTGCGGTGGAGCCAGCGGACGCCACGCCGCCTTCGCTGCACAAGCTGGTCAAGGCTTATCGCGGTCTGCGTATCGATGACTTCGAGCGTTTCGTGGGTTTCTTCGTCGCTGAAGGCTACGATCTCTCGGCCACCGATGCACAGGGCAATGATTTCATCGCGCTGATTCAGGATCAGCGCAATGCCGAGCCTTACATCGAAGTGATCAAGGCTGCTCGCGGCTGATCTTTGCTGTTTTCGAGAATGCCCGCATTCCGCAAGGAGGCGGGCATTTTTCATGGCTGCACGGCTGCGGACTTGAATTCAGGGCAATAAAAAACCGGCCACCAGGGCCGGTTTTTCAAGAACCTGTCGCGATTAAGCGGCAGCAGCTTCGCCCAGCGCCTTGATGTGCGCGTTCAGGCGGCTCTTGTGACGAGCGGCTTTGTTCTTGTGGATGATGCCTTTGTCAGCCATGCGGTCGATGACCGGAACGGCTGCAGTGTAAGCGGTTTTGGCAAGCTCGAGATCTTTGGCAGCAATAGCCTTGACTACGTTCTTGATGTAAGTACGAACCATCGAGCGCAGGCTGGCGTTATGGCTACGGCGCTTCTCAGCCTGTTTGGCGCGTTTTTTGGCAGAAGGTGAGTTGGCCACCGTCAAGCTCCTCGAAAACTGGGGGGTTACGACAAATAAGGCCGCGAATCATGCCGATCCATCTGCCTGCTGTCAAGTCTGATGACGCTTTCCTGTGCTGGCCTGACCAGTGGTGGCTCGCTACACTCGACGCCTTCGTTGGGCGGCGGATTGTCCGCTACTGCACCTCTTTATGGAAGCCGAAATACCCCATGAATCTCCTCAAGTCCCTGGCTGCCGTCAGTTCACTGACCATGGTTTCGCGCGTGCTGGGGTTCGTGCGCGACACCATCATCGCCCGCACCTTCGGGGCCGGAGTGGCGTCGGACGCCTTCGTGGTGGCCTTCAAGCTGCCCAACCTGCTGCGCCGTATTTTTGCCGAAGGGGCGTTCTCTCAAGCCTTCGTACCGATTCTGGCCGAGTACAAGATGCAGCAGGGCGAGGAGGCTACGCGCACCTTCATTGCCTATGTATCAGGGTTGCTGACCCTGGTACTGGCGCTGGTCACGGCCATCGGCGTGCTCGCAGCGCCCTGGATCGTCTGGGCCACGGCGCCGGGTTTTGCCGATGAGGCCGAGCGCTTCGAGCTGACCGTCGATCTGCTGCGGGTGACCTTTCCTTATATATTGCTGATCTCCCTGTCATCGCTGGCCGGGGCCGTGCTCAATACCTGGAACCGTTTTTCGGTGCCGGCATTCGTGCCGACGCTACTCAACGTCAGCATGATCGTCTTCGCGCTGTTTCTGACGCCCTATTTCGACCCGCCGATCATGGCGCTGGGCTGGGCGGTACTGGTCGGCGGCCTGGCCCAACTGCTCTGGCAACTGCCGCACCTTAAAAAGATCGGCATGCTGGTGCTGCCGCGCCTGAGTTTCGGTGATCTGGGCGTCTGGCGCGTGCTCAAGCAGATGGGGCCGGCGATCTTCGGTGTCTCGGTGAGCCAGATTTCGCTGATCATCAACACGATATTTGCCTCCTTCCTGGTGGCTGGCTCGGTGTCCTGGATGTATTACGCCGACCGCCTGATGGAGCTGCCCTCAGGTGTGCTGGGCGTGGCGCTGGGCACCATCTTGCTGCCGGCACTCTCTAAGACCTATGCCAGCAAGAATCGCGACGAGTACCGTCGTCTGCTCGATTGGGGGCTGCGTCTTTGCTTTCTGTTGGTACTGCCCTGCACGTTGGCACTGGCGATTCTCGCCGAGCCGCTGGTGGTGTCGCTATTCCAGTACGGCAAGTTCGGTGCAGAGGATGCGCTGATGACCCAGCGGGCGCTGGTGGCCTACTCGGTCGGCCTGCTGGCGTTGATTCTGATCAAGATCCTCGCGCCAGGCTTTTATGCCCAGCAGAACATCAAGACACCGGTGCGCATTGCCATCATCAGCCTGCTGGCCACCCAGGTGATGAATGCGCTGTTCGTGTTTGGCCTGGAGATGGCGCACGTCGGCCTGGCGCTGGCTATCAGCCTGGCGGCCTGCCTGAATGCCGGCCTGCTGTACTGGCAGCTGCGCCGCGCCGATATCTTCCAGCCGCTGCCGGGCTGGGGACTGTTTCTGTTCAAACTGGTGGTGGCGGTGACGGTAATGGTCGCTGTGCTGCTGGGACTGCTGCAGGTCATGCCTGTCTGGGCAGAAGGGGAGATGCTCGTGCGCCTGTTGCGTCTCGGTGCGCTGGTGGCCGCCGGGCTGATTGCCTACTTCGGCATGCTGCTGATATTGGGCTTCCGTCCGCGTGATTTTGCCCGGCGGGCGTTGTAGCGGTTTCCCCCATCGCGATGCCTGTTGTGCATGGCGTGCTGTGCGTATAATCGGCCACTTTGTGAACAAGAAGCGTGTTATGCAGCTGGTTCGAGGTCTTCATAACCTGCAGCCCCAGGCGCGGGGCTGTGTGGTCACCATCGGTAATTTCGACGGCGTTCATCGTGGGCACCAGGCCATCCTGGCGCGCTTGCGCGAGCGTGCCGCGGAATTGGCCGTGCCCAGCTGTGTGGTGATCTTCGAGCCGCAGCCGCGTGAATTCTTCGGTCCGGACACCGCGCCGGCGCGTCTGACCCGCCTGCGTGACAAGCTCGCCCTGTTGGCCGCCGAGGGCGTCGACATGGTGCTATGCCTGGCCTTCAATCGCCGCCTGCGCGAGTTGTCGGCTGCCGAGTTCGTTCAGCGCGTGCTGGTCGATGGGCTTGGCGTGAAGGATCTGGAAATCGGCGACGATTTCCGCTTCGGCTGCGACCGCGCCGGCGATTTCGAATTTCTCAAGGCCGCCGGCCAGCGTTACGGCTTCAGCGTCGATGCGTCTACGACTGTGGAAGTGCTCGGTGGCCGAGTCAGCAGCACGCGCGTGCGGCAGGCCCTGGCCGATGGCGATTTCGAACTGGCCGAAGCCTTGCTCGGGCGGCCGTTCCGTATCGCCGGGCGGGTATTGCATGGGCAGAAGCTCGGTCGCCAGCTCGATGCACCGACTGCCAATATCCAGCTCAAGCGGCGCAAGGTGCCGCTGACCGGTGTTTATCTGGTGAGCTGTGAAATCGATGGCGTGATTCAACCGGGCGTCGCCAATATCGGTGTGCGCCCCAGTGTTGCCGGTGACGGCAGCGCCCATCTGGAAGTGCATCTTCTGGATTTTGCCGGCGATCTGTATGGCCGGCGTCTCTCGGTGGCTTTCCACCACAAGCTGCGTGATGAGCAGCGTTTCGCCTCGCTGGAGGCCCTGAAGGCGGCGATTGCCGCTGATATCGCCGCTGCCCGTGAATATTGGCAGAGCCACCCGCTGATGAAGAGCCCGAAATGACCGACTACAAAGCTACGCTGAACCTGCCCGATACCCAGTTCCCGATGAAGGCCGGCCTGCCGCAACGCGAGCCGCAGACCCTGCAGCGCTGGAACGAGATTGGTCTGTATAGCAAGCTGCGCAAGATTGGCGAAGATCGGCCGAAGTTCGTCCTGCACGACGGCCCGCCCTATGCCAACGGCAGCATCCACATCGGTCATGCGGTAAACAAGATCCTCAAGGACATCATCACCCGCTCCAAGACCCTAGCCGGTTTCGACGCGCCCTACGTGCCGGGCTGGGACTGCCATGGCCTGCCGATCGAGCACAAGGTCGAAACCACCTTCGGCAAGAATCAGCCGGCGGATCTGACCCGCGAGCGTTGCCGCACCTATGCTGGCGAGCAGATCGAAGGGCAGAAGGCCGACTTCATTCGCCTCGGCGTGCTGGGTGACTGGGACAACCCCTACAAGACCATGGACTTCGCCAACGAGGCCGGTGAGATCCGCGCCCTGGCCGAGATGGTCAAGCAGGGCTTCGTGTTCAAGGGCCTGAAGCCGGTGAACTGGTGCTTCGACTGCGGCTCGGCGTTGGCCGAAGCCGAGGTGGAGTATCAGGACAAGAAGTCCGATGCCATCGACGTGGCCTTCCCCATCGAAGACGCAGACAAGCTGGCCGCCGCCTTCGGTCTGAGCGAGCTGAGCAAACCGACCGCCATCGTCATCTGGACCACCACGCCCTGGACCATCCCGGCCAACCAGGCGCTCAACGTGCATCCGGAGTTCACCTACGCCCTGGTCGACACCGGCGAGCGTCTCCTGCTGCTGGCCGAGGAGCTGGTCGAGTCCTGCCTGCCGCGTTACGACCTGCAAGGTCAGGTAATTGCCACCGCTCCCGGCGCGGCGCTGGAACTGATCCGTTTCCGTCATCCGTTCTACGAGCGTTTCTCGCCGGTGTACCTGGCCGAATACGTCGAGCTGGGCGCCGGTACCGGTATCGTCCACTCGGCGCCGGCTTACGGTGAGGATGACTTCCGCACCTGCAAAGCCTATGGCATGAGCAACGACGACATTCTCAGTCCGGTGCAGAGCAATGGCGTCTACACCCCGGACCTGCCGTTCTTCGGCGGCCAGTTCATCTGGAAGGCCAACCCGGCCATCGTCGAGAAGCTGGCCGAGGTCGGTGCGCTGCTCAAGCATCAGCCGATCCAGCACAGCTACATGCACTGCTGGCGCCACAAGACGCCGCTGATCTACCGCGCCACCGCACAATGGTTCGTCGGCATGGACACTCAGCCGAAGCAAGGTGCGCCCCTGCGCGAGCGTGCGCTGGCGGCCATCGAGCAGACTCAGTTCGTCCCGGCCTGGGGCCAGGCGCGCCTGCACAGCATGATCGCCGGTCGTCCCGACTGGTGCATCTCGCGTCAGCGCAACTGGGGTGTACCGATCCCGTTCTTCCTACACAAGGCCACTGGCGAGCTGCACCCGCGCACCGTCGAGCTGATGGAAGAGGTCGCCAAGCGCGTCGAGCAAGAGGGCATCGAAGCCTGGTTCAAGCTTGACGGCGCAGAGCTGCTTGGCGCTGAAGCAGCTGACTACGACAAGATCAACGACACCCTCGATGTGTGGTTCGACTCCGGTACCACGCACTGGCACGTGCTGCGCGGCTCCCACGACATGGGCCACACCGACGGCCCGCGCGCCGATCTGTACCTCGAAGGTTCGGATCAGCATCGCGGCTGGTTCCACTCGTCCCTGCTGACTGGCAGCGCCATCGATGGCCACGCGCCGTACAAGGCGCTGCTGACTCACGGCTTCGTGGTCGACGAGAACGGCCGCAAGATGTCCAAGTCGCTGGGTAACGTGGTCGCCCCGCAGGAGGTCAACGACAGCCTGGGCGCCGACATCATGCGCCTGTGGGTTGCATCCACCGACTACTCCGGTGAGATGGCCGTGTCCAAGGTGATCCTGCAGCGCAGTGCTGATGCCTACCGCCGTATCCGCAACACTGCGCGCTTCATGCTGGCCAACCTCAACGGTTTCGATCCGGCCAAGGACCTGCTGCAGCCCGAGCAGATGCTCGACCTCGACCGTTGGGCCGTTGACGCGGCCCTGCGCCTGCAGGAAGAGATAATCGAGGCGTACGCCGACTACCGTTTCTGGAACGTCTATTCCAAGGTGCACAACTTCTGCGTGCAGGAGCTGGGCGGCTTCTACCTGGACATCATCAAGGACCGCCAGTACACCACCGCCGCCGACAGCGTGGCGCGTCGCTCTTGCCAGAGCGCGCTGTTCCACATCAGCGAGGCGCTGGTGCGCTGGATCGCACCGATCCTGGCCTTCACCGCCGAGGAGATCTGGCAGTTCCTGCCGGGCGAGCGCAACGAGTCTGTCATGCTCAATACCTGGTACGCCGGCCTGGAGCGCCTGCCGGAAGGCTTCGAGCTGGATCGTGCCTACTGGGATCGCGTCATGGCGGTCAAGGCGGCGGTCAACAAGGAGCTGGAGAACCTGCGTACGGCCAAGGCCATCGGTGCCAGCCTGCAGGCCGAGGTCACCCTGTTCTGCGATGAGGCCAAGCAAGCTGACCTGGCCAAGCTCGGTGACGAGCTGCGTTTCGCCCTGATCACCTCGGCGGCGCAGACCGCACCGCTGACCGATGCTCCGGCCGATGCGGTAGTGACCGAGGTTGAAGGTCTGAAGCTGAAGATCCTCAAGTCCGCACACGCCAAGTGTGGCCGTTGCTGGCACTTCCGCGCGGATGTCGGCAGCCATGCAGCGCATCCGGAGCTGTGCGGTCGCTGCGTGAGCAACATCGAAGGCGAAGGTGAGGTGCGCAAGCATGCCTGAGTCCTCGCGTTTCGGGCATCTGCCCTGGCTGCTGTTGAGCGTGCTGATCCTGGTCGTCGATCGCGTGACCAAGGACATCTTCGAGGGCGGGCTGAGCATGTATCAGCGCATCGAAGTCATCCCGGGTTACTTCGACTGGACCCTGGCCTACAACACTGGCGCTGCCTTCAGCTTCCTGGCTGATGCGGCCGGCTGGCAGCGCTGGTTCTTCGCCGCCATCGCCATCGTCGTCAGCGTCGTGCTGGTGGTCTGGCTCAAGCGCCTCAAACGTCATGAAACCCTGCTGGCCGTGGCATTGGCCATGGTGCTGGGCGGCGCGTTGGGCAACCTGTATGACCGTGTGGTGCTTGGCCATGTGGTCGACTTCATTCTGGTGCACTGGCAGAGTCGCTGGTTCTTCCCAGCGTTTAACCTGGCCGACACCTTCATCACCATCGGCGCGATCCTGCTGGCGCTGGATATGTTCAAGAGCGACAAGTCCGCGAAGGAGGCTGCGCAATGACAGACGTACGCATCGGGCCGGACAGGGAGGTGACCCTGCACTTTGCCCTCAAGCTGGAAAACGGCGATGTGGTCGACAGCACGTTCGACAAGCAACCGGCGACCTTCAGGGTCGGTGATGGCAACCTGCTGCCTGGTTTCGAACAGGCACTGTACGGCTTCAAAGCCGGCGACAAGCGCAGCGTGCAGGTGCAGCCGGAGCAGGGCTTCGGCCAGCCGAACCCGCAGAACGTGCAGATCATGCCGCGCGGCCAGTTCGAGGGCATGGAGCTGTCCGAAGGCCTGCTGGTGATCTTCAACGATGCCGCCAATACCGAGCTGCCAGGCGTGGTGAAGGCGTTCGATGACAAGCAGGTCACCATCGACTTCAACCACCCACTGGCGGGCAAGGTGCTGGATTTCGATGTGGAAATCATCGAGGTCAAGGCGCTTTAGCGCCGTGGCGCCGCTCTTGTAGGGGCGGCTTCAGCCGCGAAGCTCATGTTGCAGCCTGCACTGATCCCGCGCAGGCTGTACCTTCCAGGAGCGACCGATAGCGTCGTTTCGTTCCTCGATCAATACCGAGACAGCCAGCATGCATATCAAACTCGCCAACCCCCGCGGCTTCTGCGCCGGTGTCGATCGCGCCATCGAAATCGTCAACCGTGCGCTGGAGGTGTTCGGCCCACCGATCTACGTGCGCCATGAGGTGGTGCATAACAAATTCGTGGTCGAAGACCTGCGTGCACGCGGCGCGGTATTCGTCGAAGAGCTGGACCAGGTGCCGGACGGCGTCATCGTCATCTTCAGTGCTCACGGCGTCTCCAAGGCTGTGCGTGACGAGGCCGCGCGTCGGGGGCTCAAGGTCTTCGACGCGACCTGCCCGCTGGTGACCAAGGTGCATATGGAAGTGGTGCGTTACAGCCGCGAAGGGCGCGAGTGCATCCTCATCGGTCACGAAGGTCACCCGGAAGTCGAAGGCACCATGGGCCAATACGACGCCAGCAATGGCGGCGTCATCTACCTGGTCGAGGATGAGGCCGACGTCGCCGAACTGCAGGTGCGCAACCCCGAGAACCTGGCATTCGTCACCCAGACCACCTTGTCCATGGATGACACCAGCAAAGTGATCGACGCTCTACGTGCCAAGTTCCCCGCCATTGGCGGCCCGCGCAAGGACGACATCTGCTACGCCACCCAGAACCGCCAGGATGCGGTCAAACAACTGGCCAGCGAGTGCGATGTACTGCTGGTCGTCGGCAGCCCGAACAGCTCCAACTCCAACCGCCTGCGTGAGTTGGCCGAACGCATGGGCACTCCAGCCTACTTGATCGACGGCGCTGAGGACCTCAAGGTCGAATGGTTCGAAGGAGTGGGTGGAGTAGGCATTACCGCAGGCGCTTCTGCGCCGGAGGTGCTGGTGCGTGGCGTGGTAGAGCAGTTGCGCGCCTGGGGGGCTACTGGTGAGACGGAGCTTGATGGGCGGCCGGAGAACATTACGTTTTCTATGCCGAAGGAGCTGAGGGTCAAGGCGATATAGACTAATGGGTAAATAAAAAGGCGATCCGTGGATCGCCTTTTTATTGCTTAGCGCCAGCAGTCGTTCACGCTGTTGCTCCCGCTCTTACCTTTTACACCTTGATCGTTAAGAGTCAGGTTTCCACATTTTGTGTCCCGCGTTTGTGCCCCCAATGGAGCGGCTGTCAGTAGGTAGCCCGCAGTGCCTGAGCGCGCAGCCACCGTTAGGGTGTATTTCCCCGTGGCAGAGCGGACAGTTTTAGTTGATGACTCTCCTTCGCCTGTCGTTTCTGCGCTCAAGCCGAGCTTGTCGATATCGTTCTGGGAGTTCACGTAGCGATTGGTTTGAGCGTAGTAACGCTCTTGCCGAGCCGCTGCGTCGTTCAGTAAAGCCATGCCTTCAGCTCGATTGCCCCGTAGTACATATTCCTGATAACTGGGGTATGCGATCGCCGCCAGGATGCCGATTATCACAACAGTGATCATGACTTCCAGCAAGGTAAAGCCTGCTGCTGACCTAGCACTCATTAGTCATTCTCCGGAAGGATTTGCCAGCTCTGCCGGCCTGATACGGATGGCCCATAGTTGACATCGATGGATGTGCCGTCAGTGCTGAAAAGGGTGCCCCCACTGAGAGTAAAGCCGCCAGCGGGTGTCTTGAAGCCAGAGATGCTCTGACCCTCATAGTTATCGTTAGCATTCACCACTCCATCGTTGTTGAAGTCGAAGATTGCAAAATTTGCACGTCCTCCAGTGAATGGATTTATGCCATAGGTCCAGCCTTCGAGACCGGCAGAGCAGGGGTCGCTGGAGGGGGTAAGAGAGCTGACGAACAATACTTGTCCTCGTGCTGCCATCTCATTGACGATGCGCTCTCCGTCAATGGTATTGCCTACTCGTAGGTCCAGGTACCAGCCGTACTTGCCCTGATCACCGTTTCTCCAAGCGACCGATTGCTCGCTGAGCGTTCTCACCGTACGTGAGATCGTTGTCGCACCATTCTGGAAGGTGGCAGTAGCATTGGTAAATTCCTGCGCTTGGAGATCAGAGCGTGTGAGAGTTGGTGCATCGCTGGTGTTGGTGGTTTCTCCAGCTGTTTTCCTATCCCAGATCCCGTAAAGCGATTGAACGATGGCGTTCTCTTCGTTGGACTTATCTGCCTCGCGGAAATAACGACCCGTGCCGAACATCACGATGTACCCATTCATGCTCGGATGGCGAACCAAAGACGGGGGCGCTGTGATGGGTTGAGCCTCTCCGCTGGCGTTGCGGGCGGTATATAACGGGTTGCCACCAAAGGAAACTTTGAAGTTGTCGGGGTTAATGTCGGAGCTACGGGTCAATGGGTTATCGGAGCCCGAGTCTATTAGGTCGAAGCGCCACAGGTTACCTTTGAGATCACCAGCGTAGACATAGTCGGCAAAACCATCGCTGTTGTTATCCGCGACCCTTACGGTGGACAGACCATTATTGGTATCGGCAGCGGCTGTTGGAATCTTCTTGATCAGGCTCCCGGTTTCAATATCGATTAACATCAATACTGCACGCCCGCTATCGCTGTCGTAACCATTACCAGTAACGACGGCCCATTGGCCACTATGCAGTTTGGCAACAGTCGGAGTGGGGAAGCTATAACCTAGGTCGCTGGGTGTATTCGCAGGTGCGTCATTAGGTATGTCTTTACCAACATTGAACTCCCAAAGCAGGCTGATATTGCTTGGTTCGGTGATGTCCAATGCAAAGATAGCGCGTCCCCCAGCACGCAGGGTGCCAATCAATACGGTGCGCCATTGGTTATTTATAAATACATCGCGAACTACCGGTGTTCCATCCACATAGAACTTGTGTACGCCGCCTTCTTCATTGAAGTCGGGGTCTGCCAGTCGGTACAGCTCTGGGATGACGGCAGTGGGCACAAAAGCAAACTGCTCGTTTCCGTTATCGTCGAAGGCATGCAGCATGCCGTCATTTGCGCCGACATAGATGCGCTTGCTGCGAGAGCTTTGTGATTGGGCAAAAGAGGAGTAACTGCCACTCGGCTCGATGCTATCCGCCAGGTAAGCAAGGTACTGAGCGCCACCAACTACAGTAGGGTTGGAGTTGATGATGTCACCAAGCAAAGAGTCTCTGCGGCGGAAATTTGCATTTGCTGTGCCTTTGACAAAGTTGAGTCGATTTTGGCCTAGGGTTGTGTTCGCGTTGCTAAGGCCCGTCTGGGCTAGTGGCGCGGGTGTCCCGGTTGCAAGATCTGTCGCCATGGCAGCCTGAAGATTCACCAACGTCCCCGCGTTGTTATAGGCTTGGCGATTGGCCAGATTACTCCAGGTCAAATCCTGAAGACCATTTCCTGCGGTGTTGGCCATGCTGATGGTGCGGCCAGCAGATGTCAGTTTGGAGCTAGCGCTCCACAGCTGAGTTCTGGTGCCTGTCGTTCTATCGAGTTGCTCCTTAATCAGGTCACCACTCCAGGTATTGATCTTGTAATCGGTGCGATAAATATACACGTCATCCGACGCCTCGTTGCCTGCTACCGAAATGGCAGGACTGGTTACCGAGTTATTGGACTGTTCCAGGTTGTTGAACGCTTTGGTCAATTGCTCTTTCAGTGTCAGGGCATTGGTGACCAGGAAGTAGTTGTCAGGGTCACCTTGAACCGTCCTCGGATCGCGATCGGGCATGCCGTACTTGGCTGCGTACCACAGCGGACTCCTCAGTAATTCAGCATTGCTGGAGTTTGGGGAGGCAGTAAAGGTACGTGTGGCGGTAGGAGGCAGGCCCGCACACTCAGCGTTGTTAAGATTCGCTACACACCAGCCAGCAGGCCTATCCGGTGGCGTATTGAGTCGATAGCGGGTCTGTGCTTCGCAACTCGCTCTGTCTCCACCGTTGGTACCGCCGGTTCGCAGATCACAGATCTCCAAGTAAATGCCATCGGTAGCCGCGCCTGTACCTGAGATTACATAGCCCATGTGCTGCTGAATACCGCCTGCGGCATATTCCGAGAACAAATCAATCTTCAGTTCATTGCTGGCATTGACGGAGAGTGTGTAAAGAGCAATGGCATCCATATCATGGTCTGCGCCTTGCTCTACGTCCTCGTAGTTGATACGAAATTCAGCATAAGGACGGCCGCCATTGACCGAGGTGTCACGATCACTGCCATCGGGGTCCGTGTTTGCAATTTTCTGTACATAGAAGTCTACGATCTGGTTGGTCGGTTGGAAGCTACCTGTATTGCTGATACCACTTCCGCCAACAGACTTAGCGAACGGCACCAGTGTTATGCGGTTATTGCCGACCGGGAAGTCAATTTGTGGCAAGGGCGAGGCAAGCGCTACTGCGTAAGTTTGCAGCATGCGGCTACCACCTATCGCATTATTCGCGGCAAAGCGCGCAACGCCCGCTGAATAATAGGTACCCTGCTTGCTCGGTTCTTCAGGTGCCAGACCGCGTACGGTCGCTAGGTCTGCGATGACTTTAGCGGTTGGCGCGTTATCCGATACACCATTTGATTCGCCAATAAATACGTTCTTGCCGACCAAGCCTTCACTCACGCCGATTGCGTTAGTTTCGGTCGATACATCCAAATTCTGAATGGAGGCCGGATCATTCTGATTTGAGAAGGCAGTGTTATTGGTTTGCCAGCTGGTGGTTCCGCCTGGGAGTTTATAGTCATAGGACGGGTTGATGTCGCTGATCACCGTCATAGCAGGGATGGAGCAGGCAGGGTAATTGCTGCCTGATCTGGCATAGGGCGATACCCAGCTAGGTTTGGCCAAGCCAAGAGTTTCATCGGCCCCGCCAGAATAATCATAGAGAGAGGTTGGTGAGCCAGCGCCTGCAAAATAGCGAAGGGTCTCGTACATCATTTCGCCGACAGGGTTGCCCCACATGTAGCAGTTGTTGCTCTGGGACATTGCGCTCGTTGTAATCCAGCCGCAGCCATACTGGTTGTTGCTGTAATTGAAGTCGTAGATGCGTAGTTTGTTGATCGTTGCAACTATACCATTACGCTCAGGCGAGGGATTATTGATCTGATTGGAGCAGTAACTATTGTCGGAAGAGCAGAATTGCCCGGTATACGGATCCACTTCACGCGTGAAACTGCCCATGTTGGCACGCAGCGTGCCACCGCTCATGTGCTTCCCGTAGGAGCCAGTGAGCAATCCGAAATGCATTTTGTTGGTTTCGCCGAAATCATGAAGAATACCGGTCGGCTTAACTGCGCCACTACCATAAACTTTACAGTTATCCTCTCGTAATGAGGCGTTACTTGGTGAACAGACCTCTACACGGACATTATATTCAGTCATCGTGCTTGGGGCGTTTCCGGCGTTGCGCCAGTAAACATACCAGTTGTCATCGCCCGCATTTTCTCTGTGGCGCAGCCTAATGTTGTAAGTTTTTCCAGCGGTCAGCGTTACGGTTGCAGTTGTTCCTTGCCCGCCTTGGTTCGCACGACCGTTATTTCCATAGCGAGAGGCGGTAGCCAGTACCAAGGTTCCATCTAGTATGGAGAAGTCAACTGCGTCATCGCCGTCCACAGAAAACTGATAAGTGACAGTGTTTGTTGGAGTGAAAGTGCCAGTAATTTGAGTATGATAATAATCATGCCTATTAGTTTGGCAGGCGCCAGCAACATCGAAGATGTTGTTGTTATTGGTCAGCGGTGACTGGATGTAGCTAATGTTTTGGGTTCCGCAGAGGGTATAGGCGTTACTTGAAAACAGACTGTTCATCTGCGTGATATTGCTAGGGGTGGTCAGTGCGCTTGTATTTTTCCAGATTTTTATTTCTTTGTTAGAAAATGCATTGTTTGGAATCTGATTCCAGCCGCTGTCTACCGGGCCGCCAGATGTGCAGGAGACTTCACTGCCCGAGCTGCCGATACAGTTATCCATGGCGACCGGTCGTTCTTTCGATACCCAGTTCCAGACCCGAAAAGACGTGTTCGTGAGTACCCTCAACTGAGGAATACCTGTGTCCTGTGTTTTGGATACTACCGCGAACATATGATGGTAGCCCGAAGACGGCTGGGCCAGAGGGGTATAGTCAGTGATGTTATAGCCATCACGGGTGTTGTATTCCTTCCCCCAGGCATGAGCATCGCGGGGAATATATGCTCCCTGAAGAAGGGTGCTACCTTCTGTATCGGTTACCCGATAGCCGCCATATAGAACCTTGCGTAAGGCATCCATGCGCGAGGTTGTCAGATAGTTAAGGTAGTCACCGCTCCATTGACCCGAGCAGCGCTTGTTGCTAGCTACCGCGGTAGGTACAAATGTGCCACTGGTGTATGTGTAACAGACGTTTGAGTTGAAGTAGCCAAAATAATCAATGCCACCCTGATTGGCAGCCAGGTGTCCCTTATAGCCGACATCGATGACGCCGTCACCATTGAGATCTGAGGCATCGTTATAGGCTTCATAATAGAGTTTGTGATCCCTTCCCATCACCAGCATGTTAAGTGGTGTGGTAGAGCGGCTGACGAATAGCGGCGATTGAGCAGGATTATTCTCTCCGCCTGCTGCTAAAACCTGCCCGGTAGGAAACGCTATGGCCATTGCAAGAAGCGTTGCCTGAAGGAAAGAGTGAGTACGCATTTTGATCTGTCCCTTCAGTTAAATACTTTGGCTGTGGTTGAGCGAAGATTAGCTTTATGCTCGGTGGTGGAGTTTTCTGCTTCCGCGTTAATCTCGTAGCGGAAGGTTCCAATGCCGAGCATCATATTGCCGTACTCAGGGTTTTCAGCCTGTCCCTGTGCTGCGCCAGAGGGCGCTGCTACGGCGTACCACCGGATCGACTCTTCACTTTGGCCTGCAAGAGCTGAATAGCCTAGAGCTGTCTCGAAATCTTGCAGATAGGTTGGGTCAGTGCTTAGGAAACAATAACTACCGCTGCAATCGTTCTGCTCCAGCGGTTTGTTGGGCGCGGTTAGGCGTTTCTCACCTTCGCGTAGGGCTGCTTCTGCATAGTTGATCAGTTGTTGCTGCTCAGAGAGGTTGCCAGTAATTCGTCCTTCTAGCGTTGTTTCTCTAGCGCCAGAAAGAGCAAGAAGAGTGATGACAAGCAGCATAATCAATGCGATGAAAAGTGCGGCACCGCTTTCTTTCTTGGGAAGTTTTTTGCTCATGGCATCAGGTTCCTCAACATCACATTGCTTTGTGATACTTGGTAAATTTGTCCCTTGTCGTCTGCCTTGATTGCTGCGACCAGAGAATCACTATTTTCTAACCCTGTTAAGGCTTGCCAGTTAGCCAAAGCATCCGACACATCGACAGACTCACGCAGACGAATGCCGGAGCTACGGAGTAGTGCGGTATAACGCACGGCGAGGATTGGCAAGGTAGTCGCAGTTGTGGTGTATTGGCTGATATTGCGAGGGTCTGCCGCGCTGCCTACGCCCAGTTCATAGCGAAGGTCGACAATGCCGGACACGAGTTCGCCTGTTTGTACGTTTCGGCCACTGAGCACCGCACCTGAAGGGTTGGTGTGTACCCGAGTGCACTTGAGTGCTCCGGCTTCGCTATCTGGATCTTTTTCGAAATAAAGCCGCTCGATCACTATCTCCGGAGAGCTGGTGTAGGGCCCCGTTTGCAAGGTCGAAGCAGTCGCTGGTAGCTCCCCGAGGCAATTGCGCTCGAGATTGTCGCGTGGCTGATAACGAATGCAGAGTGAGCTCAACGCTGTTCTTTTTACCGTCTCTCCAGCTGCGAATGCTCCGCAACCCAGGCCAGATATGTCCGTAACCGAGGGAAATGCAGCACTTGGTTGTTCATCGGGACGGCGCCGATATCCCGCCTTGGTAAGCTCTTGCTGCAGCATAAGCAGGGCATAGCGGCCTGCCTCAAGGTTCTCGGTCTGGTTCTGTTGAAATGAATAACTGCGCTTGTTATCAATGTAGATCTGAGTGACACCCAGAATAAGGAAGCTGCTGATGGCGAGTGCCACCATGAGCTCGACCAGCGACAGGCCAGCCTGAAAGCGTTGGTATGTCATCTCAGTCCCTCAAATCTGGGTTCGCAGGCGATAGTGGCAAATGCTCGATGCCGCACCGTTCGAACCGATGCATTCACCTGCCTTACCTCGCCAGGCAATTTGAATTTCAACTGTCGTGCCTGTTCCGGTACAGCTGTTGGCGGTGTTCGTACGGCAAATATGAAAGTCGCTTTTGAGCAAGCTGTCTCCGTCATCTGTATCTGCGGCGACAGGAAGCATTTTCTCGACTTTGTCAGCCCAACACGCCAACTGGCCGGCGGCATTATTTGGCAGGGGTGTACAGTCATCAGGTTTCTCCGGGAAATTCGCCCCTCCTGCTTTATAGAAACCTGAAGAGTTGGGGAACCCTGTTGGCATCGCGCGCATCATTTCTGCCAAATCATTGGCCAGGATGATCGCCACGTTGCGTTGAGCGGAATCCTGAGTGTATTGAATGGTCCTGGTTTGGAGCGCCACCATGCCAAGCACCCCAACGCTAATCAGCACCAGGGTGACCAATACTTCAATCATGCTGAAGCCATTTTCAGCCTTGCGTTTCATCGTCGCCTCCCTGCGGTGCCTGATAGGTACAAGTTGCCATCTGGTCATTATCGCGAGGACCATTCTTACCTCTTGCCCAGGTTCGAATGCTTCCGCTTGATTTGACGTCGATGGTGTAGCCGTTTGCAGCCTGATCATCGCTACAGGTCAGAAGGACGGCTTCGCTACCAGTGCCGTTGTAGCGAAAGGTCAACTCATCGGTACTGGAACTTATGCTTGCTCCGTTGGGGAGTGTCACCGAACGCAAGGTTTCTGACGAATCGAGGCAATCAACCTTCACTGTCCATTCGGACTCCCCTTGGCAGACCCTGACCAGAATTCTGCGCTCTACGGCGGTACTGCGTGCGAACTGCAGCAAAGAGAGCATTTCGTTGTTCAGCGACTGGGTACGGTTGTCGGCGATAAATTTAGTGAAGCTTGGCACTGCGATCATTGAGAAAATGCCGAGCAGTGTGACGATGATCATAAGTTCGATCAGGGTGAAGCCCGCCGCCTGTTGCTTGCCTAAGGGGCGGGCGTTGGCGTGCTGAGAGGTAATAGACATGGGCATTCATTCTAGATGAGGGGAGGCAGCTAAATGCTGCCTGCTCTGCTTGCCTATGTCTTTCTATGAGGGATGACTGGCTCAACTGCCGGTATGACTGGTCGAGCAACAGTTCGCGTTGCTATCTGCGCTGGCCACCTTGAAGCGACCCTGACGATTTATCACTATTTGCCATGCGGGCTGCTGCTTCCGACAAAATGAAAATCTTCCATTGCTAGCGCTACTCATACCGTTTCCACGGAAGGTGACCTGACTTCCTCCAAAGCCGCGCCAGCATAGGTCGGGTCGCGTATCTGGCACGAATTTTCTGAGTACGTATCGATCATGGGGCCTAAGCACAAGCCAACCATGCTGCCAGTCGCCGGTGCATGTTTCCCCGTCTGCCGATCCGCACAGGATGTGCGCGCGCCTCGTACTTATGGCTTGTGTTCGAGTGAAATGCAGATGGGAGAGCAGTTCGTCACGTATGGATTGTTCCCGGCTGCGTTCCACCAGGTGGCTGTACGAAGGAGGAGCAATGCTGAGCAAGACCGCTATCACTGCCAGTGTGGTGAGTAGCTCAAGTAGGGTAAGTGCTTTCTGTTGATTCCGATTCATGAAAGGGCATCCTCTGCGCGTATCATCATGGCCCTCCTGGCCGTCTACTTCTGTTTAGACCTTCAGGGTGAGCTGTCAAGATTCTTTAAGTTGGGGTGAGAGTTGAACGCTGATATTGCAGTGCTTGGTGGCGGGGCTATTGGGTTGTTGTC
Organism: Pseudomonas sp. zfem001; assembly: GCF_032621725.1. Lineage (NCBI taxonomy): Bacteria > Pseudomonadati > Pseudomonadota > Gammaproteobacteria > Pseudomonadales > Pseudomonadaceae > Pseudomonas > Pseudomonas sp. zfem001. The sequence goes on along the minus strand of NZ_JAVYJI010000001.1, from coordinate 716,150 downwards.
CACCCTATTGCTGGCAAGAAGCGGTGTTTCGGTGAGTCTTGTCGAGGCCGGTGAGTCAGGCCGCGAATCCTCCTGGGCCGGTGGCGGTATCGTTTCTCCGCTCTATCCCTGGCGTTACAGCGCGGCGGTGAATGCGTTGGCGCATTGGTCGCAGGATTTCTATCCGGGCTTCGGTCAGCGTTTGCTGGAGGACACCGGCGTCGATCCCGAGGTGCATGTCACGGGGCTGTATTGGCTCGATCTGGATGACGAGGCTGAGGCGCTGGCATGGGCTGCGGGCGAGGGGCGTGCGCTGTTACCAGTGGATATTGCTGAGACTTATCAGCAGGTGCCTGTTCTGGGTGGTGGTTTCAAGCGCGCCATTCATATGCCGGGCGTGGCCAATTTGCGTAACCCTCGATTGGTCAAAGCGCTGCGGGCCGCTTTGGCGGCTATGCCGAACGTAGAGTTGCGTGAACATTGCCCGGTCACTGGTTTCATTCAGGAGAATGGGCAGATTCGGGGTGTGACTACCGCTGGTGGCGAGATTCGTGCCGAGCGCGTGGTTCTGGCGGCCGGTGCCTGGAGTGGTGAGTTGCTCAAGACGCTTGGGCTGGAGTTGCCGGTCGAGCCAGTGAAAGGGCAGATGATTCTCTACAAGTGCGCCGAGGATTTTCTGCCAAGCATGGTGTTGGCCAAGGGGCGTTATGCGATCCCGCGGCGCGACGGGCATATCCTGATTGGCAGCACGCTGGAGTATGCAGGGTTCGACAAGACGCCGACCGATAACGCGTTGGAAAGCCTGAAAGCATCGGCCGAAGAATTGTTGCCTGCACTCAAGGACGCCGATGTGGTTGGGCATTGGGCAGGCTTGCGGCCCGGCTCGCCGGAAGGCATTCCCTTTATCGGGGAAGTGCCCTCGTATCCAGGTCTATGGCTGAATTGCGGGCATTTTCGCAACGGGCTGGTGTTGGCCCCGGCATCCTGCCAACTGCTCGCTGATCTGATGCTTGGGCGTGAGCCGATCATCGACCCGGCGCCTTATGCGCCGGCAGGGCGCCTGCAGTAGTGGACCGTAAAGGGGGGCAGGACTCGACGCAGGCCTGTCTTGATCGCCGGCGAGCCGGCTCCTACAAGAGCGTGATTTGTGAATGCTGGGGTCAGTCGATCCCCAGCTTCTTCAGGCGATAGCGCATCGAGCGGAATGTCAGCCCCAGGCGCTGTGCCGCGGCCGTGCGGTTCCAGCGTGTTTCTTCCAGGGCTTGCATGATCAGCTTGCGCTCGATGTCTTCGAGGTAATCTTCGAGATTGTCGATCTGCGCCAGGCTGGCTTCGCCGCCTTCGTTGCTGGGGCCACTGGCGTCAGCCAGGCGCAGGTCGCTGGGCGTGATCTGGTCGTCTTCGCACAGGGTGTAGGCGCGTTCGAGCATGTTTTCCAGCTCGCGCACGTTGCCGGGGAAGCGATAGTTTTTCAGCTTTTCCAGCGCATCGGGGTGCAGTTTGGCGGCGGCCAGGCCAGTACCTTCGGCCAAGCGCACGAGCATCACGCTGGCCAGCTGGGCGATGTCTTCGCGGCGTTCACGCAGTGGCGGAACCCGCAGTTCGATGACGTTGAGACGGTAATAGAGGTCCTGGCGGAAACGGCCGGCAGCGACTTCCGCTGCGAGGTCCTTGTGGGTGGCGCAGAGGATGCGCACATCGACCACCACTTCCTGCTGACCACCAACAGCGCGTACGGCTTTTTCCTGAATCGCTCGCAGCAGTTTGACCTGCATCGGCAGCGGCAGGTCGGCGACCTCGTCGAGGAACAGGGTGCCGCCGTTGGCGGCCTGGAACAGCCCCTGCTTGTCTTCGATGGCGCCGGTGAAGCTGCCCTTCTTGTGGCCGAAGAACTCGCTTTCCATCAGCTCCGAGGGTATCGCGCCGCAGTTGACCGGCACGAACGGTTGTTCGATGCGTGGGCCCTGCTCATGGATCAGGCGGGCAACCAGCTCCTTGCCACTGCCCGATTCGCCGCTGATATAAACCGGCGCCTGACTGCGCGAAAGCTTCAGGATCTGCTTGCGCAGCGACTTCATCGGTGGCGAGTCGCCGAGCAGGCGACTGTCGACCGGTGTTTCCTCACCTTCGGGCGCGCGAATGCGCAGGGCGGTCGCCACCAGTTCGCGCAGACGCCCAAGGTCTACCGGTTTGGTAAGGAAGTCGAAGGCGCCGGCCTTGAGCGAGTTGATCGCGGTATCCAGGCTGCCGTAAGCGGTAATCATCGCCACCGGCACCTGTGGATGACGCTGCTGGATATGTTGCACCAGATCCAGGCCGGTGCCGTCGGGCAGGCGCATGTCGGTCAGGCACAGGTCGAACGGCTCGCGCGCCAGCCATTCGCGTGCTTCCTTGACGTTGCGGGCGCTGCGGGTGTCCAGCTTCATGCGTCCGAGGGTGATTTCCAGCAGCTCGCGGATATCGGGCTCGTCGTCGACGATCAGGGCTCTCTGACGGTTCATGCTCAGCTCAGTTTGCGCGGATGGGCGAAGGTGATACGGAAGCAACTGCCGCCACCTTCACGAGGTTTATAGTCGAGGCGGGCCTGGTTGCCCTGACACAGCTCGCGAGAAATATACAGGCCGAGGCCGGTGCCCTTGTTCTCGGTGGTGTAGAACGGCTCGAAGATGTGCTGCTCCTGCTCGGGCGGCACACCGGGGCCGTCGTCGAGGATTTCCAGCACTGGCAGGTCGCTGCTCTCGTCGCGGAACAGGCGTAGCCAGACCTGGCCGAGTCGGTGTTTCTGCGCGCTGTAGCGCAGGCCATTTTGCACCAGATTGGTCAGCACCTGGGTCAACTGGTGTGGGTCCATGCGTGTTTGCAGGCTGCCGCCCTGGGTCTCCAGATGGATCTGTCGATCAGCCGGTGCCGAGCTGCGGAATTCGCTGGCGAAGCGGTGCAGCCAGTATTTCAGGTCGAGCAGTTGCGGCTCGGCCTGGCGCCTGCGCGACAGTTGCAGGACGTTCTCGATCACCATGTTCATGCGCTTGGAGTGGTCCTGGATGATCTGCGCCAGGCGCTGATCCGGGCCGTGCAAATCCTCCGATTCCTGCAGTAGCTGTGCTGCGTGGCTAATGGCGCCGAGCGGATTACGAATTTCGTGAGCGATGCCGGCGGTCAGTCGGCCGAGCGAGGCCAGCTTGAGTTGTTGCGCCTGCTGGGCGATCTGCGAGATGTCATCGAGAAACACCAGGGTGTGCTGCTGATCGCCGCGTTGCAGGGAGATGAAACTGGGCTGTAGCACCGGACCGTCGACCTGCGCCTGCAGGCTGTCCGGGCGCAGGGTTGGGTTGTGTAGCCACTGCTGCAGGCGTTTGACCAGTTCCGGGCAGTGCGGGTCGATGATCTTGCCGCTGAGTTCACCTCGCCCGAGCAGCTGCGTTGCGCCCTGGTTGGCCAGCAGTACTCGATGTTGGGTGTCGAGAACCAGAATGCCGGTGCGCATGCGCTGCAGGATCTGCTCGTTGAGTTCTTCCAGGCTGGCGACGTCGGCTGCGCGTTGTTCGGCCAGGCTTTCGCTGACCTGCAGGCGACGCGTGATGCCCTGGATGAACAAGGCGCCGGCGAAGCACAGCGCGCCGAGGGCGCCGGCCTGGACGTACTGTGCGGCAGCAGCGGGGCGGCTGAGGCTGAGGTAGAAGGTCAGGTAGATCAGCGCCATCGCGGCGATGGCAGCGATCAGCAGGCCGATGCGGCCGCGTAGCAGGATATTGGCAATGGCCACGGCGACCACCAGCAGGTTGCCGATGCCGCTGGGCGTGCCGCCGGCTGCGTAGAACAGGGCCGAGAGAAAGATCACGTCGACCAGTGCCAGGCTGAACAGCTGCACCAGGTGCTTGGGCTTTTGCACCAGTACGGCGATGAAGATGTTGAGGATCAGGTAAACCCAACTGCCGGTGCGAAACAGCTCGATATGCACGACATCCAGCAACTGCTCGTCGAGGTTGCTGGAGATCAGCAGGATCAGCGCCAGGCCGATGCTCAGGCGATAGAAGTGGTAGAGCCTGAGGATGCGCTGCCCTTGTTTGCTGTTCTGTACGCTGGTGTCAGCGATCACCGGTGTGTGGGCCTTGCTCAAGGTGTTTCTGGCTGCAGTACCAGCGCTGATCCTGGCTCAGTGCCTGGGTCTTGGGGATATGCACGCCGCAGTTCTCGCATCGCACCATGGGGGCTGCGGTGTCCTCGGTGGGGCGAGTAGGTTTGGCTTTGCTGATGAAACGACGCCAGATCCAGATTGCGGCGAAGATCACGGCAACCCAGAACAGCAGGCGGAACAGGCCCATGGTGTGCTCTTTTATCCGGTTAAAGCCGGCAGTTTAGCCAAGCTGAGACCATCGGCACAGAGGGGCGGTGGCAGGCTGTGAGCTGATTCCGGGGCGGCGAGCTGCAAGTCAGAGCGGCGGCACTGAGCCTGGATGACATCCGCAGGCACAAAAAAGGGAGGCCGAGGCCTCCCTTGTTCTGTCGTGCATCGATCAGTCGAACAGACCGAAGGTCAGGTAGCTCCAGATCGACCGCTTCTTGGCGGTTTCGCCGGTCTTGGCATCTTGCTGTAGTTCGCGCGGAATCTGCTGTGCGGCGTCTTCGTACTGGCGGATCACGTCCTGGCTGGCGCGGGTTTCGCCCGGCGGCAGCGGCGTGTCGGTTTCGATCAGGCCCAGAGTGGCCTTGGCCAGCCAGGAGCGATTGTCGGCTTCCTCTTCGAGCGGTACGAACTGGCCGCTTTCCAGGCTCGGGTGGTCAGGGTAGTTGAGCTTGAGGGTTTCCAGGCTGGTGGCAGCCAGGTCGTCCAGAGACAGACGCTGATAAGCCTCGGTCATGATCGCCAGGCCATCACCGACCGACGGGGTTTCCTGGAAGTTTTCCACCACATAGCGGCCACGGTTGCCGGCAGCTACATAGGCTTGGCGGGTCAGGTAGTAGTGGGCTACGTGGATCTCATAGGCGGCCAGCAGGTTGCGCAGGTAGATCATGCGCTGTTTGGCATCCGGGGCGTAACGGCTGGTCGGGTAACGGCTGGTGAGCTGCGCGAACTCGTTGTAGGAGTCGCGTGCGGCGCCCGGGTCGCGCTTGGTCATGTCCAGCGGCAGGAAGCGAGCCAGCAGGCCGCGGTCCTGGTCGAACGAGGCCAGGCCCTTGAGGTAGTAGGCGTAGTCGACGTTGGCGTGCTGCGGGTGCAGGCGGATGAAGCGCTCGGCGGAGGACTTGGCGGCTTCCGGCTCGGCATTCTTGTAGTAGGCGTAGATCAGTTCCAGCTGCGCCTGCTCGGCGTAGCGCCCGAACGGATAGCGCGACTCCAGCGCCTTCAGTTTGGCGATGGCCTGGGTGTAGCTGCGGTTGTCCAGGTCGGCCTGGGCCTGCTGGTACAGCTCCACCTCGCTGAGGTTTTCATCGACCTCCGGCTGCTTGGAAGAGCAGGCGGCGGTAAGGGCGAGGATGGCGATCAGCAGCAGGTGTTTCACTTGCATGGCGGCTTGCGTCCCTGTGACGGCCGCGCGGCCGTCCTGTTATGATGAGCGCCCCCGGAAACCCCTGGGGCAAAGACGCCGTATTTAACCACAAGCCTGTCGCCGAAACCAAAGGCCAGGCTCCCGCCGTTGCCGAAGATGACTTCTATAAACAAGCAGCTGATTCAACTCCAGGCCGTCGTCCCCTTTGAACAGGGCGGTCAACGCCTCGACCAGGTGGCTGCGCAGCTGTTTGGCGAGTTCTCCCGTTCGCGCCTTTCCACCTGGATCAAGGAGGGCCGCCTGACTGTCGATGGCGCCGTGGCGCGCCCGCGCGATACCGTGCATGCCGGTTCGACGCTGGTGCTCGATGCCGAGCAGGAAGCGCAGGGCGAGTGGATCGCGCAGGACATCGAACTGAACATCGTCTATGAAGACGAACACCTGCTGGTCATCGACAAGCCCGCAGGCTTGGTGGTGCATCCGGCAGCCGGACATGCCGACGGTACCCTGCTCAATGCGCTGCTGCACCATGTGCCGGACATCATCAACGTGCCGCGTGCCGGCATCGTCCATCGTCTGGACAAGGACACCACTGGCCTGATGGTGGTGGCCAAGACCCTGCAGGCGCAGACCAATCTGGTCGAGCAACTGCAGAAGCGCTCTGTCAGCCGCATCTATGAATGCATCAGCATCGGTGTGATCACCGCTGGCGGCACCATCGATGCGCCGATTGGGCGCAGCTCCAGCCAGCGCCAGCGCATGGCGGTGACCGATGGCGGCAAGCCGGCGATCAGTCACTACCGTGTGCTCGAGCGCTACCGCTCGCACACCCATGTGCGGGTCAAGCTGGAAACCGGGCGTACCCATCAGATTCGCGTACACATGACCCACGTTGGCTATCCGCTGGTGGGCGACCCTGTCTACGCCGGGCGTTTCCGCATTCCGCCAGCTGCCAGCCCGACTCTGGTGCAGAGCCTCAAGGAGTTTCCGCGTCAGGCCTTGCACGCGCGCTTTCTCGAGCTGGATCACCCGGCTACCGGCAAGCGCATGAAGTGGGAGTCGGCGCTGCCGGATGATCTGGTGTGGCTGTTGACCCTGCTGCGTCAGGATCGCGAGGCCTTCGTCGGGTGAGTGTCCACGATTGGCTGACGCCCGACTGGCCTGCGCCAGCCAACGTGCGGGCTTGCGTCACCACGCGCAGTGGCGGTGTCAGCGCTGCGCCGTTCGATACCTTCAACCTGGGCGATCATGTCGAGGACGACCCGATTGCGGTAGCGAGCAATCGTCAGCATCTGGTTGAGGCTCTGGGTTGCCAGCCTGCCTGGCTGCGTCAGGTGCATGGCATCGTGGTGGCCGAAGCCGATCCGGCGACAGTCATTGAAGCCGATGGCAACTGGACGGCCACCCCAGGTATCGCCTGCACAGCGATGACCGCCGATTGCCTGCCAGCATTGTTCTGTGACCGCGCCGGTACCCGCGTGGCAGCGGCCCATGCCGGTTGGCGCGGGCTGGCTGGTGGTGTGCTGGAGGCGACCGTCAAGGCGCTGAACGTTGCACCGCAAGAGCTGCTGGTCTGGCTCGGCCCGGCCATCGGCCCGGCTGCGTTCGAGGTTGGGACTGAAGTGCGCGAGGCCTTCGTGCAACAGCATGCCGAGGCTGCCAATGCATTCGTACCTGGTGCCAACGCCGGCAAATTCATGGCTGATATCTACCAGCTGGCGCGTATTCGCCTCGCTGCTATCGGTGTGACTGCCGTCAGCGGTGGCGGGCTGTGCACCTACGACGATGCGCGCTTCTATTCCTACCGCCGCAGTGCCCGCACCGGGCGTTTCGCCTCGCTGATCTGGCTGCAGCCCTGATCTGTAGGAGCGAGCTCTGCTCGCGAATCCTGTAAGCCAAAGGCTTCGCGAGCAGAGCTCGCTCCTACCTGTTCTGTCGTGGGCATTCGTGTTGTGTTTTCTAATCCTTAATCACCAATATTAATAGTGCTGTCGCGAGCGAGACGACCGGTCATATGCTCGGCGCCATGAACAGCATTCGACTCGACAAGCGCGACCTGATTCTGAGCAAAGGCTCGGCGGTGATGACCCGGCGCGGCTACCACGGCACTGGCGTGCTGGAGATCGTCCAGGCGGCCGGGATTCCCAAGGGCAGCTTCTATCACTACTTCGCCAGCAAGGAAGACTTCGCCCTGCAGGCGCTGGCTTTCATCTATCGGCCTCGGCTGGCGCGTTATGCCCAGGCGCTGAACGACCCGGCGCTGAGCCCGCGTGCACGCATCCTCGCTTACTACCGCGATCTGCTGGCGCATTTCGCCAGGCAGGACACGCCGCAGTACCACTGCTTCATCGGCAGCCTGAGTTTCGAGATGAGCGAGATGCTGCCGGCGATCGGCGCCGAGGTTGCGGCGATTCAGCAGGCCTCGGTGGACATCCTGCGCGACTGCCTGGAGCAGGCGCAGGTCGCCGGTGAACTGCCGGCCGATGAGGATTGCGGCAACCTCGCCACCTTTATCAGCGACGCCTGGCAGGGCGTATTGGCTCGCCTCAAGGTGGGCCGCAACCTGCAGCCGTTGCACGCTTTCGTCACCCGCCTGGAGCGTTTGCTGCAGGCCTGATCAACCGTTCAACCCCAGAGGAAAGATGATGAGCGCTCCCGTTCAAGCCCTGTTCGCCCCGTTCCGCCTCGGTAACCTGGAGCTGCCGACCCGTGTGGTCATGGCGCCGATGACCCGCTCCTTCTCGCCCGGTGGCGTGCCCAACGCCAAGGTCGTCGAGTACTACCGTCGCCGTGCAGCCGCAGGTGTAGGCCTGATCGTCACCGAGGGCACCACCGTCGGGCACAAGGCGGCCAACGGCTACCCGAACGTGCCGCGTTTCTACGGCGAAGATGCCCTGGCCGGCTGGAAGCAGGTGGTCGACGCCGTACATGCCGAAGGCGGCAAGATCGTCCCGCAGCTCTGGCACGTGGGTAACGTGCGCAAACTGGGCACCGAGCCGGATGCCAGCGTGCCCGGCTATGGCCCGATGGAGAAGCTCAAGGACGGTCAGGTGGTGGTGCATGGCATGACCCAGGCCGATATCGATGAGGTGATCGCCGCCTTCGCCCAGGCTGCAAGCGACGCCAAGGCCATTGGCATGGACGGCGTGGAGATCCACGGCGCCCACGGTTACCTGATCGACCAGTTCTTCTGGGAAGGCAGCAACCAGCGCACCGACCAGTACGGTGGTGATCTGGCGGCGCGTTCGCGTTTCGCCATCGAGCTGATCCAGGCCGTGCGTGCCGCGGTCGGCCCGGACTTCCCGATCATCCTGCGTTACTCGCAGTGGAAGCAGCAGGACTACACCGCGCGCCTGGTGCAGACCCCGGAACAACTGGAGGCCTTCCTCAAACCGCTGTCCGATGCCGGCGTGGACATCTTCCACTGCTCGACCCGCCGCTTCTGGGAGCCGGAGTTCGAAGGCAGCGACCTCAACCTGGCCGGCTGGACGCGCAAGCTCACCGGCAAGCCGACCATCACCGTCGGCAGCGTCGGCCTGGATGGCGAGTTCCTGCAGTTCATGGTCAAGACCGACAAGGTGGCCGAGCCGGCCAGCCTGGAGAACCTGCTTGAGCGCCTGAACAAGGAAGAGTTCGACCTGGTTGCCGTAGGCCGTGCGCTGCTGGTCGACCCGGATTGGGCGCTGAAGGTGCGTGAAGGCCGCGAGCAGGACATCCTGCCGTTCAGCCGCGATGCGCTGACCACGCTGGTCTGAGGCCGTTTCTATCGGGCGTCGCGATCCGACGCCCCGTTTTCAGCCCCGGCACATCGGGGCTTTTTTACGTCTGTATGTTATGAGCGGATGTGCTGGCGTAGGGCGGGTGAAACCCGCCAGCCCTTTACCAATGGCGGTTTTCACCCGCCCTACGGTTTAGCCATCTTGCATCCCGCCTCGGATTTCATCCGGGCTACTGACATGAGCGATCTTTGGGCGTGGCTGCATGGCACTGCGCAGGTGCTGTTCGAACAGCGCGACGATGCCGTCCCAGCTCAGATGGCTGGCATGTCGGCGGGCGTTGAGGCGGATATGCCGCAGTACCTCCGCATCACCCAGTAATTCACAGGCGGCTTCGCAGAAGCCTGCCTCGTCACCGGGACGGGCGAGCAGGCCGTTGTGGCCGTGATGGATATGTTGGGCGGCCGCTGCCTGGTCGAATGCCACCACGCCGAGGCTCGAGGCCAGGGCTTCCAGCACCACGTTGCCGAAGGTTTCCGACAGGCTGGGAAACAGAAACAGGTCACCTGACGCGTAGTGCTCGGCCAGCGTTTCACCGCGCTGCAGACCGCAGAACAGCGCTTCCGGTAGCTGCGCCTGCAGGCTGGCGCGCAGTGGTCCGTCCCCCACCAGAATCAGGCGCATACGGCGTTGTGGGTGAGCCTGCTGCAAGGCTTTGAAGGCCTTGACCAGCAGACCGAGATTCTTCTCTGCAGCCAGGCGTCCGACATGCAGCACGGCCAGATCATCCGGCCCCAGGCCCCAGTTTTCGCGCAGGGCGTCGCTGCGCCGGCGTGGATGGAACAGCTGGCTGTCGACGCCGCGGGCGAGCAGGGCCAGCCGCTCGAAGTCGCGGCGTTCGAGGTCGACCTTCTGGCCAATGCTCGGCACCAGGGTCAGTTGCGTGCGGTTGTGAAACCAGCGCAGGTAGTTGGTCATGGCCCGGGTCAGCAGGCCGATGCCGTAGTGCCCGGTGTACTGCTGGAAATTGGTGTGAAAACCGCTGACCACCGGGATCGCCAGGCGCCTGGCTGCGCGCAGGGCGGAGAGCCCCAGCGGACCTTCGGTGGCGATATAGAGCACGTCGGGGCGTTGCCGCTGCCAGCGCCTGAGCAGCTTGTGCAGCGACGACTGGCCCCATTGCAGGCCGGGGTAGCCAGGTAACGGCCAGCCGCGGGTCAGCAGCAGGTCATCGTCGGCGTCCTGCGCGTGGTCGATGTCCTGGCGCGGCCGTATCAGTTGCACGCGGTGGCCACGGCCACGCAGGCCGTCGACCAGGCGGCCGAGGGTGTTGGCCACGCCGTTGACTTCCGGCGGGAAGGTTTCGCTGATCAGCGCGATATGCAGAGACGGTGCGTTCATAAGCCCAGTCTCTGCCCGGGTCATGTAGTGCACATGACGTTTCGATTGCGGTTATGTGTCAGGCGAGCAGGCCGTGCAGTTGTTCGCGTAGCCAGACATGTGCCGGGTCGTGGTGCTGCTGGCGATGCCAGATCAGGCTGATCTGCACGGCGGGCATGTCGAAAGGCAGCGGCGCGACCTGTAGGGCGAACAGCGGCGCGAAGGCGTCGGCCAGGCGTACCGGTACGGTGCCGAGCAGATCGGTGTGAGCGACGATAGCGGGAATCGGCAGGTAGTTGGGCAGATGCAGCGCAGCCTGGCGCCGAACCTTGGCCGAACCCAGGACGATTTCCAGTGGTGAGCCACGTCCTGCTCGCGGCGTCACGATCACATGGCGGGCCTGTTGGTAATTCTTGAGGCTGAGGCCGCCGACGAAGGCTGGATGATCCTTGCGCCCGATCACCACCAATGCCTCCTCGCGCAGGGGCGCGTAATGCAGGTCGGGCGAATCGACGTGCAGATAATCGATGGCCAGGTCCAGGGCACCGCTCTCCAGGCGCGGCAGCAGGTTGTCGGCGTCGTCGCTGTGCGCGACAACCTCCACCTGTGGCGCGACACGGGCCAGATGCGCCTGCAGCATCGGCAGCAGCGCGGCCTGGGCGTAGTCGTTGAGCGACAGGCTGAACACGTGTGGCGCCTGCACATCGAAAGGCTCTGCCGGGCCGAGGCCGGCCTGCAGCAAGTGCAGCGCCTGACGCACGGGTGGGTAAAGCGCCAGAGCGCGCGCGGTCGGCGTCATGCCGCGCGCGGTGCGCTGGAACAACTCCTCGCCCAGTTGCTGACGCAGACGGGCGAGGGCGTTGCTGACCGTCGACTGGCTCAGGTGCAGACGCTGGGCCGCGCGGGTCAGATTGCCCTCCTGCATCAAGGCATCGAAGACCAGCAGCAGGTTGAGGTCGAGCTGGCGCAAATTCTTTATCAAGGATAATGCTCTTTTCAAATATCCATTATTCGAATGATTTGGCCAGGCCTAGACTTCTGTCAATCCACAGGAGAGCACCATGGCCTACAACAACGACAACGCCCAGGCTTTTCGCAGCGACTACCGGGCTGCCATCCATCCGCGGTACAACCCCTGGCTGCACGCGGTTTTCGTGCTGGCCTACGGGCTACTCTGCATCGGCTGGCTTGGGAGTACGCTGGAGGCCGTGGCGTCCTGGCAGTGGCTGCTGGTGCCGACGACGCTGGTGTTCTTCAGCTGGGGCGAATACCAAGTGCACAAGCGCCTCGGCCACAACAAGACGCGCTTCGGCAAACTCTTCTACAAGCGCCACACCGGTGATCACCACAGCTTCTTCGTCGAGACGCTTATGCCCTACGAAACGGCGCGCGACTGGCGGGTGATCCTGTTCCCGGCCTGGCTTATCGTTCTGTTCGGCCTGCCCACTTTCGCCGCCTGGTGGCTGCTGTCTCAGCTCGACGGCAACTTCGCCGCACTGTTCGCCGGCAGCATGCTGCTGGGTTATATGACCTACGAAGTGGTGCATGCCTGCGAGCATCTTCCGGCCGAACACCCGGTGTCACGCTTGCCGTGGATTCGCCAGATGCGCCGTCTGCATGCGCTGCACCATCGCCGTGAATTGATGCAGGCGCGCAACTTCGGCATCGTCCATCCGCTGATGGACTGGTTGTACGGGACTCTGCACTGGGAGCCGGAGGCGATTCATCAGCAGAACCGCCAGCAACACCGGATCACTATCGCCCAGCCTGCCGAGCACGTGCTGGCCTACGCCGCAGCGCCAAGCCACTGGCCGCAGTGGCACCCATCGTCACTGCGCATCTATGGCCGCGAGGGTGTGTTGCTTGCGGGCGAGCGTTTCGAGGAGGACATCCATGCTGGCGGTCGCGCCGGGCATCTGCGCTGGGACGTGCTCGACTATCAGCCGGCCCAGCGTTGGCAGGCCAGCGCCCAGGGCGAGCATGGCCTGCATTTGCTGCTGACCTACGAATGCCTGGCGGTGGAGGGCGGCTGCGAGTTTGTGCGCACCCTCGAATACGGTTTCGCTGGCTGGCCGATGCGCCTGGCCAATGGCCTGTTCATGCGCCGGCGCATCGAGCGCGAGTCGCAGGCGTCGATGCAGGCCTTACACGATGTCCTTGCGCGAACCTAGCGCCTGCTCGCCGCGCTCGCGCACCCAGAACAGCGTGGCGCCGGCCACGGCGGCCGGCATCATCAGGATATTCAGCCCCGGCACCAGCAGCGCGGCGTAGGTGATGCCGCCGAAGCTCAGGCTTTGCCAACGTTTCTCGCGCAGCCAGGCGAGCATGTCCTGCCAGCTCATCTTGTTGTTGTCCGCCGGGTAGTCGATGTACTGCACGGCCATCATCCACACGCCGAACAGCAACCACAGTGGCGCGGCGACCAGGTTCACCACCGGAATGAAGCTGAGGATCAGCAGGCCGATGGCGCGTGGCAGGAAGTAGGCCAGCTTGCGCATCTCGCGGCCCATGGTGCGCGGCACCATGGCGGCCAGTTCGGCCCAGCTGAACGGCGGGAAGTGATCCTCGCCACGCGCAACCACCTCGACCTTTTCCGCGAGAAAGCCATTGAAGGGCGCGGCGATGATGTTGGCCAGCAGGGTGAAGGTAAAGAACACCATCAGCAGTACCAGCACCACGAATAGCGGCCAGAGGATGTACTGCAGAAAGCTCAGCCAGCTCGGCAGAGTGGGCATGAAGGTGTCGACCCAACCGCTGAACTGCTGCACGGCAAAGCTGATCATGGTGACGAACAGAATCAGATTGACCGCTAGCGGCAGCAGCACGAACAGGCGCAGGCCGGGGCTGAGTACCAGCCTCAGGCCTTCTCGCAGGTATTGCGGGCCGGACAGGACGGGAGCGGCGGGCATGGCGGTCTCCTGAGTGGTTGATGCGCGCGACCATACCGACTTCGCCGCCGAGGCGAAAGTTCAGATGGGCGCCTGGCAGCCATAGTCGGATTCTATTCGCGGAATTGGTAATGGATATTTCCGCTGGCCCGGCGGCCTGGATAGCCTTGCGCACAGTTTCGCTTTTGCGGGGCTCTCATTCTTCCAAGCCTTCCCCTAGTGCTTCGAGAGTCCCTTTTTATTCTGGCCTGCCGGCCCTGTGGGCCTGCGAGGAGTTAGCGATGTCCGCCGTTCGTCATGCCCGCGTCATCATCCTGGGTTCAGGCCCTGCCGGTTACAGCGCGGCGGTGTATGCCGCGCGCGCCAACCTGAAACCGCTGCTTATCACCGGTATCCAGGCCGGTGGCCAACTGACCACCACCACCGAAGTGGACAACTGGCCGGGCGATCCCCATGGCCTGACCGGGCCGGCGTTGATGCAGCGCATGCAGGAGCATGCCGAGCGTTTCGAAACCGAGATCGTCTTCGACCATATCAACGCCGTGGATCTGGCCGGCAAGCCGTTCACCCTGGTTGGCGACAGCGGTACCTATAGCTGCGACGCGCTGATCATCGCTACCGGTGCCAGCGCGCGTTACCTGGGGCTGCCCAGTGAGGAGGCGTTCATGGGCCGCGGCGTTTCGGCGTGCGCGACCTGCGACGGCTTCTTCTATCGCGGTCGCGAGGTCGCGGTGGTCGGTGGCGGCAATACGGCTGTGGAAGAGGCGCTGTACCTGGCCAATATCGCCAGCAAGGTCACGCTGATCCATCGCCGTGAGACCTTCCGTGCCGAGAAGATCCTGCAGGACAAGCTGCGTGCGCGTATTGCCGAGGGCAAGATCGAGCTGCAGCTCAATGCGGAGGTGGACGAGGTGCAGGGCGATGCCAGCGGCGTTACCGGCGTGCGCCTGAAGCAATACGGCGGCGCCTACCGCGAGCTGAGTGTCGAAGGGCTGTTCGTCGCCATCGGTCATACCCCCAATACCAGCCTGTTCGAAGGCCAGCTGGCGCTGAAGGATGGTTACCTGGTGGTCAATGGCGGGCGCGAGGGCAATGCCACCGCGACCAGCATTCCTGGCGTGTTCGCTGCCGGCGACGTGGCCGACTCGGTCTATCGCCAGGCGATCACTTCGGCCGGTGCAGGCTGCATGGCGGCGCTGGATGTTGAGCGCTATCTCGACGGGCTGTGAGAACACGTAGGCTGCGCTGTGCGCACCGCGCTTTGCAGGACCGTAGCTGATAGCGATCAGAAGCCGGTGCGCGCGGTGCACCCTACGGACGTCTTAATCCGGCCAATGCCAAGGCGGCTCGTCGAGCATGCCCTGGCCGCGGATGCAGGTCTGACCGAGCTGCTTGTCCAGCTCCAGGGTGTTGCAGTCGGGGCTTTCCTTGAGCGTGGCGATCAGGCGGCTGGCATGGGAGACGACCCATACCTGGGTCTGCTTCGAGGCGGCGATGATCAGGCGACCGAGTGCTGGCAACAGATCCGGATGCAGGCTGGTTTCCGGCTCGTTGAGCACCATCAATGAAGGCGGCCGTGGCGTGAGCAGGGCGGCGACCAGAAGTAGGTAGCGCAACGTACCGTCGGACAGTTCTGCAGCGCTCAGCGGGCGCAGCAAGCCTTCCTGGCGCAGCTCCACGGCGAAGCGCCCGCCCGCTTGAAAGTCGATATGCAGACGGCTGCCGGGAAAGGCGTCGTCGATGGCGGCGTCCAGTGCGGCGCGGTCGCCTATCTCGCGGATGGTCTGCAGCGCGGCTGCCAGGTCACGGCCATCGTGATGCAGCACTGGCGTACGCGTGCCCAGTTGCGGTTGGCGCGCGGGTGCCTCGGCATCGCTGCGAAAGTGATCGTAGAAGCGCCAGCGGCGGATGGTTTCGCGTAGCTGGAAGACTTCCGGGCAATTCGGGTCGTTGCCGATCTGGTCGAACAGGCTGTCGTAGTTCGGCACGTGCTGGGCCAATACCTGCCAGCTGCGTCCTTCACGCATTCGCACCATGGGCCCGGCGCGATCCACCAGCAGTGAGGCGGGGCGATAGCTGGCGCCGGCCCAGATGCATTCGCGCTTGATCTCCGGGTCGAGGGCGAAGGCCGAAGTGCTCGGCTCGGGCAGACCCAGGGCGATGGCATAGCCGAAATCATCACCGGCAAACCCCAGGCGTAGACGCATCACGTTCTGCCGTGGACCGCCCTGTACGGGCACCTCACCGCTGCGCATGCGCCGGGAAATCTTCTCCGGCCCGGCCCAGAAACTCGACTCCAGCCCGCCTTCGCGCGCCAGCGCGTTGACCACGCCACCTTGTGCGGTTTCCGCCAGCAGGCGCAGGGCGCGGTAGAGGTTGGACTTGCCGCTGCCGTTGGCGCCGGTGATCAGGTTGAGCTGGCCCAGCGGCAGGATCAGGCTGTTGATCGAGCGGTAGTTGGCGACGGCGAGGGTATGCAGCATGCAGATGGTTTCCTGGCGGAATCAGCGGCCATAACGTGGCGAAAACGCCAGCCAGGCCAGCACCGGGTAGCAGAGGTAGTGCAGGCTGAACAGAAACAGGCCCATGGGGCTGGGCGTGTCCTGCAGGTACATCATGCCCAGCAAGCCGAGGTAGAGCAGCCCGAGCGCGCCGCCATAGAGCAGGGTTAAGCGCCAGCGCTCGGTGTTGCTCGGCGCGCGCCCGCTTCGCCAGTGAAACACCAGTGCCAGACCGGCGGCGATGGCGGCGGCGATCAGCAGGGTGGTGAACACACCGCCCAGACGCACGAAGGTGCGCAGCAACAGGTTCAGCAGCACGGCGGCGATCACTCCCGCAACGGCGTAGTAGCGCACGGGCAGGCGCTGGCTCACAGCTGCTGCGCCAGGCCGAAACGTTTGCGCAGAACCCGTTCCAGCAGCGCCTTGGGCAGCAGTGTGGCGAGCAGCGGCAGGGCGCGACTGCCATTGCCCAGGCGCAGCAGGCGTGGGCGTGTGTCGCGCTGCACCGCGGTCAGCAGTTGCGCGGCAAAGTCGTTGGCCGGGGTCGGGTTGTCCTGCGAGGCGCGAGCGCGGGCGCGGATGCCGTCGCGCAGCGGCCACCAGGGCGAATCCTCGCGGATCAGCGCCTCGGCCTGCTGGCTGGCATTGGCGCCGAAACTGGAGGCGATGGCGCCTGGCTGCACTTCCATCACCTCGATGGAGAAGGGCGCCAGCTCCATGCGCAGGGCATCGCTCAAGGCATGCACCGCTGCCTTGGAGGCACAGTAAGCACCGGCGAAGGGCGTTACCAGTACCGAGGAAACGCTGCCGATATTGACCACCAGGCCACGGCTGCGACGCAGCAGGGGGAAGAAGGCGCGGGTGACGCCGACGATGGAGAACACGTTGGTTTCGAACTGTCGCTGCATGGCTTCCACGCCGCCGTCGAGCAGCGGGCCCATGGCGCCATAGCCAGCGTTGTTGATCAGTACATCGAGGCCGCCGATTTCCTCGCTCAGGCGTGTGGCTAGCTGCTGCAGCGCGCTGCCATCGTTGACGTCGAGTTGCACTGCGTGGAACCCCGCCTGCTCGAGCGCCGCAAGGTCACCATCCTTGCGTGCCGTGGCCCACACCGCGTAGCCAGCCGCCTTGAAGGCGTCGGCCAGGGCGCGGCCGATGCCGCTGGAACAACCAGTGATGAGAACGCTGGGTTGAGGCATGCGCGGGACTCCCTGAGACGCGAATGGGGCTGCAGCTTAGCAGGCTTGGCTTGAGGTGATGGCGGACAGTTCGCCTAGGCTCCTGAGTCCGCCCTACGGGGCTGGCAACGGATGTCGAGCTGTAGGAGCGAGCTCTGCTCGCGAACGCGTATGACGCCGCAAACTTCGCGAGCAGAGCTCGCTCCTACAGGTTATCGAATGAATTTGCCTTGCAGGCGCTCGGCGCGAAACTCCAGCGTAGCCGGGCGATAGCCGCTGCGCAGGTCGGGCAGGGGCATGCAGTCGCTCCAGCTGGCGTCCGGCAGCAGCTCGCCGGGGCCGCTGTAGCGTGGCGACTCGTAAAGGCGCTGGGCCAGGTTGGTGGCGTTGCCTGGGCGGTAGGCGGCGACTTCCCAGCGCAGCTCCAGCAGGGCGGCGTCGCTGCCGTTTTTCAGGTCGATGGCCAGTGGGCGATCAGCGTGGCAGCGCTGCGGGTCGTAGCTCAGGCGCAGTTCGAGATGGGCGAGGTAGCGCTCGTCCTGGCTTTCCTGCCAGAGCACCCAGGTGGCCACCAGGCCGAGCCCGACCAGCGCGGCCATGGACACCGGCAGGGCCTTGGTCGGGTAGCGAATCAGCAGGATCAGCCAGGTGATGACGAGTACGACACCGAACAGCATGAGGGCAGCCTTTTTGCGAAGTCTGCGTTCATCCTACACAAGGTGCTTTGTCAGGGTAACCGCGTGGGCTGTCGCAGGGTGTGACAGCTTGGGAGGCAGGCATGAGCAGTGGGAGGGGCTTTAGCCGCGAACGTCATCGCGGATAAAGTCCCTCCCACGGTTCATTCAGTGTGCGGCACCGGCGGCTACTGCATCGCTGCGACCGTATACATCTTCCAGGCGCTCGATATCGTCCTCACCGAGGTAGGTGCCGGACTGCACCTCGATGATCTCCAGCGGGATCTTGCCCGGGTTGGACAGGCGGTGTACCGAGGTCATCGGGATGTAGGTGGACTGGTTCTCGGTGAGCAGGAACTCTTTATCGTCGCAGGTCACCTTGGCGGTACCGGACACCACGATCCAGTGCTCGGCACGGTGGTGGTGCATCTGTAGCGACAGCTGCGCGCCCGGTTTGACGGTGATGTGCTTGACCTGGAAGCGGCCGCCCATGTCCACCGAGTCGTACGAACCCCAAGGGCGGTAGACCTCGCAGTGGTTCTGGGTCTCGCAGCGACCCTGCTCGTCGAGCTTGCCAACCAGCTTCTTGACGTCCTGCACGCGGTCCTTGTGCGCCACCATCATGGCGTCCTTGGTTTCCACCACGACGATGTCGTCCAGGCCGAGCACCGACACCAGCTTGCCATTGCCATGGATCAGGCAGTTGCGGCTGTCCTCGATCACCACGTCGCCCTTGGTCACGTTACCGGCGTCGTCCTTGTCGTGTACTTCCCAGATCGACGACCAGCTGCCGACATCGTTCCAGCCAGCGGCCAGCGGCACCACGCAGGCGCGGCTGGTCTTCTCCATCACCGCGTAGTCGATGGAGTTGTCCGGACAGCAGGCGAAGGTAGCTGGGTCGATGGCGATCTGCGTGCCGTCGCGCTGGCTGCGTTCCAGCGCCAGCAGGCAGGTGTCGTAGATGTCCACATCGTGGTGCTTGAGCTCTTCGAGGAAGCGGCTGGCGCGGAACAGGAACATGCCGCTGTTCCAGTAGTAATCGCCGCTCTTCACGTACTCGGTGGCGCGCTGGGCGTCGGGTTTCTCGACGAAGTTGGCCACACGCGCCACGCCGTCGGGCAGGGTGCCGTCGGCCTGGCCGCGGATATAGCCGTAGCCGGTTTCCGGACGGTCGGCCGGCACGCCGAACAGCACCATCTCGCCTTTTTCGGCGGCCACGGTGGCCAGCGCCAGGGCCTGGCGGAAGGCTTGCTGATCGTCCAGCACATGGTCGGCTGGGAGCACCAGCATCAGCTCGTCACGGCCTTCGGCGATCAGTTGCAGGGCCGCCATGGCTACAGCCGGTGCCGTGTTGCGGCCGAAGGGTTCGAGCAGGAGCATTTGTGCCTGCAGGTCGATCTGCTCCAACTGCTCGAGCACGATGAAACGGTGCTCCTGGTTGGCCACCAGCACGGGTGGTTGCATGCCCTCGATGGAAAGGCGCTGCAGGGTCTGCTGGAACAGCGTCTGCTCACCGGTCAGGGCGAGGAACTGCTTGGGATACAGCTTGCGCGAAAGAGGCCAGAGTCGCGAGCCGCTGCCACCGGAAAGGATGATGGGGGTCATGGTTGTGTCTCTCCTGAGCGATTGATCAAGTGGTTTGCCCGTGTCGTGTCGGTGCGACGTGTACCCGCCGTTTTCCTTGTTCTCAAAAAACTCGCTGCCTTAAGAAGGTTCTGAAAAAAGCCATTTATCGTCACTCCCGCGAAGGCGGGAGCCCAGGGACTACGCAGGTTCTGGATTCCCGCCTGCGCGGGAATGACGGCTATTTCAGAGTCTCCTTAACCGTCGATGGGGCGCTTGACCCATACCGGTGACAACTTGCCCTGACCGCCAGTGACGAACAGGCTGACGACTTCGCCGCGCCCGAGGGTGACCGGTTTCAGGTCGGCGACCTTGCGCTCACCGTCGAACAGCGCCAGGCCAACCTTCACCGGGTTGATCTCGCGGTCGCCACGGCCGTCAGGTTTGACGTCGGCGACCACGGCAGTCTTGCCGTCTGCGGTCTTCAGGCTGAGGGTGCTGTCAGTCAGGTTCTGTACACGCAGCAGCGCTTTCTGGCGGCTGGTGAAGGGCGGCTCCTCGACCAGGCGCGGCTCGGCGCCGGTCTGGCTGACCAGGGTGTAGTAACGCGCGGCCTGCAGATCCACCGCCATCTGTGCGTTACCGACCTGGGCCTGATAGCTGCCGGCCGGAAGGAACTTGAAGTCGCTGGAGCCCAGCGGCGAGATCTGCTTGAGCTGGGTCTGGCCGACGCTGACATCGAGTTCGGCGCTGCTGGCGTTGTAGGCGCGGACGAAGGCCGAGCCTTTCGGTGCCTTGGGCCCGTAAAGGGCGCCGTCATCGGCCTGTGCCTGGAACATGCCGAGGCCGAGGGCCAGGGCGCAGGCGCCCAGGGTGAAGCGGCGTAGGGTGGTTTGAGTTGTCATCGGATAGTCCTCCTTGGGGGATGAATCAGTGACTGGCAGCAGCCAGCCCCTGGCGCTCGCCGCCGTCTTTGAGTGCGGCGAGCCATTGCGGGTCGAAATCGGTGAAATCGCTGGCCATCGGCAGATAACGCTCGGGGAATTCCCAGATCACCAGCTGTGGCGGGTGGTCCTCAAGCTCGTCGCTTTGCAGGTACTTGAGCATCGGCACCAGCGGGCCGCCGCCTTCCTCGGCGTGGTTGGCCAGATCGCGCTGCAGGTGCTCACGCAGGGCGCCTGCGAAGTTCCAGGCCGGGTTGGCGCTGTAGCTGGTGCCGACCAGCGTCACCGGCAGGTCGCTGTCGCCGAACAGGTCGTCGCTACTGCTTTCGGCGGCTTGGGTCTCACGCTGCTGCAAGCGGTCGGCCTGCGGCATCAGGTTTTCGAACAGCGGTGCCAGCGGCAGAAAGCGAGTCAGGTCGCCTTCGTGCGTGCGGGTTTCCACGGTTTCGGTGACGAACTGCTGTGGCTCGCCACGCAGTTGTATGGCGCTGTGCACCACGTCACTCAGCGCCTTGGCTGTGACGTCGGCGCCTTCCGGAGTCCAGTGGGTGTCGGTACGCAGGAACACCGGGGCGTCGGCTTTGGCTGCCTGCAGCGGTGCGAGCAGATCCGGCGCGGCGATCCCGGCGTTGCGCACCGCGCGGTGAAAACGCGGGTACAGGCTGCGCTGCAGAGCGCTGGGGCGATGGCTACCGGTGTGCTCCGGGTACAGACGCGTCTTGGCCGGGACGATGGCCAGAATCAGTTGGATATCGCGCTCCTCGAGCTGACGCTGTACACCACGAATCAGCGCCAGGTTGTCGCGCAGCTGACGCTGACCGTCGACCACCGGATCGAACTCTTCGTCCGAATACAGCCAGCCGTCTTCGCCGATCACCAGGCCACTGCGGCCCTCGCCGAATGCCAGGTATTCCACGGCGGCCCAGAGGTTGATGCCGGCCTGCTTGAGCGGGAAGTTCTCGTCGTAGTGACGCTCGAAGCTCTTGGCCAGGCCGCCGTCGAGCACACTCGGCTGCGCTGGCATGTGGTAGTCGGCGAGCTTGGTCAGGGCGAGCAGGCTGGCCGGCAACAGCAGCAGGGCGAACAGCGCGACATACAGGGTCTTGATGGGGCGATTCATTGTCGGCCTCCGCTCAGAACTGGAAGTACAGGAAGGGGGAGTAGCTCTGCGCCGAGAGCTTGAGCAGCGAGACGCAGAACAACAGCAGCAGGGCGCCGCGCATGGCCACCAGGCGCAGGTCGACGGCTTGCAGGGCAATGCCGGCACTGGCCAGGGTCAGGCCCGGCTCATGGTTGCGGCTGGCGAGGAACTGGCGGGCGCCGTTGACAGCGATCACTACCCAGGCCAGCACCAGCGTGACCATCTGCAGCCCGGTGATGCGCGCCAGGGTCAACTCGCTCAATTGCCAGTCAGCAAAGCTGAACAGCGCGGCATACATGCGCCCGGCCACCTGCAGATTCTCGGCGCGGAAGATCACCCAGCCGAGCATCACCAGCAGCAGGGTGAAAGCCCATTTCAGCGGGTTGAACACAATCGGTGCGGCTTTCACGCCGAGGGCGCGTTCGATGGCCAGCCACATGCCGTGCCAGGCGCCCCAGATCAGGAAAGTCCAGTTGGCGCCGTGCCAGAAACCGCCCAGCAGCATGGTCAGGAACAGGTTGCGGTAGGTGTTAAAGGTGCCGTGGCGGTTGCCGCCCAGCGGTACGTACAGGTAGTCGCGCAGCCAGGTGGACAGGCTGATGTGCCAGCGCCGCCAGAACTCGGTGATCGACTGGCTGATATAGGGCTGGTTGAAGTTCTCCATGAAGCGAAAGCCCATCATCAGGCCCAGGCCGATGGCCATGTCGCTATAGCCGGAGAAGTCGAAGTAGAGCTGCGCGGTGTAGGCGATCATGCCCAGCCAGGCATCGCCGGTGCTGGGGTTTTCCAGGGCGAAGCAGTGGTCCACCAGCGGTGCCAGGCTGTCGGCGATGAATACCTTCTTGACGAAGCCCTGCATGAAGCGCGTGGCGCCTTCACTGAACTTGTCGAGGCTGTGGGTGCGGTCGGTGAACTGGTCGGCCAGGTCCTTGTAGCGCAGCACCGGGCCGGCGATCAGTTGCGGGAACAGAGCAATGAAGGCCGCGAAGTTGATCAGGTTGCGCGTTGGCTCGGTATCGCGGCGGTACACGTCGATCAGGTAGCTGATCGACTGGAAGATGTAGAAGGAAATACCGATCGGCAGGATCACCGCCGTGAGGACGAAGGGCTCCATCCCCATCGATTCGAGCACGGCGTTGATGTTGGCCACGCCGAAGTTGGCGTACTTGAAGTAGCCCAGGGTGGCAAGGTTGCCGACCACACCTGCGACCACCCAGCGGCGCGCCGCCTCTGTGCCGGCATGCGCCTGGATGCGCAGGCCGAAGACGTAGTTCCACAGCGTCACGGCGGCGAACAGCAGGAGGAAATCCACCCGCCACCAGGCATAGAAGGCGTAGCTGCCAATCAGGATCAGCAGGTTGCGCCCGCGATTCGGGCACAG
The DNA here is from genome assembly GCF_032621725.1 of Pseudomonas sp. zfem001. Lineage (NCBI taxonomy): Bacteria > Pseudomonadati > Pseudomonadota > Gammaproteobacteria > Pseudomonadales > Pseudomonadaceae > Pseudomonas > Pseudomonas sp. zfem001. The sequence goes on along the minus strand of NZ_JAVYJI010000001.1, from coordinate 693,316 downwards.
GTAGTACAGGCCGAGAAAGATCGGCAGAAACAGGAACAAAAAGACGTTGGATGAAAAGACCATCCGTGCTTCTCCGTGAACAGCCGGGGCAGCGCCCCCCTTTCCCCCCGCGAGCGGAGGGTTTGTGTTTGCCCTGCTTACCGGGCGTAGGGAGTGGTTCTTGCCCTCTCCCCAACCCTCTCCCATGAATGGGAGAGGGAGCTTGAACGGTGTGTAGCTTTCTCCCCTCGCCCGCTTGCGGGAGAGGGGCCGGGGGAGAGGGCTAGCCGCCCCCGCCGAATACCTGGGTCACCTCGCCACCGAGGCGGAAGCTGTTGAACGGCCCCATCTCCTGGTTCAGTTCGCGGGTCTCTTCACTGCAGGCGTAGAGGCTGCAGTAGGGCGCCAGCCAGGCGTACTTGAAGTCCTTGCGCAGCTCGCTCATGTCCTGCTTGGAGCCGGTGCGCTGGGCGAACGCAGCCGGGTCGCGCGCACCTTGCAGTACGCGTTCGGCCAGGCGCTGCAGGGCGCCATGGTTCTCGCCGCGCAGGTCGACTTCATTGGCCTCGGCGAACGCAGCGATCATCGCCAGCGGCGGCAGGGCGTAGTTGTGGTAGGCCAGGGCGCGTTGGCTACGGCGCATCTCGTTGGCCAGGTAGCCTTCGTCATCGACCTGGTTGGCGGCGATGCGGAACTGACTGACGGACCAGTCGAACAGGTCGCGACGATCATCGATGACCGCCACCGCCATCACCGACCAGGCGGCCCAGTAACTGTGGTTGTTGATCTTGCGCAGAGGCAGGTCGCTCCACTCGCGTACCGTGTGTTCGGCCAGGCGGGTGAACCAGGCCTCGATGCGTGCGCTCTGCTGCGGGTAGGCGGCCAGTGGCTGCGACTCGGAAAACTTCAGGCGCAGCCAGGCGCCGGCCAGGCTGCCGAGCGCCCATTTGCGCATCGACTTGCCTGTGTGGTTGAACTGCTCGGACTCCAGCGCATCGGCACTGGCCCACTGGTCGAGCCATTCGATGGCGCACTCCAGGCGCTCCGGCTGACCGGTGCGCATGTAGCTGGTGATCATCCGTCCGCCTTCCTTCTCCAGACGGACGATGCCCTCGGTCTGCTTGCGGAAGTTCTTCTCCGCCTGGCGGTTGAGCGTGGCGCGCGCCTTGTCGGAGCCCTCGTACTTGCTGGTGAACTGCAGCTCACCGGTATACGGCTGCGGCACCGCCGGGCAGGCGGGGGCCTTGCCGTCGCGCTGGCCGACGGCGGCGTAGTAGCCCGCTGGCGGTTGCAGTTCGGCAAAGGCCGGGCCGCTGAGCAGCACGGCCATCAGGGTCAAGGGAGCGAGTCGTATGGGCATGGTGGCCTCCTCAGTCGTGCTGCGCGACTTGCTGGCTGGTGCCGCTCGGGCGTTGGCACAGGCTGGCCTGGACTTTCAGGTCGTCGGCGCTGTCTTCGGGCTTCTGGATTTCCAGGGCGAAGAAGTTCTGCTCACCCCAGCCCGGCTCGTCGCGCAACTCGACGGTGAAACGGCCGTCGGTATCGACGGTGTTGGGTTTCTCCAGCTTGAGCTGTTCGCGGCGGCCGTTGAGGTACCAGATGGTGGCGTCGACGCGCTTGACCGCAGGGTCGCTGAAACGCAGGTCGAGCTGGTGGCGATTGCCGGCCAGGGTCAGCAGCTTGTTCTCGCCATTGACGAGGATTTCGTTGCTGCCCGGATGCAGGCGCTTCTCGCTGGCGAGCACCTCGGTCTGGCCGCTGCAGCCATTGCTCAGGCTGGCCATCAGCTGGCGGTGGATGCGGTCGGAAGCCAGGTCGTAGAGCGGCGAGAACTCCCAGATGAGGACTTGCGGTGGGTCGTTCTGGAAGGCATCGCTGGCCAGGTACTCGAGCATCGCGCCTTCCAGGCCGCCACCCGGGAAGGCTGCGTTGAGCACGTCGGTGCCCAGGTACTCTTCGAGAAAGCCGCCGAAGTTGTAGTTCTTGCCGCTGTGGCTGGTGCCGACCAGGGTGATCTTCGGGCTGCTCTCGTCGCCGAACAGCGCGTCGCCATCGCTGGCGTCCTTCGGTTCGGTGATGAACTGATCGACGTATTGCACCGCGTAGCCGGTGCCGCACAGCTGGCTGGCGACGTTCTGCATAGTGCCGGTCTTGCCCATCAGGCCGATGCGTTCGGTGACGAATTCCTTCTGCGGAATATCTTCGAAACCGGGGATGCGCTTGACCGTCTCGGCCACCAGCCGTGCGGTGCGCTCGGCACCGTAGGGCGTCCAGTGCTGGTCGCGGCGGAAGTAGAACTCCTTGTCGCTGTTTTCGTCGGTCAGCGGCGTCAGGTCCGGCACCCAGATACCCAGTTGCTCGAAGCGGGTCAGCGCCTGGCGGTAGTTGCGCAGCGCCTTGTCGTAGTCGAAGCGCTGGTAGTCGGCGGGCGACAGCTTGTTGCGATTGACCAGGCCGCGGGTCGGTTGGTAGACCACCACCAGTTCCACGCCGCGTTGCTTGAGGCCGTCACGTAGCTCCTTGAGGCGTTGGTAGCCGACTTCACTGGTGCCGAACTCGGTGCGCAGGTCTTCGACGCTGCGAAACAGCCAGCCTTCCTCGGCATCGAGCAGGGTGACGAAGTTCTTCATGTAGTTGGTGGTGTAGCGGCTGGCGTCGTGCGCAGCCGGGCACAGCGAGCAGCAGTCTTCGACCTGATACTGCGGCGCCTGGCGCTCTTGCGCCTGCAGGGCGGTGCTGGCCAGGGCACAGGCCACGGCCAGGGAAAGGGACTTGAAGGGTGATGGGATCATCGTTGGCCTCATCAATTGGTCAGTTTCTCGGGCTCGATCGGATCGATCAGCACGGGTAGGCGCTGGCGCACCATGAGGTCGAGGATTTCGTCCTGTTTTTCGCCGAGGATGCCGGCGAGCTGGATGCCGCTGCTCTTGCGCGGGGCAAGCATCTTCACGCGGTACAGCTCGACCGACAGCGGCGAGTCGATGTTGATCGGGCTGGAGCCGTTACCGGCCAGGGTGCCGCCGACGATGATCATCGAGATCTTGGTATCGAACGGGTCGAGGTCCAGGTCGCGGTCGGTGTCGGAGAGGTCCTTGATATGGCCGTACACGCCGGTCAGCTGGTTCATCGCCGAGAGGTTGTCGTACAGGCGAATGTTCTCGCTGTTGCGGATGCGGATGCCATGGCGCTGGTTGCGCAGCACCTGGTTGCCCCACAGCAGGTTGTCGCCGCTTTCGTACAGGGTGATGCCGTCGGCATGGTTGCCGTGCACGCGGTTGTAAGCGATCAGGTTGTGCTCGCTGCTACGGTCGATAACGATGCCGGAGAGCTTGTTGTCGTAGCTTTCGTTGTTGATGATCCAGCTGTCGTTGACCTCGCGCGAGATGATGATGCCGTGCTTCTTCTTGGTACCGAACACGGTGTTCTCGGCGATGATCAGGCCGTGCGAGCGGTCATGCGGGTCGATGCCGTAGACGATGTTGTCGCGGTAGGTGTTGCCCTTGATCACCACGTTCTGCGCTTCGTAGCAGTAGAAGCCGTACCAGTGATCGACGAACTCGGAGTCGATCAGCCAGCCGGTCGGCTCTTCACGTTGCAGGCGCTCGTGCATGCTCGGTGTGTACTGGGTGATCGATACGCCGTAGGACTTGGAATTGTCGTAGCCCAGGCTGGTCAGCACGCTGCTGGCGATATACAGCTCGCTGCCGCCCCAGGACACCAGAAACGGGCGGAACTCCTTGCCGTTGTCGCGCATGGTCGCCGGGCCGTTATCGGCCTCGCGCCAGGCGGTGACGCGGGTGTCGGTGATGAACATCTGACCATCGTTGACCAGGAACGAACCGCGCTCCTGCGACAGGCGCAGCTCGCGGGTTTCCTTGCCCACATGCAGCGTCGCGCCCTCGGCGACGACGATGGGCAGGCGGGCGATGTACACGCCCGGCTCCTGCTCGGCGAACTGGCTGTCGGGCAGCGCCTTGGCCAGATCCTGGGCGGTGACCAGGCCACCTTCGATGAAGATCGCCTGGGGCATGCCCTGCTGGCGTTTGATCCACTCGCGCAGGCGCTCGTTGCCACCGGTGAAATCCTTCAGCGCGTCCTGGCGCAGCATGCGCCGCACCACCACCTGACCGCGTTGTTCACGCGGGATCTTGGCCAGCACGGCCTCCTTGGTGTAGCCGGATAGGTCCGGCAGTTTGGGCGCTTCCATATGCAGTTCGTCCGCCGGGGCGCTACGCACGCGGTAGTCGAACTGGTGCTGCGTCGGGTTGGCCTGGGCCAGGGGCGCGGTGAGGCACAGTGCGCCGAGCAGCAGGGGTAGGGCTAAGCCGTTGGGTTGCATGGTCCGATCCCTCAGAAGCGCCAGATGAAGTCGACGAAGGCGCGGTGCATCACCGAATCGGTGCCGCTGCCGTAGGCGTCGCCCGGCAGGAACACGCCGGCGCGCAGGCGTACCAGCGCCGAACGATCATCCAGCTGTTCGGCGACGGTGGCCGGCAGCAGGCCCTGCTTGAAGTAGCGGGTCAGCACCAGGTCGACTTCCTGGCCGATGTCTTTCTCGCCCGCTACCAGCGGTGCGGTGATGCCGCTGTCGCCGACGTCCTGGTCGCCATCGACGCGCCAGAAACGGTGATAGACGACGCTGGCGTCGTAGTCCTCGCCCAGTTGCCAGGAGCTGAACGCACTGGCCACCTGCAGGTTCGACAGTTCGCCGCGGAAGGCCTCGCCGTAACGGTGCAGGCGTGATTCGACGCCGGTGAAGTTGGCGCGGTTGCTGTGCAGTCCTGTCTGCATGAACTGGCGTGACTTGCCTTCATCGCCACCGCCGCTACCACGGGCATAGGCGGCGCCGATCTTCCAGTTGTCATCGAGGCTGTAGCGCAGGCCAAGGTCCATCGCCCAGGCGTCGACATCCTGGCTACGCGAGCCGGTGGCGATACGGTCATTGCCGATCACTTCCTGCTGCAACTGATCGGTATCGCCCTGCAGCCAGGTCAGCTGCGCCCAGTAGTTGAGGCGATTGCGCGAATTGCGCTCGAAGAAGCCGCCGTCGGCGTGCAGGCCGAACCAGGTCAGGTCACCGGTGTAGCGTTTGCTCAGTTCGTCGACACGCTCGCCAGGATTGGCCAGGCGGCCGTCGTCGCGGCTGTGGTGCAGCTTGGCGCCGATGCGGTGGCCGGGCGTCCACTGGTAGTCGAGGCCGGCGAAGAAGTGCTGGCGATCTTCGTCTTCGGGCGCCAGGTCATCGAGGTCGGTGCGGTAATCGGAGAAGCGCTCGGCAACGCCGACCGTGGCTTGCAGCAGGGTGGTATCGAAGCGCCAATTGACGGCTTCGATATTGGTGTCCCACCAGGTGCCTTCGTTGCTGCGCAGGCGCTGACGGCCGACGCGCAGGTGTTCACCCGGGTAGGCGGTGAGGCCGGCGTAATCGACCCAGAATTCGCGCATGGCCAGGTAGCTCTTGTCCGGCTGGCGTGCGTCGCTGCGTTGTTCGCTGCCTTCGCCGTCATCCTGCAACGGGTCGGTTTCGATGGTGTCGGTGGCGGTAACCGCCTGGCCCATGGCGAAGGCGCTCCAGTCGCCACGCTCGCCGTAGACCCAGGGGCGCAGGTCGAGACCGATACCGTTGACGTCGCCACCCGAGCGGGTGCCGAGGTCGCGGTCGTCTTCCGATTGCGCGGTGATCTTCACATCCAGGCCGAAATTCTTCGGCGCATCCGCCGCCCAGGCAGCGCTGGCTGCCAGCAGGCTGGCGCCCAGCCCCAATTGGCTGACGATACGGTTTAGCTGCATGCGTGCATCCTTGTTCATGGCTGGCTGACCTGCAGGGCGGCCTGCTGCTGCAGGACGATGCCGCGGGCATCACGCTCCTCGCGCAGCAGGCGTTGGCCCTCGGCCAGTTGTGCCGGGGTCAGGCTCTCGGCCACTTCATGCGCCAGCTCGAAGGTCGGTGGCGTATTGCGCGGCAGGGCCAGTTGACTGAATACGTAGGCGTTGACCGGGTTGGGTTTAACCCCACGGCCCTGGCTGAACATCTGCGCGAGGGCGAAGTCGGCGCTGAGCTGGCCAGCACGGGCGGCGCTAAGCAGGTGGTCGAGCGCCTGCTGGGCGTAGACCTCGCCGAGGTAGCCGCGCAGGTAGATCTGCCCCAGGTAGTAATTGGCGCTGGGTTCGCTAGGCGCTGCCTTGCGCAGGTGTTCTTCGGCTTTCTTCGGCTCCTGCGGCAGTAGCTTGCCTTCGTAGTACAGGCGTCCGAGCAGCAGCTCGGCGCGCGGCAGGGCCGCTGCACGGCCCTTGTCCAGATAACCGAGCAGGGTGTCGGTATCGCCCTGGCCCGGATAGTCGTAGAGCAGACGCGCGAGGCTGACCCAGGCGGCCGGATAGTTCGGCGCGATGGCTTCGAGCAGGTCTTGTGCCTGCTGCGGTTGTGGCTGGCCGACCTCAGGGTCGCTGAGTACCTGGGCCACGGAGTCGACCTGGTTGGGCGAAACAGTGCCGGCGCGATAACCCGCCAGCAGTTGCTCGATCAGCGCCTGACGGTCGTCTTCGCGGTTCTGCTTCTGGTACACGGTGGCCAGTTCGGCGTAGCAGGCGTCGTTGCTGGCCAGGCGTGCCTGGCAGATACGCTCGATCTCGCCCAGGTGCTGGTCGTAGGTGCCATCGGTGCGGTACAGAAGAATCTGCGCCAGTTCTGCCTGGGGCAGACCCTGCTGGCGCCAGTCTTGGATACGTTGCGCAAGGTTCATGGCGGGGAAGTCCTGTGGGTAGAACAGATAGAGTTCGGTCAGCGGCAGCAGCGCACTGGGCTCGTGAGCCTGCGCTGCGCTCTCCAGCAGCTCGGCGGCCTCCTGGCGCTCGGCCAGGCTGCTGCCGGGCTTGCGCGCCAGCAGCTTGCCGAGGCGCGCCTTGGCGCGCGGTGAGCCGTCGAGGGCCTGACGGTAAATACGCTCGGCCTCATCCAGATCCTGAGTCTGGCCATTGGCTGCGTAGATGTCGGCCAGGCCGATCTGCGCGTCGCTGTAGCCCATTTCGGCGAGCTGGCGGAAATGCCATTCGGCCGTCTGCTGGTCGCCGCTCTGCAGGGCTTCGCGCGCCAGGCGCTCATCCGGCAGACCGGTGCAACCGGCCAGCGTGGCGCTGACGGCGAGGCCGAGCAGGGCAGGGCGAAGAAGGGGCATGCTCACGGCGATCTCCTTAGCGACCCGCCGCGACGGCGCGATCGACCAGGCCGCCGAAGGACGGACCACGGTCGATGACCACGTCCACCGGTTGCCCGGCGAGGCTGGCCGGCAGAGTTTCTTCCGGCTGGATCACCACGCGGATGTCCGAGCTCAGGCCGCCGTCATGCAGTGCACTGCTGACGATCTCGCCGCGACGCGACTGGTCTTCGCCGGCCACCTTGAAGGTCACCGGGGTGCCAGGACGAGCCTGCTCCAGGTGGCGATAAGGGAAGCTGGCGGCGACGGTTGCCACGCCATCCTGCGGCACCAGTTCGAAGATCACGTCGCCCTTGCTGGCGAACTGACCGTCGGCCACCAGTTGGCGGGAGATCTTGCAGTTGCACGGGCTGGTCAGGGTGCCCTGCATCTCGCGGGCGAACAGCGCTTCGATCTGGCTCGGCTCGAGCTGATCGTCGCCCAAGTGGCCCTTGAGCATTTCCAGCATGCTGGTGGTGAAGGTGGCGATTGGCGCGCCTTTCTCGACGATGCCATCGGGCTGCGCCAGGCTCTGCACGCTGCCTTCACGCGGCATGGTCACCTGCAGTGCCGGCAGGCTGATCTGCGCCGACTGCGCGTGAGTGACGAAGTACAGGCCGTAGATCGACTTGCCGATGTAACCGAAGGCGGCCAGGCCGATAAGGAAGATCGCGCCGCTGAAGGTCACCGCGCGCAAACGGCCGAACATGCCCATGCCACCGGCTGCGCCACTCTTGCGCGCCTTGGTGAAGTTGTCGCGCTGCAGGATGTGCAGCACCTCACCGACGTTGACCAGCTCACCGGCCAGGTGCGCGCTGATCAGGTGGCGCAGGGCTGCAGCTTCACGCGCGCCGATGTTGTGGAACTGGCAGCCGACGCGGTTTTGCTCGGACTGCACGGCATTGACCTGGAATTCCACGTCCAGCCCCAGCACCAGGCTGTCGAGCTGGAACTGCAACTGGCCGCGATGAAAATCACCGACCTTGTGCGTGGTCTTCTCGTTGGTGAAGCTGAAACCGCCAGCAGAAACATCCTGCAGGCGTGCGTCGATGCGTTCGCCCTTGGCATTGGTAAAGCGCAAGCGTCCTGGCAGCTTGACGCGGGCATGCTGGCGCTGGGCCTCGGACTCATGGACGACGTTGTGATTGGCGACGGAGTTCATGGTGGTTAATTCCTATTCGAGTACGGTCACACCAGCGCCAGCAGCGCGGCGATGAAGACAGAGGCGGCAGAGAAGGTCATGGCACGCGACGACCAGCTGTTGAACCAGTTGGCGAAGCTGGACAGGCCGCGGTTGAGCTTGGTGTTCTGGCGCGTCCAGGATTGCTGGTCGAGGCGGAAGAACACGTAGATCTTCACCAGCGCGCCGACGATCTGGTTGTAATAGAGCAGCACCGGGTAGGCCGGGCCGATGCGGTGGCCGGAGCACATCAGCAGCAGCGTGAGGATCAGCCGCGTGCTGCCGATCCACAGCAGGTAGATCAGCAGGTACATCAGGCTGTACTTGATGCTGGCGATGATCGCTACGGATAGGCCCAGCAGGCAGGTCCACATCGACACACGCTGGTCGAACAGCACCAGGCTGGTGAAGGCGCCGAGGCGGCCCATGCCCAGACGCAGGGCGCGCGAGTTCTGCCGCAGGTTGTTGCCGTACCAGCGGAACATCAGCTTGCGGCTGGCCTTGATGAAACTCTTCTCCGGCGGGTGCTCGACCGTGTTGATCGCCGCATCCGGCACGTAGAAGGTGTCGTAGCCCAGGCGCATCAGGCTGTACCAGCTGGACTTGTCGTCACCGGTGAGGAACTGGAAGCGCCCCAGGCGCCAGTGCTCGAGGTGATCGCTTTCTACGTCGCGGATGAACTCGGGGTCGGTCACCACGCTGGCGCGGAACACCGACATGCGCCCGGTCATGGTCAGCACGCGTTTGGAGAGCGCCATCGAGCACATGTTGAGGTGGCGCTGAGCGAAGCGCAGCTTGTGCCACTCGCTCATCAGGTAACTGCCGCGTACCTCGCAGAACTCGTTGGTGGTCAGCCCGCCGACGTTGGGGAAGAGCTTGAACCAGGGCACGGTCTTGATCACTACGCCCGGCTCGAGCACGGTATCGCCGTCGATCACCGCCACCACCGCATCGCGGTCCGGCATCTGCCGGGAAATGGCGCGGAAACCATAGGCCAGACCATCACGCTTGCCGGTGCCGGGGATACGTACGATGTCCAGGGTGACATGCGCCGGCGGCTCGGCCTGAGCCCAGAGGTTCTTGATCAGCAACTCGTCGGAGAGCTCGACGATCGAGCACACCACGGTGCAGGGATACCCGCAGTCGATGGCTTCGCGAATCACCGAGCGGTAGACCATGGCGGTGGTCAGCGCCTCGATGCGAAAGCTGGTGACCAGCAGGAACACATGAGAGGGGTCGGCGTCCTTGCCGAGTTTTGTAACCTTGCGGCGATACCAGGGGTACACCAGGTAAAGGAACAGGCAGCCGCGCACAAAGTGCATGGCCCCCATGGAATAGCGCCAGATGCCGACGATGCCGATGAGCAGGATGAAGTCCCGCGCTTCGGGGTCGAGCACCGTGCGTGGCAGGGCCAGTGCCAGCAGCATCAGCAGGCTGAGATAGAGCATCCAGCCGCTGGCTTGGTTGAGGCCGTTCTTGAGCTTGTCCATATGCGTCTCCGAGTACCTGCGCGCGCTGGGCGCGCAGGTACGTTCGGGTCCTTACCAGCAGATGCCTTCGGCCACGCCATTGCTGGCGTGGGGCATGAAGCCGACCAGGTCGATCACCCGCTTGCCGCTCGGCGCCTGCTCAGCCAGCTTGGCGAAACGCTCGTCGCTGTTGCCCAGAACGATGATGTCGGCCTTGGCCACGACGTCTTCGAGGTCGCTGTTGAGCAGCGAGGAAACGTGCGGGATCTTCGACTCGATGTATTCCTTGTTGGCCCCGTGGACACGGGCGTATTCGACGTTGCGGTCGTAGATGCTCAGGTCGAAACCCTTGCCGATGAGCATTTCCGCCAGTTCCACCTGCGGGCTTTCACGCAGGTCATCGGTGCCGGCCTTGAAGCTCAGGCCGAGCAGGGCGACCTTGCGCGAATCCTGGCTGGCGATGATGTCGAAGGCCTTCTGCACCTGGGCGGCGTTGCTGCGCATCAGCGAGCCGATCAGCGGGGCTTCCACGTCCAGGCTACCGGCGCGGTAGTTCAGCGCGCGTACGTCCTTGGGCAGGCAGGAGCCGCCGAAGGCGAAGCCGGGTTTCATGTAGTACTTGGAGAGGTTGAGTTTGTGGTCCTGGCAGACCACGTCCATCACCTCGCGACCATCGACGCCGACGGCCTTGGCGATGTTGCCGATCTCGTTGGCGAAGGTGACCTTGGCGGCGTGCCAGACGTTGCAGGTGTACTTGATCATCTCGGCGACTTCGATGTCCTTGCGGATGATCGGCGCGTCGAGCTCGCTGTAGATGCTTTCCAGCAGGTCGCCGGAGGCTTTGTCCAGCTCACCGATGACGGTCATCGGGGGGAAATCGTAGTCCTTGATCGCGGTGCTCTCGCGCAGGAACTCGGGGTTAACCGCCAGGCCGAAGTCGACGCCAGCCTTCTTGCCCGAGCAGTCTTCGAGAATCGGCAGTACCACGTTCTTCGCGGTGCCCGGCAGTACGGTGCTGCGAACCACTACGGTGTGGCGCTCTTTCTTGTCGCGCATGGCGAAACCGATCTCGCGGCACACGCCTTCGATGTAGTTCAGTTCCAGGTCGCCGTTCTTCTTGCTCGGCGTACCGACACAGATGAACGACACATCGCTTTCCAGAACGGCAGCGGCAACGTCGGTGGTGCCACGCAGGCGGCCCTGACGCAGACCTTGTTGCAGCAGTTCTTCCAGGCCCGGTTCAACGATGGGCGATTTGCCGTTATTGATCAGGTCGATCTTGTTCGCGGAGATATCCACGCCAATCACGTCGTGACCCCGTGCCGACAAACAGCCGGCACAAACAGCACCTACATAACCCAAACCAAAGATACTGATTCGCATGGTATTAACCTCGTCCGTTTGATGCAGTTTTAAATAATGGCCTTATGGCCAAAACTCGTCCGTGAACTCACCGTTTTAATAGGTTTGAGTTCATTCAGGCATAAGTAGAGTGGGCGCCGGAAGTGGCACCAAGTGCGGGCCTTTATATTGAAGGCTGGCCCTTTGATGTTGTCGCTGTCGCCTCGCTTGGGGCCTCTATATCGGTACTGTGGCGGGTTGCCATCTCTCCCTTTGACGCGCACAAACTTTCTTTTGGGTGAAACTGTTCTGCAAAACTTAATTCGCTATCTGGCAGGTTCAAGTGTTCAGAAAGTTATGTATTGAAATGTGTTACGGGCTGTATGAGTGGCGGTCCTTTCGGATAGTTCCTACCGTTCGTCCTGAAGCTGAACCGGAGCTGAACGGATAATTTGATTGCAATATAATGGCAAGTTGCAAAATGCATGATGGCAATATGTTCATTAATATGCTTGAAACTATCGGATAACTAAGCCGTGCAATAAGTTCGCGAAGAAGTGCAGTTGCGCTGAAAGTGTGACGCCAAGCAGGTTTTCAGGTGCAGGCCTGTGGTCGCAGGAACCACGGGCAAGCGCAACGCTCGCGCTGCAGCTAAGCGGCAGGCGAGAGAGAGGCGGAAGAGGGCAAGCGCAGCGGCCAAGCCCATGCGACAACCGATGAGCGGTGCATGGGCTTGGCTGGAGGAGGGGTCAGTCTTGCGGCTGGTCGCGCAGGAAAACCAGACTGTCGGTCTTGGAATGCTCGGCCGAATAACGGTAGCCCTGATAGTTGAAGTCCTTCAGGCCTTCAGGGTTGGTCAGGCGCTCCTTGATCACGTAGCGCGCCATCAGGCCGCGGGCCTTCTTGGCGTAGAAGCTGATGATCTTGTACTGGCCGTTCTTCAGGTCCTTGAACTCGGTGTCGATGAGGCGTGCGCTCAGCGCCTTGCGTTTGACCGCGCCGAAGTACTCGTTGGAGGCCAGGTTGAGCAGCACGTCATCGCCTTGGGCCGCCAGCGCTTCGTTGAGCCAGCCGCTGATGCGCTCGCCCCAGAAAGCGTACAGATCCTTGCCGCGGCCGTTGGCCAGCTTGGTGCCCATTTCCAGGCGGTAGGCCTGCATCAGGTCCAGCGGGCGCAGCACGCCGTACAGGCCGGAAAGCATGCGCAGGTGAGTCTGAGCGAAGTCGAAGTCCTCTTCGGAGAAATCCTCGGCGTTCAGCCCGGTGTACACGTCGCCCTTGAACGCCAGCAGCGCCTGCTTGGCGTTGGACGGGTTGAACGGCCGCTCCCAGCTGCCGAAACGCGCGGCATTGAGGCCGGCAAGCTTGTCCGACAGATGCATCAGCTCGGCGATCTGCGCCGGGCTGAAATCGCGCAGTTGGGCGATCAGTTCCTGGGCGTGGTCGAGGTGTTCGGGTTGGGTGAAGCGCGGGGTGGCGGGCGGCGTCTCGTAGTCGAGGGTCTTGGCCGGTGAAATCACCATCAGCATGTGCGGAATCTCCAGAAAGCGTGACGGCGATTCTAGCAGGCCGTTGAAAAACGTAGGCGAGGCAGTCAGTGCAAGGCAAAAACAGGCGAAAAAGCGGAGTTTACGAGTTGTAAATGAGCATTTTGAGCCGGTTTTTAACGCAGCAATGGCAACGCAGGTAGTTTTTCAACAGCCTGCTAGAGGGCAGGGGAGCGGCAAGACCACTTATCGGGGCGATTGAGGAACGCGTGGTAGGCACGAGCCCTGCTCGCGAAGCGCTCGCGGGCAATTGAGCACAGGCGGAGCGTTACCTGCACCTGATTGGCGCGGCATGCTGCAAGAGGGGGCGGGGTAGAGAAGGGAGTGACAGCAGGTAGGACTTCGGACTGTAACGGGGTGCTGGCGGCTCGCCAAGCACTATCTGTCGCGTCTGCAAATAAACCTGCATGACGATAAAAAAACGTTTTTCTGTCATGTGAATTGGAGTAATAAAAAAGCAAGACCGCCGAAACCTGCATACAGGTGGCGGCCATTGGCCCTCACCTTGCTTGCCACCTTTCGGCCCCGACCTGAAAAAGTCGGCGGTCTCTGTCCGGCGCAGCACCGCCCAGGTATTGCGTCGCCTGGCTACTACAAGAAGGTGACCGAGTATGGATGACCACGGACGCTCCAAGCCCACCGCTCCAACCCTCTACGCCCTCGACACCAATGTTCTGATCCACGATCCCAACGCCTTGCTCAACTTCGAAGAACACCACGTCGCCATCCCGATGACGGTGTTGGAGGAACTCGACAAACTGAAATCCGGCAAGCATGGCGTTGCCGCCGAATGTCGCCAGGCCATCCGCCTGATCGATCAGATTCTCGCCGGTGCCGAACCTGAGGACGTCGAGTACGGGGTACCCATCCAGCGCGGCAAGAGCGGCCCCTGCGGTCGTCTTTCCATCCTTATGAGTAAAAGTGCGGCGCCGGTCACCTGGCTGCCGGAAAACCTCAACGACAACAAGATCATCAACCAGTTGGTGGAGCTGAAGTCGCGCAACCCCGGCCTGTCCGTGGTGCTGGTGACCAAGGACATCAACATGCGCCTGAAGGCGCGCGCTTGCGGGATCGACGCCGAGGACTATCACACCGACCAACTGGTCGATGACGTCTCGCTGCTGTCGAAGGGGTATCACGACATGCCCGGCTCGTTCTGGGATCGCGTGAGCAAGGTCGACACCCGTCAGGATCACGGCCGTACCTGGCACCGCGTGCAACTGACCGACAACCTGCCGGCCGTGCACGTCAACGAGTTCATCCTCGATGAGCAGGGCTTCGTCGGCTGGATCAAGGCGATCAAGGGCGATGAACTGGTGATCCTCGACATGCACCAGGAACCGCTGCTGCACCAGGAAGCCTGGGGCCTGAAACCGCGCGACATCCATCAAGCGCTGGCGCTGTTCGCGCTGCTCGATCCGGACATTCACCTGGTCAACCTGTCCGGCGCCGCCGGCTCGGGCAAGACCATCCTGGCGCTGGCCGCGGCCATCGAGCAGACCATGGTCAGCAAGCGCTACCGGCGCATCATCGCCACCCGCAGCGTGCAGGGGCTGGATCAGGAGATAGGCTTTCTGCCCGGCACCGAGGCGGAGAAGATGGAGCCCTGGCTCGGCGCGATTACCGACAACCTCGAGGCGCTGCATATGGAGGATGAGAGCACTCACGGTAGCGTCGACTACATCCTGCAGAAGGTGCCGCTGCAATTTAAGTCGTTGAACTACATCCGCGGGCGCAGCTTCCAGCAGAGCCTGATCCTTATCGACGAATGCCAGAACCTCACCCCGCACCAGATGAAGACCATCATCACCCGTGCCGGCAACGGCTCGAAGGTGGTGTGCCTGGGCAACCTGGCGCAGATCGACACCCCCTACCTGTCCGCGCCCAGTTCGGGCCTGACCTACCTCACCGAACGCTTCAAGGACTTCCCGCACGGCGTGCACATCACCCTGCAAGGCGTACCGCGCTCGATCCTCGCGGAGTACGCGGAAACCCATATGTAACCCTCCAGCTGTGAAACACTGGCGCCCCTGCTCGCAAGAGCAGGGGCGTTTTAGTCTGCATTGATGAATTTCTGTATGCCCCGTGGGAGCGGCTTCAGCCGCGATGATCGCGGATAAATACGCCGCTGCAGTTGTGTAGCCGAATCTAGTCAGTAGCCAGGATGAAATCCGGGGCGTTTTGCCACTCTGGCCCTGGATTTCATCCGGGCTACGAAATCCTGACCTGCAGGTTTACAATCGGCCGATTCCCGCCAGGAGCTTTCCCGTGCTGACCCACCTCGATTCCCAAGGCCGCGCGCACATGGTCGACGTCACCGACAAGGCGACCACCTTCCGCGAAGCCACCGCCGAAGCGCGCGTGCGCATGCTGCCCGCCACCCTGCAGATGATCGTCGCCGGTGAGCACCCCAAGGGCGACGTATTCGCCGTGGCGCGTATCGCCGGCATCCAGGCCGCGAAGAGAACCAGTGACCTGATCCCCCTTTGCCACCCGCTGATGCTCACCGGCGTCAAGGTCGAGCTACGCGCCGAAGGCGACGACAGCGTGCATATCACTGCCCGTTGCAAACTGTCCGGGCAAACCGGTGTCGAGATGGAAGCACTGACTGCCGCCAGCGTCGCCGCGCTGACCATCTATGACATGTGCAAGGCCGTGGATCGCGGCATGGTCATCGAGCAGGTACGCCTGCTGGAAAAGCTCGGCGGCAAGAGCGGTCACTACAAGCTGGAGGAACAAGCATGATCCGCGTGCAATACTTCGCCCGCTACCGTGAAGCCCTGGGCCGTGACGACGAGCAACTGAGCGGCGACTTCGCCACACTCGACGACGTGCGCCTGCACCTGGTTGCCCGTGGCGGCGAATGGGAAGTGCTGGGTGAGCAGAACCTGATGTGCGCGCGCAACCAGGAACTGTGCAGCCTCGACGAGCCGCTGACCGAAGGCGATGAAGTCGCCTTCTTCCCCACCGTTACCGGCGGTTAATCGCCGGGTGACTCTACCAGCGATGCGCTCCGATTCTGTAGGGGGGGCTTTAGCCCACCATTTCGAGCAAACGAGATCCTCATGACCATCCGCGTCCAAGCCCAACCCTTCGATCCTGGCAGCGAGCTCAACGCCCTGCATGCCACCAACCTCGGTATCGGCGCGGTGGTCACCTTCGTCGGCTACGTGCGCGATTTCAATGATGGCCGCGAGGTCGGTGGCATGTTCCTCGAGCACTTCCCCGGCATGACCGAAAAGGCTCTGGCCAGGATCGCCGATGAGGCGCGCGAGCGCTGGCCGCTGCTGGGCATCGAGATCATCCACCGCATCGGTCGCCTGGAGCCGGGCGAACCTATCGTCTTCGTCGGCACCAGCAGCGCCCACCGCCAGGCATCGTTCGATGCCTGCAACTTCATCATGGATTACCTGAAAACCCGCGCGCCGTTCTGGAAGAAGGAAGACACCAGCCAAGGCCCGCGCTGGGTCGAAGGCCGCTGCAGCGACCAGAGCGCCGCCGAGCGTTGGCAGCGCCCGTAGGGTGCGCCGCGCGCACCGACCCTTCGCTACACCGCGCTCGAATAGACAGCGACATCATCAACATCGCTCGGTGCGCATGGCGCACCCTACGGTGCCCTGAGCCCTACGCCAGCGCCAGATGCACCCGCAACGCAATCGGCACCAACATCAGCAATACGCCCAAGCCCAGTACGCGCACGCCCCATTCGTGCTCGCGGAAGTTGAAGCCGACGCCCAACAGCAGAAAGCCACCGATCAGCAGCATCAACATCAGGTGATAGTGGTCCATGGCGCTTCTCCACGTTGCAGTCCTGATTACAGCTTAGTCCCGCCGTTTGGCTTGGGGGCTGACCTAGGGCAATGAATACCTGACTCGATTGGCGACAAAGGGCGTCTCGATTGGTCGCTGTCTGGCGCCAGGGCCTGCTCCATACTGTGCGCAGTCATCGTCAAGGATCGTCCATGCGCCTGTTCCCCTCACTCCTGCTCGCCGGCCTGCTGGCCGCCACGCCGCTGGTCGCTGCCGAGCGCAGTTTCACCATCCTGCACAGCAACGACTGGCAGTCGCGCCTGCTCGGTTTCGGCCCCAACAACGAATACACCCCGGCGACGGTGAACGATGACGACACCGTTGGCGGCGTCGCGCGCCTGGCCACCTTATTGAACGAACGCCGCGCGGCAGCCGGCGAAGAGCCTCTGCTGCTGCTCGACGGCGGCGACTTCACCATGGGGACGCTGTTTCACACCATCGCCCGCGAGATGGGCAGCGAACTGCGCCTGATGAGTGAGCTGGGCTACGACGCGGCAGTAATCGGTAACCACGAATTCGACTTCCGCCCGGTCGGGCTCGCCGCGATGATCAGCGCCGCGCACAAGGCCAAGGGCGATGCGCTGGTGCCGCTGCTGTCGAGCAACATGCGTTTCGATCCGACCAGCAAGGCCGACGACAGCCTCCAGGCACACGCCTACGCCGGGCGCATCCTGCCGTACAAGCTGATCGAGCGCGGTGGCATCCGCTTCGGCCTGTTTGGCCTGCTCGGCAACGATGCTGTGGCCGTCAGCCCGATGATCAAGCCGCTGACCTTTGCCGACCCGGTGGCCACCGCCAGGGATACCGTGGCCAAGCTGCGCGAGGAGGGCGCCGAGGTGGTCATCCTGCTGTCGCACATGGGCGTTACCCAGCAGGCCGATGGCAGCTGGCGCGGTGAGGAAGTAGAGCTGGTCGAGCAAGTGCCGGGCATCGATATCGTCGTCGGCGGCCACTCGCACGTGGCCCTGCCGCAGCCGGTGCTGGTCAACGGCCACACCCCAGTGGTGCAGGCCGGTTCGGAAATCCAGTACCTCGGCGAACTGCGCATGACCCTCGGCGACGACGGCGTACCGCGTGTGCGCGACTACCGCCTGCATCCGGTCAACGACAGCATCGCCGGCGATGCCGCCATCACCGCCAAGGTGGAAGACTTCAAACAGGTGGTCAGCGAGCGCATGCTCACGCCCAAGGGCTACCGGTTCGACCAGCCGCTGGCCAAGGTCGACCAGAGTCTGGGCCGTGATTTCACCGACCAGACCCTGGCCAACCTGGTGACCGATGCGCTGCGTCATGCCGTCGATGCCGACCTGGCGTTCACCGGCAACGGCACCATCCGCGATGACCTGCTCAAGGGCCGCAACGGTGTGCAGGACGTCTCCGACCTGTTCCGCATCGCCCCGCTGGGCATCGGCGAGTTCGACGACGAGCCCGGCTACCCGATGATCAAGGCCTACATCAGCGCGCGCGAAATCAAGTCGCTGCTGGAAGTGCTACTACTCGCCTATCAACTGCGTGACAGCCAGAGCTATTACCCGCGCGTTTCCGGCGTGCGCTTTACCTACAACCCCTGGCGCGTGCCGTTCGACCGCGTCAGCCGCATCGAGATCGGTGATGCGGTAAAGGGTTACCGCGACCTGGATCTCGACGACACGCGTCTCTATAGCATCGGCGCCACCAGCTACGTTGGCAGTTTCACCTGGCTGGTGCCGGAGTTGACCAAGGGCCTGCTCGACGTCATCCCCAAGGACGCCGAGGGCCGCCCACTGCCGCGTATCGAAGACGCCATCGTCGACCAGGGCCCGGATAAAGAAGGCGTGCAGGAACTCAAGGAATGGCAGGTGTTGCTCGACCATATCCGCAGCCTGCCGGATCTCGACGGTGACGGCCTGGCCGACATTCCCACCACCGGCGCGGCAGCCGAAGCGCGCATGATCCGCGCGCCGAGCCTGCATCCGGCCGATATGTTCCGCCTGGCCGGGCCAATGCAGTGGGGCACCAGTGCCGTGATCCTGGCCGGCGTGCTGCTGATTCTCTGGCTGCTAAGCCGCCCGCTGCGCCGCCGCCGAATTCAGCGTTGACGGCCGCAGGGTGCACCGCGCGCAGCGGGAATGACGCGCTACTCGACCTTCAAGCTCGCACAACGCGCCCATAGTTTCCGGGCGCGCCGGCCTGAACGTCATGACTCCGTTGGCTTGGCAAGGTGGCGCACCCTAGGGTCCGCCACCTTGCCAAGCCTTGCGTGCCTCCGTATGGTGCAAAGCCGCCTGATTCGGAAGCTACGCAATGATCGCTCAGCACTGCCTGCTCGGTGACCGTGCTCAACCGTCCAACCCTCGCCCGGATAAAGGCCGCGCCAACGGCGCGGTGCTCGCCTTATGAACACACTCAATCATTCGCGCCCGCTGGCGCTGTTCGGCCTGCTGCTGGCCAACCTTTGCTGGTCGGGCAACGCTCTGGTGGCGCGCGCCTTTGCCGGTGAAATCGCGCCGTTCACGCTGTCGTTCTGGCGCTGGTGCCTGGCGTTGGCATTGCTGCTGCCCTTCGTTGCCGTGCCGCTGTGGCGTCACCGCGCAGCCCTCCGTCATGCCGGCTGGCGCCTGCTGGTGCTCGGAGCGCTGGGCATCGCCGGCTACAACTCGCTGCTCTACTGCGCTGCGCAGACCACTGCGGCGATCAACATCTCGCTGGTCAACACCTGCCTGCCGCTGGTGACCTTCATCGGCGCCGGGCTATTGCTCAACGAATGGCCGGCGCGCCGTGCCTGGTGGGGCATGCTGGTGGCCGTGGCGGGGTTGGCGGTGTTGATCAGCCAGGGGCAATGGAGCCGTCTGGCCAGCCTGTCGTTCAATCAGGGCGACCTGATCATGCTGCTGGCCGTGGTCGACTGGGCGTTGTATTCGCTGCTGCTGCGGCGCTGGGCGGCCTACCTGCAGCCGATTCCGCCGCTGGCGCTATTGGGGGCATTCATCCTGCTCGGCGTGCCGCTGATCCTGCCGTTCTATCTCTACGAGCTGAGCCAGGGCGCGCACCTGGCGTTCAACGTCGCCAACCTCTCGGCCATCACCTACACCGCTGTATTCGCCTCGCTGCTGGCCTACCTGGCCTGGAACCACGGTATCCGCGTGATCGGTGCGGCCAAGGCGGCGCTGACCAACTATGTCATGCCGGTATTCACTGCATTGCTGGGCTGGGTGCTGTTGAACGAGAGCCTGCAGGTATACCACTGGCTGGGCGCCGCGATGATCTTCGGCGGCCTGCTGCTGGCCACGCGGCCTGGCAAAAGCGCCTGAAAATCCCCCCGATTAGCGAAACGCTTTTCACATAAGGTCCTGCGCGCTTTGCTCCCCTCTCCCATTTATGGGAGAGGGGTTGGGGAGAGGGCTGAAAACGCCGTCAGTCTGCCGGCACCCCCGTCGAACGTGGCTCGAGGGAGAGGATGCTAGTTCTTTCACTCCGGCTTCAGCATCACGAAGGCTTCACCGCCTTCGCGATCATGCATCAGGATGAACGGCTGCCCGGCGATCATCAGCTTCACCGGCACCTTGCGCGGCACCGTGGTGCCGGCGTTGATCGCCGCGGCGCTGAGCAACTGGCGAGTCAGGGTGTCATCCTCCTGCGCCTCACTGGTCACCACGCATTCGTGGCTGACCTTCACCTGAATGCTCAGGCTCTTGTCCGCATTGAAGCCGATGGTGGCGAAGCCCATGTCGGTCATCTCGGTGACGCCATACTGCCGCGCCACGCGATGCGCCTCGGCAAAGCTCGGCGCCGTCTGCAGGCAGATATCGCGAAAGGCCTGCACCACGGGTGAAGTGACCGGCACCGGTGGCTGCGAACCTAGGTTGGCGCAAGCGCCGAGAAGGCCAAGGCTGACAAGCAAGGCGAACTGTTTCATCACATCATTCCTTAATGAAGGTTGTTCAGGGTTGCTGGCAAAGATCATGCCCCAGCAACTGCGAAGCCAACCCTTTGGCGAGATAGGTTTCAACCACGCGGCCATCGCCGCATTCGGTCTTGTGGCCGATGGCAAAACCGATGGAAAGCACAACGAATAGCGCCAGGCCGATATTCTGGATGGGCGTCATGACAGGGCTCGCTGGGTAAACAATGGGGCAGGATGAAGAGGCGGGCAGGGGATGGCAAGTGCCAATGCCCCGCTCTGGATTTGTCTGCGCGGCGAGCCAATACTGGCAACCACCGAAACCGGCAAGGGACTGTGCAATGAAGAAGCTGATCATCATTCTGCTGCTGGGCGCCGCTTTCTGGCAGTTCTACCTGAGCAAGCCTGGCAGCCCGATCATCAGCAATATTGCCAGCGATGGCTCGGCGATGGACAACCCGGTGGTCACTCAGCCCGGCTCATCCAGCTTCTCGCTGGACAGCCTGCGCCCCTCACCCTCGATCAGCCAGCCCACAACCCAGGTCGCCAGCAAGCAATATCGCTGCGATGGCCGCACCCACTGCTCGCAGATGACCTCCTGCGACGAAGCCACCTTCTTCCTGCGCCACTACCCCGGCACCAAGATGGACGGCGACAACGATGGCGTGCCCTGTGAAGGGCAATGGTGCGGGCGTTAAGGCAGGGTGATCGACATACCACTCAGCGCAACCTGGGCGACAAGCATCCAGGCAACCGCGCTGAGGATGCCCAACACGCTGTAGCCGACGACGATGCCAATCGCGATCTGCTTCCACAGCCCGGCATGGCGGTTGGGTTCGTTGCGGTAATGCGTCGGCATATCACGCTCCGCCCGCAGATCGTCGAAGTCGTCTCTCGCTCTCAAGGTGCTCTCCTGGTTCATGGGCCAGCGCGCGACGGCGCTGCAGCCTGCTGGAGGTGGATTTTCCGGCATCGCCCGACAGCCCCGCAAGCACCGTCCGAGCAGTTGAGAGGTCAGCCGCAGGCTCAGAAACCGGCGATTCAGCGAGTCGCCACCCGCGAAGCCTAACCGCTTGATAAAACGTAAATTTATCGATGATCTGGGGTTGACAGCGATAGGCGAGACGCGGACAATGCGCGCCGTTGGCTACATAGCTCAGTTGGTTAGAGCGCAGCATTCATAATGCTGATGTCCCAGGTTCAAGTCCCGGTGTAGCCACCATAAATTTCAAGGGGTTAGCGCAAGCTAACCCCTTTTTATTTGTCCAATGAAAAGGCGCCAGAATGGCGCTTTTTTCGCTTAGCTGCCGATCGCTCCCTCGCATGAGGTGTAGCGCTTGGCGATAGCGATCACCTCGGCCTTGCTGGCAAAGCTCTGAGGGGACTGGCCAAAGATGCGGTTCTCGCACATTTCCCGATAGTTCTCGTAACGCGCCATGCAGTTGGCAGGCGTTGAGCCGCCGGTTACCTGATAGCTGGGATCGCTGCAGATGAATGCCGCAAGGTTGTTGGCGCCGAGCTTCACTTCATCGAGGCTGACACTTGTGGCTTCTGCCTTCTTCAGCAAAGCCTGGTAGCTATCGACCGTGATGGCGGCAACGGAAAAGTGCTCGTTATAGACGTAATAGCCACCGGCGGCGATGGCGATCAGCAGTAGCAGTGTTTTCACATTATTCATCCTTGATGGCGAAAGGCCGGCAGATTAGTTGCTCGCATTTAGATTGTCGATGGTGTTTAGAGGCGTGGTGAGTCCATCGGCATGAGCGCTAAATAAATCTGTCCCCTTTTTGCTTTAGCTGATGAAAATCCTTCACCCCTAGCCTTCAGGCCACGTCTGCCAGCAAACTTTCATAGGGGATACGCAGGCCGTCATGCAGGCGTCTGATCATCGCCAGGCTCAATTTTCGCTTGCGGTTCAATACTTCGGAAACTCGACCGCTGGAGCCAATGAATGGCTCAAGGTCGCGCGGCGTCAGGCCTTGCTGATCCATACGAAATTTGATGGCTTCGATAGGGTCGGACGGCGGCATCGGAGCGTGCTCGTCTTCGTATTTGCTCACAAGTAGAGCCAGCACTTCGAGTTCATCACCTTCAGGCGTACCAATCTCTGCGCCCCACAGCTCGTCAATGCGCGCCATCGACGCTGTGTAGTCTTGCTCGTTGCGAATGGGCTTGATGTTCATCAGACAGTCTCCGCGTCAACTTGGTCGTACTGGGCATGAGTGCCAACGAAGCGCACCTTGGCCAATTGTCGTTGATAGTCGATGGCAAGAATTATCCGGTACTTGTTTCCCGCAATGTTGAACACCACTCGACTCCCCTTGAGAATGCTGGCTGTGCGCAATTCGGCCTTCAGCTCCTGTGGCGTGCGGTATGTAGCCTTCTCCATATGCCTGTACCACTCGACCATGGGTGACTGAGCATCGGCATAAGTAGGGCTGCTCTCCCAGAATGTTCTGAGTGTCCCTCTCGAAATGACATGCACTAGCTTTCTCCCGTTTTGGGAGATGTTAGGTTGTTCGCGCTGCCAGGGCAAGTCCCGTAAAACTCAGGCGCGACGGCCGGTGGGCTTGGTTGCTGGTGCATGAGTGCTTCACGCAGCATCTGCCGCACCTCCTCCGCCATCGAGCGCCCATTGCGAACTGCCTGGGCGCGCAAGCGTTGCTTGAGGTAGTCGTCCATGCGGATGGTCAGGCTGGCCATCAGCCCCACCAGCGATTGAGCAGGGTGCACAACGAGCGCTCGCCGGGTGGAGAGGGTGGGGCGAAGCGCGGCATGTCGCGCAGGGCGATCCACAGATCGCCTTGCCATTCCAGCAGGCTGATGCGTTGAGCGGTGAGTGCGTGTTGGTTTTGGGGCTGGCCGAGCGCTATCATCCGACGAATCTGGGTCAGAGCATGATCACGTCGCCTTATGGTGACGTGATATCTGAGCATGGTTGACAGTGGGATAAATAAATCTGTCCCCTTTTCTTCGGTCTTCATCGGCACCTACAGCACCGAGTACCGGCTCAAAGAGCCATCGAGCCTAGAGCAGCTTCCAGGCTTCCCCACTCTAACGGCAACAAAGATCAGCACGCTTGATGCTGCCGATGAAATCTATCTCGACGTAATCCACTTCACCAATAAAGACAGAGCGCTTGGCTTCAGGCAGGCCTGTGGGCATCTAGGACTTGAGCCAGAACACGTTTGCTCGTTCAAAGATGAACAAGGCGTGTTCCTATTGCTGCGAAGGGATGATGCTCCCAAGAAGTTAGGGCACATCATCTATCGAAGTAGTGATGTTCAGTACATCCATGGCCTTGGGGCTAGGATGGAATGTGAGTATGTGGCGGCTTTTAGTGTAGAAGGAAATATTGTGCCGATGAATTGCATTGAAGAGTGTGATTCTTAGTCGGTGGTCTGTTTTTATTTGGTTTTTATACCTTTGTCGTATCCCTTGAGAGAGATGGCTCTTCTATATGGCTAGATTCCTCAGGTTTTTCTTGTTGAGCATATGCCGAAATGTAAAGCATTGCATGAAGGGCACCGCATAGAAAGCTTAATGAGCCTTTAAAGCTTGGCTCTTCTTGTAAAGGTTTACTACGATTCTCATTGTTTATCTTGATTATTGTTTCTTTTATTTCTTCTGCTTTGCTATGACTTGGCTCTAATTCGTGGGCAAGCATGTTTCTAAGTTTGTTTATCTGGTTTAGTGAATTCCAGACCCAGTCAAAGGGTAGGCCCTGAACGAGGGGGCCTAACAGCGACCTTGTAAGTAGCATGGTCTGTTTGAACGTGAGGCGAGCTTCTCTTAGGAATAGAGGGTTAGGAACTACCTCTAAACAAAAATCTCTTAACATTTCCTCAATTAAAAGGTGCGCTTTAAGGAGTGCAGATTCGTCGTCTAGATTTTTTTCAAAATGTTTTCTGAATAAGTCGCCATGTTTTTCGGAGAAATCTTGCTTCATGCTGGGGTTAGTCCTTCTTGTTAGAAATTATAAAGATAGGAGTCTAGGGTGCGTATTTACTGGTATGAGTCCTTATTCTTTGTAGTACTGTTGCATATTGCCGGCGTCTTTTCCTCGCAGGGTCACATCAACATAATCCCCTCGTTCAACTTGTGCGCGAAAGCGTTTGCCCAATATTTTTCTAGTTGTAGGCGGTATTTTGAGCCAGTCCTCTTGTCCGAAAAGCTGATTCAGTCTAAAGGTTCCTGTTCTACGCATGTCTAGCAGTTGTTCGATATGTTTGTCATATTGCTCAAGGTCTTCTGAAGGCTCTTCTTCTTCAATGATTTCATTATAATCTTGAGAGATTTCGGCTGATGAGGTTTTGTAAGTGTTTTCGAGTTGTAGGCTGAGGCTTGATATTTGATTGTTAAAGTGATCAACCTCTTCTTGATGCTTTGATTGCATTTGAGCTAGGCGGCGATATAGCTCTCTAGATTCCTCTACACTCAATAGTCTTTGGTTTTCTTGCTCCTGCTTGATGCTCATTAGCTCCTTTTGCTTCTTTAAGCTGTGTTCATAGACAGGTTTGGCAAGGAATGGATATATATAGATGTATGAAATGGCAAGGAGGGCGGGAATGAGTGCTCCGTTAAAAAAAGTGCCGTTGATGAATATTTCGTAGTTGCTGATTTTTAAGTATATATTTTTAAAATGATGGTCAATTAATAAGAATTTTTCTTCTGGGCTGGGTGGGGTGGAGGAAAATAAAATTAGAAAAAAACGGTAATTCCACAACACCCAAGCGGAAAAAAAGCTCCAGTTAATGGGCTTACAGCGCGGTCGTATAGATAGGCTTTTGTTGATGTCAGGATGTCTTGCATTTATTTGCTGAGCTCAATTAGAGAAAGGGACAGATTTATTTTCTACCAGAGCCATATCAGGGATAGATGCTCTGGAAGTCCGCAACGGTGAATCCGTTCAAGCGCTTGTTTCCGACCAATATGACGGACACGCCATTGCCGCCAATTGCGTCATAAGCTTTGCGGGCGTTCTGGTTCTTCTCAACGTCGTATTCGACGAAACTGATGCCGTTGCGCCGGAAGTACGGCGGGCCTGCTTGCAGTAGCCGCACCAGGCAGCGGAATACATGATGACGCGCTTCGATGTCGCGCCTTGGGTGGGAGTGAGGGATTCGTAGCTGACGCTTTCGTAGGAATTGATTTTGAGCGAGAGCTGCTCGGCTTGGTCTTTGTCCTTTGGCTTGTCACCGAAATGGACACGCCCGTTCTCATCCGTCCACTTGTAGACTTCCGCAGAGCAGATCAGCGGCAGGATGGCGATAAGGGCAAGGAGGAATCGGTTCAAGCGGCAGCTTCCATGCAGGGGAGGGCGTGCTGGCTGACCCAGGAGCGCCACGGTTAAGGCAAAGGGGTGTCCCCTTTCTGCCT
Source organism: Pseudomonas sp. zfem001 (assembly GCF_032621725.1). NCBI lineage: Bacteria > Pseudomonadati > Pseudomonadota > Gammaproteobacteria > Pseudomonadales > Pseudomonadaceae > Pseudomonas > Pseudomonas sp. zfem001. The sequence goes on along the minus strand of NZ_JAVYJI010000001.1, from coordinate 667,538 downwards.
CAAAACACCATGCAATGGATACTAGCCAATAGCCGGCACTGGCGAAAGCCCCGTTTTTACAGGCTTCCAGCTTCTACCGAGGGAGGTGGCGCTTTTTCATAATGCTGATGTCCCAGGTTCAAGTCCCGGTGTAGCCACCATAAATTTCAAGGGGTTAGCGAAAGCTAGCCCCTTTTCATTTGGGTCGGTGCCCCTGACAGTTCCTTTCTTATCCTCGCTTACGACTGCCCCGACAAGCGATCTGGTACTGCATCCATGCTGGTGCACATCTCCTCAAGCAGCTCAGAGAATGCACTCATAGCAGTCATCACTTTTTGATACTCAGAAAGACTAGCTGAGTATGCGTCGCTTAGAGGAAAGGGCTCCAAGACTCTCATCGTATAGCTCACACCTTTCTTCGTCGGATGATCTACGAGTAGGTACCCGCCGCACGGTTGTTTCACGGTCTCTTGCCAGGGCTCAATTGACCGAACTGCACGCATGATTTGCCCGACCATGAGTCTAGGCGCAAACGAGTGAACAGATAGGTCGCGGAAATTGCGACTAAGCTTTCGATAAGCCGAATCATTCATCGTATCCAGAGCAGCCAGAAACACATTAAATCGTGTCCAGCGTTGACCAAGGCGAATGACTTGTTTTCTACGATCAGAGCGCCGAAGCCCTTGTCCGGGCCTCAAGCGATCCTGGTCAAGGCGATCAACGTAGCCTGGCTCTACAAGACGGTTGGCCTGATGTAACAGTGTCTCGGTAAGAAGCATCAGGCGATCACTGACTGCGCTAGGTTGATGCATGCAGAAGAAAGCTAGTGGCTCAACGAAGTGATGCAGCAGCTGCCCTCTATCTTCATCTGTCTCATATGACTCCACAACGGCATTCCAAGCGCACCAATCATGCAGGTGCATCCCCCACGAATTTACCGTATTGATAGTCTCCTGAATCTCAGCAGCTGCCCCCCAAGACCAGGCAAAGTTCCCATTAGCTGCCCTTGCACGCTCCGCTGCCTCGTAGCCCACCAAGCCCGGGAACCCGGAAACATTCGCAATAAGCTGCTCGTAAAAGTGCTCCATGGCTTCAGTGGTGAGTTTTCGCCATGAAATCCAGCCTTCAGTATTGGCGAAATTATCCTCCGGCTGACCGGACGAGCTGGCGGGGCGTTCAGTCATGACGCAACCAACATTGCAGTTCAAAGAGGGCTTAACTCTGTCGTGCTTTCCGACTAACCGCAAGAATCCGCCCATAGGAAAAAACAGAGAAGATCGTTACGAACTGGTTCACCAGTCTCAAGACGTCTCAAGCAAAACCAGCGTGTGATTGCGAAGTAATCCAACAATTCCCCACCCAAAAACAACAAAACCCCGCTTTCGCGGGGTTCTGTTTACGCACTGCTTACAACAATCAAACGTTAAAGCGGAAGTGCATCACGTCGCCGTCCTTGACGATGTAGTCCTTGCCTTCCAGGCGCCATTTGCCGGCTTCCTTGGCGCCGGCTTCGCCCTTGTACTGGATGAAGTCGTTGTAGGCGATGACTTCGGCGCGGATGAAGCCTTTCTCGAAGTCGGTGTGGATCGCTGCAGCCGACTGCGGGGCGGTGGCGCCGACTTTGACGGTCCAGGCGCGTACTTCCTTCACACCAGCGGTGAAGTAGGTCTGCAGGTTGAGCAGGGAGTAACCGGCGCGGATCACGCGGTTCAGGCCCGGCTCTTCCATGCCCATGGTCTCGAGGAACATCTGCATCTCTTCGAGATCGTCCAGTTCGGCGATCTCGGCTTCGATCTTGTTGCACACCGGTACGACGATGGCGCCTTCTTCTTCGGCGATGGCGTTGACCACGTCGAGGTGCGGGTTGTTCTCGAAGCCGTCTTCGGCGACGTTGGCGATGTACATCACCGGCTTGGTGGTGAGAAGGTGGAAGGTCTTGGCCAGGCGCTTCTCGTCGTCACCCAGGTCTTTGAGCAGGCTGCGCGCCGGCTTGCCTTCGGTGAGGTGGGGGATGAGCTTTTCCAGCAGGGCCTTCTGCGCCACGGATTCCTTGTCGCCACCCTTGGCGGTACGAGCCACGCGCTGCAGTTGTTTCTCGCAGCTGTCGAGGTCGGCCATGATCAGTTCGAGGTCGATGATCTCGATGTCGCGCTTGGGGTCGACGCTGTTGGCGACGTGGATGACGTTCTCGTCTTCGAAGCAGCGCACCACGTGGGCGATGGCGTCGGTCTCGCGGATGTTGGCGAGGAACTTGTTGCCCAGGCCTTCACCTTTCGACGCGCCCGCTACCAGGCCGGCGATGTCGACGAATTCCATGGTGGTGGGGATGACCTTCTCGGGTTTGACGATCTCGGCCAGGGCATCCAGGCGCGGGTCGGGCATGGGCACGATGCCGCTGTTCGGCTCGATGGTGCAGAAGGGGAAGTTTTCTGCGGCGATGCCGGACTTGGTGAGGGCGTTGAACAGGGTGGACTTGCCGACGTTGGGCAGGCCGACGATGCCGCAGTTGAATCCCATGATGTGTCCCTCGGGGGAAAGGTGGTTACTTGGTGGCCTTCTGGCTATGCAGTTTGCGCATGGCTACGGTCCAGTCGCCGGCGAGTATTTCCGGCAGGACGTCCAAGGCGAAGTCGATGCTCTGCTCGAGCAGTTCCTGTTCGCTGCGTGGGGCGCGTCCGAGTACGTAGCCGGAGACCAGGCTGGCGTGCCCCGGGTGGCCGATGCCGAGCCGCAGGCGATGGAAGTTATTCTGGTTACCGAGCTGGGCGATGATGTCGCGCAGGCCGTTGTGCCCGCCGTGGCCGCCGCCCTGTTTGAGCTTGGCGACGCCGGGAGGCATGTCGAGTTCGTCGTGGGCCACCAGAATCTCTTCAGGCTTGAGCTTGAAGAAATTGGCCAAGGCCGCCACGGACTGGCCGCTGCGGTTCATATAGGTGGTGGGGATGAGCAGACGAACTTCGCGCCCCTGATGGACGAACTTGCCCACCAGGCCGAAATATTTGCGATCTACGGAGAGGTTGGCGCGCTGGCTGGCTGCCACGCGCTCAACGAAAAGGGCCCCTGCATTGTGCCGGGTCTGGTCGTATTCGGGGCCGGGGTTACCCAGGCCAACGATCAGTTGTACGGCAGTCATACAGGAGCCCTTTCGTGAACATGGCCCGGCGTGATCGCATGCCGGGCCAGCTACTGACGATTACTCGGCAGCGCCTTCGCCGGCAGCTTCTTCACGAACGCGCGGCAGGTGGATGCTGGCTACCGGCAGGTCACTGCCGTGGGCCAGAGCAACCAGCTCAACGCCTTTCGGCAGCTTGATGTCGGACAGGTGAACGGTCTGGTCAACAGCGACGGCAGCCATGTCGACTTCGATGAATTCCGGCAGGTCTTTCGGCAGGCAGGAAACTTCGACTTCGTTCAGGGCGTGCAGAACTTCGCCGCCGCCTTGCTTGACGCCAACGGAGCTGGCTTCGTTGATGAAGTGCAGCGGTACGTGGGCGGTCAGTTTCTGGCCGGCAACGACGCGAACGAAGTCAGCGTGCAGAACGAAGCCTTTGGCCGGGTGGCGCTGCAGGGCTTTGATCAGTACGTTTTCTTTGGTGCCGGCAACGTCCAGGCTCAGGACGTGGCTGAAGGCAGCTTCGTTTTCCAGCAGCTTGGCCAGGTCTTTGGCCAGCAGGCTGATGGATTGCGGGGCTTTGTCGCCACCGTAGATCACGGCAGGCACCATGGACACGTTACGACGCAGGCGGCGGCTCGCACCTTTCCCCAGGTCGGAACGCACTTCGGCATTCAGGGCAAATTCAACAGTCATTTCACTTCTCCAAAATAACCAAACCGCCTTGTGGCTTGCGACCAGCCTCGGGCGGTAGGGCAAAAAGCCCCGCACGAGGCGGGGCGCTTAACGTCAGCGGGTTCCTTAGCGGAACATCGCGCTGATCGATTCTTCATTGCTGATGCGGCGAACCGCTTCGGCGACGACCGGGGCGATGTCGAGCTGGCGAATACGCGAGCAAGACTGCGCTGCTGCGGACAGCGGGATGGTGTTGGTGACCACCAGCTCGTCCAGCGACGAATTTTCAATGTTCTCGATGGCGCGGCCGGACAGCACCGGGTGGGTGCAGTAGGCGTAGACCTTGGCGGCACCGCGCTCTTTCAGCGCTTTGGCGGCGTGGCACAGGGTACCGGCGGTGTCGACCATGTCGTCGACGAGGATGCAGGTACGGCCTTCGACGTCACCGATGATGTGCATCACTTCGGACTGGTTGGCTTTCTCACGACGCTTGTCGATGATCGCCAGGTCGACGCCCAGGCTCTTGGCCACGGCGCGGGCACGAACGACGCCGCCGATATCGGGGGAGACGATCATCAGGTTGTCGAAGCGCTGGTCTTCGATGTCGTCGACCAGGACCGGGGAGCCGTAGATGTTGTCCACCGGAATGTCGAAGAAGCCCTGGATCTGGTCAGCGTGCAGGTCGACGGTCAGCACGCGGTCGATACCGACCACGGTGAGCATGTCGGCCACTACCTTGGCGCTGATCGCCACACGTGCGGAACGCGGGCGGCGATCCTGACGGGCGTAGCCGAAGTAGGGGATGACTGCGGTGATGCGAGTCGCCGAGGAACGGCGGAAGGCATCAGCCATCACGACCAGTTCCATCAGGTTATCGTTGGTGGGTGCACAGGTCGGCTGAATCAGGAAGACGTCCTTACCGCGGACGTTTTCGTTGATTTCGATCATGATTTCGCCGTCGGAGAACTTACCGACCGACGCATCGCCGAGGGGAATGTGCAGCTGACGAACGATCCGTCGCGCCAGATCGGGGTTTGCGTTCCCCGTGAAGACCATCATCTTGGACACGCGCAGTACCTGCCGGCTGGGGGTATACCTGGATGGGTATGGAAAATGGCAGGGGCGGCTGGATTCGAACCAACGCATGCCAGGATCAAAACCTGGTGCCTTACCGCTTGGCGACGCCCCTATATTCAGTATCGAATGCTGTTTGACTCGGTTTGCGATGCCTCCCGGAGGAGGTTATGGCAGGGGCGGCTGGATTCGAACCAACGCATGCCAGGATCAAAACCTGGTGCCTTACCGCTTGGCGACGCCCCTGTATCGTATAACCGAATGCTGAGCATTCACTTCTTGGCCAATGCTTGGAGCCTGCGGTGCAGCATCGAAATGTTGCGACCTTGAGCGACAAAACTCGGCAGAGTGCCTGGAAGTTGGCGGGCGACTTTATCAGCATCGTCCCTATTTGGGAAGCTCCCAAATATGCAAGCTCCAGTGCCGGTCAATCTAGCCTGAACAAATTTGTTCAACAAGATCAAAGCGTTACGAACTTCAGGGTAACGCTTCTCTACGACCGGCTGGCAGTCGTTTCGACCACCCCCCGCAAGAAGGCTGCGAACTTTAATGGGCGGCGTATCCCGTGTCAACTCGGGCGAGCCGAAAACTTCTGCTGTGCTTACAAAGACTTGCGGCGCGGCGACGAGGAACCAGGGTTCCTCCAGTTCGACGGGCGTCAGACGCTCGCCAACGCCTTCGGCAAAGGCCGCGCGACCGCGCACGAATACCGGTACATCGGCGCCCAGGGCCAGGCCCAGTTCGGCCAGGCGATCTTCGCCCAATTGGGTGTTCCACAGATGGTCGAGGCCGAGCAGGGTGGTGGCAGCGTCCGAGCTACCGCCGCCTATGCCGCCGCCCATGGGCAGGCGTTTGTCCAACCAGATATCGGCGCCGAGCTTCGTGCCGCTGGCTTCCTGCAGTCTTTTGGCCGCGCGCACGATCAGGTTGCTGTCATGTGGCACGCCGGCGATGGGCGTATGCAGGTGGATTTCGCCATCCTGGCGGACGCTGAAGCCAAGCTCGTCGCCGTGGTCGAGAAACTGAAACAGGGTCTGCAGCTCGTGATAGCCGTCGGCGCGACGGCCGAGGATATGCAGCATCAGGTTGAGCTTGGCAGGGGCGGGGAGGATCAGTTCGGCGTGGGTGGGGATGGCGGTGTTGGTCATGGGGGCGCTGAAGAGTCGTGTTAGGGGCTTGTCTCTCCTCTCCCGCTTGCGGGAGAGGGGCGGGGGAGAGGCGCGGCAAATCACCCTCTCCCCGGCCCTCTCCCATAAATGGGAGAGGGAGTGGTCCGCGGAAGTAGTTGGCCGCGCGGCCTATCCACCGGCTGTGTGCTATGGGAGACGCTGGACAAGCTGTCGCGGCTAAAGCCCCTCCCACTGGGAATGGGGTCGTCTACTGCCCCAACTGTCGCGGCTGCCAGTCCTTGATCACCAGGGTCACTTCCAGGTCCTGGCCGTAGAGCTTCAGGCGCTCCGGCAGGGTGTAGCCGTTTTGCTCGGTGTAGCGTTGGTATTCGACCTTCCAGCCGTCCTGCTCCAGCTGCGCCAGGTGGCTTTCGCCATCGAGGGTGATGCGGCTGCGGCTTTCCGGGGCGGGCAGGCCGCGAATCCACCAGAGCAGGTTGGACACCGGCAGGTCCAGGCGCAGTTGCTCGCGCAGCAGGTCTTCCGGTGATTCGGCGCGGTAGCGGCCACGGTTGGACACTTCCAGCAGGATGTCACCCGGGCGGCCGGTCAGGCGGGCGGCGCCGCCACCGAGTGGGCCGGACAGGCGAATGTCGTAGTAATCCTGGCGCTGCAGCCAGAACAGCGTGGCGCTGCCCGAGTCTTGCGGGGCACGAATGCCAATCTTGCCGTTGATCTGCCAGCCATCGAGCTGGGTGATCTGCTGCTTGTGAGCCTTCCATTTGGTCGGGTCGCCCTGGCCTTCCAGCGCTTCGCGCGAGGTAAGGCCGGCGCAACCGGCTAGCAGGGCGATAAGGCTGAATACGAGTAGGTGACGAAGCATCAAAGAGTCTCGGAACCGGTCAGGCGCAACAGCGTGTCACGCAGAATGGGGCTGTCTGGCGCATCGGCGAAGGCGTCGCGCCAGACGCGTTTGGCTTCGCGCTGTTTGCCCTGGGCCCAGAGCACTTCACCGAGGTGTGCAGCCACTTCGTGGTCGGGGAATTTCTCCAGGGCCTGGCGCAGCAGGCGCTCGGCCTCGTCGAGGTTGCCCAGGCGGTAGTTGACCCAGCCAAGGCTGTCGAGAATCGCCGGGTCGTCCGGGTTGAGCTGGTGCGCTTTCTCGATCAGCTCGCGCGCTTCTTCATAGCGCGTGGTGCGATCGGCCAGGGTGTAGCCGAGCGCATTGAGTGCCATGGCGTGTTCCGGCTCGCGCTGGATGATGTAGCGCAGGTCGGTTTCCAGCTGGGCCAGGTCGTCGCGCTTTTCCGCGAGCATGGCGCGGGTGTAGAGCAGGTTGAGGTCGTTGGGATACTGCTCCAGGCCCTCGTTGATCACTTTCCAGGCCGGCTCGACCTGGCGGCGATTGCTCAGGCCTTCGGCTTCGATCAGGTACAGCTGGATGGCGTAATCGGGCTGCGCGTCGCGTGCCTGGGCCAGGCGCGCGCTGGCTTCGTCGATGCGCTGTTGAGCGAACAGCAGTTCGGCCTGGCGTTGCTGGGCCGGCAGATAGTCGTTGCTCGGACCGACCAGGGCGTATTCCTGCAGGGCGCTGTCGTTGTCGTTCAGTGCCTCATAAGCGCGGCCAAGGTTGTAGTGCGCGGCATCGACATGGCTGCGGCGTTCGACCAGCTCTTCCAGATAAACGATGGCTTCTTCCCAGGCTTCGGCTTCCAGGCACACCAGGGCCAGGGAGAAACGCAGGTCGTCGTCGTTGGGGTTTTCCTGCACCAGCTTGGAGAATTCGCCCTTGGCGTCGTCGAGGCGATCCTGCTCGACCAGCAGGCGCGCGTAGGTCAGGCGCAGGCGTTTGTCTTCGGGGTTGTTGCGAATGCCTTTCTGCAGCAGTGGCATGGCCTCTTGGCCGCGCCCGAGGCTCTGCAGCAGGCGAGCGCGCAGCAGGATCGGCGACACCTCGTTGGTGCTCGCAGCGCTGTCTTCGAGCAGTTCCAGTGCCTCTTCGGCGCGGCCGTCCTGTTGCAGCAGGATGGCCTTGCCGAACAGCAACTGACTGTTGTCCGGGTTCTTGCTCAGCAGGCGGTCAAAGCCCTGCAGCAGCCCGGCGCGGGTGTCCGGGTCGGTTTCTGCGGCGGACAGAGCGAGGAAATCGAAGTGGGTATCGCCCTGGCGCTGCAGCACCTGCTCCATAAAGGTCATGGATTCGTCGTAACGGCCGGCGCGGGCCAACTGCACGGCGGCGGCGCGTTGCGCATCGATGTTGCTCGGCGCGTTACGGGCCCAGATCAGTGCGCTATCGAGCGCAGGCTGTTCGGCGCCGAGGTATTCGGCAATGCGGAAGGCGCGTTCGGCAACGCCGGCGTCGCCAGTGGCGTTGGCCTGCTGCACATAGTTACCGAGGGCAATATCGAAGCGATTGCGCTGCCCGGCCAGCTCCGCAGTGAGCAGGGCGAACAGGGTTTCCTGGCTGAAAGAGCCGTATTCGCTCGGCTCCAGCTGGGTGGTCTGGTCGGCTTCCTGTACCGGCGGCGTACCGTCCGGCTCGCTGGGGGCGAAGGTTTGGCAGCCGCTGAGGAAGGCGAATGCAGTGAGCAACGCGAGGGGTCTGTTCATAGTGCCTTGTCGTGCGTTATTCCGGGGCGGGGGCCGTGCTGGCGCGTGCCCTGCGACGTTCGCGGCATCATGACACAAGCCTTGGAGCAAGCCCACTGGCCAGGACGATGCGGCGAACTGTCTATTGGGACAATAGGTCGCGGGAGTTGTTCTCTCGGGGGCGAAGTAGGACAATTGCCGGCTCCCGTATTGCCCCTCAGCGACCCTGCATGGCCTTTATCGCCCTCGGTATCAACCACAAGACCGCCTCGGTAGAGGTGCGCGAGCGCGTTGCCTTTACCCCTGAGCAACTGGTCGAGGCGTTGCAGCAGCTGTGTCGGCTGACGCCCAGCCGTGAGGCAGCGATCCTCTCCACCTGCAACCGCAGCGAGTTGTACCTGGAGCAGGATCAGCTGAGCAGCGACGAAGTGCTGCTGTGGCTGGCCGACTATCACCGCCTGAGCGTCGACGAACTGCGTGCCTGCGCCTACGTGCACAGCGAGGACGATGCGGTTCGGCACATGATGCGTGTGGCGTGCGGGCTGGATTCGATGGTACTGGGCGAGCCGCAGATTCTCGGCCAGCTCAAGTCCGCCTACGCCGTGGCGCGTGAGGCCGGCACCGTAGGGCCATTGCTCGGGCGCCTGTTCCAGGCCACCTTCAGCACCGCCAAGACCGTGCGCACCGATACCGCCATCGGCGAGAACCCGGTGTCGGTGGCTTTCGCTGCGGTCAGCCTGGCCAAGCAGATCTTCGCCGACCTGCATCGCAGTCAGGCGCTGCTGATCGGCGCCGGTGAAACCATCAGCCTGGTGGCGCGCCATCTGCACGATCAGGGCATCAAGCGCATTGTCGTTGCCAACCGTACCCTGGAGCGTGCCAGCCAACTGGCCGAGCAGTTCGGCGCCCATGCGGTGCTGCTCTCGGATATTCCCGACGAGCTGGCGCACAGCGACATCGTCATCAGTTCCACCGCTAGCCAGTTGCCGATTCTCGGCAAGGGTGCGGTGGAAAGTGCGCTGAAAAAGCGCAAGCACAAGCCGATCTTCATGGTCGACATCGCCGTGCCGCGCGACATCGAGTCGCAGGTGGGCGAGCTGGATGACGTCTACCTCTATACCGTTGATGACCTGCACGAAGTCATCGAGGAAAACCTCAAGAGCCGCCAGGGCGCAGCGCAGGCTGCCGAGGAGCTGGTAGCTGCCGGCACCGACGACTTCATGCAGCGCCTGCGTGAGCTGGCCGCGGTCGACGTGCTCAAGGCCTACCGTCAGCAGGCCGAGCGCCTGCGCGACGATGAGCTGGCCAAGGCCCAGCGCATGCTGGCCAACGGCAGCAACCCCGAAGACGTGCTGGCGCAACTGGCGCGAGGCCTGACCAACAAGCTGCTGCACGCGCCCAGCGTGCGCATGAAGAAACTTACCGCCGAGGGGCGCGTCGACGCGCTCAGCCTGGCCCAGGAATTGTTCGCCCTCGACGAGAGCGCGCCGCAGGACAAAGGTCTGCAATGAAAGCTTCACTGTTGAACAAGCTGGACAACCTCAGCGACCGCTTCGAGGAACTCACGGCGCTGCTCGGCGATGCCGAGGTGATTTCCAAGCAGACGCAGTTCCGCGCCTATTCCAAGGAATACGCCGAAATCGAGCCGGTGATCGCCACCTTCCGTGAGCTGCGCAAGGTACAGAGTGACCTCGAGGGTGCCCAGGCACTGCTCAAGGACAGCGACCCGGATCTGCGTGAGATGGCCGAGCTGGAAGTGGATCAGGCCAAGGAGGCGCTGGTCGGCCTGGAAGACAAACTGCAGCGCATGCTGCTGCCGAAAGACCCCAATGACGGCCGCAACGTCTATCTGGAAGTGCGCGCCGGCACCGGCGGTGACGAGGCGGCGATCTTCTCCGGCGACCTGTTCCGCATGTACTCACGTTACGCCGAGAGGCAGGGTTGGCGCGTCGAGGTGCTGTCGGCCAACGAAGGCGAGCACGGCGGCTTCAAGGAAGTGATTGCCCGTGTCGAGGGCGACAACGTCTACGCCAAGCTCAAGTTCGAGTCCGGTGCTCATCGCGTGCAGCGCGTGCCGGAGACCGAATCCCAGGGCCGCATCCACACCTCCGCCTGCACCGTGGCGGTGCTGCCGGAGCCGGACGAACAGGCCGCCATCGAGATCAACCCGGCCGATCTGCGCGTCGATACCTATCGCAGCTCCGGCGCCGGCGGTCAGCACGTCAACACCACCGACTCGGCGATCCGCATCACCCACATCCCCACCGGCACCGTGGTGGAATGCCAGGAAGAGCGTTCGCAGCACAAGAACCGCGCCAAGGCCATGGCCTGGCTGGCGGCCAAGCTGCAGGACCAACAGGAAGCGGCGGCGCACAAGGAAATCTCCGAAACGCGCAAGCTGCTGGTGGGCTCCGGTGATCGCTCCGAGCGCATCCGTACCTACAACTTCCCGCAGGGCCGGGTGACCGACCATCGCATCAACCTGACCCTGTATTCGCTCAATGAAGTGATTGCCGGTGGCGTGGAAGCGGTGATCGAGCCGCTGCTGGCCGAATACCAGGCCGACCAGTTGGCGGCACTGGGCGATTGAGTTTCGCTTGATCTCGTTGCGGTGCGCCGTGCGCACCGTAGCCCGGAGCAATCCGGGAGGAGCTGACAGCAAGCGCTAACTTAGCGCCGAACAGTCCCCTCTCCCCTCGGGGAGAGGGTTAGGGAGAGGGGGCGCAATGGTACACCCTCTCCCCCGGCCCCCGCTCTGCGCCCCAGCCCCTCGCAGAGCTCAGGGCGCTTGAGCGGGCGAAGCGATGCTTCGCTATTTCCGCTCAAGCCCCGCAAGCGGGAGAGGGGAGAAGAATGCCGCCAGGATGAACCATGGCCACCATCGAATCCCTGCTCGACACCGCTGACCTGCCCGACTCGCCCACACCGCGGCTGGATGTGGAACTGCTGTTGGCCGCCGCGCTGAACAAGCCGCGCAGTTACCTGCGTACCTGGCCGGAGCGTGAGCTGGATGACGAGCAGCTGGCCCTGTTTCAGAACCACCTGCAACGTCGCCGCGAGGGTGAGCCGGTTGCTTATATCCTCGGTCATCAGGGCTTCTGGAGTCTCGATCTGGAGGTGGCACCACATACCCTGATTCCTCGCCCTGACACCGAGCTGCTGGTGGAAACCGCGCTCGAACTGCTGCCTGCAGCGCCGTTGGCCGTGCTTGATCTGGGCACTGGCACTGGCGCCATCGCCCTGGCCCTGGCCAGCGAGCGCCCGGCCTGGCAAGTGACCGGCGTGGATCGCGTCGAGGACGCCGTGGCCCTGGCTGAGCGCAATCGTCAGCGCCTGCAACTGGGTAACGCCCGCTTTGTGCACAGCCACTGGTTTTCCGCCCTGGCTGGGCAGCGCTATGGCTTGATCCTGAGCAACCCGCCTTATATCCGTGAGGACGACCAGCACCTCGAGCAGGGTGACGTGCGTTTCGAGCCGAGCAGCGCTCTGGTCGCCGGCTGCGATGGCCTGGACGATATTCGTGCGATCATCCAGGCCGCGCCGGACCATCTGCTATCCGGAGGCTGGCTGCTGCTGGAGCACGGCTTCGACCAGGCCGAGGACGTACGCAGCTTGCTTGGCGAGGGCGGCTTCGTCGAGGTCGAGAGCCGGCGTGACCTGGGCGACCACGAGCGCATCAGTTTGGGACGTTTCGACCATGAGTGATCAGATGCTGAGCGATGATGAACTGCTGCGTTACAGCCGGCAGATCCTGTTGAAACAGATCGATGTGGAGGGCCAACTGCGCCTCAAGCAGGGTCGTGTGCTGATCGTCGGCATGGGCGGGCTGGGTTCGCCCGTGGCGCTGTACTTGGCTGCAGCTGGCGTCGGTGAGTTGCACCTGGCTGACTTCGATACGGTGGATCTGACCAACCTGCAGCGGCAGATCGCCCACGACACCGCCAGTATCGGCCAGGCCAAGGTGGATTCGGCCATGGCGCGTCTGGCGGCGATCAACCCGCAGGTCACGCTGGTGCCGCATCGCCAGGCGCTGGACGCCGATTCGCTGGCCGCCGCCGTGAGTGCCGTCGATCTGGTGCTGGACTGCTCGGACAATTTCTCTACCCGCGAGGCGGTCAATGCCGCCTGCGTCGCGGCCGGCAAGCCGCTGGTCTCCGGTGCTGCGATCCGCCTGGAAGGGCAACTGTCGGTGTTCGATCCGCGCAATGACGCCAGCCCTTGCTACCACTGCCTGTACGGCCACGGTAGTGAAGCCGAGCTGACCTGTAGCGAGGCCGGCGTGGTTGGGCCGCTGGTTGGCCTGGTCGGTAGCCTGCAGGCACTGGAGGCGCTCAAGGTGTTGGCCGGTTTTGGCGAACCGCTGGTGGGCCGCCTGCTGCTGATCGACGCGCTGGGCACACGTTTTCGCGAGTTGCGGGTCAAGCGCGATCCGGCCTGCGAGGTGTGCGGTGGGCGTTAAGAATAGGCTGCAGAACTGTAGGAGCGAGCTCTGCTCGCGAAGCTTCTTGCGTCGGCAGCACCATTCGCGAGCAAAGCTCGCGCCTACGAGGATGATTTGAGATGAATCAGTCGCAGGCGCCGATCGGCGTTTTTGACTCGGGCGTTGGCGGCCTGTCGGTGCTGCGCGAGATTCGTCAATTGCTGCCCAACGAAACGCTGCTGTATGTCGCCGACAGCGGTCATGTGCCTTATGGCGAGAAAAGCCCGGAATACATTCGCGAGCGCTGCGTTGTGATCACCGAGCACCTGCTGGCGCAGGGCGCCAAGGCCCTGGTGCTGGCCTGCAATACGGCTACTGCCGCTGCTGGCGCTGAGCTGCGCGCACGTTATCCACAACTGCCCATCGTCGGCATGGAGCCTGCGGTGAAACCGGCTGCGGCGGCGACCCGCAGTGGCGTGGTCGGCGTGCTGGCAACCACCGGTACGCTCAAGAGCGCCAAGTTCGCCGCGCTGCTTGATCGCTTCGCCAATGACGTGCGGGTGATCACTCAGCCCTGCCCGGGGTTGGTGGAATGCATCGAGGCGGGCGAGCTACAGGCACCCGCCACGCGAGAGTTGCTGCAAGGTTATGTCACGCCGCTGTTGGCCGAGGGCTGTGACACGCTGATTCTCGGCTGCACCCACTACCCCTTCCTGCGTCCGTTGCTGAGCGAGCTGGTGCCGGCCTCGGTGACCTTGATCGATACCGGCGCGGCTGTGGCGCGGCAGCTACAGCGTTTGCTTGCTCAGCACAACATGCTGGCAACCGAGCCCGCTCAGGCCACGCGCTATTGGAGCAGCGGAACAACTGCACAGCTTTGCCGCGTATTGCCGATTTTACTGAGCGAAGAGGCCGAAGTTCGTTCGATATAGTGAATCTTTTTCAAATTAGGCGTTCTCTGATATCGAATTCTTCTATATTTTTGCAACGAGCCTAATAAAAACCTCTCGCTATAAAGGAATGACTCATGAAGAAGTTTTGTGCCTTTGCTGCAGCAGCGGCCCTGACGTATGGAGCTATGGGTGCTGCACAGGCTGCAGATGTAACCGCGGCTATTGGTCAGAGTGGTGATTCAACGATGGTTTATCGCCTGGGCGCGCAGTGGGATTGGAACCACAGCTGGCTGGAGAGCAGCTACGGCCGTCTGACTGGCTACTGGGACCTGGGTTACACCTACTGGGATGGTGACGACACGGCGAGCAACCACAGCGTTTCCTTCGCGCCGGTATTCGTTTACGAGTTTGCCGGGCAGAACGTGCGTCCTTACATCGAAGCCGGTATCGGCGTTGCAGCCTTCTCCAGCACCGAGCTGGAAAGCAACGAACTGGGTTCGTCGTTTCAGTTCGAAGACCGCATCGGCGTCGGCCTGCGTTTCGCCGGGCAGGAAATCGGCCTGCGTGCGATCCACTATTCCAACGCCGGTCTGAAGAAGCCAAACGATGGCGCAGAAGCCTACACCGTGCACTACCGCATGAGCTTCTGAACAAGAAGACCGGGCAAGCCCTGATGCCGATCAGATAAGACTCAATGTCTGGTACGGATGGCCTTTGTAGAGTGCGCTGTGCGCACCAATGAAGGCAAAACAGGTATTTCGGTGCGCACGGCGCACCCTACCTAACTGAATAAAAAGGCCGGGCAAATGCCCGGTCTTTTTTATTCAGCAGAATAGTTACCGCTCTGTGCGCATCTTGGCTTGGGATAGCCGGGGCAGGCGTAGGCGGTGGCTCGCTATTGATAGGCCTGAGCGATGCCGCGACGCTCTTCCAGGCACTCGCTGGCGCCCAGTTCGAACTCCCGGCAGATCAGTGGGCGCACTTCGTAGATGGTGCAGCGCATGCTGTTGCGGTCCAGCGCTGCGCACCAGTTGTCGTCCAGGCGACGCATCACTTCGCTGCCCCACTGGTCGGTATCGATAAAGTGTTGCGGCACGCCTTCATCGCCGAACAGCATCACTTCCAGCTGGCAGCAGCAGGCCGCGCAGGTGCTGCAACTGACTTCGGGCTCGGTTGGCAATTGGGTATGGGGAATGGTTTGGCTCATGGCGCGGCAGTGTACGCCATGCGCTGGTGATCATGGGCCTGGGCTGACAGGGTGCAGCGGGGCAGGCCGCTTTTCGTAGGAGCCCCGCCTCGGGGGCGAAGCTTTTCGAACCCGAGCCGAAGCGGTTCGCGGCGAGGCGCCGCTCCTACAGAGGCTGACGGCTACGCAGGCGCTGCTCGTATTGCGCTCGATACAGCTTGGCGAAGCCATGCAGCACTGGCATCACCACGGCCCAGACCAGCGCCAGAATGGCCAGGGTCTGCCAGGTGCCGAGTGGCAGGGTGACGCCGGCGATCTTGGCGCCGCCGTAGTAGGACAGCGGTGCGGCAACCGCGCCGAGCAGGCTGGCTCGCCACCAGGGCTGGGCCGTCCAGGCCAGGCAGTGATTGAGGGTGCTGGCCAGCAACAGCCAGAGCAAGGCCAGCCACAGGGGGATCAGCTGGCGCTCTTCGCCGAAGTCGAACACGCCGAGGTTGAGCAGAAAGCTGTCCAGCGCACTGCCGGCGAGAAACACGCTGAGCAGCAACTTGCCTTCGGCAGCCCAACTGCTGACCCACAGCAGGTGCACGGCAATGATCGCCGCCACCACCAGCAGCCAGGGGCTGTCGCCGGCAAAGACGCAGACCAGCCAGCCGAGCTGGAACAGGAGGGCGTTGGCGATCAGCTTAGGCATCGAAGTTTCCTAACAGAGGCGCAGGGCGAGCGGCCGGTTTGGCCAGCAGCAATTGCGCGGTGCCAATGGTGCGTTCGAGGAAGCCGCCTTCGCAATAGCAGAGGTAGAACTCCCACAGGCGATAGAAGTAATCGTCGTAGCCCAACTGCTCCAGGCGCTGCCGCGCGTGACGCAGGTTGTCGTGCCACAGGCGCAGGGTGCGCGCGTAGTGCAGGCCGAAGTCTTCCATGTGATGTAGGTTGAGGTCGGTGTGTCGGGTTACGACATCGAGCATCTTGTTTACCGAAGGCAGGGCGCCGCCGGGGAAGATGTAACGCTGGATGAAGTCCACCGACTTGCAGGCTTGCTCGTAGCGTTGATCACGAATGGTGATGGCTTGCAGCAACATCAGGCCATCGGCTTTGAGCAGGCGCGAGCATTGCTCGAAATAGGTGGGCAGGAAGCGGTGGCCGACGGCTTCGATCATCTCGATGGACACCAGTTTGTCGTACTGGCCATCGAGGTCGCGGTAGTCCTCCAGCAGCAGGGTGACGCGATCCTCCAGGCCCAGCTCGCGAATGCGTCGCTCGGTGTGGGCGTGCTGCTCGCGCGACAGTGTGGTTGTGGTCACCCGGCAGCCGTAATGGGTCGCGGCGTAGATGGCCATGCTGCCCCAGCCCGTGCCGATTTCCAGCAGATGGTCGGACGGTTGCAACGCGAGCTTCTGGCAGATGCGTTCGAGCTTGTTGAGCTGAGCCTGTTCCAGAGTGTCCTCCTCGCTGGAGAACATCGCCGCGGAGTACATCATGGTCGGGTCGAGGAACTGTTCGAACAGGTCGTTACCCAGGTCGTAGTGCGCGGCGATGTTGCGACGCGAGCCTTGCCGAGTGTTGCGGTTGAGCCAGTGCAGGCCCTGGATCAGCGGGCGCCCCAGGCGTGCCAGGCCGCCTTCCATGGCGTCCAGCACATCGAGGTTGGCGACGAAGATGCGAATCACCGCAGTCAGGTCCGGCGTGCTCCAGTAGCCATGTATGTAGGCTTCGCCCGAGCCGATCGAGCCATTGCCCGCCACCAGACCCCAGACCGCAGGGTCATGCACGGTGATTTCGGCGCGCAGATGAGCCTGGGGGTTACCGAAGTGCAGGCTGTCGCCGGCTTCGTGTATCACCAGCAGGCCATGTTGCAGGTTCTGTAGCTGGCGCATCACGGCACGCCGCAACAGGCCGGCACCAATGCCGTTGCCACTGCGTACCAGGCTTCTCGTTGCGGTCAGGCTAGAGCTCTTCATGGGGCATGTCCTTCACGTGTGGGCGGGCTACACGGAAGCTGCCTTCCGCGGGCTTGTGGTCGAAAATCGGGATGCGCTTGAACAGCAGGCGCATCGCCTGCCAGTAGATGGCGGCCAGGGTTTTGCCGGTCATCCAGGGGAAACTGAGCAGATAGCGGTGCAGGCTGGTGCGGTCGAGGGCCTCACGGTGAAGGCTGAGGCTGGCGTCGAACATTTTGCTTTCGCCCTGCCAGTCGGCCATGTGCACGCCAAGGCGCTCGCCGACGGCGCTGAAACTCATGCGGTATTGCAGCTCGCGCGGCAAGAAGGGCGAGACATGGAAGGCCTTGTCGACGCTGACCTGGTGGCGGCCTTCGCCCTCTGCCGGCAATACGTAGTGATAACGCTCACGCCACGGCGTATTGCTGACTTCGCAGAGAATCGCCATCAGGCGCTGGTCGGCGTCATGGCAGTAGAAGATGCTGACCGGGTTGAAGGCCAGGCCCCAGCTGCGCGGCTGCGTCAGCACGCAGATGCGACCTTGCGGGCGTGTGCCCAGTGCCTGCTCCACACGATCACGCACTGCCTCATGCAGCGCCACGCCCTGGCGGGTGAATTCGGGCAGGTAATCGCTCTCGCGAAAGGAGAATGGCGCAAAGCGGCTGGAGCCGGCCAGCTTTGACAGGGCGAACAGTTGCGCCTGTTCGCTCAGGTCGAGGTACAGCAGGCCCATGCGATAGCGAAAGGCATGGGCGCGCGGGGCGAAGCGACGATGCTGCACCCAGCCGCTGTACAGGGCGCTGTGCATCAGAGCGTCTCTCCAAAGGCACGCGCGACGCGCAACGCGCTGACCACGCCATCTTCATGGAAGCCATTGGCCCAGTAGGCGCCGCAGTAGTAGGTGTGCTGGGCGCCCAGCAACTCTTCCCAGCGCGCCTGTGCGGCGGTACCGGCCAGGCTGTACTGCGGGTGGGCGTATTGGAAGCGTGCGAGGATCTTGCTCGGGTCGATGGCGGCAGTCTGGTTGAGGCTGACGCAGAAGGTGGTATCGCTGTCGATGCCCTGCAGGATGTTCATGTCGTAAGTCACTGCCGCCGGCTGGTCGCTAGGCCCACCCAGACGATAGTTCCAGCTGGCCCAGGCCAGCTTGCGCTTGGGCAGCAGGCGCGTGTCTGTATGCAGTACCACGTCGTTGTTGGCATAGGGCAAGGCGCCGAGAATCTCCCATTCCTTTTCGCTGGCCTGATCGAGCAGGGCCAAGGCCTGGTCGCTGTGGCAGGCGAAGATCACCTTGTCGAAGCGTTCGCTGCCGGCTGCGCTGTGCAGAGTGACGCCGTCCTCATCGCGCACGACGCGGCTGACCGGGCAGTTGAGGCGAATGCGCTCGGCGAAGCTGGCGGTCAGCGGTGCCACGTAGCTGCGCGAGCCGCCTTCGATCACCTGCCAGGTCGGGCGGTCGCTGACCGAGAGCAGGCCGTGGTTCTTGCAGAAGCGCACGAAGAACTGCAGCGGAAAACCGAGCATGTCGGCCAGCGACATCGACCAGATGGCCGAGCCCATCGGCACGATGTAATGCTCGATGAAGCGTCGGCCGTAGCCGTTGCTGTCGAGGTATTGACCGAGCGTGGTGTCGGCGTCGATGCGATTGCTGGCCAGGTCATCCAGCGACTGGCGATTGAAACGCAGGATATCGCGCAGCATGCCCCAGAACGCCGGCGACACCAGGTTGCTGCGCTGGGCGAACAGGGTGTTGAGGTCGTGGCCGTTGTATTCCACGCCGGTGGCGGGGTCGCTGACCGAGAAGCTCATTTCGGTGGGCTTGAAGCCGACGCCGACTTGTCCCAGCAGGCGGATGAAGTTGGGGTAGGTCCAGTCGTTGAAGACGATGAAACCGGTATCTACCGCATAGCTGCGGCCTTCCACCTGCACGTCGACGGTGTGGGTGTGGCCGCCGATCCAGTCGCTGGCCTCGAACACCTGAATGTCGTGCTGGCGGTTGAGCAGGTAGGCGCAGGTCAGGCCGGCGATGCCGCTGCCGACGATGGCGATTTTCATGCGTTGTCCTCGTTACGCGCCAAGCGGCGACCTATGGCCAGTTGCAGGCTGCTGGGCAGGCTGCCGAGCAGTTTCAGGATGGCGATGAAGGGGGTGGGGAAAGCGATCTCGTGCGGGCGCTTGTCCAGGCGTGCGGCGATGTGCCGTGCGGCGCGCTCCACCGGCCAGCGCATGGGCATGGGGAAGTCATTCTTCTGCGTCAGCGGGGTATCGACGAAACCCGGACTGACCAGGGTGACGTCGATGCCTTCTGCCGCCAGGTCGATGCGCAGCGTCTGCATCAGGTAGCGCATCGCCGCCTTGGACGCACCATAGGCCTCGGCGCGTGGCAGCGGCAGGAAGGTGACCGAACTGCCGACGCCGACCAGGTGCGGGCGGTTCCCTCGGCGCAGCAAGGGCAGGGCAGCCTCGATGCAGTAGCTGGCGGCGAACAGGTTGGTGCTGACCACGCGTTCGATCATCGCCGCCTCGAACTGGCGCACCTCGATGTATTCGCAGGTGCCGGCGTTGAGGATCACGCAATCCAGCGCGCCCCACTGTTGAGCGATGCGCTCGCCAATCGCGCGCACCTGCTCGGCGTCGGTTAGGTCACCCGGGGCGACCAGTACCTGATCGCCATAACGCGCGGCGAAATCCTGCAATGGGCCGCTGCTGCGTGCGCTCAGCGCCAGTTGATGGCCGGCCTTGAGCAACTCCTCGGCCAGTGCGGCACCGATACCGCTGCTGGCGCCCGTGAGCCAGATACGTTTCATGCCAGCCTCCGCTTCAACCAGGCGATCACGCTGCCGAGTACTGGCAGATGTTCATAGAGCAGTGCGCCAGCATCGAAGTAGTCACGGTGTTGATAAACGCGCTCACGCCAGAGCAGGTGCGAGCAGCCTTCGACGGCGATTTCCTCGCCGCCACGTACGCGTGGGTGGCGATAACGCATGGTCCAGCGCAGGTAGCCTTCACCTTCGGCGACCTGATCGAAACCGTGGAACTCGAAACGCAGCGCCTCGACGTTGGCGTAGAGTTCGGCGAAATAGCGGCGCAGCGCCGTCAGCCCATGCACTTCATGCAGCGGGTCGCGAAACAGCACATCGTCGCTGTACAGCTCGCCGAGCATATCGAGGTTGTCCTTGTTCAGCGCGGCGAAACGCTCGGCGAAGTCGTGAAGAAATGCACTCATGCCGGAACCTCCCGCGAAGACAGGTTCTTGAACGCCGCCAGCGCGCGTTCACGCGAGCGTGACAGATCGACGATCGGGCGTGGATAACCGGCGGGCGCGAACAGGCCGCCCAGTGCGGACGGGTCATGAATATCGCGCTTGTTCAGCCCGGCCAGTTCCGGCACCCACTGGCGAATGAACTGGCCATCGGGATCGAATTTCTGCGACTGGCTGATCGGATTGAAAATGCGGAAGTAGGGCGCCGCATCGGTGCCGGTGGAGGCGCTCCACTGCCAGCCACCGTTGTTCGCCGCCAGGTCGCCGTCGATCAGGTGGCGCATGAAGAAGCGCTCGCCTTCGCGCCAGTCGATCAGCAGGTTCTTGGTCAGGAACATGGCGACGATCATGCGCAGGCGGTTGTGCATCCAGCCGGTTTCCAGCAGTTGGCGCATGGCCGCATCGATGATCGGCAGGCCGGTGCGGCCCTCTTGCCAGGCGGCCAGGTCTTCGGGGGCGTGGCGCCATGGCACAGCCTCGGTTTCCAGGCGGAAGGCGCGGTGGCGCGATACTCGTGGATAGCCGACCAGTGTGTGCTTGTAGAACTCACGCCAGAGCAGCTCGTTGATCCAGGTGACGACGCCTGGGTTGCCACTGTCGAACTCGCCCTGATTGGCCGCCAGTGCGGCATGCAGGCATTGCCGTGGCGATACCACGCCGGCGGCCAGGTAGGCCGACAGCTGGCTGGTGCCAGGCTTGGCAGGGAAGTCGCGTTCGTCCTTGTAATAGGCCATCTGCTCATCGGCAAAGCGCTCCAGGCGCTGCAGCGCGGTGTGCTCGCCGGCGGGCCAGAGCAGACGCAGGCTATCGCTGGGTGTGGCGAAACCCTCTGCGGTTTCGGGAACGGCGTCACTGCTGATGGCCAGCGGCGTTTGTGCCTTCGGTGCGGCGATCAAGGCCGGCAGGGACGTGTGCAGGCGCTCGTAGCACACCTTGCGGAACTGGCTGTAGACCTGGAAGTAGCCGCCGGAGCGGGTCAGTACGCTGCCAGGCTTGAACAACAGTTGATCGAGGTAGCTGTGCCAGGCGATGGCCTGCTGGTTGAGGTAGGCGCAGACCCGCTGATCGCGCAGGCTTTCGTTGATGCCGTATTCCTCGTTGACGTGCACGGCGCAGATATTGTGAGCGTGGCAGACCTCGGCGATGTGCGCCGGTGCCTCGCTCCAGTCGTCACAATGACGCACCAGTAGCGGCACATTGAGCGCCGCCAGTGACTTGCTAAGCTCCGCCAGGTTGCGCAGCCAGAAGTCCACCTTGCTCGCGGCATCGTCATGGCGCTGCCACTGGCCGGGCGTGACCAGATACAGGGCGATGGTCGCGCCGCTGCTCATGGCGTGGCTCAGGGCGGTGTTGTCCTGGGTGCGCAGGTCGCTGCGAAACCACATCAGTTGCTGCATGGGGGGACCTCTTGGGTGCCGAGCAAGCCACGGCGCAATAGCCAGGCGTGCGCGGTGAGCGGGTCGCTGGCCGATTCCAGATTAGTCAACGAGTCGCGGTGAATGTGGGCGGCGGGGCCAGCGAGCAACAACGGCACCTGGCATTGTTCGGCCAGGCGGGGTAACTGGCGGCGCACCAGGGCACCGTCCAGGGCTTCTTCGGCGTACAGCAGCACGGCGCGTGGGTCGATATGCTCCACCGCCGTCAACAGTTCATTGGGCGGTAGTGGCCAATCGAAGACCTCTACCGGGCAATCACTGGCGCTGGCCAGCCAGGCGCACAACCACAGGCCCGGCTCCATCGGTGCTTCGCCGAGGTTGATCAGCAGCAGCGGCGCGCCACCGACCTGGCGATTGCAGTGGTAGATACGGGTGGCCAGCTTGCTGCGCAGCCAGGAGAGGAAGAACACCTGCTCGGCGCGGGCACCGAACTGGCCTTGCCAGCGCTGACGCAAGTCACCTAGCAGCGGCCACAGCAGTTGTTCCACCAGGGTGCTGGCCGGGTAGAGCGCCAATGCCGAGTTGAAACGATCGTCGAGCCGTCGCTCGTTGAGCTGGGCGATGCAGCCGAGCAGTTCGTTGCGCTGACGTGACCAGATATCGGTATGAGCTGCTTGTGGCACCTGCCCATGGTCGAGCAGCGCCTTGACCTGACCGACTGCAACGCCGCGCGCCAGCCAGGCGAGGATGGCGTTGATGCGCGCGAGGTTGGCCGGCGAGTAGAGGCGGTGTCCCTTGGGCGTACGGTACGGCACGATCAGGCCATAGCGGCGTTCCCAGGCACGCAGGGTGACGGCGTTGATGCCGGTGCTGCGGGCTACCTCGCGGATCGGCAGGTAGCCCTCGTCGAGCGCCTGGCGGTAGTCGTGGCCGGTTTCTTCTTCGGCGATGGTTTCGCTGGTCATGGCATCACAGCGCGTTGCGCAGGCTGAGTGGCTCGGGGTGCGGCTGCAGATACGCCTGTTCGGCGATGTAGCGATCCGGGTGACGGCGGAAGTGGTGCTTGAGCAGCGTCAGCGGTACCACTAGCGGCACGATGCCCTCGCGATATTGGCCGATCAGTTGCTGCATCTCCTGCTTCTCGTCGGCACTCAGGGTGCGTTTGAGGTAGCCGCTCAGGTGCTGCAGCACATTACTGTGGGTGCCACGGGTGGCGCATTTCTTCAGCGCGCTCATCAGTTCGCTGAAATAGCGCGGCGCCAGTTCGCCCAGGTCGTGCTGGCTGAGGTCGCCGAGCATGCGCCCGAGCGACTTGTAGCGCACCGGATCGGTGGCCATCAGCAGGTACTTGTAGCGCGAGTGGAAGGCGATCAGTGAACGGCGCGTCAGGCCTTGCAGCAGCAGGCGTTGCCATTCGGCGTGGGCGTATACGCGGGTGATGAAGTTCTCGCGCAGGACCGGGTCGTTGAGGCGACCGTCTTCTTCCACCGGCAGATCCGGGTGCCGCGCGCAGAAGGCGGCGGCGAAGATGCCGCGGCCCGGCTCGCTCGGGCGTCCGCCTTCCTGGTAGACCTTGACCCGCTCCAGGCCGCAGGAGGGCGACTGCTGCATGAAAATGTAGCCGCTGATGCCTTGCAGCTCGTTGGCCATGCGCTCGCCGTAGGCGGCCAGGGCATCGGTGACGTCGCGCGAGCGGTCGACGCTGCCGACAGCGCGCGGCGCGTTCGGGTCGCCAACCAGACGAATCGGTTCCCTCGGGATCGACATGCCGATGCCGACCTCGGGGCAAACCGGGATGAAATCGAAGTGTTCGGTGAGGCTGCGGCTGCACAGGCGCGACAGCTTGTGGCCGCCGTTATAGCGGACTTCGGCGCCCAGCAGGCAGGCGCTGATGCCCAGTTTGGCTTTGCTCGCTTGCATAACCTGACCTCGTTAGACCTTGTACATGCAGTAATCCATGTACAACTTGCGTCTATCATAGGTGTGTAGTTATACAAGTCAAATGCTTTGTATAGGTTTGGTATTGGTTTTCTTGTGTGGGTAAGTGGTGTCTGCCCGAGGTGGCATCACAAGCTATCGCCTTGGAGGTCAGCGCCAACCTTGCAGCCAGCGCTCGGTATCTTGCAGTTGACGCCAGTCGAGCTGCTGGCTGCGTTGTGTGAGCACCGCTTGCAGCTCGACGCCGAGGACGTTGTCTTGCTCGTCGCGGATCAGTTCGGTCACCAGGAAATGACGCTCGCGATTCTGCGGCTGCGCGGCCGTCCATTTCGACAACAGCAGTTTGCGTGGGTTGAGACGGCGCTTGTCGGGCGTGCTCATTGCAGGTGCTCGAGCAGGCGGCGTGCAGCATCCTGGCCGCTGATCCAGGCACCTTCGACGCGGCCCGACAGGCACCAGTCGCCACAGGCGTACAGGCCGAGGTCGGCGTCGGCCAGTGCCCCCCACTGATGCGCCTGTGCCGGGCGGGCATACAGCCAGCGGTGGGCGAGGGTGAAGCTCGGGGCCGGCACGGCGCAACCGATGAGCTCGGCGAAGGCGCCGTGCAATTGTTCGATCACCGCTTCCTTGGGCATATCCAGGTTCTGTCGGCTCCAGGCGCTGCTGGCGTGCAGCACCCAGGTGTCGAGGTGGTTGTCGCGGCCGGGTTTGCTGCGATTGCGCGCCAGCCAGTCGAGCGGACTGTCCTGCACGAAGCAGCCTTCCACGCGGGTATCAAGCGGGCGTTCGAAGCCCAGCGCCACCGCCCAGGTCGGGTCCATGATCACGCTCGCTGCGGTGCCAGCCAGTTTCGGCGCGGCTGCCAGCAGGGCACTGGCTTGGGGCGCGGGCGTAGCAACGATCACATGGCTGAAGGGGCCGTGGCTGTTGCCTTCGGCATCGAGCAGGCTCCAGTAGCGGTCGCCACGGAACACTTCGGTGATACGGCAACTGAATTTGACCGGCAGGGCGCCGAGCATGGCTCGGGTGATGGCGCTCATGCGCGGGCTGCCGACCCAGCGCAGTTGCTCGTCAGGTGAGGCGCTGAGCTGGCCGTCCTGGGCGTTGTACAGGCTCGGTTGCCACTCGGCGACCCAGCCACGCGCTTGCCATTGCTGCACCACCTCGACAAAGCGGCGGTCGCGTGCGGTGAAGTATTGTGCGCCGAGATCCAGGCTGCCTGCGTCACTGCGCTTGCTCGCCATGCGCCCGCCGCTACCACGGCTCTTGTCGAAAAGTTCGATATTCTGGCCGGCGGCGTGCAGGGCCTGGGCGGCGGATAGCCCTGCGATGCCGGTGCCAATGATGGCGATGGGTGCGTTCATGGTTACCTCGTCAGCACTGAATGCTATACAGGCTAAGGTTTGGACAAAAGCTATACAAGAGTGTTTTCATGTACAGCTGTCGCCGAAAGCGGCGCTCCCTTGCTTTAGGTTTAGGACAAACGCGACAGGTATGCGCGTCATGAACCAGACTAAAGGTGAAGTTTCTTCCATTGCCATGCGAGGACGATGCCATGCATATCCTGCTGACCGGCGGCACCGGTCTGATCGGACGAGCGCTCTGCGCGCACTGGAGCGAGCAGGGCCACCGCCTGACTGTCTGGAGTCGTGAGCCAAGCAAGGTCGCGCGCCTCTGCGGGGCCGATGTTCGAGGCATTGCCCGGCTTGAAGAGCTGGGTGAAGAACCACTGGACGCGGTGATCAATCTGGCCGGCGCGCCCATTGCTGACCGCCCCTGGAGCAGCAAGCGCAAGGCGCTGCTATGGTCCAGCCGTATTGGGGTGACCGAGCAGTTGCTGGCCTGGCTGCAGGGGCGTACACAGCGTCCAGCGGTGTTGTTGTCGGGCTCGGCGGTGGGGTGGTACGGCAACGGCGGTGAACGTGAGCTGAGTGAAGATACGCCGCAGGTCACCGATGATTTCGCCGCCCAGTTGTGTGGCGCCTGGGAAGAAACTGCACAACGCGCCGAGGAGTTGGGGGTTCGTGTGGTACTGGTGCGCACCGGCCTGGTGCTGAGCCCTGACGGCGGCATGCTCAAGCGTTTGTTGCTGCCGTTCAAGCTTGGTGTTGGCGGCCGGATAGGTGATGGCCGGCAGTGGATGCCCTGGATTCATATCGCCGATCAAATCGGGCTGATCGAGTTTCTCTTGCAGCACGGAGATTCTCGCGGTCCTTATAATGCCTGCGCGCCGCTACCGGTGCGTAATGCCGAGTTCACCAAGGCGTTGGGACAAGCGCTGAGTCGCCCGACCATTTTCCCGGCGCCGGCCTTCGTCCTGCGCGCTGCATTGGGCGAGATGTCCGAGTTGCTGCTGGGCGGTCAGCGCGCCGTGCCGACGCGTCTGCTGGAGGCAGGTTTCAGTTTTCGTTTCACCCATCTGGATGTGGCACTAGCCGATCTACTGGGCCACCAATAGCTAGGATTTCGCATGACCGATCACGCATTGTTGCTGGTTAACCTGGGTTCGCCCGCGTCCACCGAAGTAGCCGATGTTCGCCGTTACCTCAATCAGTTCCTGATGGATCCCTACGTGATCGACCTACCCTGGCCGCTGCGTCGATTGCTGGTGTCGCTGATTCTGATCAAGCGTCCTGCGGCATCGGCGCACGCCTATGCCTCGATCTGGTGGGAAGACGGTTCGCCGCTGGTAGTGATCAGCCGCCGTCTGCAGGAAGCGATGAAGGCTCAGTGGACCCAGGGTCCGGTGGAACTGGCCATGCGTTATGGCGAACCGTCCATCGAGTCGACCCTGCAGCGTCTGGCCGCGCAGGGGATTCGTGAAGTGACCCTGGCGCCGCTGTATCCGCAGTTTGCCGACAGCACCACCACCACGGTGATCGAGGAGGTCAAGCGGGTGGTGCGTGAGCGTGGGTTGGACATGCGCCTGTCCACGCTGCCGCCGTTCTACGATCAGCCGGAGTATCTTGACGCCCTGGGCGCTAGTGCCAAGCCTTACCTGGAGCAGGAATTCGATCACCTGCTGCTGAGCTTCCACGGCCTGCCGGAACGTCACCTGCATAAGCTCGATCCCAGCGGTCACTGCCTGAAAGGCGACGACTGCTGCAGCAGCGCTTCGCCCGCGGTACTCGCCAACTGTTACCGCGCGCAATGCCTGCGCAGCGCCGAGCTGTTCGCTCAGCGCATGGGCCTGCGCCCGGAGCAGTGGTCGGTGAGCTTCCAGTCGCGCCTGGGGCGCGCCAAGTGGATCGAGCCCTACACCGAGACGCGTCTCGACGAGTTGGCGGCGCAGGGCGTGAAGAAGCTGCTGGTGATGTGCCCGGCGTTCGTCGCCGACTGCATCGAAACCCTGGAGGAGATCGGCGACCGTGGCTGCGAGCAGTTCGTCGAGGCCGGTGGCGAAAGCCTGCAGCTGGTGCCCTGCCTGAACGATCATCCTGACTGGGCGGCGGCGTTGAAGGTGTTGTGCGAGCGCGCGCCCGTCATGGTCTGAGGGCCCGTTGACCGTCGGGGCGAGCCATTCGCCTCGGCGGGTATGAAGCATTCGCCGACCTGATAACACCTTCGAGCGATACTCACTGCTGTTTATATCGTCCTAAGCTGGCGACTCTTTCAACCGTCGCGCATCGCGTCAAGGGCACTTCTAAAAACTATCTGCGTTGTCATCGCTGCGTTAAAAACAGGCTGGAACGCCAGCCCGGTCAAATGCTCATTTACAACTCGTAAAGTCGAGCGCGACTCCGAGCGTTTTTCGCCTGTTTTTGCGGGGCCGCCATCGGTATTGCGCTGACTGCCTCGCCTACGTTTTTAGAAGCCCCCCTAAGCGGTGCCGAGGAGAGCGTCCGTGCATAACAAAAATAACGGCTATCCCTCCAGTGCCCGAGCCTGGACCACTGTTGCCATCCTGATGGTGGCGTATGTCCTGTCCTTCGTTGATCGGCAGATTCTCAACTTGCTGGTCGAGCCCATTCGCCGCGATCTGGCGATCAATGACACGCAGATGAGCCTGCTGATGGGCCTGTCGTTCGCTCTGTTCTATACCGTGTGCGGCATTCCGCTGGGCCGTGTGGCCGATACCCGCAGTCGGCGCGGGCTGATCGCTGTCGGCATTCTGTTCTGGAGCGCCGCTACCGCCGCTTGCGGCATGGCCAAGCTGTACTGGCAGTTCCTCCTGTGCCGCATCGGCGTGGGTGTGGGCGAGGCGGCGTTGTCGCCCGCCGCCTATTCGCTGATTGCCGACAGCTTTCCCGCCGAGCGCCGGGCCACGGCCATCAGCGTCTATTCCATGGGCGTCTACCTCGGCTCGGGCCTGGCCTTTCTGGTTGGCGGCCTGGTCATTCAGTTTGCCTCTGCGCAGGGCGACGTTACGTTGCCGGTGCTGGGTGAGGTGCGTCCCTGGCAGCTTATCTTCCTCATTCTCGGCGGTGCCGGCGTGCTCTTCACGTTGTTGATGCTCGCGGTCAAGGAGCCTGCTCGGCGTGGCGCCGGTGCTGGGGTGGCGGTGCCGCTCAGCGAAGTGGGGCGCTACATTCGTGCCAATCGACGTACCGTGCTGCTGCACAACTTCGGCTTCGCCGGTTTGGCCTTCGCCGGTTACGGTAGCGCCGCCTGGATACCGACCTTCTTCATCCGTACCCACGGTTGGGATGCCGGCCAGGTCGGCATCGTCTACGGCAGTATCGTTGCGGTGTTCGGTTGCCTGGGGATCGTCTTTGGTGGGCGACTGGCTGACTGGATGGCCAAGCGCGGGCGCAGCGATGCCAACATGCGTGTCGGCCTTTACGCGGCCCTGGGGGCCTTACCCATGGTGGTGCTGTATCCCTTGGTGGACAGCGGATTCTGGGCCAGCGTGCTGATGGCCCCCACGGTGTTCTGCCTGAGCATGCCGTTCGGCGTGGCGCCAGCGGCGATCCAGGAAATCATGCCCAATTCGATGCGCGGCCAGGCGTCGGCCATCTATCTGTTCGTCATCACTCTGATCGGCTTGGGAGTGGGGCCGACCGCCGTGGCGCTGGTCACCGACTTCGTCTTCGCCGATGACGCCGCGCTGCGCTATTCGCTGCTGATCATCACCACCCTGGCAGTGTCGACGTCGATCATCCTCCTGGCCAAGAGCCTCAAGCCGTACCGCGAAAGCGTCACGCGGTTGGAGCAATGGGCCGCTAATCCGGCCTGAGCAGGCGCATTTTCCTGCCGTGTCGTGCGTTGATCGGCACGATTTATGCGCCAGGGCACAGGCAATGTGGAATTTTTGCGCTTTACTGAGGTTCTGAGTGTTGCGCGCGCCATTGGGGCGCGTGCCAGCCAGGGAACCTCTGCATGGGAGCGAGGCCAGCGTCTGCTGCACACGGCAGGCCAATCAACAACTCGGTATGTTTGCAGCGGTTAGTGCTGCCGGTGCTGGCTGTGCTGTTGCTGCTCAGCGGCTGCAGTGGTCGTCTGGATAACGATTCCATCCTGCACACGCGCAATCCGCTCAAACCCACCGAGGTGCTGCAGACGGACGTCGATCGCATGGCTACCCTGGCCATGCGTAACAACCTCAACAGCCTCTATCGGCTGATGAACAAGCTGTATCAACGTAACCCACGCGAATGGCGCAAGAATTCCCTGCCCGACGCCGCTGCTGCCGAGCGCGCTATCCAGTACGCCATCGAACATAACCAGGACTGGCCAACCTTGGGCGGCCGACGTGATGTCGCTGCGCTGGATTATTCGCTGAGCCCGGCATTTCAAGGCGACCGCGTGGCAGCCTTCACCTATGCCATTGGCAGCATGCTGGTGACGGCTCACGGTGGCCGCACTGAGTTCTACCTGACCGACAGCTTCAATGCGCAGTTCATCCACAACGCCGCGCGCAATCTGGAGAAGGCCGGCTGGATGCTCTCGCAACGGCGTGATGCCACGGGTCAGCCGATGCTGCTATCCAACGAGTTCTCCGAGCAGGGCAACAACCTCAGCTATGCAGTGGAGTTCGGCAAGATGGTGGCGCGCCTCGATCTGCTCACCCATGTGCTGGAAGAGCGTTACCGGCGGATGGGCGCCAACTACGCCCAGAGCCTGTTCCTGCTGAATTTCCTGCCGGTGCAGTAGCGCGTCACTGGTGCCAGCGTTGCTGAATCTCATCCAGCGTGCCGGCCTTGCGCAGGCGCACCAGCGCTTCGGAAAACTGCCGGGCGCGCTCGGTATCACCCTTGGCGAAGGCGACGAAGCGCGGCATCTGGATCAGCGGGCGAGGTAGCACGCGTACCTGTTCCTGGGCGCGCTGTTCGCGAATGAAATAGAGCAGTTGGGTATGGTCGCCGACGATGATGTCGATGCGTCCGGCCAGCAGCATCGACACCAGTTGCCGTGGATTCTGGGCGCTGGTGTCACGGGCCAGATCGGTGCGGTCGAAGTTTTCTTCATAGGCATAGCCGCGAACCTGGCCGATCACGTACGGCGACAGGTCATCCAGCGTCTTCCAGTCGCTGATCGCGGTCTTGGCAGTGGTCATGAACACGGTCGAGCCGCTGCGCAGCGGACCGACCAGCTCGTATTGCTGCTGACGTTGCGGTGTGCCGGCGAACTGGAAGGCCATCTGTACTTCCCCGCGGTCGAGCATGCGCTTGACGCGCTCCCAGGGGTAAAGGCGGATTTCATACGGCACCTGCGCTTCGCGCAGTACCGCGTCGACCAGTTCGACATCGAGCCCGTGCGGCGTATCGTCCTCGGCGGTGACGAAGCTGTAGGGGGCGAACTGTTCGTCGCCCACTACCCGCCAGGGCTGTGCTGCCAGCGAATGGGTCAGAGCCAGTAGAGCGAGCAGCAGATAGCGCATGACGGCGTTCCTCATGACCGGCCTGTTTTCAGGCTAGTCAATTTCTGCGAGGGACGGCTGTAAATCAGACCTTACGGACGAACTCGGACTTGAGCTTCATCGCACCGATGCCATCGATCTTGCAGTCGATATCGTGATCGCCGTCGACCAGGCGGATGTTCTTCACCTTGGTACCCACCTTAACCACCAGCGACGAGCCTTTGACCTTGAGATCCTTGATCACGGTGATGGTGTCGCCGTCCTGCAGCAGGTTGCCGACCGAGTCCTTGATCACGCGCGCATCATCGCTGTTCTCGGCGCTCTCGCCGGCTTTCCACTCGTGGGCACATTCGGGGCAGACCAGCTGCGTGCCGTCTTCGTAGGTGTATTCGGAGTTGCATTTTGGGCAGGGCGGCAGAGCGGTCAAGGCTTGTCCTCGGTGAGCAGGAATAAACCGCAGATTATATAGGGTTTTGTTCGCGGGCGCCGCTCTAGGACGTGGAACCTCCGAGATACGGGTGTTTTAAATATTGGACTTTTCATTGGTAGGTGATTTGCCTGTATTTCCCTTGAAATGCCTTTTTATGGGCGTTCACTTGATATGCAATCAATGAGGTATCAGAAAATCTCGAGCAGATTTGTTTGACATATTTTACGGCTCGGGCAGACTGGCTGCAGATTCCGTTGCCGAACCGGGTAACGGGCAGCGTCGCTGCAGCCCCTCTCTGGATGGAGTTGACCCGGTTCGAGCCGCCGTCGGAAGGCGGCACTCAGGCTCAGGATGAGTCTCGGTGCGCGGGGTTAGCCAAACAGGCCGCACGTGCTACAGCAGGGTGTTCTGCTGGCCAGCGGTCTGCACAGCAACGATAGGCCCGGCCTGTCCCAAGGTGACGTATGTCCGACAACAAGATCCGCAATACCCCCAGCAAGAACAATCTCCGCAAGCCCATCGTGTTGATGTCCATGGGCGCTCAAGAGCGCAAGGGCCACGACTATCAGGTAATGACCCACAAATACATTCAGCCCCTGGTCGAGTTCTCCGGGTGCGTGCCGGTGCTGGTGCCCACCTGCTGTGGCATCGACGACCTCGAACAGTACCTGGACATGGCTGATGGCGTGTACCTGACAGGTGCCGGCAGCAACATCGACCCGGCGCTCTATGGCCAGGAAAACGAGACGCCGAACAAAGGCCAGGACCGCGATCGCGATCTGTTCGATCTACCGTTGATCCGTGCCGCCATCGCTCGCGGTCTGCCGATCTTCGGTATCTGCCGCGGCATGCAGGAAATCAACGTGGCGCTGGGTGGCGACATCTACCAGAAGGTCTACGCCGAGCCGGGTTTCAACGACCATCGCGAGAATCCCGAGGACCCGGTCGAGGTGCAGTACGCGCCCAGCCACAGTGTGCGCCCGGTAGCCGGTAGCTGGTTCGCCGAGCTGATGGGCAAGGAAGAGATTCAGGTCAACTCCCTGCACGGCCAGGCCATTCGCAACCTGGGCAAGGGGCTGGAAGTGCTGGCCACCGCCGAGGATGGTCTGATCGAGGCAGTGCATGCGCCGAGCCTGTCGCCCTTCCTGTTCGCGGTGCAGTGGCACCCGGAATGGCAGGCTGCACTGAACCCGGATTCGGTGAAGATCTTCCAGGCTTTCGGTGACGCCTGTCACCGCCGAGTCGCCTCGCGCAACAGCCGTCAGGCTGCCTGATCCGCGCCAAACGCGCCGCTGGTCCCTGCGTCAGTAGGGGCTTGGCGGTTGCGGCCAGTTCAGGGTGCCGCTGTCGCTGAAGCGACGCGTGCCGAACAGGCCATCGGCGAGTTTACCGCGCAGCACGTAGGGCACTTCCTGGCCGGGTTGATAGCCGGCCGCGCCCCAGGCCTGACGCACCACTGAAAACGCCGAAATGCTCACCGGGACGCTCAGTACCGTCTCGCCGAAGCGTGGCACGCTGCCGCTCTGGTCGCTGACGCCACTGGCCAGCGGCTGGCCGTTTACGTCCAGATCCAATGCCATGCCGTTGAAGCTCACCGCGCTGTCATTGGGGTTCTGCACTCGCAGCTTGACCGCGAAACGCACTTCCAGGCCCTGACCGGGCAAAGGTTCCAGGCCGACCAAATCAACCCGTAGCGGATCACGATTGCTCAGGCTGGCGCAGGCGCCCAGGCTGGCCGCGAGCAGGCTGATGAGGCAGAGACGGAGCAGACGAGGCATGACGATCTTCCCTGGACTTGATGGGTTCAGGATAGAAGACCGCGGTGCGCGCCATTAGCTCCCGGCACGTTGCCGGCTGCCCAGCACCAGTGCGATGCCGCCGAGCACGGCGATGGCGCTCAAGGTCAGTCGCAAAGACAACGCCTCGCTCAGCAGCAGGCTGCCGCCGAGAGCGGCGAGAATCGGCACGCTCAGTTGCACCGTGGCGGCCTGGCTGGCGCGTAGTCCTGGCAGGGCGCTGTACCAGATGGCGTAGCCAACGCCGGAGGTCAGGGCGCCGGACAGCAAGGCGTAGAACAGGCCTGGCCCGTCCCAGTCGAGCTGTGGCAGCAGCACCAGCGCCAGCAGCAGGGCCAATGGGGCTGCACGCAGGAAGTTGCCAGCGGTCACGGCCAGCGGATCACCCTGGCCACGCCCCAGCAGTGAGTACGCTCCCCAGGCGATGCCGGCCAGCAGCATCAGCAAGGCCGCCAACAGTGGTGGCGCACTGGCGCCGGGCAGCAGCAGCGCCAGCAGGCCGGCCGTCGCCAGCGCCGTGCCGAGGCTGGCGCCCAGCCCCAGGCGTTCGCCATGCAGCAAGCCCCAGAGCAGCATGCTCAATTGCACCGAGCCGAACAGCAGCAGGGCGCCGATGCCGGTATCCAGCTGCAGATATGCGAAGGAAAACGTTGCGGCGTAAGTGAACAGTGCCAGTGCGCCTGGCCAGTTGCCTGCGACGGGTTGCCTGGCCTGCCTCAGCCTGAGCAACAGCCAGAGCGTCAGAGCGCCGGCGAGCAGGCGGATCGCCGTGAAGCTGGCGGCATCGATGTCGGTTTCACGCAGTGCCAAGCGGCACAGCAGCGAGTTGCCGGCGAAGGCCAGCATGGCAAGGCAGGTAAGCAGCAGGATACGCGGTGGCATCGTCCATCCTTGGGTGAAGGTCTGGTGATGCCGTGCAGCTAACCACGCCAGGCTGGTCGATGGCATTGGCAGAAGGTCGCAAGTGGCTGCGACCTTGGCCATTCAGGAAGGGGGCAAACGATCAGAAGTGCGCTTTGACCAGCAGGCTGGCGGTGTTCTGATCGGTAGAACCTACGAAGTTCTCGCTGACGAATCCGCCGTCCTTGATGCCGTACTTGTTCTTCCAGTAGTCGTATTCGATACCGACGTAGAGCTGCTTCTCGCCCCACTTCAGCGCCTTGCCCAGGTCGTACTTGATCTGTGGGTTGAAGTGCAGGTTTGCGTGGTAGTCGCCACGGCGGTTGCTGTCGTTGTCCACCACCCAGTCCATGAAACCATCGATGAGGATGTCCGATTCGCCGACGGGGATGGTGTAGCTCCACACCGGGGTGATCTGCCAGACGTTGCTGCCGGGGCGGCTGCCGTCGGTGGTGCGCAGGTAGGTGTTGAGCTGGAAGTAATCGAAGCCGGGGATGTCCAGGTCGACCGCCGGGCCGATCAGGTAGGACTCGACGTCGTCTTCACCGAATTCGTAGGTGGTGGAGATCAGCACGTCCTTGATCGGCCCGAAGGAGAAGTCGGCACCGGTGATCTTGCCCAGCGAGAAGCGCGGGCTGAATTCGCCATAGAAGGTATGGCCGTCACCCGCGCCGTTGGTGGCGTCGGTGTTGTACTTGATCACGTCGACGAACAGGAACAGGTCACCGAAGCTCCAGCCGCTGGCGTGCTCGAAGGTGATGGTCTGCTGGATTTCCGGGTCGATCTTGAAGTCCTGGCCATAGAGGTAGGTCAGGCTGTTGTTCTGCCACTGCATCAGGTCACCGGCAATGGCCTGGCCGCCGGCCAGCAAACCGCCGGCCAGTGCCAGCGAAGAGAGAGTGCGATTCATGAAAGCTCCTGGTGGTTAAGACGTGTCGTTATGGTTTTTTGCCTGCCATTCATGGCGGTCGCCCTTGCGGAGCCGACGTCAAAAATCGCTCCCGGCGTTTTTAAACCTGTCCGTCTGGTCAGGCTGGTGCTGCTAGAGCAAAAACGGCGCCAATTCTCTTGATTGTGAATATCCCTTGCAAATCAAAAGGATGCGCGGAATTTTCAGGTTTGCTCCAGTGCCATCGATGCACCTTTTTCTGACCAGAAGGACAAAAACAGCCATAACTTGGTGCGCCACCGTCTGGCGGCTGCTGTGATGCTTTTCCAGCGCTGTGCTTGATTAGTTTGATTATGGTCGTAATATAATTTTTTTAAATTATGACTGTAATCTTATTGGTGAGAGGATGCCTTCTCACTCATCACACTCCCTGGAGACTTGCCATGAATACCCAATCCGCCCTCGGAACTGCCCTGATCACCGGAGCCTCGTCTGGCATCGGCGCCACTTATGCCGAGCGCCTGGCCCGGCGCGGCCATGACTTGCTGCTGGTGGCGCGTGATGCTCAGCGTCTGCAGACCCTTGCCAAGCGCCTGGGCGCCGAGTACGGCGTTGCGGTCGAGGTGATGCCGGCGGATCTCACCCTCAAGGCCGATGTGCTCAAGGTGGAAAAGCGTCTGCGCGAGGACTCGAATGTCGCTTTGCTAGTGAACAACGCCGGTGTCGCCATGAACGGTCCATTGGCGTCCGCCGATCTTGACCAGGCCGAGACCATGATCCAGCTCAACGTGGTGGCCTTGACGCGTCTGGCGGCCGCGGCTGCAGCCAATTTCTCCGCGGCTGGGCGTGGCGGCATCATCAACCTCGGCTCGGTTGTGGCGCTGGCGCCGGAAATGTTCAACGCCGTGTACAGCGCGACCAAGGCTTATGTGCTGAGCCTGACCCAGACCCTGGCTGGCGAATTGCGTGGTTCGGGGGTGCAGCTGCAGGCGGTGATGCCAGGCGTGACTCGCACCGAAATCTGGGAGCGCAGCGGCACCGATGCGTCGGCGCTGCCGCCGTCGATGATCATGGAAGTGGGCGAGATGGTCGATGCAGCGCTGGCTGGTTTCGATCAGGGCGAACTGGTGACCATACCCTCGCTGCCGAATGCAGCCGACTGGGACGCCTTCGTCGCTGCCCGCGCTGCCTTGGGGCCGAACCTGTCGCGCAACCAGGCGGCTGCGCGCTACAAGTGAGTCCGAAGCAGTCTCTTTATTGGCTATGTGCACGTGAGTGACGTTGTAGGAGCGGCTTCAGCCGCGAATTTCGCGGATAAATCCGCTCCTACGAATGCACAGTTAACTCAGGCATAGCCTTGTCATTACGCGTCCTGCGCCTGCTCGATCAGCAGGCGACGGGTGGTTTTCAGCAGGCGGTCGGATAGCTCAGGATCCTTGACGCTACGCGACAGCAGCAGGGCGCCGACCATGGCCGAAAGCATCAGCACGCTTTCGTCTTCCGCGTCTTCGCCTTTCAGGTTGTTCTCGATCAGCGCCAGGCGGTTGCGCACGATCACATCGCTGGTGGCGCTGGGTTCGCCGCGCTGGCCGAGCTCCGCAGAGATGGTCGGCAGTGGGCAGCCAGCGCCAGGGTTGGCGCGATGCAGGCTGGACAAGTAATGCTGGATGAACGTCTGCAGCGGCGCTTCGGCTCCTTCCAGCGACTCGGCTGTGCTGCTTTCCAGCGTCTGTACGGCGTGCTGCAGCGCGGTTTCGACCAGGTCGTCCTTGGATTTGAAGTGCGCGTAGAAACCGCCATGGGTCAGGCCGAGCGCTTTCATCAGTGGCTGCAGGCCGGTGGCCCCGACTCCATCGCGGCGAAAACGCAGGGCCGCTTCTTCGATGATGCGTTGATGAGTCTTGGCCTTGTGGTCTTCCGAATAGCGCATGGCGGGCCTCGTCTGTCTATCAAATGGTGCTTGTCATCTTACACTGGCGTCGCTGTTCTGGCGCGGCGCATTCATATCGAGAATCAGGCAAGTGGTGGAGGCAACGGCATACAGGCGTTCGTCGACATCATAGAGACGCCCTTCAGCCAAGGCGGTGGAGCGACCGACATGAATGATCCGGCCTTCCGCGCGCACCGGTCCGGTCTCGCTGCGCAGCGCGCGGATGTAGCTCACTCGCAGGTCTGCGGTGGTGTAGCCCTGCCCCGGTTTGAGCAAGGTATGTACGGCGCAGCCCATGCAGGAGTCGAGCAGGGTCGCGATGTAGCCGCCGTGCACGCTGCCCAGCGGGTTGTAGTGGCGCTGATCCGGCGAGCCCTGGAACACGAACAGGCCGCTGGCCCATTGCACCGGAGTGAAGTCGAGCACGGCGTTGATCGGCGGGGAGGGCAGGTCGCCGCGGCCGATGCCGTCGAAGAAATCCATCGGCGACATGGCGGCCACTTCCGCCAGGCTGAGGGTGCCCGGGGCGGCGAGTTGATTGCGAATGGCCTGTTCTTCGGCGATCCAGGTGGCGAGGCGAGCGTCTCGGGATAAGGCAGTCATACGGGCTCCGAATAAATATGATGGACGACATTCAATGTTTCATATTATGGTTGAAATATAAACAGCCGCCAGTCGCTGTCGATCGGAGCCTTGTCATGCAGCCTTCCCGCGTTCTGTTGATCATTCTGATGCTGCTCACCGCGCTGGGAGAGACGTCCACGCAGTTACTGATTCCCGCCCTGGGTGAGCTGGAGCGTGGGCTGCAGGCCAAGCCTGGCAGCAGCCTGCTGGCGCTGTCGCTGTTCGTCGGCGCCTTCGGCTTGGGGCAATTGGTGCTGGGCCCGCTGTCGGATCGGCTCGGGCGGCGCCCGGTGTTGCTCAGCGGTTTGAGCCTTTATCTGCTGGCGACCCTGGGCATGCTGCTGGCGCCGAACATCGAGGTGTTGATCGGCATGCGTGTGCTGCAGGGGCTGGGCGCCTGCGCGGCGCTGGTGCTGGCGCGGGCCATCGTCCGTGACGTGTGGCAGGAGCAGGCGGGGCCGGCCCTGGCGCTGACGGTGCTGGGCATGTTTGCGGCCATCGTGCTGTCGCCAGTGGTCGGTGGCCTGCTGACCCAATACGGCGGCTGGCGCGCGCCACTGCTGGCGACCGTGGTGCTTGGTAGCCTGGCGTTGCTCTCCGTGTTCACCCGCTACCGCGAGACGCACCTGCAGCGCGATCCCCAGGCTGGCCGGCTCAACGGCCTGTGGGCCAGTTACCGGCTGGTGTGGCCCAGTTGCCGCGCGCTGGCACTAACCATTGCCTGCACCTACGGCTCGATGTTCGTCGTGGTGGCCGGCTCGTCGTCGGTGTACATCGGCCTGCTGGGGCTGAGCGCCGCGCAATATGGGCTGACTTTTGCTCTGGTCGTTTCCGGCCTGCTCGGCGGCGCGCTGTTCACCCTGCGCAATGTGCAGCGCTTGGGGCCACAGCGGGTGGTAGGCATCGGTGTCGCGCTGGTGCTGCTCGGGTCGTTGCTGACCTTGACGATCTACCTGCTGTTTGGCCTGTCGCTTCTGGGGCTGTCGCTGCCGCAATTATTGGTGACGCTGGGCGGCGGCATGTTGCTGCCGGCCGCCGTTGCCGGTGCGGTGATCCCCAACCCGCAGCGTGCCGGATTGGCGGCGGGGCTGATGGGCTTCTCGCAGATGGCTGGCGCCACCCTGGCTGGTCTGCTGCTGGGCGCCCTGCAGGATGGCTCGGCCTGGCCTATGGTTGCCTTGAACGCGCTGTTCGCCGTGCTGGCGTTTCTGTTCTTCCACCTTCTGCGCACCCGCCCGGTCGTCACGGCTGCGGTGGCCGGCAAACTTCCCTGATTCGAGGACAAAGCAATGAGCAGCTATGACGTGGTCATCATTGGCGCCGGCCCTGGCGGTTACAACGCGGCGATTCGTGCCGGCCAATTGGGTCTCAAGGTGGCTTGTGTGGAAGGCCGCGAAACCCTCGGTGGCACCTGCCTGAACGTCGGTTGCATGCCGTCCAAGGCGTTGCTGCATGCGTCCGAACTCTACGAGGCCGCTGCCGGTGGTGAGCTCAGTGCCCTGGGCGTTGAGGTCACGCCGACGCTCAATCTGGCGCAGATGATGAAGCAGAAGGCCGACAGCGTCGCAGCGCTGACCAAGGGCGTGGAGTTCCTGTTTCGCAAGAACAAGGTGGAATGGGTCAAGGGCTGGGGACGTATCGACGGCCCCGGGCGTGTACAGGTCAAACTGAGCGAAGGCGGCGAGCGCCTGCTGGAGACGAAGAACATCGTCATCGCCACCGGCTCCGAACCGACACCCTTGCCGGGCGTAAGCATCGATAACGCGCGCATCCTCGATTCCACCGGTGCGCTGTCGTTGCCCGAGGTGCCCAAGCACCTGGTGGTGATCGGCGCCGGGGTGATCGGCCTGGAGCTGGGCTCGGTATGGCGTCGCCTGGGTAGCGAGGTGACCGTGGTGGAATACCTCGACCGCATCTGTCCAGGCCTGGATGGCGAGACGGCCAAGACCCTGCAACGCACACTGGGCAAGCAGGGCATGAGCTTCAAGCTGGGTACCAAGGTTACCGGTGCTAAGACGAGCAAGTCCGGTGTGACCCTGACGCTGGAACCGGCGGCAGGCGGCGCGGCTGAAGTGCTGGAAGCAGACTACGTGCTGGTGGCCATCGGTCGGCGTCCGTATACCAAAGGGCTCGGGCTGGAGAACGTCGACCTGAACACCGACAAACGCGGCATGCTCGCCAACGAAAGGCACCAGAGCGGCGTGCCGGGCGTGTGGGTAATCGGCGACGTCACCTCCGGGCCGATGCTGGCGCACAAAGCCGAAGACGAGGCAGTGGCCTGCATCGAACGCATCGCCGGGCATGCGGCAGAGGTCAACTACGGGGTCATACCCGGGGTGATCTACACCCGCCCGGAAGTCGCCAGCGTTGGCAAGGGTGAGGAGGAGCTGAAGGCAGAGGGCCGAGCCTACAAGGTCGGCAAGTTTCCTTTCACGGCCAACAGTCGGGCGAAGATCAACCACGAGACTGAAGGCTTCGTGAAGATTCTGGCCGACGCCAACACCGACCAGATTCTCGGCGTGCACATGATCGGCCCGAGTGTAGGTGAACTGATCGGCGAGTACTGCGTGGCCATGGAGTTTTCTGCCTCAGCCGAGGACATCGCGCTGACCTGCCACCCACACCCGACCCGCTCGGAGGCAGGGCGCCAGGCGGCGATGGGTGTGCATGGTTGGACGATGCAGGCTTGAAAACGGGCAGGGCGTTGTGCGCAGAGCGGGTGTTACGTCGTTTGAACGAGCGCATCTGAAAAAGCCGTCATGCCCGCGCAGGCGGGCATCCAGAACCTAGGAATCATCTGGGCTCCCGCCTTCGCGGGAGTGACGATAAATGGCTGTTTCTGCGCGTAGCCCGGATGCAATCCGGGAAATGAGCGAGAGCCCCGGATTGCATCCGGGCTACGTCATAGGATGTGATCGAGATTGACCGGCTCGCCCGGTTGGACATTGAGTTTGCTGCGGATGTCGGCGAACACCTTGTCGTACTCGTCGTGGCCGCGCATCACCGGGCTGGCGTTGGGAGGCAGGCCATGGCGGGCGGCGATGCGGGTCGCCACGCTGGCGAAGTTGAAGGCGACATCGCGATGCAGTTCAAACGCTTCCTCAAAGTGCCGACCGTCGACGTCGCCGACCAGGCGCATATGCAGCATCGGCCCTTGCTGCGGGTCCTTGCGGACTTCGTAGTAGAAGTCCACCGAGAAGGGCGGCAGCAGGCGCATGTGCTCGGGGCGGTCGTGGTTGTCGCGGTGCAGGTGACCGGGTGTGAACATGATCATGCCCTCTCAGCGATAGACGATGCCCTTGCAGTCCAGGCTGATGCGTGTGCCTGAACGACCCTGGACGATGGCTTCGATATTTTCCAGCGAACCGATCACCGCGCTGCTGCCGGTATTGCGCGCGAACTCGCAGGCGGCCTGCACCTTTGGCCCCATGGAGCCGGCGGCGAAGCCGAGCGTTTCGATGGCATCGGGATGAGCTTCGGCGATGGATTTCTGCGAGGGTTTGCCCCAGTCGACATAGGCTGCGTCGACATCGGTGGCGATTACCAGCAGGTCGGCATTGAGCTGTTCGGCCAGTAGCGCCGAGCACAGGTCTTTGTCGATCACCGCCTCGACGCCGCGTAACTGGTTGCCGTCGTACATCGTTGGAATGCCGCCGCCACCGGCGCAGATTACTATGCTGCCCTTTTCCAGCAGCCATTTGATCGGGCGGATTTCGAAGATGCGCTGCGGGCGCGGGCTGGCCACCACGCGGCGGAACTTGTCGCCGTCCGGGGCGATACTCCAGCCTTTATCGGCGGCCAGACGCTCAGCATCTTCTTTGCTGTAGACCGGGCCTATGGGTTTGCTCGGTTTCTTGAAGGCAGGGTCGGCGCTGTCCACTTCCACCTGGGTGAGCAGGGTGGCGAAGGGCACTTCGAACGGCAGCAGGTTGCCCAGCTCCTGTTCGATCATGTAACCGATCATGCCCTCGGTTTCGGCGCCGAGCACGTCAAGCGGGTAAGGGTTGGCCGCGTCATAAGCATTGCCCTGCAGTGCCAGCAGGCCGACCTGCGGGCCGTTGCCGTGGGCGATGACCAACTCCTTGCCATCTGCCACCTTAGCGATCTGTTCGCAGGCGACGCGCACGTTCTCTCGTTGATTTTCCGCAGTCATGGCTTCGCCGCGACGAAGCAGGGCGTTGCCGCCCAGGGCGATGACGAGTCGCATGGTGTTCTCCTT
Source organism: Pseudomonas sp. zfem001 (assembly GCF_032621725.1). Taxonomy (NCBI): domain Bacteria; kingdom Pseudomonadati; phylum Pseudomonadota; class Gammaproteobacteria; order Pseudomonadales; family Pseudomonadaceae; genus Pseudomonas; species Pseudomonas sp. zfem001. The sequence goes on along the minus strand of NZ_JAVYJI010000001.1, from coordinate 626,398 downwards.
GTTGCTCGGATTGAATCCGGGGCTTGTGGTCTGGGGTTCGGCTTCGCCGGTCAGACCCTCTCCCCCGGCCCCTCTCCCATAAATGGGAGAGGGGAGACAAGCTCATCCCCGGATTGCATCCGGGCTACGTAAACCTAAATATCAGCCAGGGTAGCGACCAGAATCGCCTTGATGGTGTGCATGCGGTTTTCCGCCTGCTCGAAGGCGATGTTCCAGGGTGACTCGAAGACCTCTTCGGTGACCTCGATGCCGTTCTTCAGGTGCGGATACTGCTCGGCAATCTGCTTTCCGACCTTGGTTTCGCTGTTGTGGAAGGCCGGCAGACAATGCATGAACTTCACCCGTGGGTTGCCAGCGGCCTTCATGATCTCGGCGTTGACCTGATAGGGCAGCAGCTCCTGGATGCGCTCACCCCAGGCTTCCACCGGCTCACCCATCGATACCCAGACGTCGGTGTGGACGAAGTCGACGCCTTTGACCGCCTCCTTCGGGTCTTCGGTGAGCAGGATGCGTGCGCCGCTTTCCTCGGCGAATTTCTGGCAGGCGGCTACGTGTTCGTCGCTCGGCCACAGCGCCTTGGGCGCGGCGATGCGTACGTCCATGCCGAGCTTGGCGCCGATCAGCAGCAGCGAATTGCCCATGTTGTTGCGCGCATCGCCGAGGTAGGCATAGGCGATGTCGTGCAATGGCTTGTCACTGTGCTCGCGCATGGTCAGCACGTCGGCGAGCATCTGCGTGGGGTGGTATTCGTCGGTCAGGCCGTTGAACACCGGCACGCCCGCATAGGTGGCCAGTTCCTCGACGATCTCCTGCTTGAAGCCGCGGTACTCGATGGCGTCATACATGCGCCCGAGTACGCGGGCAGTGTCCTTCATGGTTTCCTTGTGGCCGATCTGCGAGGAGTTGGGGTCGATGTAGGTGACGTTGGCGCCCTGGTCGTAGGCTGCCACCTCGAAGGCGCAGCGGGTGCGGGTCGAAGTCTTCTCGAAGATCAGCGCGATGTTCTTGCGGGTCAGGTGCTGCTGCTCGGTGCCGGTGTATTTGGCGCGTTTGAGGTCGCGTGACAGGTCGAGCAGGTAACGCAGCTCACGGGTGCTGTGGTGCATCAGGCTTAGCAGGTGACGGTTGTGCATGTTGAACGCCATGGTTCTTTCTCCTTTTGGGCAGTCGAAACGTCCCGGCGACGGTTGGCCGCCGGGGCTGGCTGGATCAGTAATCGATGGGGTCGCGGATGATCGGGCAGGTCATGCAGTGACCGCCGCCGCGACCGCGTCCCAGCTCGCTGGCGCTGATGGTGATGACCTCGACGCCGGCCTTGCGCAGCAGGGTGTTGGTGTAGGTGTTGCGGTCGTAGCCGATGACCACGCCCGGCTCCAGGCAGACCACGTTGTTGCCGTCGTCCCACTGCTCGCGTTCGGCCTCGTAGGCGTCGCCGCCGGTTTCCACCACACGCAGTTTTTTCAGGTTGAGGGATTCGGCGACCACATCGACGAAGGGTTTGTCCTCGCGGCGTACGTCGATGCCGCCTGGGCGGCTCTCGTCTGGGCGAAGGATGAAGGGCACGATGCTGTTGGCCACTTCCGGGAAGATGGTCACCAGGTCGCGGTCGCAGAAACTGAATACGGTGTCCAGGTGCATGGCGGCGCGCGAGCGGCCAAGGCCGGCGACAATGACCTTGTCTGCCGCGCCCTTGGCAAACAGTGCGCGCGCCACCTGGCCGATGGCCTGGTGCGAGCTGCGTTCGCCCATGCCGATCAACACGGTGCCATTGCCGATGGGCATGACGTCACCGCCTTCCAGAGTGGCTGAGCCGTGCTCTTGGTCCGGGTCGCCGTACCAGATCTCGAAGGGCTCATTGGCGAAGTCCGGGTGGAAGGTGTAGATGGCGCTGGCGAGCAGGGTTTCCTGACGGCGCGCTGGCCAGTACATGGGGTTCAAGGTGACGCCACCATAGATCCAGCAGGTGGTGTCGCGGGTGAACTGGGTGTTGGGCAGCGGCGGGAAGATGAAGCTGGCTTCGCCGAGGTAGGCGTTGAACATCTTCGCTGCCTCGGAATCCTTGTGCTTGACCAGATCGGCGCCGGATACGCCGCCGATCAGGAACTCGGCGATCTTGCGTGGCTCCAGTCCTTCGATAAAGGAACGCACTTCGTTCTGCAGGCCGAGGCCGACGCTGTTGGGGGTGATCTTGCGGTCGAGAATCCATTTCAGCGCGTTGGGGTCGCTGACGGTCTCTTCCAGCAGGTTGTGCATCTCCACCACTTCGATGCCGCGTTCGCGCATCTTGGTCATGAAGTCGAAGTGGTCGCGCTTGGCCTGGGATACCCAGATCACATCGTCGAACAGCAGTTCGTCGCAGTTGGCGGGGGTCAGACGCAGGTGGGCGAGGCCTGGTGAACAGACCATCACCTTGTGCAGTTTGCCGGCTTCGGAATGAACGCCGAGGGCTTTCTTGGACATGTCGAACTCCTTCTCTCACAGACTCAGGAAACCGTCATACAGCCCGTAGGCAGCGATGGCGGCACCGACCAGTACGGCGACAAAAATCAATTTCTCGACGGCGGTGAAGATGGGCTGACCCATCTCGCGCTTGGCCTTGGCGAAGAGAATCGCGCCAGGGGCATAGAGCAGCGCCGAGAGCAGCAGGTACTGCACGCCGGCGGCATACACCAGCCACACTGCGTACAGGGTGGATATTGCGGCGATCAACAGATCCTTGTTGCGCTCGCCGGCCGCGCTCTCGTAGGTCTCGCCGCGCACCGCCAGCAATACCGCGTAGGCGCTGGACCAGAAGTACGGCACCAGAATCATCGAGGTGGCCAGGTACAGCAGGCTGAGGTAGGTGGAGGCGTTGAACAGCGTGATGATCAGAAACAGCTGGATCAGTCCGTTGGACAGCCACAGCGCATTGGCCGGAACGTGGTTGGCATTCTCCTTGCGCAGGAACGCCGGCATGGTGTGGTCACGGGCGCTGGCGAAGAGAATCTCGGCGCACAGCAGCGTCCAGGACAACAAGGCGCCTGCCAGTGAGACGATCAGGCCGATCGAAATCAACTGTGCACCCCAGGGGCCGACCACCTGCTCCAGCACGCCGGCCATGGATGGGTTCTTAAGCCCGGCCAGTTCGGCCTGGGCCATGATGCCCTGAGACAGGATGTTGACCAGGACCAGCAGCAGAAGCACACCGACGAAGCCGATCACCGTGGCCTTGCCGACATCGCTGCGCTTCTCGGCGCGAGCGGAGAAGATGCTCGCGCCTTCGATGCCGATGAACACCCAGACGGTGACCAGCATCATGTTGCGCACCTGATCCATCACGCTGCCCAGCTCTGTATTGCCGCGGCCCCAGACGTCCGCAGTGAATACGTCGAGCTTGAAGGCGATGGCGGCGATGGCGATGAATAGCGCCAGGGGCAGCATCTTGGCGATGGTGGTCACGGTGTTGATGAAGGCCGCTTCCTTGATCCCGCGCAGCACCAGAAAGTGCAGCAGCCAGAGCAGCACCGAGGCGCAGATCACTGCCGGCAGGGTGTTGCCTTCGCCAAATACCGGGAAGAAGTAACCCAACGTGGAAAACAGCAGCACCATGTAGCTGACGTTGCCGATCCAGGCGCTGATCCAGTAGCCCCAGGCTGAGGAGAAACCCATGTAGTCGCCGAAACCAGCCTTGGCGTAGGCATACACCCCACCATCGAGTTCGGGCTTGCGATTGGCCAGGGTCTGGAATACGAACGCCAGGGTCAGCATGCCGACCCCGGTGATCAGCCAGCCGATCAGGGTGGCGCCGGCGCTGGCGCTGGCTGCAATATTTTGCGGAAGAGAGAAGATACCGCCGCCGACCATGGAGCCGACGACCAGCGCGATCAGCGCGCCGAGGCGGAGTTTTTGCGTCGAGTCAGACATCTCAATTACCTCCGTGTCACAAGGGGACATAGGTATTGAGCACGTTTGGCGAGCACAGCATCCTGACTTGAATCAATAGTCAGGATTCGTCAACGCACATCCTTGTTCCAGGCGTTGTCGAGCACCTGATGAGCGTCAGGACTGCTGCTCTGTCTGGCACGGGGTGGCGCCAGTCCAATCAACATAGACCGAACTTTCTGTTCCGCAATGATGGCCAGTTGCGATGGAGCCGATAGCGGGGAAAGGGGATGGGCGGGGCGGTTGGCCCCGCTCGACGCGCTGGCCGGATAGGCTGGCGCAGACCCGAAGGCCAAAGGGAGAAGCATGACGCCGGGCGGGTAGCCCCTGCAGGCAGTTGCGTCATGTGGTTACAGCATGCCGCGGAAAGCTTTCATCCAGCTTTCCGCGGTGTTATCGGCTGCGATCAGCCGATGGTCATCAGGCTGGCGTTGCCGCCAGCCGCAGCGGTGTTGACGCTCAGGGCGTGTTCCACCAGCAGACGTTCCAGAGCGATGTCGGTCTCGCCCTTGTTCAGGCCGTGTACACCGACGATGGCGCCCTTGCGCTGTGCCGCCTGCTCGCTGACTGCGCGCAGCTGGTCGGAGTCGCCGTGGTGCAGGATGGCGTCCAGCTCCACGTCGACGCTGTTCCAGTCGGCCACCAGCTGGATGTGCTTCTGCACCTCCTTCGGCAGTTCGGCGTACAGCGGGCGTTGGCCGTCCAGCCAGATCGCCCGGCTGCCGACGGCAAGGGTGGCAGCCAGCTGAGCCAGCAGATCACCACGCTCGTCGGCCAGGTTCAGCACGTGCTCGCGCGGCAGCAGGGTGTAGCTGTTGCGCTCGCCGGTCGGGCCGGTCAGCGTGTGGCTGCTGTAGCTCTGCGACAGGCCGCGGTACTGCTCGAACAGCGCGGCGATGGCTGGCTCCTGCTTGGCTGCCCATTCGGCGAAGGCGGCACGTACCTTGTCCAGCTCGGTCGGAACCGGCAGGGCCTGCACCTCGGCCTGTTGCAGATACTGGGCGACGGCCTCCTGTGGACGGGTCGACAGCAGGCGGAACAGGTACAGCGGGCCACCGGCTTTCGGACCAGTGCCGGACAGGCCTTCGCCACCGAACGGCTGCACGCCGACCACGGCGCCTACCATGTTGCGGTTCACATACAGGTTGCCGACCTTGGCGGTGCCGACCACCTGGGCGATGGTCTCGTCGATGCGTGTGTGCACGCCGAGGGTCAGGCCGTAGCCGCTGTCGTTGATCTGCTGCAGCAGCTTGCCCAGGTCCGCGCGCTGGTAGCGCACCACGTGCAGCACCGGGCCGAAAATCTCGCGCTTCATCTCATCGAAGCTATCCAGCTCAATCAGGGTCGGTACGACGAAGGTGCCGCGTTTGATCTCCTCACCGTTGACGCGCGCCAGTTGGGTGACCTTGCGGCCTTTTTCGCGCAGCTTGGCGATGTGGGTGTCGATGCCGGCCTTGGCCTCGGCGTCGATCACCGGGCCAATGTCGGTGTTCAGACGCTCCGGGTTACCCAGGCTGTATTCGGCCATGGCGCCCTTGAGCATGGTCAGCACACGGTCGGCCACGTCGTCCTGCACGCATAGCACGCGCAGCGCCGAGCAGCGCTGGCCGGCGCTGTCGAAGGCAGAGGCGACCACGTCCATCACCACCTGCTCGGTCAGTGCCGAGGAGTCGACGATCATGGCGTTGAGGCCGCCGGTTTCGGCGATCAGCGGGATGGTGCGGCCCTGGGCATCCAGGCGCCCGGCGATGTTGCGCTGGAGGATGCCGGCCACTTCGGTGGAACCGGTGAACATCACGCCACGCACACGCTCGTCACCCACCAGGCGCGCACCAACGGTCTCGCCACGGCCCGGCAGCAGTTGCACGGCGCCAGCCGGCACGCCGGCCTCGCGCAGGATGCGCACGGCCTGTGCGGCGATCAGCGGGGTCTGTTCGGCGGGCTTGGCCAGCACGGTGTTGCCGGCGGCCAAGGCGGCAGCCACCTGACCGCTGAAGATCGCCAGCGGGAAGTTCCACGGGCTGATACACACCACCGGGCCCAGCGGGCGGTGGCTGTCGTTGCCGAAGCTGCGGGCCTGGATCGCGTAGTAACGCAGGAAGTCCACCGCCTCGCGCACTTCGGCGATGGCGTTGGCGAAGGTCTTGCCGGACTCACGCACCAGCAGGCCCATCAGTTGCTGCAGCTCGGCTTCCATCAGGTCGGCGGCGCGCTCCAGCACGGCGGCGCGTTCGGCGGGCAGGGTGGACTGCCAGATCTGCCCGCTGGCCAGGGCGCAGAGGATGGCGCTGTCGACATCCTTGACGCTGGCTTCGCGTACATGGCCAACCAGATCGCGGTGATCGGCTGGATTGCGCACTGGCTCCGGCTCGCCCGGATTGACGCCATCGCAACCGAGCATCGGCTCGGCCAGGTAGCTCTGGTTGGCGGTCGACAGCAGCGCCGAGGACAGCGAGCCGAGACGGTGTTCGTTGGCCAGGTCCAGGCCGGAGGAGTTGACCCGCTCCTTGCCGTACAGGTCACGCGGCAGGGCGATGCGCGGATGCGGCAGGCCGATGGTGCCTTCCTGCGCGGCCATCTGCTCGACCTGCAGCACCGGGTCGAGCACCAGGTCTTTCAGCGAGATGCTGTGGTCGGCGATGCGGTTGACGAAGCTGGTGTTGGCGCCGTTTTCCAGCAGGCGGCGCACCAGGTAGGCCAGCAGGGTTTCATGGCTGCCCACTGGCGCGTAAATGCGGCACGGGCGGTTCAGCTTGCCGTCGGAGATCTTGCCAACGACCTGCTCGTACAGCGGCTCACCCATGCCGTGCAGGCACTGGAACTCGTACTGACCCGGGTAGTAGTTCTGCCCGGCCAACTGGTAGATGGCCGACAGCGAGTGGGCGTTGTGGGTGGCGAACTGCGGGTAGATGGCTTCCGGCGCGGCCAGCAGCTTGCGTGCGCAGGCCAGGTAGGACACGTCGGTGTACGGCTTGCGGGTGTACACCGGGTAGCCTTCCAGGCCGTTGACCTGGGCCAGCTTGATCTCGCTGTCCCAGTAGGCGCCTTTTACCAGGCGGATCATCAGGCGGTGGCGGCTGCGCTTGGCCAGGTCGATGACGTAGTCGATCACGTATGGGCAGCGCTTCTGGTAGGCCTGGATGACGAAACCGATGCCGTTCCAGCCGGCCAGGCTCGGCTCGAAGCAAAGGCGCTCGAGCAGGTCCAGCGACAGCTCCAGGCGGTCGGCTTCCTCGGCGTCGATGTTGAGGCCGATGTCGTACTGCTTGGCCAGCTGGGTCAGGCCCAGCAGGGTCGGGTACAGCTCGTCCATCACGCGCTCGTACTGGGCGCGGCTGTAGCGCGGGTGCAGGGCGGACAGTTTGATCGAGATGCCCGGGCCTTCGTAGATGCCACGGCCATGGGAGGCCTTGCCGATGGCGTGGATGGCCTGCTCGTAGGAGGCCAGGTAGCGTTTGGCATCTTCTTCGGTCAGCGCGGCTTCACCGAGCATGTCGTAGGAATAGCGGAAGCCCTTGGCTTCCAGGTTGGAGGCGTTGGCCAGGGCTTCGGCGATGGTTTCGCCGGTGACGAACTGCTCGCCCATCAGGCGCATGGCCATGTCCACGCCCTTGCGGATCACCGGCTCACCGCTCTTGCCGATGATGCGGTTGAGCGCCGAAGTCATGCCGGCTTCGGTGTGGGTCGAGACCAGCTTGCCGGTGATCAGCAGGCCCCAGCTCGCCGCGTTGACGAACATCGACGGGCTCTGGCCGAGGTGCTGGCTCCAGTTGCCGTTGGCGATCTTGTCGCGGATCAGCGCGTCACGGGTGGCCTTGTCAGGAATGCGCAGCAGGGCTTCGGCCAGGCACATCAGCGCTACGCCTTCCTGCGACGACAGCGAGAACTCCTGCAGCAGCCCCTGCACCAGGCCTTGACGACCGCTGGCGTTCTTCTGGTTGCGCAGCTTTTCGGCGATGCCCAGGGCCAGCTTCTGCGAGGCCTCGGCCTGCTCCGGGTTCAGGCGCGCCTGCTCCAGCAGCATCGGTACCACTTCGGTTTCCGGGCGGCGATAGGCGCTGGTGATGGCGGCGCGCAACACCGACTGCGGGAGGATGCTCTCGGCGAAATCGAGGAACACCTGCAGACCCTGTTCGGTCAGCGATTCCAGGGCTTCCTCGCCGGCGGCTGCGGCCAGGCCGGCATGCTCGGCGGGCGTCAGGCCACTCTCGACTTGCTCCAGATAATTGAAGATCGCCTGCTTGATCATCCAGTGCGGCGTGCGGTCGATCTGCGCGGCGGCCTTTTTCAGGCGTTCGCGGGTGGCATCGTCGAGTTTTACGCCAAGAGTGGTAGTAGCCATGGGGAGTCCTACTTATTGTCAGGTTATGCACGGTAAAAACTGCCGGAGCAGTTTTTGACGTCGCTTGCGACGGCCCGAAGCGGTGCCGCCATGAATGGCGGGCAACAAAAAAGCTGCGGGAGATTAAACCCGCTTCGGTGCTTGGTGCAACTAGGTGCAACCAATTAGCTCGGCATCCCGACGGACGTTCATTTCGTCCACATGGCTGCCGCTGTAGCGCCTGAAGATGGCGGTTTCAGGGCATGAATGCATTCCGCAGCGTGGACGTTGGCACGCTAGCACGCGCTCGTGTTATCCAGCGTACCGATGCGCTGCGTCATCATGGTGCAACCTTGGTGCTACCCCTTGTGCGGGTGCTCCGCGCCGGGACGGTCAAGGCGTCGATCACGATCGCGACTGAGTTACACCTATTCAGCATAGACCGCGGGATTGCAGCAGTGTGGCTCCCGGTCGTCTGAAGGGGACTGCGCTATCCCTGCCCGCGGAGAATGGAGATGAACGCCTGCAGTGGCGCCGGAACGTGGCGATAGCTGGAGTAGTAGAGGCACAGGCCGGGGCATGGTGGTGTCCAGTCTTCGAGAAGTAGCACCAGCTTACCGCTCTCCAGCGCCTGGCGAGCGAAGGCCTGGGGGACGTAGGCGATGCCCTGGCCGGCGCAGGCCGCTTCGACCAGCAGGTCGTTATCGTCCAGGCTCAATGCGCCTGGTACGTCGAGGGCGAGGTGCTGCGTGCCGCGCTCGAACTCCCAGCGATAGCGCTTGCCGCTGGGCATGCGCTGGCGGATGCAGCGATGAGCGCGCAGCTCGTCAGGTGTGCCAGGACGCCCAAAGGTGGCGACATAGGTGGGTGAAGCCACGGTGACGAAGCGCACTTCGCCGCCGAAGGGCACTGCCACCATGTCCTGAGGCACTGACTCGGCCAGGCGCACGCCGGCGTCGAAGCCCTCGGCGACGATATCCACCAGCCTGCCCTCGCTGACCAGGTCGAGCTCCACATGGGGATGGCGTTGCAGGAACGTCGGCACCACATGTTCCAGCAGCCAACGCGCGCCGCCCTTGCTGGCATTGATGCGTAGGGTTCCGGCGAGCTCGTCGGGGCCATGGCTGACGGCATCCAGTGCGTCGTCCAGATCCCGGAGTAGGGGCGTCAGGCGCTGCAGCAGTTGTTCTCCTGCCTCCGTCACGGCAACGCTGCGGGTGGTGCGGTGCAGCAGGCGAACCCCCAGGCGTTGTTCAAGCCCCTTGATGGCGTGACTGAGAGAGGAGCGTGATACCCCTAAGGCGTCGGCAGCCTTCTGGAAACTGCGCTGCTGAGCGACCTGAATGAAGGCCTTGAGATCAGCGAGGCTGGCGTTGCTCATTGGTGAGTATTCTTCACGAAGGTGTTCGTATTGGTGCGTCTTATCATAGCTTGACCCGCGCCATACCATCGGTTTCATCGTTAGAGGAGATGACTGATGAAAAACGAATCGAATACCCGCGCTTGTGTCTGGATCGATCTGCCGCAGTGGCGCCGGCACTTGTCGCGGCCGTTACTGGTGGTCGGCTTGCTGGCGCTGAGCTTGAACGCCACGGCCCGCGAGTCCGAGGCTCACGCTGCCAACCAGGTGGTTGGCACCTGGCGTATGGTTTCCGCCACCCTGGAGGCAGATGGAAAAGTCGAGCGTCCGTACGGTGAAAACCTGCAAGGCATGCTGGTGTTCACGCCTGATATGCACTTCGTCGAAGTGCTGACCGACGGCGATACGCCGCGTTTTGCATCCGATGCGCGCGGCGGCGGCAGCGACGAAGAAAATCGTCGTGCCATGGCGTCGAGCATCGGCTTCTTTGGCACTTACAGTGTCGATGAGCAGGGACGGTTCGCCGGTAACCGGGTCGAGGGCGCCACCTTTCCCAACTGGGTCGGCGGTGTCCGGACGACGAAGGAGTTGCAACTGAGGGTCGAGGGCGATCGGATGTACGAGACCTTCACGCGCCCGGATGGCGGGCGCTTCAGTGCCGAGTTCGTGCGCGCCAGGTAAGGCCGGGATGTGTGGTGCGTGCGGTGGTCAGTAGCGGCAGTTTTCGCCGATACGTTGGTAGATAAGCGTGTGCTGCTCACCTTTGGAGTCCAGGTAGACCATGCGGGCTTCACCCGCTTCGCAGCCTTGCGGCAGGGTCTGGCTGATGACCTTGGCAATGTCCAGGTGCATGCCGTAGTGGTAGTGCTCGGGCGTTTCGGCATGTGCCAGGGTTGCGGCGCAGCCGAAAGCGAGCAGGCAGGCGATACGTTTCATGATGGCCTCGGTGCGGGAAAAAGGGCCGTTTCAGCGGCCCGAGGGGCGCCGGTCAGGAGCGCGGCCGGCGCCAGGTAAGCTCTGGGTCAACCGTGCTGATCGCTGTTCTGCGTGCTCGCGGCATGCGCCTGCTGGGTGGCTGTGGCGTGCGGCTGTTGCTGGTGGGCCTGCTGATGAGCGACGAAGGCCGCCGACTCTTCGGCGAAGCAGGCTTGGGCGGCCAGCAGGGTGGAAAGGGACAGGACAGTGGCAGTGACAAGGTTCTTCATTGGGGCGATCCTCTTGGGATTCTTCGTGGGTTCGAAGTCATCCTAGTGAGGCATCGAGGTCGGAAAAAGCGCGCTTTGAGTGAATGACCATTACCTTTCGCGCAACAATTTCTCCGGGCTTGCCCAGTGTTGTGCGTCGTCCAGCACCGCTTCGTCGCCAAGCAGTAACGGCGGCAGTTCGGCCTTGAGAAACTCTACCCAGGTGCGCGTCTTGGCATCGAGAAAGCGTCGCGATGGATACATCGCATAGATGTTCAGTGCGCGTAGCCGGTGCTGCGGCAGGATGCGCAGCAGGCGCCCTTCACGCAGCGGCTGGCTGGCGACGAAGGAGGGTAGCAGGCAGAAACCCATGCCGGCCTGGGCTGCCTTGACCAAGGCCTCGGCGACGTTGACCTGGAAGCATTCGGCCGGCAGCGCCTCCAACTGGTCGTCACCGAAATCCCATTGACCGCGATACAGCGGGTCGGTCAGGCGCAGGTGACGATGTCGTTGCAGGTCAGCCGGGTGTTCGGGAATGCCGTATTGAGCCAGATAGCTGGGCGCCGCGCAGATGACGCTGTGGATTGCGCCCAGGCGTTGCGCAACCAGTTGCGAGTCAGGCAGGTCGCGGGCGAAGGCGATGGTCACGTCATGGCCGTCTTCGAGCAGGTCTGGAGTGCGCTGGGCCAGGGTCAGTTCCACCACGACCTGAGGATGATGTTCGGCATAGCGGGCAATCAGCGGGGTGATGTGCTGCAGGCCGAGACCGGTCATGGTGTGCACGCGCAGGCGACCGCTGGGGGTGCGGTGCGCGCCACGTGCTTCGGCGTCGGCTTCGTCGATCTGGCCGAGAATCTGCCGGCAGCGCTCGAGGTAACGCTCACCGGTTTCGGTCAGTGCCAGGCGCCGCGTGGTGCGCTGTAGCAGGCGTGCCTCGAGATGTTGCTCGAGGTCGGTGATCAGGCGCGACACCTGCGCGGTGGACAGATTCAGTGCCTGGGCCGCAGCGGTGAAGCTGCCACGTTCGACCACCTGAACGAACACGCGCATCGCATGCAGGGTATCCATTGTTGCTCCTGGCGTAATTAGCCAGACGCATTATGCGCGATTACAACGCGCCGAGAATCAACTGCGCCGCCACCGCGAACATCATCGCCGCCACGCCGAGGTCGATCAGGCGCCAGGTCAGTGGCCTGGCCAGCCAGGGTGCGAGCCAGGCGGCGCCAAGTGCCAGAGTGGCAAACCAGAGAAAGGAGGCGCTGGCAGCTCCTGCCGCATAGGCGCCGGGTTCTGGTTGCTGGGCGCCGAGCGAGCCGATCAGCAGTACGGTATCCAGATAGACATGTGGATTGAGCAGGGTGACCGCCAGTGCTGCGAGCATCACCGCGCGCAATGAGCGCGGCTCGCTACCTGCCGCTTGCAGTGATTGCGGGCGCGCAGCGCGCAACAGCGCCTGGCTGCCGTACCAGAGCAGAAAGGCAGCACCGCCCCAGCGAGCGATGGCCAGCAAGGTCGGGCTCTGCGCCAGCAGGGTGGCCAGGCCGAACACGCCAGCGGCCACCAGCAGGGCATCGCAGACGATGCACAGGGCGGCCACCGGCAGATGGTGTTCCCGGCGCAGGCTCTGCGCCAGGACGAAGGCATTCTGCGCGCCGATGGCCATGATCAGGCCGATGGCCACCAACAGGCCGTTGCTATAGCTCTGCCACATCACGCCGGCTCCGGAATGGACGCCGCCGACAAGGCGCGCAAGGTGGACAGCGCCTGCTCGGCGCGCTCGCTGGGCATGAAGATATGGTCGTGATGAAAGCCGGCGACCACGTTGCAACTGATTCCCGCCTGCGCCAGGGCGGCAGAGAAGGATGCTGTGAGGCCCACGGCAGCCAGCGACGAATGCACCTCAAGGGTGATCCAGGCAGCGACGTAGTCGTAGTGCAGGCCATGGGCGTCGGCGACTTCGCGCGGTAACACCAGGCTCAGGCCTTCGGTTTCGCGCAGGCTGGCGATGGGCTGCAGGCCGCTGCAGTCATGCTCGGTCGGGACGCAACAGAACACGTACTGACCGGGATTGAGCCGCGGCGTCATGCTCTGCAGCAGACGCGCGAGGTTGGTTTCTCCAGACATGGCGGGCTCCTGATTGGACTGAATGCTGGCGAGTCTGCGGTGGCTGGATGTATAAGAGAAACCAATATTGCTGATCACTCATTAGGAAAATCGATTGTTCGATTACAAACTTCTCGCTGCGCTGGCTGCGGTGGTGGAACAGGCCGGCTTCGAGCGTGCGGCGCAGGTGCTGGGGCTGTCGCAGTCGGCGGTGTCGCAGCGCATCAAGTTGCTCGAAGCACGGGTCGGCCAGCCGGTGCTGGTGCGCGCGACGCCACCAGCGCCAACCGAAACCGGTCGACGTCTGCTCAACCACGTGCAGCAGGTGCGCTTGCTCGAGCGTGACCTGCAGGGCCAGGTTCCGGGGCTGGACGAGCAGGCCTTGCCCGAGCGCCTGCGCATCGCCATCAACGCCGACAGCCTGGCGACCTGGTGGGCGACGGCGACGTCCGAGTTCTGCGCCGATCAGCAAGTGCTGATGGAGTTGGTGGTGGAAGATCAGGAAGTGGGCCTCAAGCGCATGCGCGCCGGAGAAGTGGCCGGTTGCGTGTGTGCTGCCGAGCGCCCGGTGGCGGGTGCGCGCAGCCTGGCGCTGGGGGCGATGCGTTATCGCGCGCTGGCCAGCCCGGCCTTCATTGCTCGGCATTTTGCCGCTGGCGTCAGCGCCGAAACCCTGGCGCGGGCACCGGCCATCGTCTACGGCCCGGATGATCAGTTGCAGCATCGCTACCTGGCGAGCCTCGGTGTCATGGGTGCCTTCGCCTATCACCTGTGCCCCTCGTCCGAAGGGTTCGTGCGCCTGACCGAAGGCGGCCTCGGTTGGGGCCTGGTGCCGGAATTGCAGGTGAGAGAAGAGCTGGCCAGCGGCAGGCTGGTGGACCTGGTGCCCGAGCGCTGCATCGATGTGCCGTTGTATTGGCATCACTGGCGCAATGGTGGTGAGTTGCTGGCAGGGCTCACCGAGCATCTGCGCCGTGCCGCCGGCATTACGCTAGTCCAGACGCAACCCGGTCCGTAGGGTGCGCCATGCGCACCAACTGCAAGGTGACATGGCGGGGGATCGGCATAGCATTGGATGAAGATCGATATCCCGCCAAGGGCTGGTGCGCACGCGCACCCTACGAGTCCAGGCAGGGCAGGCTTTCCGGGTCGTCGTTCTGGCCGCCACTGACAGCGCAGGTCAGGCTGAGCACTGCTAGAGTGCGGCAACTACAAGAATCAAGGGTAGGGGATGACGATGAAGATTCTGGTCACTGGCGCGAGTGGCTTCATCGGTGGGCGCTTCGCTCGTTTTGCGCTCGAGCAAGGGCTGGCCGTGCGGGTCAACGGCCGTCGCGCCGAGGGCGTGCAGCACCTGATCAAGCGCGGTGCCGAGTTCGTTCAGGGCGATCTCGGTGATGCCGAGTTGGCCCAGACGCTGTGCCAGGATGTCGAGGCGGTGGTGCACTGCGCCGGCGCGGTCGGCGTATGGGGCGATTACGCGCATTTTCATCAGGCCAACGTCACGGTCACCGAGAATATCGTCGACGCCTGCCTCAAGCAGAAGGTCCAGCGCCTGGTGCATCTGTCCTCGCCGTCGATCTATTTCGATGGCAAGTCCCATGTCGATATCCGCGAGGAGCAGGTGCCCAAACGCTTCTCCGATCACTACGGCAAGACCAAGTACCTGGCCGAACAACAGGTGTTCGCCGCGCAGGAATTCGGCCTGGAGGTGATCGCCCTGCGTCCGCGCTTCGTCACTGGCGCGGGCGATACCAGCATCTTCCCCCGGTTGATCGGTATGCAACGCAAGGGTCGTCTGGCGATCATCGGCAATGGTCTGAACAAGGTCGACTTCACCAACGTGCACAACCTCAACGATGCTTTGCTCAGCTCGTTGCAAGTGGGCGGAGCGGCGCTTGGCCAGGTGTACAACATCAGCAATGGCGCGCCGGTACCGCTGTGGGACGTGGTCAATTATGTGTTGCGTCGCCTGGAGCTGCCGCCGGTGACGCGGCATGTGCCATTTCCGCTGGCCTACGCTGCGGCGACGCTCAACGAAGGCGTGTGCCGGGTACTGCCCGGGCGGCCAGAGCCAAGTCTGTTTCGCCTCGGCGTGGCGGTGATGGCCAGGGATTTTTCCCTGAACATCGATCGCGCCCGCGAATACCTTGGCTACGAGCCCCGGGCCAGCCTGTGGGATGCACTGGATGAGTTCTGCACCTGGTGGCAGGCGCAGATGGGGCCTCAGGCGTAGATGCGCTGGCCGCGATAGACGCGTACCGAGCCGGTTGGCGTGCCGACCGGTAGCTCGACTGCGGCCAGTGGCGTCACTGTTGCACGCTGCGGTTGATCGGACAGTTCGGCCAGACGTTGGCCGAGGCGGCGGGTTTCTTCATCGTCGGATTTCAGGCTGCCATCGAGCATGGCGACGATCGCGTTGGGCTGGCTCATGCGAATATCCACGTCCTGCTCTTCGCGTAGACGGCGACGCAGCGCTTTCATGCAGTCCAGTACTTCTTTGTTCAGTTCCATTGCCACTTCCCCCGATTGGTTGAAGGATCACGGGCTTCGGCGTTCCACGCCTTCCGCGATCTGAGCAGCCTCTTCCCAGCGGCTGTAACACGAACTTGTGCTGTATTGCTTTGCAGAACTTTTCAGGCCGCCTGCTGGCTCGTTAGCGACGCTCTATCGGCGCGTTCACGACAGGATCAAAAGCAAACTGCGTACCAGTTCATGTTTTGCGGAACTGCTGGGCTGCAGGCGAGTCGATGGCCCTGTCGCGCCCTTTGTCGGTGCATCGCGCACCCGCTTGGCGCGACGCTGATGGTGTAATGGCGAATCGGTATACTGCGCGGCATTTCTGTTTATTCGTTCCAACCATAGGTCCGACCATGCGCAACGACGCCAACGACGAACTCGACAATCTGCCCAGCCTGACCCCGGAGCGCCGCGAGGAGTTTGCCGAGCCACGCGAAGAGCCAGCGCCGCGCAGCAGCCGCGCTACCAGCAGCAAGGCTCCAGTAGCCAAGGGCGCCAGTACCGGGCCGCTGTGGGCGCTGGTTGGTGCCCTGAGTTTCGCTCTGGCTGGACTGGGCTGGTGGAGCCTGCAGCAGATCGGCTTGATGGAGCAGCGCCTGGTGGCGACCCAGGAGAGCTTCGCTCGCATCAGCGAGGAGGCGGCAGGACGCATTCAGGATATTTCCGGCAAGGTGGTGGCGACCGAATCCAACGTCACCAGCGGTAGCGAGGCGCTCAAGCTGCAGGTCAAGCAGCTGGAAACGCGTCTGGCCGAGCTGGGCAAGCAGCAACAGCAGAGTGCCACGGCGCAAGCCGCGCTGGACAAGCGCGTCGAGCAGTTGGGCACAGAGCTAAAAAGCGGCATCGGCGCCAGCGCCGATTTCGACAAGCGCCTGCAGGCACTCTCCACCGAGCAGGCGGCGCTGAAATCCGCACAGAGTGATGCCAAGGCCACCCAGGCCGAGCTGGCCAAGCTCGATACCCGTATCAAGGCTCTCGGCGGCGATATCGAAACGCTGAAAAAGCAGGGTAATCCGGCGCAATCCATTCGCAGTCTGGAGCAGGATCTGCTGGTGCTGCGCAGCGAGCTGGACAATCGACCGGCCGCCAGTGCCGGTCCGAATACCGCCGAGTTCGATGCCTTCCGTGCGCAGATGACGCGCAACATCAACACCCTGCAGAGCCAGGTGGTGAATCTGCAGCAGCAGATCAATCAGCGCTAAGGCAATTCGCTAAATGAACAAGCCCCGCAATGCGGGGGTTGTTCATTTATTGGTCGCGGCTAAAGCCCCTCCCACGGGATATCGCTTGCGGGAGGTGCTTAAGCTGCGATCTTACAGACGCGGATAGTCGATATAACCTACCGGGCCGGAACCGTAGAAGGTTTCCGGGTGCGGCTCGTTCAGTGCGGCGTTCTGCTCCAGGCGCTGCGGCAGGTCCGGGTTGGCGATGAAGGGGATGCCGAAGGCCACGGCATCGGCATTGCCTTCTGCCAGCCAGGCATTGGCTTGGTCCTTGGTGAATCGCTCGTTGGCGATGAACACGCCGCCGAATTCCTTCTTCAGTTGCGGTGTCAGGCTGTCGTCGCCGGATTTCTCACGGGCGCAGATGAAGGCGATGCCACGTTTGCCCAGTTCACGGGCGACGTAGCCGAAGGTTTCGGCACGGTTGGCATCGCCCATGTCGTGGGAGTCGGCACGCGGCGCCAGGTGCACGCCGACGCGACCGGCGCCCCACACGGAAATCGCAGCATCGGTCACTTCCAGCAGCAGACGCGCACGGTTTTCGACGCTGCCGCCGTAGCGGTCGGTGCGCTGGTTGGTGCTGCTCTGCAGGAACTGATCGAGCAGGTAGCCGTTGGCGCCGTGGATTTCCACACCATCGAAACCGGCAGCCATGGCGTTTTCGGCGCCCTGACGATAGGCCTCGACGATGTCGGCGATCTCTTCGGTTTCCAGTGCACGTGGGGTGACGTAGTCCTTGATCGGACGTACCAGGCTGACATGGCCGGCCGGCTGGATCGCGCTCGGGGCAACTGGCAGCTCGCCGTTCAGGTAGATCGGGTCGGAGATGCGGCCGACGTGCCACAGCTGCAGGACGATCTTGCCACCGTTGGCGTGTACGGCCTGGGTGACGTTGCTCCAGCCGCGAATCTGCGCGTCCGACCAGATGCCGGGGGTGTCCGGGTAGCCAACGCCCATCGGCGTGACAGCGGTGGCTTCGCTGATGATCAGCCCAGCCGAGGCGCGCTGGGTGTAGTACTCGGCCATCAGCGCATTGGGCACACGGCCTTCGTCGGCGCGGCAGCGGGTCAGCGGTGCCATGATGATGCGGTTGTTCAGCTGCAGGTCGCCGATCTGGATGGGGTCGAACAGTGTGGGCATGGTGGTTTCTCCGGAGGAAAGGTCAAATCAGAGTTGCTGGCCGAGGCGCTCGACGAATACCTGAATCAGCTCGTCGTTGCGCTTGAAGAAGTGCCACTGGCCAACCTTGCGGCTGGTCACCAGGCCGGCGCGTTGCAGGGTGGTCAGATGGGCAGAAACGGTGGACTGCGACAGCCCCGTACGCTGAAAGATCTTGCCGGCGCACACGCCGATTTCCAGCGGGTGATCCTGTTCGGCGAAGTTCAGCTCGGGTTCCTTCAGCCAGTCGAGGATGTCACGGCGTACCGGATGGGCGAGAGCCTTGATAATGGCGTCGAGGTCGATTTCCATGGCGGTGTGGGTCTGTATCGTCATGTGGCGAACCTTATATCGTCTCTGATCGATATACAGATTGATTGTTCCAATAGTCTCCATCAACGGCTTCGATTGTTCTGCCCACGGCGGTAAGCTCGCGGGATGAACTATCTGGCCCATCTCCATCTTGGTGGCGACGCACCACCGCAGTTACTTGGCAGCCTCTACGGCGATTTCGTCAAAGGCCCGTTGAGCGGGCGCTGGCCGGCACAAATCGAGGCGGCCATTCGCCTGCACCGGCGCATTGATGCCTTCACCGACAGCCACCCACTGCAAGCCCGCGCACGGGCGCGCTTTCCTGTCGAGCGGCGAAGAACGGCCGGCATGCTGCTGGATCTGTTTTTCGATCATTGCCTGGCCCGTGACTGGTCGGCGTACGCGTCGCAACCGCTGGATCACTTCACCGGTCGGGTATATCGCGTGCTGGCGGCCGAGCCCGAGTTGCCCGGGCGCCTGGCGCTGATGGCACCGCGCATGGCTGCGCAGGACTGGCTCGGCAGCTACCGCGAGTTCGCGGTGCTGGAGCAGGTGATTGCCGGTATGCAGCGGCGCCTGTCCAAACCGCAGTTGCTCTATGGCAGCCTGGCGGAACTGGAGCGCCTGTACGAACCGCTCAGCGAGGACTTTCGCGCCTTCTATCCCGAGTTGATGGCTTTCGCCGAGGCTGAGCTGAACGTATCGGGGTAGAGGCGGTGCGCATGGCGCACCCTACGGGAGTTTCCCTGCATCCGTAGGGTGCGCTGTGCGCACCAGGGCTTTCGCCGCTTCAACAGTTGCTGCCAAAGCGCCTCCCACCAGGTTTCGCGTCGGGCGCTGTGGTAGGGGCTTCAGCCGCGACGACCATCACGGCAACCTCTCCTCCAGCGGCTCAGGCCGCCTGAGCATGCAGGCCAAAGCGCCGCACTACCCATTTCTCCAGCTCCGCCACGGCGAACAGTGCCAGGCCTGCCAGCAGTACCCGCAGCCATTCCTCCAGGCTCAGGCCGACCGAGCCGAACACTCCCTGCAGCGGCGGTGCATAGGTGAACAGCAACTGCAGCACCACGCAGATGGCGATGGTCACCAGCACCGCGCGATTGCCCAACAGGGCGTCGCGGTTGAGCACCGAGCCGAAGATGCTGCGGCTGTTGAACAGGTAGAAAATCTCGCACATCACCACGGCATTCACTGCGATGGTGCGGGCGCTTTCCAGGCTGTTGCCAAGCTTCAGCTCCCAGAGGAACAGGCCGATGCCCGCGCCGGCAATCAGCAGCGAAACCATTACCACGCGCCAGACGAAGAAGCCGGATAGCAGGGGCTCGTTCGGCGCGCGTGGGGCGCGCTGCATCAAACCGCGTTCGCTGGGTTCGAAGGCCAGCGCCAGGCCCAGGGTGCTTGAGGTGACCATGTTGATCCACAGCACCTGCGCCGGCGACAGTGGCAGCACCACCTGGAACAGGATGGCGAAGATCACGATCAGCGACTGGCCGCCATTGGTCGGCAGGGAAAACAGGATGAATTTCTTCAGGTTGTCGTAGATCGCTCGGCCTTCGCGCACGGCCCCGGCGATGGTGGCGAAGTTATCGTCGGCCAGCACTACTTCGGCTGCTTCCTTGGCCGCTTCGGTGCCCTTGTTGCCCATCGCCACGCCGACGTCGGCGCGCTTCAGGGCCGGTGCGTCGTTGACGCCGTCGCCGGTCATGGCCACGACCTCGCCGCTGTCCTGCATGGCCTGCACCAGGCGCAGTTTGTGCTCGGGGCTCGCTCTGGCGAATACTTCGACGCCGGGCAACACCTCGCGCAGGCGGCGGTCATCGAGCAGTTCCAGCTCGGCGCCGGTCATCGCCGGCAGGCCGACGCCGATGCCCAGCTGCGCACCGATGGCGCGGGCCGTCTCGGCATGGTCGCCAGTGATCATCTTTACCCGGATGCCGGCACGCTGGCATTCGGCGACGGCGGCGATGGCCTCCTCGCGTGGCGGATCGATGATGCCGACCAGCGCGAGCAGAGTCAGCCCGCTTTCGACGTCGTCGAAGCTCAGATTGCGTTGCTCGGTCGGTGCCGTTTTGCTGGCCAGGGCCAGCAGGCGCAGGCCACGGGCAGCCAGATCGGTCGCCTGGCGTCGCCAGTAGTCGGCATCCAGAGCCGTGTTAGCGCCGTCGGCGCTGCGCTGGCTGGCGCACATTTCCAGCACGCGCTCGGGGGCGCCCTTGAGGTAGACCAGGCCATGGCCGGTGTGGTCGTGGTGCAGGGTGGCCATGAAGCGGTGTTCGGATTCGAACGGAATTGCGTCGCTGCGGGGCAATTGTGTGCGCAGCGACTGGATATCGAGACCGCTTTTCAGCGCCAGGGTCAGCAGCGCGCCTTCGGTTGGGTCGCCATGCAGTTGCCAGTGGCCGCCGTCGTCCTGTTGCAGGCGGGCGTCGTTGCACAACTGTGCGGCACGGGCGATCTCCAGCAGTTCGGCATCGGGCTCGAGCAGCTTGCCGTCCTGGTGAAAGGCGCCTTCCGGGGCGTAGCCGACACCGGAGACATCGAGGATGCGGTTGGCGCTGACCATGCGTTGCACGGTCATTTCGTTGCGGGTCAGGGTGCCGGTCTTGTCCGAGCAGATCACCGTCACCGAACCCAGAGTTTCCACCGCCGGCAGGCGACGGACGATGGCATTGTGGCCGGCCATGCGCTGCACGCCGAGGGCGAGGATCACCGTCATGATCGCCGGCAGACCTTCGGGGATGGCCGAGGCGGTCAGCGCCACCACCATCATGAACATCTCCCCCGGATTCTGGCCGTGCCAGAGGATGCCGAGGATGAAGGTGGCCAAGGCCAGGATCAGGATGATCACCGCCAGCCAGCGGCTGAACTGTTCGATCTGTCGCAGCAGCGGCGTGGACAACGCCTGCACCTGCTGCAGCATCGCGCCGATTCGGCCGAGTTCGGTGTCGGCGCCGCTGGCCACCACCACGCCGCTGGCCTGGCCGCTACTGACCAGCGTGCCCGAATAAGCCATGCAGCGGCGGTCGCCGAGCGGGGCATCGGCGTTGCAGTGCGCCACGGATTTTTCCACCGGCACCGATTCGCCGGTCAGCGCCGCTTCTTCCACCAGCAGGTTCTTCACGCTGGTCAGGCGCAGGTCGGCTGGCACCTTGTCGCCGGATACCAGCAGCACGATGTCGCCGGGCACCAGGCGTTCGGTATCGATTTCATGGCGTTCACCGCCACGCAGCACCATGGCGTGGGGCGAGAGCATGCTGCGGATGGCATCCAGCGCGTTCTCCGCCTTGCCTTCCTGGATGAAGCCGATGATCACGTTGATCAGCACGGCGGCGAGGATCACCGAGGTATCGACCCAATGGCCGAGCAGGGCGGTGATCAGCGCTGCGACCAGCATCATGTAGAGCAGCACGTTGTGGAACTGATAGAGCAGGCGCAGTAGCGGCCCACGGCGTTGCGGCGGCGGCAGGCGGTTGGCGCCGTAGCGCTGCAGGCGCTGCTCGGCTTCCTCCTGGCTGAGGCCGCTGGCACTGCTGCGCTGCTCGTCGAGCGCTTGTTGTGCAGTCAAACCGTGCCAGGCGTGGTCACTATGTTGTGAGGGGGGATTGCCCATGGGGCGCGTCTCCTTGGTTGGGCCGGCTGCGCCTGTCGATGGCCGACGGCCGGCGCACCCCGCAGTCCTTACTAACCTAGACCGCTTTAGCGCGTCGGACCTGACCTGCATCAAGGAGTACGAGGTCGCGAGGCGCTTGAATGTAACGCGGTGTTAAACCCATGGAGGAACACGAGATGATCAAGATTCTGGTAGCGACCGATCTGTCCGAACGTTCGGCGCACGCGGTACAGCGCGCCGTGCAATTGATCCGCCGCCAAGGTGGTGGCGAGTGGGCTCTGCTGCACGTGATCGATGACGATGCGCCGGCTGCGCATGTGCAACGTCAGGTACAACAGGCCGAAACCCTGTTGCAGGCGCAGGCCGAACGCCTCGGCGAGCAGGCCGGCAGTGTGCCGCGGGTGATCGTGGGCACTGGCGAGGCCGCCTCGGTCATTGTCGAAAGCGCGCAAGGCATGGGCGCCGACCTGCTGGTGGTGGGCGCGCATCGCAAGTCGGCACTGCGTGACTTCTTCGTCGGTACCACGCTCGAGCGGGTGGTGCGCAGCAGTCATCTGCCGGTGCTGCGGGTCAATGGTCCGGTGACCCATGAATACCGTCATGCGTTGCTGGCGATGGACCTCTCGCGCACCTCGCAGCAAGCCCTGAAGCGGGTGCGTGAGCTGGGTCTGGCGAGCCTGGACGAGCTGCACGTGGCCAGCGCGGTCGAGCCGGTTGTGGCGGGCGCGATGATGGAGGCGGGTATCAGCGCCGAGGTGCTGGAGAATCAGCGCGAGCTGCAGCGTCAGCAACTGGTGGAGCGCCTGAGTGCAGTCGGCGTGAGCCTGAGTCACGAGCGTCTGCTGGTGCAGATCGGCTCGCCGGAAGGGGTGATCGGCGAGGCCTTGCGTCAGTCTGGTGCGGACCTGTTGGTGCTCGGCACCCATGCCCGCGAAGGGGCGTCGCGTTTCTTCCTGGGCAGCGTTGCCAGTCGCTTGCTGGCCTCGCTCGACAGCGACGCCTTGATCGTACCGCCGGCTGGCTGAGTCTAGGCCGCTGCGGCCGATTGCACCTCGGTTGCATCCAGCTGCAGTGCGCTGGCGATGATGGCCTGGCTGTGCCGGGCCAGTTCGTTGCGGCTGCGTGATTCGCTGGGGATCGGTGCGAGCAGGCGGATCTCGACCTCGCAGGCCGAGCCCGAGAGCAGGCGCAGCAGATGCGAGAGCATGTCGTCGTCGCCCACGAACGGTGCCACCGTGCAGGGTTGGCCATCGCGCAAATAACGGATGGCCACTGGTTGCAGCGCCACGCCGCTGTCGATGGCGCTGCTCAGCAGACGACCGTGAAAGGTGCGCAGGGCCAGGCCGTCAGTGGTGGTGCCTTCGGGAAAGATCAGCAGGTGATGGCCCTGCTGCAGGTGGCGGGTGAGTTGCTGGCTCACCTGGCTGCTGTCGCCTGCACCGCGGCGGATGAACAGCGTGCCGCCCTTGTGCGCCAGCCAGCCGGCCAGCGGCCAGCCGCGTACTTCCGCCTTGGACAGAAAGGACAGCGGCTGCAGGGCGCCCAGCAGCGGAATGTCGGTCCACGACACGTGGTTGGCGACCCACAGCATCGGTTGCGTGGGCAGCTGGCCCTCCACCCGTACGCGAAACGGCAGGGCGCCGCCCAGGCGTGCCAGGAACCAGCGGGTCAGGCGTTGGCGCAGCGGCATCAGGTCGTGCCGAACTACCCGCTCGAACAGGCTGACGATGCCGGCCAGCAGGGCGCCGAAGGCGATTACCAGGGCCAGATGAAAGAGGCGCAGGGACAGACGCAGTTTGGCCATTGAGGCCTCCGCTTGAGAACGAGTGCCAGCATTATCCACGGGCAGCGCCGTTTGGCCATTATCGTGATTCATGCCGGCCTGTAGGGGCGAGCTCCTACAGGCCGGGTTTCAGACTGCCGCCTTGAAGTGCCGGGCGTAGCGTGGGCACAGCTCGTCGCGCTTGAGCAGGATGAACACGTCGGCCACCTGGAAGTCCTTGTCCCAGCAGGGTTCACCGCAGATCTTCGCGCCCAGGCGCATGTAGGCCTTGAGCAGCGGCGGCATTTCGGCGATGACGTTGCCCGGCAGGTCCAGCTGCGGCAGCGGGTGTTTCGGCTCGGCACGCAGATGCTCGGTGCACAGGTAGCGTTCACGCAGGCGCTGCATGACTGCATGGGCCTGGATGCCGCCGTCCTGCATGGAGATGCTGGCGCAGCCCATCAGGTAGCGGTAGCCGCCTTCGTTGAGCACCTCGGCCAGCTCGCCCCAGAGTACGGCGATGGTGGCACCGTTGCGGTAGGCGACATCGACGCAGGTGCGACCGATCTCCAGCACCGGGCCTTCGAGACCGGCAAGGCCGTGCAGGGCGAATTCCTCTTCGCTGTAGTAGCGACCAAGACCGGCAGCCGCCTGGTGGTCGAGCAGGCGGGTGGTGGCCACCAGCTCGCCGCTTTCCAGATCACGCACGCCGATATGGCGGCAGTGAATGTCGTAGTCGTCCATGTCCAGACCCAGTTCGGCGCCGTTGAGCTTGGCGTCGAATTCCGCGCTGAATACGCGGTAGCGTAGGGCCTGCGCTTCACGCAGGGCGGCGGGGCCTTGCAGGCGTTCGGCCTGCAGTCGGCGAGCGGTTTGAGTCATGCCAGATCCTCCGTGTGCCGGCTGGATGCTTGCAGCCGGTCGATCTTGTTGGGCAAGCTCAGGCTAGGTAGCTGCGGTGTCACCACCGTGAAGCTTTTTTGATGCTTATGTGACGGCGGCTCAGTTGCCGCTGTGAGGAGCCGATGCGATGCCTTGGTCGAGCCTTTTTCAGCCTATCGAGCGCCTGACTGCCGAGGCGGGGTTGGAGGACTGGTACGCTCGCCTGCTGGCGCGTCTGGGTGGCACGCCACAGTCATTCGAGCTGGCGCTGGTGGGTGGCCTGCAGGCGGCCACGCCTGGGCTGGCGTTTCTCGCCGGTTACCAGGCTGCGCTACGTGTGCTGTGGCCGGCAGCGCCGTGGACGGCTGGCGCGCTGTGCGTGACGGAGAACCGCAGCACTCGCCCGGCGGATATGAGTACGCGCATCGATGGTCTGCAGATCACCGGCCGCAAGGACTTCGTCACTGCTGCCGAATGCGCTGACTGGTTGCTGGTGGCGGCGCGTGAGGAGGGCGAAGGGCAGGCACCGCGTCTAGCCCTAGGTGTGGTGCGTCAGGGCGCACCCGGCGTGCGCATTGAGCCACTGCCAGCCTTGCCGCTGATGCCAGATATCGGCCATGCCCGTTTGCATCTGGATCAGGCGCTGGGCGAGCGCTTGGCAGGCGATGGCTGGGACGACTACGTCAAACCCTTTCGCACGCTGGAAGACGCGCACGTCCTCGCGGCAGTGGCGGCCTGGCTGTTCGGCGTGGGCCGCGAAAGCGCCTGGCCCGAATCCCTGCAGTTGCGTTTGCAGGCACTGCTGGCCGGCTGCGCCGAGGTGGCGCGGCAAGCGCCCAATGCTGCCACTACTCATCTGCTGCTCGCCGGCCTGTTCGCCCAACAGCAGGCGCTGGCTGGTGAATTGAATGATGCTTTCGCCACGGGGCCTACGCACTGGGCCGCGCTGTGGCAGCGCGACAAGGGTTTGCTGCGTATTGCCGAGGCTGCACGCAGCAAACGCCTGGAGAAAGCGCGGCAGATTGTCGCCGGCTCTTGATCCATATCAGTACGCTGCCGAGGGTGTGCGCATAAGGTTGCCTCGCGATTCATCTAAGAGGTTTCCATGCGCCGCGAGCCCATCGTGCTGTTCGATAACGGCAGCCACCAATGCCTGATGTTCGATGACCTGGTCAGCGGCGAAGGCGTGCAATCCAACCAGTTCCTGATCACCGACAACGAGCAGTACCTGCTGCTCGATCCAGGCGGCGACCTGACCTACACGCCGCTGTCGCTGGAGCTGTCCAAGCACATTCCGGTGCAGGACCTGACCTACATCTTCGCCTCGCACCAGGACCCGGACATCATCGCCTCGCTCGACAAGTGGCTGCTGCACACCCGCGCACGGGTGATCTGCTCCAAGCTGTGGGCGCGTTTTCTGCCGCACCTGACCGCCAACTACCTGGTGCTGAGCCGCGGCATCAATACCTTCGACCGCATCATCGCGCTGCCGGACCGGGGCCAAAGCATCCCGCTGGGCAAGTGCTCGCTCAAAGCCGTGCCAGCGCACTTCCTGCACTCGGTGGGCAACTTCCAGGTCTATGACCCGGTGAGCAAGATCCTCTTCTCCGGCGACATGGGCGCTTCGCTGGTGGATGACGCCACGCCGGTGCGCGACTTCGTCAACCATGTGCCGAATATGGAAGGGTTCCACCGGCGTTACATGGCTGGTAACAAGGCCTGCCGCCTGTGGGCGGCGATGGTGCGGCAGATGGACGTGGCGATGATCGTGCCGCAGCATGGCCGGCCCTTCGTCGGCCCGGAAATGATCAGCGCTTTTCTTTACTGGATCGAGAACCTCGAATGCGGTCTCGACCTTATGGGGCCGGAGGATTACCAACTGCCCAAATGAAGGTGGGATCAGACCGTGTGAAAACGTAGCGAGCGAAGGTCAGGCAAGGCAAAAATAGGCGAAGAAGCGCAGTTTACGAGTTGTAAATGAGCATTCTGAGCCTGTTTTTAACGCAGCATGGCCGAGCGTAGTAGTTTTCACAGCCGTCTGAGATGGCGCTTTCGTCGCTTCAAGCAGTCATCGACGCCGTGCTAGGGTGCGCCACGATTTCTGATCGAGGCCTCTCATGCCTACTTCCTTTCTACGCCGACTGAGCCTGGTATTCGGCCTCAGCCTGCTCGCCAGCACCGCCCAGGCGGAGAATTGGCCGCAAGCCGATTGGCAGAGCCAACCCGCACCACCGTCCACCGCCATCGCCGAGCTGGAGGCCTATGCTTTTGCTCCGCGCGACGATGCCGAGCGCAAGGGCGTGCGCACCGATGCGTTGTTGGTGATCCGCGATGGGCAGATCGTCTACGAACGTTACGCCGAGCCGACCACCGCGCAGACGCCGCACCTCTCCTGGTCGATGGCCAAGAGCCTGCTCGCCACCACCCTTGGCGTGGCCTATGGCGAGGGCCGCTTCAAGCTCGATGCGCCAGTGGCGCAGTACTACCCACCGATGGCGGACCACCCGCAGATCAAGATCGGCCACCTGCTCAACTGGGCCTCGGGTCTGGCCTGGCAGGAGGACTACGAGTACGCACCGCTTAAATCCTCGGTGGTGGCCATGCTCTATACACGGGGGCGCGACGATATGGCCGCGTTCACTGCTGCGCATGAGGCCGACGCCGCGCCGGGAACGCGCTTTCGTTATTCCAGCGGCGACAGCAACCTGCTGGCTGCCGCGTTGCGCGGCATGGTCGGCGAGCAGGCTTACGCCGACTATCCCTGGACGGCATTGTTCGAGCCGCTGGGTATCAGCAGCGCGACCTGGGAGCGCGATGCCAGCGGCACCTTCATCGCCTCGTCCTACGCTTACATGACCGCGCGTGACCTGGCTCGTGTCGGCCTGCTGATGCAGCGCGACGGCCGTTGGGGCGAGCGTCAGCTGCTGCCAGCGGCCTGGATCGATTTCGTTGCCACGCCCTTTGCCGGTTACCAGGTGCAGCTGGGCAAGCCGGGCGATGCGGTACCCGGTGGGCACTGGTGGCTCAACGCCGAACTGCCGGGCAGCGCGCGGCCCTGGCCGGATGCGCCGGCCGACACAATTGCCGCACTCGGGCACTGGGGGCAGGGGCTGTATGTGATGCCGCAGGAGAACCTGGTGGTGGTGCGTTACGCCGATGACCGCGACGGCAGCTTCCAGCACAACGAACTGCTCAAACGCGTGCGTGCGGCCTTCGCCGCGGAGGTGCAGCCATGATCCGTCGCCACCCGATTCTCAGCGTGCTGGCGCTGCTGCTGATTTTGCTGCTGGCCTGGGCCTGGCCGAACCGCGTTTACCTGCAGGCGTTTCCGGACATCATCAGCGCCTACACGGCCAAGGAGTACTGCTCCTGCCGTTACGTCAGCGGCAACCCGGCAGCCTACTGCGAAGGTTATGTCGCGCAGTACGTGCCGATCAGCCGCCTGCTGGATGACGACAGCGCCAAGCGTGTGACCGCCAGCGGCCTTGGCCGTACCCACAGCGCTGCCTGGCTGGGGCAGCGCCAAGGCTGCCAGTTGTTGCCGAGCAAGTAGGGCGGGTGAAACCCGCCGCCTCGGAAACGGCGGGTTGCACCCGCCCTACGGTGCTGTGGGCGCCGGGCTTTGCAAGCCTCGCCATGGCGACTATCGTTGCCGCCTGGTCATGCCGTTTTCGAGTTCTCATGCGCCGTTCGCTTTTCGCCCTGCTGCTTGCTGCTGCCTTGCCCGTTCATGCCGATTGGTACCTGGACAACGAGTCCTCACGGCTGTCGTTCATTTCCACTCACTCTGGCAGTCAGTCGGAGGTGCATCGCTTCCTCACCCTGCACGGGCAGATCGCTGCTGATGGGCGTGCGCGCCTGCGGGTGGATCTGGATTCTGTAAGCACCGGTATCGCGCTGCGCGATGAGCGCTTGCGCAGCCTGCTGTTCAATACCTCGCGCCTGCCCGAGGCGCGCATCAGCGCTCAGGTCAACCTGCCACAACTCACCGACCTGGCGCCCGGCGCGCAGCTGGAACTGCGCCTGCCGCTGCAACTGACCCTCAACGAGCACAGCCGCGAGCTGGACAGCGAGCTACTGGTGACTCGCCTGGATGATCGACGCTTTCAGGTGGTGACACTGGCTCCGCTGGTGTTGCACGCCGAAGACTTCGCCCTGGCCAGTGGCGTCGAGGCGCTGCGCAAGGTCGCCGACCTGCCGGCCATCAGCCTTTCGGTGCCGGTGGGCGCCGTGCTGATCTTCACGGCGCGTTGAGCGTGCACAAGCGCGGCCGCATCTTTCCCTGGCAGGGCGGCAATCGCTTCGAATTGCTGCTGGACGGGCCGGCGTTCTTCCCACGCATGCTGGCGGCCATCGAGGGCGCCAGCCAGCAAGTGGAGATCGAGCTTTACCTGATCGAGGACGGCCGCTGCAGTGAGCGCCTGGTCGATGCCCTGTGCCGGGCGGCCGAGCGCGGTGTGGCGGTGCGCGGCCTGTTCGATGCCTATGGTGCGGCGGGGCTGGGTGCTGCGCTGCGTGAGCGGATGGCGGCCGCGGGCGTGCAGCTGCGCTGGTACAACCCGGTGCGCTGGCGGCGTGGCATCCGCAATTTTCACCGCGACCACCGCAAGCTGCTGCTGGTGGACCAACGCCTGGCTTACGTCGGCGGCACCGGTTCTACCGACGAGTTCTGGCTGCCAGACGAGCCCCGCAGCCCCTGGCACGAAGTCATGGTGGAAATGGAAGGGCCGCTGGTGGGCGACTGGCAGCAGTTGTTCGAGCAACTCTGGCTGGCGCGCTTTTCCTGGCGCCCTAGCCATCAGCCGGCTGCGCTGAGCCTGCCCGAATGCCCGCCAGCAGGGATTGGTCTAGGGCGTGTGGCCTATGCCGACGCGGCGCAGCACCGCGACATCCTGCTGTCGCTGCTACGTGCCTTGCGCGGGGCCAAGCAGCGGGTCTGGCTGGCCACACCGTACTTCCTGCCGACCTGGAAAATCCGTCGTGCCCTGCGCCGCGCCGCGGCCCGTGGCGTCGAAGTGCGCTTGTTGCTGGCTGGGCGCCACACTGACCATCCTCCAGTGCGTTTTGCTGGCCAGCGCTACTACCCCAAGTTGCTCAGGGCTGGGGTGCGTATCTTCGAATACCAGCCGCGGTTTCTGCACCTGAAGATGGTGCTGGTGGACGACTGGGTCAGCGTTGGCTCGTGCAACTTCGACCACTGGAACCTGCGCTTCAACCTCGACGCCAACGTCGAGGCGCTCGACCCGGACTTTACCCAGGCGGTAACGGCCAGCTTCATCGAGGACTTTGGCGTCAGCCGCGAAATCACCCTCGACGACTGGCGTCAGCGCCCCTGGTGGCGCCGTGCGCAACAGCGGTTGTGGGGCTGGCTGGATCGGCTGGCGGTGAATCTGTTGGATCGCTGGCGTTAGGCTGCGGATGCTTGCCGTCTCGTCAAGTAGTGCTTAAGGTGCCGTGCCAACATGATGGTTCTCGGCGACTTTGACCGAGCCCTACACCATAAGGACTGTGGTATGTGCGCTATGCGCTTTCCCGCTGACGGGCGTTTCCCGTCTCCTCGATCGTTACCGATGCATCGTTCCGAACCTCATGAAGAGCAGAGTTGGTGGAGGTCCGAATGCCTTCACTGATCCTCCTCAACAAGCTGACAATTTTCCTGCTCTATCTTGCTGCGCTGCTGTTCGTAGGGGGTGTCAGCCTGGCCCTGTTCGTCAGCCCCGGCCATGTTCCCCAAGTCCTGGCCGCTTCACTTCTAACGGTGATTGTCACTATCCCGGTTTCACTGTTCTGTCTGGTCAGTGCCTGTAAAAAAGGCTGCATCAGCCACAGTTACGTCGTGTTTTCCGTGCTGATCTCGTTTTTGATCGCCGGGCTCGGTTGGGTCGTCATCCCCTTTGCATTGAGGCGGGACCTGCGGGATCACCTGAACGGATCACCTGTCACTGATTAGCTTGGCTGACACCCTGTTTCAGCCGGACCTGGAACCCTCAATATAAGGATTTATTGTAGTGAGAGAGAGATTCGAACCCGTACTGGAGTCGGCCACCACCGTAGATGAGGAGCCAGATTACTACCGGGTCAGTGAGACTGCATTGAGCCTTGACGAGCCGGCTTACTCGCCTCTGCCGAGACTCTTCGACTTCTCCGGACGCCTTTCCCTGTCGCGCTACTGGCTGTTCCACGTGCCCTTCGTCTTCGTCATACCGACTGCGTTGATCACTTTCCTCGTGTTGGGGCTCCGGCATCAGCTGGTGGTTATGGGAATCGTCCTGGCTGTGGTGCTGGTGGTCTCGTGGCTGCTGTTCTGCTCTTTGCTGATGCGTCGTGCACGGGATCTGGGCTGGAGCCCGATATGGGGTGTGATTGCCGCGCTGCTGCCGGCGCTGGGAACCGTGGTTCTTCTGCTGTTGGTTGTGCTGCCTGGACGGGAGCGCAGCAACCGTTTCGGTCCGCCGAATCCGCCTATGAGCCGTATTGCCAAGCTGCTGCTTGGCTTGCTGGTACTGGGTGCATTCGCGGCGGCGTTTCTGCTGGCGCTCTATCTGCCGCAATACCTGCCGACCACGCTGCTCGGCGAGCTCAGTGTCTTTGCCGAGGCGCCGGAAACGGTGGCGCCCTGAAGCCATTTTTGCTCGGGTGTGCACCGGCAGTCCGATCCACACCCGGCATGGCCTTACACGAATAGTTCCCCACCTGCCTGATGGCTCGTCATTCAGCAAGCTGAGGTCGGCCCGTACGCGCCCGTGTCAGGGCGTGATTCATCCTTTCGGGCGACAGGTGAAATCCCTCCTTGGTGCGCTTATCCGAGGTGTGGTCGCTGCGTAGGGTTTCCTGCAGTTGCACCCCACTTCAGGAGACCCGCATGACAAGAACAACAGGGCCCGGACTATTCCAGCCGCACACCTTGGCTTTGGCCGTCGCCGTCGGTTTCGCCGCCCCGGCGCAGGCCGTCAATTTCAATATCGGTGAGATCGAAGGGCAGTTCGACAGCTCGCTGTCGGTCGGTGCCAGTTGGTCGATGCGCAGTCCGGATCGCGATCTGATCGGCCCTAACAACGGTGGACAGGGCCAGGCGCAGACTGGCGATGACGGCCGCTTGAACTTCAAGAAGGGCGAGACCTTCTCGAAGATCTTCAAGGGCATCCATGACCTCGAACTGAAGTACCGCGATACCGGCGTCTTCGTGCGCGGCAAGTACTGGTACGACTTCGAGTTGAAGGACGAGGGCCGCCGCTTCAAGGACATCGACGACCATAACCGCAAGGAGGGCGCCAAGTCCTCGGGGGCGGAAATCCTCGATGCCTTCGTCTACCACAACTACGCCATCGGCGATCTGCCCGGCACGGTACGGGCCGGCAAGCAGGTGGTGAGCTGGGGCGAGAGCACCTTCATCGGCAACAGCATCAACTCGATCAACCCCATCGACGTGGCCGCCTTCCGCCGCCCGGGGGCGGAGATCAAGGAAGGGTTGATTCCGGTGAACATGCTCTACCTGTCGCAGAGCCTGACCGACCGCCTGAGCATGGAGGCCTTCTACCAGTTGGAGTGGGACCAGACCATCATCGACAACTGCGGCACCTTCTTCTCCACCGCCGATGTGGCCGCAGACGGCTGCGACAGCGGCTATCACATCGGCTCGCCGGCCATCGCGCCGCTGCAGCCGGTGGCTGCAGCGTTCGGTCAGGGTTTTCGGGTCGACAGCGAAGGGGTGATCCTGCCGCGTGCCGGTGATCGCGATGCGCGTGACAGCGGTCAGTGGGGCCTGGCCCTGCGTTGGCTGGGCGATGAGACCGAGTACGGCCTGTACTTCATGAACTACCACAGCCGTACGCCCATCGTCAGCACGCAGAACGCCGGGCAGGCGACTCTGAATGCGCTGCCGGGGATCATCGGCACCGCCAACGGGATCGTGCCGGGCAGTGGCGCTGGTCTGGCGCAGAGCGTGATGCTCGGTAACGGTCGTTACTTCCTCGACTACCCCGAGGATATCCGCCTCTACGGCGCGAGCTTCTCCACCACGCTGCCTACCGGCACCGCGTGGAGCGGCGAGATCAGCTACCGGCCGAACCTGCCGCTGCAGATCAATACCACCGACATGACCCTGAGCTTGCTCAACCCTATCGCGCCGGGCACCGCGCCGGTCACCGCTGGGCCGGGTCAGGACAACGTCGGCTACCGGCGCAAGGAAGTGACCCAGGTGCAAACCACCTTCACCCACTTCTTTGATCAGGTCATGGGCGCCGGGCGCTTCACCCTGGTGGGCGAGATCGGCATGGCCCATGTCGGTGGGTTGGAAAGTCGTGAAGACCTGCGCTACGGCCGTGATTCGCTGTTCGGTGCCTACGGCTTCCGCGGCGATACCCATGGCTTCGTCACCAGCACCTCCTGGGGTTACCGCGTTCGCGGTATCTGGGAGTACAGCAACGTGTTCGCCGGGGTGAACCTCAAGCCGAACGTGTCCTGGTCGCATGACGTGGACGGCTACGGTCCCAACGGCCTGTTCAACGAGGGTGCCAAGGCGGTGAGCTTCGGCATCGATGCCGACTACCGCAACACCTATACCGCCAGCCTGTCGTACACCGACTTCTTTGGTGGTGAGTACAACACCGCGGTCGACCGCGACTTCCTGGCGCTCAGCTTCGGCGTGAGCTTCTAGGCCATCAGGACCAGTTGAGGAATGCAGATGAATACAACCCTGAAGATGCTCGGCGCGCTGTCCCTGAGCCTGCTGGCCGGTAGCGTGCTGGCGGCGGTCAGCGAGCAGGAAGCAGCCAAGCTCGGTAACAGCCTGACCCCTCTGGGTGCGGAGATGGCCGGTAACAATGCTGGCACCATTCCGGCCTGGACCGGCGGCCTGGCCATTGATGCCGGGCAGGTCGACGCCCGCGGCTTTCTGAGTGACCCCTATGCCGGCGAGCAGCCGCTGTTCACCATCACCGCGCAAAACCTGGATCAGTACCGCGACCAGCTCACACCCGGCCAGTTGGCGATGTTCAAGCGCTATCCGGAAAGCTACCGCATGCCGGTCTACCCGACCCATCGCAGCTCGGCTGTGCCGGAGCGGATCTACGAGGCTGCCAGACGCAGCGCGCTGAATACCGGGCTGGTGGAGGGAGGCAACGGCCTGACCAATTTCAATGACAGCCGCTACTACGCTTTCCCGATCCCGCAGAACGGCCTGGAGGTGGTATGGAACCACATCACCCGTTATCGCGGTGGCAACCTCAAGCGCAGCATCGTCCAGGCGTCGCCGCAGACCAATGGCGCCTACACCCTGGTGAACTTCGAGGACGAGGTCGCCTTCCCCGACAACGTTCCGGATATCGACCCGGCGAAGGCGGAGAACACCCTGCTGCTGTTCAAGCAGCGGGTCACTGCGCCGTCGCGTCTGGCCGGCAACGTGCTGCTGGTGCACGACTCGCTCGACCAGGTGCGCGAACCGCGCATGGCGTGGATCTACAACGCCGGCCAACGCCGTGTGCGCCGTGCGCCGCAGGTGGCGTACGACGGTCCGGGTACCGCCGCCGACGGCCTGCGCACCACCGACAACTTCGACATGTTCAGCGGTGCGCCGGATCGTTACGACTGGAAGCTGGTGGGCAAGCGTGAGGCGTTCATTCCCTACAACAACTTCCGTCTGGCCTCGCCGCAGGTGAAGTACAGCGACATCCTCAAGGCAGGCCATATCAATCAGGATCTGGCGCGCTACGAGCTGCACCGGGTCTGGGAGGTGGAAGCCACGCTGAAGAGCGGTGAGCGCAACATCTACGCCAAGCGGCGCTTCTTCGTCGACGAGGACTCCTGGCAGATCGCTCTGTCCGAGCATTACGACGGCCGTGGTCAGCTCTGGCGTGTGGGTGAGGCGCTGTTGTTCCAGCAGTACGACAAGCAGGTGCCGGTGTACGCGCTGGAAGCCCTCTACGACGTAATCGCTGGCCGCTACATCGCCATCGGCATGGCCAACGAGGAGCGCACCGCGGTGCAGTACGGCACCCAGGCTTCGGCCAAGGACTTCACCCCGGCCGCGCTGCGTAACGCCGGCGTTCGCTGACCCGGCAGCAGTCTGAACAAGCCGGTGGCGCCCTGCGTGCCACCGGCTTTTTTCTGCCTGCTTCTCTCACGTGAATCTCACGCCATAAGCGTCAAGGGATGGTCGTGAGCGGTGAGCGGGGTACCATCACCGGGTGGTTCAACAATGACAAGCAGAGAGAACCGCTGCCATGCCGACCCTCGCCATCGCCCGTCCGAGTGCGCTGCAGGTGCAACCAGCCGATCTACCACGGCTGCCACCGTGCGTCGTTTCCCGTCCCGTCCTGCTGCAGCGTCTGCTCGCCAGCGAGTCGCGTCTGCGCCTGCTGTGCGCGCCTGCCGGAACCGGCAAGAGCGTGCTGCTCGGCCAGTGCGCGCGGCACACGCCTGCTGCCGTCGAGCGGGTCTGGCTCGATCTCGCGGGATGCAGCCTGACGCCAGCGCAGTTGTGCAAGCGACTGGCGGTTGTCTTGCAACTGCCGAACGATGATGCCAACGAAGCAGGGCTGATCGAGCGGTTGCACGAGCGCGCGGGGCGCTTGTGGGTCTTTATCGATGACTACCCGCGGCAGGCCGACGAGGCGCTCGATGCCTGTCTCGACCGCCTGTTCGCCGCGGCGCCGGCTCAGGTCACCTGGTGGGTCGCCAGCCGTCGAACGCCAGCCTGGAACCTTCCACGTCTGCTGCTTCAGGGTGATCTGCTTGAGCTCAAGGGCGAAGAGCTGGCGTTGGATGAATCGGCGCTGAGCGAGCTTCTCGCCGCGCTGCGGATCGAGCTGGCCGATGATCTCCGGCAGACCTTGCTCGCACACAGCGAGGGTTGGCTGGCGGCGATTCGTCTACTGCTGCTCGATGCCGACGAGGGCGCGCTGCGCCAGCGTTTGCAGGATGGTTGTCCGATGCTGCGCGATTATGTGCAGCGTGAGGTACTGGCCGATCTGGATGAGGAGCTGCGCAGCGATCTGCATGCACTGGCCTTGCTGCCGCGTTTCTCCCTGTCGCTCTGTAAGCACCTGCTGGAGGGGCGTGCTGCCGAGCTGTTGAGTGAGCTGCAGCGGCGTCAGCTGTTCGTGCGCAGTCTCGACAGCAGCGGCACCTGGTTCCGGATGTGGCGACCGCTGGCCGAAGTACTGCGGCGCTTGCCGGGGGCACCGGCGCCGGCTCCGATCCATGTGCGGGCCTGCCAGTGGTTCGCTCGGCATGGCGACATCCGTGAGGCGGTCGAGCATGCCTTGCAGGCGGGTCAGGTCGAGGTCGCAGTCAACTATCTGCAGCGCTTCGATCAGGAGCAGTTGCTCCAGGGCCATTCGGTAGCGCAACTGCTGCAATGGCGCGAGGAACTGCCGGACTGGTTGTTCGCCAGCTCGCCGCGTCTGATCGTGCTGCAGGCCTGGGCGCTGATCATCTGCGCCCGATTCGACGAGGCCAGTGCCTGCATCAAGGGGTTGGCGAATTTCATGCCGCAACCCGATGCGCGGCGCCAGCGCAAGTTGATCGCCCATTGGCAGGCACTGACGGGCGTGCTGGCGCGTCAGTGCGGGCGGCGCGATGCCCGCTTGCACTGCCAGGAAGCGCTGCAGATGCTGGATGAGGGCAGCTGGTCGCAACGTGTGCTCTGTTATCAGGCGCTGGCTCAGCAGCATATGGCCGAGCACGCCCTGGATCAGGCCAAGCAGGCGCTGGATCAGGGCCTGCGCCTGGCACGACTGCATGGCAGTTTGATTTTCGAAGCCCTGATCAATACCGATCACTGCCTGCTGCTGCAAATGCGTGGCGAGGCTGGGCGCGCTGCGGAGCTCGCCGAACAGTCGCTGGGACTGCTGCGCGAAGGCTTCAGCCATAGCCCGGTGGTTGCCCGTCTACTGCTGGTGCGGGCCAGCCTGCTGGCGCGCCAGGGCCTCGACGAAGCGGCGCAGCAGGCCTATCGCCTGGGGCTGCAGGAAGCCGAGCACTGCGAGGATGCCTACATCATTTCCGGCTACCTGGGGATGCTGGAACTGGCCGAGAGCCGTGGCGATCTCGACGAGGCGCACCAGTGGTTGCAGAAGGCCGAGCGGGTGATGCAATGGTCGCATGTGCCGGAGGTACGTTACCGCTGCGTGTTGCAACTGCAGGCGGGGCGCTTGCTGCTGCGTCAGGGGCAGACGGGGCGTGCGCGGGAGTTGTTCGCCCAGACGCTGCAGCAGTTGCAGCAGCGCCAGCAACTGGCGCCTTCCGAGTTCTATGATCTGCTGCCGCGCTTGCGCCACTGCCTGGCCATCAGTGACCTGCTGCTCGGCCACCATGCGGCTGCCGAGCATGCATTGCGTCTGTTGCTGGATGAAAGCCAGCTCGCCGGACATCGCAGCCTGGCCTGTGAATGCCGGGTCAGCCTGGCTGAAGCGCTGCTGGTACAGGGCCAGGTGGAACAGGCCGATGGCCTGTTGCAGCAAGTCATCGGCGAGGCACGGCAACTGCGCCTGCTACGGCCTTTGCAGGATTTGCAGCAGCGTCAGGCGCAATGGCTCGAACGCCTGCTGCCGGGGGAGGCCGGGCAGAGCCTGCATCAGCGGCTGTTCGAGCCGGCACCGCGGTTGGATGAACCCGCCAGTGCCGGTACCGCGCTGCTCAGCTCGCGTGAGCTGGCAGTGCTGCAGTTGATTGCGCAGGGCTGTTCCAATCAGGAAATTGCCGATCACCTGTTCATCTCGCTGCATACGGTCAAGACCCATGCGCGGCGGATCAACGTCAAGCTCGGTGTGCAAAGACGCACCCAGGCCGTGGCCATGGCCAAGGCACAGGGGCTGATGGGAGATTGAGCGGGCGTGGCCGCTTGGGGGATGCCCGCTCTTTCAGGAGGCGAGCTCTGTGGGCCGCCGCTGCTGGGCTGAAGCGGATTGCCGCCCGGCCCACCCTACAGATTGAAGCTCACCCCAGGGTGGGTTGGCTGCATGAGAGTGGTGCAGGCCAGCCCGTAGGGTGGGCTTTAGCCCACCTGAGTTGGTCAGCGTGGACCGAAGCGGATCCCCGCCCAGCCCACCCTGCAAGGCCTAGCTGCCTGGTCAGCCGAGGAAGTAGAACGCGCCGCAGATCACCACGCCCGAGTACAGCAGCATGATCAGGCAGTAGCCCATGATGTCGCGGGCGCCGAGGCCGACGATGCCAAGCAGCGGCAGCGCCCAGAACGGCTGGATCATGTTGGTCCAGGCGTCGCCCCAGGCAATTGCCATGGCGGTGACGGTCGGCGAAACACCCAGAGCCTGGGCGGCTGGCAGCATGATCGGGCCTTGCACGGCCCACTGGCCGCCACCGGACGGGACGAACACGTTGACCACGCCAGCGCTGAGGAAGGCCAGCAACGGGAAGGTGTCGGCCGAGGACCAGGAAATGAACGCCTCGGTGATCTGCCGGCCGAGGGAGATGCCATCGGCGTTGGCGCCCATCATCATGCCCATTATCCCCGCGTAGAAGGGGAACAGCAGGACGATGCCGCCGATGCCGCGCACGCTCTCGTCCACCGCGCGCATATAGCGCTCCGGGGTGCCGTGCATCAGCAGGCCGCTGAACAGGAAGATGGCGATGACCACGTCCAGGCCAAGCACGAAACCCTTGGTGGCGAAGTGGTTGAACAGGTAGATACCAGCCATGGCCACCAGTGCCAGGCCGAGGATGCGGCTGTCATCCAGGCGCTGCGCCGGGGTTTCACGGGCCGGCAGTTCCGCTTGCGACTCTACCAGTTTGGCTGGGTCGGCAACCTTGGCGCCCTGACGCGGGTGCATGGCGCGGTTGAGCAGCGGCAGGCCGATCACCAACAATGCGACAATGGTCAGGTTGAGGGTGCTGAACAGGGTTTCGGTGATGCTTACCGGGTCGGTCAGTACGCCTGCAGTGATGCGCGCCAGATCCGGGCCGCCGGTGGCCAGGGAGAGCGGCACCGAGCCGGCCAGGCCGCCGTGCCAGACCAGGAAGCCTGAGTAGGCCGACGCCACCAGCAGCGGATAGTCGACGCCATCGACCTTGCGCGCCAGGGCGCGGGCGAACACCGCGCCGATCACCAGGCCAAAACCCCAGTTGACCCAGCAGCCGACCAGCGCCACCAGGGTGACCATGATGATTGCCTGACCGGGGGTGCGGGCCATACCGGCCAGGCGGTCGAGTTGGCGGTTGATGATTGGTGCGCTGGCCAGTGCATGGCCGGTGACGAAGATCAGTGACATCTGCATGGCGAAACCGAGCAGTGTCCAGAATCCGCCGCTCCAGTGCTGCACCATGGCCGGCAACGATTGGCCGGTGGAGAGGATACCAGCCAGTAGAACTCCCAACGTCAGGAGCGCAGAGAACACGAAGGGTGAGGGCAGGTACTTCTGTACCAGGCTCACGCTCATGCGGGTGAGGGTGTTGAACATGGGAAACGCCTCTTTCTTATGGTTGTGTAAGGGCTAACCGGGCATTCAGAGTTGGCTATGCCTGGGTGTTGCGGTGGATATGACAAAGCTCGGCCGAGGCCGAGCTGGTGGTGTAGCCCGGATGAAATCCGGGAGGTCCATGTCAGGTTTCCCTGGATTGCGTCCAGGCATACCTCTTTATAAATCGTCGCGGCTAAAGCCCCTCCCACAGGAGCCGGGCGGGCAGTGTGGGAGGCGCTTCAGCGGCCATTGTCTGGCGCTCAGGCGCGCTCGATAGCCAGCGCCACGCCCTGTCCGCCACCGATGCACAGGGTCGCCAGGCCTTTCTTGGCATCGCGGCGGATCATCTCGTGCAGCAGGCTGACCAGCACGCGGCAGCCCGAGGCGCCGATGGGGTGGCCGAGGGCGATGGCGCCGCCGTTGACGTTGACCTTGTCAGCGTCCCAACCCAGCTCCTGACCGACCGACAGCGCCTGGGCGGCGAAGGCCTCGTTGGCTTCGATCAGATCCAGGTCGGCCAGGCTCCAGCCGGCCTTGTCCAGGCAACGGCGGGTAGCCGATACCGGGGCGATGCCCATGATCGCCGGATCGACACCGGCATTGGCATAGCCAGCGATCTTCGCCAGTACCGGCAGACCCAGCGCCTGCGCTTTGGCCGCGCTCATCAGCAGCACGGCAGCGGCACCGTCGTTGAGGCTGGAGGCGTTGCCGGCGGTGACGCTGCCGTCCTTCTTGAATGCGGGTTTGAGCTTGGCCAGGGATTCGGCGGTGGTGCCGGCGCGTGGCTGCTCGTCACGGGCGAAGGCGACTGGGTCGCCCTTGCGCTGCGGGATCAGCACTGGAGTGATTTCAGCGTCGAAGCGACCGGCCTCGATGGCCGCCACGGCCTTTTGTTGCGATGCAGCGGCAAAGGCGTCCTGGGCTTCACGGCTGACGCCGTATTTGTCCACCAGATTCTCGGCGGTGATGCCCATGTGGTAGTCGTTGAAGGCATCCCACAGACCGTCGACGATCATGCTGTCGAGCATCTGTGCGTGACCCATGCGCAGACCGGTGCGGGCTTTGGGCAGCACGTAGGGCGCCAGGCTCATGTTCTCCATGCCGCCGGCGATGATCACCTCGGCGTCGCCGCAGCGAATGGCCTGGGTCGCCAGGTGCAGGGCTTTCAGGCCCGAGCCGCAGACCTTGTTCAGGGTCATGGCCGGTACGGCGTGGGGCAGGCCGGCGCGGATGGCGGCCTGGCGTGCGGGGTTCTGGCCGCTGCCTGCGGTAAGCACCTGGCCGAGGATCACTTCATCGACCTGGGCAGCGTCGAGGCCGGTCTGCTCCAGCAGGCGCTTGATGACGATGGCGCCGAGTTCCGGCGCGGGAATATCGGCCAGGCTGCCCTGGAAGCTGCCGATGGCGGTGCGGGTGGCGGCAACGATGACGACGTCTTGCATGGGAAATCCTCTGGGTGCGGTAGGACGGAACGCTTCGCGGATGAATCCGCTCCTACAGGGAGTGCAGCAGATAACACCAAATAAAAACACCCCGCAAAACGCCAGGCGTGGTGGCGTTCTGCAGGGCGGTAGACAACCTAGAACTGCATTTCCGGCACGTGCTCGGGGACGATCAGCTTACCGGCGGTCTTGGCGACGATTTCCTCGACGCTAACGCCCGGTGCACGCTCGCGCAGGACGAAGGCGTTGTTCTCGATCTCCAGGTAGGCCAGGTCGGTCAGCACCTTGCGAATGCAACCGCTGCCGGTCAGTGGCAGGCTGCAACGCTCGAGCAGTTTGGACTCGCCATCCTTGGACGCGTGGGTCATGGTGACGATGATGTTGTCGGCGCCGGCCACCAGGTCCATGGCGCCGCCCATGCCTTTGACCAGCTTGCCGGGGATCATCCAGGACGCGATGTTGCCGTGTACGTCCACCTCGAAGGCGCCGAGCACGGTCAGATCGACATGGCCGCCACGGATCATGGCGAAGGATTGCGACGAGTCGAAGATGGCCGCGCCCTTGATCGCGGTGACGGTCTGCTTGCCGGCGTTGATCATGTCGGCGTCCACTTCGTCCTCAGTGGGGAAGGCGCCCATGCCGAGCAGGCCGTTCTCCGACTGCAGCATCACCTGCATGCCCTCGGGCACGTAGTTGGCCACCAGGGTGGGGATGCCGATGCCGAGGTTGACGTAGAAGCCGTCCTGCAATTCGCGGGCGACGCGCTGGGCCATTTGTTCACGGGTAAGAGCCATGGTCTTTCTCCTCAGGCGCGCAGCGTGCGTTTTTCGATGCGTTTCTCGAAGCTGCCGCAGATCAGCCGGTCGACGTAGATGCCGGGGGTGTGAATCTGCGTCGGGTCGAGTTCACCGGGCTCGACGATCTCTTCGACCTCGACCACGGTGATGCGCCCGGCGGTGGCGACCACCGGGTTGAAGTTCTGCGCGGTGTGGCGGTAGACCACGTTGCCGAAATGGTCGGCCTTCCAGCCTTTGACGATGGCGAAGTCGCCGGTGATGGCCGGTTCGAGGATGTAGTGGCGGCCATTGATCTCGCGCGCTTCCTTGCCTTCGGCGACCGGGGTACCGTAGCCGGTGGCGGTGAAGAACGCGGGGATGCCGGCGCCGCCAGCGCGCAGCTTCTCGGCCAGGGTGCCTTGCGGGGTCAGTTCGACTTCCAGCTCGCCGGACAGCAGTTGCTGCTCGAACAGGGCGTTCTCGCCGACGTAGGAGGCGATCATCTTGCGGATCTGCCGGTCTTCCAGCAGCACGCCGAGGCCGAAACCGTCGACGCCGCAGTTGTTGGACACCACGGTCAGATCGCGCACGCCACGGCGGCGGATCTCGGCGATCAGGTTCTCGGGGATGCCACACAGGCCGAAACCGCCGGCCAGCACGGTCATGCCGTCCTGCAGGCCGTCCAGGGCTTCTGCATAGCTGCCGACGCGTTTGTCGAGTCCGCTCATTAGAGGCTGCCTCTTTTGTTGTTATCTGGGGTGAGACCAAGCTTCTGCGCTATGGGCTTATTTGTTAAGTTTGTTTTTCCTCTCGATTGATCAGGTAAGTAAATCAATGACCGTCAAGCAGCTACGCGCCTTTCTCGCCGTGGCGCAGAGCCTGAGCTTCGCCCAGGCCTGCGAGCGCCTGCATCTTTCGCAGCCAGCACTGAGCCTGGCGATCAAGAACCTGGAGCAATCACTCGGCGGTCAATTGCTGGTGCGCACCACCCGCAGCGTGGCGCTGACGCCGGAAGGCGAGACGCTGCTGCCGATTGCCGTACGCCTGCTGGCCGACTGGGACAACGCCGAGGACCTGCTGCGTCAGCACTTCACGCTGCAGATGGGCAAGGTGGCGGTAGCGGCCATGCCGTCGTTCGCCGGCAACCGTCTGCCGGCGGCGCTGCGCGCCTTCCGCGATGCCTACCCACGAGTCAACGTGGCGGTGCACGACGTGATCAACGAACAGGTGATGGAGATGGTGCGCGACGGTCGCGTCGAGCTGGGCATCGCCTTCGAACCAACGACACTCGATGGTTTGCAGTTCACACCCCTATACGAGGACCGTTTCGTCGCCGTGGTGCCGGTCTCCAGCGAGTTGGCCGAGCAGTCCGCGCTGACCTGGGCACAGTTGCTGGAACAACCCTTCATCACCCTGCAGCGGCCCTCGGCGGTGCGTTTGCTGCTGGAAGACAGCGTGACCGCCAGCCACGGCAAGCTGCCGGTGGCGTTCGAGAGCCATCAATTGGTCACGGTCGGGCGCATGGTCGCCGAGGGGCTCGGCGTCAGCGCCGTGCCGCAGCTGTGCCGGCAACAGATGGAAGAACTCGGCGCGCGCTGCCTGCCGTTGAGCGAGCCGCAGGTGTCGCGCCGCATCGGCTTGCTGCACCAGGCTAGGCATCAGCTGTCCAGCGCGGCGCAGGCGTTGAGTGAGACCTTGTTGAGACAGGAGCAGTGATGTCAATCACCCAATAGTTCCAACAGTCGCTCACCGAACACCTCGGGCCGGCCTTCGAACAGGCGCTGCAACGGCTGTCCATCCGCCAGATAGCGGTAGAGCCGCTGGCGCTCGCTGAAGTCTCCGGCCAGGCGTGCGGCAGCGCTGATGTAGTCCTCGACGCTATCGGCGATCAGCCACTCGGGCAGGCCAGCGCGGCGCAGCAGCCCTTCATCGATATGTTCGAACACTTCAGCACCGGTCTTGCACACCCCCGGCAGGCCGACGGTCAACGCATCGATGAGGCCGTTGGTATTGCCGAACGGAAACGGGCTGAGGAACAGGTCGCAGCGGCTGAAGGCGCCCAGGTACTGCGGGTAGGGCTGGTGTGGGTAGATTCGCGCATCGGGCAGATAACGTCGGATCAGGCGCTGCAGCTGCGGGAAGAGCAGGCCCTGCGCCTGGCCGATGAGAAAGTGAAAACGCACCTGCTTGCCGTACTGACCTTGGGTGAGCTGGGCGATCTGCTGGCAGGCCTGCAGAAAACGCGGGTTGAGCTTCATGGTGGTGGCGGCGATGGCGATTGCAACTTCGTTGCCGTCGCAACGCTTGGGCAGTGAAAGCTCCACGGGGATGGCCGAGGGGCGGTAGGGCTGGCCGTCGCTGGGTAGCAGAAGCAGTTTCTCGTCGAAACAGGCCGGATCACCGACGAAATCCTTTTCGACGCTGATGTAGTCGATATGCTTTGAACCGGTGGTCGCCGGATGCCCCAGTGCTGCGACCTGCAAGGGCGCCAGGCGCAGGTTGGCGAGAAACAGGGTGAGCGGGAACATGCCCACGCTGGGCATGTACAGCACCTGCGGTTGCAGCTCGGCGGCCAGCTCACGCACCTGGCGTACGCAGGCCAGTAGATCGTTCGGTGCGCTCAGCTCGGTGAACGCGTCGAACACGGCGCGTCCCAAATCGTCGACATTGCTGGCATAGCCCACGGCATGCAGGTCGAAGTGCTGCCGAGCGGCTTCGAGCGTTCTGGAGTGGGTGCGGTAGATCGAATGGCCACCGGAGAACCACTCCAGTACCACCAGCATCTTGCGTTTACCGATGGTAGGGCGAGGTGCGGTCATCGGTAGCGAGTCGATGCCGTTGTTCGCCAGTTTGCGTTCGACCAAGCGGCAGATGGAGCGCTTGATGCGATGGCGCTGCGGCAGGTCGGCGTAACTGCAGTGCATGTAGACGTCATGGATGATCGCCACCGGCAACTGATCCAGGCTGTCGAGGCTGTCCAGTCGTTCCGGCAGCCAG
This sequence comes from Pseudomonas sp. zfem001, assembly GCF_032621725.1. NCBI lineage: Bacteria > Pseudomonadati > Pseudomonadota > Gammaproteobacteria > Pseudomonadales > Pseudomonadaceae > Pseudomonas > Pseudomonas sp. zfem001. The sequence continues at coordinate 582,413 of NZ_JAVYJI010000001.1, read as the reverse complement.
GCCAGCAGCGCCTCACGCTTGGAGTGCGCGGCGGGCGTGCCGAGAAAGCGCGGCGACAGCAGCGCCATGCACAGCGCCACGGTCAGGTTGCGGTTCTGTTGCCAGAGCAGTTCCACGTCCAGCGGCAGCTGCGACTCGGACGAATAGAGCACGCAGAACTTCACCAGCTCCGTCGGCGCCACTTCGAACCGGCCGTCTTCACCGCCATACAGGTTGAGCGCACGCAGGATATGGTCGGCGTTGACGAAGGCACTGGCGGCGAACAGCGAGGACAGCCAGCGCTGGAAGTTGATTAGTTGATCGAAACCGGTGGGGCTGATCTGGAAGCCGGGGTCGGAAAACAGCGTGGTGATCGCGCTGGTGATGCGGGTCAGTACATGGGCTTCGAGATCCGCCGCGGAAATCGCCGGCGATACCGAGAGCACGAACTGGCCGGATAGCTTGCCGTAGTGGCGGTCGATGATCAGCAGCAGGCGAATCAGCTCGCGTGCGGCCGCCTCGTGCTGGCGCGAGTAGCAGAGCTGCTCGAAGTGTTCGAGGGAAAACTTCTCGTCGGTCATGGCCTGGCCTTGTTGCGTCTGGGCGGGCGCGACGTGGGTGGCGTCGCGCCGCGCCTTTTCAGTTTTCGCTGGGTGCCGCTGCCTGCAACTGCGACAGATCCAGATCGATCAGGTCGATACGCGGCGCCAGCGGTGTCTGCCGGTAGTCAGGATACAGAACCTGGCTCCAGGCGCTGCCGGCGATCTGCTGCTGCAGGTGACTGCGCGTCGCCTCGCCATCGCTGCCGAGGATACTGGCGTTGATCAGCCCGCCGAGACGATAGACCACCGCGCCACTGCCGCTGGCACCGATGCTGGTGTTGTCGCTGCCGTTGGCGATGTAGGTGCCGCCAGGTGCCTGCGCATCGATGAGCAGGATGCCGTTTTGGACGCCGAGGCGGTTGTTGCCGCTGACGAAGTTCAGCGCCGTGCCGCCGCGGCTGAAGGCTTCCAGGGTCAGGTTGCCGCCAGCGCCGGTCAGCAGGCTGTTGCTGCCGCTGCTGGTACCGTTGAAGGTGATGCCGCTGGCGCCGTTCTCACCACGGCCGCTGACCTTGATATCGCCACTGGCCGAACTCACCGAGATGCTGTTCGAGCCGCTGCGTATGAACACCCCGCTGGCCTCGTTGCCGCCGTCAGTGCGACCGTTGAGGCTGATGTCACCGCTGTTGCTGGCGATGGTCACCGAGCTGCCATTGCTGGACGGGTAGAAATGGATGCCGTTGCCCGTTCGCGAATAGCCGTCGAGGCTGATCGAGCCGCTGCCGGTGGCACGCAATTCGGTTTGCCCGGTGAGCACGCTGAGGCCGTTGGCATTGTCGGCCTGGCCAGTGATGCTGAGTCTGCCGTTCTCCACGCTGAGCAGGTTGTTGCCGTTGCTGTAGAAGTCCACGCCATCGCCCGAGCCGGTCGAGCGGCCGATCAGGGTGACGTTGCCGTTGCCGGTGGTCTGGATGATGTTGGTCACGCTGAGCAGGGCGATGCCGTGATCCAGCTCGCTGGTGTCAGGCGAGTGGAAATGCCCGTCGAGCAGGATGTTGCCGCCCTGTGATGCGATGCGGTTGGTCGAGGCCTGTCCGCTACCGCCGAGAGCGATGGCGTCGGAGGTACCCACGCTGTCACCGCGCAGGGTGATGTCGCCGGTCTGCGTAGTGATACTGACGCCCTGCGAGGCGCCGCTGGAGTTGAGGAAGATGCCGTAGCCACCGAAGCTGCTGGTGCTGTTGCCGTTGATCTGGATGTCGCCGGAGGTGGTCGACAGTTCGATGGCCGCGCCGCTGCCGGAGGGCGCGAGGTCCACGCCCCGACCGGAGATGCTGTTGCCTTCCAGGGTCAGGTTGCCGCTCTGGGTGCCGACGCGGATCGCGGAGTTGCTGCCGCTGGCATCCAGGAACAATGCGCGGAACGAGCCGCTGCCGGTGTTGATCACGCTGTTGTCGGCGGCCAGGCGCACGTTGCCGGCAGTGCTGGTGATGTTGATGGCGCTACCACTGCCTGAGGTGATCAGGCCGAGCGAGGGCGTAGTGCCGCCGGAGCTGTTGCCTTCGACGGTGATGTCGCCATCGCTGAGCAGGTTGATCGAGGCGCCAGCACCGGTGACGTTGAGCACTGTGCCGTAGCTGCCGCCACTGTCACCGGCCAGCACGATCTTGCCCGAGTCACTGGCGGTCAGGTTGATCGCACCATCGCCTGCGGCTGCCAGATACAGCGCGCGGCCGCTCTGGCTGTTGGCCTTGACCGTCAGGGTGCCGCTGCCGACACCGATGTTCTGCGTCGAACCACTGCCGGTGGAGCAGATCAGCACGCCGAAGCCGGAGACGGCATTGCCACTGAGGGTGACGTTGCCCGAGCCGCTGGCGGCGATGGTATTGCTGGTGCTGAAGAGACGCGTGCCGTTGCCCGAACCCAGGTTGTCGGCGCTGATGTCGATGGAACCGGCACCTTCTGTCAGCAGGTTGCTGCCGCCATGCAGAATGAAGGCGTCACCCGTGCCGCTGCTGCTGGCCTGCACGGCGGTGATATTGATATCGCCGCCGCCGGCATCGATGGTGCTGGCGGAGATGTTCATCGCGGTAGCGCTGGAGCCGGCAGCGAGGCTGGCCGAGGTGGCGCCGCGAATGGTGACGTCGCCACCGTTGGTGTCGATCAGGCTGGAGCGAATGAACACCCCGGTGCCGCTGCTGACGTTGGTGCTGGCGAACGAGCCGCTCGGGTCGACCGCACCGCTGATGGTCAGGTCGCCACCGTTGGTGCGGATGGTGGCGTTGTTCAGCGCCACCGAGCCGTTGCCGCTGTTGTTGAAGTTGGACAGCAGCGACACGTTCAACGTGGCGCCATCTGCATGGGTAATGCTGGTGCCGGTCATGTTGACGTTACGGTGGGCGATCAGCGTCAGGCTGGCGTTGCCCTGCGCCTGGACGTTGTCCAGCACGTTGATGTCGCCGGAAGTGCCTGGGCCGGACGAGGTCTGCACGATGATGTTGGCACCCTCGCTCAGAGACGCATTGAGCGTGGCCGAGCTGAGGGTCGAGCTGCCGCCGGCGTTGGGGGTGAACGGGCTCTCGCTGGAGGTGCCGGAGCTGGCGCCGCTGGTGATATTGATGTTGTACGGGTCGAGCAGCCAGGTGCCGCCCTTGCCGGAAGCGGCGCTGAGGTTGACGCGGCCGGTGGCATCCAGGGCATGGGCTGAGGTTTCCACGAACCCGCCATTACCGCCTTCGCCACCGCCGATCACGCTGATATTGCCGTGGAACTGAGTGCTGTCGGTGGCCCAGAGAATGACCTTGCCGCCATCGCCACTATTGAGCGCGTCGGCCTCGATGCGCGCGTCCTTGCCCATATGGGTGGCGCTGGCGTGCTGCAACGGGCCGGTACCCTGGTAGTCGCCGCCGAGCAGCACGGTACCGCCGCCGGCATCGCCGCTCGCGTCGATAAGCGCATCGTCGAACAGGCCGACGTATTCGCCGGTCATGGTCACTTCGCCGCCGCGTTCGCCGGCATTGCGGCCGGAGACATCGAGCACGCCGCTGCTGGCCACCACGCCGCTGTCACCGCCGTCGAGGACGATACGGCCATTGCGTTGCTGCAGGCTGCTGGCCTCGATCACGCCTTCGTTGTTGACCACCTTGCTGAGCATGGCGTCGCTGGCGCGGGCGCTCATGATCACGGTGCCGCCGTTGGCTTGCAGCAGGCCCTGGTTGACCACGCTGGCATCGATGACGGCCTCGTCGACCTGCATGTTGATCAGGCCGTCGCCGTGGTAGTCGAGGGTGATCTTCTCGCCGCCGCCGAGCACCACCGAGCCCATCTTCGCGACCACGGTACCTTCGTTGCGTACCTGGGCGCCGAGCAGGGCGACCGTGCCGCCATCAGCCGCGCGGATGGTGCCCTGGTTTATCACCGCACCGCCTGCGCCCTTGCCATCGAACTGCATGCGCCCGGCCATGAAGTCGTTATCGGCGATGTCCAGGGCGCTGGCCACCAGGCCGCCGACGTTGACCGCGGCGCTGCTGCCGAACAGCACGCCGGTGGGGTTGATCAGGTAGACCTGACCGTTGGCATTGATCTGGCCCATGATCTGCGAGGCGTCGCTGGACAGCACGCGATTGAGTGCCACCGACGAGGCGCCCGGCTGGTGAAAATTCACCGTGGCATCACGGCCGACATTGAAGGTGTCCCAGGTGGCGATCAGCTTCTGGCTGTTCTGGTTCACATCCAGCACATTGCCGGACTGGCTGATGCTGCCGCTGCCTGCGGTGATCTGGCCGTTGCTGGGCAGGGCGTTGTTGTCCAGCGCCATGGCGTTCAGCGGCATCAGGCCGTGCATCACGCACAGCACGGCGTAGCTCAGCGGCTTGAGAGAAGGCTGTTGCGGACGACGGCCGCGACGGGCGTTTTTGTTGTTCACGGTCATCTCCTCAGAATGAATAGTTGAAGCCGGTGCCGATGGCGTTGATGGTGGTGCCGACGCCTGGCGAGTAGCCGCTGGCCGCGTAGGCGCCGGCCACGGCGAAGTTGTAGTTCGACAGCGAAGCATTCTTCAGCAGCACGTAGTGGGCGAACACCTCGGTGTTGCGGGTGAAACGATAGCCAACGCCCAGGGCGTACTGGCGTGCGCCCATGCCGCTGGTGTCGCACTCGATTCCACTGGCGGAGATCATCGAGCACTCGCCAGGCAGTGCGCGGGCATAGCTGGCGCGCAGGCGCCAGGCGCCGATGCGGTGGCTGACGCCAAGCATGTAGGCGCGACGGCGGTACTCGGAGAGGTCGCTGAAGCTGACGCTGTTGTTGATCACGTCGTCTTCCGAGTAGTAGAGCTCGTCGGCTACCAGCGACAGCTGGGTGTTGCCGAAGCGGTAACCCAGGCCGAAACGGAAACTGTAGTCGTTCGATGAGGTGCCTTCGGTGACGTGGGTGTTGCTGCCCACGCCGCGGGCATTGCGGCCCAGGTTGGCGATACCGAAGTAGTTGACGTGACGTTCGGCGGCGGCGACTGCGGTGAAACCGCCGTTCTTGTAGGTGACGCTACCACCGTAGATGTAGCCCCGGTCGACGTCTTCTGCTGCTCGCATGCCGTTGTTGGAGTAAGCCAGTTTCACCTGCAGGCCATGCCACTCCGGCGACCACCAGGCGACCACGCCGGACTGGCGACGGTTGAACGCGGCGTCGGAGTTGACGCTCTCGTCGGCTTGGCTGAGCGGGCCGGACACGTTGCTGGCCAGGCTGCTGTTGAAACCGGGCGAGCCGATGATGTTGTAGTAGGCCGCGCTGGTCTTGCCGAAGAACGGGTCGAGGCTGGTGGTGCTCTCCTTCAACGGCATGTCCCAGACGCCGTAGAGCAGGGTGCCGAAGCGATCATCATCGAGCGCTACGCCGGAGTTGCGCAGGCGTGTGTTGGGTGAGATCGACAGCGGGGCGCTGTCGTCGCCACTCAGGGTGTAGTTCACCGAGATGCCGTATTCCAGCTGCCACAGAAAACGCGTGTCGTCGTTGATCGGGATGCCAGCGTGGGCACCAATGTAGGAGACGTTGTCGCGAGCACGCCAGTAGCTGGACATGTTGCGGCCATTGGCCGTGGCCAGCTTGCTCTGGTCAGCTGGGGAGGCACGGGTGGAGTCACGACGGTCGATGTATTCCGGCACCAGGCCGAGCGATCCGTAGAGCACCAGTTCGGTGTTCTTGCTGCGGAAGTCCTCGCGACTGCCGACGTCCTTGGCCAGGCCGGCGAAAGCCTGCGGTGTACCGGTGACCGACAGCCAGAAGCGCTTGTTGTCGCGCTCGTCGCTGATCGGGTCGTCGCCTGGTGAGAAGGCCAGGCTGGCATTCATCACTAGGTCGCGGTGGTAGACGTTCAGGCCCACACCGTAGCCGTAGCGGGTCAGGTGATTCTCGCTGTCGTCCCAGGGATTCTTGTTCACCCGCACTCGGCCTCCATCGGCGAACAGGGTGGCTTCGGCAATGGCGCCATAATAGCGGCCGAGGTATTTGCGCAGCTCCAGGCGACCGAGCAGGCCTTCATCGCCTGCGGCTTCGCCGACCGGGTAGGCACGCACGCCGTTGGGGCCGCCGAGGCTGAATTTCTCCGAGGCATCGAGGTTCTTGTCCGCCCACTGGCCGCTGAGAGAGGCGAACAGCGAGTAGCCACCGCCCAGCTCCTGCAAGCGGCTGAATGCCAGATTGGCCTTGCGATAACGGCCGGCGGCATTGGCGGTCAGTTGGTCGAGGGCTTCATCGAGCGGGGTGTCCTTGTTCAGCTTGCCGATGCCATAGGCCAGGCTCCAGCGGTTGCTGCCGGCCCAGTCGTCACGCCAGTCGCCATAGAGCGTGGCGCTGCGGAATACGGCGGATTTCTTCACCGCGAAGGCGCCGGCTTCGTCCTCGAAATGACGATGCTCTTCGGCCAGGTTGAACGAGATATTGGCATCGCGGCTGCGCAGCAGCGAGCTGTCGAGAAACACCGAGGAAACGATGGCGGTGCCGCTGGCGTCAGCGGTCTTCAGGCTCTTGCCGATGGCGTATTCCATCTCCGCGTAGTTGGCGCCCAGGGTGACACCGCTGGCGCCCAGCGGCTGGCGGTAACCGAGGCCGCGAATCTCCAGGCCTTCGAAACTGTTCTGGCCATTGAAGAACAGGCTTTCGCCGAAGCCGAAGGCGTCGTTGAGGCTGACGTTACTGGTGACTCGGTTGGAGCCGGTGTAGTAGTTGCCGTGGTTGTCGAAGCTGACGCGGCCCGTCCAGGCGGTCATCTCGCTGAGCTTGAGGACGATGTCGGAGGCGCCAGGTTCGCGCGACGGTTGCAGCACGGCCCGAACCGAAACCCCGGCGATGTCGGACAGGCGCAGCAGCACGCGCTCCAGGTCGGCCTCGCGGATCACGCTGCCGCTGGGAATGGCGTCGATGAAGCGTTGCTGCATGCCAGGGCGCAGGCGCACATTGCTGTCGGCTTCGGCGCGCACGCTGCCGACGCGGCCTTCCTGCACGCCGATGGTGACCACACCATCGCTGATCTCCTGAGCGGGCAGATAGGCGCGGGCGACCAGATAGCCGCGACTGCGGTACAGCTCGGTGACGCGCGCAGCGGCCTCGCGCAGGCCGGCGAGATTCAGCTCTCGACCGGCATAGGGGGCAAGCTCCTGCTGCAGGCGCGATTCGCTGATCTCACGGTTACCGCTGAGTTTGAAGGCATTCACGCGAAAGGCGGCAGAGGCCTGTTCGGCCGGATTGGCGGCGGCCTGGCCACGGTCATCCTGGGCTTCGATGCGTACATTGCCGCGCGGCGCATCCTGAGCTCGTTCGGCCGGGCGCAGGATGTCGCGGTTGTTGTCGAACAGCGTACCGGCGGAGGGCAGGGGTTCGGCCTGAGCCTGGGCAGCGAGGATCGCCGCGGCCAGCAGGGTCAGATTGCGCGGGTGCAGCACCCGGCGTACCTGGGCGGAGGTGAAGGTCGAAGTCATGGCAAGCTCGTTGTTGTTTTTGTGAGTCGGGCAGACGAGGTATCAGCGTTTCGGGAACAGCGTGTTGGCGACAATCTCCGTGGCCAGCAAACGGGCCGCGTTGTGGCCGATACCGGCGACCGTGATCTGTGGGTGATGGATCGGCACCCCCCACTTGCTGGAAAGGAAGGCTTCGTAGCGCAGGTAGTTGAGCTGGCGCTCGACCCGATGTGCGCCCTGCATGTTGGCGCCGCAGGTGCGATCCAGTACGCGGTGCCACGGGTCGTTGTCGCGCTCACCGACCATGAAGGTCACGTCGCGAGCGGCGTAACGGCGAAACAGCTGCTCGGCGCCGAGGTTCTGCCGGGTCAGATAGAAGGGTGCGCGATCCAGGCCATAGCGATAGCGGCTGAAGCTCGGGCACATGACTGTGCGCACTGGCTTGAACGAACCATCCTGCAGGCGGCTGTCTTCGATGTAGACATAGGAAGACGGAGCGGAAATGGCGTAGCGAACCTTGATCCCGGTAGTGGCGAGGCGCTCATCGCCGTCGCCGAGAATGCTGTAGCGCTGCATCAGCTGGCCACCGGCGGAGTGACCGATCAAAACGACTTCCTTCATTGCCGGGAAACGCTGGCGGTCGGCCAGGTACAGCAGCAGATCATCCAACACGGCGAAGGCGTCGATACCGCGGCGACCTTTGCTCGATGCGGTGCCATGCATCCATTTGTCACGTGCCCACAGCGGCATGTCACTACCGGCGCGGCTGTCCTCGGCGGTAAGGAAATTCAATGACAGCAGCAGGGTGTCGTTGGCGTCGAATCCGGCTTTTTTCAGCAGGCTCTGACCGTATTGGTAGTAGTCGTCGGCGTTACGACGCACACCGTGGATCACCACCACGGCACGTGAGGCCGGGCTGGCACCATTCAGGTCGGCATTGGCGAAGGCGAGGAAGTTGTAGGGCTCGTTCTGGCCCAGGCGCAGCAGTTGCTGGTTGGCGCTGGCGAGGCCGCAGTACAAGGCGCTGGTCAGTAAAGCGATAGCCAGGACGGCCTGTCTGCGGAGGTTCGGGACTCGCTTGAGCAGAGAACCCAGGGGCCAGAGAACGTCGTACGGCATATTCCACCTCGGCAGAGAGCGCGGCACACCTGCACAAGGCATTGGCATGTCGCTAAGTCGTACCCGCTGGTTGGCAGCGCAGGTCGACCTGATTGATTGGAGTTATGGCGACGATGCTAACAGCGGTTTTTCACTAGATAAAATATCTTGAAAATAGCCATTCAATACTTTTTGAATATTGAATGATGAAAGCTGCATACGTTGGGCGTAGCACGTGTAGGGTGCGCTGTGCGCACCAGTCGTTGGGGCAATCTCGAAGCTTGCGGTTGGTTCGGTGCGCACGGCGCACCCTACCGGCAGCGGCGGTCGGTAAGATCTTTTTGGTACTTTTAAGGTATTGACTGGATATTTTTAATATATTTCATATCTCTCATGTATGCCGCTAGCATCGGTGGGCTGCTGCTTTTCAAGGCAGCCGAGCCCTCACTGATACCGAGCGGAACTGAAAACCATGAGAACAAGAAAGACTCTGCTTCACCTCGCCGTTGTCTATGCGCTGTTTGCTTCATCCAGCGCCCTGGCGGCCAACACTGCCGAACTGCCTTGCCGCACCACTGCCGAATGCGCTGAGCAGGCGCGCAAGATCGGCGCGACGGTGGACAAGTCGGCGCTCAAGGGCGGCGCCTACGAAAGCCAGTTCTCCTGGTTGAACCGCATCAACAAGGCATCGATCGTCATGTTGACCGAGGAGGGCATCGTTTCCGCTCCTCAGGGTCGACGCATCGCCGGTGGCGTGCAGCATGTGATCGATCAGGCTGCTCAGCCCGACGGCAAGAGTCCCAGTGACGTGCTGCAGGTCGAGCAGATCATGATCGACAAGATCGGTCCTGAAGCCTCGCTGATTCATTCCGGGCGCAGCCGCCAGGACATGTACGCCACCTATCGCCTGGCCGTGCTGCGTGCCCAGGTGCTGGACTACAGCGATGCGCTCAATTCGTCGCGCGCCCGCCTGCTGAAGATCGCCGGCGACAACGTCGACACCTTGATTCCGGCCTACACCAACGGTGTGCAGGCCATGCCGATCAGCTACGCGCACTACCTGCTGGCATTCGAAGCGGCTTTCGAGCGCGATGCGCAGCGCATCCATGAACTCTATGCACGCCTGAACCTGAGCCCGATGGGCACCGCGGTGCTGGCCAACTCCGGCTGGCCGCTGAACCGTGAGCGTCTGGCCACGCTGCTGGGCTTTGATGGCGTGCGCGAGAACTCGCTGGATTCCAGCCAGGTATCGACCTTCGACATTCCTCTGGAAGCGGCGGGCATCGCTTCGTCCTCGGCCATCCGCGTCGGTGCGCTGATCGGCGATATCCACACCCAGTACCACCAGACGCGTCCCTGGCTGCTGCTCGAGGAAGGCTCGACCTACACCAGCAGCGCCATGCCGCAGAAACGCAATCCCGGCCTGCTGATGCGCACCCGTGAGTCGGCCTCCGATGTGGTTGGTTTGGCGGGTGCTACCACTATTCGCGCACACAACGTCACCACCGGCATGACCGACTACAAGGCTGCGTTCGAGGACTTGGGCCTGTTCAAATCGGCCACCGATATGTTCGAGCGCCTGGACATGGTGCTCGATGCGCTGGTGATCAATCCCGAGCGCGCCATGGAAGAGCTCGACGCCGACTGGACGACCTCGATGGAGCTGGCCGATACGCTCGAACGCGAGCACAAGGTGCCGTTCCGCATCGGCCACAGCTTCGCCTCGCTGATCGTTGGTCAGGCGCGTGATCAAGGCCTGCTGCCGAAGGAGTTCCCTTACGCCGACGCGCAGAAGCTCTATACCAAGGCTGCGCAGAAGTACAGCTGGAAGGACCAGAGTTTGCCGCTGAGCGAGAGTGCCTTCCGCGCCACCCTGTCGCCGCGCACCATGGTCGAGACACGCAAGGGCACTGGCGGCCCGCAACCTGCCGAGGTCAAGCGCATGCTGGCCGAGGCCGGCAAGCGTTTGCAGGCGGACAAAAGCTGGATGGGCGAGCGTCGTCAGCAACTGATCAAGGCGGACGAGGCGCTGGACAAGGCCTTCGCCAAGCTCTTGCCAGCTTCCCGCTGATTTCGGGTGGCGAGGCCTTGCGGGCTTCGCTGCTCATTTTCTTCAGGAGCGTGAAAGATGGAACGTGTGCGCCGCTACGCCTTGCTGCTCTGTTCGGTCGTCATGGCCAGCATGGCATTCAGTGACGCAGTGGCGCGTCGTTCCGACTCCAGCGCTCCGGTTGAAGCAGGGGCGCAGCTCGTGCGGCTCGACGCGGTCGCTGACAGCTTCGCCCTTGCATTGGTGGCCAACGCCGATCTGTACAACCTGCCGAGAGGTATTCGACGCGTAGTCGTGCTTGTCGAGGGCGACTTGAACTCCAGCGAGTCGCAACTGGATGAGCAAGGCGATACGTTGATCCTCGTGCCGCAGTTCAGCGTCGCCGATGGCCGCAAGCGACCTGTGGATCTGCCCGTATGGCACAGCGAGCAGGCCTGGGTTGAGGGTGAGGTGTCGAGTGAAGGGCATGTCGGGCTATCGGCATTCACGGTACTCGATGCATTGGTGAGTTACCTGGGGCGCAGCAGCCATTTTCCGCAATTGCAGGAAGTGGTTTTTGTCGGCCGTGGCACGACGGCCGACCTGGTTGCGCAGCATCGCTTGCGCCCACAGGTAGCCACTTCTTTTCACGTTCGGCACGTGAGTACGCGACTGGCTCGGCACTGATCTCAGCCCAGCCTTTCTCGCAATTTCTGTTTGTCCACCTTGCCATCCCAATGGGCGATGACCACGCAGGCTACGCAGTTGCCCAGCACGTTGGTCACCGAACGACATTTCATCAGACGCTCTACGCCGATCAGGATGCCGATGCTCTCCAGCGGCAGGATATTCAGCACGCTGAGCGTCGCGGTGAGCGTGACGAAGGCCGAACCGGCGACGCTGGTCGAGCCCAGTGAGGTCAACAGGCATACCAGCACGATGGTGCCCAGTTGCAGGACGTCCAGTTCGACGTGAGCCAGTTGTGCGAGAAACACGACGGCCACCGCCAGGTAGAGGTTCGAGCCGTTGAGATTGAAGCTGTAGCCGGCAGTGAGCGTCAGGCGTACGGTCTGGCTGTCGCAACCGGCTGCCTCCAGTTTGTCGATCAGGCGCGGCAGGGCTGCGACCGAAGAGCCTGTCGCGGCCACCAGTAGCAGCTCTTCCTTGACGTAACCGATCAGTCGCCACAATCGACAACCCGCCAGGCGCAGGGCGATGGCCGGTACCAGCAGCAGGTAAACCAGGCAGGCCACATAGGCCACTACCACGAACTTGGCCAACGGCAGCGCCGCTTCCAGTCCGTACTTGCCGATGATGAAGGCGATGGCACCAAACGCCGCCAGTGGCGCGAAGCTGACGATCACTTGCATGGCGCGAAATACCAGCTTCACCGCCTGATCGAGCCGCTGCGTCAGGCGTTGCCCCGGTGCGCCACTGCGACCGAGCAGCAGGCCGCAGATGACGGCAACCAGCAGCACCTTGAGGATGAAACTCTGTTCGAGCGAATCGAGCAGCAGGCCCGGAAGTTGAGAGAAGAATGGGCCACTTGTGGTTTCAATCGTCGCCCAGTCGCTACCCATGTGGTGCAGGCCGCCGCCTGGGTGCAAGAGCAGGGCCACGAGCAAGCCGGTCAGCAGCGACAGCAGTGACATCAACTGCCAGTAACCGACGGCCTTGAGACCCAGGCGCGCGGTGGCGCGGTAGTCGCTAAGGGCGGCGACGCTGGAACAGACCAGGACGAACATCACCACCGGCGCGCACAGACCGATGGCGGAGATGAACAGGTCGCTGAGCGGCTTCATCTCTACCGCCAGATCAGGCCGCCAGACACCCAGCAGGGCGCCGAGAACCAGCGCCAGCAGAAGCAGGGCAATGCCTGTTCGAGAATGCCTGAAGATCATTGGAGCCTGTTTTATTCTTGTTCGTCGTCGCGGCGTCGAGGCCGCGCGTGAGCGTTCATCCTACCCCATCGGCACGCGGATTCGGTATCGTGTGCCGGCCTGATCAACCTTCTAAGGGCCTGCATGGAACTTCGTCATCTGCGCTACTTCGTCATGGTTGCCGAAGAAAAGCATTTCACCCGCGCTGCGGCCCGTCTGAACATGCAGCAGCCGCCGTTGAGCCAGCAGATCCGGGCGCTGGAGCAGGAGCTTGGCTTCGACCTGTTCATCCGCCATGCCAAGGGCGTCGACCTCACCGTCGGTGGCGAGGTGTTCCTGCGCGAGTCGCGCGATATTCTCCAGCGGGTATCGCAGGGCGCATTGAAGGCGGCGCGTACGGCCAAAGGCATCGAGGGGCGCCTGAGCGTCGGTTTCACCAGTTCGGCGGCCTCGCATCCGCTGATTCCACGGATCATCCGGCGCTATCGGGATCTGTATCCGGGTGTCGATATCGGCCTCAACGAAGGCAACGCACAGGAGCTGACCGACGATGTCAGCGGCGGCGATGTGGATGTCGGCATCCTGCGGGCGCCGGTGGGTAACCCTCAGGGCGTCGCCTATCACCGTCTGCTCAACGAAGAGCTGGTGCTCACCTTGCCGGTCGGGCATCGGCTGCTGGTGGGCAAGGGCGCGGTTTCGTTGAAGGATCTGGCTGGCGAACCGTTGATTCTGGTGCGCCGCCCCGGTGCGCCGGGGATGTACGCCAATTTCCTGCAAGCTTGTCGCAATGCTGGGTTCGAGCCGCATGTGGCGTTCGAGGTGGAGCGCATGCTGACCAACGTCAGCCTGGTGGCCGCTGGTGCCGGGGTTTCGGTGGTGCCGGCATCGATGCGCGGCTTCCACGAGCACAGTGTGGCCTATCGCTCGATTCGCGACGCCAAACCGCGCCTGGTCGCGCCGATCACCCTGGTCTGCCGTGAGTTGCACCAGTCACCGCAGGTGGCCAATTTCATCGCCCTGGCTCGGGAGTTGGGCAGCGATTACCGCAAGGAGCCGCACTGAGAGGTCAGCGTGTGCTGAGGCATTGCCAGTCTTCCTGAGTATCGACGTCCTGCAGCACACCAGGGTCGTCCAGTTCCACGATGCGCACGGCGTCGGGGTTCTGCTGCAGCACTGGCTTGGCGCCGGCATCGCCGCTCAGCGCCGCGAGCTGCGGCCAGAAATCGCGGCCGAACAGCACCGGATGACCGCGCTTGCCCTGATAGCTGGGCAGCACGATGTTGTTCGCGCTGGAGTGGGCGATCAGGGTTTCCAGGCTGTCCCGATGTATCGACGGCATATCGGCGAGAAAGATCGCCACGACGTCAGCGTTGGATTCGGCCAGTAGACACTCGGCACCTGCCGCCAGGCTGTGGCCCATGCCCTCGGCTGTTAGCGGATGCTGGACGAGCTTGATGCTGACGGGTAATCCCAGCTCCGCGATGGACTCGTCCGGGCGCAACACCAGCCAGATTTCTTCGAGCATTGAGAAGGGCAGCTCCAGGCTGGCGGCGAGCAGTGAGCGCCCGTCGCTGAGTGTTGCTCGCCGCTTGTCGCCGCCGAAGCGGCGGCTGTAGCCGGCCGCCAGCATCAGCGCTGCGACGCTCTGGATTGCGAGCTCGCTGGCCATGCTCAGCCAGCCAACCCCGCCGCCTTGGCGCGCGCGGCGTGGAGCTTCTTGTAGCTGTCGATCAGGCGCAGGTGCTTGTCCAGGCCTTCGAGCTGCATGCTGGTTGGGGTCAGGCCATGGAAGCGCACGCTGCCGTCCACCGAGCCGATCACCGCGTCCATGCGCTCGCTGCCGAACATGCGCCGCAGGTTGTGCTCGTAGTTGGCCAGCTCAAGCTCGTCGTCCAGCTGGATCTCCAGCACGGCGTTGACCGCCTGGTAGAACAGGCCGCGCTCGACGGTGTTGTCGTTGTACTGCAGGAAGGCCTCGACCAGTTCCTTGGCGTCGTCGTATTTCTTCAGCGCCAGGTTGATCAGCAGCTTCAGCTCAAGAATGGTCAGCTGGCCCCACACCGTGTTGTCGTCGAACTCGACGCCGATCAGTGTGGTGATATCGGTGTAGTCGTCGACCTCGGCGTTGTTGAGGTTGCGCAGCAGCGATTTCAGCTCACGGTCGCTCAGGGCGTGCAGGTTGAGGATGTCCTTGCGAAACAGCAGCGCCTTGTTGGTGTTGTCCCAGATCAGATCCTCGACCGGGTAGATCTCCGAGTAACCCGGCACCAGGATGCGGCAGGCGTTGGCGCCAAGGTCGTCGTAGGTGGCGACGTAGACTTCCTTGCCCATGTCTTCGAGGATGCCGAACAGGGTCGCGGCTTCCTGTTCATTAGAATCTGCGCCCTGGCCGGAGAAGTCCCACTCGACGAATTCGAAGTCCGGCGTGGCGCCGAAGAAGCGCCACGACACCACGCCGCTGGAGTCGATGAAGTGCTCGACGAAGTTGTTCGGCTCGGTCAGCGCCAGGCTGTCGAAGGTCGGTTGCGGCAGGTCGTTGAGACCCTCGAAGCTGCGCCCCTGCAGCAGCTCGGTGAGGCTGCGCTCCAGCGCCACCTCCAGGCTCGGGTGCGCGCCGAAGGAGGCGAACACGCCGCCGGTGCGCGGGTTCATCAGGGTCACGCACATCACCGGGAATTCACCACCCAGCGAGGCATCTTTCACCAGCACCGGGAAGCCTTGTTCCTCCAGGCCCTTAATGCCGGCGACGATGCCCGGGTACTTGGCCAGTACATCCTGGGGCACGTCCGGCAGGCACAGCTCGCCTTCGAGGATTTCGCGTTTGACTGCCCGCTCGAAGATTTCAGACAGGCACTGCACCTGCGCCTCGGCCAGGGTGTTGCCGGCGCTCATGCCGTTGGACAGATACAGGTTCTCGATCAGGTTGGACGGGAAGTACACCGTCTCGCCGTCGGACTGACGCACGAACGGCAGCGAGCAGATGCCGCGCACCGTGTTGCCGGAGTTGGTGTCGTACAGGTGCGAGCCACGCAGCTCACCATCCGGGTTGTAGATAGCCAGACAGTGCACGTCGAGAATCTCTTCGGGCAGCGCATCCTTCGGGCCCGGCTTGAACCAGCGCTCGTTGGGGTAATGGACGAACTCGGCGCTCGCGATGTCCTCGCCCCAGAACTGGTCGTTGTAGAAGAAGTTGCAGTTCAGCCGTTCGATGAACTCGCCCAGCGCCGAGGCCAGGGCGCTTTCCTTGGTCGCACCCTTGCCGTTGGTGAAGCACAGGTTCGACTGCGCGTCGCGAATGTGCAGCGACCAGACGTTGGGCACGATGTTGCGCCAGGAGGCGATCTCGATCTTCATCCCCAGATCCGCGAGGATGCCCGACATGTTGGCGATGGTCTGCTCCAGCGGCAGATCCTTGCCCGGGATGTAGGTGGTGGTGTCACTCACCGGCATCAGCAGCGCCTGGGCGTCGGCGTCGAGGTTTTCCACCTCTTCGATGATGAACTCGGGGCCCTGCTGCACCACCTTCTTCACGGTGCAGCGGTCGATGGAGCGCAGGATGCCTAAGCGATCCTTCTCGGAAATGTCCGCCGGCAGCTCGACCTGGATCTTGAAGATCTGCGCGTAGCGGTTCTCCGGGTCGACGATGTTGTTCTGCGACAGGCGAATGTTCTCGGTGGGAATGTCGCGCGTCTGGCAGTACAGCTTGACGAAGTATGCCGCGCACAACGCCGAGGAAGCCAGGAAATAGTCGAACGGCCCCGGCGCCGAGCCATCGCCCTTGTAGCGGATCGGCTGATCGGCGATCACCGTGAAGTCATCGAACTTGGCTTCGAGGCGAAGGTTGTCGAGAAAGTTGACCTTGATTTCCATGGGGCAATACCAGCGAGCGAAACAAAATGGCCGCCATTATCCGGGTTTTCGGCGGCCTGTCTTGCTCGGTGGCTGCTGATGAAAGCGCGTCGGACCAGCGGCCTCCATGGCGTAGGCCCGGATAGCGGCTCAGCTTTCGAGTTCGGTGGGATTGCTGGTGCCGATGGAGGTATAGCTCGGCCATTGCCGCAGCAGGGTTTCGACGAACTGTTCGGCTGCCGGTGACAGTGAAGAACCACGGCGGCGCACCAGACCCAGAGTACGGCTGATTACCGGATCGACCAGCGGCCGGCTGACCAGAATCGGATGATCTTCGGCCGGCATCGCCAGGCTGGGCAGGGCGGCGATGCCCAGGCCGGCCTCGACCATACCGAGTGAAGTCGACAGGTGCTGCACCTCGTAGAACCAGCTTGGGCGCCAGTCGAGATGGGCCAGGCCGTGATCGAGCAGCACGCGGTTGCCACTGAGACGGCCGACGCCGATCAGGCGGTAGTCGCTGAGCTCGCGCCAGGCCACTTCCGAGCGTTTGGCCAGGGGATGATCGCGCCGGCAGGCGAGCACGAAAGGCTCGTTGACCAGCGGCGTGAAGTCGATTTCCGCGCTCTGCCCGCTCTGCATGTTGATGCCGAAATCCGCCTCGCCACGTATCACCGCTTCCAGCCCTTCATGGGCACTGAGGTCGAGGATACGGATGCGGATCTTCGGGTACTGCAGGTTGAAGGCGCGGATCACCGTCGGCAGGAAATAGAAGGCGGCCGTCGGGATGCAGGCGAGGGTGACCTGGCCGGACTGGCGCTCGGCCAGTTCGCGGATGCCGAGGATCGAGCGCTCGAAGTCGTCCAGCAGGCGCTGTGCCTTGGGCAGAAAATCCCGGCCCACGGCCGTCAGGCTGACACGGCGCGTGGTGCGATCCAGCAGCTGCGTGCCGAGGCTTTCCTCCAGCTTCTGCATGCGCCGGGTCAGTGCCGGCTGGGACAGGTGGATGGCGTTGGCGGCCTCGTGAAAGTTGCCGAACTCGGCGATTTTCACGAAAGCACGAATATCTTGCAGTTCGTAATTCATGCGCTTGGGTTATCAGTCGTGCGTATTTTTGTTTGAAAGTTACCAATGAACCCTAGTCTTTCCGTTTCCGGCTGGCAAGCAGGGAAATACGAGCGTGCATTAATGCGTTAAATGGAATAAATATTGAAATATATGCATTTTACAGAATAAAAGTTCGCTCCTCATAATCGACGCAAAGCAACAATCATTGGTTTTATTGCGTTGGAGGCATCATGCGGACGGTACCTTGTGTACTCATGCGAGGCGGTACTTCGAAAGGGCCGGTCTTTCTGGCCAATCATCTGCCCACGGACCCGCAACAGCGCGACGAGGTACTGCTGAGCCTGATGGGCTCCGGCCATGAGCTGGAAATCGACGGTATCGGTGGTGGCAGCCCGCAGACCAGCAAGGTGGCGATCGTCAGTCGCTCGCCGCATCCGGACGCCGATGTCGACTATCTGTTCGTGCAGGTCATGGTCACCCAGCGCCGTGTCGACACCGCACCCAATTGCGGCAACATGCTCTGCGCCATCGGTCCTTTCGCCATCGAGCATGGCCTGGTCAATGCCGGCTCGCCGATGACGCGGGTGCGCATTCGCAACCTCAACACCAACACCTTCGTCGACTCCGACGTAATGACCCCAAACGGTCGCGTGCGCTACGACGGCGACACCGCCATCGACGGCGTGCCCGGTACTGCCGCGCCGATAAAACTGACTTTCCTCAATGCCGCTGGTGCCAAGACCGGTCGCCTGCTGCCCACAGGCCGCGTACGTGACGAGTTCGACGGTGTCGTGACGACCTGTATCGACATGGCCATGCCCATGGTGCTGATGCATGCCGAGGCGTTGGGCAAGACCGGCTACGAGTCTCCTGCCGAGCTGGATGCCGACAGCGCGTTTCTCCAGCGCCTGGAGCGCATTCGCCTGCAGGCCGGCCTGGCCATGGGGCTTGGTGACGTGTCGCAGATGGTCATTCCCAAGCCGGTGCTGCTGGCTCCTGCACGCCATGGCGGCACGCTGAGCGTGCGCTATTTCATGCCGCATACCTGCCACCGCTCGGTCGCTGCCACCGGTGCCATCGGCCTGGCCACGGCCTGCGCGCTACCCGGCAGCGTCGCCCATGACGTCGCGCCCATCGAAGGCGAGGCGCTGGTACGCCTGGAGCATCCGGGCGGTCAGATCGAGGTTTCCCTGCAGCCTGCCGCCGATGGCGACCCCGAGAAGCTGCGCGCCTCGCTGGTGCGCACGGCCCGTCGTCTGTTCTCGGGCGAGGTGTACATCCCCAGCCTGCGGCGCACCGGCACCTGATTTCGCTTCACTACAACCACACCCGTAGGGCCAATCACAATGACAAGAAAAAAATCCCTTAGCTGCTCCGTCGTCGGTATTACGGTCATGGCACTGCCTGCAGTTGGTGCCAACGCTGCCGGTTTCATCGAGGACAGCAAGGCCAGCCTGGAGCTGCGCAACTTCTACCTCAATCGTGATTTTCGCGAGAATGCCGGGCAGAACAAGCGCGAAGAGTGGGCGCAGGGCTTCATCCTCAACCTGGATTCCGGCTACACCCAGGGCACCGTGGGCTTCGGTGTCGATGCCATCGGCATGCTGGGTCTGAAACTCGACTCCTCGCCTGATCGCAGCGGCACCGACCTGTTGCCGCGCGACAGCAAGAATCGCCCCGAGGACGACTACAGCAAGCTCGGCGTGACCGGCAAGGTGCGTTTTGCCGAGAGCCAGCTGCGCGTGGGTACGCTGCTGCCGAAGATGCCTTATCTGCAGCACAGCAACGCGCGTCTGCTGCCGCAGGTGTTCGAGGGTTGGCAGGTGCAGAGCAAGGATCTCGAGCGCGCCACTTTCACCCTGGGCGAGATCGACCGTGTGGTGCAGCGCAGCGTGTCCGGCTCCGAGAAGCTGGCCCTGAACAACAAGAACGGCCGATTCGGCCGTAGCCCCGAAAGCGACGAGCTGCGCTTCGCTGGTGTCGATTACGCGATCAACCCGCAGTTGCTCGCCAGCTATCACTATGCCGAGCTGAGCGATGTCTATCGCCAGCATTTCCTCGGCCTGCAACATACCCTGGCGCTGGGGCCTGGCAAGCTGAAAAGCGATCTGCGTTATTTCAACAACAGCGAGGCCGGAAAGGAGCTGGTTGGAGATATCGACAACCGGGTCATCAACGGCATGTTCACCTACAGCGTTGCTGGCCATGCTCTGGGCCTGGCTTACCAGAAGATGCTTGGTGAAGATGGCTTCACCTATGTGGACGGTGCTACGCCTTACCTGACCAACTTCCTGCAGATCAACGATTTCGCCGGTCCCGACCAGCGCTCCTGGCAACTGCGCTACGACTTCGACTTCGCCAGTGTCGGTGTTCCGGGCCTTAAATTCATGACTCGCTACGTGCGTGGCGACCAGGTCGATCTCGCCGCAGGCGAGGGTCGTGAATGGGAGCGCAACACCGATATCGCCTACACCTTCGGTCAGGGTGCCCTGAAGAATCTGACCGTGACCTGGCGCAACGCGACTTACCGCTCCAGCTTCGTCCGTGATCTGGACGAGAATCGCCTGATCCTGAGTTACATCGTGCCGCTGTGGTAACCCAGCGCCCTTGCCGACAAATCTAATAAGAGGAACCCACCATGATCACTCGCTCCATTCGCCGTATCCTGCCGCTTTCCCTGGCTGCGCTGCTGGCCAGCGCCTCCGCTATGGCCAATGAACCGGCGCGTCCGGAATGCATCGCCCCGAGCAAACCGGGCGGTGGTTTCGACCTGACCTGCAAGCTGGCTCAGGCCGGTTTCAAGGATGAAGGCCTGCTCAAATCGCCGATGCGTGTGACCTACATGCCGGGCGGTATCGGCGCCGTGGCCTATAACTCGATCGCCGCCAACCGCCGTGCCGAACCTGGCACCCTGGTGGCCTTCTCGGGCGCCTCGCTGCTCAACCTGGCCCTGGGTAAATACGGCCGATTCGATGAAAACGCCGTGAAGTGGCTGGCCGTGATCGGCAATGACTACGGCACCCTGGCTGTACGCGAGGATTCGCCCTACAAGAACCTCGATGATGTGGTGCAAGCCCTGAAGAAAGACCCGAAAAGCATCGTCGTCGGTGGCGGCGGCAGCATCGGCGGGCAGGGCTGGATGAAGATCGCGCTGTTGGCCCGCGCTGCCGGTGTCAATCCGCGCGACCTGCGCTACGCAGCCTTCGAAGGCGGCTCCGAGCACTACATGGCGCTGATGGGCAAGCACGTCGACCTGGTTACCGGCAGCGCCAGCGAGATCCGTGCGCAGCATGGCAACAAGATCCGCACCCTGGCGATCTTCAGTGAGGAGCGTCTGGGTGGCGATCTGGCCTCCATCCCCACCGCGCGCGAGCAGGGCTACGAAATTCAGTGGCCGTTGATCCGGGGTTATTTCCTTGGCCCGGACGTAAAGGAGGAAGACGTCGCCTGGTGGCACGCGCAGTTCGACAAGCTCAATGCCTCCAAGGACTTCCAGACCTACCTGGCTGACCGTGACGTACTGCCTGATTACGTGACCGGTCCGGCGCTGGAGCAACTGGTCAAGGCGCAAGTGCAGGAATACCGAAAGCTGGGCGAAGAGTTCGGCCTGGTTGAGTGATAGTCCTATGCGCCGCCTCTGCGCGGCGCATCGCTGCGGAGCAACACCATGCATGATCGTATCTTTGC
Organism: Pseudomonas sp. zfem001; assembly: GCF_032621725.1. Taxonomy (NCBI): domain Bacteria; kingdom Pseudomonadati; phylum Pseudomonadota; class Gammaproteobacteria; order Pseudomonadales; family Pseudomonadaceae; genus Pseudomonas; species Pseudomonas sp. zfem001. The sequence goes on along the minus strand of NZ_JAVYJI010000001.1, from coordinate 561,334 downwards.
GGGGGTGACCCTGCTGCTTTGCTGCATCCTGGGTTTTTTCGCCTGGGGTTACAGCGCCCCGTTTTCCTACGAACCGGTCGGGCCCAAGGCCTTCCCGTTGCTGCTGTTACTGCTGATCGCCTTTGCTTGCCTGCAACTGCTGCTCAAGCCAGCCGGTGATGCGCAGAGTGAAGAGCCGCCCCTGAACCGTGAAGTGATGGTCAAGGCGCTGGTCTTTCTCGGCCTGATGATCGGCTATGCCGCGCTTTTCGAAACCATCGGTTTCATCCCCGCCAGCGTGCTGTTCGGCATCGGCATGGCGCGTCTGTATGGCGGCAGTTGGCTGCACAGCCTGATCAGCGGCGTGGTGTTGGCCATCGGCCTCTACCTGCTGTTCGACAGGGCACTGGCCGTACCGCTGCCGCTTGGCATTCTTTCAACCCTGGAGAGCTGAACCCATGGATACTCTCGGTTATCTCAGCCATGGCTTCGGCGTGGCGCTGAGCCCCTACAACCTGGTCACGGCCCTGTGCGGGACCCTGATCGGTACCGTCGTTGGCCTGCTGCCGGGGCTTGGCCCGATCAACGGTGTGGCCCTGCTGATTCCCGTTGCCTTCGCATTGGGGCTGCCGCCGGAAACCGCCTTGATCCTGCTGGCGGCTGTGTACCTGGGCTGCGAATACGGCGGTCGTATTTCCTCGATTCTGCTGAACATTCCGGGTGAGGCATCCGCCGTGATGACCACCCTCGATGGCTACCCACTCGCCCGCCAGGGCCAGGCCGGCGTCGCGCTGTCCCTGTCGGCCTGGAGCTCGTTCATCGGTGGCCTGATCGCGACCGTCGGTGTCGTGCTATTCGCACCGTTGCTGGCCAAGTGGGCGGTGGCATTCGGCCCCGCTGAATATTTCGTGCTGATGGTCTTCGCCATCACCTGCCTGGCCGGCATGGCTGGCAATAAACCCCTTAAAACTGCCGTTGCGGCGCTGATCGGCCTGCTGCTGTCGTGCGTGGGCATCGACGCCAACAGTGGCGTCTATCGCTTCACCTTCGGCAGCCTGGGGCTGGCCGATGGCATCCAGTTCGTGGTGCTGGTGCTGGGGCTGTTCTCGGTCAGTGAGCTGTTGGTGCTGCTCGAACGTACCCATCACGGGCAGAAGGCGATCAAGGCCAGCGGACGCATGCTGTTCAATATGAAGGAGGGCGGCTTCGTACTCGCCACCAACCTGCGTAGCGGCGTGGTCGGCTTCGTCCTCGGCGTACTGCCGGGTGCAGGCGCGACCCTGGCCAGTGCGGTGTCGTACATGAGCGAAAAGCGCATGGCAGTGAAGGACAACAAGTTCGGCAACGGCGACCTGCGCGGCCTGGCCGCACCGGAAACCGCCAACAGCGCCGCTGCCTGCGGCTCCATGGTGCCGATGCTGACCCTCGGTGTACCAGGCTCGGGCACCACGGCGGTGATGCTCGGCGCCCTGACGCTGTACAACATCACCCCGGGGCCGTTGCTGTTCCAGAATCAGCCGGACATCGTCTGGGGCCTGATCGCCTCGCTGTTCGTCGCCAACGTCATGCTGATCATCATGAACGTGCCGATGATCAAGGTCTTCACCAAGGTGCTGGCCGTGCCTTACTGGGCGCTGGTGCCGGCAGTGGCGATCATCACCGCCATCGGCGTGTATGCGGTGCACGCGACCACCTTCGACCTGTACCTGATGATCGCCATCGGCATCTTCGGCTACGTCCTGCGCAAGCTGGATTTCCCGCTGTCGGCGATCCTGCTCGGTTTCATCCTTGGCGGGATGATGGAGCAAAACCTGCGTCGCGCTCTGTCCCTGTCCAGCGGTGATCTCGGTATCCTGTACGCCAGCCCGATCACCTGGGTGGTCTGGGCGCTGGTGGCAGTGATGATCGTGCTGCCGTTCTGGCGCGCCTGGCGTGCGCGCCGTCAGCAGAGCCCCGTTGCCAGCGAGGCCTGATTCGGAGACTTGGCATGCGTATCGTGATACCGGATGACTATCAGCGCGTCGTTCAACAGCTCGATTGCTTCGGGCTGTTGGAGGGTTTCGATGTTCGCGTGTATCACGATGCCGTCAGTGACCCGGATGTACTGGTCGAGCGCTTCGCCGATGCCGATGCGCTGGTGTTGACCCGCGAGCGCACGCATATCGACGCCGCGCTGCTGGCACGTTTGCCCAATCTGAAGCTGGTCAGCCAGACCGGGCGAGCCGGCCCCCATCTGGATGTGGAGGCTTGCCGCGAGCGCGGTGTGACCGTCGCCGAGGGCACTGGCTCACCCATCGCGGCGGCCGAGCTGACCTGGGCACTGATCCTCAATGCCCGGCGTCAGCTGCGCGAAGCCATGAACGGCCTGTATGCCGGGCACTGGCAGGTCAACCTGGGCCAGCGTCTGTATGGTCAGACGCTGGGCATCTGGGGTTACGGCAAGATCGGCCAGCGCCTGGCACGTTATGCACGTGCATTCGACATGCAGGTGCTGGTGTGGGGCAGCGAGGCCTCGCGCCAGGCCGCCATCGCCGATGGCTACGAGGCCGCATCGACGCGCGAAGCTTTCTTCGAACAGTCCGATATTCTCACTCTGCACCTGCGTCTGGTGCCCGCCACGCGACATTGCGTAAGCGCCGCTGACCTGGCGCGGATGAAGCCTGACGCCCTGCTGGTCAACACCAGTCGCGCCGAACTGATCGCCCCCGGGGCATTGCTCGCTGCGCTGGACCATGGCCGTCCTGGCCAGGCCGCGCTGGACGTGTTCGAGCAGGAGCCGATCCTGCAGGCCGATCACCCGTTGCTGACCCACCCGAAAATCCTCTGCTCGCCGCACCTGGGCTACGTTGAAAAGCACAGTTACGAAGCCTACTTCGGCGAGGCATTCGCCAATGTCAGGGCGTTTGCGGATGCGAGGGCAGCAGGGCGCAAGGCGTCGGATTGCTGAGTTCCCCGTCTCGCGAGTTCTTCGCTGTTCTTGCTGCGCAGTTATTTCTGATCGGCGCCCAGATACTGCTGGCGCTGGACGCGGGCGTGCTGCGTAAAATTCGCCACACCTTCAGGGGATGAGCGCGAGCAAGGCATCGCGGTTTGTTTTTGGGCGCGACGGGCTCTGCTCTGAACACCGGCACAGCCGCCATGCATTAGAGGAAAGTCGGTACCCTGAAAACACAAAACCCTTGACCCTCATAAAGGGAGCCAAGGGTTTATGCTTGCTTCAATTGGTGGAGCCGGGGGGATTTGAACCCCCGTCCGCCAGTTCTCCACTGTCGGTACTACATGCTTAGCCGTGTCTATTGAGTTAACCCTCAGCCGCCCGACGGGCAGGGTGCATTGGGCGAGTTGTGTAAGTTTTAGCCACTTCGTCCACAACGTACTACGCGGCGATCCTGTTCTGCATGACAATCACTTCAGGTTTACAGGCATCCCCTAGTGATCGCTGGAGCCGAAGCTACCAGAAGGACTAGTCGCGCCGCTTACGCAGCGAGAGCGTAGCCCTCGTAGTTTTCGTCATTGGCAACTATAGAAAGTTGCAACAGTTTATTTACGACTTCTGTTACCAAGTCGGCATGCACCTCGAGCTTCGCTACCGGCGTCGAATCCTAATCGGCCCCAAAACTTTTCGGTTACAGATAGGACGTGAAGTGTACGGCAAAGGTTCCTCAGCGTCGACTGCGGATTCCGTCCGGGGAGGCTATGATGGCGCCTCGCATCTGCCTGCGCCCTCAGCAAAGGAGCCGTAATGCCGAGTTCTAGCCGCTACCCTCTCCGTCAGTGGATCTGGCGCGCGTTTGTGCAAAGCGCACTGATCCCGCTGATTCTGGTGGAGTCGGTGTTGATTGCGGTGTATCTGCTAAGCAACCAGGCGATTCGCGATGCGCAGATCGGCCATCTGCAGGAGACGGCGGTCAAGGACCTGGCTAGCGCGGCGTTGCGTGAGGGGCAGATCATTGACAGTCGCCTGCGCTCGATCGAGTCGCTGGTGCAGGTGTACCGTGATGCCACCCACAAGGCCCTGCTCGATACCCGCTTTGAGGCTGACGAACTCGAGCGTCAGCGTCATGCTGTGACCGACGGCGTCTTCTATACCCGCAGCGATGACGGGCGTGCGGCCTCCTTCTATGCCAACAGCACGCCGCTGGCACAGCAGGATCACGCCAAGGTGATGCGCCTGTCGCAGCTCGATCCGCTGATGAGTTCTATCCGCCAGGCCAACCCGCTGGTGGCAGCCCTGTATTTCAACACCTGGGATAGCTACAACCGCATTTACCCCTGGTTCGATACGCCCGCGCAGTATCCCCACGACATGGTGATACCTGATTACAACTTCTATTACCTGGCTGACGCCAAGCACAACCCGCAGCGCAAGGTGATGTGGACCGAGGTGTATCTCGACCCCGCCGGCCTAGGCTGGATGATGTCGGCTATCGCCCCGGTGTATCGCGACGATTTTCTAGAAGGTGTGGTCGGTCTCGACGTGACCATCGGCCAGATCCTGGGTGAAATCGCCGAGCTCAACGTGCCCTGGCAGGGCTACGCGATGCTGGTCAGCCATGACCACAACATCATGGCGTTGCCGAAGGCCGGGGAACGGGACTTCGGTCTGCGTGAGCTGACCCAGTATTCCTACGATGAAGCCGTGCGCCGTGAGGTGCTCAAGCCCGAAGACTTCAACCTCACCAAGCGCGAGGGCATGGCGTCGCTATTGCAGGCGATGAATGAAGGTAATGGCAGCGCGCAGGAGGTGATGCTCGGTGGCCGCAAACAGTTGGTGGCCTGGAGCGAGATTCCACAGACCGGCTGGCGCCTGTTGCTGGTGGTGGACGAGGAGCAGATCTTCCATGACACCAACCAGCTGGCCGAGCGCTACATGCAGATCGGTTACCTGCTGATCGCAGGCCTGGCCGGGTTCTACCTGTTGTTCTTCGCCCTGATGTGGCTGCGCTCGCGCCACCTAAGCGACCAGCTGTCGAGGCCCATCAATGGCATTGTCGACATGGCCGCCAGTCTCGGTCAGGGCAAGTATCTGCCCGCCGCACCGGACAGCCATATCGCCGAGGTCAGCCGCCTGGCCGATGCCGTGCAGCAGGCCGGCAAACAGCTAAAAGCCAGCGAGCATGAGCGACAGGAGGCGCAAAGCATCCTGCAACTGGTGCTGGAAAGCACCACCGAAAGTCTCTGGCAGATCGATACCGCTGCACTGACCATCGAGCTCAGCGAGCGCTTCGTGCGGCGTTTCGGGTTGGGCGCGTCGCTGCTGACCTTGAGCGAGTTCAATCAGCGTGTGCACCCGGACGATCTGGAGCGCTTGCGTCACCTGCGCAAGCTGTTCGCCGACAGTGGCGAGGAATACTTCGACGCCGAGTATCGTTATCTCGATTGCCGTGGCGAATACCTCTGGCTGCTCAGCCGTGGCAAGGTGCTGTCGCGTGACGAGAGCGGCTGGCCGCTGCGCATCGCCGGTACGCACGTCGATATCACGCGGCTCAAGCAGGTGCAGGAGGAGTTGCGTCACGCCAGCCTGGAAGCGCTTGCCGCCAGTCAGGCCAAGAGTCGTTTCCTGTCGAGCATGAGCCATGAGCTGCGCACGCCGCTCAACGCTATCCACGGCTTCGCCCAGTTGATCGAGATGGAGGTGCAGGACAAGAAGGATGCCACGCTGGAGACCGATTACTCGCGTGAGATCGTCAGCGCCAGCCGGCATCTCACCTCGCTGGTCGATGACATCCTCGACTTGTCGAGCATCGAGAGCCGGCGCCAGCAGTTGCAATTCCAGCCGATCGAGATCGGCAGCCTGCTCAAGGGCTGTGCCGAGCTGGTGCAGCCCGAAGTGCAACAAAAACAGCTGCAACTGCAGGTGATGGAGGCGGCCGATCCGCCATTGTTCGTACAGGGCGACCCGCGCCGGGTAAGGCAGATTCTGCTCAACCTGCTGTCCAACGCGATCAAGTACAACAGCCCGCGCGGGATGATCCGCATGGGCTACGAGGTGCGTGCCGACTGCGTGCGCCTGTGGGTCGACGACACCGGGCCGGGGCTATCTAGCGAGCAGTTGGCGCAGCTGTTCCAGCCATTCCAGCGCCTCGGCCGCGAAAGCTCTAATATTCCCGGTACCGGCATCGGGCTGGTGCTGTGCCGCGAGTTAGCCACGTTGATGGATGGCGAGATCGGCGTGCGTAGCGAGGCGGGAGTGGGCAGCCGTTTCTGGCTCGACATTCCCAGTGCGGCAAGCCCTGAAGGGCTGGGCGACGAGGTTGACGACGTACCAGCGCAGAGCGTGCAGAGCCTGGTGCAGGTGCTGTGCGTCGAGGATCACCCGGCCTGCATGAGGATTCTTCAGGCGTCATTGCGTGAGTTTGCCGAAGTCAGGGGCGTGAGCTCCTGCCAGCGGGCACTGGCTGAGTTGCAGGACAATGAACCAGCGCTGGTGCTGCTGGATATCGACTTGCCCGACGGCAGCGGACTCGAGGTGCTCGATGCCATGCGCGCCGAGCCTCGCTTGCGTGATGTCCCGGTGATGGTGATCAGCGCAGTGGCCGACGCCCGGTTGTTTGAGGATGCTCGGGCACGCGGAGCGTCAGCCTGCCTGAGCAAGCCGGTGGATCTGCAAGAGGTCAGGCAGGTGGCGCTGGGTCTGCTTTACAGCGGCTTCTGAGCGCTCACTCGCTGGCCGACAGCAGGTCCAGGGCTTCGCCGAGTACCTTGACCGACTCGGTGTGATCGCCAGCCTTGTGCAGGGCTTCGCCCTCGGCGCGCAGCTCCTTGACCTTGGCCAGCACCTCGGGGTCGGACGGTGGATCGCTTTGCAGCAGTGCATCGATCTTGGCCATGTCCTGCGGGCAGTGCATGGCCCACAGCGGCAGGCTGATCAGGGCAGCGGCGAGAAACATGAGCGTGCGACGCATGATGACTCTCCTGAAACGGGTGAAGGAGATTTCAGTATAGAAGCGCGCCTTCTGCGTGCTGCCCTTTAGTAGTGATACCAGCGCAGCTCCAGTTTCACTTCATTGACCGGGCTGGCCATCTGGCTGAATTCGCGCTGGGTGCTCAGGCGCAGGCCGAGGTTGCGCGAGACCTCCCATTGTTGATTGAGCGATAGACGTCGGCGTACTTCGCCGTTGTGGAAGTAATCGCCTGCAGCTTCCAGGGTCATGTTGCCCAGCGGGTTGCGCCAGAGCAGTCCGCTGTTGAATCCGAGTGCCGGAGAGATGACGGCGGCAAAGTCCTCGTTGTATTCCAGGCGTGCGGTGCCGAGGGCAAAGCCCAGTAGGTCGTCGTGCAACTGCCAGGTGGCGCCGGCGCCGCCGCTGATATGGCCGACCAGCCGGCTATCGCCATCTTCGCCTAGCACCCGCTCCAAACCGCCGCCGATCTGCCAGGACAGCGGCTGCAGCAGGGCCTTGCGTGGTGTCAGCGAGCGGATATTGGCCAGATCCAGGCGTTGCAGCTGCCAGTGGTTGTTCTCGTACTGGCGCAGCTTGAGCTGGAAGATCTCGATCTGCGCGCCAAGTGGGAAGCCGTCGAGGTTGTCGGTGAGGTCGTGGTAGGCCATGCGCAGGCCGTACTCGGCAAAGGCGCGATCATCGCGGCTGCCGCCAGCCAGTTGCCAGGTGCGTGATTCGTGGCCTTCCTCAGGCAGCGGCGGGCGCTCGACTGCCAGTGGCGGTGGCGGGTTACGATTGATCGCGCCGAGTAGCTGGAAGCTGCGCTGGGCGTTGCTGCTGCGCTCTTCATCGTTGGCGTGGTAGCGCACCAGACGGAAGGCGGCGTCCTGGATCAGGGCACGGCGTTCCGCCGGCAGGGCGAGGAAGGCGCTGTCGTCGAGTTGCGTTGGGTCTTGGCTCAGGCGCAGCACCCAGGCCTGTTCGTCGCGCTCCAGCGGTTCAGCGCGGGCCAGCAGTTCGCCCTCGCGCGAGGGGCGGTAGTCGATGCGTTCGATCAGCCCGGCATCCTTGACCGCGCGCACGGTGTCGGTGGGGATGGCAGTCAGCGGGAAATGTTCGGTCAGCTCGATGCCAGGGCGGGCGATTTCCAGCAGCTCCAGCAGGCGGTACGAGCAGTTCTCGTCGAAGAAGAAGTAGTCGAAGCGGATCTGCTTGAGTTCCCAGACGTGCTCGACCATGCGCGCGGTTTCTTCCGGCGTCAGGTTCAGCCGGTATTCCCATAGGTCGCGATTTTCCAGGCGGTTGTATTCGCTGAGTTTTTCGCGGTACGGCACCAGGGCGAACAGGCCTGGATAGCCACCCATCAGGCCGCGCCAGGCGTAGAGGATGCTGTTGTCGTTACCTTCGATGAACGCGCCGAAATTCAGCGCGTAGCTGAGCAGTGCGGTGTTGTGGCTGTCGATATCGGCCTGGTCGATGCGCAGCAGTGTGTGGCCGAACATTGATGACGGGCTATTCAGGTACGCCGCCGGGAACACCAGCACCGTGCTGTGTGGATTGACGTCGGCGAACCAGTTTCGATATTCGGCGCAGTCGGGGCTGGGCAGGTCATCGAGTTGCAATTGCGCCTTGAGCCAACGAGTGCGCGCCGGGTAGACGCACTGCGGGTGGCGGTCGCCCAGTTCGGCAGGTTGGTACAGCGCCTTCAGGGTCGCATGCAGTTCGGCTGCCGGGTCGCTGTCGCCATCTTCGGCGAGAAAGAAATCGTCGTCGTCGACATAGCTGCGCCAGCCGCCGAGCTTGCCGGTTTCATAGTGGCCGAGGGCGATCCAGTAAGGATCGTTGGCCAGTTGTTCGAGCGTGGCGGCGTGCAGGGGAAGGCTGAAGCTCAGGGCAAGGACCGCGAATATCCGTTTCAAGATCGCTGTTCTTCTGGTCATGGCGATGGCCGAGCTTTGGCCACACGGCAGACTGGTGTCAAGGCAGTCGACGTCGGCATTTTGCGCAAGTGCTGGCCGGTGTCCATTGTGGGCGTCGCGCGGTGCATCACGGTTGAGTTGCTCTTCATTTTTTGAATCAAGCCTTGATCCCTTTCGCGCCGCAGGCCCAGAATCGCTCCATGTTTTGCGGAAACTTCCGCCCGCTATAAGGATTGCCAATGTCCAAGCGTAGCCTCGATGCTTTGCGCCTTGCCCCCGACTCACTGACCCGCCCCTTTGCCCCCGAGCAATTCAACTTCAGCAGTACCGATGACCTCGAGCCCTTCCGCGGCGTACTGGGCCAGGCTCGCGCAGTCGAAGCCCTGCAGTTCGGCGTGGCCATGCCGCGCCCTGGTTACAACGTGTTCGTCATGGGCGAGCCCGGTACCGGACGCTTCTCCTTCGTCCAGCGTTACCTCAAGGCTGAAGCCAAGCGCATGGAGACGCCGGCCGACCGGGTTTACGTCAACCACTTCGACGAGCCACGCGAGCCACGTGCGCTGGAGCTGCCAGCCGGTACCGCGAGTGAATTCATCGCCGACATCAACCTGCTGATCGACAACCTGCTGGCCACCTTCCCGGCGGTGTTCGAAACCCCGACTTACCAGCAGAAGAAAAGCGCCATCGATCGCGGCTTCAACAAGCGCTATGACCAGGCGCTTGACGTGATCGAGCGGCTGTCGCTGGAGAAGGGCGTGGCCCTGTACCGCGACAGCACCAATATCGCCTTCACCCCGATGGCCGACGGCAAGGCGCTGGACGAAGCCGAGTTCGCGCAACTGCCCGAAGCCGAGCGCGAGCGCTTTCACGCCGATATCGCCGCGCTGGAAGAGCGCCTCAACGAGGAGCTGGCCAGCCTGCCGCAGTGGAAGCGCGAGTCGAGCAACCTGCTGCGTCAGCTCAATGAAGAGACCATTACCGTTGCCCTGCAGCCGTTGCTGGCACCGTTGTCGGAGAAGTACGCGGAAAACGCCGATGTCTGCGCCTATCTCCAGGCCATGCAGGTCAACCTGCTGAAAACTGCCGTCGAGCAACTGGTGGATGTCGACAAGGCTGACCCGCAACTGCGCAAGCTGTTGGAGGAAATGTACTGCCCGAGTCTGGTGGTTGGTCACCATGCCAACGGCGGTGCGCCGGTGGTGTTCGAGTCGCACCCGACATACGACAATCTGTTCGGCCGTATCGAATACAGCTCCGATCAGGGCGCGCTGTACACCAGCTACCGGCAACTGCGCCCCGGCGCGCTGCACCGCGCCAACGGCGGCTATCTGGTGGTCGAGGCAGAAAAAATGCTGGGTGAGCCCTTCGTCTGGGAAGCGCTGAAGCGTGCCCTGCATTCGCGCCAGTTGAAGATGGAGTCGCCGCTGGGTGATCTCGGCCGCATCGCCACCGTCACGCTCAACCCGCAGGTCATCCCGCTGCAACTGAAGGTCATCATCATCGGCTCGCGTCAGCTCTACTACGCGCTGCAGGATGCCGATCCCGACTTTCAGGAGATGTTCCGCGTGCTGGTCGACTTCGACGAGGACATCCCGCTCGCCGAGGAAAGCCTGGAGCAGTTCGCGCAATTGATGAAGACGCGTACCTCGGAAGAAGGTATGGCGCCGCTGACTGGTGCTGCCGTGGCGCGTCTGGCTACCTATAGCGCACGTCTGGCTGAACATCAGGGGCGTCTGTCGGCGCGTATTGGCGATTTGTTCCAGCTGGTCAGCGAGGCGGACTTCATTCGCCAGCTCGCCGGAGAAGGTCTCACCGATGTCGGTCACATAGAGCGCGCACTCAAGGCCAAGGCCACCCGCACCGGGCGTGTGTCAGCGCGGATCATCGACGACATGCTGGCCGGCATCATTCTGATCGACACCACGGGCGCGGCGGTGGGCAAGTGCAACGGTCTGACCGTGCTGGAAGTCGGCGACTCGGCTTTTGGCGTGCCAGCGCGGATTTCCGCCACGGTCTATCCCGGCGGCAGTGGCATCGTCGATATCGAGCGTGAGGTCAGTCTCGGTCAGTCCATCCACTCCAAGGGCGTGATGATCCTCACCGGCTTCCTCGGCAGCCGCTACGCACAGGAATTCCCGCTGGAAATTTCCGCCAGCATCGCCCTGGAGCAGTCCTACGGTTACGTCGACGGCGACAGCGCGTCACTCGGTGAGGTCTGCACGTTGATCTCGGCGTTGTCGCGCACGCCGCTGAAACAGTGCTTCGCCATCACTGGCTCGATCAACCAGTTCGGCGAAGTGCAGGCGGTCGGCGGCGTAAACGAGAAGATCGAAGGCTTCTTCCGTCTGTGCGAGGCGCGTGGCCTGACCGGCGAGCAGGGGGTGATCATCCCGCACTCCAACGTCGCCAACCTGATGCTTGACGAGCGCGTGCTGCAGGCCGTGCGAGAAGGCCAGTTCAACGTCTACGCCGTGCGTCATGTCGACGAGGCCCTGAGCCTGCTGGTCGGCGAGGCGGCTGGTCACCCGGATGAAAAGGGGCGCTTCCCCAAAGGCAGCGTCAACGCTCGGGTGGTAGAACGTTTGCGCGATATCGCCGAGATCGGGCTGGAGGAAGAGATCAAGCCGGCTGACGCGGACAAGGCGAAGGCCGAAGCCGAGGCGGCTGCTGTGAAACCGGCCAAGGCGCCGCGGCGCAAGAAGGGGGAGGGTGAAGGCACTGTGGGCTGAGCAAATATTGCACGATTGTCACGGATCGCCCGGGGCAGGTGCATCTTGATTGTTGCTCACTACTCATGCACAGAGTTATCCACAGATTGCGTGGATAACTTTGGCCTTCACAGTGCGGCTGCTCGGGGTGTAGGCTGAAGCCTGGATTCTGCGAGGGTCGCCGCCATGTCGCGCAGCCTCTGCCTCACCCGTCAATGCCTGGGCCTGGTCACTCGCATCGAATGCGTGATCAGGCCACTGGCAGGAGACAACGGACGTTGGACACTGCTTTGCGCCGCCGGTATGTCGGGGGCGCAGCCTTCCGCGATCAAGGCGCAAGGCCCGTTCTATGGGCCTTCCGTCGCCGAGGATGCCCTGGCGGCGATTGCCGAGAGCCTGGCTCTGCAGGGCTACGTCGAATGCTCTGAAGCGCCGATCTGGCGTCTGCACCTGCAGGCCGAGTTACGCCGGGTCAATGGTGAGCGGCACAGCGCTGCCGGGCCCTTCCAGCGCCATCCTGAAACCGACGGACAGAGCTGAAGCGCCCGAATCATGGCGCGTTCGGGCAATCCGGGCGTTGCCGCCGGGCTGGGGTTATCCACAGTGCTCAGGCACCTTCTTTTGGTGCAATGCGATGGGTATACTCGCCGCGATTTCCCCCTCCTTCAGTGAGCCCTCCATGGAACGCTTCATCGAAAACACCATGTATGCATCGCGCTGGTTGCTGGCGCCGATCTACTTCGGTCTTTCTCTCGCCGTGCTCGCCTTGTCGGTCAAGTTCTTCCAAGAGCTTTATCACATCCTGCCGCAGATCTTTTCCCTGGCCGAAGCCGACGTGATCCTCAAACTCCTGTCGCTGATCGACATGGCGCTGGTCGGTGGGCTTTTGGTGATGGTGATGCTGTCCGGCTACGAGAACTTCGTTTCACGCCTGGATATTCACGAAGGCACCGAGAAGCTGAGCTGGCTTGGCAAGATGGACTCCAGCTCGCTGAAGATGAAAGTGGCGGCGTCCATCGTGGCGATTTCGTCCATCCACCTGCTGAAAGTGTTCATGGATGCGAAGAACTACGATCTGGAGTACCTGAAATGGTACGTGATCATTCACCTGACCTTCGTTGGTTCTGCCTTCGCCATGGGCTATCTGGACAAGGTCACCAAGCACGACTGATCCGAAGCCGCCTCGCAACCGCCCGTCCGAACGTGACGGGCGTTTTGCTTTCTGGGCTTGAGCTTTTTCTTTGTTGTACAAGAATTGTTTTTGTATAAGTTCTTGTATAGTTAAGGTCGGAGGCAAGCCTGATGAACCTGAATGATCTGTCCACTCACGCCCAAGCCGGGCGCATCGATGAACTGAACCTGATCTCGCTCGAAGGCGGCATCTATCTGCTTGAAGCGCGCATGGACGGGCGGGCGCACCCGATCATCAATGAACAGGGCAACACGCTAAACCTGCGCTCGGTGGAGCATGCACGTGATGTCCTGCAGGAAATACCGGCGCTGCCGTTTTTCCTGGTGCACAGCTCGGTCCATGATGAAATGTGCGGCATGCCTTCGGCTGACAACAGCCTGCGCGTGCCTCTCGCTTTTCGCTCCAACTGGTGACTGCCGCCTTTGCACCGGCCGCGACGTTGCAGGGCAGGGCCCTGGCCGTCGTGGAGGTGAAGACCACAGGCGTGCATCCGGCACGTGATGCCATCTGGGAGCTGGCGATCATTCAGGTCGATGGCGACGGTACTGTCGAAGCGCGCCTGCACTGGCTGTTCGAGCCTGGCGTGGCCGTACCCCCGCCGTTGCTCAGCCTGGCAGGCCTGCATCCGTTGGAGTTGCATGGCCAGCCGCGTATCGAATGCGAGGCGCAAGCCATTGCCGAGGCCATTCGTGGCCGCGTGTTGGTGGGCCACAACCTGCGCTTCAGCCTGGCGTTCCTGCGCCGCGTGCTGCCCGAGTGGAAGCGCCTACGCCCACCCCAGCTGTGCACACTGCGCCTGGCCAGAGCGGCACTGCCAGAGCTGGCGAGCGCCAGTTTCGATGCACTCTGTACGCATGTCGGCATCGCGCGGTTTTTCCGCGATCGTGCGGTGCCGGATGCCGAGGCCGCCCTGGCCTTGGCCCGGCAGCTGTTGACGCGGGTGGCACCGTCGGCGCTGGGCAGTCAACTGCGTAGCGCCGCACGTCCACCCCTGCTGGCGGCGGAGCGTTTCGCCCGGTTGCCGGAGCGGCCTGGCGTGTATTACTTCCTGGGTGATGGCGGGGCGCAGCTTTACGTGGGCAAGAGCCGTAACTTGCGCCGCCGGGTGATGTCGCATTTTCAGAACGATCACCGCGACCGTCGCAGCCTGCAGATGGTGCAGCAGATTCGCGACGTGCAGCTGGCAGTCACTGCCGGTGAACTGGGCGCGCTGCTGCTCGAGTCTGCCGAGATCAAGCGCCTGCAACCCTTGTACAACCGTCGTCTGCGCAAGCAGCGCGAGCTGCTGACCTGGGCGCTGGCGGGCGAGCCTGGTGAGCTGCACATCGAACTGCTGCAGCACCATGCACTGAGGCCCGGGCTCAGGCATGTTGGGCTGTTCCGCTCGCGTCATCAGGCGCGTCAGTGGCTACTGGAGCAGGCGCGCGAGCGGCGTCTGTGTCTGCGCGTGCTGGGGCTGGAGGAGGGCGAGGGTGCCTGCTTCGCCTATCAACTGGGGCGCTGCGCGGGCGCCTGCTGTGGTGAGGAACCGCGCTCGGCCCATGACAGGCGGCTGCTTGCCGGTGCCGAGCGCCTGCAGACCCAGGCCTGGCCCTGGAGCGGGCCGGTAGCGCTGGTCGAGCACGACGAGCAACACGGCCTCACTCAGTGGCACGTGCTTGATCAATGGCGTCATCTCGGTACGGTCGATCAGCTCGAGCATGCCCAGCCGCTGCTGGCCGCGCGTCGTGGCGGCTTCAATCTCGATACCTATCGCATCCTGCTCGGCCATATGTGCCGCCACCCGAACATGGAGATCGTTCCACTGTGAGTGCACGCCGTCTGATTCTGATCCTGGGTGACCAGCTTACCCATGGCCTTGGTGCATTGAATGACATCGACCGCGAGCACGACCACGTGCTGCTGGCCGAAGTGATGGAAGAGGCCAGCCATGTGCCGCATCACCCAAAGAAGATCGCCCTGATCTTCAGCGCCATGCGCCATTTCGCCGAAGCCTTGCGTGAGCAGGGCATGCAGGTGCATTACGTGGCTCTGGACGATCCGGACAACACGGGCTCGTTGCCGGGCGAGCTGCTGCGCTGGACGCAACGGCTCGACCCTGCCGAGGTGCATCTGACCGAGTGCGGCGACTGGCGCCTGGAGCAGGCGCTGCGTCACTGTGGCGTGCCGATCCACTGGCATCAGGACAGCCGCTTTCTCTGCAGCCGCGATGCGTTCGCTGACTGGGCCAAGGGGCGCAAGCAGTTGCGCATGGAGTTCTTCTACCGTGAGATGCGCCGCGACAGCGGGCTGCTGCTCAACTCTGACGGCACACCGGAGGGCGGTGCCTGGAACTTCGATGCGGACAATCGCAAGGCATTGCCCAAAGACATACATCCACCCGCGCCGCTGAGTATCGAGCCGGATGCCATCACCCGTGATGTGCTGGCGCTGGTCGAGCGGCGTTTCACCAGTCATTACGGCAGCCTGGAGGGTTTCGATTATCCGGTCACGGCCGAGCAGGCCGAACGCCTCTGGCAGTATTTTCTGGCCCAGGGCCTGGCAGACTTCGGTGACTACCAGGACGCCATGGCCGATGGTGAGCCCTTTCTCTTCCACTCGCGCATTAGCGCTGCGCTGAACATCGGCCTGCTCGATCTGCGGCGGATCTGCGCCGAGGTCGAGGCCGCCTATCGTGCCGGCGACGTGCCGCTGAACGCCGCCGAAGGCTTCATCCGTCAACTGATCGGCTGGCGCGAATACGTGCGCGGCATCTACTGGCTACGTATGCCGGAGTACGCCGAGGGCAACCGCTTTGGCAATTCACGAGCGCTGCCCGAGTTCTACTGGACCGGCAAGACGCGGATGAACTGCATGCGTCAGGCCATCGGCCAGACTCTGGAGCATGCCTACGCGCACCATATCCAGCGGCTGATGGTCACCGGCAACTTCGCTTTGCTCGCCGGCATCGCGCCCAAAGCCATCTGCGACTGGTACCTGGCCGTGTACATGGACGCCTTCGACTGGGTGGAGCTGCCCAACACCCTGGGCATGGTGATGCATGCCGACGGTGGCTACCTCGGCTCCAAGCCTTATTGCGCCAGTGGTCAGTACATCAAGCGCATGTCCAACCATTGCCAGGGCTGCAGCTACAAGGTGAGCGAGAGCACCGGCGAGTCGGCCTGCCCGTTCAACGCGCTGTACTGGCATTTTCTGATGCGCCACAGCGAGCCTCTGGAGCGCAACCCGCGCATTGGTATGGTCTACCGCAACCTGGCGCGCATGACCGAGGCCAAGCAGCAGGCGCTGTGGGACTGGGGCGAGCGTCTGCTGGCCAAGCTCGATGCCGGGGAGATGCTGTGAAGAAAAGCGAGTTGCCGGTGAAGACCTGCGCTGTCTGCGGCCTGCCGTTCAGCTGGCGCAAGAAGTGGGCGCGCTGCTGGGACGAAGTGCGCTACTGCTCCGAGCGCTGTCGGCGTTCGCGCTGAGTGGGTGACCGGAGTCGGCTCCGGGCACCCGCTGCGATGGCTCAGACCTGAAAGCGCGCGACCATGCTCTGCATGTTGGCGGCCAGGCTCGACAGCGCTCGGCTGGCGGTGCTGGTCTGTTCCGAACCAGCCGAGTTCTGCAGCGACAGGTCGCGAATGTTTATCAGGTTGCGATCCACTTCACGGGCAACGTGGGCCTGCTGTTCGGTGGCACTGGCGATCACCAGGTTGCGGTCGCCGATCTCGGCAATCGACTGAATGATCTGATCCAGCGCGACTCCCGCGTCCTCGGCGATGTCCAGCGTCTGCTTGGCTAGCCCGTTGCTCGATTCCATGGCGCGCACCGCCTGTTCGGTGTCACCTTGCACGGTACTGATCATGGTCTCGATCTCGCGGGTGGATTGCCCGGTCTTGTGCGCCAGGGCGCGCACTTCATCGGCAACCACGGCAAAACCGCGACCCGCTTCGCCTGCACGTGCAGCCTCGATGGCGGCGTTGAGGGCAAGCAGGTTGGTCTGTTCGGCGATGCTGCGAATCACGTCGAGTACCTGGCTGATGCCACGGATCTTGCCGGCCAGTTGGCCGAAGTTGCTCGAGGTCGAATCGACATCGGCGGCCAGTTGGTTGATCGACGACAGCGTCTGAGTGATGCGCTCGCTGCCCTGGCGGGCAATGCGCCCGGATTCGCTGGAGCTTTCCGAGGCACTGGCGGCGTTACGCGCCACCTCATCCACGGCGCTGCTCATTTCGGTGACGGCGGTGGCGGCCTGGTCGATCTCCAGGCTTTGCTGGTGCAGGTTACGCGCGGTGCCATCAGTGACGGCACTCAGTTGTTCAGCGGCCGATGCCAGTTGATTGGAGGCGTCGGCGATCTGTTCGATGGTGCCGCGCAGATTGCCCTGCATGCTCTTGAGCGCCTGCAACAACTTGGCCGGCTCGTCATTGCCCTGGGTGTCGATCTTCAGGGTCAGATTGCCGCTGGCCACCGAGTCCGCCACCTGTACCGCGTCAG
This sequence comes from Pseudomonas sp. zfem001, assembly GCF_032621725.1. Classification (NCBI taxonomy): domain Bacteria; kingdom Pseudomonadati; phylum Pseudomonadota; class Gammaproteobacteria; order Pseudomonadales; family Pseudomonadaceae; genus Pseudomonas; species Pseudomonas sp. zfem001. The sequence continues at coordinate 544,173 of NZ_JAVYJI010000001.1, read as the reverse complement.
CCAATGGCTTGACGATGCTGCGAGTCAGCAGCGCGGCGAGTATCACCGTGGCAATGGCCGACAAGGCCATGACCAGCAGGGTGCCGCGTGTGGCCTGGGTGTAAACGGCATTGGCAGCTTTGGCTGCGTCCGAGGCGCCTTCGCGGTTATGCGTGATCAGCTCGTTGAGCGCTTTGGTCATCGCATCGGCTTGTGGGTTGAGGCTCGTGTAAAGGAGTGCCATGGCCGCTGCGCGATCATTGCTGCGCAGATGCTCGGCGAGCTGCGCGCGAGTGGCCAGGTACGTACTTTCGTAACGTTTGAAGTCGTCGTAGTGCGCGCGCTCTTCCGTGGAGCTGATCAGACCCTCGTAGCGTTGTTGCATCTGTGCAAGGTCATCGAGCAGTGCCTGTGCCAGGGCCGTGCTCTCCCGAAGTTGCGTGGCGTCTTCACTGAGTAGCATGCGCAATGTGGCTGAGCGTAGGCGCAAAATGTCTTGAGATACGTCGCCAAGGGTATTGATGCTGGGTATCCAGTTGTCGTCTACCTCAGTGGAGCGGTCATGCATGCTGCTCATCTGCAGCAGCGAGAAGCCGCCGAGGGCGAAAACCAGCAACGCGATCAAGCCAAATCCTATTGCAGCACGAGGGGCTATGGAGATGGATCTGAAGTTCATGGTGGCAGTACTCAAAGATGTAAGAGATGACTAGCGGGCTGAGGCGTTACGTGACGTTATCAAGGTCCATCAGTCTCCTTGAGGGCAATCGCTGAGGTCGTGCTGGAGGGTCTCGATCTGCTCATAGAGGCTCTCCACCAGTGCGACCAACTCTGGGTCGAAATGCTTGCCGGACTGTTCACGAATAAACGCCTGGGCTTTTTCGATGGGCCAGGGCGCCTTGTATGGGCGTGGCATGCGCAAGGCGTCGTAGACGTCGCAGATGGCGACGATGCGCCCGGACAGCGGGATTTGTTCACCGCTCAAACCATCGGGGTAGCCGCTGCCATCCCATTTCTCGTGATGGGTCAGGGCGATCTCCGCGGCCAGCGTGGTCAGCTCGGAGGCATGCTGGTCGCTCAGAATGGCGTGGCCGATGGCGGGGTGCTCCTGCATCTGCCGGCGTTCATCATCGGTCAGGGGGCCGGGTTTGAGCAGAATGTGGTCGGGTACGCCGATTTTGCCGACATCATGCATAGGCGCTGCCTGACGAATCAGCTCTACCCATTCGGCGCTCATGCCCAGGGCCTCGGCGATCAGTGCGGCGGACTCGCCAATACGCAGGATGTGGTTGCCGGTCTCGCTGTCGCGATAGGCGGCTGCTCGCGACAGGGTGCGCACCACGGCGCTATAGCTCTGGGTCAGCTGGGCCGTGCGTTCGCGTACGCGTTGCTCCAGTGTCGTGTTGGCTTCATACAGGGCAATGCTGGCCTGGCTCAGTTGCAGGTTGCTGCGTACCCGCAGGATCACCTCGGGCAGGTCGACGGGTTTGCTCAGATAATCGTTGGCGCCCAGTTCCAGGCCGGTACGGCGGCTGGCCGCGTCGTTCAGCGCGGTAATGATGATGATCGGGTTGCTGCTGCGATCACGGTCGGCCAGCGCGCGGAGAATGTCGAAGCCGTTCGGCGCCGGCATGTCCAGATCGAGCAGCAGTAGGCTCCAGGGGTTGTGCTGCAACCAGTCCAAGGCGGCGGCCGAGTCGGAGAAACTGATGGTGTCGCGCAGGCCAAAGGCCCGGAGGCTGGACTCCAGCAGGCGACTGTTGGCGATCACATCATCGACGATGACCACGCGTGATTGGCGAAAGTCCTTAGACAGCATCGTTAGCCTCCTTGCCGGTCAGGTCGCAGACCAGTTGGTGTAGTTCATCAGGGTCGATGGGCACGCCGAGCAAGGCGCTGGCGCCCAGACCGACCAGTTCCTGCAGCTGATCTTCACGGCTCAGCAGAATCACCGGCAGGTCCGCCAGCTCGGCGCTCTGGTGCAGGGTGCGGAGCAGGTCGCGGCCGTCCAGGCCATTTAGTTCGACGCTGAGCAACAGCAGATCAGGACGTCTGCTGTGAAGCGCTGCCAGCAGTTGCTGGCCATCCTCGAACTGCTGCAGATCGATATCGGCCAGTGCCTGGCTGACGATTTCACGGTTCGTGCGGTCGAGGTCGCCGTGATAGACGCATGCCTGAAGCGGCGTCGATTCAGGTGCTTCAGCTTGTACCGGGGGGACGTGGCGCGGCAGGTCGATCCAGAACTGGCTGCCCTTGTTCGGCTCGCTGTGCAGGCCCATCTCGCCATTCATCAGCGCTGCATATTCCTTGCACAACGATAGGCCAATTCCGGTGCCCTGGATGGCGCCGTTCTCCTGGCCCAGGCGCTGGAAGGGTTCGAACAGCAGCGGTTGCAGCTCGCTGGCGATGCCCATGCCGGTGTCGCTGACCATCAGCCGTACACGGTCATCATGTTCGGTGCAGCTCAGGCTGATGCTGCCAGATGGGGTGTACTTGATGGCGTTGGACAGCAGGTTGAGCAGCACCTGGCGCAAGCGCCGTTGGTCCGCCAGTACCGGCACGGCTGTTTCCGGCAGCGCCAGCTTGAGCGCCAGGCCATGGGCTTCGACTTCCGGTGCGACCAGGTCGGCGCACTCGTTCATCAGGGCGACGGCGTCGACCTTGGTCATGTCCAGGCGTGGCTGGTCGCTCTGTAGGCTCGACCAGTCGAGGATATCGCCCACCAGCTGGTTGAGGTGGCGGCTGGCGAGCAGGATTTCCTCGAGGTAGTCGGTGTCCTGTTTGTCCGGCTGCTCCTGCTGTATGCGCATCAACTGTGCGAAGCCCTGGATGGCGTTGAGCGGGGTGCGCAGCTCATGGCTCATGCTGGAAATGAACTGGCTCTTGGCGCGGCTGGCTTCCTGGGCCTCGTGGCTGGCGCGCTGAAGCTGGGTGGCGCTGCGTTCCAGGCGCTGGCCCATGGATTCGACGTCATCGATGATGGCTTCTAGTTCGTCGATGGTGGTCGCCGGGCGTTTCGGCTTCCAGTTGCCCTGGCCAATCTCACGGAGCATGGTGACTATGCCACCGATGGGTTTGCGCAGACGCTCGGTCAGCTCGCGGGCGCGGCCCCACATGAAGGCAAAGAACACCAGATAGAACAGCACCAGACCGCCGATCAGCAGGTAGCCGATGTTTCGGTAATGGCTGGCGAGTTCATTGGTCTGGCTGAATACCTCCATCTCATCGACCACCGCCAGCAGATGCCAGTCGGTGGATGGGATCGTTGCCCAGGCAACCAGGTGTGGACGGTCGTTGAGATTCACGGAAAGCACGCCTTTGTCCCGCTGCGCAATGGCGTTGGCGAGGCCTTCGGTATCGGCACGTTTGAGCAGATTGAAGTCCTCGGGTTTGAACAGTTCCGAACTGATGGCTTCGTCGTAGGAGTGGGTGGTCAGTTCATCCAGGCCGAAGTCGTCCTCTCCGGCTGGAGGCAAGGCCATGATGTTCATTTCGTTGCTGACGATCACTCCATATCCGTTCCATGGCACCTCGAGGCTCTGGATATGTTCGAGCAACTTGCCGACTGTGATGTCCAGGCCGACTACGCCTTCGAGAAAGTCCCCGCGTAGCACCGGGGCAACGGCCGAGAGCATCCAGCCCTGGCCTGCTGGGTCGAGGTAGACATCGGTCCAGGCGACCTTGCGTTCGGGGTTGTGCTTGGCGTCAGCGAGGTAATAGAAGTTGTAATCGGGTATCACCATGTCGTGGGGATACTGCGCGGGTGTGTCGAACCAGGGATAGATGCGGTTGTAGCTGTCCCAGCTGTTGAAATAGATGCTGGCCACCAGCGGGTTCTGCTGCACGATTTCGCGCATCAGCGGATCAAGATTGGCCAGGCGCGCGACTTTTTGCAGGTCCTGCTGCTCCAGCGGTGTGGCGTTGGAGTAGAAAGATGCCGCGCCACCTTCATCGCTGGGGCTGTAGCGCACCCCGCTGGGCGTCACTGCCAACTCTGCCGGCGCGACCGGTTGGTTGTCGTTTAGCGTGCTCTGGGTCAGGGAGGCGTAGGTGCTGGTCAGACGAGCAATATGGCCCAGCTCGCTCTCGACCAGGTGAGCTTCCTGACCCGCTGCAGCCTGCAGGTCGCTCAACGCGGTCGAGCGCAAGTGGGATATCTGTGCGTCACGGATGGAGACGTTGGTGAGCAGATAGACGCTGATCAGTACTGTCTCCACCAGGATCAGTGGAATCAGAGCCGTTTGCACGAATGCACGCCATATCCATGTCCGAAGACTGACTCGAGAGCCGTTTTGCATGACGCACGCTCCTGCGGGGCGAACGAATGATGTCGATATGATATCTGGGATTTTCTTAAGTAAGGCTTAGCTAAAGGTAGTAGCTATTGCGCCAGATCAATGCTCTTGTGCAGGCGCTGAATTCAGTGGATGAAAGGTATGGCAGGTGTCGGGTAACTTTGGGTTCTGTGCTAGTCTGGCCGGCCTTTTTCACAGCCCCAAGCGGAGCCTTTCATGTCCGAATTCAACTTCAGCCCCGATCTGTCCTCCGATGAAGGTCGCGTCAGCTATGGCATCGGTCGTCAACTCGGTGGTCAGTTGCGCGACAACCCGCCGCCCGGTGTGGACCTGACTGCCATCCTCGCCGGTCTGACCGACGCGTTCAGCGGCCAGGCCAGTCGTGTTTCCGAAGCCGAGCTGGGCGCCAGCTTCAAGGTCATCCGCGAAATCATGCAGGCTGAAGCGGCCGCCAAGGCCGAAGCCGCTGCTGGCGAAGGTCGTGCCTACCTGGCCGAAAACGCCAAGCGCGAAGGGGTGACCGTATTGGCCTCCGGCCTGCAGTACGAAGTGCTGGTCGCTGGCGAGGGCGCCAAGCCGTCCGCCGAGGATCAGGTGCGTACCCACTACCACGGCACGTTGATCGACGGCACCGTGTTCGACAGCTCCTACGAGCGTGGCCAGCCGGCTGAATTCCCGGTTGGTGGTGTGATTCCGGGTTGGGTCGAGGCGCTGCAACTGATGGGCACCGGTAGCAAATGGCGCCTGCACGTGCCGAGCGAGCTGGCCTACGGCGCCCAGGGTGTCGGCAGCATCCCGCCGCACAGTGTGCTGGTATTCGATGTAGAGCTGCTGGATATTCTGTAAGTCTTGGGACGCAAGCTGTCGCTTCGGTGCGCACAGCGCACCCTACATGGCAGCCTGATCCAACGAAACGGGGCACCCTGCTGACAGGGTGCCCCGTTTTGTCTTTCAGGATGGGCGCAGGGCCCGTGCGTAGCAGTACAGAAACAGGCTGCGCACCAGCTCTTTGAGCACGATGGGTTCGCTGGAGCTGAGCTCGTGCAGGTCCAGGTCGCCCTGGTCGCGCAGCTCGTCCAGCGCTTCTTCTTCCAGCATGGCGCAGACTTCCCCGGTTTCGCGGTTGAGGATGCGCAGGTAGGGATGCGGGCGGTCCAGCCAGGCATCGATCAGGTAGGTCATGGCAGGTCTCCTTGGCCGTCATTACGTAACTGAGAATAATTCCTATTACATAAATAGCAAGGGTTAATTGCGACCTTTTGTCGTTTGCCTGTTTTCAGTGGGGGCGGACAGGTCGAATGCTTGTCCGCCCTGCGTACCTTCCCCGCCTGTGAGCTGGAGGGCCGCAGCCTGCGTCACGGCGTCCATTCTGCCGCGCAGGCCGAAGATGCTGGGGCGAGCCGCGTGCTGCGTGCCACGCCGGTTCGCAGGTTGGCTCAGGAGCCCAGGCGGCGAGTCACTTCGCCCAGTTGGCCGGACATGTCATGCAGGTTGCGGCTGGCCTTCTGCGTGCGCTCGACGTTGTCCTGGTTGGCGCTGGCGATGGCGGTCAGCTCGGTGAGGTTGCGCGAGATGTCCTCGGCCACCGAGGTCTGCTCTTCGGCGGCGGTGGCGATCTGCTGGTTCATGTCGCGGATGGCCTCTACCGCCTCGGTGATGCGCTGCAGCATGGCGCCCGCCTCGGTGACCTGGGTCACGCCCTGTTCGCTGCGCTGCTGGCCGCTCTCGATGGCGCGCACGGCATTCAGTGCGCCGTTCTGCACGGTATCGATGATCTGGTTGATCTCGGCGGTGGATTCGGCTGTGCGCTGGGCCAGGGTGCGCACCTCGTCGGCGACCACGGCGAAGCCGCGGCCCTGTTCGCCGGCGCGCGCGGCCTCAATGGCGGCGTTAAGCGCCAGCAGGTTGGTCTGCTCGGCGATGCCGCGGATCACTTCCAGCACCTTGCCGATACGCCCGCTGTCGCTTTCCAGGCGACGGATCACCTCGGCGGTGTTGGCGATCTCGCCGCGAATGTCGGTGATGGTGGCGATGGTCGATTGCATCACCGTGCTGCCCTGGCGCGCCGAGTCGTCGGCATCGTTGGCCGCATGCGCGGCGTCTGCGGCGTGGCGCGCGACTTCCTGGGCAGTGGCGGACATCTCGTGCATGGCCGTGGCGACCTGATCGGTGCGCTCGAACTGCTCGCTGACGCCCTCGGTCATGCGTGAGGCGATGGCGTTCAGCTCGCTGCTGGCGCTGTCGAGGTTCTGCGTACTGTGGTGCAGGCGCTCGCTAGTGCTGGCGAGAAAGTCGCGCAGGGTGTTCGCGGCGCGCGCCAGCAGGCCCAGTTCATCTTGTCGGGTGCTTTCCACGCGTTGGCCGAAGCGGCCTTGGCTGAGTTGGTCGACATGGCCGATCAGGTGGCGGATGGGAATGATCAGATTGCGATTGACCAGCCACAGGCTGAAGACGGCGATGACCAGGGCGGCGGCCAGCATCACGATGGTGCCACTGAGAATGGTACGCGCGGCGCTGGCGTTGATCTGCTCGGCCTGGCTCAGGCTGTTCTGACGCAACTGCTCGACCAGTGCCGTCATCTGCTCACTGGCGGCGCGATCGATACCTCTGACGGCTTCATCGCCGGCTCTGGCATCGGCTCCGGCGGCCACGAAGGCGTCGCGGCCCTTGCGGTAATTGCCACCAAGCGCCTGATGTTCGCTACGCAGGCGCTCGACCTGCGTCTTCAACGCCGGGTCGGCTGCGGCGACCCCGGTCAACTGGCCGAGAATATCCTGCACCTTGCGCTCCTGCGCTTCGAACTGGCTCCAGTAGCGTTGCAGATTGGCGCTGTCCTGGCCGCGCAGCAGGACGTTCTTCCATTCCTGCACCTGAATCTTGAATTCGACGTTGGCCGCGTCGATCAGGCGCGAAGACTCCAGCGGCCCATCGAGCAGGCCACGGTAGGATTGAATGCCGCTGGAGAGAAAGCTGAAGCAGGCCAGAGCGGTGATCAGGATCAGTGCCAGACTGCCGCCGAGCAGGGCGAGAATCTGCGCGCGCAGGGATTTTTGCAGGAACATGATGGGATGCCTCGGAGGTCAGGCGCAGCGGGACATGTTCAGCGTAGTTGGTGAATGTTGCAGATTTGTGAAATGTCTAGATGGGTCGTCGCATTGCCGGATGAGCGAAAGATCAGTTGACGATTCTGATGCTTGAATGATTGCGCAATCATCTTAATCTGACTCGGGTTGTCCATTTTTGGCGACCCATCGGGGCGCCGAGTTTCATCACGAGGAAGAGTCATGACCGATAACTCCACCCCACGCGCCGACGATGACCGCATCACCTGGCTCAGTCTGCGCTCGGTAGCGCTGCCGTTGGCCAACCCGATCAGCGATGCCAAGGTGCTCACTGGCCGGCAGAAGCCGATGACCGAGATCGCCATCCTGATCGCCGAGATCGAAACCCGCGATGGTCATCGTGGCCTCGGTTTCAGTTACTCCAAGCGTGCTGGTGGCCCGGGCCAGTTCGCCCATGCCCTGGAAGTGGCGCCGAACCTGATCGGCGAGAACCCCAGCGATATCGCCAAACTGTGGGACAAGCTGTGCTGGGCCGGCGCGTCGGTCGGCCGCAGCGGCCTGGCGAGCCAGGCCATCGGTGCCTTCGACGTCGCCCTGTGGGATCTCAAGGCGCGCCGCAGTGGCCTGTCGCTGGCACGTTTGCTCGGTAGTCATCGTGACTCGGTGCGCTGCTACAACACCTCCGGCGGCTTCTTGCATACACCGCTCGATCAGTTGCTGAAGAACACCGATATCTCCCGCGAGAAGGGCATTGGCGGTATCAAGCTCAAGGTCGGCCAGCCTGACTGGGCGCTGGATATCCACCGCGTCAGCACGGTACGTGAGCATCTGGGTGAGAGCTTCCCGCTGATGGTCGACGCCAACCAGCAATGGGACCGCCCGACCGCGCGGCGCATGTGCCGTCGCCTGGAACCCTTCGACCTGATCTGGATCGAGGAGCCGCTGGACTGCTACGACGCTGAAGGCCACGCTGAGCTGGTGCGTCTGTTCGATACACCAATCGCCACCGGCGAGATGCTCACCAGCCCCGCCGAGCACTGGGAGTTCATTCGCCAGCGCGGCGCCGACTTCCTCATGCCCGATGCGCCGCGTGTCGGCGGTATCACCCCGTACCTGCGCGTGCAGACCCTCGCCGAACAGGCTGGCATGACCCTGGCGCCACATTTCGCCATGGAGTTGCATGTGCATCTGGCCGCCAGCCACACGCGCGAGCCATGGGTCGAGCATTTCGAATGGCTGGAGCCACTGTTCAACGAGCGCCTGGAGATTCGCGACGGACGCATGTTGGTGCCGACTCGTCCGGGCCTGGGTCTGAGTCTGAGCGAGCAGGTTGCCGGCTGGACGGTGCAGCAAGCAGAGGTCGGCAAACGCGCTTGACGCGTCAGCTCTGCGGGTAGATGTCGAGCGCGGCCTGGCGCACAGCTGCGATCATCGACGGTAAGGCCGGGTTGTCGTTGTCGTCGCGCCAGACCAGATGCAGCTCCCCGCTTATACCTTCGGGTAGCGGCAGCTCGCGGAAACGTACCTGCTCGAAGCGGATGGCGCTGGCGCTACGCGGCACCAGTGCCAGCCCCATACCGGCATTGACCAGCGACAGGATGGTCAGAGTCGAGCCCAGCGCCTGCACGAATTCCGGCTGGATGCCGCTGGCGCGGAACAGGCCGGTGTGCAGTTCGTTGAAGGGCTGCCAGGCGGTATGTGCATAAAGGATGAAGGGTTGGCCATGGAGCATTTCCAGGGTCGGCCTTTCGTGCTGCGCCAGCGGATGTTCGGCGGGCGCAGCCAGCACGAAGGGTTCGCGCAGCAGGCATTCGCTGACCAGGCCGGGTTGCTGCAAGGGCGCTCGGACGATGGCCAGGTCCACACGGCGGGCGCGCAGTGCCTGCACCTGTTCGAAGGTACTCATCTCCAGCAAGGCGATATCCACCCCAGGACGTTCGCGCTTGGCGGTGGTGATCGCGCGCGGCAGCACGTCATACACCGCGCTGGCGACGAAGCTGATGTTGAGTGCGCCGCTTTCGCCGATGGCAGCCAGCCTGGCGCTTTGCGCTGCGCGGTGGGCCTGGTCGAGCAGAGCCTGGGCTTCGACGAAGAAGGCGCGGCCAGCTGCCGTCAACGCCACCGAGCGGGTGCTGCGGGTGAACAACGCCACGCCCAACTGGTGTTCGAGCAGCTGGATCTGCCGACTCAGTGGCGGCTGAGTCATGTTCAGGCGCTCGGCAGCGCGGCGGAAATTCAGCTCGGCGGCCAGGGTGGTGAAGCAACGCAGTTGCGATAGCTCGAACACTGATTCAATCCAGGTATCAATTGAGTAGAAAACTAGATTAGACCTGGATCAATGGCAGCGTCCATCATCGCTCCACGCTTTCGCGTCCGGAGTGACGATGAGTCTCGACCTTTACACCCCTGATCCGATCACATGGATCGGCCTGCGCTCGGTGGATCTGCCACTGGCTCGGGCCGTGAGCGATGCCAAGGTGTCCACTGGTCGACAATTGCCGCTGTCGGCCGTCAGCCTGTTGTTCGTCGAACTACAAACCCGCCAGGGGCATGCCGGGCTCGGCTTCAGTTACACCCTGCGCACCGGTGGCCCGGCGCAATACGCCCATGCCCGCGAGCTGGCACCGCTGCTGCTCAACGAAGATGGCAACGATATCGCCCGTTTATGGGGGCGGCTCAGTTGGGCCAGTGCCTCCATCGGCCGCAGTGGTCTGGCAGTGCAAAGCATCGCGGCGTTCGACACGGCGTTGTGGGATCTCAAGGCGCGGCGGGCCGGTTTGCCGCTGGCCAAGCTGCTCGGCGCCCAGCGTGACGCGGTGCCTTGCTACAACACCTCTGGCGGTTATCTGCAGGCGCCCATCGAGGAGGTCATCGACCGTGCCGGGCAGGCGCTGGCGGGCGGCATCGGTGGTATCAAGCTCAAGGTCGGGCAGCCGAATCAAACTGAAGATCTACGCCGCGTGCGGGCCTTGCGTCATGCCCTCGGTGATGAAGTGGCAGTGATGGTGGACGTCAACCAGCAGTGGGATCGCACCACGGCGCTACGCATGGGGCGCGCTCTGGAAGAGCTGAACCTGACCTGGATCGAGGAGCCGCTCGATGCGCACGATCTGGATGGGCATGCGGCGTTGTCCGCGCAACTGGTCACCCCGGTCGGCAGCGGCGAGATGCTCAGCAGCGCGGCCGAGGCGTGCGCTTACGTGGAGCGCGGCGCGGTCGACGTGATCATGCACGACGCACCGCGAGTCGGTGGTATCACACCTTTCCTGCAGGTTGCCGAGGTGGCCAGACGGCACGGCCTGGTCATGGCGCCGCACTTCGTCATGGAACTGCACATCCATCTGGCGGCTGCCTACGAGCATGCCACCTGGGTGGAGCATTTCGAGTGGCTGGAGCCTTTGTTCAACGAGCGCCTGGAGATTCGCGGCGGTTGCATGCAGGTGCCGATGCGGGCCGGGCTAGGCCTGAGTCTGAGCGAGCAGGTGGCGGGCTGGACAGTGGCGCAGGACGCTTTTGGAGTGCGGGCGTGAGAGGGGAGGTGCTGGTGTTCCCCTCGCCGTGTTGGCGAGGGGAAAGGTGGGATGGGTCAGGTGCGAAGTATTTCGTTGATCGCGCTGGGTTTCGGGCGCAATGCACTGAACACCTGCCAGAGCACGAACACCAATGCCAGGCCGAGGAAGGTGCCGGCAATCGGATTGGTGAAGAACTCGGCGAAGCTTCCGTCCGACAGCATCAGGCCGCGTCGCAGGTTGGTTTCCGCCATTGGCCCGAGGATGAAGCCGATGATGAACGGCGCCGCTGGCATACCGGCCTTGACGAAGGCGTAACCGAGCAGGCCGAACAGCAGGATCGACCAGACGTCGAACAGGCGGCTGGACAGACCGAAGGCGCCGACCACGCACAGCACCAGAATGATCGGCAGCAGGATGTGCTTGGGCACGTCGAGCAGCTTGATGAACAGGCGCAGGCCGTAGAACTCCATGAACAGCATCATGCAGGTGGCGACGATCAGCGCGGCGAAGATGGTGTACACCAGCGGGCCCTGGCTGATGAACAGCAGCGGACCTGGCTGGATGCCGTGGATCAGAAAGCCGCCGAGCATGATCGCGGTAACGGTGTCGCCGGGAATGCCCAGGGTCATCAGCGGCATCATGGCGCCGCCGATACCGGCGTTGTTTGCCGTCTCGCTGGCGACCACGCCGCCGATGTTGCCCTTGCCGTAGGTGTGCCCGTCTTTCGCGCGTTTCTTGGCGATGATGTAGGACACCAGGTTCGAGGTGCCCGCACCGATGCCTGGCAGGATACCGATGCCCAGACCGATCAGGCCGGAGCGACCGGCGTTGGGCAGTTGCTCGCGGAATTCCTTGAGCGAGAAACCGAAGCCCTTGATGTTCTTCATGCTCACCGACTTGGCCTTGCCCTGTACGGCATGGCGGCCGGTTTCGGCGAGCTTGATGATCTCGGCTACGGCAAACATGCCGATCATTACCGTGAGCATCGAGAAGCCGCCATTGAGCTCACTGATGCCGAAGGTGAAGCGGCGCACTGCCTCGACCGGGGCTATGCCGACGGTGGATACCGCGATACCCAGCGCACCCGCGAACAGGCCCTTGACCATGGAGCCGGCCGACAGGGTGGCGATCAGGGTCAGGGAGAACACGGCGATGGCGAAGTATTCGTGCGGGCCGAAGCTCAGGGCGACCTTGGCCAGCTGCGGGGCGATGAACATCAGCGCGACGATGCTGAAGATGGTGCCCAGGAAGGAAAACACGATGCCGACGCCCAGCGCCTTGACGCCGTGCCCCTGTTCCATCAGCGGGCCGCCGTCGAACACCGTGGCGATCGATGAAGGTGTTCCCGGAATCTTCAGCAGGATCGCTGAGATCAGGCCTCCGGATGTGGCGCCAATGAACAATGCGACCAGCAGCGACAGACCCGCTTGCGGGCCCATGGTGAAGGTCAGCGGCAGGCATAGCGCCACGGCCATGGTTGCCGACAGGCCGGGCACGGCGCCGAAGACGATGCCCATGGCCACGCCGACGGCCATCAGCATCATGATGTTCAGTGAAAAGACGGCACCGAAGCCTTGCTGCAGTAATTCGAGCATGGTCGATCCTCAGATGTAGTTGTTCAGCAGGCCAGCGGGCAGCAACAGATCGAAGGCCTCGCGGAACAGCAGGAAGATGAGCGCAGAGCAGATGACGGCGACCAGCAGATAGGTCAGGTGCCTGGCTTTCTGGTTTACCGGGGTCAGCACGAGGAACTGCAGATACAGGTAAACCACGGTCATGATCGGGAAGCCCACAGGGCCGAGCAGGGCCATGTAGCCAAGGATCAGGCCGAGTGTCTTGATGACGGTCTTCGGCTCGACAATTTCAACAGTTGGCTCTTCGGCCTCTGCAGGAGCCGGACTGGCGGCGGGTTCGGCAGCAGCCTTGGGTTTGGCAAAGGCGCTGACCAGTTGCATCACGCCAAGCAGAGACAGGAATCCGGCCAGCAGTTTCGGCACCGTGGCCGCATCGACACCATCATGCCCGGGCAGCTGTTGTGCCAGTACCAGGTAGGTAAGGCTGGCGCCGAGCATGGCAATGCCGATGATCAGTTCTTTCTTGTTCAGGGTGTTCATCGTGTACCTCGGTGTTCTGAGGTGCAGCGCCGGCTCGAATCGGTCGTGCCGGCGCTGCGTTATGGCTTACTTGGCCTTGCGCAGTTCATCCTTGAACTGCATGAAGTCTTCGCGGGTCTTGGCCAGAATCTGCTTGGCGTCTTCGGTGGCGAAGAACGCGACCGGCTGCTTGAACTTCTTCAGGTCTTCAGCGTAGGCAGGCTGCTCGGTGATCTGCTGCATGATGTCGGACATCTTCTTCACGATCGCCGGGTCGGTGCCTTTCGGGAAGGCCACTACGTAGGGCTTGTCCATGGTGATGTCGAGGCCCTGCTCCTTGAGGGTCGGCACTTCACCCAGCATGGCGTTGCGTTCGGCGTTGGGTTGGCCCAGTGCGACCATCTGGCCGCCCTGCACGTAGTCCTGTACGGAACCGTAGGTGATAGCGCCCAGATCGAGGCGGCCGCCCAGCATGCCGACCACGCGATCGGATACGGTACCGCCGTCGACCATCTTCAGCTTGGCGCCGGTGAGTTTTTCCAGCATCAGACCCTGGATGTGGGAGAAGCTGCCCATCTCGGTGCCGTAGGTGATGCTGCCCGGGTTGGCCTTGGACTTGTCGACCAGGTCTTTCATGCTGGTCACGCCGGACTGCTTGGAGGCGACGAACACGGTGCTCTTGTCGACGCCGGCGATGCAGGAAACGTCGAAGGTCTCGTAGCTGTCTTCGGTCAGGCCGGCGACTTCGTTGACGATCAACTGGCCCGGGTGGGTGAAGAGGATGGTATTGCCATCCGGCGCTGCGCCTTTGACCTGTTCGGCCGCCAGGGTGCCGCCGCCGCCAGCGACGTTGGTCACTACCATGGTCTTGCCGGTGATCTCGTTGAAGTACTTGGCCATCATGCGGGCGTTGAAGTCGGTGTCGCCGCCTGGGTTGGCGATTACCACCACCTGGACAGGGCGGGTCGGCCATTTCACTTCATCGGCGAAGGTGGCGGAATGAGTGGCCAGGACACCCATGCCGACCAGGGCAGAAAGGAGGGAGGCGCGGAATGTTTTTTTCATTGGAATACTCCGGGTTGGGGTAAAAGCCGCGCGAGTCACTCGCGGCCGAGGCTGGGACGTTTCGGGTCGTATTGCCAACCCGGAACCAGGTACTGCATGGCCATGGCGTCGTCACGCGCGCCGCTGGCCACCTTTTTGTAAAGTTCGTGAGCGGCCATGATCCGTTCCATGTCCGGCTCGATACCCAGGCCGGGCTTGTCCGATACCTGCACCTGGCCACCGATGATCTGCAGCGGTTCGCGGGTCAGACGTTCCTCGCCTTCCTGCCAGATCCAGTGGGTGTCGATGGCCGTGACGCGGCCAGGTACGGCCGCAGCGGCATGGGTGAACATGGCCAGGGAAATATCGAAGTGGTTGTTCGAATGCGAACCCCAGGTCAGGCCGAACTCTTCACAGACCTGACCGAGGCGCACGGCGCCTTGCATGGTCCAGAAGTGCGGGTCGGCCAGGGGAATGTCCACGGCCTCCAGGCGCAACGAGTGCCCCATCTGCCGCCAGTCGGTGGCGACCATGTTGGTGGCGGTGGGGATGCCGGTGGCGCGCTTGAACTCGGCCATGATCTCGCGACCCGAGTAGCCATTCTCTGGGCCGCACGGGTCTTCGGCATAGGTCAGCACGTGGCCTTGTCCTTGGCATAGGGCGATTGCTTCATCCAGCGACCAGGCGCCATTGGGGTCGAGGGTGACGCGGGCATCGGGGAAGCGCGCTTTGATCGCGTGGATCGCGTCCATTTCCTCGGCGCCACGCATCACGCCGCCCTTGAGCTTGAAGTCATTGAAGCCGTAGCGCGCATGCGCCGCTTCGGCCAGGCGGGCGATGGCGTCCGGCGTCAGCGCTGCCTGATGGCGCAGGTGATACCAGTCATCTGCCGAACCTTTACCGGCGAGGTAGGGCAGGTCGGTGCGCTGGCGTTCACCTATATAGAAGAGATAAGCGAGCATCGGCACGCTATCGCGTTGCTGGCCGCTGCCGAGCAGCTCGGCCACCGGCACGTCGAGATGCTGGCCGAGCAGATCGAGCAGGGCGGCTTCGACCGCGGTGATCACGTTATCCAGGCGCAGATTGATCTCGTGCGGTTGCTTGAGTACACGCGCTTCGGATTCGGACGTGACCTGATGCTGGGTGGTCTGCGGCCCTCTGGCCGGGCCGGCGATGGCCTGGCGCAGGCGATTGAGCACATTGTTGTAACGGCCTACCGATTGGCCGATCACCAGTTCGCGGCAGCGCTCCAGCGCCTGGCGGATGCCCTCGCCACCGGGAACCTCACCACAGCCGATGCGCCCGGCATTGTCCTTGAGCAGCACCAGGTTGCGGGTGAAGTAGGGGGCGTGGGCGCCGCACAGGTTGAGCAGCATGCTGTCATGGCCGGCGACCGGAATGACCTGCATCTCAACGATCTGGGGTGTGCTGCTGCGGGAGGCTTCGTACATCTTGGCTGGGGCTCCGAAACTGGTGCGGCCCTCGGCCGCAAAGGCAAAGGTACGGTTCAGTCGTGCACCGGGATCATCGTGCGATCCGCGCGGTAGCAAGTGAGAGCATGGGCAAAGACGGCAACGAGGCCTGCGCGGACTGCGCTGTTCAGGCGGCTGCTGACATCGGTGCGATGGTCGGCACGATGGCAGGGTGGGGCGGCAGTGAAGGTCTGTGACATGACCAGGGCCTCGTTTGTTTTTATTGGAATGTCATAGGTTGTCGTATGACTTGGTGAAATTAGTACCAGCCTGTTCCTGGCCTGTCAACGCTGCTCATGGTTAATGATGATTGCGCTGCCATCTCTTCTGGCGCCATGATGGAGCCTGCTCTACGCTGAGCTTTCACGCTTACGCAGCGGTTTTGCGGGCAGGCTGGGCGAAGGCGATAAAAACTTCGACGAACGGGTAATACAAAAACTGGTGTTTTTTTTGTTGTTGTACGATAACGTATCTCTACAGCTGCGGCTGACGTCATTCCTCACAACTCGCTTTAACAGGGTGTTCGCATAATGAATCCACAAGAACTTAAGTCCATCCTCTCCTCCGGTCTGCTGTCTTTCCCGGTAACCGACTTCGATGCTGCCGGTGATTTCAATCAGGCTGGTTATGTGCGCCGTCTCGAGTGGCTGGCACCTTACGGTGCTTCCGCTCTGTTCGCAGCCGGCGGTACTGGCGAGTTCTTCTCCCTGGCGCCGGACGAATACAGCGCCGTGATCAAGACCGCCGTGGACACCTGCGAGAAGTCCGTGCCTATCCTGGCTGGCGTTGGTGGCCCGACCCGCGTTGCCATCCAGATGGCGCAGGAAGCCGAGCGCCTGGGCGCCAAGGGCCTGCTGCTGCTACCGCACTACCTGACCGAAGCCTCGCAGGACGGCGTCGCCGCTCACGTCGAGCAGGTGTGCAAGTCGGTGAAGATCGGCGTGGTGATCTACAACCGTAACGTCTGCCGTCTCAATGCCAACCTGCTGGAGCAACTGGCCGAGCGCTGCCCGAACCTGATCGGTTACAAGGACGGCCTGGGCGACATCGAGCTGATGGTGTCGATCCGCCGCCGCCTGGGCGAGCGTCTGACCTACCTCGGCGGCCTGCCGACCGCTGAAGTCTACGCTGCGGCCTACAAGGCGCTGGGTGTGCCGGTCTACTCCTCGGCCGTGTTCAACTTCATCCCGAAAACCGCCATGGACTTCTACCGCGCCATCGCCGCGGAAGATCACGCCACCGTTGGCAAGCTGATCGATGATTTCTTCCTGCCGTACCTGGACATCCGTAACCGCAAGGCCGGCTATGCCGTGAGCATTGTCAAGGCCGGTGCCAAGATCGTCGGTTACGACGCCGGTCCGGTACGCGCACCGCTGACCGATCTGCTGCCGGACGAGTACGAAGCCCTGGCCAAGCTGATCGAAGCCCAAGGCGCGCAGTAATACCGCAGAGGGCCGCTCGCTGCGGCGAGCGGCCTGGCCGCGCCCCGGAAGTCCGGGCGCGACGGCATTGAACCATTGTCGAACCCGCATAAGAACAACAGGGTAACGCTCATGACTTCACAGATTCCTGCCGCTGTCGGCACTCCGCTGATCACCGAGCTGCAAGTCGTACCGGTCGCCGGTCAAGACAGCATGCTGCTCAATCTGAGCGGTGCCCACGGCCCGTATTTCACCCGCAACATCCTCATTCTCAAGGACAGCGCCGGCCACGTCGGTGTCGGCGAAGTCCCCGGCGGCGAGGGCATTCGTAAGACCCTCGACGACGCCCGCTCGATCCTCGTCGGCCAACCGGTCGGCAACTACAACGCCTTGCTCAACCAGGTACGCCGCGCTTTCGCTGATCGTGATTCCGGCGGTCGCGGCCTGCAGACTTTCGATCTGCGCATCACCATTCACGCCGTCACCGCGCTGGAGTCCGCGTTGCTCGACCTGCTCGGCCAGCACCTCGGTGTGCCGGTGGCTGCACTGCTCGGCGAAGGCCAGCAGCGCGATGCCGTGGAAATGCTCGGTTATCTGTTCTTCGTCGGTGACAAGGACAAGACCGATCTCGGCTATCGCGATGAGCGCGATGCCGATGACACCTGGGAGCGCGTGCGCAACCAGACCGCATTGACGCCGGAAACCATCGTCCGCCAGGCCGAGGCCGCGCATGCGCGTTATGGCTTCAACGATTTCAAACTCAAGGGCGGTGTGCTGCATGGCGAAGCCGAAGTCGAGGCGATCCGCGCCCTGGCCGCGCGCTTCCCTGAGGCTCGTGTGACGCTGGACCCGAATGGCGGCTGGTCGCTGGATGAGGCCATTGCCCTGTGCCGCGACCTGCATGGCGTGCTGGCCTATGCCGAAGACCCGTGCGGCGCCGAGAACGGCTACTCCGGTCGGGAAGTGATGGCCGAGTTCCGCCGTGCCACCGGCCTGCCGACTGCGACCAACATGATCGCTACCGACTGGCGGCAGATGGGCCACACCATCTCCCTGCAATCGGTGGACATCCCGTTGGCCGACCCGCACTTCTGGACCATGGCCGGTTCCGTGCGCGTGGCGCAGATGTGCAACGACTGGGGCTTGACTTGGGGTTCGCACTCCAACAACCACTTCGACATCTCCCTGGCCATGTTCACCCACGTCGCCGCGGCGGCGCCGGGTCGAGTCACTGCCATCGATACCCACTGGATCTGGCAGGACGGCCAGTACCTGACGCGCAACCCGCTGCGCATCGAAGGTGGTCTGGTGCAGGTGCCGAAAACCCCAGGTCTCGGCGTCGAGCTGGATTGGGACGCGCTAGCCAAGGCGCACGAGCTGTACCAGACCAAGGGCCTGGGCGCGCGTGACGACGCCATTGCCATGCAGTACCTGATTCCGAACTGGACCTTCAATAACAAAAAGCCCTGCCTGGTTCGTTGAGTCAGGCCTGACACCGTTCCGTGATCCTACTGTCCCGTAGGGTGGGCTTCAGCCCACCATGGCTACAATCGGTGGGCTAAAGCCCACCCTACGGATTGATGACCTTAGCTGACGCGAAACGCCGGCCGGCTCACCCTACGGGCTTAGCCTTTCCTGTTGTCTCACGAGCCTTGCCGATGCCAGATGCCAAACCGGGTCGTGTGCGCTACAGCATCTTGTTGATGCTGTTTCTGGTCACCACCATCACCTTCGCCGATCGCTCCAGTCTGTCCGTTGCCGGTTCGGCGATGCAGGCCGGCCTGGGTATCGACGCGGTGACACTCGGCTACATCTTCTCGGCGTTCGGCTGGGCCTACGTGATCGGGCAGATTCCCGGTGGCTGGCTGTTCGACCGCTTCGGCACCAAGCCGGTGTACACCCTGGCGTTGTTCGTCTGGTCGGCGCTGACCCTGTTGCAGGGTTTCGTCGGCTGGCTGCCGGGCACCTGGACCGTGACCTCGATGTTTCTGCTGCGGCTGTTGGTGGGCTTTGCCAGTGCGCCGTGCTTTCCCGGTAATGCGCGCATCATCGCCTCGTGGTTTCCTACCGCCGAGCGGGCTACGGCCACGGCCATCTCCAGTTCGGCGCAATATGCCGCCACTGCACTGTTCGCACCCTTGATGGGCTGGGTGGTGCAGGCGATGGGATGGCAATCGGTGTTCATCGTGCTCGGTTGTCTGGGGCTGGCGCTGTCGCTGCTGTGGTTGAAGCAGCTGCATGGCCCACGCCAGCACCCGCGTATTGAGGCGGCCGAGCTGGCCCATCTGGAACAGGGCGGGGCGCTGATCGATCTGGAAGGGCAGCGTAGCGGTGATGGGGGTTCGCAGTGGCGCTACCTGGGCCTGCTGCTGTGCCAGCGCACGATGATCGGCATCTACCTCGGCCAGTACTGCAACAACGCCATTACCTATTTCTTTCTCACCTGGTTTCCGGTCTATCTGGTACAGGCGCGCGGCATGAGCATTCTTGGCGCCGGTTTCGCCGCCGCCTTGCCCGCCATCAGCGGTTGCGCCGGTGGCGTGCTTGGTGGGCTGCTGTCCGATGGCATGTTGCGTCGCGGTCACTCGCTGACCCTGGCGCGCAAGCTGCCGATGGTGTTCGGTCTGCTGCTGTCGAGCGCAGTGGTGCTGTGCATTTTCGTCGAGAGCGACACGGCCGTGATGGCGCTGATGGCCCTGGCCTTCTTCGGCAAGGGCCTCGGCTCGCTGGGCTGGACGCTGGTGGCCGACACTTCGCCTCGGCAGATCCTTGGCTTGTCCGGCGGGCTGTTCAACACCTTCGGTAACCTGGCAGCGATCACCACACCTATCGTTATCGGCTACCTGGTCAGCCGTACCGGATCATTCGATTGGGCATTGGCCTATGTTGGTCTCAATTCCCTGCTGGCGGTCGTGAGCTTCGGCTTGATCGTCGGCCGTATTCACAGGGTCGAGCTGGACGCTGCGTCTAGCTCGGCATCCTGAACGCACAACAGGAGCAAGCGTCATGCAGTTGATTCCCCATCAGGATTCGCCCCGTTACATCCGCCTGCACCCGAGCGACAACGTCGGCGTGGTGGTCAATGACCAGGGGGTTGCCGCTGGCGGCCAGTTCGACGATGGCCTGACGGCTATCGAAGGCATCCCGCAGAGCCACAAGGTGGCGCTGGTGGATATCGCCGAAGGCGGCGAGGTGGTGCGTTATGGCGAGGTCATCGGCTATGCGCTCAAACCCATCGCCGCCGGCAGCTGGGTCACCGAGCAGGTGCTGCGCATGCCCGAGCCGCCAGTACTGGACAACCTGCCCAAGGCGACCATCAAGGCCGCACCCGGCGAGCCGCTGGAGGGCTACACCTTCGAAGGCTTCCGCAACCCGGACGGCAGCGTGGGCACCCGTAACATCCTCGGCGTGACCACCACCGTGCAGTGCGTGGTCGGTGTGCTCGATCACGTGGTCGAGCGCGTGCGCAAGGAAATCCTGCCCAAGTACCCCAACGTCGACGACGTGGTCGCGCTGTCGCACAGCTACGGCTGCGGCGTGGCGATCAACGCGCCGGACGCGGTGGTGCCGATCCGCACCCTGTACAACATCAGCCGCAATCCCAACCTGGGTGGCCAGGCGCTGGTGATCAGCCTCGGCTGCGAGAAGCTGCAGGCCAACCAGTTGATGGATGGCGACCAGCTCACCAACGGCATGGAGGAGGAAGACTGGCTGTTCCGCCTGCAGGATTCCGGCACCGGCTTCACCGGCATGGTCGAGCAGATCATGGGCATGATCGAGGATCGCCTGAAGGTGCTCGATCTGCGTCGTCGCGAGACCGTGCCGGCTGCCGAGCTGGTGGTCGGTATGCAGTGCGGCGGCAGCGATGCCTTCTCCGGTATCACCGCCAACCCGGCGCTCGGCGTGGCCGCCGACCTGCTGGTGCGCGCCGGCGCCACGGTGATGTTCAGTGAGAACACCGAAGTGCGTGACGGCATCCACCTGCTGACGCCGCGCGCCGCTACTGTCGAGGTGGCCGATGCGCTGATTCGCGAGATGGACTGGTACGACCGCTACCTTGCACGCGGCATGGCCGACCGCAGTGCCAACACCACGCCGGGCAACAAGAAGGGCGGGCTGAACAACATCGTCGAGAAGGCCATGGGCTCCATTGCCAAGTCCGGCAACGGCACCATCGCCGGGGTGGTCGCCCCGGGCGAGCGCATTCGTGGCAAGGGCCTGTGGTTTTGCGCCACGCCGGCCAGCGACTTCATCTGCGGCACCCTGCAACTGGCGGCGGGCATGAACCTGCACATTTTCACCACCGGTCGCGGCACGCCCTATGGACTGTCCATGGTGCCAGTGATCAAGGTGGCCACGCGCACCCAACTGGCCGAACGCTGGCCGGATCTGATCGACGTCGACGCTGGGCAGATCGTCTCCGGGCGCATGACGCTGGAGCAAATGGGCTGGCATATCTTCCAGCTCTACCTGGACGTGGCCAGCGGTCGCAAGCAGACCTGCGCCGAGCACCTGCGCCTGCACAACGACCTGGTGCTGTTCAACCCGGCGCCGGTGACCTGAGATGCGCAGCCTGCCCGATGATCTGCTTGAGGCGTTGCGCGAGGCGGTCGGCGAGGCTGGCCTGATCACTGACGCCGAGCGTATGCAAAGCTATCTGAGCGACTGGCGAGGCGCCTACCGTGGCCGGGCGGCTGCCGTGCTGCGCCCGGCTTCGACCGAGGAAGTTGCCGCCGTGGTGCGTCTTTGCGCGCAGGCCGGCGTCGCCCTGGTGCCACAAGGGGGCAATACGGGCCTGTGCGGCGGCTCGATTCCGGACGACAGCGGAGCGCAGGTCGTTCTGTCGCTGACGCGCATGAAGCGCATCCGTGCAGTGGACGTGGGCAATGAAACCATCACCGTCGAAGCGGGGGTGATCCTGCAGCAGCTACAGGAGGCCGCCGCCGAAGTCGGCCGGCTGTTCCCGCTGTCGCTGGGCGCCGAGGGTAGCTGCACGGTCGGCGGCAACCTGGCGACCAATGCCGGCGGCACCGCGGTGCTGCGCTACGGCAACATGCGCGACCTGACCCTGGGTCTGGAAGTGGTGTTGCCCGATGGGCGCATCTGGGACGGCCTGCGCGGATTGCGCAAGGATAATACCGGCTACGATCTCAAGCACCTGTTCATCGGCAGCGAGGGCACCCTGGGCATCATCACCGCCGCCGTGCTCAAGCTGTTCCCAGCGGTGCGCAGCCTGACCACCGCCTGGGTCGCCTTGCCCAGCACGCAGGCGGCCGTCGAGCTGATCGGGCAGATGCGCGGGCTGTGCGGCGACCGCCTGACCGGCTTCGAGCTGATGTCGCGGCAGAGCGTCGAGTTCGTCCTGAGCCATGTCGCCGGTGTCAGCGATCCGTTTGCCGACACGCATCCCTGGTACGTGCTGATCGAGCTGAGTGACACCCAGCCCAACGCGCCCCTGAACGAACTGCTGGAGGAGGGCCTCGGCGCTGCCTTCGAGCAGGGCGTGGCGCTGGATGCCGTTGTCGCGGCCAGCGACGCCCAGGTGCGCGCCTTGTGGGCGCTGCGCGAAGGCATCTCGGAGGCGCAGAATCACGAGGGGCCAAGCCTCAAGCACGACATCAGCGTGCCGGTCAGCCGTATTCCCGACTTCATTGCGCGTACCGATCAGGCGTTGCAGCAGATGTTTCCCGGTGTGCGCATCGTGGCCTACGGGCACGTCGGCGACGGCAACCTGCATTACAACATCAGCAAGCCAGTCGGTGCCGAGGATGCCGCGTTCAAGGCGCAGGCCGAGGCGGTCATGCGGGTGATCTACGACCAGACCCTGCGTTATGCCGGTAGCATCAGCGCCGAACATGGCCTGGGCCAGTCCAAGCGCCTGGCTGCGCAGCACTACAAGGCGCCGCTGGAGCTGGAGTTGATGGCTCGGGTCAAGCAGGCGCTGGATCCGGCCGGACTGATGAATCCGGGCAAATTGCTGTAGCAGGTCGTTGAAAAACGTAGGCGAGGTAGCCAGTGCAAGGCAAGTACAGGCGAAAAACGGCCGGGGTCGCGACCGACTTTACGAGCTGTAAATGAGCATTTTGATCGGACTCGCGCACGAGCCTGTATTTAACGCAGCATTGGCAACGCAGGTAGTTTTTCAACAGCCTGGCAAATCGCACGATCCAAACAGGAGGTTCCATGAGCAAACCCAAGGTGCTGCAGATCGGCCCGCTGAGCGAGCGCTTCAACCGCGAGCTGGCCGAGCAATACGAGGTCAGCGCGCTGTGGCAACAGGCCGAGCCGCTGGCATTCCTGCGCGAACAGGGCGAGCAGTTCATCTACATGGTGTCCTCAGCACGCTTCGGCTGTACGGCTGACCAGCTCGCGCTGCTGCCGAATCTGCGCGCCATCTGCAGTTTCGGCGTGGGCTATGACCCCTATCCGCTGGATCTACTGCGTGATCGTGGCATCGTGCTCAGCACCACGCCGGACGTGCTCAACGACTGCGTGGCCGACCTAGCCATGGGCCTGATGATCGACAGCGCGCGGCGCCTGTCCGAGGCCGATCGCTTCGTGCGCAGCGGCGCCTGGAGCAGCACTACGGGCTTCCCGCTGGCGCGTCGGGTCAGCGGCAAGCGCCTGGGGATCGTCGGCCTTGGCCGCATCGGCGAGGCAGTCGCCTTGCGCGCCTCCGGTTTCTCCATGCCGGTGCGTTACCACAATCGCCGTGCGGTCGAGGGCAGCCCTTACCGGCACGAGCCGGATCTGCTGGCGCTGGCGCGTTGGGCAGACTTTCTGGTACTGACATGCCCGGGCGGCAAGGCCACCCATCACCTGATCAACGCCGAGGTGCTCGAAGCACTCGGCCCGGATGGCTTTCTGGTCAACGTCGCACGTGGCTCGGTGGTCGATGAGGCTGCACTGATCACGGCGTTGCAGCAGAAGGTGATCGGCGGTGCCGGGCTGGACGTTTTCGAGCGTGAGCCTCAGGTACCGGCGGCGCTGCGCGAACTGGACAACGTGGTGCTGTTGCCGCACGTCGGCAGCGCCAGTGTCGAGACGCGCCAGCAGATGGCTGATCTGGTGCTGGACAACCTGCGCGCCTTCATCGCCACCGGCAAGCTGCTGACGCCGCTCTGATCCCGCTCGCCACCGAATACGCCGGGCGGCGCTTGCCGCCAGGCCTATCGTTACATCGCCACAAGCGCTGTAATCGTTTCTACCTCACCCGTAGCATCCCCGGCGCACCACAAGTGCGCCGTTTTTTCTTACGCGCGCTGATGTCGGTGCCTCATGCCCTGTAAACTGTTGCGTTTTCCGCAGGCAAGGGGCCATCCACCGTGCAGTCGGTCATCTCCATCCAGCAACTGAACAAGATCTATGCGTCCGGGCATCCGGCGCTGCAAGGCATCGACCTGGACATTCGCCAGGGAGAGATTTTCGCCTTGCTCGGCCCCAACGGCGCGGGCAAGACCACCCTGATCAGCATTATCTGCGGCATCGTCAATCCGGGCGATGGCAAGGTGCTAGTCGGCGGCAAGGACATCGTCCGTGACTACCGCGCGGCCCGCTCTCAGATCGGCCTGGTGCCGCAGGAGCTGGTCAGCGACGTGTTCGAAACCGTCTGGGCGACTGTCAAGTTCAGCCGTGGCCTGTTCGGCAAGAAGCCCGACCCGGCATACCTGGAACAGCTGCTCAAGGACCTGTCGCTGTGGGACAAGCGCAACGCCAAGATCATGGAACTGTCCGGCGGCATGAAGCGCCGGGTGATGATCGCCAAGGCGCTCTCCCACGAGCCACAGATCCTGTTTCTTGACGAGCCCACCGCGGGCGTCGACGTCGAACTGCGCCGCGACATGTGGAACATGGTGCGGCGCCTGCGTGAGCGCGGCGTGACCATCATCCTGACCACCCACTACATCGAGGAGGCCGAGGAAATGGCCGACCGCATCGGGGTGATCAGCAAGGGCCGCATCATCCTGGTGGAAGACAAGCAGGTGCTGATGCACAAGCTGGGCAAGAAGCAGCTGACCCTGCACCTGCAGCAGCCGCTGTCCTGCGTGCCGGCCGAGCTGTCGCGCTATGGCCTGGAGCTGGCCGATCAGGGCCATGCTCTGGTGTTCACGTTCGATGCCCAGCACGAGAACACCGGCATCGCCGAACTGCTGCGCGACCTGGCTCAGCACGGCATCGACTTCAAGGATCTGCAGTCGAGCCAGAGCTCTCTGGAGGAAATCTTCGTGTCACTGGTCTCAGGCCGATGAGAAGCTACTGCGCTCGCCCAGGCTGCGTTGAAGTCAGGCTCGGCCTGCTCATGTACAACGCGTACACTCCGCGGCCTCGCCTGACTTCGCCTTGCCTGACCTTCGCTCGCTACGCCTCTCAGCGCCCTGAAATGGAGATTTGCGCATGAACCTGTATGCCATCAAGGCCATCTACCTGTTCGAGCTGGCGCGCACCTGGCGCACCCTGCTGCAGAGCATCGCCACACCGGTGATCAGCACCTCGCTGTATTTCGTGGTGTTCGGCTCGGCCATCGGTTCGAGCATGACCCAGGTGCAGGGCGTGAGCTACGGCGCTTTCATCATTCCCGGCCTGATCATGCTGGCGCTGCTGACCGAGAGCATTTCCAATGCCTCGTTCGGCATCTACATGCCCAAGTATTCCGGAAGCATCTACGAGCTGCTGTCGGCGCCGGTGTCCTATCTGGAAATTCTGATCGGTTATGTCGGCGCGGCGGCGACCAAGTCGGTGATCCTCGGCCTGATCATCCTGCTCACCGCCAGGCTGTTCGTCGATTTCGAGATTCAGCATCCGATCTGGATGGCGGCGTTCCTGGTTCTGACGGCGCTGACCTTCAGCCTGTTCGGCTTCATCATCGGCGTCTGGGCCGATGGCTGGGAGAAACTGCAGATCGTCCCGGCGCTGATCGTCACGCCGCTAACCTTCCTCGGCGGCGCCTTCTATTCGATCAGCATGCTGCCGCCGGCCTGGCAGACGGTGACCCTGTTCAACCCGGTGGTGTACCTGATCAGCGCCTTCCGCTGGAGCTTCTACGGCGTGTCCGACGTCAACGTCGGCGTCAGCCTGGCGATGGTGTTGGGCTTTCTGGCGCTGTGCATCTTGCTGGTGGGTTGGATCTTCAAGACCGGCTACCGGCTCAAGAGCTGAGGTCGGGCGAGAGCCGCGAAACGCGGAAACGAAAGGGGCGCATGAAGCGCCCCTTGTTCGTTTTCGGCCTGTAGAGCGGGTGCAACCCGCCAATGAATAGATGGTGGTACGGAACCGTGGGAGGCGCTTTAGCGGCGATTTGCTTCAAGTCGTCGCGGCTAAAGCCCCTCCCACAGAAGCTCTACCGTGTTCGGCTTGCTCACTTCACCCGCAGTTCACACTCGAAGGTTTCCGCTGGCGGCACGTTCGGCTCCCAGGGTTGCTGGTAGGTCAGCAGCAGGCGACCTTCGCCTGGCTCACTCGCGGTGAAGCGCCAGGTGGAGATGCCGCCAGCGCCTACCAGTCCAGCGTCTTCCGGGTTGCTGTAGACCTCGGGGCCGAGGCTTTGCAGCACGTTCGCCGCTCCATCGCGAACTTCCCAGCGAAAACCGGTGGTGGGGTTGCTGGGTAGGCTGAGAATCAGTTGCTGACCCTTGTTCAGCGTCAGCGGGCACTGCCGATCCTTCTTCAGTTCCAGCGTGCCGGATTGATGGGCGCAGGCCGTAAGCAGGGCCAGGGCGGGCAGGATAAGCAGGCGCAAGGTGGCGTGCATGACGAACTCCAGTCTATGAAACCTGGCCCAGCATAGCGGCATAGACCTGTCGGTGGCGACCGTGGAGATGCGCGGTTTGCTGTAGGAGCGAGCTCTGCTCGCGAATGTCTGTGAGCCTGAAAAGCTTCGCGAGCAGAGCTCGCTCCTACATATGCCTCTTTAGTCGAACAGCACCTTGGCTACATCGCCGTAGCGCTTGGCGAAGTGCACGGTAATGCCTTCCTTGAGGTAGTCCGGCAGTTCCTCGTAGCTGCCGCGATTAGCCTCCGGCAGGATCAGCTCGTGAATCTTCTGCCGCCGCGCCGCGATCACTTTTTCGCGCACGCCACCGATGGGCAGCACCTGGCCGGTGAGGGTCAACTCGCCGGTCATGGCTACGCCTTTCTTCGGCGCCTGGTTGCGCGCGAGCGACAGCAGGGCGCTGGCCATGGTGATGCCGGCACTGGGGCCATCCTTGGGCGTGGCGCCTTCCGGTACGTGCAGGTGGACGAAGGCCTGGTCGAAGAAGGTCGGGTCGCCGCCGAACTGCTTCAGATGCGAGCTGACGTAGCTGTAAGCGATCTCCGCCGACTCTTTCATCACTTCGCCGAGCTGGCCGGTGAGCTTGAAGCCGCGATTGAGCGTATGGATGCGCGTCGCTTCGATCGGCAGAGTCGCACCGCCCATGCTGGTCCAGGCCAGGCCGGTGATCACCCCAGTGCCGGCCAGCACTCGCTCGTTGCGGAATACCGGCATGCCGAGGGCTTCCTCGAGATCCTTGGCGCCAATGCGAATCTTCGCCTCGGGATCGTCCAGCAGCTTCACCACTGATTTACGCACCAGCTTACCCAACTGTTTCTCCAGTTGGCGCACGCCGGCTTCGCGGGCATAGCCTTCGATCACCGCGCGCAGCGCCGCATCGCTGATGGACAGGCGTGCCTTCGGTACGCCGGCTTTTTCCAACTGCTTGGGCCACAGGTGGCGTTTGGCGATGGCCAGTTTTTCCTCGGTGATGTAGCCGGAGAGGCGAATCACCTCCATGCGGTCGAGCAGCGGCCCGGGGATGGAATCGAGGGTGTTGGCGGTGCAGACGAACAGCACCTTGGACAGATCCAGGCGCAGATCCAGGTAATGGTCGAGGAACTCGACGTTCTGCTCCGGATCGAGGGTCTCCAGCAGCGCCGAGGCCGGGTCACCCTGGTAGCTGGTACCCATCTTGTCGATCTCGTCGAGCATGATCACCGGGTTCATCACCTCGGCTTCCTTCAGCGCCTGCACCAGCTTGCCGGGCATGGCGCCGATGTAGGTGCGGCGGTGGCCCTTGATCTCTGCCTCGTCACGCATGCCGCCCACCGAGAAGCGGTAGAACGGCCGGCCGAGGGATTCGGCGATGGACTTGCCGATGCTGGTCTTGCCCACGCCCGGCGGGCCGACCAGCAGCACGATAGAGCCGGCGATCTCACCCTTGAAGGCGCCGACGGCCAGGAACTCGGTGATGCGCTCTTTGATGTCGTCCATGCCGGCGTGATGCTTGTCCAGCACCTTGCGCGCGCGGCCCAGGTCGAGCTTGTCCTGGCCATGAATGCCCCAGGGCAGAGCGGTGGACCAGTCCAGATAATTGCGCGTGACGGCGTACTCAGGCGAGCCGGCTTCGAGGATCGACAGCTTGTTCAGCTCCTCGTCGATGCGTTTCTGCGCCTGCGCAGGCAGGGTCTTGCCTTCGAGGCGGGCGAGGAATTCTTCGCGATCCGCGCTCTTGTCGTCCTTGCTGAGACCCAGCTCCTGCTGGATCAGCTTGAGCTGCTCCTTGAGGAAGAACTCGCGCTGGCGTTCGCCGATCTGCTTGTTCACTTCGGCCGACAGTTCTTTCTGCAGACGACCGACCTCGACCTCCTTGCGCAGTAGCGGCAGCACCTTCTCCATGCGCTTGAGCATGGGCACGGTGTCCAGCACTTCCTGTAGTTCATGGCCGGAAGCAGTGGTCAGGGCGGCGGCGAAGTCGGTGAGCGGTGACGGCTCGTTGGGACTGAAACGATTGAGGTAATTCTTCAACTCTTCGCTGTACAGCGGGTTGAGCGGCAGCAGCTCCTTGATCGCGTTGATCAGCGCCATGCCGTAGGCCTTGACCTCGTCGCGCGGGTAGGCCGGCGGCTGCGGGTATTCGACTTCGGCCAGGTAGGGGCCGCGCCGGCTGAGCCAGCCACGAATGCGCACGCGGGTCAGGCCCTGGGCGACGAACTGCAGCTTGCCGCCTTCCTCGCTGACGTGGTGCACGCGCACCAGGGTACCGTGCTCGGGCAGGCTATCGAGATCGAACTCGCCGTGCTCGTCCGGTGGGTTGTCGACGTAGAACACCGCCAGGCATTTGTGTTCGGTGTTGTCCACGCGCTTGAGCGTGCGCCCCCAAGGGTGCTCGTTGACGATCACCGGCAATACCTGCGCGGGGAAGAACGGGCGGTTGTTGATGGGGATGATATAGAGCTTGTCCGGCAGCCTTTGTGCAGGCAGCACCAGGCCGGTGGTGGATTGCACGTTGTCGTCGACAGCTTCGGAGTGGATGTCCTGATCGTTCATGGAGCACCTTTGCTTGCACGTTGGTTGCTACATGGGGCGACTGCGGGATTTTTTCAACGTTTCAATCCAGGCTCAGACGAATGCCCAGCAGGCGCTGTTCGATCAGTGGGGTGAGCAGGGCGAAGCACTCACCGGGCGCCAGGCGAATCTGCGCGGGCTCGATCAGATCACTCTGCAGGCGCTCGATCAGTGCGAGCAGATGCGAGTCCTGCTCCTGATCGAGCATGCGCTTGCAGAGAAAGCGTAGTTGCATCTGCAGGCCGGGCGGGCAGCGCTCGTAATTGGCCGCGCGTACCGCCAGGCCGCGCAGCCTGGCAAGGTCCTCCAGCGCGCGGCAGGCCTCACCGAGCCCGCGAATTCTGGGGTGATGCTGACGGTAGAGGCGGTCTTCGAGTTGTTCGATCACCGTCAGCAGTGCCTCGATCAGTCGGCAGTGGGCAGCGAAGTCGGCGGGTTTGCGGCGCAACTGCGGCCAGTGTTGCTGCAAGGGCGGTAGTTGCATGGCGGCGCCGGGCCAGTCGAGCCAAAGCTGGTCCAACTGCTGCGCTTGCGCATTGCGCTGCGCAACGCTCGCGGCATCCAGCTGTGCGCCCAGTCCGCGATGTTGCTGCAAGGCCTGAAGCAGGTCGAGGCAGCGCTGCACGATCCTGGTGTCCGCCTGCTTGCTGGCCCTCACCTGGTGATTTTCCGCGCGGTGGGTGAGCCAGTAGCTAAGTGTGAGCAACGCGACCAGCAGGGTCAGAAAAATGAGGGCGGCATTACTCATTGAGGTTCGCTTGTCATGATCGTTAGAGAGGAGCGAAGCAACTCTCCTGCCATTTGCCCGAGGCTACATAATGCGGTTCAGCGGGGTTGATAGGGTGCACGGTAATGGAGCCAGCGGGTATTCGGAGATGCGATTTGGTGCGTAGGTTGCTATAGGTGCAACCATTTCGCTGATGGGTGGTTGCGGCGTTTTCTGTTGGAAAGGAGTAAAGTGCAACCCTTGTTTCGTGCCGCCAGTCTTTTGCGATGTTGCAAGCCCGTGTGATCCGCCTGGATGAACAGGCCCATGAACATGCCCATGACCATCATCAACTGGTGATGTCTCTGGTCGGCCGCGCCGAATTCGAAGTCGGCGGTCGTGGTGGAGAAGTCTGCCGGATGCGTGCCTGCCTGGTACCGGGCGATGCCGCTCACCAGTTCGCCGGCATGGGCGACAACCGTATGCTGATCCTCGATCTGGACGAGCAGGACACCCCCAGCGAAGACCTGGAATTGCTCCACCGCCTGTTCGAAACGCCTCGCTATCCCGCCCTCGATGTCGATTTCCAGCACCTGCTGACCTATGCCGGCGCGGAGCTGGAGCGCTATGGCAGCGACTCGATTCTGGCACGCTCGCTTGGCGGCGTGTTGCTCCGCGCTCTGCATCTGCGCCTGTTCGGCGAGCAGCGCAGGCAGCCGCAAGGGGCAATGGACCTGCAGCGCCTGGATGATTACATTGGCGAACACCTGGCGCGGCGCATCAGTGTCGCCGAGCTGGCACACGAAATGTGCCTAAGCCCCAGCCACTTCCATGCCCAGTTCAAGGACAGCGTCGGCCTCACGCCGCACCAGTATCTGCTCCAGACCCGCCTGGACCGCGCCGCGCGCATGCTGCGCGAGAGCAACCTGCCATTGGTGCGTATCGCCGAGGAGTGCGGTTTCTCCAGCCAGAGTGCGCTGACCACGGCCATGCGCCGCTATATGGGCCTTACTCCCAAACGCTTGCGCCGCGAATAAAGTCGCCGGTGGCCAATTGCCGCTGGCTGGTTGGCCGCCAGCCAGCTAGGCTACCTACCCAGTACGACAAACTCGGTTGCCAGGACGGCATGTAATCCTGTGAGCGTCCGGCCTCAGGCTCGGGCCAAGGTAAGCGTATGACTGTGTGCAATTCCCGCCTGTTCTCTCTTGCTCTGTTCGCTGCCCTCGCTATGATCAGCCCAGCGTATGCCTCGGCTTTTCAGGCCGAGCTGGTGGACGCTGCCGGTGAGCCGCTGGGTGATGCAGTAATCACGCTGCGTGGTCTGGCGGACTCGCCCCGTGCACCGCTGCCGGTGCAAATGGACCAACGCAATCAGCAGTTCCAACCTCATGTGCTGGCGGTGCGCACTGGCACATCCGTGTCTTTTCCCAACAGTGATGATATCCGTCACCAGGTCTATTCCTTTTCACCGGCCAAGCGTTTCGAGCTGCGCCTTTACCAGGGCACGCCGAGCGAGCCGGTGCTATTCGACAAGCCCGGACTGGTGGTGCTTGGCTGCAACATCCATGACTGGATGCTCGGTTACATCTACGTCACGGATGATCCCTGGTTCGCCGTCAGCGACGACGACGGCCGTGCTGTTATTGCGGACCTGCCGGCTGGGCGCTACGTCGTGACCCTGTGGCACCCTGGCAACCCGGATTTGCTGCCTCAGGTTGCTGGCGAGATACAGTTCGATGCTCGCGTGTCGAGTCAGCGTTTTGTCCTGGGTAGCCCCGGCCCTGCCGAGCAGCCCGCTCCGCCGGCACCGAGCGCGTTCGGTGAGGCGTTTAGGAAAGCTGCCGAAGATGCTGCGCAGTAGTTTTCAGGCGCGCATTGCTGGCGTCCTGATCCTGCTCCTGCTGGTGGTGGTCGGTGCCCTCTATATAGCAGTCAAGGCGGCTACCAATGTTGCGGTACGTGCTCAGGCACAGGAACAGCTGAACGTTGGCAGTCGGGTCTTCGAGCAACTGCTGGCATTGCGCAGCGATCAGCTGCAACAGGCCGCCCAGGTGCTGGCAGC
The DNA here is from genome assembly GCF_032621725.1 of Pseudomonas sp. zfem001. NCBI lineage: Bacteria > Pseudomonadati > Pseudomonadota > Gammaproteobacteria > Pseudomonadales > Pseudomonadaceae > Pseudomonas > Pseudomonas sp. zfem001. Next base: position 512,211 of record NZ_JAVYJI010000001.1, on the reverse strand, counting down.
CGATTTCGGTTTCAAGGATGCGGTAGCCAGCGGTGATGTGCCTACCATCCGCTCGGCGCTGGCCAATCAGGGCGCACGTATCAACGCTGGCGCGGTGTTCCTGCTGGGGCTCGATGGTAGCCTGCAGGTGAGCACGGACCCGGACATCGACACCGAGGCGGTGGCCGGGCTTGCCAGTCAATTACAGCAGCCCCGGCGCGACGGTCCACGCCTTTTCCTGTTACCCATTGACAGGCAGATCTACCTGCTGGTGGACGCTTCGGTCAGTGCACCATTGCCGATCGCCCGGTTGCTGATGGGGTTTGCCGTTGATCGTGCGTTTGCCCTGCAGTTGCGTGAGTTGACTCATCTGGAACTGAGTGTGGTGGCACGTCGCGAGGGCTTTGCACCGACCTGGGTCAGCACTCTGCCGACCAGTGCCCAAAGGCTGCTGAAGATGCACGTTGAGACAACAGGTGCGATGCCGCAGCACGTTGACGATGACATCGAGCACTACCTCAGCCAGCACCTGCAACTCGCCAGTGGCCCTGGCTATCGGATCGAAGCGCTGCTACACCGGTCCCTTGGTGAAGCCGAAGCGGCGTTCGCACCGCTTGATCGTCGCATCCTGTTGATCAGCTTGGGGGCCATGCTTGCCTCGCTGGTCGGTGCGCTGGTGCTGGCGCGTAGTGTTTCGCGGCCGGTGCGCGAGCTGGCCGATGCCGCCCAGCGTATTGGCCGTGGCGACTATCAGCAACCGGTGGCGCTGGTTCGTAGCGACGAACTGGGCGTGCTGGCTCTGGCCGTCAATGACATGCAGCGGGGCATTGCCGAGCGTGAGCGACAGCTGGCGCACAACGCCCTGCACGACGCCTTGACCGGTCTGCCCAATCGCACCCTGGCGCTGGAACGGCTGGGCAGCGCGATCACAGCCGGGCGACCGATCGCCCTGCTGTATCTGGGGGTGGGCAACTTCGCCGCGATAAACGAGAGCTGTGGCCAGAGCGGCGGCGACTTCGTCTTGCAGCAGTTGTCACGGCGCCTGCAAGCGACCCTGCGCCCTGGAGACAGCTTGGCGCGCCTGCTGGGCGACGAATTCCTCGTGCTGCTGGATCACTGCGACGGCAGCAGTGCCGTTGCCAGTGCCGACCGTGTGCAGCAACTGCTGCTCAAGCCATTACGCATCGGCACGCTGGATGTTGCCCTTGATTGCCGTATGGGGATTGCTGCCTACCCGGCCGATGGCGACACGCCAGACGATCTGCTGCGCCGTGCGCGTATCGCCATGCAGGATGCCGCCCAACAGCCTGGGCGCCTGCAGCTTTACCAGCAGGGTCGCGACGCCGCCCAGCAGCGGCAGATCAGGCTGATTCGCGACTTGCGTCATGCTGCTGAGCAGGGGCAACTGCTGCTGCATTACCAGCCCAAGCTGGATATTCGCGATGGCAGCGTGCGTCAGGCCGAAGCCCTGTTGCGCTGGCAGCACCCGCAGTTTGGCATGGTCTCGCCTGGTGAATTTATCCCATTGGCAGAGCGCACTGGCAGCATCCAGTTGCTCACCAGTTGGGTCATCGAGGAGGTCATGCGCCAACTGCATGAATGGGATGGACGCGGGGTCTGGGTACAGGTTTCGCTGAACATTTCCACCGAGGACCTACTCGACACTGCTCTGCCAGCGCGGGTTGACGCGCTACTTGCGCAATACCAGGTGGCACCGGAGCAACTGATCTTCGAGATAACGGAGAGCGGTGTGATGCTCGATCCCGAGCGTGCGCTGGAGGTGCTGCACGGCTTGCGCCGCTGCGGCATCGGCTTGTCCGTGGATGATTTTGGAACCGGCTATTCCTCACTGGCGCAGCTCAAGCGCATGCCGGTGCAGGAGCTGAAGATCGACCAGAGTTTCGTGCGCGAGCTGGACGATAACAGTGAAGACTCGGTGATAGTGCGCTCGACCATCGAAATGAGCCACAGTCTGGGCCTGAAGGTGGTGGCCGAAGGCGTCGAACTGGCGCCCAGCCTGAGCTTGTTGCAGCGCTGGCACTGCGATACCGCGCAGGGCTACCTGATCAGCCGCCCACTGGCCGCAGAGGCCTTCGAGGCCTGGTTGGCGCAACCCTATCGTTTCCCCAAGGCCGAGGTGCACTGACGTATGCGGTTCGTTTATCTGCTGGGACTGTTTTTCTGTAGCGAGTTGCTGGCTGGCGAAGGCCGCCTGCTGGCTACTGGCGGTGCGACCAGCCTGGAGGGCGCTGCCGGGGGCGGCATCATGCCCTGGGCGGTGCTGGCAGGATATGGCGAGCGCGGCGAATGGGGGGCGGACGTGTTCGCCACCCGCGTCGAGACCGGCGACTACCGCCTCGACGTGGCCGGCGTGGCGGCGGCCTACGGTAACCGGATTGAGCTGTCCTACGCGCGCCAGCGCTTCGACCTCGGTACCCTGGCGCGCGACCTGAATCTGCCAGACAACAGCCTCAGTATGGACACGCTCGGTCTTAAAGTGCGCTTGGCTGGTGATCTGATCTACGATCGGTTGCCGCAGATTTCCCTCGGCCTGCAGCACAAGCGCCAGCGTGATTTTCTGGTACCCAGCCTGGTTGGCGCGCAGCGCCGCGAGGACAGCGAGGGCTACTTGGCGGCCAGCCGGCTGATACTCGGCGGCGCTTTCGGCTACAACCTGCTGCTCAATGCCAACCTACGATATAGCCGGGCCAATGAGTTGGGTCTGTTGGGCTTCGGCGGCGACCGCCGCGATCGTCATTCCTGGCTCAAGGAGGGCTCGGTTGCAGTGCTGCTGGATCGACACTGGGCGGTGGGCATCGAGTACCGGGAGAAGCCCGATAACCTGAGCTTCGCTGGTGAAAGTGATTGGGCCGATCTGTTCGTGGGTTACTTTCCGAACAAGAATCTGGCGCTGGTGCTGGCCTATGCGCGGCTCGGCGAGATCGCCACGCTGGATAACCAAGACGGCGTCTATCTGTCTGTGCAGGGGAGTTTCTGAGCATGCGCCTGGGGTTGTTCTGCTTGTCTCTGTTACTGGTTGCCTGCGCCCAGCAGCCCCCACGTGATGATGGCCTGTACCGCGCCTTGGGTGAGGAGCCTGGTATCGTGCGGATCGTCGAAGGCATGCTGCTGGGATCTGCGCGTGACCCTCGCATTGCCCGGCACTTTCTCAACATCGACATCGAGCGTTTGCGGGCGAAGCTGATCGAACAGCTGTGCTTCGAGAGTGGCGGCCCCTGCGTCTACACCGGCGACAGCATGGAGGAGAGTCACAAGGGGTTGCGGCTGACCCCGAGCGACTTCAATGCCCTGGTCGAGCACCTGCAGGACGCGATGGACGCCGAGGGCGTGCCGACGCCGGCGCAGAACCGGCTGCTAGCACGGCTGGCGCCGATGCGCGGGCAGGTGATCGACCGCTAGCGAGCAACGCTGGCGGGCTCAGGCGTAGTTCTGCGGGCTCAGCTTGCGCTCGATCAGCTCGATGAGGATGTGCAGGGTCTTGATGTGCAGTTCCTGTACGCGGTCTGCGAAGTCGCCGCCCGGGGCACAGATGCACACGTCGGCCAGGCTTTCCAGCAGTGAGCCGGGCTTGCCGGTCAGGGCGATCACCTTCACGCCCAGCGTCTTGGCCGCTTCGGCGGCCTTGACCACGTTGGGGCTCTTGCCGCTGGTGCTGATGGCGATCAACACGTCTCCTGCGCGGCCATGGGACTCGATGTAGCGCGAGAAGATGAAGTCATAGCCAAAGTCATTGGCGACGCAGCTGATGTGGCTGGGGTCGCTGATCGACACGGCGGCGATGCCGGGACGGTTCTTGCGGTAGCGTCCGGTCAGCTCTTCGGCGAAGTGCATGGCATCACACATCGAGCCGCCGTTGCCGCAGGAAAAGGCCTTGCCCTTGTGCTCGAAGCTCTCGACCAGCAGTTCGGCGGCCTTCTGGATGTTGCCCAAGGTCTGCTCGTTGGCGAGGAAGGCCTCCAGCGCGCGCTGGGCTTCCTGCAGGCTGTTGCGGATATGTTCGATCATCGCGTCTCAGAACCTCAAGGGAGTTCAGGGCTGGAATAGAAGGCGGTCAGCACTTTGACCAGGTGCTCCAGATCGTGGCTGCCGGCCAGTTCACGGATCGAGTGCATGGCGAAGGTGGGCAGGCCGATGTCGACCGTGCGCACGCCGAGCTGGCTGGCGGTGATCGGACCAATGGTGGAGCCGCAGCCCATGTCGCTGCGCACCACGAAACTCTGCACCGGCACTTCGTTTTCCAGGCACAGGTGGCGGAAGAAACCGGCGGTCTCGCTGTTGGTGGCGTAGCGCTGGTTGCTGTTGATCTTGATCACTGGGCCGGCGTTGAGCTTGGGCCCGTGGTTGCCGTCGTGCTTGTCGGCGTAGTTGGGGTGTACGCCGTGGGCGTTGTCGGCCGACACCAGCAGCGAGCGCTGGATAGTGCGAACGAAAGCATCGCCGCCAGGTAGTACGCGGCGCAGCACCTGTTCGAGGAAGGGGCCGTCGGCGCCACAGGCGGAGCAGGAGCCGACTTCTTCATGGTCGGTGCAGACCAGTACGCAGGTTTCCTCGTCATCGGATTCGATCAGCGCCTGCAGGCCGGCGTAGCAGGACAGCAGATTGTCCAGGCGTGCGCTGGCGATGAAATCCTGGTTGAGACCGACGATAGCGGCGCTTTGGGTGTCGTAGAAGCTCAGTTCATAGTCCAGCACTGCGTCCGGGTTGAAGTCGTGCTCCATGGCCAGTTGTTCGGCGAGCAGGGCGCGGAAGTCGGCGGTTTCGCTACTGGCCAGTTGGGCCAGAATCGGCGGCAGTTCGTTCTGCGGATTGATCGCCCAGCCTTGATTGGCTTCACGGTTGAGGTGAATGGCCAGGCTGGGGATCACGGCGATGGGCTGGTAGAAGTCGATCAGTTGGCTTTCGACCTTGCCGTCGCGGCGGTAGGTCACGCGGCCGGCCAGCGACAGGTCGCGGTCGAACCAGGGAGCGAGCAGGGCGCCGCCGTAGACTTCCACGCCGAGCTGGAAGAAGCCCTGGCGCTGTAGTTCCGGATTTGGCTTGACGCGCAGGCAGGGGCTGTCGGTATGGGCACCGACCAGGCGAATGCCGCCATCGACGGCCGGGCGCTTGCCCAGCTTGAAAGCGATGATCGAGGAGTCGTTGCGGGTCACGTAGTAGCGGCCGCCGGCTTCGGTCTGCCAGGGGGCGCGTTCGTCTAGATGGCGGTAACCCGCGGCTTCCAGGCGCATGGCCAGGCTGGTGGTGGCATGGAAAGGCGTCGGCGAGGCGTTGAGAAAATCGAGCAAGCCTTGGATCAGTTCTTCGCGCATAGGGACTCCGGGCAACGATGGCGCGAGTGTAACCAATTTGCATCGCGCTGTGCCGGCTGCGCACTTCTTTGGGGCGATAGTTTCAGACTATATGCGGGTAGGGAGCGCTGCGCCTTTGCGGTCTGAGATCGCCCCGTCGCCTTTGCTGGTGCGCATTGCGTACCCTACGGGGCGTGAGGGGCGGGAGTTATCAGAACGGCGCTGGGCACTCGAAGCGCAGGCGCTCGCCCGTTTGCGGATGGGTGAGGGCGAGCATGCTGGCGTGCAGGCACAGGCGCTCATGGGCGGCCAGGGCCTGTTCGTGGGCGTAGAGGCGGTCGCCTAGCAGTGGATGACCGATGGACAGCATATGCACGCGCAACTGGTGCGAACGGCCGGTGATGGGCGTGAGCTCTACCCGGCACCAGTCGCCGCAGCGCTCGATAATGCGCCAGTGGGTCAGGGCATGCTTGCCCAGTTCGTGATCGACGACGTGACGCGGCTTGGTAGGCGGGTCATAACGCAGCGGCAGGTCGATGCTGCCGCTGTCGGCCTGCGGCTGGCCCCAGCACAGGGCGGTATAGGCCTTCTCGGTTTCGCGGTCGTGGAACTGGCGCGACAGCTCGCGGTGGCTGTCGGCATCGCGGGCCAGGACGATGATGCCGGAGGTTTCCCAGTCCAGCCGATGCACGATGCGCGCCTCGGGGTAGCCGTTTTCCTGCAGGCGGGTGACCAGGCAATCCTTGTTGTCATCGGCGCGGCCGGGCACCGACAGCAGCAGGGTGGGCTTGTTGATCACCAGCAAGGCGGCGTCCTGGTGGAGAATTTCGATTTGGCTTAGCGGCATGGGGCGTTCGCAACGGTCTGGTAGGAGCGAGCTCTGCTCGCGAAAAATGCAGGTCACCGATATTCGCGAGCAGAGCTCGCTCCTACAGGCTATCGATGGCTACAAACGAACACGGCGGCCGAAGCCGCCGTGAGCGCAACTGGACTCGATTAACGATCTGGCAGAGTGATGTTCAACTCCAGAATCGAGCAGCTGCCCTGGTTTTCCAGTGCAACCTGTACCTGGTCAGAGTCGATGTTGACGTACTTGCGGATCACTTCCACCAACTCTTGCTGCAGGGCAGGCAGGTAGTCTGGCTGAGTGCGCTGGCCACGTTCGTGGGCAACGATGATCTGCAGGCGCTCTTTGGCGATGGATGCAGTGGTTTCCTTCTTGCGCGAACGCAAGAAGTCAAAAATATTCATTCTCGACCTCCAAACAGGCGCTGCAGGAAGCCCTGCTTCTTCACATCCAGGAAGCGGTGCGCGACTTCCTTGCCAAGCAGGCGATCAACAGCGTCGCTGTAGGCCTGGCCGGCATCGCTCTGGTCATCGAGGATGACCGGGATGCCCTGGTTGGATGCCTTGAGCACGGCCTGGGATTCGGGGATCACGCCGAGCAGGCGGATGGCGAGGATTTCCTCGACGTCTTCGACGCCGAGCATTTCGCCCTTGGTGACGCGCTCGGGGTTGTAGCGGGTCAGCAGCAGGTGTTCCTTGATCGGCTCTTCGCCTTTCTCGGCACGGCGCGACTTGCTCGCCAGCAGGCCGAGCATGCGGTCGGAGTCACGTACCGAGGACACTTCCGGGTTGGTCACGACGATGGCTTCGTCGGCGAAATACATCGCCAGGTGTGCACCCTTCTCGATACCAGCAGGCGAGTCGCAGACCACATATTCGAAATTCTGCGACAGCTCGGAGATGACCTTCTCGACGCCTTCCAGAGTCAAGGCGTCCTTGTCACGGGTCTGGCTGGCGGCCAGCACGTAGAGGTTCTCGAGGCGCTTGTCCTTGATCAGGGCCTGGGTCAGGGTGGCTTCGCCGTTGACGACGTTGACGAAGTCGTACACCACGCGGCGTTCGCAGCCCATGATCAGGTCGAGGTTACGCAGGCCGACGTCGAAGTCGACGATGACGGTCTTGTGGCCGCGCAGGGCGAGACCGGTACCGATGGCAGCGCTGGTGGTGGTTTTACCAACGCCACCTTTGCCGGAAGTGACTACGAGGATCTTGGCCAAGGTGATTCACCCCAAAAAATTAAAAAACGCGGGAATCTGAGGCCATTCGAGGCTTCCAGATGCCCTTTTTGTGTCCGTAAAAAGTGGCGGAAGTATCCGTTAAAGGCGGGTGATGTTCAACACGTCACCCGACAGGCTGACCTGTATCGCATCGCCCCACAGCGGGTCGCGGCGCAGGTCTTCGGCGACCTTGTAATGGCCGGCGATCGACAGCATTTCGGCGCCCATTTGCTGACAGAAAATCCGTGCCTTGGTGTTGCCCTTGATACCTGCGAGGGCGCGGCCGCGCATGGGCGCGTAAACATGGATGTTGCCATCGGCGAGAAGTTCCGCCCCGGCGCTGACCGGCGCCAACACGATCAGATCGCCACCTTGGGCATACACCTGCTGTCCGCCGCGCACCGGGCTGGTGATGATGCGGCTGGGTTTGTGCTCGGGTTCGGCAGGCTTTTCTTCGATTTTTTTCGGCGCAGGATCGAGAGGGCGTTCGCGTGCGCCGGATGGCGGCAGCACAGGCAGATCCATGGCTTCGGCCGCGGCAACGTCGCTTTCACGTGAGGCGCGGATGGCCAGGGTACGCAGGCCGTGGCGCCGGCAGACGGCCATCAGCTCGGCCAGGTCCAGCTCGCCTTCGCCCTCCGGCAGTTTGTCCAGTGCCAGCACCAGCGGCGTGTTGCTGAAGAAGGCTGGGGCCTGGGCGACTTTTTCCGTCAGTTGCGCGTCGAGGCGTTCGAGATCGTTGTGCGCCAGTTCCATCACGGTGATGGCGAGCATACTGCCCTTGAGCTGGAATACGGGGTCTTGGGCGAGGAGGTCGGCTTGGCTCATGGTGGTGCGATGGGCCTTCTGGCGAGTCGAAAGATGCCCGGACTTATAACGAGATAGCCCGCATGCCGCAAGCCACGTGCGTCAGCCAGGCAGGGTCGAGGTGAAAGCTTGGCTGTCGATTCGCTGTCGTGACCTGCTCTGACGGCTGTGATGCCAGCGAGCCGGTCGGGCAAACTGCGTTAGAATGCGCGGCTTTGTAAGTGATCGGAAACCTTTCATGGATCGCCCCCGCTTTCGCGCCTATTTTCTTCATCCGCGCTTCTGGCCGCTGTGGCTTGGCTTTGGGCTGCTGTGGCTGGTGGTGCAGTTGCCTTATCGCTTGCAGTTGAAACTGGGGCGGGCACTGGGCTGGCTGATGTACCGCACGGCCAGCTCACGTCGGCAGATCGCTGCGCGCAATCTGGAGCTGTGCTTTCCTGGCAAGAGCACCGCTGAGCGCGAGCGTTTGCTCAAGGAAAACTTCGCTTCCACCGGCATCGCCTTCTTCGAGATGGCCATGAGCTGGTGGTGGCCCAAGGCGCGCCTGGCTCGCCTGGCGCACGTCGAAGGCCTCGAGTATCTGCAGCAGGCGCAAGCCGAAGGGCAGGGCGTGATCCTCATGGCGGTGCACTTCACCACCCTGGAGATCGGTGCCGCGCTGCTCGGCCAATTGCACACCATCGACGGCATGTACCGCGAGCACGACAATCCGTTGTTCGACTTCATCCAGCGTCGTGGCCGCGAGCGCCACAACCTCGATGCCACCGCCATCGAGCGCGAGGATATTCGAGCGATGCTCAAGGTGCTGCGTGCCGGTCGTGCCATCTGGTATGCGCCGGATCAGGATTACGGTCGCAAGCAGAGCATTTTCGTGCCGTTGTTCGGCATCCAGGCGGCGACGGTTACTGCCACTACCAAGTTCGCTCGCCTGGGCAAGGCGCGTGTGGTGCCGTTCACTCAGCAGCGTTTGGCCGATGGCAGCGGTTATCGCCTGGTGATCCATCCGCCGCTCGAAGGCTTCCCGGGTGAAAGCGAAGAGGCCGATTGCCTGCGTATCAACCAGTGGGTCGAGCAGGCGATCAGCACCTGTCCGGAGCAGTACCTGTGGGCGCACCGTCGCTTCAAGACGCGTCCCGAGGGCGAGCCGAAGCTGTACGGAAAGCGCGCGTAGCCCATCTATACTGCAACGAAAAACAGGATCGCCTGATGACCGTGATTGCTCGTCCCGATGCGCCCGTTACCGGGTTGATCCTCTCTGGTGGTGGGGCACGGGCGGCCTATCAGGTGGGTGTGCTGTCGGCCATTGCCGACCTGTTGCCGGACGCCTCGCACAACCCCTTTCCTGTGATAGTTGGCACCTCTGCCGGGGCGATCAATGCCGTCAGCCTGGCCTGTGGCGCGCTGCAGTTCGGCGAGGCGGTACGGCGCCTGACCTCGGTCTGGCAGGGCTTTCATACCCACATGGTGTACCGCAGCGACTGGCCGGGCGTGCTGCGCCAGGCGGCACGCTTCGTCGGCCACAGCTTGCTCGGTCTGGGGCGCGATGTGCCGGTGGCCTTGCTCGACAGTTCTCCATTGCGCGAGTTGCTGGAGCGCGAGCTGGATTTCTCTGGTATCGCGGCGGCGGTGCGTCATCGCCAGCTGCGTGCCGTGGCGGTGACGGCCTTCGGCTACGAAAGCGGTCAGGCAATGACCTTCTACCAAGGCCGCGCCACCATCGACCCCTGGTTCCGCCACCGCCGTGTGGGTGTGCCGACGCGGTTGCAACTCGACCACCTGCTGGCTAGCGCGTCGATCCCGCTGATCTTTCCGCCGGTAAAGATCAACCGCGAATATTTCGGTGACGGTGCGGTGCGCCAGGCAGCCCCGATCAGCCCCGCGCTGCACCTTGGCGCCAGCCGCGTGCTGGTGATTGGCGTCAGCGGCAACGCGCACGGTGATCCGCAAATGCCTGTTCCGGTCAACCCTGCCAACCGCCCGCCGAGCCTGGCGCAGATCGGTGGGCATATGCTCAACAGCACCTTCATCGACAACCTGGAAACCGATATCGAGCTGCTCGAACGGCTCAACCAGATGAGCGCGCTGGTGCCGCCTGAGCGGCGCCCGCGCAACTTGGGTTTGAATCCGGTGGATGTGCTGGTGATCGCTCCGAGCCAGCCGCTGGATCAGATCGCAGCGCGCCATCAGCGTGAGCTGCCCAAGGCGCTGCGACTGTTCCTGCGCGGGCCGGGTGCGACCAAGGCGGGTGGGGCGGGCGTGCTCAGTTACCTGCTGTTCGAGCCTGGCTATTGCAGTGAACTGATCGAACTAGGCTATCAGGACGCGATGACGCGCAAGGCCGACCTCTGCCGTTTTCTTGGGTTGACCGAGGTCGTCCAGTCCGCCTGATTCAGCTCAGGCCAGCACGCCATCACGAAAATCACGCAGGGCCTGCTCGATTTCCTCGCGGCTGTTCATCACGAACGGCCCGTATTGCACGATGGGCTCGTTCAGCGGTGTGCCGGCGATTAGCAGCGCTCGCGCGCCCTGGGCGCTGGCCAGGTGCAGGTCACCCTCGTCGGACAGGCGCACCAGACGCCCGGCGCTTACCGGTTGAGCGCTGGCCCCAGGCAGCTCCAGCAAACCCTGGTAGACGTAGAGCATCACCCGCTGACCATCGGCCAGGCGCGGTGAAATCTGGCTGCCTGCTGGCAGATTCAGGTCGAACAGCTGAGGCTGGGTGTGCGGACGTTGCACGGCGCCAGCCTGGCGGATATCGCCGTCATCGAACTCACCGGCGATCACCACCACCTCGGCACCGGACGCTGTGTTGATGCGCGGGATCTCGCTGGCTGGAATGTCGCGATAGCCCGCTTCGCCCAGCTTGTCCTTGGCTGGCAGGTTGAGCCACAGCTGGAAGCCGCGCATGGCACCGGACTCCTGCTCGGGCATCTCACTGTGGATGATGCCGCGCGCAGCGGTCATCCACTGCACGCCGCCGCTGCCGAGCAGACCGACGTTGCCCAGGTGATCCTCATGGCGCATGCGCCCCTCGAGCATGTAGGTGATGGTCTCGAAGCCACGATGCGGGTGCGGCGGGAAGCCGGCGATGTAGTCGTCGGGATTGTCGGTGGAAAACTCGTCGAGCATCAGAAACGGATCGAAGCGCTCCAGGCCGGGGCCGCCGATCACGCGGTTGAGGCGCACACCGGCGCCGTCGGAGGCAGGTTGGCCGGGCTGGATGCTGATGACGCGGCGTTGCGAGGTCATGGCGAGCTCCTTGAAAGGTAGGAATGACGCCATGCTAGTCGCGTTGAATCGATATTTGGGTGGAAAATTTACGGGTTATGCATCGATAAAGTCGATGCATAACCCTGGCTCAGTCGGCAATCTTCAACTTGCGCGACTCGTGGTAGAAGAAGCGCAGCTTCTCGTACTCGAATGGCGAGTTCAGCTGGCCGTAGCGGAAGCCGGTATTGGCGCGGGTATCGACTACGCGCAGCACGGTAATGCCGGGGTTGCTGCGGCTGGCGTCGGCCACATCGAGGTAGTTGACCGCATTCTCCAGGCTGTAATCCGCCACCAGGCCACCGGTGTCGCGCAGGTTCGACGGGCCGAGCAGCGGCAGCATCAGGTACGGGCCGGCAGGCACGCCGTAGTAACCCAGCGTCTGGCCGAAGTCTTCGCTCAGGCGCGGCAGGCCCATCTTCGTCGCTGGGTCCCAGACGCCGCCCACCCCGAGGATGGTGTTGAACAGCAAGCGAGCGGTGCTGTTCATCGCCCGCTTGCCCTTGAGCTGCAGCACACTGTTGGCCAGCGTGGGAATCTCGCCGAGGTTGTTGAAGAAGTTGTGCACGCCGGTCTGCACCAGATTGGGCGTGACGTAGCGGTAGCCGTCGACCACGGGCAGGAACACCCACTGATCGAAACGGTAGTTGAAGTGGTAGACGCGGCGGTTCCACGACTCCAGTGGGTCATAGACCTGCAGGGCATCGCTGGAGGCGCGTTCGAACTCTTGTTGATCCAACCCAGGGTTGAATTGCAGGTTCTGCAGCGGATTGGTGAAACCGTCTGCGTCGACCTGGTCTTCGGCCAGTGTCTGCCCGCTGGCCAGCAGCAGGGCAAGGATGAGAGTGCTGTGCTTAACCACGGAAGAACTCCAGCATGGCGTCACTGTTGACGCGATAGTTGAGGTTGCCGCAGTGCCCGCCACGCGGGTAAAGGGTCAGGCGGTCGCCGAAAGTGCGGCGCAGGAAGCCGATATCGCCTGGGCCGAGGATCAGGTCGTCGGCATTGTGCATCACCGAGACCTTGTCGCTGCCTTTGAGGTAGTCCTCTAGGGCGTAGAGGCTGCTCTTGTCGATCAACTGGTTGAGGCTGCCGCCGTCATAGCGCGCACGCCACATGGGCATCAGTTGCTCGGCGATGTAGCAATCGAAGTCGCAGCGCAGGGCCATCTGGAAGAATGGCGTGAGGCTGGTGCTCTCGGTGATGCGGTAGTCGCGCGGAGTGATCAGGCCACGGCGGTTGAGCAGGTCCGAAGTGAAGACGATATCGGCAGACGAGAAGCGGAACGAGGTGCCGATCAGCATTGCCATCTGCTCGTCGGAGAGCTTTTCCTTGGATTGCTGGAAGTCGTAGAGCATGGCCTCGTTGATATCGAGGTAGCCCTTGTCGTTGAAGTAGCGAGTCAGCTTGCCCAGCACCAGGTCATAGAAATTGGTGCTGTTGTCGATGCCTTGCACCTTGGTCTGCACCAGCTTGTCCAGGTTGCTGACAGAGGTGTAGAGGTTGACCGGCGGGTTGAGCAGCAGCACGCGTTTGAAATCGAAGGCACGCCGGGTTTCGTCCAGCTGGCTGACGAAGGCGGCATGCAGCGCCCCCAGGCTGTAGCCGGTCAGCAGGAACTCGCTGACCTCCAACTTTGGATGCTGGGCACGCACGGCCTGCATGGCGCGGTACAGATCGTCGGCATCATCTGGGCTGTAGCCTGGCGTGGCCGAGCGCGAGGCAGCGGCCATGAAGTCGTAGCTGGTCGGTGACGACAGCTGCACGACATGGAAACCAGCGCCGTAGAACAGCTTCTTCAGGTATTCGGTGGTGCCGCTGGCGTAGTGCGCGCCGGTGCCGGAGATGATGAAAATCAGCGGCGCACGACCGTTCTGCTGGGCCAGGCGGTAACGCAGCTTGGTCACCGGCCAGAAGTTGTCCAGCAATTCAAACTCACGATCCGGGCGCAGGCGTACCGAGTAGTCGCGTTGCCGGATGTCGCCATCGGCCGGCAGCGTCGGGCGCAGCTCCGGCGGCGTGGTGGCGATGGTCGCCTCGAACGGGTTGGCCAGTGGGTAGCCGTAGCTTTCGGCATCCACGTCGGCGGCCATCGCGGAGGCACAGAAGACCAGGCCGCCGAGCAAGGCGGCGAGTCGGGCAAGGCTGGGCATGTATTAAGTCCCTTTGAATAAGAGAACGTCTGGGTTGAGCAGCTGGCTTATGACAGCAGCAAGCGGGGCAAAGTGCCAGACTATCCTGCCTTATCTCAAGGAAACATGCGTAGCCGCAACAAGAGGCGCGCCGACTGACTCCAGGCTTTTTCAATCAGGCGTGGTGGTGCAGCCAGGCATGCTTTGGGCGCTCTGCCGCAGGCTGACGACGGCGTTCGAAACGCTGCCAGACCTTCTCGTGAAAGTAGAAGCCCACCGAGTTGCACAGGGGCTCGATGGCCGCCACCATGCCGCTGGCTGCGACACTGCCAGTCAGGGCGTAGGTGACGCCGAAGGCGATGCAGAAGTGCATGATGGTGAAGGTCAGGGTCTTGAGCATGATGCACCTCGTTGAGAATCATTTCGTCATGTAAGAGAGGCTAGTCCTGTTCGTCAGTGTCGGGAAATGTGGCCTTTGCATGGTCTTGATAGTGTTGGTCAATTGATTTCTTTTCTTAGAGAGTCTCTTTCTATTTATTTTGCCTCGGGGTGTCTGCGTTAAGGTGGCGCTCTCTTTCGGTGGAGTTGGGCGATGCAGATTAGTGATATTCCCTTCGGCGTAACGGACTGGGCTGCTATACCAGCGACCGAGCATCCGGGTGAGCGAGGCGTGGCACGTTGGCGTACTTGCCAGTTCGGTGCGCTGCGTGTGCGCATGGTCGAGTATTCGCCGGGCTACCTGGCCGACCACTGGTGCCGAAAAGGGCATGTGCTGTTGTGTCTGGAGGGAGAGCTGACCACCGAGCTTGAGGATGGCCGGGTATTCGTGCTCAAGCCTGGTATGAGTTATCAGGTGGCGGATGGGGCCGAGGCTCATCGTTCATCGACGATGTCTGGCGCACGCCTGTTCGTGGTGGACTGAGCCGCAATGCTTTGGCGCATGGCTGCCGATGCCCTGGTGCTGGTGCACCTGGGTTTCATCCTGTTCGTGCTACTGGGTGGCTTGTTGCTGCTGCGCTGGCCGCGTCTGATCTGGCTGCATATACCTGCAGTGGTCTGGGGCATCGTGGTGGAGTGTTTGCATCTGGGTTGTCCGCTGACGCCCTGGGAAAACCAGTTACGCCGCGCGGCCGGGCAGGCTGGCTATGACGGCGGCTTTATCGAGCATTACCTGATACCGCTGATCTATCCGGCCGGGCTCACGCCAAAGATCCAGCTCTATCTGGGCGCGATCGTGGTGTTGGTCAACCTGACCGTATACGGCTGGCTGATCTGGCGCTGGCGCAACAAGGCTTGATCGCGATTTGCCCTGCCTATTCATAAGTCTGATGAAGGCGCGGGTGCTTTATTGCCTTCGCTACACTGCCAATCATTGCAACCAAACATTGAAGGCAGGGCTGCTATGCAAAACCGCATGATGATCACTGGCGCGGGCTCCGGCCTGGGACGCGAAATTGCCCTGCGTTGGGCACGCGAGGGCTGGCGACTGGCGCTGGCCGACGTCAACGAGGCCGGCCTGGCGGAAACATTGAAACTGGTCCGTGAGGCTGGCGGTGATGGCTTCACCCGACGCTGCGACGTGCGTGACTACAGCCAGCTGACCGCTCTGGCGCAGGCCTGCGAGGAGCAGTTCGGTGGTATCGACATCATCGTCAACAACGCCGGTGTCGCCTCTGGCGGCTTTTTCAGCGAGCTGTCGCTGGAGGACTGGGACTGGCAGATCTCGATCAATCTGATGGGCGTGGTCAAGGGTTGCAAGGCATTCCTGCCGCTGCTGGAAAAGAGTAAGGGCAAGATCGTCAACATCGCCTCGATGGCGGCCCTGATGCAGGGGCCGGGCATGAGCAACTACAACGTCGCCAAGGCCGGTGTGGTGGCGCTGTCGGAAAGTCTGCTGGTAGAGCTGCGTCAACTGGAGATCGGCGTGCACGTGGTCTGCCCATCCTTCTTCCAGACCAACCTGCTGGACTCCTTCCGTGGCCCTACTCCGGCGATGAAGGCCCAGGTCGGCAAGCTGCTGGAAAGCTCGCCGATCAGCGCAGCAGATATCGCTACTTACATTCATGACGAAGTGGCCAAGGGCAGCTTCCTGATTCTGCCGCATGAGATGGGCCGTATGGCCTGGGCACTGAAGCAGAAGAATCCGCAGGCGCTGTACGACGAGATGGCCAGCATGGCCGAAAAAATGCGCGGCAAGGTCAAATCGATCAGCTGACCACAGGGTCAGCTATTTTCACCGGCAGGCTTGCCTGGTGTGGCCTCCGGGGGTAGGGTGGCCGCCCCGGCCTGCCTGCCGTAATGACTTCGGATACCTCGTGAAACCAGTCCCTCGGGCCCTACTGCTAGTGGCCCTGGTGCTGGCGGCGATCAATTTGCGCCCCGGCATCACTTCCCTTGCACCGCTGATCGAACGCATCGCTGCAGAGCTGTCGCTGAGTCGCAGCTTCATCAGTCTGACCACGGCCTTGCCGGTGTTGTGCATGGGCCTGCTGGCGCCGCTGGCGCCGCGCCTGGCGATGCGCTGGGGGCTCGAGCGCACCATCGTGCTCTGCCTCGGGCTGATCGGCCTGGCGCTGCTGGCACGTCTGGCCGCGCACCAGAGTGCGGTGTTGATCGGCAGCGCCATTGCCCTCGGCGCTGCCATCGCGGTCGCCGGGCCGTTGTTGTCGGGATTCATCAAGCGTCACTTCGCCAGCCAGATGGGGCGCGTGGTGGGCTGGTATTCACTGGGCATGGCCATTGGCGGGGCCGGTGGCGCAGTGCTCACCGCGCCGGCCACCGCGTTGTTCGGTGACGCCTGGCACCTGGGCCTGGCGGTATGGGCGGCGCCTGCGCTGTTCGGGGTCATGCTCTGGCTGTGGCTGCCCAACCAGGCGGGTGCTGCCAATGAGCAGGAAAGCGGTGGCCTGCCCTGGCGGCGGCCGCGCGCGTGGCTGATCAGTTGCTTCTTCGCCATTCAAGCGGGCTTGTTCTATGCCATCGCGACCTGGGCTGTGGCGCGTTATCACGAAGCGGGGCTGAGCATGCTGCGCAGCAACTCGCTGCTCAGTCTGGCCATGCTCATGGGGCTGCCCAGCTCGTTCCTGCTGCCCTGGCTGGCGCAGCGCTACAACGCGCGTTATCCGCTACTGTTGGCTTGCGGTGCGGTCACCTGCGGTTGTCTGGCGATGGTCACCTTCATGCCGCGTTTCGTTCCGGAACTGTGGGCGGTGATCTTGGGTTTTTCGCTGGGTGGCTCCTTCGCCCTGTCGCTGGTGCTGCCGCTGTACGAGGCCGGTTCGCCAATGGCCGTCAGCCGCTGGACGGCGATGATGCTGTTCACCGGTTACAGCCTGGGTTGCCTGACGCCCATTCTCACCGGCTTGGCGCGCGACCTGTCCGGCAGCTACCGTCTGCCGTTTGCAGTGCTCACTGCGCTGGCGCTGGTGATGACGCTGGTGGCGTGGTTGCTGGGGCGTAGCAGACGTCAGCCTCGCTGAAGAATTGGCAGCAGTTCCTTTCTTGCCCAGGCGTGCTGTGTTAGAAGGCGTTCTGCTTTTTCAGGAGTGCCGGTGTGGAGTCCGAATCCATCGTCTATGGCTGTATCCGCGACTGGCCCTCGGATGACCCCGAGCAACGTCGCCTGCGCCGTGAAACCAATCATGGCGTGCTGGCCGAATTGCCGGCTGGCGAGCTCTGGCCGTTCCTTGGTCGTGAAATGTTCTCCTTCTGCGACCAACCCGGTGCCGGCCTTTACCAGACCCAGGTGATCCACTTCGGCGCCAGCTATGGCGCGATCGAATACGAATGGAACCTGTGGATCGAAGCCTTCGAGGCGCTGCTCAAGCGTCTGTACTGGGCCAGCGCAGTGGTGCATCTGGAAACCGAACTCAACGGTATGCATACCTTTCGCTGGGAGTCCGATAGCGGCTTTCATAGTCCGCAGGAAGGTGGGCTACGCGTGCGTTGCGCTTGGGAGCGCGAAGGCGCCTTGCGCGGTTAGGGGGCGAGAATGATCAACTATCTATGGTTTCTGTTGGCGGCCCTGTTCGCGATCGCCGGTTGCTATGCCTTCTGGATGTGGCTGCGGCTCGATCGCAGCGCCTGGTGGATCGCGCCCGGGCTGCTAAGCCTGGCGCTGTTCGCGCTGATTCTGACCCGCGTCGAAGCCTCTTTCGCCGGCCGCGCTTATGCAGCCTATGGCGGTGTCTATATCGTCGCTTCGCTGGTGTGGCTGGCGTTGATCGAAAAGACCCGGCCAATGCTCAGCGACTGGTTGGGCGCTGCGCTGTGTCTGGCGGGTGCTTCGATCATCCTGCTGGGACCGCGGCTGCACTCATCCTGATCTGCTTATAAGCATCGGAAGTAAAAAGTTCCGTTGTCATCAAATCTTTATATATCGGCAACTGCGCTGAAATAAGCCCTCGCCAAGATTCCCCCCAACACGAACGAGCCCATTGCTCGGGTGTTTTCAACACTTAAAGTCCAACAGGGGAATCCTCGATGATCCGTAAGCACTTCGCCGGTTTCGCAGCCAGCGCCCTGGCTCTGGCCGTCTCCGCCCAGGCTTTCGCCGGTACCGTCACCACTGACGGCGCTGACCTCGTGATCAAGACCAAAGGCGGCCTGGAAGTCGCCACTACCGACAAGGCGTTCAGCTTCAAGCTGAGCGGCAAACTGCAGTGGGATGCTACTCAGTTCGATGGCCTGATGGCCGCTGACCAGAACAAGCCGTTCGACGATACCTTCAATACCTTCATCCGTCGCGGTGAGTTCGGCCTTGAGGGTACCGCCTACAGCGACTGGGATTGGGGTCTGCGCCTGAGCTACGACGAAGCCGATGACACCAGCGTCGACCGTGCCTTCATCGCCTACACCGGCTTGGATATCGGTACCTTCACTGTCGGTCGTTTTGGTGTCGACTATGGTCTGGAGAACTCCACCAGCTCCTCCTGGATCACCGCCATCGAGCGTCCGTTCATGTACGACTTCCTCAATGGGGACGAAGACACCCAGTTCGGCGTGAACTTCAAACACTCTGGCGACAACTATGGCCTGATGGCTCAGGTTGCCACCTACGAAGGTGACAACAACTACAAGAGTGAGGACAACGACGAGCTGTACGGCTATACCCTGCGCGCTCACTGGGCTCCCTACCTCAATGGCACTGACGTCATTCACCTCGCTGCCAACTACCACAACAGCGAGTCCGACGATAACCGTGCCCGCGCTCGTACCCGCATGGGGATTCGCAGCGACAACGACTTCCGCCTGACCTTTGGCGACGTGCGCGTGGCTGACAAGGACGTTGAATGGGTGCTGGAGTCCGGTGCTCAGTTCGGTGCTTTCCGTGCGCAGGCTGAGTACTTCCAGCGTCAGATCAGTGGCGAGACTCTGGCCGGTGCGAAATCCGATGTTGACCTCAGCGGTTACTACGCTCAGGTTTCCTACATGTTCAACGGCGTGCGCCAGTACAAGGCTGCTGACGGTAAGTGGGACAAGCCGGACAACATGAAAGGTTCCTGGGAAGTCTTCGCCCGTTACGAAAGCACCACAATCGATTCCGATGCGGGCGCCATTCCCGGCAACCTGGGCCTGGCCGGTATCGTGGCTGACGACGTGAACGACGAGTTCGAGACCAAGGCCATGGTAGTGGGTGTGAACTACTTCGTGACCCCGTCCGTCCGTACCAGCCTGAACTACATCGATTATCAGGTGGACAACATCAACACCTCTAACCAGGTTGGTGGCAAGAGCGTGCAGGATGACGGCAAGGCAATCGTAGGTCGCCTGCAGTACGTGTTCTAAGCAATACCTTCATCCGTTGCTCCTGATTGAGCCCCGCCAATGGCGGGGCTTTTTTATCGCCAAGTCCTTTGGAGATGTTTCGATGCGTCAAATCACTTTGATACTGGTTGCGCTCGGCCTGAGTTCGACCGTCCTGGCCCAGGATTACAGTGCAGCCAAGCCCGGTGAGTTGCTTCAGGTGCCGCTGCAAGCGTTGCACCCGACCCAGGCTGCGGTTGGGTATGACCAGATCTACTACAAGCTCGGCCGCTTCGCGCAAGAGCGCAATAAACTGTTCGACGAATATTGCGAGGCCAACGGGCAGGGCGAGAGTGCCAATGTGCCAGGTGACGCCGACCTGCGGAAACCGGAAAGTTTCACCTGCCAGGATAAGGTCGGTGCTCGTAGCAGCGAGATGAAAACCGTGGTCATTGGTCCCGAAGGCAAGTTGTTCCTTACCGATGGTCATCACACTTTCACCGTGCTTGTGGAGCATCCCAAGGGTGGCGAAAACCTGAACATGTGGGTGCGGGTGACTGACAACTTCAGTGACAGCGCTGACATGGCCAGCTTCTGGCAACGCATGGCGCAGGCGCGCAAGGTCTGGCTCAAGGACGGCAACGGCCAGGTCATCGATCCTCAACAGATACCGAGCCAGCTCGGTTTGCAGCATCTGGCCAACGACCCCTATCGAGCGCTGGTGTACTTCACTCGCGAGGTGGGTTACGACAAGCCGCGTTCTGGCGAAGTGGCCCCTGAGTTTCTGGAGTTCTATTGGGGCAACTGGCTGCGTTCGGTGATGTCGCTGGATACATATGACCTAAGTGACCGTGGCGATTACCGCGATGCGGTCGAAACTGCTGCGAAGAAGATGGTGGCGCTCGCGCCGGAAGAGGAAGTCGGCAGCAGTGGATTCAAGGCCCGTGAGTTGGGTGTTTATTCGTCGATGGACCGCAAGGAGTTGAACAAGGTGGCCGGCCGCAAGCTCAACTACGCCACCAGCTACAAGAAGGCTCTGGCCGGGAAAAGTTGAAGGCTGTGATTGAAAAGGCCCAGCACTTGGCTGGGCCTTTTCGCGGTTTGTCAGTTGTTCTTTTTGTAGTTGTCCAGGGCCATCTGGATCATCTGGCGAGCTTCGGCGGCGCTGCCATAGCCGTTGAGTTCGACTTTCTTGCGGCCTTCTGGCAGTTGCTTGTAAACGCGGAAAAAGGCCTCGATGCGCTGGCGCTCGATCAAGGGTAGGTCATCGATGTCCTTGATGTTGTCGTAAGTCGGATCGATATCGCTGCTGGGCACGCCAATGATCTTTTCATCCGCTTCACCGCCGTCGATCATCTTCAGATAGCCGATCGGACGGAACTTGATAAGGACGCCTGGATGAAGAGGCTCGCGAGTTAGCACCAGGCCGTCCAATGGGTCGTTGTCGCCACCCAGCGTGCGAGACAGCGAACCATAGTTGGCAGGGTAGACAACAGGCATGGACTGGAAGCGGTCGACGAAAACCAGACCTTCTTCGTTGATCTCGTACTTGGTGAGGCTGCCTGCTGGAATTTCCACCGCCATGTGTACGTTGTTCGGTGCATCTTCTGCCTGGGTTGCGTGAAAAGGATGAGTAATCGACTGCTGGGCGATGGCCGTACCGCTGCCGAGCAATAACGCGATTCCGAGGGCGAGAAGGGACTTTTGCATGGTTAACTCCTTTACAGAGCTCAAAGTTATAAGGGTTGGCCTTCTCATATTGCAGGTGCATTGTTAGAGATATATTGCAGTCTGGCTTCTGGAGCTCAGCTCATGTCCGTCACCATCATCGACTCCCTTCACGCAGTGTCGGCAGAGACCTGGGATGCTCTGTTACCGCAACAACAGCCGTTCCTGCGTCATGCCTTCCTCAGTGCGCTGGAGGACAGCGGCAGCGTTGGCGGTCGCAGTGGTTGGCAGCCCTCGCACCGGCTCTGGTGCGATGAGCACGGCAAGGTGCAGGCGGCGTTGCCGGCTTATCTGAAGCAGCACTCTTACGGCGAATACGTCTTCGATCACGGCTGGGCTGACGCCTGTCGGCGCGCCGGTATCGCCTACTACCCCAAACTGCTGGGCGCCGTACCGTTCTCTCCGGTGACCGGAGCGCGTTTGCTCGGCGACGCCGGTGCGGCTGCCGAGCTGCTCGATGCGTTGGCAGCCGAATTGAGCGATGAAGGCTTGTCGAGCCTGCATATCAACTTCACCAGCCCGGCTTGCGACACTGTGCTGATGCAGCGGCAAGGCTGGTTGGAGCGCATCGGTTGTCAGTTTCACTGGCACAACCGTGGTTATCGTGATTTTCAGGACTTTCTCGATACGCTCAGTTCGCGCAAACGCAAGCAGATGCGCAAGGAACGGGAGCAGGTGGCGGGACAGGGCATCGAGTTCGACAGGCGCCTGGGTCATGAGCTGGGCGAGGCGGACTGGGATTTCGTCTACCACTGCTACGCCAACACTTACCACGTGCGTGGTCAGGCGCCCTATCTGACACGGGACTTTTTCAGCCTGTTGGCCGAGCGCATGCCCGAGATGATTCGGGTGGTGTTCGCCACGCAGCATGGTCGTGCGCTGGCGATGGCCTTCAGCCTGGTCGATGGCGATACCTTTTATGGCCGCTATTGGGGCTGCCTGGCCGAATTCGACCGGCTGCATTTCGAAACCTGCTTCTATCAGGGCATGGAGTTGGCCATCGCCGAAGGTCTGCAACGCTTCGATGCTGGCGCGCAGGGTGAGCACAAACTGATTCGCGGTTTCGAGCCGGTCATCACTCGCTCCTGGCATTATCTCTGCCATCCTGGGCTGCATGCTGCGGTTGCCGAGTTTCTCGAGCAGGAGCGCTCTGGCGTGCGGGTTTACGCTGAGGAGGCGCGCAGTTATCTGCCTTTTCGCCAGGCCAGTGGGGGCTGATCGAGCGATCAGGTTCTCGGCGCAAGGCCGAAACAGCTGTTTGCCGGAAGTTCCCCGTGCCGGAGATTTCTGTAAAAACTCCAGAGCTTTCAGCAAGAAGCCCGCTCACGTCTGCCACTAAATTCCGCCCTTCACTTTCGTTACGACCGTTTTTGTCTGCGTCGATTGGTCAGACCAGCTTTGCTGGGCTAGACCGATAATAGAAGTGCATGCAGCCGAAGTAGGGTGGTAACGCGATTCGGTGGCCGCAGGCGCAAGCCAGGGAGGTCAGGGAAAGTGCTCAGGCACGTGCCGATGCTGTGACGAAGTGGTGGAGATTTCACTGCGCCGGTATCTGCCCCTGAACGTGCTCACCAGACATCGGTGTGACGAGGAAGAGAGACCGGAGCCCGCATCCGCAAAAAACGGGTGCGCTTTGCCAAGCTGGGCACGGTGCCCAAGAACAACAAACGAGAGGGGAGCCCCCCAAATGACAGCTAGTACTCCAATGCTCGTCACCTTCGTGGTGTACATCGCAGCCATGGTGCTGATCGGCTTGATCGCCTATCTGCGTACCAAGAACCTTTCCGACTACATCCTCGGTGGCCGCAGTCTCGGTAGCTTCGTTACCGCACTGTCCGCCGGCGCTTCCGACATGAGTGGCTGGTTGCTGATGGGCCTGCCTGGCGCGATCTTCGTCGCTGGCATCTCCGAAAGCTGGATCGCCATCGGTCTGGTCATCGGCGCCTACCTCAACTGGTTGTTCGTTGCCGGTCGTCTGCGCGTGCAGACCGAGCACAACGGCAATGCCCTGACCCTGCCGGACTACTTCACCAACCGTTTCGAAGACAACAGCCGCATCCTGCGCATCTTCTCGGCGCTGGTGATCCTGGTGTTCTTCACCATCTACTGCGCCTCCGGCGTGGTGGCCGGTGCTCGCCTGTTCGAGAGCACCTTCGGCATGTCCTACGAGACCGCGCTGTGGGCCGGCGCTGCTGCGACCATCGCCTACACCTTCATCGGTGGCTTCCTGGCAGTGAG
This sequence comes from Pseudomonas sp. zfem001, assembly GCF_032621725.1. Lineage (NCBI taxonomy): Bacteria > Pseudomonadati > Pseudomonadota > Gammaproteobacteria > Pseudomonadales > Pseudomonadaceae > Pseudomonas > Pseudomonas sp. zfem001. Next base: position 488,943 of record NZ_JAVYJI010000001.1, on the reverse strand, counting down.
CTGGACCGATACCGTACAGGCCACCCTGATGATCTTCGCGCTGATCCTGACCCCGGTCGTGGTGATGATCGCCACAGGCGGCTTCGATCCGGCCATGGTCGCCATCGAGGCGGTCGACGCGACCAACTTCGACATGCTCAAGGGCGCGACCTTCGTCGGCGTGATCTCGCTGATGGCTTGGGGCCTGGGCTATTTCGGCCAACCGCACATCCTGGCGCGCTTCATGGCCGCTGATTCGGTGAAGTCGATCCCGGCTGCCCGCCGCATTTCCATGACTTGGATGATCCTGACCCTGGCTGGCGCCGTTGCTGTCGGTTTCTTCGGTATCGCCTACTTCGCAGCGCACCCTGAAGTCGCCGGCCCGGTCGCTGAGAACCCGGAGCGCGTGTTCATCGAGCTGGCCAAGCTGCTGTTCAACCCGTGGATCGCCGGCATCCTGCTGTCCGCCATCCTGGCGGCGGTGATGAGTACCCTGAGCTGCCAGTTGCTGGTGTGCTCCAGTGCGCTGACCGAAGACTTCTACAAGGCTTTCCTGCGTAAAGACGCTTCGCAGACCGAGCTGGTTTGGGTCGGCCGCGCCATGGTGCTGCTGGTGGCACTGATCGCCATCGCTCTGGCTGCCAACCCGGAAAACCGCGTTCTGGGCCTGGTGTCCTACGCCTGGGCTGGCTTCGGCGCTGCGTTCGGTCCGGTGGTGATCCTTTCCCTGCTGTGGAAGGGCATGACCCGCAACGGCGCCCTGGCCGGTATGCTGGTCGGTGCTGCCACCGTGATCGTATGGAAGAACTGGATCGGTCTGGGCCTGTACGAGATCATCCCGGGCTTCATCCTCGCGACCCTGGCCATCGTCATCTTCAGCCGTATCGGTCAGGCGCCGAGCCAGTCGATGCTGAGCCGCTTCGACAAGGCCGAGAGCGAATACAAGTCGGTGTAACTCTGCTGGCTTGAAGCGAAGGCGATGATTGCTACGCAGTCATCGCCTTTTTCGTTTCTGGCTCTAAGATAGGCGCACTTTTTTTAACGGATGCTCTCATGACCAGCAATGACCCGCTCCATGGCCTGACCTTGCAGGCGATTCTCACCGCCCTGGTGGACCGCATCGGTTGGGATGGCCTTGCCCATCAGGTCGACGTGCGCTGTTTCAAGCATGAGCCGAGCATCAAGTCGAGTCTGACCTTCCTGCGCAAGACGCCTTGGGCACGGGCCAAGGTGGAGCAGCTCTACCTGCAGCACTTCAGTTAAGTTCGAGCCCCAGAGCCCGCAAGGCCTGGCGGTAGCTGTTACCGGCCATGCGCAGGCTGTTGTTGTGGTTGGCGCCGTCGATCAGCAGTAACTGCTTGGGCTCGCTGGCCGCGTCGAACAGCGCCTGGCTGAAGCGTGACGGTACGTAGCGGTCATCGCGACCATGAGCGATCAGCACCGGGATGCCGACATCGCCGATCTTGCTCAGTGAATCGAACTCCTGCGACAGCAGCCAGCGCACCGGCAGCGAGGTGTTGGTAACCGCGGCCGCCACGTCGCCCAGATTGGTGAAACTGGACTCGACGATCAGCCCGGCGGCCTGCGCGGCTTCCTCTTCACTTGCCAGCTCGTGCGCCAGGTTGACGGCTACGGCGCCACCCAGTGAATGACCATAGATGAAGCGTTTGTTCGCCTCGGGCTGCAGGCGCACCAGGTGCTGCCAGGCGATCAGGGCGTCCTGGTAGACGCTACGCTCGGAGGGCAAGGCGCCACGGCTTTCGCCGAAGCCGCGGTAGTCCACCGCCAAGACCGAGAAGCCCATGGCATGCAGCTGTTCGATGCGAAACAGCTGGCCGGTCAGGTTCCAGCGTGAACCATGCAGATAGAGCAGCGTTGGGGCATCCTTGCGGGGGGCCGGCCACCACCAGGCATGCAGGCTCTCATCGGCAGTGAGGTCGGGGGATTGCAGTTGCACGTCCTCGACGCCTGCAGGCAGGCCGCTGAACCAGCGGGCGGTGCCGGGCTCGATGCGAAACACCAGCTCGCGCTCGGTCTGCTCCAGTTTGGCGCAGCCTATCGGCAGCAATACCAGTAGGCAGCCCAGAAACATCAGGCTCAGGCGACGACGGCGCAGCAGGGCTAACCAGGGTGAGGGCATCGGCGTACTCATGAACGGCAACGGATAATGCAGCCATGGACTGCATATCCGATGCCGGGTTTCGCCAGGGGCCGGCCGCTGTGGTTACCAGGTATTACCGCCGGCTGATCTGTGGTGGGCTCATCGGCGTATCGCACAGGGTGGCGCTGCCGGCTTCGAGGTAGGGTGCAAGGATCGGCGCCATGCCCTTGAGCACCTGCACCGGCAGCGCCGAGGTGAAGGTGAAGCGTTCGGCCTCGCGTCCTGGTACGAACGCTGTCAGGGTGCCGTAGTGCCGCGGACCGAGAAAGAACACGAAGGTCGCCGTGCGGTTCATCGCGCGCGAACTGATTACCCGGCCGCCAGGGCCGACGCTCTCGATGCGGTTGTCGCCGGTGCCGGTCTTGCCGCCTAGCGTCAGGCTATGGCCGTCCTGTAACTGGAAAGTACCTTGCAAGCGCCGCGCAGTCCCGCCCTCCACCACTTGCGAGAGGGCATTGCGCAATGCAGCAGCTACTTCGGACTGCATCACCCGCTTGCCGCCGTGGATATCCCGTTCGACTCGTGTCTCATAAGGCGTATCGGCGGCGAAATGCAGTTCGTCGATGCGCAGCACCGGCTGGCGAATGCCGTCGTTCTGGATGATGCCCATCAGCTCGGCCAAGGCCGCTGGCCGGTCACCGGAGCTGCCCAGTGCGGTGGCCAGCGAGGGCACCAGATATTGGAAGGGATAACCCAGGTTCTGCCAGCGCCGATGAATGTCGGAGAAGGCTTCGACCTCCAGCATGATACGGATGCGGCTGTCGCGGGCACTCTTGTGTCGACTACGGAACAACCAGCCATAGACTTCCTGGCGCTCGTCGATGCTGGCAGCTACAGCGTCGCTGAAAGTCGCCTGCGGGTTGCTGATCAGGTAGCCCAGCAGCCAGAGTTCCAGCGGGTGGACGCGGGCGATATAGCCCTGATCCGGCAGGCTGTAAGCGCCCGGGCCGTAATCCTGATACAGGCGCGCGATGCGTTGGTCTGTGAGTTTCTCCTGTGGCAGTTGCGCCCGCAGAAAAGCAGCAAAGGTGGCTTCGTCAGCCTGCGGCAGCAGGTAACGGTGCACGGCGCTCAGGCGTACCGAGGTCTGGCGTAGGCCGCTGATGAACGTCTCTAGGCGCTGCGGTTCCGGCTGGCCTTGATACTTGCGCCAGAAGCGCAGAAGGAAGGTGCGCCCCTCCTGATCGGCAAAGCGCTGCAGGTATTCCTGGCGGCGTGGGTCTTTGTCGTCCTTGAGCAGTTCGGCGCTGTTCTGGTAGGTGCTGTAGCGCACCAGGTCACGCATCAGGCGCACGAAGGGCAGGTTGATCGACTCGCGCAGGGATTCACGCAGGGTCGGGTTACGGCCGTTGTCCTCGCGGCGGAAGTTGCCGAAAGTGTGCAAACCGCCGCCAGTGAAGAAACGCTCGTTCGGGTTGGCCGAGTAGCGCCGCTCCAGCGCGGCGTCGAGCATGCTGGCCAGATCCGCCCCCGGGTTGGCTTGCAGGTAGCCCACGGCCCAGCGGCTCAGGTAGTCCTGATCGGCGATGTCGACTTGGCGCAACTCGGCCGGGCTCTTGTTCGCGTGGCGCTGATGCAGCTCGGCGATGATCTCCAGATAGGTGGCCAATACGCGCAGTTTGGCGGTGGAACCAAGCTCCAGCTTACTGCCCTCGTTGATGTCGAAGGGTTGGTCGGTGCTGTCGGTCTGCACCCGTACCCGGCTGCCGGTTGGGGTGCGTTCGAACAGGGTGAAGCTGTAGCGCACTTCCGCGGTTTTCTCCGGTGACAGCAGGCGCTCGCCGAACAGGCCGATCTTGCCGGCGAACTCTGGATCGGCCAGGTTCAGCAGGTAGGTACTGGTCTGCTGCTGCAGGTCGCGTTGCAGGGTGCTGCGTGCGGACAGGTCGAGGCGATCGAGATCGTAGAGTGGCATGCCCAGCAGATTGGACAGGCGCGAGCGCGCCACGCTGATGCCTTTGTCGCTCTCCACTGCGCGCAGATTGGGCTCCTGTTGCCAGTCGCGGTACTGCAGTTTCTGTGTGAGAGCGGCGTCGCGCAGGTCGGCATCGATCAGACCGCCGTTGGCGAGCAGGCGTATGTGGCTTTCGGTCAGCGCCTCCATGTCACGGCGCCCTTGTGCGAGGTAGTAGGAGGGCCGGCGTTGGGCGATCATCAATGACAGCATCTGCCGCAGGGCCAGGCCGCGCTCGGCAAGGCTGGCGTCGGGCGAGCGACGCGGATCGAGCAGGGCGTTACTGCGCTCGAAGTCGGCGCCGTACCAGATGCGCAGGCCGTCAGCCAGGCCGTTCACCTCACCATGACCGGGTGCTGCAGACAGCGGCACACTATTGAGGTAGTCGCGGACGATGCGTTGACGCGCTTCGAGCGTTTCCGGGCCGTGTTGATAAGCGCGCACGCTGGCGGAAATCATCTGCCGCAGCTTTTCTCCTGCGGATAGCGTCAGCCCATCCGGGGAGTGGCGGTACTTCTCCAGTTGCGTGGCCAAGGTGCTGCCCCCGGCGGATTGGTCCTGCACATCGAGCATCTTGCCAAGCTGCGACAGCGCTGCCATGGCGAAGCGTGGCCAGTCCACCGCCGGGTTGGCCAGCGGTTGCGCGGGGTCGAGCAGCTCACGGTTCTCGATGAACAGCAGGCTGCTGACCACCAGCGGCGGGATGCTGGCGAAGTCGGCGTACCCCTGTTGCGGATAGCGAAATTCGTAGAACGGCGTACCGCGACAATCGCTGATGCTCAGGCCACTCTGGCTCTTCTCGGTAAACGGCGGGAACAGGCCGCGGCGACTGTAGGCCATCAATTGTTCGGAGAAACGCGACTGCTCGGTGACCTGATAATCGCGTTGCTGTAGGCGTTCCAGCATCAGTGGCAGGTAGGCATAGCCCTGGCGTTTGTCGAAGGGACCATCGGTCGGGTAGATGATGCGCTCGCTGGGGCCTGGTTCGACCTTGTACGTGAGGTCAGCAGCATAGCGACTGAGCTCGCGTGACTGAAAGTGGGCGCTGCGCGACTCGAACACCAGCAGGGCGGTAACCGCGAGCACCAGCAGGACCAGTAACAGATAGATTGTCAGGCGCCAGTGATGCCTTCCAACATTGGCCGACTTCGTCCTGCCCTGCGTGCTCGCCGAGGAGGTGAGGTCAGGTTGCTGTGGATTACGTTGCCATGATGCGCCCATAAATCACCGGCCTGGCCTGTCAGCATCATTCAAAGCCGCGAGATTGCCTCTTGCCGGATGCTGACCTTGGGCCGGCTGGGCTGCGGTTGTCTCGTCTGTCTTGTTATCAGCTTAGACCCTTGCGCGCCGTCTGGCTGGCCGTTTCCACTCATTGCCTGGGTTGTACCTGGATGATGGGCTGGCCTGCTAGACTCGCTGCAACGCACAGATGCAGGGAATCGGCATGCAGCGCGACCATCGAGAACAGCTCCAGCAAAGCTGGCAGGCCAATGCCGATGCCTGGGCTGCCGCAGTGCGTGAACAGCGCATCGAAAGTCGCCGCCTGGTCACCGATGCTGCGATCATCCAGGCTGTGCTGGCGCTGCAACCCAAACGCGTGCTGGATATCGGCTGCGGCGAGGGTTGGCTGTGCCGCGGGCTGGCCGAACATGGTATCGAACCGGTCGGTGTGGACGCTTCGGCGCCGTTGATCGAGGCGGCTCGTGCAGCCTGCGACGGGCGCAGTCAGTATCGCGTCTGCGGCTATGCCGAACTGGAAGAACACGCCGAGCAACTCGGGCGTTTCGAGGTGCTGGTCTGCAACTTCGCCCTGCTCGAAGAGCCGCTACAGCCTATTCTGCGCAGCCTGCAAAAGTTACTAGTGCCTGGCGGCAGCCTGCTGATTCAGACACTGCACCCCTGGCGTGCCAGTCATGGCGAGCCTTACCAGGACGGTTGGCGGGTGGAGGACTTCGTCGGCTTCGGAGAGGGCTTTCAGGCGCCCATGCCTTGGTTCTTCCGCACTCTGCAATCCTGGCTGACGCTGATCGCTGAAACCGGCTGGCGTCTCGAATGGCTGCAGGAGCCGCTGCACCCCGAGAGTGTTCAGCCGGTGTCCTTGCTGCTGTTGCTCAAGCCGCTCTGATCATGCAACTGCTGCTCAACCTCGATGTTCCCGATCTGCCAGCGGCAGTTGCCTTCTACCAGCAGGCGCTTGGCTTGAGCGTCGGGCGCAGGTTGTTCGACGGAACGGTGGTGGAGATGCTAGGCGCTGCCGTGCCGCTCTATCTGCTGCATAAGGCGGATGCCAGCCAGGCGTGCGCAGAGGCGCACGTGCGGCGCGATTACCATCGTCACTGGATGCCGCTGCATTTGGACCTGGTGGTCGATGATCTTGACTCTGCATTGGCGCGGGCAATCGCTGCTGGCGCTCGGCAGGAGGGTGACATTCATGAGTATGACTGGGGACGGCTGGTCACGCTGAGCGATCCCTTTGGCCACGGCTTGTGTTTCGTGCAGTGGCGCGATGAGGGGTACGACCTGGTAACGACCTGTACGGGAGAAATCGATGCGCAAAATTGACTTGGCCGGCGTACAGGTGCCGGTGATAGGCCAGGGGACCTGGCGCATGGGCGAAGACCGGCACCAGCACGCGCGTGAGGTGGCAGCGCTACGTGAAGGACTGGACCTGGGTTTGAGCCTGATCGACACCGCCGAAATGTATGGCGAGGGTGGCGCGGAGCAGGTGGTGGGGGAGGCCATCGCCGGTCGTCGTGACGAGGTGTTCCTGGTCAGCAAGGTTTACCCGCACAACGCCAGTCTGCAGGGTGTTCAGGCCGCCTGTGAGCGCAGCCTGAAGCGTCTGGGATGCGAGCGTATCGACCTCTACCTGCTGCACTGGCGTGGGCGCTATCCGCTTGCCGAGACGGTCGAAGGTTTCGAGTTGCTGCGAGCTCAGGGCAAGATTGGCGCCTGGGGCGTTTCCAACTTCGACCTGGATGACCTGCTGGAGCTGGATCAGCCGGCATGCAGCGCCAACCAGGTGCTGTACAACCTGGAGGCGCGTGGCATCGAGTATGACCTGATGCCCTGGCAACAGCGTGCCGACATGCCGCTGATGGCCTACTGTCCGCTCAGCCAAGCTGGCGCACTGCTGCACGAGCCTACATTGCTCGAGGTGGCCCAACGGTATGAGGTAACGCCGGCTCAGCTGGCATTGGCCTGGACGATCAGGCAGGACGGCGTGATTGCCATCCCCAAGGCTGTCGGCAGCGCGCACCTGCGCGATAACGCAGCGGCAGCTTCGATAACCTTGAGTGTGGATGACCTGGCCCTGCTCGACGCGGCCTTCCCGCCGCCGCGTCGCAAGCAAGCATTACAGATGGTATAGCAGCGAGCAGCGCTGCCCGGTTGTATGCGCCGTGCTGAGGGCCTGGATTACCCTGGTGCGATCAGTTGGCTGGGTCGGCAGCCAGACGCCCTGCATCCTTGAGCAGTGCCTTGAGGAAGGCATCCTGCAGCTCAGGGTCGTTGCGGGTCAGTTCGATCAGGCTCTGCTCCAGCTCGCTGGCTTCCTCTTCCAGACCCAGATCGGAAAGGCGCTTGACCCGGTGTACCCACTGGGCGACATCGCCACCCTCGAGGTCGTCGAAGATCAGGTCATGCGCTTCACGCAGCTTGCCGCGCAAGGTATGACTGACCATGAGGGTCGTATCGGCGCGTGCGACATCGTCACCAAGGCGGTCTTCGACGCTTAGCTGCAGCGTGTTCAGGCGTGTGATGTCCTGTTCGGTGAAGGGGCTGTCCAACAGATTGAGGCGCAGCACGCCGCTGCTGTCGGTGAGCAGCTCGAACTGCTGGTCACCTGCCTTGACCTGCACAGGACGCTCGGACCAGGGCAGGTTGGTGTATTCCATGCGACGGTCGCGCTGCAGCTCATCGATACTCGCCAGGTTCTGTTCCGCGCGGCCGTTGGACTCGACGTTCATGAACGGGTTGAGGCCGGCCATGCCGTAGCTGATCCAGTCACGGGTCGCGGTTTCCGGCAGGCTGCCGAGCAACACGACGTTGAGTATGTTGGCGCCCACGCCGGCCACCACCGCGACTGCCCCCATCGGTACTTCGTAGATCTCGCGCCAGGGTTGGTAAGGCGTGTAGCGGTCGTAGCGACGGGTCACCTCGAAGGCTGTGACCTCGTAGCTCTTCTGGTCATGCACACGCACGCGGCGCTGCGGTAGCTCCAGCACCTTGGGTTCGCCAGCATCGATCTGCAGTTGGTGATCCAGCAGCTTGCGCTCGACGCGCTCCTCATGCTCGCTACGCTGCGGCAACTGGTTGGCGCAGCCGCTGAGAAAGAGGGCGCCGCACAGGGCGGCGCCGATGAGGTGAAGGTTGTTGCTCGTGTGCATGATGTCTCGGTAAGGCGTGATCAGCGGCTGATACGGGCTTGCAGGAAGGACAGAATGTCGGCCAGCGGCACCGCTTGCGCGTCGGTTTCGGCGCGGCTCTTGTACTCGAGGTTACCCTCGGCCAGGCCACGGTCGCTGACGACCACGCGGTGCGGAATGCCGATCAGTTCCATGTCGGCGAACTTGATGCCGGGGCTGGTTTTCTTGTCGCGATCATCCAGCAGCACTTCGTAACCGGCGGCAGTCAGCTCGGCATACAGCTTGTCGGTGGCTTCGCGAACCTGCTCGGTTTCATAGCGCAGCGGCACCAGGGCGATCTGGAAGGGCGCCAGGGCGTCGTTCCAGCGAATGCCGCGCTCGTCGAAGTTCTGTTCGATGGCTGCAGCCACGACGCGGGATACACCGATGCCGTAGCAGCCCATGGTCAGGGTTACAGGCTTGCCGTTCTCGCCCAGCACCTGGCAGTTCATGGCCTCGCTGTACTTGGTGCCGAGCTGGAAGATGTGACCGACTTCGATGCCGCGCTTGATTTCCAGGGTGCCCTGGCCATCCGGGCTGGGGTCGCCAGCGACGACATTGCGCAGGTCGGCAACCTCAGGCAGCGGCAGGTCGCGCTCCCAGTTGACGCCGAAATAGTGTTTGTCTTCGATGTTGGCACCGGCAGCGAAATCGCTCATCAGCGCTACGCTGCGGTCGATGATGCAGGGGATCGGCAGGTTGACCGGGCCCAGCGAGCCAGGGCCTGCACCGATGGCCGCACGGATCTCTGCTTCATTGGCCATCTGCAGCGGGCTGGCAACCAGCTCCAGGTTGGCAGCTTTGATCTCGTTCAGCTCGTGGTCACCACGGACGATCAGGGCGATCAGCTTGCCTTCTTCGGCAGCGTGCACCACCAGGGTCTTGATGGTCTTCTCGATGGCCAGGCCAAAACCCTGAACCAGTGCGTCGATGGTCTGGGTGTCGGGCGTGTCCACCAGGCGCATGTCTTCGGTCGCAGCGCCGCGCGCTGTCTCACGAGGGATGGCTTCGGCCTTCTCGATGTTGGCGGCGTAGTCGGAGACATTGCTGAAGGCGATATCGTCTTCGCCGGAGTCGGCCAGTACGTGGAATTCGTGCGAGCCGGTGCCGCCGATGGAGCCGGTATCGGCCTGTACCGGGCGGAAGTTCAGGCCCAGGCGGCTGAATACGTTGCAGTAGGCCTGGTGCATGCGGTCATAGGTTTCCTGCAGGGAAGCCTGGTCGGCATGGAAGGAGTAGGCGTCCTTCATGATGAACTCGCGGCCACGCATCAGGCCGAAGCGCGGACGGATCTCGTCACGGAACTTGGTCTGGATCTGGTACATGTTGATCGGCAGCTGTTTGTAGCTGTTCAGCTCGTTGCGGGCCAGATCGGTGATCACTTCCTCGTGGGTCGGGCCGACGCAGAACTCGCGATCATGACGATCCTTTACCCGCAGCAGCTCGGGGCCGTACTGCACCCAGCGACCGGATTCCTGCCACAGTTCGGCAGGCTGAATGGCTGGCATCAGCACTTCCAGTGCGCCGGCTGCGTTCATTTCTTCGCGCACCACGGTCTCGACCTTGCGCAGCACGCGCAGGCCCATCGGCAGCCAGGTGTACAGGCCGGAGGCCAGCTTGCGGATCATGCCGGCACGCAGCATCAGCTGGTGGCTGATCACCACGGCATCGGAAGGGTTTTCTTTCAGGGTCGAGAGCAGGAACTGACTGGTACGCATGTTTGGCCGTTCTGTCGGTTGCTAGGGCTTGGGGTAGGCCGGCATTGTACGGTGCCTATACAGTGGCGTACAGGACGGGCGCAGGCGCGAAAGTGCTACTGCGCGTGCCGGGAGGATTGAAGAGTGGGATTGACTGCACTTGAGGTTCAGAACCTGATTCGTATGGGGCTGCCGATGGCCGAGGATATCGATCTGCGGATCGACCGGCTGGACGAGGAGAGTGTGCTGGCACGCGTGCCTTTTCACGCCAAATTGGTGCGTCCGGGCGGTACGCTTTCCGGGCCGACCATCATGGCGCTGGGGGATGCGGCGATGTATGCGGTGGTGCTGGGGCGTCTCGGTCGCGTGGAGATGGCAGTGACGTCCAATCTCAATATCAACTTTCTGGTCAAACCCAAACCGGTGGATTTGTTGGCAGAGGCGCGAATACTGCGCTTGAGCCGGCGTCAGGCAGTTTGCGAAGTCTCGTTATATTCGCTTGATAATGAGAATGAATTGGTGGCACATGTGACGGGGACTTATGCGTTGCCTCTTTAAAGTACCGAGGCATAAATAAAGAAACCCGGCCAAGGCCGGGTTTCTTTTATACCGCTATCGAGTAGCGCTGAAGTTACAGAACGCTCAGCGGGTATTCGACGATCAGGCGCAGGTCGTTGTTGTCTGAGCCGTTTACCGAGTTGTACGCGCTGTTGGCACGCCAGATGGCGCTACGAACGCGGAACGACAGGTCTTTGGCGGCACCATCTTGAATGACGTATTTGGTTTCGAAGTTGAACTCGTGTTCTTTGCCTTCCTCAGCGAAACCTGCAACGTCGATATTGTCGCCATAGATGTAGCGAGTCATGAAGCTCAGACCCGGTACGCCATACTCGGCCATGTTCAGGTCGTAGCGAGCCTGCCAGGAGCGTTCGTCCTTGCCATTGAAGTCGGAGTATTGCACGGAGTTGGCAAGCCAGACGGTACCGCCGCCGTCTACACCATATTCATAGCCACGATCACCGCTCGAGCGTTGGTGAGCCAGAGTGAAGGTGTGAGCGCCCAGCGAATAGGCAACAGCAAGACTCCAGATGGTGTTGTCTTCGTCACTGGCAGTATTGGTGTAGGACTTGTCGTAGTCGGTCTTGTAGACGTTGAAATCGAAGTTCAGAGCCTGCTCTTCGGCCAGCGACAGGTTGTAGTTGACGTTGCCGTAGTACTTCTTCCAGTAGTCTTCTACGTCGGAAGCATGGAATGCGGCACTCAGATCATCGGTGAACGAGTAGGAAGCACCCACAATATTGGCGTACTTCAGGCCAGCTTCACCTTTGCCGTTGATGTCGTCGCGGCTGGTGCCGGTCTGGCTGCTCAAGGCAGTGAAGCGACCGGCGCTCAGTTCCAGGCCTTCAATTTCGTTGCTTACCAGATAGGTACCGGTGGTGACTTCTGGCAGGATGCGGCTGTCATCGGTCGAGAATACCGGGCTGGCGGTGAACTGACTGCCATACTTCAGAACAGTGTCGGAAATACGGAGCTTGACAGCGCCGCCGACTTCGGTCTGGGTGTCGTCGCCACGGCCTTCATCAGTCTGGGCGAACTGGCCGGTACCGTAGCGGCCACGACCGCTGTCCAGCTTGATGCTGCTTAAGGAGTGCGCGTCAAAGCCGACACCAACGGTACCTTGGGTGAAGCCGGATTCGTACAGCAGGCGGATGCCCAGGCCAGTTTCTTCACGGTAGCCAGCCGGGTTGGCGGAGGTGCTTGCGCCGTTCGAGGCACCGTTCTTGAAATCGCGGTTCATGTAAAGAACGCGGTTGAAGATGTTGAAGCTGCTGTCTTCGATAAAGCCATTCGACTCGGACTGGCTGGACGCCACGGCCATTTGGCTGGTGCCCGCGGCTACTGCCAGGGCGATTACGCTCCACTTCATCACTTGCATCGTGATTGCTCCTTGGGTTTAGAAGAGTTGCGCTGCCCACTGTTTTGTTATATGGACAGCTCTTTCTTTTTGTGTCGGCGATAACTTATAGCACGCAGCCAATATTGGCGATAGTTGCAGTCTATTCATTACGACTTCGTTCATGCTGGTGTCGCATAGCGTGAAGATGAATGTCGCAAATCTATAGCTCTGTACTTGCGTTTCGTTGCGCCGACGCTTCCGCGGTTCTGAGGTGCCTGGGACCGCTTGATTGATCGACTGCACGGCTTGCCGGGCATTGCTTTCACAGTTAGCAAAAGTCGTGCTCAAAACCTGCCTGTCTTGCTAAAACCTTGATTTTTAGGCGCAGGGCAGCGCTCGCGGTAGCGCCGGCGCTGCTTTTGGTGCTGATTCGTCAGGGGTTGTCGAGGCCTGCGGTTAGCTGTCAGCAGGTGCCGTTAGCTCATTGCCTGCGCATTAACCGGTAACGCTTGGCATTGTCCATTACGGGAAGAAACAAAATGGTGCACGCCTGCGGTGCGTATGTGTTCAAGCTGCCTTGGGTTGGTGCGTGGTCGTCGGGTGAACTCTCGGCTGAGCCAGCGTATGCTGCGCGCCATTGCTCCCCTCCCTCTGGGGTTACGCTCTATTAATAAGGAGGATCATCATGTTCGCTCTGGATTCACGCCTTCAGCAGGATTGTCTGGTGATCGGGGACTTTCCCCTGTGTCGTTTGCTGCTGATGAATGACTCCAATTACCCTTGGTTCATCCTTGTCCCTCGGCGTGAGGAGGTCAGTGAGTTGTTTCAGCTAGACGCTGATGATCAGCGACAACTGTGGCAGGAAACCACGCTTCTGGCCGAAACACTGAAGGACATCTTCGAGGCCGACAAGATGAACGTCGCCATGCTTGGCAATGTCGTCAGCCAGTTACATATGCATGTGATCGTGCGTCGGCGGGAGGATGCTTCGTGGCCTGCTCCGGTATGGGGGCGGCATCCGGCGCAGCCTTACAGTGAGCAGCAGGCGGGTCAGGTCGTCGATAAGCTGCGCTCGGTGTTGGCTGAGGACTGTCAGTTCGCCGGAGCCTTTGCATGAGCCTCGAATCGCGAATCATGGAGCTGGAGAGCCGTCTGGCTTTTCAGGATGACACCATTCAGGCGCTGAACGATGAGCTGGTCGAGCAGAGCAAGCGCATCGAGCGGATGCAGTTGCAGTTGACGGTTCTGGCGCGACGCCAGGAAGAGCTGAGTAGCCAGGCGGGTACTGCCGAAGATGAGGCCCCGCCACCGCACTATTGATATGAAAAAGCCCGGTTTCCCGGGCTTTTCTTTGCGTACCGCTCAGCGCCGTGAAGGGGCTGCTGCGATCACGTCTTCAGCCTGCAGACCTTTGTCGCGCTGCATGACCGAGAACTCCACGCGTTGGCCTTCGACCAGGACGCGGTGGCCCTCGCCACGAATGGCGCGAAAGTGAACGAAGATATCGTCACCCGAGTCGCGGGAAATGAAGCCGAAGCCCTTGGAGGTATTGAACCACTTGACCGTGCCGGTCTCGCGATCATCCTGGGGAGCGCTGGTGCTGGCGCTAGCTTGTGGTGCGGGCGGGCGTTGTTCTGTGCTACGCGGCTGCCTGCTCAGTTGTGCTGCAAGGCTCAGCGCCACGGCGATAACCAGGGTCAGCAGCGGCAGCCAGATGGCGGGCTGGCTGCCGATGCTGGGCAGCGGGGCAAGCAGGATCAAGCTCTGTACCACGGCAGCCAATATCAATAGAGCCGAGGACAGCCCCAGCAGTTGTTGGCGCGCGGCGGGGAGAGTCTGTTGCTGCGATGCGGCAAGCAGGTTGAGCAAGCCGGTCAGGGCCAGATAGATGGCATCCGGCGTGGTAAGAAAGGAAGTGGACAAACCGGGTACGGCAGACAGCAGTAGGGCTGCGAACCCTGTCACGAGATGGGCAATCTTCAACATCTTTGATGAACTCACTGATCGAATGATGACTCACGGTGCTGCGGAGAGAGCGCACGTTGCTAATGGCCAGCTGAACGGCCGTGGCGCGCCTGTAAACAAGGTTGGTGGCGCCGCAGGATGATAACGCGGCGCGCGAGGCTATTTAACAGCAAAGCCGAGGGCTTCTCAAATCAAGCGCTTAGCATCGTTTCGCTGGTAATCGGGTGAACCTGATTGCGCCCGGCGCGTTTGGCCTGATAAAGGGCGTCATCGGCGCGCGTGAGCAGCGATTCGAATGTGTCGTCTTCTTCGGCCATGGCGCAGCCGAAGGACGCAGTTATGCTGTCCAGAACCTGGTCTGTGCGCCTGACCTTGATTCTCAGCGACTGAATCTTGTGGCGCAGTTGCTCAGCGAAATCGAGAACTTCGTTGAGGTTGGCGCAGTTGCGCAGCACCACGCAGAACTCTTCGCCACCGTAGCGTGCGGCAAAGGCCTGCGGTGGCAGCAGGTCGCGCAATAGTTGTCCGACGTGTTGCAGTACGCGGTCACCCAATGGATGGCCGTACTGGTCGTTGAACTGTTTGAAGTGATCGATATCCAGAATCACCAGGGCCAGGCCCTGTTGTGATTCGTCCAGTGCGCGTTCCAGTAAGCGGGTAAAAGCATGGCGGTTGAATACGCGGGTCAGGCTGTCGAGCGTTGCCGCAAGATGGGCGCGTTCCAGCTGGCCGCGCAGGTGAGTGATTTCTTGCTGTGCGGCGCGCAGGCGATAGAGGAATTTTTCCTGCTGGTCCTGCATCAGCTGGGTGCTTTCCTGCAGTTCGCTGAGCACGCTGGGTAGGTCATCGATGATGGGCTCCTGCAATGCGCTCAGGCCATGGCTAAGGCTCTGCTGGTAATGTTGGCCGCCGATCACGCTACGTGAGACGTCGCCTTCGATGTCATCGACCAGTTCGATTACCTGCTGCTGGCCTGCGCGAGCTTCTTCCAACTCGCCGCGGATAATGTAGTCGCGGAACAGCCGGCTGGCGGTTTCCGGCGGGAATACGTCGAAGTCTTCGACCACCTTGTCCAGGCGGCGGTTAAGCTCGGGTTCGCTGCCTCTGCTGTAGGTGTACCACAGTGCATAGTGCACTGGGTTTGGTGGGATGTCGTGACGCATCATCAGTGGCACGGCTTGCTTCAGGAGTTCGGCCGCCTCGCGGGTTTCCTCCGGATACAAGTCGATGATGCTGGGCGGTTTGGCTGGCTGACTCATGAATGTTGGAAACTCAATGACGATTGGCCAGAGCATAGATCAGGGCAGGGCTGCATGCCTAATGAAAAGGCCCGGATTACCGGGCCTCTGAGCATCTCAAGCAGCTAGCAGGCTGCGCAGCATCCACGCGGTTTTCTCGTGCACCTGCATGCGTTGGGTCAGCAGGTCGGCAGTCGGCTCGTCGCTGACCTTGTCCAGCAGCGGGAAAATGCCGCGCGCAGTGCGTACGACGGCCTCTTGGCCCTGGACCAGTTTCTTGATCATTTCGTCCGCGCTGGGTACGCCTTCCTCTTCCTTGATCGACGACAGGCGGGAGTACGCGGCGTAAGTGCCTGGAGCTGGGAAGCCCAGAGCACGGATACGTTCTGCGATTGCGTCAACCGCCAGGGCCAGCTCGGTGTACTGACCTTCGAACATCAGGTGTAGGGTGTTGAACATCGGGCCAGTGACGTTCCAGTGGAAGTTATGGGTCTTCAAATACAGGGTGTAGGTGTCAGCCAGCAGGCGCGAGAGGCCTTCGGCGATGGCGGCGCGATCCTGTTCGGCGATTCCGATATTGATTTCCATGGCTTTTCTCCTTTCAGGTGAGCCCAGGGTGTCTATCCCGCAATGTTGATGAGAGCCTAACACGCAGGGCGTCGGGGTGATCTTGGCTTATATCAATGAAAGCGATGATTAGAGGCTATTGATAGCGGACGGTTCAGCTGGGGCCAATAAAGCTTGCCCCTGGCTGGGCGTCAATCTTGTATGCAGCAAAATGCTTGCTGCGCTGAAACTGCTTGGCTGGGGCCGGGCGGAAATCCTCCTGCAGAGCGTTGGGGCAGCTCGTTGCGAGGGGCTTGGTCCATGGTCGTTCTCCAGGCGGGAGGCGCTCTTCATTTATAGAAGGCATCTGCCGGGCGGCTGCGTCATGACGATTTACGCTATATAATCCCGCTCTTTATCGAAGCGCGGCGTACGGTTGGACGTTCGCTGCGGTGTAGCTCCTGCCCAGGGCGTTGGGGGCTGCCTGACCTATCCAAGACCTCAGAGAAGCGAAACACGATCATGATGCGCAGCCACTATTGCGGCCAGTTGAACGAGAGCCTGGATGGCCAGGAAATCACCCTTTGCGGCTGGGTACACCGTCGCCGTGACCATGGCGGGGTGATCTTCCTCGATATCCGTGATCGTGAAGGCCTGGCTCAGGTGGTATTCGATCCTGATCGTGCCGAGACCTTCGCCAAGGCCGACCGTGTACGTAGCGAATATGTAGTCAAGATCACTGGCAAGGTGCGCCTGCGCCCGGAAGGCGCGCGCAACGCCAACATGGCCAGCGGTGCCATCGAAGTGCTGGGCTACGAGCTGGAAGTGCTCAACGAGGCGGAAACCCCGCCGTTCCCGCTCAACGAATACACCGACGTCGGTGAAGAAACCCGCCTGCGCTATCGCTTCATCGATCTGCGTCGCCCGGAAATGGCCGAGAAGCTCAAGCTGCGCTCGCGCATCACTTCGAGCATCCGTCGCTACCTCGATGACAACGGCTTCCTCGACGTCGAAACGCCGATCCTGACCCGCGCTACCCCTGAAGGTGCGCGCGACTACCTGGTACCGAGCCGTACCCACGCCGGCAGTTTCTTCGCCCTGCCGCAGTCGCCGCAGCTGTTCAAGCAGTTGTTGATGGTCGCCGGCTTCGATCGCTACTACCAGATCGCCAAGTGCTTCCGCGACGAAGACCTGCGTGCTGACCGTCAACCGGAATTCACCCAGATCGACATCGAGACCAGCTTCCTCGATGAAAAAGACATCATGGACATCACCGAGACCATGGTGCGCAACCTGTTCAAGGAAGTGCTGGACGTCGAATTCGGCGAACTGCCGCACATGACCCTGGCCGAAGCCATGCGCCGCTTTGGTTCGGACAAGCCGGACCTGCGCATTCCGCTGGAACTGGTGGATGTGGAAGATCAGCTCAAGGACGTCGAATTCAAGGTATTCGCCGGCCCGGCCAACGATCCGAAATGCCGTGTCACCGCGCTGCGCGTTCCGGGCGGGGCGAGCATGCCGCGCAAGCAGATCGACGACTACACCAAGTTCGTCGGCATCTACGGTGCCAAGGGCCTGGCCTACATAAAGGTCAACGAGCGCGCGGCCGGCGTTGACGGTTTGCAGTCGCCGATCGTCAAGAACATCCCGCTGGACAACATCAATGTCATCCTCGATCGCGTTGGCGCTGTCGATGGCGATATCGTGTTCTTTGGCGCCGACAAGGCCAAGGTCGTCAGCGAGGCCCTGGGCGCGCTGCGTATCAAGCTGGGTCATGATCTGAACCTGCTGACCTGCGAGTGGGCGCCGCTGTGGGTCGTCGACTTCCCGATGTTCGAGGAAAACGACGACGGCAGCCTGACCGCCATGCACCACCCGTTCACCTCGCCGAGCTGCAGCCCCGAGGAACTGGAAGCCAACCCGTCCGCCGCGTTGTCGCGTGCCTATGACATGGTGCTCAACGGCACCGAGTTGGGTGGCGGTTCGATCCGTATCCACGACAAGGCCATGCAGCAGACCGTGTTCCGCGTGCTCGGCATCAGTGAAGAGGAGCAGCAGGAGAAGTTCGGCTTCCTGCTCGACGCACTGAAGTATGGTGCGCCGCCCCATGGTGGCCTGGCCTTTGGCCTGGATCGTCTGGTGATGCTGATGACCGGTGCTTCGTCGATTCGTGAAGTGATCGCCTTCCCGAAAACCCAGAGCGCGGCCTGTGTTATGACGCAGGCGCCGGGCATCGTCGACAACAAGTCTCTGCGCGAGCTGCATATCCGCCTGCGCGAGCAACCCAAGGCCGAATAAGCCTGCAAAAGAAGCCTGGAGATCCCAGGCTTCTTCGTTATGGGGTGGGGAGACTCTAGCGCTCTTGCCCCGGGAATTGTGAAAACCGTATAGATGGAGTGAGTTATGGCCGGTCATTCCAAGTGGGCCAACATCAAGCACCGCAAAGGGCGTCAAGACGCCAAGCGCGGCAAGATCTTCACCAAGCTGATTCGTGAGCTGACGGTCGCCGCCAAGCACGGTGGCCCGATTCCTGCGGACAACCCGCGCCTGCGTCTGGCCGTGGACAAGGCGCTGACCAATAACATGTCGCGTGACGTGATCGACCGCGCCATCGCTCGCGGTGCCGGCAACAACGAGGCCGACAACGTCGTCGAGTTCAGCTACGAAGGTTACGCGCCAAGCGGCGTGGCGATCATCGTCGAGGTGATGACCGATAACCGCAATCGTACTGCCGCCGAAGTGCGCCATGCCTTTACCAAGTGCGGTGGCAACCTGGGCACTGATGGTTCGGTCGCCTACATGTTCGACCGCAAGGGTCAGATCAGCTTCGCGCCGGGCGTCGATGAGGATGCCCTGATGGAAGCTGCGTTGGAGGCTGGTGCTGACGACGTGGAAATGGGCGAAGACGGTTCAGGCCTGGTGTCGACCAGCTTCACCGAGTTTCATGCCGTCAACGAAGCGCTGAGCGCAGCTGGTTTCAAGGCCGAGGAAGCGGAGATCGCCATGATCCCTTCGATCAGTGCGCCGATCGCCGATCTGGAAACTGCGCAGAAGGTATTCAAGCTGATCGACATGCTCGAAGATCTGGACGATGTGCAGAACGTCTACCACAACGCCGAAGTGGCCGACGAGATCATGGAGCAACTGAGCTAAGCAGCATGTCGCCCAGAATGCGTGGGATGGGCCGGGCGGCGATCCGCTTTAGGCCACCATGTAGCGTGACCTTGGTGGGCTGAAGCCCGCCCTGCGCCGTCCTGCGGTTTTCTATGCCTGCACCGGTGCGTCACGAGTGACGGCGCATTGGCAGCCCCGTATACTCGCCAACTGGATAAATAGACAGTTGCAGATATGACCCTGATTCTAGGCATCGACCCGGGTTCGCGTATTACCGGCTATGGCGTGGTGCGCGATACCGGGCGCGGTTGCGAGTACGTGGCATCGGGCTGCATTCGTACCGGTAACGGGCCGCTGGCCGAGCGCCTGCAGATCGTCTTTCGCGGTGTCAGCGAGGTGATTCGTACCCATGGTCCGGTAACCATGGGTATCGAGCAGGTGTTCATGGCGCGCAATGCCGACTCGGCGCTCAAGCTCGGGCAGGCGCGAGGCGCCGCTATCGTCGCCGCGGTGGAAGCCGGGCTGGAAATCAGCGAGTACACCGCCACTCAGGTCAAGCAGGCCGTGGTTGGCACCGGGGCAGCGGACAAGCAGCAGGTGCAGATGATGGTCATGCACCTGCTCAAGCTGGTGCAGAAGCCGCAGATCGACGCCTCCGATGCCCTGGGTATCGCCTTGTGCCATGCGCACCATCGACAGAGTCTCATTCCCCACGGGCTGGCCGGCGCCAAGCGGCGCGGTGGTCGCCTTCGTTTGTAATCGAATCAAAGGAAAACAGCGGTGATCGGACGTTTGCGCGGCACCCTGGCGGAGAAGCAGCCGCCGCATTTGCTTCTGGATGTGAATGGCGTCGGTTATGAGCTGGAAGTACCGATGACGACCCTTTATCGTCTGCCTGCGGTGGGCGAGCCGGTAACCCTGCATGCTCACCTTGTGGTGCGTGAAGATGCGCACCTGTTCTATGGCTTCTACGAAAAGCGTGAACGTGAGCTGTTTCGCGAGCTGATTCGTCTCAATGGTGTCGGCCCCAAGCTGGCGCTTGCATTGATGTCGGGGCTGGAGGTCGATGAGCTGGTGCGTTGCGTGCAGGCTCAGGACACCGCGGCGCTGGTCAAGGTGCCTGGAGTCGGCAAGAAAACCGCAGAGCGTCTGCTGGTCGAGCTCAAGGATCGCTTCAAGGCCTGGGAGTCGATCCCGTCCATTGCGCCCTTGGTGGTTGAACCTCAACTGGCTCAGGCAGTCTCAAGCGCGGAGAATGACGCCGTCAGCGCGCTGATCTCCCTCGGTTACAAACCGCAGGAAGCCAGTCGAGCCGTTGCTGCCGTCAAGGAAGATGGCATGAGCAGTGAAGATTTGATCCGACGCGCCCTGCGCGGCATGGTTTAGTGGAACCCTATTGATGATCGAAGCCGATCGCCTGATTACCGCCAGCCCACGTGAGCGCGAAGAACAGCAGGATCGTGCCATTCGCCCGTTGCGCCTGGCCGATTACATCGGTCAGCCCGTCGTGCGTGAACAGATGGCGCTGTTCATTCAGGCTGCGCGGGGTAGGGCCGAAGCGCTCGACCACACGCTGATCTTCGGCCCGCCAGGGCTGGGCAAGACCACCTTGGCCAATATCATCGCCGAAGAAATGGGCAGCTCGATCAAGAGCACCTCCGGCCCAGTGCTTGAACGCCCGGGCGATCTGGCTGCGCTGCTGACGAACCTGGAAAGCGGCGATGTACTGTTCATCGACGAGATTCACCGCCTGTCGCCGGTGGTCGAGGAAGTGCTGTATCCGGCGATGGAGGATTTTCAGCTCGACATCATGATCGGTGAAGGCCCAGCGGCCCGCTCGATCAAGCTGGATCTGCCGCCCTTCACCCTGGTTGGCGCCACCACCCGTGCCGGCATGCTGACCAATCCGCTGCGTGACCGCTTCGGTATCGTTCAGCGCCTGGAGTTCTACGGTATCGACGACCTGGCTACCATCGTCTCTCGCTCCGCGGGTATTCTCGGCCTGCCCATCGAAGCCAAGGGCGCCTATGAGATCGCCCGTCGCGCGCGTGGCACTCCGCGTATCGCCAACCGTCTGTTGCGCCGTGTGCGTGACTTCGCCGAAGTGCGTGGTAACGGCCATATCACGCAGTTGATCGCCGATCAGGCGCTGAATCTGCTGGATGTCGACGAACGCGGTTTCGATCATTCCGATCGCCGCCTGCTGCTGGCCATGATCGAGAAGTTCGACGGCGGTCCGGTGGGGCTCGATAGCCTGGCGGCAGCGATAGGTGAAGAGCGCCATACCATCGAGGACGTGCTCGAACCGTATCTGATTCAGCAGGGTTACATGATGCGCACGCCGCGCGGGCGCGTGGTCACTCGTCATGCCTATCTGCACTTCGGGCTGAACATCCCCAAGCGCGCTGGCGAGCAGGTCGCTGGCGATCTTTTCGCGGCAGGTGACGAATGACGAAAAAATTGTTACCAGCCCGGATTGGCAAGCAGCAGGCCGGGGACTAGAGTATGCGCGCGCAAAACGGAGTCCAGCCGTTCAGCCACCATTGCCGGGTCTATTACGAAGACACCGATGCAGGCGGCATCGTCTACTACGTCAACTATCTCAAATTCATGGAGCGGGCTCGCACCGAGCGCCTGCGTGAGCTGGGTTATGCCCAGTCGACGCTTGCCGGTGAGGGCCTGTTGTTCGTCGTGCATTCGGCCGAAGCGCGTTACCACGCGCCGGCGCGACTGGATGACGAGCTGGTGATCAGCGCCGATGTGATCGAATTGAACCGTGCCAGCCTGCGCTTTCGTCAACAGGTCAGGCGGGCTACGGATGATGTGCTGCTCTGTGAAGGGCAGTTTCTGGTGGCCTGTGTGCGCGCCGACAACTTGAAACCCCGGGCTATCCCCGAAACCCTGCGACATGCGTTCGCCGGGACGCAGGCGCCGGGTTTAATTGCAGCAGGAGAGTAAGCGTGGAAGCTAACGCCGTTGACCATATGTCGATGTGGAGTCTGATCAGTAACGCCAGCTTTGTGGTGCAGCTGGTCATGCTGACCCTGGTGGCCGCCTCGGTCATTTCCTGGGTGATGATCTTCCAGCGCAGCAATGCCATCCGCGCCGCCAAGCGTGCGCTGGACAACTTCGAAGATCGCTTCTGGTCCGGCATCGACCTGTCCAAACTGTACCGCCAGGCGGGCAGCAACCCGGACCCGGATTCCGGTCTGGAGCAGATTTTCCGTGCCGGCTTCAAGGAGTTCTCCCGTCTGCGTCAGCAGCAGGGCGTCGACCCGGATGCGGTGATGGACGGTGTGGCGCGCGCCATGCGTGTGGCCATCTCCCGTGAAGAGGAAAAATTGGAGACCGCTCTGCCGTTCCTGGCAACCGTCGGTTCCACCAGCCCCTATATCGGCCTGTTCGGCACCGTATGGGGCATCATGAACTCCTTCCGCGGTCTGGCTCAGGTGCAGCAAGCCACGCTGGCTACCGTGGCACCGGGCATTGCAGAAGCGCTGATCGCTACCGCCATCGGCCTGTTCGCAGCAATCCCGGCGGTCATCGCCTACAACCGCTTCTCTGCCCGCAGCGAAATGCTGATCGGCCGTTACTACACCTTCGCCGACGAGTTCCAGGCCATCCTGCACCGCAAAGTGCACACCTCGGAAGACTAAGGCGAGCGAAGAGGACAGGTTTTAACCATGGCGAGAATTCGCAACAGACGCAAACCGGTCGCCGAGATGAACGTGGTGCCCTACATCGACGTGATGTTGGTACTGCTGGTCATCTTCATGGTCACCGCGCCGATGCTCAATCAGGGCGTCAAGGTCGATCTGCCCAAGGTCAGCAGTGAAGCGCTGCCGCAGGATAACGACGCCCAGGTGCTGACCATTTCCATCAAGGCTGACAAGACCTACTACTGGAACATGGGCAGCGAGGTCGACGTCGATACCGAGCAGGAACGTGCTTCGACCCTCGAGCAGATGACTCAGGCCGTGTCGGCGATCATTGCCGAGAACCGTCGTCAGGGTAAGCAGGTGCAGGTATTCGTGCGTGGTGATCGCACGGTCGATTACGGCACTGTGATGTCGGCCATGGGCGGTCTGCAGCAGGCCGACGTGGGCAACGTCGGACTGATTACCGAGGCTCCCTGATGCAGCAAACCGAGCGTTCGCAATCGGAAAGCTACTTCTGGCCCGTGGTTTGGGCGGTGGGTCTGCACGTCCTGATGTTCGCGATGCTGTTCGTCAGTTTCGCCTTCACCCCGGAACTGCCACCGGCACGCCCAGTGGTGCAGGCTACGCTGTATCAGTTGCAGTCGCAGAGCCAGGCCACCACGCAGACCACGCAGAAGGTTGCAGGCGAAGCGCAGAAGACTTCGGCGCCACAGTTCGAGACCGAAAGGCTGGAACAGAAGAAAGCCGAAGAGCAGAAGCAGGCCCAGGCCGAAGCGCAGAAGGTAGCCGCGGCCAAGAAAGCCGAGGAACAAAAGCAGGCCGAAGAAGCTCGAAAGGCCGAAGCGGCGAAGAAAGCCGAGGCCGAGAAGGCCGCCGAGCAGAAACGCCAGGCCGATATCGCCAAGAAGCGCGCCGAGGAAGAGGCGAAGAAAAAAGCCGCTGAAGAGGCCAAGAAAAAGGCCGCTGCAGACGAGGCTAAAAAGAAGGCGGCAGCCGCCGAGGCAGCGAAGAAGAAAGCTGCCGAGGATGCCAAGCGCAAGGCTGAAGATGCCCGACGCAAGGCGGCAGAAGACCAGAAAGCGGCAGCGTTGGCCGAGTTGCTGTCGGACAACGTACAGAACCAGCAGGCGCTGGCTGAAACCCATGGGGATCAGGTGGCCGGTAACCTCGATGATCTGATCATCAAGCTGATTACCGAGAACTGGCAGCGACCGATGTCGGCGCGCCGCGGCATGAGTGTCGAGTTGTTGATCCAGATGCTGCCCGACGGCACCGTGACCAACGCCAGCGTATCGCGCTCCAGTGGCGATGCACCGTTCGACAACTCGGCCGTTGCAGCTGTACGTAACGTCGGGCGTATTCCCGAGATGCAACAATTGGATCGCGCTACCTTCGACAGTCGGTACAGGCAGCGTCGCGTCATTTTCAAACCGGAGGATTGAGCTCTGTGAATACCCTGATTCGTATCGCCCTGCTGGGGCTGGTCATGCTGGTCGGTAGTGTCCAGGCGGCCGATCCGCTGGTGATTTCCCAAGGCGCTGACCGTGCCACCCCGATTGCCGTCGTGCCGTTCGGCTGGCAGGGTGGTTCGGTGCTGCCCGAGGACATGTCGCAGATCATCGGCAACGACCTGCGCAACTCCGGCTACTTCGAGCCCATCCCGCGGCAGAACATGATCAGCTTGCCTACCCAGGCCAGCGAAGTCATTTACCGTGACTGGAAAGCACTGGGTGCCCAGTACGTGCTGGTCGGTAACATCGTGCCCAACGGCGGCCGGTTGCAGATTCAGTACGCGCTGTTCAACGTCAACACCGAGCAGCAGGTCATGACCGGAAATGTCGGTGGTGGTACCGATCAGCTGCGCGACATGGCTCACCATATCGCCGACCAGTCGTTCG
Organism: Pseudomonas sp. zfem001; assembly: GCF_032621725.1. Classification (NCBI taxonomy): domain Bacteria; kingdom Pseudomonadati; phylum Pseudomonadota; class Gammaproteobacteria; order Pseudomonadales; family Pseudomonadaceae; genus Pseudomonas; species Pseudomonas sp. zfem001. Next base: position 464,429 of record NZ_JAVYJI010000001.1, on the reverse strand, counting down.
AGAAGCTCACCGGCGTCAAGGGAGCATTCTCCACGCGCCTGCTGTATGTCACTGCCGAGCGCATGGGCACCAACAACACCCGTTACACCCTGCAGCGCTCCGACTACGACGGTGCCCGTGCGGTAACCCTGCTGCAATCGCGCGAGCCGATCCTGTCGCCGTCGTTCGCGCCGGATGGCCGCCGTATCGCTTACGTCTCGTTCGAGCAGCGTCGCCCGCGCATCTTCGTACAGCACATCGACACCGGGCGTCGTGAGCAGATCACCAACTTCGAAGGCCTCAATGGCGCGCCGGCCTGGTCGCCGGATGGCAACCGCCTGGCCTTCGTGCTGTCTCGCGATGGCAACCCGGAAATCTACGTGATGGATATGGGCAGCCGGCAGATGCGCCGCATTACCAACCATTACGCCATCGATACCGAACCCTTCTGGGGTAAGGATGGTCAGACCCTGTACTTCACTTCGGATCGTGCGGGACGTCCGCAGATCTACAAGACAAATATCAATAGCGGGGCAGTGGAGCGTGTGACCTTCGTCGGTAACTACAACGCCAACCCGAAATTGTCGGCTGATGAGAAGACCCTGGTGATGATTCATCGTCAGGACGGCTTCACCGTGTTCAAAGTGGCTGCACAGGACCTGGAAACCAACCGTTTGCGCATACTTTCAGACACAAGTTTGGATGAGTCGCCCACTGTTGCGCCCAATGGCACCATGCTAATCTACGCCACCCGCCAGCAGGGCCGGGGAGTCTTGATGTTGGCGTCCACCAATGGACGCGTGAGGCTCCCTCTTCCTACCGCTCAAGGCGAAGTTCGAGAGCCTTCTTGGTCCCCTTACCTGAACTGATGCGGCGCTACACCTTTTTTGCTTAACACAACTGGGGTTCATTAGGAGTTATATGATGGAAATGCTGAAATTCGGTAAGTTCGCTGCACTGTCCCTGGCTCTCGCCGTTGCTGTAGGTTGCTCCTCCAAAGGCGGCGACGCTGCTGGCGAAGGCGCTGTTGACCCGAACGCTGGCTACGGTGCCAACACTGGCGCTGTTGATGGCAGCCTGAGCGAAGAAGCTGCTCTGCGCGCTATCACCACCTTCTACTTCGAGTACGACAGCTCCGACCTGAAAGCCGAAGCCATGCGCGCTCTGGACGTACACGCCAAGGACCTGAAAGGCAACGGCGCTCGCGTCGTTCTGGAAGGCCACGCTGACGAGCGCGGTACCCGTGAGTACAACATGGCTCTGGGCGAGCGTCGTGCCAAGGCCGTTCAACGCTACCTGGTTCTGCAGGGCGTTTCCCCGGCTCAGCTGGAACTGGTTTCCTACGGCGAAGAGCGTCCGGTTGCCACTGGCAACGACGAGCAGTCCTGGGCTCAGAACCGTCGCGTAGAGCTGCGTAAGTAAGCTGCCATGCGAGATTGCCGCCGTATCCTGACCCTTCTGACACTCGCCTTGCCGCTCGCGGCGATGGCGGAGGTTCCCGTACTGGAAAGCAGCTCCATGCAACAGGGCAGCAGCTATCCACCGGCGGGTTATGGTACGGCCGGCTCCTCCGCCGGAGCGGGTGCGCAAGCACCCGCTTCTGCGCAGGGTATGCTGTTCAACCAACTCGAGCAGATGCAGCAGGAAATTGCGCAACTGCGGGGCATGGTCGAAGAGCAGCAGAATGAAATCCAGCGCCTCAAGCAGGAAGGCCTGGAGCGTTACCAGGATCTGGACCAACGCATTTCTTCCGGTGCTGCTGCCGGTGGAGCTCCCGCACAGAATTCAGCCGATGGCGCGGTAAACGCCAATGGCACCCCGACGCCACCTGCCGCACAGCAGCAGGCCAGCGCCGAGCCGGGTGATCCGGCCAAGGAAAAACTCTATTACGACGCCGCCTTCGACCTGATCAAGGCCAAGGATTTCGACAAGGCATCGCAGGCGTTTGGCGCCTTTCTCAACCGTTATCCCAGCAGCCAATATGCGGGTAACGCCCAGTACTGGTTGGGTGAGGTGAATCTGGCCAAGGGCGACTTGCAGGCAGCCGGTCAAGCCTTTGCCAAGGTCAGCCAGGCTTATCCGAGCCACGCCAAGGTGCCGGATTCACTGTTCAAACTGGCTGATGTCGAGCGTCGCCTGGGTCACAACGACAAGGCTCGTGGCATTCTTCAGCAAGTCATCGCGCAGTACCCGGGTAGCTCGGCCGCCCAGCTGGCTCAGCGCGACCTGCAACGGCTGTAGATCGACACTCGATGAATAAACCCGCGCCCGTCGCGGGTTTTTCTTATCTGGCTTCGCGTCATCCATTAGAATGCGCGCTCGCATGCGAGGCGGGGTTTCAGCTCGGCTGATGTCCTTGTCGCCATGCCTTGTCGAATGTCGGCCGACGCCGGCGTTCCTGTCTTTCACGCAACGGAGGCGGATGGCCTGTTTCGTCATCACGCCCGTGGCTCCCATGCAAGAAACCCTGCGCATCACCGAGATTTTCTACTCGTTGCAGGGGGAAACGCGTACCGCCGGCTTGCCGACAGTATTCGTGCGCCTGACCGGCTGCCCCCTGCGCTGTCAGTACTGTGACACCGCCTACGCCTTCAGTGGCGGCGAGATCGTCACCCTGGACAGTATCCTCGACCAAGTGGCTGCCTATCGGCCGCGCTACGTCTGCGTGACCGGCGGCGAGCCGCTGGCCCAGCCGAACTGCATCCCCTTGCTCACGCATCTGTGCAATGCCGGTTACGAGGTGTCACTGGAAACCAGTGGCGCGCTCGATGTATCGGCAGTCGATCCGCGCGTCAGCAAGGTGCTCGACCTGAAGACCCCAGGCTCTGCCGAAGTGCAGCGCAATCGCTACGAGAATATCCAATGGCTGACTGGTAATGACCAGGTCAAGTTCGTCATCTGCTCGCGTGAAGACTACGACTGGGCAGTATCCAAACTGATCGAGTATGACCTGGCCGCGCGTGCCGGCGAGGTGCTGTTCTCGCCCAGCCACAAACAGGTCGATGCACGTGCGCTGGCCGACTGGATCGTGACCGATAACCTGCCAGTACGCCTGCAACTGCAGCTGCACAAGATTCTCTGGAACGACGAGCCGGGACACTGAATATGAACGACAAGAAAGCGGTCATCCTCCTTTCCGGTGGCCTGGACTCGGCTACCGTGGTCGCCATGGCCAAGGCCGAGGGCTACAGCTGCTACAGCATGAGCTTCGATTACGGGCAGCGCCATCGCGCCGAGTTGCAGGCCGCCGAGCGCGTGGCGCGGCAGCTGGGTGTGGTCGAGCACAAGGTGATCGGCCTGAACCTCAACGGCATCGGCGGTTCGGCGTTGACCGATAGCAGCATCGCCGTGCCCGAATCGCCCACTGAAGGTATACCCGCCACCTACGTGCCAGCACGCAATACGGTGTTCCTGGCGCTGGCGTTGGGCTGGGCCGAGGTGCTCGAGGCACGCGATATCTTCATTGGCGTCAACGCGGTGGACTACTCGGGCTACCCGGATTGCCGCCCCGAGTTCGTCGACGCCTTCGAGCGTATGGCCAACCTGGCGACCAAGGCGGGTGTGGAGGGGCAGGGCTTTGTCATTCGCGCACCGCTGCAGCAGATGAGCAAGGGCGAGATCATCCAGGCCGGTATGCGCCTGGGTGTGGATTACGCACTCACGGTCTCTTGCTACCAGGCCGATGATGACGGCCGCGCCTGTGGCAAGTGCGACAGCTGTCGCCTGCGTGCAGCCGGTTTCACCGCAGCCGGCGTGCCTGACGCTACGCGCTATGTGTGAAAAAGTTTTCGCGAAGTGTTGATTTCCTGAATTAAATCAGTATCATGCGCCTCGCGTTGGGTCGTTAGCTCAGTTGGTAGAGCAGTTGGCTTTTAACCAATTGGTCGTAGGTTCGAATCCTACACGACCCACCAGATCGCAAAAGCCAGTCGTGAGACTGGCTTTTTTTTGCTCTCGGAAAAGCCCTCTGGCCGATGTTGCCCTGCCTGTGGCGATGGTCAGCCAGGGGGTATACTCGCAGCTCGCTCAAGAGCGCCGCAGGTTCGATGATATGACGCAGATTTCCGAACGCCTTCTGGTTCAAGCCCACCTCGATGCAAAGCAGCCCAAACCGCTGACTGCCGAGGAGGAAGCTTTCTATCGCCGTGAAATCGCCGCCGAGCTGAAGAAGCAGAATGCGGTGCTGGTGGCGCACTATTACTGCGATCCGGTCATCCAGGCGCTGGCTGAGGAAACCGGTGGCTGCGTTTCCGACTCTCTGGAAATGGCCCGCTTCGGCAATCAGCACCCGGCGCAGACCGTCGTGGTGGCCGGGGTTAAATTCATGGGCGAGACGGCGAAGATCCTCAACCCGGAAAAGCGCGTGTTGATGCCGACCCTGGAGGCGACCTGCTCGCTCGACCTGGGTTGCCCGGTGGACGAATTTTCGGCCTTCTGCGACCAACACCCGGAGCGCACCGTGGTGGTTTACGCCAACACCTCGGCCGCCGTGAAGGCGCGCGCCGACTGGGTGGTGACGTCCAGCTGCGCGTTGGAGATTGTCGAAAGCCTGATGGACAACGGCGAGACCATCATCTGGGCGCCGGACAAGCATCTGGGCAACTACATCCAGCGCGAGACCGGCGCCGACATGCTGCTGTGGGATGGCGCCTGCATCGTGCACGAGGAGTTCAAGTCCAAGCAGTTGTTGGACATGAAAGCCCTGTACCCGGATGCCGCCATTCTGGTGCACCCGGAGTCGCCGCAGAACGTGGTTGAGCTGGCCGATGCCGTGGGTTCCACCAGCCAGTTGATCAAGGCGGCGCAGACCCTGCCCAACTCGACCTTCATCGTTGCCACCGACCGCGGCATCTTCTACAAGATGCAGCAGCTGTGCCCGGACAAGACCTTCATCGAAGCACCAACTGCCGGTAACGGTGCGGCCTGCCGCAGCTGCGCGCACTGCCCGTGGATGGCGATGAATACGCTGGAGCGCGTGCTGACCGGCTTGCGTCAGGGCTCCGGCGAGATTCATGTTGATCCGGCGCTGATCCCGAAGGCGATCAAACCGCTCAAGCGTATGCTGGATTTCACCCAGGCTGCGCGGATGAAGGTCGCGGGCAACGCCTGATCGGCATGTAATACAAAAGAAGCCCGGCACACGCCGGGCTTTTTGCTTTCCAGGGTTCGAGTCAGCTCGCCCAGTTATCCGGTTCATTGACCACATTGAGCAGCGCGCGCAGGCGTCCATAGTCGCGGCCGTTGAAGGCAAAAGCCAGGCGGGTCAGGTCGCACAGTTCCGGCTCGTCGCGCTCCTGCTCGCAGTAGGGTTGCTGGGTAAAGCCACCTTCCTTGCACAGGCTGGCGAAGTCGCTGTCCAGCTTGGCCAGAGCCGCCTCGTTGAGCGGATGATTGAGGCGAATCACGAAGCGATCCTTGAGCCAGCGGCTCGAGTGGAAGTTGCGGTAGAAGCGGGCGATTTCGTCCACCGCTTCTTCGGCGCTGTAGACCAGGTGCATCAGGTTGAGATCGGTAGGCAGGATATAGCCGTTATCGCCAAGCTGACGACGGATGAAGCCTAGCGCGTCCTCCCAGTAGCTGCCGCCCGGTTGGTCGAGCAGTACCACGGGCACCAGTGGGCTCTTGCCGGTCTGGATCAGGGTCAGCACTTCCAGCGCTTCGTCGAGAGTGCCGAAGCCGCCGGGGCAAAGCACCAGACCGTCGGCCTCCTTGACGAAGAACAGCTTGCGCAGAAAGAAGAAGTGGAACGACAGCAGGTGATGACTACCGCGCATGGTCGCATTGGCGGTTTGTTCGAAGGGCAGGGTGATATTGAAGCCCAGGCTGCTTTCTGCGCCGGCGCCTTCATGAGCGGCGGCCATGATGCCGCCACCGGCACCCGTGACCACCATCAGATCGCGGTGTGCCAGTAATGCGCCGAGCTCACGTGCCTGCCTGTACAGGGGATGATCGGCTGGCGTTCGTGCCGAGCCGAACACCGTGACCTTGCGCCGCCGTTTCAGTTGTTCCAGCACGCCGAAGGCATGCTCCATCTCACGCAGGGTCTGCATCATGATCTTGGCGTCCCAGCGGTTACGATCCGCCTGGGCCATGTGGATCACCGTGGTGAGCATCTCGCGGTACAGCGATAGGTTGGGGCTGTTGCTCGGGGTTGCCAGAGCGACCAGCTCTTCCACCTTGCTGCTCAGGTCGACCTCGCTGGTTTGCACGTGGCGCGACAGATAGTCGTCCGGTTCAAAGGGCATGGAAACTCTCCTCTTCTTGGCCTGTGAGAGGCGAGTAGCCTCTCGCGGTGGCCGGTTCCTTGATTATGGAGTGTTGAGCAGCTTGCCGCAGGCAGTCTGCCGTTTCGTTGCCGCCTTTTCGTAAGAACTTGTTCACGATCTGCTGCGCGTCGGCCCTGCGGCGTTAAAAACTGGCTGGAACGCCAGCCCGGTCGGAATGCTCATTTACAACTCGTAAAGTCGCACGCGACTCCGACCGTTCCTCGCCTATTTTTGTGGGGCCGCCATCGGTGTTGCAGTGCTCTAGCTCGCGAGATCGTGAACGGGTTCTAAGCACCGGTTACAGGGCGATCTGTTCACCAGGTTCGGGAATGTTGGCGATCCAGTTGAGGCGTTCGCGCAGAGCGGCTTGCAGGGCCTGCATTTTTTCCAGTTCGCCATGTACGAGATACAGCTCGGGGTGATGCTCGAACTGGCTGGCCCAGTCGAGCAACTGCGATTGCCCGGCATGGGCGGAGAAGCCGCCCAGAGTATGCACCTTGGCTTTCACCGCGATGCGCTGGTGCAGCACCTTGACGGTTTCGGCGCCGTCGACGATCAAACGGCCTAGCGTGCCCTTGGCCTGGAAGCCGGGGAACACCAGATGGCAGTTCTCGCGCCAGAGGTTGTGCTTGAAGTGATGAACGATACGCCCGCCATTGCACATGCCGGCACCGGCGATGATGATCGCGCCGCTCTTGATCCGGTTGATCGCCATCGACTCTTCGGCCGTCGGCGTGCAGCGCAACACTGGCAGCCAGTCCTCGACTCGCTTGACACCCTTGGCTGCCAGCGCCGCGCGATCGGTAGCCGCGAACTGGTCATGAAAGCGGCTGTAGATGGCGTTGGCGCGGATCGCCATGGGGCTGTCGAGGAACACGGCCTGCTGTGGCAGACGGCCTTCCTGATAAAAGCGGCCGAGGTAATAGATCAGGTCCTGGGTGCGGCCAACGGCGAAGGAGGGGATCAGTACATTGCCACCCTCGCTATGGGCTTGCTGCAGGATGTCGGCCAGCTCTTCCAGGGTTTCGTCGCTGGGGCGGTGATTGCGGTCGCCGTAGGTCGACTCCATCAGCAACACGTCCGCCTGATTCAGCTGGGTTGGCGCCTGCATCAGCGGCGAGCAGGTATTGCCCAGGTCGCCGGAGAACACCAGATGACGGTGCAGGTGATGATCCTCTACCTGCATCTCGACGATGGCCGAACCGAGGATGTGGCCGGCATTGTGGAAGGTGACCTGCACGCCCTTGGCAACCTCGACCGCTGTGCCGTAGGCATGCGCACGGCGCTGGCTGAGCGCCTGTTCGGTATGGGCGATGGTGTAGAGCGGTTTGATTGCTGCCTTGCCCTGGCGTGCGCGCCAGCGGTTTTCCCATTCGGCGTCCTTCTCCTGGAGGAAGGCCGAATCCAGCAGCATCAGCTCGAGCAGTTCGCAGCTGGCCTCGGTGGCGTGGATCGGGCCTCGATAACCTTCGGCGACCAGGCGCGGCAGCAGCCCGCTGTGATCGAGGTGGGCGTGGGAGATCACCACCGCATCCAGGCTGCGTGGGTCGAAAGGAAATGCACTGCGGTTCAGATCCTCCTCCTGGCGGCGTCCCTGGTGCATGCCGCATTCGAGCAGCACCTTGGCGCCATCGCGGCTCTCTACCAAGTAGCAGGAGCCCGTGACTTGCTGGATCGCGCCGATGAAGGTGAGCAGGGCCATTGTTCTATCCTCGTCGTGATGATGAGGCGAGTCTGTCGTTTTTGTCCGTTGCTGGCCTTGATGCAGGTCAGCCAGCCTGCGGGGCGGTTTTCTCAGCATAGTTGGCCTATGCCCTGCCGTTTGTCTGAGCGCACAAGCTCGGGTCAGGCTTCTGATTTACTTGTACAGAGCAGGCTGTGTTCAGTGCTGTGATCGCTGCAGCGCAGCCATGGCGCTGGGCTCAGTGTTATGCATCAATCGCTCATCAACTGCTGCTGAAGTGCTTCGCTCAAGACTGGTGGGCGAAAAACAAGTGACCCCGACGGGCTGGTGGAACCTCACCTGCCAGGTCGAGTCTGCTGTGTGGTCAATAGGAAGGGAGGGGCAGGTATGCCCAAGCTGATTCTGGAGATCGAAACAGACCTCTATCGCATGTTGCAACAAGCTGCACGAACCAACCAGTTGAGTCTGGAGGATGAGTGCATGCGTCGCCTTGAGGGTGGCGTACGGCGCTCGCGCTACATGGAGGCTTTGCTCGCCGAGCTGCGCGCCGATGACGCGCAGCGCCGAGCGGAAAGGGACTGATGTCAGCCTCAGGTCAGAGGCCGCAGTCGCTCTTGTCGAACACTTCGACGGTCACCGGGCGGTTGTTGCGGTATTCGCTGAACTGGTAGCGCAGTTGTGCCCCCTGGGCCAACAGGTTGCGATAGCCGGGATTGCGACAGACGCTGGCGGCCAACTGAGCGCGCACGGTGTCGGGGTTGCCGCGCATCTGCGCCGCATGCGCTTCACGCACGCTGAGATGGTTGATCAGCGTGTGCCCTTCCACGGTATAGCCCTGATCGAGAATGTCCTCATTGATCGCCCGCGGCGTGCCCTCGCTACTCTGCCGGGCGACTTGCTCCAGGGTGCGAGTCAGTTCCATCTCCTTCAACGAGGCTGCCTGGGCAGTGGGAAGCAGCAGGCTGAACGCGAGAGCGGGGAGGATGTAACGCAGCATGTCTTGTGACTCCTGAAAGCGTGAACCTGGGTTGGACAGGGGCTCGCGGCGAATGTTCGCGTCGCCGGCTATTTGCCTGCATGAAACAAAGTGTTACCGATGGGGACATACTGGCCTCCGGCCTGTGCCCGTCATCACGACCAAAGGCCGGGGATCATAGGCCAAACCTGCACGTCACAGACTGTGAGCCGCCGTTGTAGTCGGATGTCGCCAGTACGGACCTGCCTGAAGTCTGCCTCTGGTTATCGCCGAGCTGCACGGTGTTCAAGCAGCGTGCAGGAGAATAACAATGACAATGCTCTTTCGGCGCTGGCCATCGCATGTGGTGGTCGGCAGTTTACTGGTTTTGCCCGTTACGCAGGTGCAGGCATCCGGTTATCACTTTGGTTCGCAGTCGGTGGCGGCGCAGGGTTCGGCGCATGCCAACGGTGCCGAGGCCGCCGACCCCTCGACCATTTTCTACAATCCGGCCGGCCTGGCCCGGCTCAAGGGTACCCAGGTCACCTCTGGATTGAGCATTCTGCTCCCGGATGGCAAGTACGAAGACAAGGGCAGCAGCGATGTATTCGGCAATCCTGTGTCGGGGGATGCGGGCGAGTTCCTGCCCGATGCCGCCGCCGCCCCCAACTTCTATTTTTCCCACGAGATCAACGACCGGGTGACGATCGGCCTGGGGATCTTCACCCCGTTCGGCGCCAAGCTCGATTACAAAGAGGATTGGGCCGGCCGCTACGGCATTCAGTCGGCCAGCCTGGAGACGGTGACCTTCAATCCGAGCATTTCCTACCGTTTCAACGAGCACCACAGTGTCGGCTTTGGCGTGTCGGCGCAGTACATCAAGTCCATTCAGCGCGGTGCGGCGGATGTCAAAGGTGCTTCGCGGCAGTTGGCGGGGCAGTTCGTCGATGCGAACTATGACAGCACCAGGAATGCTGCCGATCCCATTCTCGGGCCTATCGTGGGTGGTATCGCGGGGGTTCCTGTACCGGATGAAATCACTTCCTGCCGCGGTGTTGCCGATAGGGACGGATTCGTCGATTGTGTTGCAGGCAACTTTGCCGATAACGTTCGGGGCGACGGCTATTTTCGGGTCAAAGGCGATGATTGGGGCTTTGGTTGGAACATTGGCTACTTGTGGGAGCCGACCGAATCGACGCGCTTTGGCGTGTCCTATCGTTCCAATATCCGCCACACCCTCGAAGGGGAGACCAAGTGGAGCTTCGCCGATGTGCAGGGTAGCGTTCCCTCACCGGATACCTCGCTAGAGGGCGGTGTCACCATCCCTATTGTCGATATCTACGTGCCTCCGACCGATGCCCTGCAGGAGTTGTTCGATCAGGGCAACTGGGTCAATCCCGGGGAGTTCGCTGCGACTCGGTTGCATCCCAACTCCAAGGGCAAGACCGCTATCGATACGCCGGAAATGCTTTCCTTCAATGCCTTCCACCAGCTCAACGATAAGGTGGCGCTGATGGCGGATGTGACCTTCACTCGCCATTCACGGCTGGACGAAGTACGCATTGGCATCGATCAGGTCGCCGGCTATCCCTACTTCAATGGCGTTACCGAGGGCGACCTGAACGTCAAGCAGGACTGGAAGGACAGCTACAAGATCTCCCTTGGCATGAACTACCAGTACAGCGATGACCTGCTGTTGCGTACCGGTGTTGCCTACGACCGCTCGCCGGTCAATTCGCCGCAGTTGCGTCATCCGGCCTTTCCCGATGCGGACCGCTACTGGCTGTCGTTCGGTGCCAACTACAAGGTGACGCGCGATACCTCGCTGGACTTCGCCTACAGCTACGTGCAGTTCTCCAGCGGCAAGATGGACTACCAGGACGGCTGCTCCCCGGCCGGCTGGGTGCCAGGTTCCGGCGGGCTGTACCAGGACAGTGGCGTACGCTGCACCGGCAACGGTGGCAACTTCAAGGGCGAGTACGAGACGCGTATCCACTTCATTGGGCTGGCGTTGAACCACAGCTTCTGAGTCGCCTTGACAGCGAACGGGGATGCTAGACTCGCGCCCCCGTTCGTTGTCGCTCCCGCCATGACCCATCCAGCCCCACATGCCGTCGCCCGCCTGCGCACAGAGCGCCTGGCGCGCAGTCTCAAACCCTTCGTTGCCCGTGGTTCGCGTGCCGAGCGTTGCCCGCACTGCCGGGTGCAGCCGACCCATTGCCTGTGCGCCTGGCGCCCGCAGGTCGAGGCCAATGCCGCCATGTGCCTGGTGATGCATGACATTGAGGCGCTGAAACCGAGCAATACCGGCTGGCTGATTGCTGATGTGGTGCCAGAAACCCACGCCTTTGGTTGGACGCGCACGGCCGTCGATCCGGCGCTGCTGGAGCTTTTGGCCGATCCGCAGTGGCAGCCGTATCTGGTCTTTCCCGGTGAATACGTAGCGCCGCAGCGCGTGGTCGAGGAGGTGACGCTGGCGCCCGGCAAGCGTCCGCTGTTCGTGCTGCTCGACGCCACCTGGACCGAGGCGCGCAAGATGTTTCGCAAGAGCCCGTATCTGGACGCGCTGCCGGTGCTCAGCCTGACGCCGGCGCAGCTATCGCGTTATCGCCTGCGTCGTTCTACCCGTGGCGAGCACCTGTGCACCGCCGAGGTGGCCGCCATGTGCCTGGAACTGGCTGGCGACCTGCGTGCTGGTGAGGCGCTGGACGATTATCTCGACGTCTTCAGCCAGCACTACCTGGCTGCCAAACGGCGTTTGCCGCTGGATCTCAACGACGCTCTGCACCAGCGTTTGCAGACGTACCGCTGAGTTCGCTGGGCAGTGGCTTGGGCCACAGCTGCGCCAGCAGCATGCCGCCGAACATCAGCGCACAACCCAGATAGCCGCGCGGTGCCAGCACTTCGCTCAGCAACAGGGCGCCGGCGATGGCAGCGAACACCGCCTCCAGCGAGAGGATGATCGCCGCGTGCGAGGCGATGGCATGCTGCTGCGCCACTACCTGCAGGGTGAAGCCGATCGCCACGCCGAACACGCCGCCGTAGAGGATCGCCGGACCGGCGGCAATGATGCCGTCCAGTGTCGCGGTCTCGAAAACCAGTGCCAGCAACAGGCTGATCACCGCGCAGGTGGCGAACTGGATGAAGGCCAGGCGCAACGGGTCATGACGGCCGGCGAAGAAACCTACCAGCAGCACATGAATGCCCCAGACGAAGGCGCCAGCCAACTGCAGCCAGTCGCCCGAGGCCACGGTAAAGCCTTCGCCGACGCTTAGCAGGAACATGCCGACCACTGCCAGACTGGCGCCCAACCAGATGCCCGCGCTGCTGCGCTGGCCGATCAGCAGGCCGAGAATCGGTACCACGATCACGTACAAACCGGTGATGAAGCCTGAGTTGGTCACCGTAGTGAACAGCAGGCCGACCTGCTGCAGGTTGATCCCTAGCGACAGCGCCAGCCCCATGATCACACCACCCACCAGCAGGCTGCGATTCAGTGGCGCAGTGGGCCGCTGTTGGCGACGCTGCAGCAACGCCAGCACCGGCAACAGAACCAGGCAGGCGAGGGTGAAGCGCAGGCCGGTATAAAGAAAGGGGCCGATGTTATCCATGCCCAGACGCTGGGCGACGAAGGCGCTGCCCCAGATCATCGCGGTAATCAGCATCAACAGGTCGGCGCGCAGGGCTTGGCTTCGCATTGGGGCGTCTCGGCGGGAAAGTTGCGCATCCTGCCGCAAAGCATTGAGCTTGACCACCCCGTCACAGCTCGGCATGCTGAGCGCCGCCGTCGGTCCGAGTGGGGAGTCTGTGATGCTCATTGAGCAGGCTTGAGCGGGTCGTCAGGCGAAAAGCACTGCCATACTCACCTCAGTGCCACTTATAACAAGAACAGGATCTGCCAATGGCCGCCTACGAAATCCTGATTGCTGACGACCACCCGCTGTTTCGCAGCGCGCTGCAACAAGCTCTGACCCTGGGCCTGGGGCCTGAAGTGCATCTGGTAGAAGCTGCCAGCATCGCAGAGCTTGAAAACCACCTTGCCGCCAAGAGTGATTGGGACCTGGTCCTGCTTGACCTCAATATGCCCGGTGCCTACGGTTTTTCCGGTCTGGTATTGCTGCGTGGGCAGTACCCGCAGATCCCTGTGGTGATGATCTCCGCCCAGGAAGAAGCCTCCGTGGTCAACCGCTCCCGCGAATTCGGGGCCAGTGGCTTTATCCCCAAATCCAGCCCACTGGAAACCCTGCAGCAAGCGGTGCGCCATGTACTCGATGGTGACACCTGGTGGCCGCCGCTGGCCGAGGAGGGGGCGCCGGTTTCCGCCGAGGCCAAGGCAGCCAGTGCCGGCCTGGCCAGCCTGACACCGCAGCAGTTCCGCGTCTTGACCATGGTCTGCGAAGGGCTGTTGAACAAGCAGATCGCCTACGAATTGAGCGTGTCCGAAGCGACGGTCAAGGCGCATGTGACGGCGATCTTTCGCAAGCTGGGCGTGCGCACCCGCACTCAGGCGGCGCTGCTGTTGCAGCAGATGGAATCGATCCCCGCGCAGTGAGCTGCGCATCGGCGCTGCGTTGAATGCAGGCTCGGCCTGCTCATTTACAGCCCGTAAACTGCGCCGCCTCACTTGCTATCGTTTAGCTCGCGATCTCGCATATAGGTGCTCGCGCTGCGGATGCAGTAAGCTGCGCGCCTCTTCCAGAAGGGGTGAGGCGCATGTCGCCATTCAAGGGCCAGACCGGCCTGAAACGTATCCTCAACGCCGCCAGCTATTCGCTCGATGGCCTGCGCGCCGCGTTCTTCGGCGAAGCAGCCTTTCGCCAGCTGGTGTTGCTCAATCTGGTGCTGATTCCATCGGCGTTCCTGCTCGACGTCAGCCGCGGTGAGCGTGCGCTGATGGTGGCTGTGTGTCTGCTGGCGCTGATCGTCGAGTTGCTCAACTCGGCGATCGAGGCGGCCATCGACCGCATTTCTCTGGAGCGCCATCCGCTGTCGAAGAATGCCAAGGACATGGGCAGCGCCGCGCAGTTCGTGGCGCTGGGCATGATCGCCTCGGTCTGGGCAGTCATCCTGCTTGGCTGACGCTCAGACGATCGGCGGCAGAACGATCTGATCGCTGCGACTGACGCCGGCGGTCAGCGCACGACACTGTTCAAGAAATTCGCGCATCGCCGCTGTCTGGTACTTCTGCTTGTGCCAGATGAAGTAGAACTGCCGGCGCAGGTCCAGCTCTGGCGTTTCCACCGGCATTAGGCTGCCGCGACGAAAGGCGTCGCGCAGCGCCAAGCGTGAGATGCAGCCGATGCCCAGACCGGATTCCACGGCGCGCTTGATTGCCTCGGTGTGTTCCAGCTCCAGGCGAATGTTCAGATTGCGCGGGTGATGACGCATGGCCTGATCAAAAGTCAGTCGTGTGCCTGAGCCCTGCTCACGCAGAATCCAGGCTTCGTGCGTCAGCTCTTCCAGGCTGGCACTGCCGCGTTGGGCCAGCGGGTGTTGCGGCGCGCAGAACACCACCAGTTCGTCCTCGACCCACGGCTGCACCTCGATATCCGGGTGCTGGCAGTCGCCTTCGATCAAGCCCAGGTCCAGCTCGTAGTGGGCGATTTGCTGCACCACATGGGCGGTGTTGTGGACCTGCAGCTTCACCCTGCATTCGGGGTGGCGCTGCATGAAGCTGCCAATAAGCAGGGTGGCCAGGTAGTTGCCCACCGTCAGCGTGGCGCCGACGTGCAGTGAGCCATAACCGCTCTTGCCGCCCAGCAGGCGTTCGATTTCGCGCGCCTGGTCGATCAGCGCCACAGCCTCGGGCAGTAGCTGTCGGCCCAGGGCATTGAGCGCCAGACGCTTGCCGGCGCGATCGAACAACTGGCAGTCGGATTGGCGTTCCAGTTCGGTCAGCGAAGTGCTGGTCGCAGACTGCGACAATGCGAGCGATTGCGCGGCGCGCGAGACGCTTTCATGCTGCGCCACGGCAACGAACACCTGAAGTTGTCTGAGAGTAAATCGCATATCGATATAACCGATAACCTATATCTTGATAATCCACTTAACAGATATTGTTGCCGCGAATAGAATGCCGCGCAATCGCGCCTTTGGCGCTGAAGTTCTTCGAGGAAATCATCATGAGCAATATGAACGTCGAGCGCGTGCTCAGCGTCCACCACTGGAACGATACGCTGTTCAGCTTCAAGTGCACCCGCGATCCGGGTCTGCGCTTCGAGAATGGTCAGTTCGTGATGATCGGCCTGCAGCAGGAGAGCGGCCGCCCGCTGATGCGCGCCTATTCCATCGCCAGCCCGAACTGGGAAGAACACCTGGAATTCTTCAGCATCAAGGTGCCGGACGGCCCGCTGACCTCGCAGCTGCAGCACTTGAAGGAAGGCGACGAGATCATCATCAGCAAGAAGCCCACCGGCACGCTGGTGCTCGATGACCTCAACCCCGGCAAGCACCTCTATCTGCTCAGCACCGGCACCGGTCTGGCACCGTTCATGAGCGTGATTCAGGACCCGGAAACCTACGAGCGCTTCGAGAAGGTGATTCTGGTTCACGGCGTGCGCTACGTGAACGAAGTGGCCTACCGCGAGTTCATCACCGAGCACCTGCCGCAGAACGAATTCTTCGGTGATGCGCTGAAGGACAAGCTGATCTACTACCCGACCGTGACCCGCGAGCCGTTCGAGAACCAGGGCCGCCTGACCGACCTGATGCGCAGCGGCAAACTGTTCGCCGATATCGGCCTGCCGCCGATCAACCCGCAGGACGACCGCGCCATGATCTGTGGCAGCCCGAGCATGCTCGACGAGACCAGCGAAGTGCTCGACAGCTTCGGTCTGAAGATCTCCCCGCGTATGCGTGAGCCGGGGGACTACCTGATCGAGCGCGCCTTCGTCGAGAAGTAAGCCGTCGATCTGCTGCGCGTCGGCCCTGCTGCGTTAAAAACAGGCTCGGCAGGCCGCTTGCGGCCAACGCACTTTAGTGCGGCCCCGTAGGGGCGAGCGAAGCGAGTCATGCTCATGTGCTACAGCACACTCCGCTTTCTCGCCTGTTTTTGTGGGGCCGCCATCGGTATTGCATGACTCTAGCTCGCGAGATCGAATGAAAAGCCGCCCAATTGGGCGGCTTTGTCGTTCGTGGGGCTCGTAGCCCGGATGCAATCCGGGGAGGGTGTGTTGCAACTCCCTGATTTCATCCGGGCTACGTCAGTGTCCTAAAGACGCTTGGCGTCGATGATCAGCACTGGCTCGCGCGGTACGTTCTGGTGCATGCCGCGGTTGCCGGTGGGGACCTGGGCGATCTTGTCCACCACGTCCATGCCGCGGGTGACCTTGCCGAATACGGCGTAGCCGAAGTCACGCGAGCTGTGGTCGAGGAAGGCGTTGTCCTTGTGGTTGATGAAGAACTGGCTGGTGGCTGAGTCGCGTACCTGAGTACGGGCCATGGCCAGGGTGCCGCGCACGTTGTGCAGGCCATTGTCGGCCTCGTTCTTGATCGGCGTGTTGGTGTCCTTCTGGCGCATGTCGGCATCGAAACCGCCGCCCTGGACCATGAAGCCCGGAATCACCCGGTGGAACTGGGTGCCGTTATAGAAGCCACTGTCGACGTACTTGAGAAAGTTCTGCGTGCTGATTGGCGCCTTGTCGGCGGCCAGCTCCACTTCCACTTCACCCAGGCTGGTGGTCAGCAGGACCTTGGGATTTTCTGCGGCCAGCAGGCTGGAGGACAGCAGCAGGGCGCCGGTGGCGAGAACGAGTTGCTTGAGCATGATGGTCAGTTTTCCTTGTTGGCGGTCTCGCCGAGAAAGGCGAGCAGGGCGTTATTAAAGCGTTCTGGTTGATCCAGTGGTGTGGCGTGGCGCGAGTTTTCGATGACCAGCAGGCGCGCGTTGGGCATTTCTGCCACGTATTCGCGCTTGCGTTCAACGGGCGTGTAGTCGCGGTCGGCGGTGATCACCAGGGTAGGACAGGTGATGCGATCGAGGCGTTCACGCACGCCCCAGCCGATGATCGCGTCAAGACTGGCGAGGTAGGCGCGTTTGTCGTTCTGCGGCCAGCGTTCTTCGACCTTGCGACGCAGTTCGGCCTGCTCCGGTTTGGGGAACAGCAGCTTTCCCAGCGCCTTGGCGATGGTGTCCAGGCTGAGCAGACGCGAGAGCGTCCAGCGTTTACCGATTTCCAGCCAGTCGCGTGCGCTCTTGGCCTTCACCTCTGGGCCGCTGTTGACGATGGTCAGACTGCGCAGTAGTTCGGGGCGGTCTACGCCGAGCTGGAAGCCGATCATCCCACCCATGGAGATGCCTACCAGGTGCACGGGTGCAAGCTGCAGGTGGTCGATCAGGGCGGCGACATCCTCAGCGAAATCGGCGATGCGATAAGCCTCGCGCGGCTTGTCCGAGCGGCCGTGGCCGCGCACGTCGAGGGCGATGACCCGATAGTGCTGGGCGAGCACCGGGATCTGGTATTCCCAGTCGCGCGTGCTCGAACCCAGGCCATGCACCAGTAACAGGGGCGTGCCGTGGCCGTAGTCTTCGTAATGCAGTTGGCAACCGTCGTTGTCGAAGTAGGACATGGGCAGGCTCTCAGTTGGGCGACTGCGGCGCGGCAAAGGCGGCGTCCAGCGGCGCCGCGTCGAAGTTCTTGATCAGCTCGATGAGAATCTGCGTGGCCGGACCGAGCACGCGCTCCTTGTTGCTGTAGAGGAAGAAGCGCGGCTTGCGCAGGCCGCCCTGGGTCAGGGGCAAGGGTTTCAGCAGACCTTCCTGCAGTTCGCGAACGATCAGGTGGCGTGGTAGCCAGGCGAAGCCCAGGCCGCTGCTGACGAAGGTGCGTGCGGTCGGCAGGCTGCCCACTGTCCAGCGCTGTTCCGCGCCCAGCCAGCCGGCGTCGCGCGGCTGCAAGCGGCCACTGTCACGGGTGACCACCTGCATCTGACCTTCCAGGTCCTGAAAGCTCAGTTCGCGTTGCAGGCGGTGCAGGGGGTGTTCCGGGTTGGCGACGGCGACAAATTCCACCTCATTGAGCTCGATGCCCAGGTGACCGGTGATGTTCAGCGCACTGATGGCCAGGTCGGCGGTGCCTTCGAGCAGCACCTCCTCGACGCCGGACAGCACTTCCTCGCGCAGGCGTACGCGGCAACCGCGGCTTTGCGGCATGAAGGCGGTCAGGGCACGGACGAGGTTGGCGGTGGGGTAGGCGGCATCCACCACCAGGCGCACTTCGGCTTCCCAGCCCTGTTCCATGTGGTGGGCCAGGTCTTCCAACTGACTGGCCTGCTTGACCAGTTGCCGTGAGCGGCGCAGCAATACATCGCCGGCTTCGGTGAGCACGGCCTTGCGACCGTCGATGCGCAGCAGTGGTACACCGAGCTGTTCCTGCATGCGTGCCACGGTATAGCTGACCGAGGACTGCGAGCGGTGCAGCACGTCGGCAGCCTGGGCGAAGCCGCCCTGATCCACCACGGCCTGCAGCGTGCGCCATTGATCCAGGGTTACGCGAGGAGCTTTCATCACATCATCCTGCCTGAGTCGGCTGTTATCGCCGACGATCTCCACCTACACTGGCGATCCCATGTAGGAGAGCACCGATGAAAAAAATAATCTGCTTGCTGCTGGCCTGTATGCCGTTGGCTGCCCATGCCTACCCCATCGAGGTGGAAAAACAGTTCAACGGCGCCGAGGTCTCCGCCACCACTCAGGAAATCGACCACAACATGGCGGCCCTGATGCTCTACAACTACGGTCAGAGCGAAGCCGAGTGCAGTGCCGTGTTCCAAAATGGCCCCGAGGCACCGCGCATCCGGCGTACCGTGTTGGCGCCTGGCGCCAGCAACAACATGGCGGTCAAGTTCACCCGTAGTGTGATTCGTCTGCGGATCAAGCTGACCTGCAACCTGAAGTGATGAAAGCCTAGATGCGACCAGTCGATAAATCAAATTAGTCGATATATGTAAGCGGATATTTACGCTTTTTAATCGAAAGTCGCATCTCTATTCTCTGCTCCATCGACTCTTGTTCACCTTGATGGAGCCTCAGACATGTCCCGTATTCTCGTAATCGAAAGCAGCGCCCGCCAGCAAGGTTCGGTCTCCCGCGAGCTGACCCAGCAATTCATCGCCAATTGGCAGGCTGCGCACCCGGCTGATCAGGTCCAGGTGCGTGATCTGGCGGCCGAACCGGTGCCGCACCTCGACGCCACGCTGTTGGGTGGCTGGATGACCCCGAGCGAGCAGCAGAGCGATGCCGAGAAAGCTGCCCTGGCCCGCTCCAATCAACTGACCGATGAGCTGCTGGCCGCCGATGTGCTGGTGCTGGCCGCGCCGATGTACAACTTCGCCATCCCCAGCACCCTCAAGGCCTGGCTGGACCATGTGCTGCGCGCTGGCGTCACCTTCAAGTACACCGAAACCGGTCCGCAGGGCCTGCTGACCGGCAAACGTGCCTTCGTGCTCACGGCTCGTGGCGGTATCTACGCCGGCAGCGGCCTGGATCATCAGGAGCCCTACCTGCGTCAGGCGCTGGCCTTCATCGGTATCCACGATGTGCAGTTCATTCATGCCGAAGGCCTGAATATGGGCGCCGAGTTCAGCGAGAAAGGCCTGGCCCAGGCCAAAGCCAAGCTGGCTGAAGTGGCCTGATCCGAGACTCTCCTGGCGCCTGGGCTCCTGGGCGCTTCTGCCGGGCATTGCGCAAGCAATGACCGGCTTTTTTACGTGGGCCTGGCGACGCGCTCTTGCCCGGTGGCGACGGCTTGCACGTGAGGCCGGTGGGGTTCGCCTGCTGTCGATTGTACGTCCGCGATGAACGCGCTAAGGTCGCCGCCTGTTCCTGAGGTGACCATGCGCTATCTGTTGATCGTGACCCTGCTGTGGGCGTTTTCCTTCAGCCTGATCGGTGAGTACCTGGCCGGCCGGGTCGACAGCTATTTTGCGGTGCTGACGCGCATCGTCATCGCCGGCTTGCTGTTCGTGCCGCTGACCCGTTGGCGCGGTCATGCTCCGGCGTTCGTGCGCGGCATGTTGCTGATCGGCGCCCTGCAGTTCGGCATCACCTACGTGTGCCTGTACCTGAGCTTCTCGGTGCTGACGGTGCCGGAGGTGCTGCTGTTCACCATCCTCACACCGCTGCATGTAACGCTGATCGAGGATGCGCTGAACCACCGGTTCAACCCCTGGGCACTGCTGGCTGCGCTGGTGGCGGTGCTGGGTGCCGGGATCATCCGCTACGACGGTATCAGCAGCGGCTTTTTGCTCGGATTCCTGTTGCTGCAGGTGGCCAACTTCACCTTCGCCGCCGGGCAGGTGCTGTACAAGCATCTGCTGTTCAAACACCCCTCCACCGAGCCGCAATACAGACGCTTTGGTTTCTTCTACCTGGGTGCGCTGCTGATCGCGCTGCCGGCCTTCCTGCTACTGGGCAACGGCGAGCGACTGCCAAGCAGCGCACTGCAGTGGAGCGTGCTGGTCTGGCTTGGTGTGGTGGCGTCCGGATTGGGACTGTACTGGTGGAACAAGGGCGCCAGCCTGGTCGATGGCGGCACCCTGGCGGTGATGAACAATGCACTGGTGCCGGCCGGTTTGCTGGTCAATCTGCTGATCTGGAATCACGACGCCGATCTGCTGCGCCTGGCTCTGGGCGGTGCGGTGATTGCGGCGTCGCTGCCGCTGGTCAATCTGGGACGCGCGCGTCGTACGCCCGCCGGGGTGCACTGATGCAGCTGTCCGGGCGGGGTGTGGCGCTATCGGTTGGCGCGTCGATGCTGTTTGCCGTGCTGCCTGGCTACGTGCAGTGGCTGACGCCGCTCGATGGCGTGCAGATATTCGCTCAGCGCGTGCTCTGGTCGATTCCGTTGGTTCTGCTGCTGGTGCTGCTGGCAGGGCAGACCACCTTGCTGCGCGAGACCTTCGTGCGTCTGCGCCACGAGCCGCTGTTGTTGGCTGCCTGCCCGCTGGCGGCGGCCTTGATTGGCGTGCAGTGGGGGCTGTTTCTCTGGGCGCCCTTGGCCGGGCATATGCTGGAAGTGTCCATGGGGTACTTCCTGCTGCCGTTGGCAATGGTGCTGACCGGTCGGCTGTTCTACGGCGAGCGCCTGCGTCCGCTGCAGCGCTTGGCAGTGACCTGCGCCATGCTCGGCGTGCTGCACGAGCTGTGGCGCATCCAGGCGTTCTCCTGGCTGACGCTGATCACTGCGTTGGGGTATCCGCCTTACTTCATGCTGCGCCGCTGGATGCGCCTCGATGCGCTGTCCGGTTTCGTGCTGGAGATGCTGATGCTGGCGCCGTTGGCGATTTGGCTGATCGTTGCCTACGGGCCGGTTGGCGCATTCGCTGAGCGTCCGCTGCTGTGGTTGCTGGTGCCGGTGATGGCGCTGATCGGTACGCTGGCCTTCGCGGCCTACATGGCATCCAGCCGGCTGCTGCCTCTGGGGCTGTTCGGCATTCTCAGCTATGTCGAGCCAGTGCTGTTGTTCGCCGTGGCGCTACTGGTGCTGGGCGAGACCTTCGATGCGGGGCAGTGGTTGACCTACCTGCCGATCTGGGCGGCTGTGCTGCTGGTCGGCTGGGACAGTGCCCGGCTGCTGCGCAAGCAGCAGCGCGAGAACATCAGGCCGCGTTGATGCGCGGCGCGGGGATCTGCGTTGGCATGCTGGCCTGCTTCTGCACCTGGTAGTGCACTTGCAACGTGCCGTTGTTGAAGCGGCGTTGCTCGCTCAGCGTCAGGCTGCGTTCCATGCCGGTGGCCAGCAGTGGAATACCGGCGCCGAGCAGGTGCGGTACCAGGTTGATCACCACTTCGTCGATCAGTCCGGCGGTGTAGCAGTTACCCGCCAGCAGGCTGCCGCCGACCAGCCAGATGCGCTGGAAACCGGCCTCGTTCAGTGCTGCCACGGCTTGAGCCGGTGTGCAGTGCGTCAGCTGTATTTCGTCCGCGGCGCGCGGCAGAGCGAGGCGAGTCAGCACCACGCAGGGCTTGCCGGGATAAGGCCAGGGACCGCCACGCTTGAGCAACGCCTCGTAGGTACCGCGGCCCATCAGCAGGGCATCGATGCCGGAGTAGAAGTACTGAAAGGCGTACTCTTCATCGGCCTCCCGTGGCGAATCGAACCAGTCGATGCGGCCATCGGGGCGCGCGATATAGCCGTCGAGGCTCGACGTGACGTGGTAGATCAGCGAAGCGTTCATGGTGCCTCCGCACGCGGGTTATCTGACAGATAGATCGATGGCCGCAGAACAAGTTCGACAGAGGGCGTGCCACTCGTCGGCGCGTTCGCTGATCAGTCCAGCACGTTACGCAGGATTTCGTAGACGATCCCGGTCGCGATGGCGATCAACACAACATCTCGGCCGATCTGCTCCTGCCGGATAGCGACTCCAGGCGGCCGCCCGTCGTCGCCTGAACGCGAGTTTCATGCAAAGAAATTCGGCCCCGGCGGCGGAAACCGTTAGGCTATGCACCGTTTTGTCGATTTCTCTGAGGTAGTGCCCCCGTGTTTGCCCAATTCGCCCTGCATGAACGCCTGCTGAAAGCCGTGGCCGAGCTTAATTTCGTCGAGCCGACTCCGGTGCAGGCGGCAGCGATTCCGCCTGCGCTGGAGGGCAAGGACCTACGGGTGATTGCCCAGACCGGCAGCGGCAAGACCGCCGCTTTCGTTCTGCCGCTGCTCAATCGCCTGCTCGGTGACGGCAACTCCAAGCAGCGTCTGAGCATTCGTGCGCTGATCCTGCTGCCGACCCGCGAGCTGGCCCAGCAGACGCTCAAGGAAGTCGAGCGCTTCGGCCAGTTCACCTTCCTCAAGGCCGGTCTGGTGACCGGTGGCGAGGACTTCAAGGTGCAGGCCGCGATGATGCGCAAGATCGATATTCTGATCGGCACGCCGGGCCGCCTGATCGAGCACGCCAACGCCGGCAATCTGCCGCTGGACGAGGTCGAAGTGCTGGTGTTCGACGAGGCTGACCGCATGCTCGACATGGGCTTTGCCGAAGACGCCCAGCGTCTGGCCGAGGCTTGCGGGCCGCACCAGACCCTGCTGTTCTCCGCCACCACCGGCGGCAATGGCCTGCGCGAGATGGTCGCCAAGGTACTCAAGGAGCCGCAGCACCTGATGCTCAACAGCGTCAGCCAGCTCAATGAAGGTACCCGTCAGCAGATCATTACGGCCGACCACAACTACCACAAGGAACAGCTGGTCGACTGGTTGCTGACCAACGAGGCCTACGACAAGGCCATCGTCTTCACCAACACCCGTGTGCAGGCCGACCGCCTCTACGGCAAGCTGGTGACCGCCGGGGTCAAGGCGTTCGTGCTGCATGGCGAGAAGGATCAGAAGGATCGCAAACTGGCCATCGAGCGCCTGCGCCAGGGCGCGGTCAAGGTGCTGGTGGCCACCGACGTTGCCGCGCGCGGTCTGGACGTCGAAGGCCTGGATCTGGTGATCAACTTCGACATGCCGCGCTCCGGCGATGAGTACGTGCACCGCATCGGCCGTACCGGCCGCGCCGGTGGCGAAGGCCTGGCGGTGTCGCTGATTTGCCACACCGACTGGAACCTGATGTCGAGCATCGAACGCTACCTCAAGCAGCGTTTCGAGCGTCGCACCATCAAGGAACTGAAAGGCGTATACCAGGGGCCGAAGAACCTCAAGGCGTCCGGCAAGGCCGCTGGCAGCAAGAAGAAAAAGACCGAGAAGAAAGACCCGAAGAAGGCCGCCGCGCCCAAGCGCAAGACCGGTCCACGCCCGGCTGGCAAGCCATCGTCGTTAGTCAGTGAAGACGGCAGCGCGCCGCTCAAGCGCAAGAAGCCGGCTGCGGAGTAATCTGGCTGTTGTGGGAGGCGCTTTCGGCTCTGGCATCCTGCTTCGCTCTACCTCCTGCATCCATGCAGTCGTAGCGACGAGTCGCGGCTGAAGCCCCTCCCGCAGTTTTACTCCACTCCGACGAAACCACCGGTCTGATGCTGCCACAGGCGTGCATACAGACCGCCGTGGGCAATCAGCTCGGCGTGGGTGCCGGTTTCGATGACCTGGCCCTGGTCGATCACCACCAGGCGATCCATCCGTGCGATGGTCGACAGGCGGTGGGCGATGGCGATCACCGTTTTGCCTTCCATCAGGCTGTCCAGGCTTTCCTGAATGGCCGCTTCCACTTCCGAATCCAGTGCCGAGGTGGCTTCGTCCAGCACCAGGATCGGCGCGTCCTTGAGCAGTACGCGGGCGATGGCGATGCGCTGGCGCTGACCGCCGGACAGCTTCACGCCGCGTTCACCGACCTGCGCATCCATGCCACGGCCGCCCTGGCTGTCGTCGAGGGTGGGGATGAAGGCATCGGCGCGGGCCTTGCGTACCGCCTCCCACAGCTCCTCGTCGCTGGCAGCGGGCTTGCCGTAGCGCAGGTTGTCGCGGATCGAGCGGTGCAGCAGCGAGGTGTCCTGGGTCACCACGCCGATGTTGGCGCGCAGGCTCTCCTGGGTCACCGTGGCGATATCCTGATCGTCGATCAGGATGCGGCCGCTTTCCAGGTCATAGAGGCGCAGCAGCAGGTTGACCAGGGTCGACTTGCCGGCGCCGGACGGACCGACCAGGCCGATCTTTTCGCCGGGGCGAATATCGATGCTGAGGCCGGCGATCACGCCGCCGCGCTTACCGTAGTGGAAGTGGATGTCGTCGAAGCGCACGCTGCCCTGCTGCACCTGGATCGGCTTGGCGTCGGTGCGGTCGAGCACCTGGCGTGGCTGCACGATGCTCTGCATGCCGTCCTGTACGGTGCCGACGTTCTCGAAGATGCCGTTGACCACCCACATGATCCACTCGGCCATGTTGTTGATGCGGATCACCAGGCCCAGCGCCAGGGCGATGGCGCCGGTGGTGATCAGCGACTGGCTCCACAGCCACAGGGCCAGCGCACCGGTGCCGACGATCAGCACGCCATTGAGGCAGGTGATGAGAAAATCCAGCGCAGTGATGGTGCGCGACTGCAGGCGGAACTTGTCGAGCAGGTCCTGCATGGCTTCACGGGCGTAGCTTTCCTCTTCCTGTGAGTGGGCGAACAGCTTGAGCGTGGCAATGTTGCTGTAGCCATCGACGACCCGACCCATGACTTTCGAGCGCGCCGAGGAGGCGGCGGCCGAGCGCGCCTTGATGCGCGGCACGAAGTACCAGAGCGCCGCGCTGTAACCGACGATCCACAACGCCAGCGGCACCACCAGGCGCAGATCGGCGGCGGCGAACAGGTACAGCGCGCTGCCGGCATAGACCACCACATGCCACAGTGCGTCGATCACCTGCATCGCCGAGTCGCGCAGCGAGGGGCCGGTCTGCATCACGCGCTGGGCGATGCGGCCGGCGAAGTCGTTCTGGAAGAAGCTCAGGCTCTGCTTGAGTACGTAGCGATGGTTCTGCCAGCGAATCAGGTTGGTCAGGCCCGGATTGACCGCCTGGTGGGTGAGCAGGTTGTGCAGGCCGAACACCACGGGGCGGATGACCAGCGCCACCAGCAGCATCCACAGCAGCTCGCTCTGGTGCTCGCTGAAGAAGCTGCTGGCATCCGTGCTGGCCTGGGCCATGTCGATCAACTGGCCGAGGAAGGCGAACAGCGCGACCTCGATCAGGGCAGCGAAGAAGCCGATCACCAGCACGGCCAGCATCAGCGGCCACACCTGTTTCAGGTAGTGACCGTAGAAGCGCAGCATGCCAGCGGGCGGGGCGACGTCAGGGCTGGGTTTGAAGACGTCGATCAGGGATTCGAAGCGGCGAAACAACATTGCAGGCGTCCTGCCTCGGCAGAGGAAACGCCGATAGTAACGCCGTTAGTGCAAGCGAGTCTCAGTTAAAAGCGGTTTCTGCAACTCACCAGCCCAGGCCAGCAATGGAATCTCCAGCTGCGGTTGCCAGATGCGTTTGAACAGCAGTGCCAGGTGTTCGACCTCGCCGCGTTCGAAGGGCAGTCGGTCGATGCGTTCATGCACCTGCCATTGGCCGTCCTGCAGATGGGCAAAGTCGAAGCGGAAAGGATGAAAACCTGTCATGCCCAGGCGCAGGTCGGTGACGATCAGTCGGTCGCCGACCTGGTCGTAGCGCAGCACGCCGCCGGTGAACCACTCCAGCCGCTGGTGCATGGGCGAAGCCGTCAACTGCTCGCGCAGGTGCGTGCCGCGCGGCAGGCGTTGCAGTTGCGGTGGCTGGTCGTCGAACCAGCCGACCAGGGCTTCGTGATAGTCCTCGCCATCGAGCACGATGACGCGCCACAGCAGCGTATTGAGTGGCGTCGGTGTGGTGAACAGCTGTTCGGCCTGGATGCCCTGGCGCGCCAGCTCGCGCTCCACGCGCTGCTCGGCCATGAATTTGCCGGCCAGGCTGAAACCGATGTACAGCGTCGAGACCGCCAGCGCCACGGCCGGTACGCGCCAACTCTGCTCGCGCAACCCGGTGAACAGGCTGATCAGCACCGCTGCAATCAGCGGCAGGGTGTAGAGCGGGTCGATGATGAACAGGCTTGACCAGGCCGTAGGTGTCGGCATCAGCGGCCAGAACAGTTGGGTGCCGTAGCTGGTGAAGGCGTCCAGTAGCGGGTGAGTGATCAGCACCAGCCATAGCGTCAGCAACAAACGATTGGCCGAGTAACCCGGGTGAGGACGAAAGCGCCTGGCCAGCCAGGTCAGCAACAGGGCAAAGCCGCTGAGTACAAACAACGAGTGGCTGAAACCGCGGTGGTAGGTCATGTTGGCCACGGCATCGCCGTATTCCATGACCACATCCAGGTCGGGAACGGTGGCGAGCATCGCGCCGTAGAGCAGCGCCTTGCGCCCCTGCCAGCGGCCGAGCAACGCGCCCTGGATGCTGGCGCCGAGTACCGCCTGGGTTATGGAGTCCATCGAGTGCTTCCGAAAAAAGACAGGCTGCTACGTTAGCCGAGCCACCGCGCGAATGCCGTGGGGAAATTTCAAGCAAAGATTACAGCTATGGCGGGTATCCTGATGGTCATGCTTTCCAAGAACTCATGGCCATGCTGATCGTCTCCAACAGTGTTCACCTTCCCGATGAAGAAATCGAACTGACCGCCATCCGCGCTCAGGGCGCCGGTGGGCAGAACGTCAACAAGGTGTCCAGTGCCGTGCACCTGCGCTTCGACAGTCAGGCCTCGTCGTTGCCGCCGTTCTACAAGGAGCGTCTGCTGACGCTCGCCGACAGCCGCATCACCGCTGATGGAGTGGTGATCATCAAGGCGCAGCAGTACCGCACTCAAGAGCAGAATCGCGCCGACGCCTTGGAGCGCCTTGCCGAGTTGATTCGTAGTGCTGGCAAGGTGGAAAAGAAACGCCGCCCGACCAAACCGACCCTAGGCTCGAAGAAGCGTCGCCTGGACGGCAAGAGCAAGCGCGGGGCGATCAAGGCGGGGCGGGGCAAGGTGGATTTCTAGAGGATGAAGGCGGCCTCACGTAGGGTGCGCCATGCGCACCTGACTGGTGATGGCCTAGGTGGCCCCGCGACACCCTACCCGCGAGCCGCCAGATAAGCCTGATAGTCGGGAATGCGGTATTCATGCTGCTGCTCCAGCAGGCTGCTGCTGAGCATGTAGTCGGCACTGCTCTCGTTGCAGGCTACCGGGATGTTCCACACCGCCGCCACACGCAGCAGGGCCTTGATGTCCGGGTCGTGTGGCTGTGGTTCGAAGGGGTCCCAGAAGAACACCAGCATGTCCACGCGTTGCTCGGCGATGCGCGCGCCGATCTGCTGGTCGCCACCCAGCGGTCCGCTGATCATGCTCTCCACCGGCAGATCCAGACGTTTGCTTAGAAGCAGGCCGGTGGTGCCGGTAGCCAGCAGCTCATGGCGCGCCAGCTTGTCTCGCTGACGCTCGCACCAGTCCAGCAGAAAGCCCTTGCAGTGGTCGTGCGCCACCAGGGCGATACGCTTGCGCGCCGGCAATTGGGCATGAGTGAAGCTGATACGGCTCATCGAGCCTCCTCGTTCAGTGCAAGCGGGCCAGGACCAGGCAGTTGTCCAGCATGCGGTTGGAGAAGCCCCACTCGTTGTCATACCAGGCCATGACCTTGAGCAGCTTGCCGCTGAGCTTGGTGTGGTTGGCATCGAAGATCGATGACAGCGGGTTGTGGTTGAAGTCGCAGGACACCAGCGGCAGCGCGTTGTAGCCCAGCACGGCAGACTTCTCGCTGGCAGCCTTGAGCAGGGCGTTGACTTCCTCGGCAGTGGTCTCGCGCTTGACCTGCAGGGTTAGGTCGACCAGCGAGACGTTGATTACCGGCACTCGAACTGCCATGCCGGTGAGCTTGCCAGCCAGATCCGGCAGTACCAAACCGACCGCTTCTGCGGCACCGGTCTTGGTCGGGATCATTGACTGGGTCGCCGAGCGCGCGCGGTATAGGTCGCTGTGGTAAACGTCGGACAGATTCTGATCATTGGTGTAGGCGTGGATGGTGGTCATCAGCCCCTGCTCGATGCCCAGCTCACGGTGCAGCACCTGCGCCACCGGCGCCAGGCAGTTGGTGGTGCAGGAGGCGTTGGAGATGATCTGCATGTCAGGCGTCAGCACCTGCTCGTTGACGCCATACACCACGGTGGCGTCGGCGCCCTTGGCTGGTGCGGAGATCAGCACCTTGCGCGCCCCGGCGGCGAGGTGCGCGGCGGCCTTGTCTCGCTCGGTGAACAACCCTGTGCATTCCAGCACCACATCGACCTGATGGGTTTTCCAGGGCAGCTCTGCCGGGTTGCGAATGGCGCTGACGGCGATGCGATCACCCTTGATCCACAGGCTTTCGCCGTCGACTTTAACTTCTTCAGGGAAATGGCCGTGGACGCTGTCATATTGCAGCAGGTGGGCATTGATCGCGCTGTCGCCCAGATCGTTGATGGCCACGATCTGCAGGTGCTGGCGATAATTCTGGGTATAGAGTGCGCGTAGCACGTTGCGGCCGATGCGGCCGAAGCCATTGATGGCGATTCGTAGTGTCATGGTGAGGGTCTCGTCAATTTGTTGTTGTAATTACAAGATTATTCCCATTGCTATAGAAATCAAGCCCGCTGAGTGGCAGTATTTTGTTGTAAATACGAACAGACGCTAGAAGCTAGCCTGGAGATTCCCCATGCACCCCCGCGTTGTTGAAGTTACCGAACGTCTTGTCGAGCGCAGCCGCGCCACGCGTCAGCGCTACCTGGAGATGATCCGTGCCGCCGCCAGCGAAGGGCCGCAGCGTGGCAAGCTGCAGTGCGCCAACTTCGCTCACGGCGTCGCCGGTTGCAGTGGTGACGACAAGCAGACCCTGCGCCTGATGGATGCCGCCAACGTGGCCATCGTTTCTGCTTACAACGACATGTTGTCGGCGCACCAGCCCTACGAGACCTTTCCCGAACAGATCAAGCAGGCTCTGCGCGACCTGGGTTCGGTAGGCCAGTTCGCCGGTGGCGTACCGGCCATGTGCGATGGCGTGACGCAGGGCGAGCCTGGCATGGAATTGGGCATTGCCAGTCGCGAGGTGATTGCCATGTCCACCGCGGTGGCGCTGTCGCACAACATGTTCGACGCCGCGTTGTATCTGGGCGTGTGCGACAAGATCGTGCCGGGCCTAGTGATGGGCGCGCTGCGTTTTGGTCATCTGCCGTCGATGTTCGTGCCGGCCGGGCCGATGACCTCGGGCCTGTCCAACAAGGAGAAGGCCGACGTGCGTCAGCGTTACGCCGAAGGCAAGGCGACCCGCGACGAGCTGCTGGCGGCGGAAATGGCCGCCTATCACGGGCCAGGTACCTGTACCTTCTACGGTACGGCCAATACCAACCAGTTGCTGATGGAGGTGATGGGCCTGCATCTGCCGGGCGCATCCTTCATCAATCCGGGCACACCGCTGCGTGATGCGCTGACCCGCGAGGCTGCGCAGCAGGTCACGCGGCTGACCAAGCAGAGCGGCCAGTTCATGCCCATCGGCGAGATTGTCGACGAGCGCTGCCTGGTCAACTCCATCGTCGCCCTGCATGCCACTGGCGGCTCTACCAACCATACCCTTCACATGCCGGCCATTGCCCGCGCCGCCGGCATTCTGCTGACCTGGCAGGACATGGCCGATCTGTCCGAAGTGGTGCCGACCCTTGCGCACGTCTATCCCAATGGCAAGGCCGACATCAATCACTTCCAGGCTGCCGGCGGCATGGCCTTCCTGATCCGCGAGCTGCTCGACGCCGGGTTACTGCATGAAGAGGTCAATACCGTGGCCGGGCGCGGTCTGTCGCGCTACACCCGCGAGCCCTTCCTCGAGGGCGGCAAGCTGGTCTGGCGCGACGGACCGACCGAGAGCCTGGAGGAAAGCGTGCTGCGTCCCGTGGCGCGGCCGTTCTCGGCAGAAGGTGGCCTGCGCCTGATGCAGGGCAATCTCGGCCGTGGAGTGATGAAGGTGTCCGCGGTGGCGCCCGAGCATCAGGTGGTAGAGGCGCCGGCGCTGGTATTCGAGGATCAGCTGGATCTGGTCGAAGCGTTCAGGGCCGGCAAGCTGGAGCGCGATTTCGTCGCCGTGGTGCGTTTTCAGGGCCCGCGCAGCAACGGTATGCCGGAGCTGCACAAGATGACGCCTTATCTGGGCGTGCTGCAGGATCGCGGTTTCAAGGTGGCGTTGGTCACCGACGGGCGCATGTCCGGTGCCTCGGGCAAGATTCCGGCGGCGATTCATGTCTGCCCGGAATCCTTCGATGGCGGGCCGCTGGCGCGGGTGCGCGATGGCGATCTGATTCGCGTCGATGGTCAGAACGGTGAGCTGCTGCTGCAGGTCGACGAGGCCGAGTTCGCCTCACGCCAGCCGGCAGCGCGGCCTGCTCCGGCCAGTGGTTGCGGGCGCGAGCTGTTCGCCTTCATGCGCCACAACTTCAGCACGGCGGAGCAGGGCGCCAGTGCCTTTACCGAGAGCCTCGAGTCGCTGGTCTGAGCGGGTAGGGTGGACAGCGCGAAGCTTGTCCACCGTCAGTTCGAATGGTGGATGAGCAAAGCGTTAGCTGCGCGCCCCGATCCACCCTCCAGGTCATCAGATCCCCTGCGGAATCTCTTCGCCGCCCAGCGCGGTGAACAGCTCCGGCAGGAACTCCACCAGGGTCATCATCATCAGGATGAAGCTGGCGTCCTGCTGAGCCAGGGCGTCGTCACCGCCATCCTGTTCGGCCTGCTCCTGCAGCACGTCTTCGAAGCGCAGGCGCTTGATGGTCAGCTTGTCGTCGAGCACGAAGGACAGTTTGTCCTGCCAGGCCAGCGACAGTTGGGTGACCTGCTTGCCGGTGGACAGGTGCAGCTGGATTTCCTCGCTGGTCAGGTCCTGGCGCTTGCAGCGCACCACGCCGCCATCTTCATGAGTGTCACGCAGTTCGCACTCGTCGAGCACGAAGAAGCCTTCGGCGGCGCTCTGGTTCTTCAGCCAGTCGGTGAGGGTGGCGGTCGGTGCGATCTTCACTGACAGCGGGCGCACCGGCAGCGAGCCGATGGCTTCACGCAGGGTAGACAGCAGGTCTTCAGCCTTCTTGGTGCTGGCGCTGTCGACCAGAATCAGGCCCTGCTTCGGCGCGATGGCGGCGAAGGTGCCGGATTTACGGATGAAGGCGCGCGGCAGGAAGGTCTGGACGATCTCGTCTTTGATCTGGTCGCGCTCTTTCTTGTACACCTTGCGCATCTGGGTGTTTTCGATCTCGTCGACCTTCTCCTTCAGCGCATCACGTACTACCGAACCCGGCAGGATACGTTCTTCCTTGCGCGCACCGATCAGCAGGAAATCGCCGCTGACATGCACCAGCGGTGCATCGGCGCCTTTGCCAAAGGGAGCGGTGAAGCCGTAGGTGGTCAGCTCCTGGCTGGCGCAGGGACGTGCCGGCTTGCTGGACAGTGCGGTCTCCAGCGCTTCGGCGTCGAAAGGAATGTCCTGGGTGAGGCGGTAAACCAGCAGGTTACGAAACCACATGAGCGGGTGATTCTCCATTGATGATGAAGTCGCAGGGTGGCGCCATCCTTGGGCTCTCTCGAGCCGGCGCGCAGCGACGGATGAAGGTGGCGGGCCATCAACAGGATCATGATCGGTCCGCCGGCACAGAGCGCGCATTATTCTCCGCTGGCGTGCTCAGGCCAACCCTGACAACGAGCCACTGAGGAAATTCGCTGGTCTCGCCTAAGTTCTTGCTGCGTCGGTAAATTTTTTTGCGAAGAGGGCTTGCCAAGGCCCGGATCGCTCTCTAGAATGCGCCCCACTTCGAGAGTGAAGGGTGATTAGCTCAGCCGGGAGAGCATCTGCCTTACAAGCAGAGGGTCGGCGGTTCGATCCCGTCATCACCCACCAATCTCGCAGTTACGCGCAGCGGTAGTTCAGTCGGTTAGAATACCGGCCTGTCACGCCGGGGGTCGCGGGTTCGAGTCCCGTCCGCTGCGCCATTCTTCTCCTCGCTTCATCCCCTCCTGTGACAACTCTTCGGCGTCCGCCGAAATCTTCGAAAAATCCTTTGTTTGCTTGAACTTATGCGCATTGCTCGGCTCCTATGCCGTAGCCAGTGATCGCGGCGTACTGCTAAGCTCGCGCTTTCACACGACGGCCTTCGGGCGCATCTACAAGGAACAAGCATGAAACAGCATCGTTTGGCGGCAGCGGTTGCCCTGGTGGGCCTGGTGCTTGCCGGTTGCGATTCGCAAACCAGCGAAGTCGAACTCAAGAGCCCAGCGCAGAAAGCCTCTTACGGCATCGGCCTGAACATGGGTCGCAGCCTGTCCGAAGAGGGCATGGATGATCTGGATTCCAAGGCCGTCGCTCAGGGTATCGAGGACGCGCTGGCGAAGAAGGAGCCACGCATCAAGGACGAAGAGATGGTCGAAGCCTTCTCTTTCCTGCAGAACCGTGCTGAAGAGCGCATGACTGCGCTGAACAAGGAAGCCGCTGAAGCCGGCAAGAAATTCCTTGAAGAGAACGGCAAGCGCGAAGGTGTTGTCACCACCGCTTCTGGCCTGCAGTACGAAGTAATCAAGAAAACCGACGGTGCCCAGCCGAAGGAAAGCGACGTAGTGACCGTTCACTACGAAGGCAAACTGACCGACGGCAGCGTGTTCGACAGCTCCGTTGCTCGTGGCAGCCCCATCGACCTGCCGGTTGGCGGCGTGATCCCGGGTTGGGTCGAAGGTCTGCAACTGATGCATGTTGGCGAGAAGTACAAACTGTACATCCCCAGCGAGCTGGCCTACGGTGAGCAGAGCCCGTCTCCGGCCATCCCGGCCAACTCGGTACTGGTGTTCGATCTGGAACTGATCGGCATCAAGGATCAGGCCGCCGCCGAGCCGACCGAGCAGTAACACTCGGTACTGGTGTACAACGCCCCGTCTTGACGGGGCGTTGTCGTTTCTGGGGAGCTGTAAACCAGGATGTGGTGATCAGGGTGTTACGCTTATGCACATCATGGGAAACATTCCTAACAAGTCTGAGCTACAACTGAGTTGTGCTCGTGTCAATCAGCAACTTGTTGATTTTCATAGATTTTATATGCTGTATAAAAAATATCCGATCTAACTCGAGGCCCCGTGGCACGGGGCTTTGATAAGCTTGTCGAAAGACTTTGCACAGATTTATCCACAGCTTCGGTGGATAAGCGAGGTGAGCCCTGATACTGCCTGGCTTGCCGAGGAGGCCGAATGAAAACTCCCTGGAAATTGACGCGTTACCTGCCGCTGGCTGCCCGCTTTCTGCGTGAAGGCCGGTTACCGGAGTTGCTCCGCGATCTGGCAGACAAGCGGACACCGCAAGGACAACGCTTCGCCGCCCTCAAAGAGGACCTGCAACTGCTGCGTGCACTCAGCCTGGCCTGGTTCAAGGGTGAGTACCGGCAGATCAGCAGTCAGGCGCTGTTGATGGTGGTGGCTGCTCTGCTGTACTTCATCACCCCGTTCGATGCCATTCCCGACTGGCTGGTCGGGGTCGGTTTCGTCGATGACCTGGCCGTGCTGGCCTGGGTGATGCGCACCTGGCATGGCGAGCTCGAAGCGTTCAAGGCGTGGCGCGAAAGGCAGAGTCCGGAGCGCCTGGCGCTGATCGAGCAGTTACCGGCTGCGGAGCGGGTCGATCCGCTGCATTCCTGATGATTCGTTCGGCCATTGCGGGGCCTGCCGGCTGAGTCACTGAGTCTTTCGGGCCATGCGTCCAGCGGGCTGCCGACTCACTCGGTCATGGCGAGTACCGCATCTTGCTACCTTGGCAGCATGGATCACGCCCTGGCGGCAGACGCCTGTTAAGATGGCCGCTTGCAAGGAAGGGGTCGAGGCTGTCGGCCCTGCTTTCCAACGGAGAGACTCATGAGTGTGCAAATCATTGCCCGTGACGGCGAGCCGGAATACGCCGTGCTGCCCTGGGCCGATTATCAGGCCTTGTTGCAAGCCGCAGGTCGCCAGGAGGTTGCCACGGCCGTTGCGCCATCGCCAACGCCTTCAGCCAATCGCGCACCTCTGGCGCAATTGCAAACGTTACGCGAAGCCAAGGGCCTGAGCGCGGAAGCGCTGGCTCGCAGCGTCGGCATCAGCCCTCACTATCTAGCCATGATCGAAAGTGGCGAACGTCAACCTGACGCTGCGATTCTGCGTTCGCTGGCCTGGGAGCTGGGGCTGGAGGGCTGGTCTTGAGCGTGCGTATCAGTCGCCAACACTGGCAGGCATTGCTGACCGAGCTGGACGACGCCCGTCGTCAGCGCCACCTGCTCACCTACCGGGCACTGATCGAACGTCTCGATCTGCCGACGCCAGCCATGCAGACTCTGACCGCTGCACTGGAGCACCTGGCTGCACTGGATGCACGCGCCGAACGACCGCTGCGTAGCTCACTGGTGATCAGCCAGGGTGCCAGCCGGCTGCCGCGTACCGGATTCTTCGACTGCGTGACACGTCTGGGACGTTTCAGCGGCGCCTCCGATGGCGTGGCAGCCGCCTCCTGGCACGCTGCCGAGGTGGTCAGGGTGTTCGAGTTCGACTACCCAGCCGATGTCTAGGTGGCTCTGGCAACTGCGCGCGCAACTGGGCTACTGGCTGGCCCGGCGTCTGTTTCACTGGCCGGCGGCGTTGCGTCAGCCGCGTCTGTGGCAATGGATGCAGGGCCAGTACGGGCGCATGGCCAATCTCGGTGACACCGCTGCGCAGAGTTTCTACGGTCATATCCTGCTGTTTCGCGGCCAGGGTCTTGGCGCGCGCGAGGAAGGGCTGAGGTTGTTGCGCTTGGCCGCCAATGGCGGTGACGACAAGGCCGCTTATCAGTTAGGTGTGCAGGCGCTGCAGGGCGATACCCGGCAGGCGCCGGATGCCTCGCAAGCAGTGCGTTGGTGGGAGATGGCCTTGGCTGCCGGTCATCCTCTGGCCGCCAACCGCCTGAGCCTGCTCTACCGCGACGGTGCGCCGGGACTTGAGCCGGACCCGCAAGCCGCAGAGCGCTATGCCGCCATGGCCAACCAGGGGCTTCCCTCAGGCCGCTGAACCTTCGAGGATATGCAGGCTGTACCCAGGCACGGCCTTGGCCTGGCGCTTGGCTTCGGAGGCCAGCTCGGCCAGACGCGAGGCATCGAGCTGCGCGCAGTCTTCCGTTCTCACGTGCACCACGCCAATCGACAGTGACAGCAGCGCGTATTCCTGGCGTTGTCCATGGCGGTTGTGGGCGATAAAGCAGCCGGCCTGCAGATGCTCGTCACGGTAGAAGCGTCGGCACTGATTTTGGAAGTCCTCGATCAGTTTGCCGAGTTTTTCGCGCCAGTCGGATGAGCCAAGCACCAGCATGAAGTCGTCGCCACCGATATGCCCGACGAAGTCGCGTGCCGGATCGACCCGATCGTTCAGGCATTGCGCCAGGCACAGCAATACCTCGTCGCCCTTGGCGTAGCCGTAGAGATCGTTGAAGGGTTTGAAACTATCGAGATCCACGTAGCACACCGCAGCTTCGCGCTGCTGTTGCAGCAGGCGACTCAGGCATTGCTGGATCGGCACGTTGCCTGGCAGCAGGGTCAGCGGGTTGGCGTGACGCGCCTGCTGCAGCTTTTGCTCGGTGATCAGTTTGAGTACGTCGATGACCCTGCCCAGGCCCAGGTAGCGGCCGTTCTGGATGATGATGAAGTCTTCCTCGATACGCTGGCGTGCACGGCTGGTGAGCAGGCGACTGACCTTCTGCAGTGACTGCGTCAGCTCCACGGCAAGAAAATCCTGGCTCATCAGGCGGCTGATGGGTTTGCGTGCGAACAGGTCAGTGGCGAAGGGCTTGAGCAGCGCCTCGGACAGCGAGTGGCGGTGGACGATCCCCACCGGCTGACGCTGCGCATCCAGTACCGCCAGGGAGTTGAGGTTGGCCTGGGCACGGAAGACATCCAATACCTCGGCGATGGCTGTGTGCTGGTCGACTGCGGGTTGGTCGTTGAGCAGGGCACTGAGGTCATGACTGTCTTCACCGAGGCTGGCTTGATTGCTTTGCACCTGGGGCAGCAGTTGGCGAGCATCGCGTGGCGGTTTTTCCTGCGGCCTGCTGAGCAGGTAGCCCTGCACCAGGTCGACCCCCATTTCCGCCAGTACGGCCAGTTCTTCGGGTAGCTCGATCCCTTCGGCAATCACCTGGGCCCGAGATGCTTCTGCCATTTTCAGGATCGAGCCGACGAACTCGCGCTTCACTGCATCCTGATGAATGCCATCGATGAAATGGCGGTCGATCTTCACGTACTCCGGGCGCAGCTCCGACCACAGGCGCAGGCTGGAGTAACCGGCACCGAGGTCATCCAGAGCGATGGAAAAGCCCATCGCGCGGTAGTGGTGCAGGGCGTTGTCGAGCAGGGCGAAGTCTTCGGTGGGCGACTGTTCGGTGAGTTCGATCACCACCTGGCTGGGTGGGATGCCGAAAGCCTGCAGCAATTTCAGGGTGCGCCCTGGTTGGTGGCTGGGGTCGAGCAGCGACTCCGGCGAGACGTTGAGAAACAGCTTGCCGTCCAGGCCCTGTGCGCTGAAGCCTCTGCAGGCACTCTTGCGGCAAGCCATTTCCAGCTCGCTCAGGCGCCCTGCGTGACGGGCGACAGCGAACAGCGTCAATGGCGAGTGCAGTGGACTGTTGGAAGGGCCACGGGTCAGTGCCTCATAGCCGAGGATGCGCTGTTCGGACAGCGAGACGATAGGCTGGAACAGGCTACTGAGGTCGCCGTGAGCGAGGATGTTGCCCAGCGCGCTCAACTGCTCGGTGACGGTCATGATGTTCTCGATCTGTAGAAAAACGAAGGGCCGGCTTATGGCCGGCCCTTCATTTCACGACAGTTCGATGACGATATGATGACGCTCGATGAGTCGTCTCAGTGCAGCGCCAATGAGGGGTTCAGACCCAGGTAGTCGAGCAGGATGCGCCCACTTTCCGAGAGGTAGGCGTCGTCTTCCGGCGTGCTCTTCTCATCGGCGACTGGCAGTGCATCTTCGTCTTCCTTGGCCAGCTCCTTGAGTGGCTCTTCACCCTTGGCCTGGCGGCGGTTGTTCTCCAGCGCCAGTTGCTTGGCTTCGACTTCGGCCTGGCGCGCACGGCGGGCTTGCTCGTTGAGGCTGACGGTGGTTTCTGCCATCAGTTTCTTGGCCAGGGTAAGGCGATCGCGGGTGAAGACGAAGTCCGGGTCCTTGATGGTGCGCTGATCGTGACGGGCTTTCAGCTCGGTCAGGAAGGGCTTGATCGGGTCCAGTTCGGGGGTGATCGCCGGGCGGATGCTGTCCCAGGGCAGCGCAGCGGGCAGGGCACTTTCGCCGATGTCCTTGGTGTCCATGACGTCTGGATAGAGGATGTCGGGGATCACGCCCTGATGCTGGGTGCTCTGGCCGGACACGCGATAGAACTTGGCCAGGGTCAGTTTCAGTTCGCCATGGTTGAGCGGCTGGATGGTCTGCACCGTGCCCTTGCCGAAGGTCTGGCCGCCGAGAATCAGCGCGCGGTGGTAGTCTTGCATGGCGCCGGCGAAGATTTCCGAGGCCGACGCGGACAGGCGGTTGACCAGCACGGCCAGCGGGCCGGTGTAGTAGATGCCCTTGTTCTCGTCAGCGAGCACGTCGACGCGGCCGTCGGCATTGCGCACCAGTACGGTGGGGCCTTGCTCGATGAACAGGCTGGTCAGCTCGGTGGCTTCCTGCAGCGAGCCACCGCCGTTGTTGCGCAGGTCGATGACCACGCCGTCGACCTTCTCGGCCTGCAACTCATCGAGCAGGCGTTTGACGTCACGGGTGGTGCTCTTGTAATTCGGGTCGCCAGCGCGGAAGGCCTTGAAGTCGAGGTAGAAGGCTGGCAGTTCGATCACGCCAAGCTTGTAGTCACGACCATCATGCTTGAGTTCCAGGACCTTTTTCTTGGCTGCTTGCTCTTCCAGCTTGACCGCTTCACGGGTGATGGTGACCACCTTGCTGGTCTGGTCGCTGGGTGGATTGCTGGCCGGGATCACTTCCAGGCGTACGGTGGAACCTTTCGGGCCACGAATCAGCTTGACCACTTCGTCCAGGCGCCAACCGATCACGTCGACCATATCGTCGTTGCCCTGGGCAACGCCGACGATCTTGTCGGCTGGAGCGATCTGCTTGCTCTTCTCGGCCGGGCCGGCAGGCACCAGGCGTACTACCTTGACGTGCTCGTTATCGCTTTGCAGGACGGCGCCGATGCCTTCGAGCGACAGGCTCATGTTGATGTCGAAGTTTTCTGCGTTATCCGGCGACAGATAAGTGGTGTGCGGGTCGTAAGTGGTGGCGAAGGCATTGATGTAAGCCTGGAACACGTCCTCGCCACGGGTCTGCTTGAGGCGCGCCAACTGGTTCTTGTAGCGCTTGGTCAGCAGTTCCTGGATGTCCTTGGTTTCCTTGCCAGCGATCTTCAGGCGCAGCACTTCGTCCTTGACGCGTTTGCGCCACAGCTCGTCGAGTTCAGCGCGATCTTTGGCCCAGGGTGCTTTCTCGCGATCGACCTGCAACTGTTCGTCGACAGTGAAGTCGATCTTGTCGACGCCCTTGCCGAGTTCCGCCAGCGCGTAGTTCAGGCGCTCTTCCATGCGGGTCAGGTGGCGGCGATAGATGGTGAAGCCCGGCTCGAGGTCGCCGCTCTTGAGCAGGTCATCGAACTTGGTGCGCCACTGGTTGAATTCGCTGATATCAGCCGCGGTGAAGTAGCTGCGAGACGGATCGAGCAACTTCAGGTAGTTGTCATAGATCTGAATCGAACGCTCGTCATTGAGCGGCGGCTTGTTGTAGTGGTGGCGCTTGAGCAATTCCACTACGTTGAGGCTGGCAATCACCTGGTCGCGGTCCGGCTGCAGGTAGTCCCAACTGGTCGCTGTGGTGGTCTTGGCCGCCAGCGGCAGGGCACTGAAGCCGAGTACGAGGGCGAGGGCGGTGCTTGCTAGAGATCGCTTCATGCTGATTCGACGTAGTGGCAGGTGATAACGCATATTAGGCCGTATCTGAGGGCGCCAGGTTCCGTTGGCGCTAGACAAAAGCCCAGCGGTCAGCGCTGGGCTCGGTTCACTTGCACTATGGAGGCAGCATGAAGGCATTGCAAGGCGTCGAAGGGCGTGCACAGTGGCTGGAACAACCGGCGCAGACCTGTGACGCAGGACAGATTCGCGTGAAGGTGGCCGCCGCTGGGCTCAATCGGGCTGATCTGTTGCAACGCGCCGGGCTCTATCCGCCGCCTCCAGGCGCGAGCCAGGCGCTCGGGTTGGAATGTTCGGGTGTGGTTGTCGAGGTCGGCGCCGGCAGCGCCTGGCAGGTGGGTGATCGGGTCTGCTGTCTGCTCG
This sequence comes from Pseudomonas sp. zfem001, assembly GCF_032621725.1. Taxonomy (NCBI): domain Bacteria; kingdom Pseudomonadati; phylum Pseudomonadota; class Gammaproteobacteria; order Pseudomonadales; family Pseudomonadaceae; genus Pseudomonas; species Pseudomonas sp. zfem001. The sequence continues at coordinate 424,784 of NZ_JAVYJI010000001.1, read as the reverse complement.
CTGGCGGTGGTATGGCCGAGGAGGTGGTGCTCGATGCACGCCACGCCATGCCGGTGCCCGAGGGGCTGAGCCTGGTCGAGGCTGCTGTAGTGCCGGAGGTTTACGCCACGGCCTGGCTCAATCTGTTCCAGCTCGGCGCCCTGCGCCCGGGTGAAAAAGTCCTGCTGCATGCCGGCGCCAGTGGCGTCGGTTCGGCAGCGATCCAGCTTTGCAAGGCATTCGGCAGCCCATGCTGGGTCAGCGTTGGCTCGCCAGAACGACTGGCCTATTGCGAGGCGCTCGGTGCTCAGGGCGGTGCTCTGCGTGGTGACGACCTGCAAGCGCTGCGCGATTTCGGGCCGTTCGATGTGATTCTCGATCCGGTCGGCGGGCAGTACGCGGCACTCAATCTGGAGCTGCTGGCCCGTGATGGCCGTTGGATCAATATCGGTTTGATGGGCGGGCGCGAGGCCACCCTGGACCTGGCTCAGGTCCTCGGCAAGCGCATTCAATTGATCGGCTCGACCCTGCGCAATCGTGACGACTCGTTCAAGGCCGACCTGCTGCACGATCTGCAGCAACAGGTCTGGCCGCTGTTCGCCGAAGGGCGATTGAAGCCGCAACTTGAGCGCAGTTTCCCCCTCAAAGACAGCGAAGTGGCGTTCGAGACACTCGCCGGTAATCAGGTTGCGGGTAAAATCGCGCTGCTTATCGACCCCGATCTTGCCTGAGCGAGAGCTCCAGCCCGCGTCTGGCGCGGGCTCGGCCAGTGATTGGCTCATTCAATCAATATCATGGCCGTAATCAATAAGCTTTTTTTCGTTAGGTCGCTAAGATACGTCCTGTAGATTTCAAACCCTCACAGAAACCTCAGAAGGAGTCAGAGATGTCCCTGATCAATACTCAAGTTCAGCCGTTCAAGGCTAACGCTTTCCACAACGGCGAATTCATCGAAGTCACCGAGCAGAGCCTGCAAGGCAAGTGGTCCGTGCTGATCTTCATGCCGGCTGCCTTCACCTTCAACTGCCCGACCGAAATCGAAGACGCGGCCAACAACTACGCTGAGTTCCAGAAGGCCGGTGCCGAGGTCTACATCGTGACCACCGACACCCACTTCTCGCACAAGGTATGGCACGAAACTTCGCCGGCCGTTGGCAAAGCACAGTTCCCGCTGATCGGCGATCCGACCCACCAGCTGACCAACGCTTTCGGCGTGCACATCGCTGAAGAAGGTCTGGCTCTGCGTGGCACCTTTGTGATCAACCCGGAAGGCGTGATCAAGACCGTTGAAATCCACTCCAACGAAATTGCTCGCGACGTCTCCGAGACCCTGCGCAAGCTGAAGGCCGCTCAGTACACCGCCGCTAACCCGGGTCAGGTTTGCCCGGCCAAGTGGAAAGAAGGCGAGGCCACTCTGGCTCCGTCGTTGGACCTGGTTGGCAAGATCTAAATCTGCCGACTTCCTTTCCGGCCTGTCTCAGATCGGAAAGGACCAACTCTGCGCTGTTTGGGCCAGTAACCGGCCCTTGTGGTGCCCGATGCCCGGGCGCGATCCGTCCGGGCATTTTATTGCCCGAATTTTCGTATTTGAGGAATTTCCGCCATGTTGGACGCCAATCTTAAAGCCCAGTTGAAGGCCTACCTGGAAAAGGTCACCCTGCCGTTCGAGATCGTCGCGTCCCTCGATGACAGCGCGAAATCTCAGGAACTGCTGGGCATGCTCCAGGACATCGTCGGTCTGACCGACAAGATCACCCTCAAGACCGACGGTAGCGATGCCCGCCGTCCGTCTTTCGCCCTGAATCGTCCGGGTGAAGACACTGGCGTTGCCTTCGCCGGTATCCCCATGGGTCACGAGTTCACCTCGCTGGTGCTGGCGCTGCTGCAGGTGGGCGGCCATCCGTCCAAGCTGGACGCCGATACCATCGCGCAGATCAAGAGCATCGAAGGCAAGTTCGAGTTCGAGACCTATTTCTCGCTCTCCTGCCAGAACTGCCCGGATGTGGTTCAGGCGCTGAACCTGATGGCCGTGCTCAACCCCAATATCCGCAACGTCTCCATCGACGGTGCGCTGTTCCAGGACGAAGTCGAGCGTCGCCAGATCATGGCCGTGCCGAGCATCTACCTGAATGGTGAGGTCTTCGCTTCCGGCCGTATGGACGCGAAGGAAATCCTCGCCAAGATCGATACCGGCGCGGCCAACCGCGACGCCGAGAAGATGAGCGCCAAGGACGCCTTCGACGTGCTCGTGGTCGGTGGTGGCCCAGCCGGCGCTGCAGCGGCCATCTACGCCGCGCGTAAAGGTATTCGTACCGCGATTGCTGCCGAGCGCTTCGGCGGTCAGGTACTCGACACCATGGCCATCGAGAACTTCATCTCGGTGAAAGAGACCGAAGGCCCGAAACTGGTGCGCGCCCTGGAAGAACACGTCAAGGAATACGAAGTCGACGTGATGAACCTGCAGCGTGCTTCGGCGCTGGTGCCGGCCAGCAGCGAAGGCGGCCTGCACGAGGTGAAGTTCGAGAACGGCGCTTCGCTCAAGGCCAAGACCGTGATTCTCTCCACCGGCGCACGCTGGCGCGAGATGGGCGTGCCTGGTGAGCAGGAATACAAGGCCAAGGGCGTGTGCTTCTGCCCGCACTGCGACGGCCCGCTGTTCAAGGGCAAGCGTGTGGCGGTGATCGGCGGTGGTAACTCCGGGGTCGAAGCGGCCATCGACCTGGCTGGCATCGTCGCCCATGTGACCCTGCTGGAATTCGCCGACACCCTGCGTGCCGATGCCGTACTGCAGAAGAAGCTGGGCAGCCTGCCTAACGTGACCGTGATCAAGAGCGCGCAGACCACCGAGGTCAAGGGCGACGGCCAGAAGGTCAACGGCCTGGTGTACAAGGATCGCACCACCGAGGAGCTGCACACCGTCGAGCTGGAAGGCATCTTCGTACAGATCGGCCTGCTGCCCAACAGCGACTGGCTCAAGGGGAGCGTGGAGCTCAACCGCTTCGGCGAGATCATCGTCGACGCCAAGGGCGCGACCAACATCCCTGGCGTGTTCGCTGCCGGTGACGTGACCACTGTGCCGTACAAGCAGATCGTCATCGCCATGGGCGAAGGTTCGAAGGCATCGCTGAGCGCCTTCGACCACCTGATCCGCCATAGCTGATCGCAACGCTGGAACGACAAAGGCCACCTTCGGGTGGCCTTTGTCGTTGGTGTATCTGTGGGAGGCGCTTTAGCGGCGACAGCTTCGCGGCTAAAGCCCCTCCCACAAGCTCTCCGATCATCAGCGCTTCAGGCCGCCCAGGGTCAGCGGCATCTGGCGGTTCACATCCTTGTACAGCAGGTAGCGGAAGCGGCTCGGGCCGCCGGCGTAGCAGGCCTGCGGGCAGAAGGCGCGCAGCCACATGAAGTCACCAGCCTCGACCTCGACCCAGTCCTGGTTCAGGCGATATACCGCCTTGCCTTCCAGCACGTACAGGCCGTGTTCCATGACGTGGGTTTCGGCGAACGGAATCACGCCGCCTGGCTCGAAGTTGACGATGTTGACGTGCATGTCATGGCGCATGTCGCTGATCTCGACGAAGCGCGTGGTGCTCCAGCGGCCTTCGGTGCCGGGCATGACGATCGGCTCGATGTCCTGCTCGTGGGTGACGAAGGCTTCCGGATACGGCACGCCTTCGACCGGTTGGTAAGCCTTGCGCAGCCAGTGGAAGCGCACGGCTTCGCTGCCGTTGTTGCGCAGCGACCAATCGCTTTCTGGCGGGATGAAGGCGTAGCTGCCAGGACGCAGGGCGTGCTGGGTTCCGTTGAGGCTCAGGTCGCAGGTGCCTTCGACGACGAAGATCACGCCTTCGGCGGTCGGGTCCAGCTCAGGCTTGTCGCTGCCGCCGTTCGGGCCGACTTCGACGATGTATTGCGAGAAGGTCTCGGCGAAGCCGGTCAGCGGGCGAGCGATGACCCACATGCGCATGTTGTCCCAGAACGGCAGGTGGCTGGTGACGATGTCACGCATCACGCCTTTGGGGATCACGGCGTAGGCTTCGGTGAACATGGCGCGGTCGGTCAGCAGTTGATCCTGACCTGGGTGACCGCCATGCGGTGCGTAGTAGTAGGGCGATTTGCTCATCGAGAGGTTGCCTCGGCGGGTGAAGGGCTCGGGGTTCGATCCCCGAGCGGAAAATTGGCTCCCATGCACTATAGGAATTCGCGGCTGGATTCGGAAATTAAATAGTAGAATGCCTGTCAGTGGGTTTCATGATGGATGGCGCTATGCTCGATCCGGTGTTGTTACGCAGTTTTCTGACCGTTGTGCAGACCGGTGGCTTCACCCGTGCGGCTGCCAGCCTGCACTTGACCCAGTCCACGGTCAGCCAGCAGGTGCGGCGCCTGGAGGAGCAGCTCGGTGCTGAGCTGCTCGACCGCAGTGGCCGCTACGTAGTGACAACCACCGAGGGTGAACGCCTGCTGGGTTACGCCAACCGCATCGTCGCACTGATGGACGAAGCCATGCTGGCGCTGGGGCAAAGTGCGGTGGAAGGCGAGGTGCGCCTCGGCGTGCCGGACGATTTCGCCGCCAATAGCCTGACCCCTTATCTGGCCGATTTCGCCGACGCGCATCCGGGCATTCGCCTGGAGATCACCAGTGGCCTCAGTCATGACGTCTGGCGCGCGTTCAATGCCGGCGAACTGGACCTGGCGTTGATCAAGCAGCGCGCCGGCAGTGCCAAGGGCCTGGCCAGCTGGGCTGAGCCGGTGGCCTGGCTCGACAGCCGCGCGCGCCCGGTGCTGGCGCGCAACCCGGTGCCACTGGCGGTGTTTCCCCCTAACGGCCTGTATCGCCTGGAGATGACCCACGCGCTGGATGCCATGGGCAAGCCCTGGCGTATCGCCTATGTCAGCAGCAGTTTGCCCGGCGTCAGCGCCGCGGCCGAAGGAGGCCTGGGCCTGACCCTGCTGCCGCGCCGGTTGATCACCGCTGCGCACCGCGAATTGGGTGAGGCCGAAGGCTTCGCCCCGGTGGCGCCGGTGGAAGTGGCCTTGCATGCGCGCAACCAGTTGCCCGGCTATGCACGGGAACTGGCGGCGGCGTTGATCGAGGCCTGCGAAGGGATCATGAGCCAATAGGGCGTCACGGGGCCGGGTAGGGTGCGCCATGCGCACCTTGAAACCAGTGTTTCGCGTACACGTCGACGGACGCCGGTGCGCACGGCCTGGGCGGCTCCGCGACACCTTACGACAGGCTCAGCGCCAACTGAGAATCGGCCAGCCAGCCTGCTCGGCATGGGCGCGCAGAGTCGGGTCGGGGTTGACGGTGAAGGGCTTGTCGACCAACTGCAGCAGCGGCAGGTCGTTGCGCGAGTCGGAGTAGAAGCAGGCGCCAACGAGGCTTTCGTTCTGCTCGGCGAGCCAGGCATGCAGACGTGTCACCTTGCCTTCGCGATAGGTCAGCACGCCTTCGGTGCGACCGCTATAGAAGCCGTGCTGCAGCTCCAAATCGATGGCTAGCACCTCGTCGATGCCGAAGCGTTCGGCGATGGCGCTGACCAGAAAATGCGCCGAGGCGGAGATCACCAGCAAGCGGTCGCCGGCGGCGCGGTGCGTGGCCAGGGTGCGGCTGGCGTCGCTGTAGAAGATCGGCTCGATCACGTCCTCGACGAAGGGTTCGACCACATGGGCGACCTCCTCGGGCGTGCGGCCAACCAGGGGCGAAAGGGTGAAGGCCATGTAATCCTCCATGGCCAGGGTGCCGGCGGCGTACTGACGCATCAGTTCCTGCTCGTGGGCCAGGAAGGACTCGCCATCGGCCCAGCCGATCTTGACCATTTCCTGTGTCCACAGGCTGGCGCAGTCGCCATGAATCAGGGTTTCGTCGAGGTCGAAAATCGCCAGGGCCATCACGCCACCTCCCGGATCGCATCGGCACCAATGGCCAGGCTGACACTCTGGCCATTGTGGTGCAGGTCGGCGGCGGAGCGATTGAGCACGTCCACCAGCAGTTGCACGCCGCGGACCTCGACCCGGTAGCGCACGACGTTACCCAGCAGGCTGTGGCTTACAATGGTGCCTTCGATTCCCACCCCACCGATCTGGATCGCCTCCGGGCGGATTGCTACACGGCTGTTGACCGGGCGCAGCAACAGGCGGCTGGCGGCATCGGCCTCGAGCAGGTTGTAGTTGCCGATGAACCCGGCGGCGAAGGCATCCACCGGCGCGGTGTAGAGAGTTTCGGCGTCGCCGCTCTGGACGATCTGGCCGGCATTCATCAGGAAAATACGATCACTCATGGTCAGCGCTTCTTCCTGATCGTGAGTGACGAAGATGGTGGTCAGGTTCAGTTCCTGCTGGATGGCGCGGATCTGTTCGCGCAGGTGTTTGCGGATACGTGCATCGAGAGCCGACAACGGCTCGTCGAGCAGCAGCAGGCGCGGGCGGGTGACCAGCGAGCGGGCCAGGGCCACGCGCTGGCATTGGCCGCCGGAGAGCTGGTGCGGATAGCGCGCGGCGAAGTCGCCCAGCTCGACCATCTCTAGAGCCTCGCGCACGCGCTGCTCGCTTTCGTCCCTGGCCACTTTCTGCATGCGCAGGCCGAAGGCGACGTTCTGCGCCACGCTCATGTTGGGGAACAGCGCATAGCTCTGGAACACCATGCCGATACCGCGTTTTTGCGGCGGTAGGGGCACCAGGTCTTCGCCACCGAGATTGATCTGCCCGCCGTCGACGTCAGTCAGCCCAGCGATGCAACGCAGCAGGGTGGACTTGCCGCAGCCGGAGGGGCCGAGCAGGGTGACGAACTCGCCCTGACCGATCTCGCAGTTGATGTCGCTGAAGATACGGGTGTCGCCGTAGCTTTTATGCAGGTTATGGATGCTCAGCAAGCTCATGCCTTGTCCCTGTTCAAACGGTTGGCCGCCCAGGTGAATACCAGGACGAAGAAGAAGTAGGAAATCACCAGTGCACTGTTGAAGTGGCCGCTGCTGTTGCGCATGTTGTTCAGGTACACCTGCAGGGTTTCATAGCGGGTGCCCACCAGCATGTTGGCGAAGACGAACTCGCCGAACAGGAAGCTGAAGGAGAGGAACAACGACACCATCAGGCCCTTGCGCAGGTTCGGCAGCACCACCAGAAAGGCCGCCTTCCAGGTACTGGCGCCAAGCAGGTGAGCAGCGTCCATCAGGTCGCGCAGGTTGATCGCCTGCAGGTTGTTGGCGATGGCGCGGTACATGAACGGCAGGGCAATGGTGAAGTAGCAGCCAAGCAGAATCCACGGCGTGCCGGTCATCGCCAGTGGCCCGGAGCCGTAGAGCTGCAGCAGGCCTACCGAGGACACCACCGGCGGCACGGCGAACGGCAGCAGGATCAGCACGTTCATCAGCGTGTCGAGCTTGGGGAAGTGGTAATGCACCACGAACATCAGCGGCAGGATCAACACCACTGATAACGCCAGGGCGCCGAAGCACACCAGCAGCGATTGACCGAAGGCGCGCAGGAAGCGCTCATCACTCCACAGCGCGGCGTACCACTTCAGCGTCAGGCCGTCCGGCAGGATGGTCGCCGACCAACTGGTGGATAGCGAGTAGAGCAGGGTACCGGCCAGCGGCAGCAGCAGGATGAGGAACAGCAGCCAGACCACGATACGGTGATAGAGGCTGGCGGTGGGGGCATCAGCGCGTGACATGCTGGCTCCTTTTCAGCAGCAACTGGTGGACGGCGGTGATCAGTACCATCAGCCCGACCAGGATCATCGACAGGGCGCTGGCCAGGTTCGGGTCCAGCGAGATGTCGCCGGAGACCATCGCCGCGATGCGGATCGGCAGTACGTTGAAGTTGCCGGTGGTCAGGTAATACACCGTGGCATAGGCGCCCAGGGCATTGGCCAGGAGGATGACGAAGGTGCCGAGCAGCGCCGGGGTCAGCACCGGCAGGCCGATGTGGCGCCAGAAGTCCCAGGTGCCGGCACCGAGCAAGGCTGCGGACTCACGCCAGTCCTGGCGCAGGGCGTCGAAGGCGGGGTAGAGCAGCAGCACGCCGAGCGGAATCTGAAAATAGGTGTAGAGCACGATCAGGCCGTTCTTCGAGTAGAGGTTGAAGCCCTCGATCAGGCCAAGCTGGATCAGCAGCAGGGTCAGCGCGCCGTTGAAGCCGAGCAGGATGATGAAGGCGAAGGCCAGCGGCACCCCGGCGAAGTTGCTGGTCATGTTGGAGAAGGCGATGACGAAGTCGCGCAGCTTCGAGTCCACCTGGCGCAGCGAGTAGCTGCCGAGGATGGCGATGGCCATGCCGAACAGGCTCGACCAGAAGGCGATTTCCAGGCTGTGCTTGATCGCCTGCATATAGAACCTGGAGGCGAAGATCTTCTCGAAATTGCCCAGGCCCCAGCCAGCTGGGCTGTTCAGACTGTTGACCGCCACCCACACCAGTGGCGCCACCTGGAACACCACGAAGAACAGGGTGAAGGGCAGCAGGCACAACAGCGGCAGCCAGCGTCGCAGGGAGGATGGCGCGCTCATTTCAGCAACTCCGCGCAGTAGGGTTTGTCGTGCGGGACACCGAGCAACTGGCAGATGCTGCCGCACAGTTCGAGCTGGCGTGGGCGCGCATTGGCATCGAGGCTGAAGGCGTCGCCGATGACGAACAGTGGCACCTGGCGCTCTTCTGGCAGCAGGCCGTTGTGCGAGCGGTCGACGTTCATGCCGTGGTCGGCGGTGACCAGCACCTGATAGCCGGCATCGACCCAGTTCTGCAGGTAGTCCGCCAGCAGCACGTCGGCCATCCGTGCGGCGTTGCGGTACTGGGAACTGTCCAGGCCGTGCTTGTGGCCGGCGTCGTCGATGTTCATCGGGTGCACCAGCAGCAGGTCTGGCGTGTGCTGCAAACGCAGGCTCTCGGCGTCGACGAACAGGTGCGAGTCCGGGTAGTGGTCGGCGTAATAGAAGTGGCCATGCTGGATCGGCAGCGATTCATCGCAGGTATGCCGGTCGCGCACGGCGACGAAGGGCGAGCGGTTGTACAGCTCGCTGACCCAGTGATAGGCCGCGGCGGCGGTGCTCAGACCGGCATCGCGGGCGTAATGAAAGAGGCTGCGTTCGCGCGACAGACGCGAAACATCGTTGTGCACGATGCCGCTGTCGATGGGGCGCTCGCCAGTGAGGATGGCCTCGTAGAGCGGGCGCGACAGTGCCGGCAGCTCGCAGTCGAGGCGGTAGAAGGCCGCGCGGCCAGCGTCGCACCAGGCGTGCAGATGGCCCATGGCGTGTTGCGCCACCGAGTGGCTAAGGCCGTCGAGCACGACGAGGATGACCTTGGAAGGCATGGGGAATCCTGAAAAACGATGGAAGCGTTTCGCGGCTGAAGCGGAATGCCGCCCAGCCGCTCCTGCAGGTATGGGCTGCGGGAGCAGCTTGTGGGAGGGGCTTCAGCCGCGACTGTCGCCGCTGAAGCGCCTCCCACCGAGCCCGGGTTATTCCATATTGATGATCACGTTCTCCTGCCACATCTGTGGCAGTGCCTTGGAGGTGGTTTCCCAGGCAGCCGCGTCGGCGATTGGCTTGACCTTGGCGTATTGCTCGTTAGGCAGCAGCTTGGCCTGCACCTCGGCCGGCAGGGTCAGGTGCTCGGCGCGGATCGGTCGGGCATTGCCTTTGGCCAGGTTGATCTGGCCAGCGTCGGAGAGGATGTACTCACGCGCCAGCTTGGCCGCGTTGGGGTTCTTGGCGTACTTGTTGATGATGGTGGTGTAGCCAGAGATCACCGAACCATCGGAGGGGATCAGCACCTCGAAGCGGTTGGGGTCGATCTGGTCGCGGTACGACAGGCCGTTGAAGTCCCAGACGATGCCGACTTCCACTTCACCCTTTTCCAGGGTCTGGATGGTCGGGTTGGACAGCGACAGGCGGCCCTGCTCGGCGATGGTGGCGAAGAAGTCCAGGCCGGGTTGGATGTTCTTCTCGTCACCGCCATTGGCGATGGCGGCAGCCAGCACGCCATTGACGGCCTGGGCTGCAGCGCTGACGTCACCGATGGCGACGCGGTACTTGCCATTCTTCAGGTCGGCCCAGGATTTCGGTACATCCTTGACCAGTTGCTTGTTGACGATGAAGGCGATGGAGCCGGTGTAGGCCAGCATCCAGTGGCCATCGGCGTCCTTGGCCCAGCTCGGGATCTGTTCCCAGGTACTCGGCTTGTACGGCTGGGTCACACCCTGTTGCACTGCGATAGGACCAAAGGCGGCGCCGACGTCGCCGATATCGGCGGTGGCGTTGTCCTTCTCGGCGGCGAACTTGGCGATCTCCTGCGCCGAGCTCATGTCAGTGTCTTGATGCTTGAGGCCGTAGAGTTTGGTCAGGTCGGTCCAGGTGTCTTTCCAGTTGGCCCAGCTGTCGGGCATACCCACGCTATTCACCGCGCCTTCGGCGCGTGCGGCCTTTTCCAGTGCCTGCAAGTCGGTGCCTTCGGCCATGGCGGAAGTCGCCAGGGCGATGGCCGAGCCCATCAGTGAAGCCAGCAGCAGTTGTTTCATTGGAAACTCCTTTGCAGTGAGAGTGTTGGTCTAGATCAGCAATACCCGAGCCAATCTAAGCGCCTTCAATGACAGTTTTATGTCCGGCCAAAAGTGGCAGATGTCTAGGTGCAGTCAGCTGGCGCACTCATCAAGCGTAGACCATGGATAAGTCCCTGATTTAGCGGGCTGCGAGTGGATGTGGCGATGGCATGCGGCGTGCTTGCAGGACGCTTGTCATCTATCAGTCATCTAGACTGCCTAGTCTTGTAACCCGTCTGAGCAAGTGACTTTTGCCCCGTGATGGGGCTGGACTAGTCCAAAAGGGGAAATTTTGATGCGCGAAGAAGCGCCACGGGCCGTCACCATCATCTGCCGCGCGTTACAGGAGCAGATCGACCAAGGCCTGTTGCCCTCCGGCAGCAAGTTGCCGGCCGAGCGCAAGCTCAGTGAGTTGTTCGACACCACGCGCATTACCCTGCGCGAGGCGCTCGGCCAGTTGGAGGCGCAGGGGCTGGTCTATCGCGAGGAGCGCCGTGGCTGGTTCGTTTCACCTACGCGGGTGGCCTACAACCCCCTGGTGCGTACCCACTTTCATGCCATGGTCGCCGAGCAGGGGCGAGTGCCGGCTACCGACGTCCTGAGTGCGCGCTTGATGCCGGCCCCCGCGCAGATCTGCCAGGTGCTGGAGTTGCCGGCGTTGTCGAGCGTCTATCAGGTGTGCCGCGCGCGGCGTATCGACGGGCGTCTGGTGTTGTATGTCGAGCACTATCTGAATCCGGCTTACTTCCCCGGCATTCTCGAGTTCGACCTGACGCGTTCGCTGACCGACCTCTATGCCAGCGAGTACGGCATTCACTATGGCCGCGTGCGTTTCGACATGGTGCCCACCGCGCTACATGCCGAGGCCGCTGCCAGCCTCAAGGTGGCGCCGGGCAGTCCGGCGCTGCGCATCACCCGGGTCAACCGCGACCAGCACGGGCGCATCATCGACTGCGACCTGGAGTTCTGGCGCCACGACGCCATTCACGTCAGCGTCGAAGTGCCGGAATAGGGGCGCCGTGCGCATCTAGGTGGCTGGCGACGTCTAATCGCCAGTGCGCAAGCCGGGAAGGCTGATGCGCGCGGCACACCCGACCGTTCGTCGGCCTCGACGATATTTTTCCGGCCAATGTCGAAACGCGCTCGCTGCGTTCGACTATCCAGTATCCACCGTCGAGGAACTGGAGCGCGCCATGAAATACCTCTGCCTTGTTTACGCCAACGAACAGGAGCTGCACAGCTCCCCCAACAGCCCGCATGACAGTGAGTGCCACGCCTACGCCCAGCGTGTGCAGGAGAGCGGGCGCATGCTTGCAGCCGAGGCGTTGCAGTCGGTGCAGAGCGCCACCACGGTGCGCATGCGTGGCGGCAAGCTGGCCATCACCGATGGCCCTTTCGCCGAAACCAAGGAGCAGCTCGCCGGCTTCTATCTGATCGAGGCACGGGATCTCAACGAGGCCATCCAGCTGGCCGGAGATATTCCCGCCGCCCGTGTCGGCTGCGTGGAAGTGCGGCCGATTCGCCAACTGGATGTCGACCCGGCTGCACAGCACTGAGCCGTCCTCATTAACTCGGCAGGAGAACCTTCATGGACCGCCGCTATATCCCCGAAGTCGCCACGCGTGAGCAATGGCTGGCCGCGCGCAAGGCACTGCTCGAACAGGAAAAGGCCCTGACCCGCCAGCGCGATGCGCTCAACCGTGCCCGCCGTGCCTTACCCATGGTGCTGGTTGAGGAGGATTACCGCTTTCAGGGCCCGCAAGGTGAAGTCGGCCTGGGGGCGTTGTTCGACGGGCGCAGCCAACTGATCGTCTACCACTTCATGTATCACATGGACCGTGGCGAGGGCTGCGACGGCTGCTCCTGCCTGGTGGACAACATCGGCCATCAATCGCACCTGCACGCCCGCGACACCAATCTGGTGCTGGTGTCGCGGGCGCCGCTGGCCGATCTCGAAGCCTTCAAGCGGCGCATGGGTTGGACGCTGCCCTGGTACAGCTCGTACGGCAGCCGCTTCAACTACGACTACCACGCCACCACCGACGAGCAGGTTGCACCCGTCGAATACAACTACCGCGACAAGGACGAGTTGCAGCGCCTGGGGTTGAACTACCACGTCCAGGGCGAGCAGCCCGGCGTCAGCGTGTTCCTGCGTGACGCTGGGCGCATCTATCACACCTATTCCACCTATGGCCGAGGCGTGGAGATCCTGATGAGCAGCTTCCATTTCCTCGACTTCACGCCTTTTGGCCGCAGCGAGGGTTGGGACGGCATGCCCGATCTGGACGGCAAGGGGCTCAACTGGACGCGTCTGCACGATGAGTACGAACAGCGCGCGCCCACCCACGACTGCTGTGGCCATAAGGCCTGAACCTCAGCGAAGGAGAAACCACATGAGTCAGCATGAACTGCAAGATGCACTGAACAGCTGGGCCGAAGCCTGCCGCAGCAAGGATGTGGCGCGCATCATGGGCCACTACATGGACGGCGTGGTCGCCTACGATGCCGTGGGGCCGCTGCGCTTCCAGGGGCGCCCGGCATACCAGGCGCATTGGCAGGCCTGCATGGAAATGTGCAGCGGCGAAGGCCGTTTCGAGCCGCACGAGCCGACGTTTACCGCCGACGGCGATCTTGGCGTCACTCATTACCTGCTGCACTGCGGCGGCACCAATGACAAGGGCGAACTGGAGACCTGCTGGATGCGCGTGACTCAGTGCCTGCGCCGCCAAGGCGGTCGCTGGCTGATCTTTCACGAGCACTTCTCCGCGCCTTGCGATATGGAAAGCGGCAAGGCGCTGTTCGACCTGCAGCCCTGATAACCCGTTCAAAGCCTGCTGCGCGTTTGCCATGCTGCGTTGTAACAGGGCACGCGCGCGAGTTGGCTCTGCGGCAACGAGTTACTGACGACCCAGCGCCGTGCAGGAGAGCTCGTAGTTCTGCTGGCAGGCACTCTGGTACAGGCGCTGGGCCTGGTCGGGGTCACGTGCTACGCCGCCTTCGCCGCGTCGGTAAAGGTTGCCCAGCACATGCTGCGCCATCGGGTTGCCCGCAGCGGCTGACTGGTTGAGGTACTTGAGCATATCGCGCTGGTTGGCGAGCTCCGGTGCGTCACGCCCGGTATAGAGGTAGGCAAGACTGACCGCAGCCATGGAGTGACCCTTGTCTGCGGCCTGCTTCCACCAGTACTCGGCTTGCTTGATGTTCTTTTCCGGCTGGCCGACGAAGTAGCTGCTGCCGAGCTGGAACTGGCTTTCCAGATCACCGCGTTGGGCCTGCTGGCGCAGTTGGTCTTGTTCGGTCTGGGTGATGGGCTGGTCGACCTGCGGCTGTTCTTCCGGCGCGGTGGAATCGGGTTCACGTCCGGCGCAGCCCGCCAGTAGCGCGAGGGCGAGCAGGGCGGTGGTGGCGTGACGCAGGTTGATCGGGCTGGGCATGGCAGAAACTCCGTAGGCGAGAAACAGGGCAAGTCGCTATTAGGCTGACCCTGGCCACCATAGTTCGCTGTCGTTGATCAGTCTGTCGCGGTGCGACTTCACACTCGCGCCATGAGCTGCAATCCTGAGCGCTGATTTCGCTTACGAGGCAGTCATGAAAATCAGTGCGGATTTCGACAGTGGCAATATCCAGGTCATCGACGCCAGTGACCCGCAGCGCGTCTTGCTGGCCATGCGCCCGGACCTCAACAGCCACCATTTCCAGTGGTTTCACTTTCAGGTCGAGGGCCTCCAGCTGGGGCAACGCCACGGCTTCAACCTGACCAATGCCGGGCAGTCGGCCTACAACCGCGCCTGGGACGGTTACCAGGCCGTGGCCAGTTACGACCAGCAGGACTGGTTTCGCGTGCCGACCCGCTATCAGGACGGCCAGTTGCACTTCGAGTTGCAGGCCGAGCATGAGCGCGTCTGGTTCGCTTATTTCGAGCCTTACCCGCGAGCGCGGCATGAACGTTTGATTGCCAACGCGCTGGAGCGCGGCGCTGAATTGGTGGCCAGCGGCAGAAGTCTGGAAGGCCGTGATATCCAGTTGCTACGTATCGGTGGCCAGACGGGCGCGCCGCGCAAACTGTGGATCATCGCCCAACAACATCCGGGCGAGCACATGGCCGAATGGTTCATGGAAGGGCTGATCGAGCGCCTGCAGAATCCGCAGGATGCCGAGGTTGTCGCCTTGCTGCGCGAGGCCGAGTTCTATCTGGTGCCGAACATGAACCCGGACGGCGCCTATCGTGGTCACCTACGCACCAATTACGCCGGGCAGGATCTCAATCGTGCCTGGCAGTCCGCCAGTTCCGAGCGCAGCCCCGAAGTGCTGTTCGTGCTGCAGCATATGCAACGTATTGGCGTCGATCTGTTCCTCGATATTCATGGCGACGAGGAAATTCCTCATGTGTTCACCGCCGGTTGCGAGGGCAATCCGGGCTACACCCCACGGCTGGCCGCGTTGGAAGAAGACTTCCGCAGTCGTCTGGTTGCTATCGGCGCCGAGTTCCAGACCCGCTTCGGTTATCCGCGTGATGAGCCGAGCCAGGCCAACCTGACTCTGGCCTGCAACGCCGTTGGCCAGGCCTTCGATTGCCTGTCGTTCACCATCGAGATGCCGTTCAAGGACCATGACGATAGCCCGCAGCCACGCACCGGCTGGAACGGCGCGCGCTCGCAGAAGCTGGGGCGCGATGTGCTCACGGTGTTGGCGCAGATGGCTGCGACCCTGAGGTAGGGTGCGCTGTGCGCACCGCTGCTCCACGCAACAAGCCGGTGCGCACGGCGCACCCTACAGCCATTCAGCGGCGCAGGTCCCAGCCCTGGGATACAGGCAAAAAAAGCCCGTCACGAGGACGGGCGTAAAGTGCCGTTAACACACAGGAGTCAATAGGACGCAGTGATGCGTCCGGTATTACAGAATCGACAGCGGATAGTTGAAGATCAGACGGTTCTCGTGCAGATCAGCACCTACGTCGCGACGCAGGTCGGAGTTACGCCAGCGGATGCTCAGATTCTTCAGCGTACCTTCCTGGATGGTGTAGGCCAGCTCCGACTCACGGCTCCACTCTTCGGCATCGGTACGGCCGCCAGTGTGGATGTTGGAGCCGCTGGTATAGCGGTTCATCAGGGTCAGACCTGGAATGCCCATACCAGCGAAGTTGTAGTCATGGCGAACCTGCCAGGAGCGCTCTTCCGGGGCGTCGAAGGCATTGGTAAAGCCATCGTTGACCAGCAAGCCGCCGCTGGCGCCGTCGATACGCATGAACTTGGTATCGCCGCTGAGCCTCTGGTAGGTCACGGTGAAGGTGTTGTTGCCGCGCTTGGCGGACAACGCGCCCTGATACACCTTGTTGTCCAGGTCGCCGGCCTTGGCCGAGCCTTCTTCTTTACCAGTGACGTAACCGAGGTTGGCGCCCAGTACCCAGTCACCAACCGGTTGGCTGTGGGTCAGTTGTGCGTAGCTCTGCTGGTAAACGTTTTCCAGGCGAGCGTGCCAGACGCCGACCATGGTGTTGTTACCGTTGAAGCGGTACTCACCACCGGCGAAGTTGAAGTCATCACCTTCCACGAGACCAAAGCCGGTACCCGAGTTGAAAGCCATTTCTTCGCGGCTGGCATCATGACGCTGGCTGTTCTTCCAGAACTGGCCGCCGTACAGGGTCAGGCCGTCGATTTCGTTGGAAGTGACCTGCGCACCCTGGAAGGTTTGCGGCAGCGAGCGGCCGTCGTCAGCACGCAGGATCGGCAGCACGGCGAACCACTCGCCGACCTTCAGCTCGGTCTTGGAGAACTTGGCTTTCGCGGCCACGGCGGTACGACCGAAGTCATCGGCCTGGCGCCCATCGTCATGTACCGGCAGCAACTGGCTGCCCGGCGTGCCACGGCCACCGTCGAGTTTCACCGCGTACAGACCCAGTACATCGAGGCCAAAGCCTACGGTGCCTTGGGTGTAGCCAGAGCGGGCATCGAGAATGAAGCTCTGGGTCCAGGCTTCGGCCTGACCCTGACCGCCCTGAGTCTGGTTGAGGAAGTTACGGTTGAAGTAGTAGTTGCGCAGGCCGAGGGTGACTTTGGCGTCGTCGATGAAGCCGGCAGCGTGCGTGGCGGTCGGCATAACCAGGGCCAGAGCCGTGCTGCCGAGCAGGGCCAATGGAATGATGTTGCGTGCGGTCATTGTTGTTGTGCTCCCAGTTTTTGAACGAACCATCCCCTGCCGGTCTGCATCAGGACCTGCATGATGGGAATGTTGTGTTTGCCCCGTAGAGGGCGATAGCCCGGCCGAACGCGGCCGGTCATTGCTGGTGGCTGAAATCAGCCGCCGGCGAATCCGGTGCTATGGCGTGTGGCAACGATGGGGGGCGAGCAGGCGAGGGGCTGCTGTACTGAGGGAGAGGCGAGGACAGTCATGTTATGGCCCTGATTATTGTTGTTATCGTTGTCATATGTCGTCATACAACTTGCTGGATTATCGACAGCCTTTTTGTCGCTTGTCAACGTATGGCTAGACGAAAGTCTGAGTGGTCTTTCCCCATGTAGCGGCGCTATCGGCTATGCCGAGGGTGTTTAGCGCAGAGCCGGTAAACCATCTGGTATCGAATTTGTTGTGTGATAACGTATGACAAATTCACTTACATCAAGGGTTTATCCATGCCGCATTGCCTGATCGAAGCCGCCCGCGAGCTGAGTGAGCTGATCGCGCCGCAGGAGCTGGTGCAACTGGTGCATGATCAGGCGGCTGACACGGGACTGTTCCAGCCCGGCGAGGTCAAGGTGCGCCTGAGTCTGTACGAGCACCACTGCGTCGGCGGCGAGCAGGGAATGTTCGTGCACCTGATCTTCTACGTGCTGGCCGGTCGCAGCGATGACGATAAGCGGGCGCTGTCGCGGCGCGTCGTGCGCGCACTGGTCGAGCGCCTGCCGCAGGTGCCGGCGATCTCCCTGGATGTGCGCGACATCCGCCGCGAGGTGTTCAGCAACAGGCGCAACTGCCTGGACGATTAATCCGTTTCGAGCAAACGCGCGCCAGCACCCTGTGCGCCGAGTTCGTCGCTGGGGTTGCGCAGTGGGCAGTCCTGCATCGACAGGCAACCGCAACCGATACAACCGGTGAGCTGGTCGCGCAGTCGCGTCATTTGCTCGATACGCGCGTCCAGATCGCGTTGCCATTGCGCCGACAGTTGCTGCCAGTCCGCTGCCGTGGGTATGTGATCGCAAGGCAGTGTGCTCAGCGCCACACCGATATCGGCCAAGGGAATGCCCAGGCGCTGCGCCACCTTGATGAGCGCGACGCGGCGCAGCACATCACGCCGATAACGCCGCTGATTGCCGGCATTGCGCTGGCTGTGGATCAGCCCCTTGGTCTCGTAGAAATGCAGCGTGGAAACCGCCACGCCACTGCGCTCGGCTACCTGGCCGACAGTCAGTGGGCGTTCGTGGAAGGAGCGGTGCGTGTCCATGGAAAATTCCTGTTGACCTAAAGTTAAGTTGAGGTTTTACCCTCACAGGCCTTGATCGACAACACCGAGGGTATTTCCATGCAGGACCGCATCCGACTGGTACTGATTTACGGCAGCGTGCGTGAAGAGCGTTTCTGCGACCAGGTGGTGGCCTGGGCGCGGGAACAGATCGAGCAGCGCAGCGAATTCGAGCTGAGCCTGGTCGACCCGGCCGTGATGTTTCGCCAGCCCGGCGAGGCGCAGGAGCTCGCCGCGCAACGCCATCAGTCGCTACAGCAACTGCTGCGTGCCGACGCCTTTCTGATCGTCACCCCGGAGTACAACCACGGCTACCCGGCGGCGCTCAAGCAGTTCATTGACGAGGTGCCGGCATCCTGGGACGCACGGCCGGTGGGGTTCGTCAGCTATGGCGGGGTGTCCGGCGGGCTGCGCGCGGTGGAGCAACTGCGTCAGGTGCTGGCGGAGTTGCATGCGATGACGGTGCGTAGCTCGGTGTGCTTCACCAATGCCTGGGAGCAGTTCGATGAGCAGGGCCAGTTGAGCGAACCACGGCACGCCAACTCGGCGTTGGCGCATACGCTGGTGCAGTTGAACTGGTGGGCGCAGACGCTGCGTGCCGGGCGCGAGCGGGTGCCCTATGAGCGGATCAGGGGGTAGAAACGACGTAGCCCGGAGGCAATTCGGGAGCTTTTCAGGGCATCCCCAGGTTGCATTCGGGCTACGAGATTGGCGGCGCGTAGGGCGGGTGCAACCCGCCAGATCCATACGGCGGGTTTCACCCGCCCTACGTCATTGCCCTTTCCCTCGAGCGGGAAAGTGAGCAAATCAGCCGCGGTAGTAGCGCTGCGGCACGAACGGGGTCTTGGCCACTTTCATCGCCACGCGTTTGCCGCGCACCACGGCCCAGACATCGCTATCGATGGCGACGTGGCTGGCATTGACGTAACCCATGGCCACCGGCGCGCCGAGGGTCGGGCCGAAGCCGCCGCTGCATACCTGGCCGATCACGGTGCCGTCGGCATCGACGATTTCCGCGCCTTCACGCACCGGTACACGCTCCTGCGGCAGCAGGCCGACGCGCTTGCGCGCCGCGCCTTTTTGCTGCTGCTCGAACACGCGCTCGGCGCCCGGGAAGTTGCCGGCACGCTCGCCGTCAGCGCGGCGCACTTTGGAGATCGCCCACAGCAGGCTGGCTTCGATTGGCGTGGTGGCGCTGCTCATGTCGTGGCCGTACAGGCACAGGCCGGCTTCCAGGCGCAGCGAGTCACGCGCGCCGAGGCCGATGGCCTCGACTTCCACTTCGGCCAGCAGGCTGCGCGCCAGGGCTTCGGCCTGATCGACGGCGACGGAAATCTCGAAGCCGTCTTCACCGGTATAGCCGCTGCGGCTGACGATGCATTCGCTACCCAGCAGGCGCACACGGGCGACCTGCATGAAAGTCATCTTGCTCACTTCAGGGGCCAGGCGGGCCAGCACGTCGACCGCTTTCGGGCCTTGCAGGGCGAGCAGGGCGCGCTCTTCGAACAGGCACTCGATCTGGCACTGCTCGCCGATGTGTTTCTTCAGGTGCGCCAGGTCCTGATCCTTGCAGGCGGCGTTGACCACCAGGTACAGCGTGTCGTCACCCAGGTTGGCGACCATCAGGTCGTCGAGGATGCCGCCCTGGGCATCGGTGAACATGGCGTAGCGCTGCATGCCCACCGGCAGGTCGATGATGTCCACCGGCACCAGGGTTTCCAGAGCGCGCGCGGCGTTCTCGCCACGCAGCAGGATCTGGCCCATGTGCGAGACGTCGAACAGGCCGGCGGCGTCGCGGGTGTGCAGGTGCTCCTTCATTACGCCCAGCGGGTACTGCACGGGCATGTCATAGCCGGCGAAGGGCACCATGCGCGCGCCGAGTTCGAGATGCAGGGCGTGCAGCGGAGTCTTGGCGAGAGTTTCAGTGGTCATGTCGATTTCCTGTTGGGTGCGCCGCGCGCACCGGTTGGGGCCGCCGCGCGGCCCGTGGTAAGTCGGGTATCAGTCAGCGTAGACCGGGTAGGTGGCACACAGGTCGGCGACCTGGCCGCGCACGCGCTCGATAACGGCCGGGTTTTCCAGGTCGTCGAGGATGTCGCAGATCCAACCGGCCAAGGTGCGGCATTCGCCTTCCTTGAAGCCACGAGTGGTCACCGCCGGGGTGCCGATACGGATGCCGGAGGTGACGAACGGCGACTGTGGATCGTTCGGCACGGCGTTCTTGTTCACGGTGATGTGGGCATCGCCCAGCGCCGCGTCGGCCGCTTTGCCAGTCAGGCCCTGCTTGACCAGGCTGATCAGCATCAGGTGGTTGTCGGTACCGCCGGAAACCACGTCATAGCCACGCTCGACGAACACCGCGGCCATGGCGCGGGCGTTGTCGATCACTTGCTGCTGGTAGGTCTTGAAGCCCGGCTCCAGCGCTTCCTTGAAGCACACCGCCTTGGCCGCGATCACGTGCATCAGCGGGCCGCCCTGGGCGCCGGGGAAGACGGCGGAGTTGAGCTTCTTCTCGATCTCCTCGTTCTTGCGCGCCAGGATCAGACCGCCACGCGGGCCGCGCAGGGTCTTGTGCGTGGTGGTGGTGACGACGTCGGCGAACGGCACCGGGTTCGGGTACAGACCGGCCGCGACCAGACCGGCCACGTGAGCCATGTCGACGAACAGCAGCGCACCGACCTTGTCGGCAATGGCGCGGAAACGCGGGAAGTCCAGCACGCGCGAGTAGGCCGAGAAGCCGGCGACGATCATCTTCGGCTTGTGCTCGACGGCCAGGCGCTCGACTTCGTCGTAATCGATCAGGCCGTTCTCGTCGATGCCATATTGCACGGCGTTGTACAGCTTGCCCGAGGACGACACCTTGGCGCCGTGGGTCAGGTGGCCGCCGTGGGCCAGGCTCATGCCGAGAATGGTGTCGCCAGCATTGAGCAGCGCGAGGTACACGGCGCTGTTGGCCGAAGAGCCCGAGTGCGGCTGGACGTTGGCGTAGTCGGCGCCGAACAGCTGCTTGGCGCGTTCGATGGCCAGCGCCTCGACCTTGTCCACGTGCTCGCAGCCACCGTAGTAGCGCTTGCCCGGATAGCCTTCGGCGTACTTGTTGGTCAGGCCGCTGCCTTGCGCCTGCATGACGCGCTGGCTGCAGTAGTTCTCCGAGGCGATCAGCTCGATATGGTCTTCCTGGCGCTGTTCTTCGGCCTGGATCGCCGCGAGCAGGGCGTCGTCATAGCCTTGCAGTTGGTCGTGCTTGCTGAACATGGTGAGGCCCTCTTTATCGTTTTTCTCGGGATGAAGTCAGCCCGCCCCGGTGAAGGGGGAGCCGAAAGAAACTGGATGAAGCGAAGAACGGTTCCCTCTCCCCTCGGGGAGAGGGTTAGGGAGAGGGGGCTGCGTAGACAACCGCTTTACCCTCTCCCCCGGCCCCTCTCCCATAAATGGGAGAGGGGAGACAAGCGCGCTTACGCGTCCTGATACGCCTCGATGGACGGGCAGGCGCAGACCAGGTTGCGGTCACCGTAGACGTTGTCCACGCGGCCAACCGGCGGCCAGTACTTGGCCTCGATCAGCGTCGCTAGCGGGTACACGGCCTGCTCGCGGCTGTAGGCGTGGTGCCATTCGCCAACCAGCTCCAGGGCGGTGTGCGGGGCGTTCTTCAGCGGGTTGTCGTCCTTGTCCAGACGGCCCTGCTCGACCGCGCGGATTTCTTCACGGATGGCGATCATGGCGTCGCAGAAGCGATCCAGCTCTTCCTTGGACTCGCTCTCGGTCGGCTCGATCATCAGGGTGCCGGCCACCGGGAAGGACATGGTCGGGGCGTGGAAGCCGAAGTCGATCAGGCGCTTGGCCACGTCGTCGACGCTGATGCCGCTGCTGTCCTTGAGCGGACGGATGTCGAGGATGCACTCGTGCGCTACCAGGCCGCCTTCGCCGGAGTACAGCACCGGGTAGTGCTCTTCCAGGCGACGGGCGATGTAGTTGGCGTTGAGAATCGCCATCTGCGATGCACGCTTGAGGCCGTTGCCGCCCATCATGGTGATGTACATCCAGGTGATCGGCAGGATGCTGGCGCTGCCGAACGGCGCGGCGCTGACTGCACCTTCCTTGCGTGCCATGTGCGCATGGCCCGGCAGGAACGGCGCCAGGTGCGACTTGACGCCAATCGGGCCGACGCCCGGGCCGCCGCCGCCGTGCGGGATGCAGAAGGTCTTGTGCAGGTTCAGGTGGGAGACGTCGCCGCCGAACTGGCCTGGGGCGCAGAGGCCGACCATGGCGTTCATGTTGGCGCCGTCGATGTAAACCTGGCCGCCATTGTCGTGGATGATCTGGCAGATCTCGCGGATACCTTCCTCGAACACACCGTGGGTGGACGGGTAGGTGATCATGATCGCGGCCAGGCGATCCTTGTGCTCTTCGGCCTTGGCCTTCAGATCAGCGATGTCGACGTTGCCGCGTGCATCACAGGCGGTCACCACCACGCGCATACCAGCCATGGAGGCGGTCGCCGGGTTGGTGCCGTGGGCCGACTGCGGGATCAGGCAGATGTCGCGCTGATCGTCGCCACGGCTCAGGTGATAGGCACGGATGGCCAGTAGGCCGGCGTACTCGCCCTGGGAACCGGCGTTGGGCTGCAGCGACACGGCGTCGTAGCCGGTGGCGGCGCAGAGCATGGCTTCCAGCTCAGTGGTCAGCTGGGTGTAACCGGCAGCCTGTTCGACCGGAGCGAAGGGGTGCAGATTGCCGAACTCCGGCCAGGTCACCGGGATCATCTCGCTGGCGGCGTTGAGCTTCATGGTGCAGGAGCCCAGCGGGATCATGCTGCGATCCAGAGCCAGATCCTTGTCGGCCAGCTTGCGCAGGTAGCGCATCAGCTCGGTTTCACTGTGGTAGCGGTTGAACACTTCATGCTGCAGGATCGCCGATTGGCGCAGCAGGCCTTGCGGCAGGCGGCTGGCGACTTGGGCGGCCAGATCGCTGACGGCAGGGGCGGCCTGGTCAGCAGCGAACAGGTTCAGCAGCGCCTCGACGGCGGCCTGGTCAGTGGTTTCGTCCAACGACAGGCCCAGACGCTCGGCGTCGATCTCGCGCAGGTTGATACCGGCAGCACGGGCCTTGGAATGCAGCTCGGCGGTCTTGGCGCCGGTCTTGATGCTCAGGGTGTCGAAGAAGTGCTGCTGCTCGACGCTGTGGCCCAGCTTGGTCAGGCCCAGGGCGAGGATGGCGGTGAAGCTGTGCACGCGCTGAGCGATCTCGGTCAGGCCTTTCGGGCCGTGGTACACGGCGTACATGCTGGCGATGTTGGCCAGCAGCACCTGGGCGGTACAGATGTTACTGGTGGCCTTCTCGCGGCGGATGTGCTGCTCGCGGGTCTGCATGGCCAGGCGCAGGGCCGGCTTGCCGAAGCGGTCGACCGACATGCCGACCAGGCGGCCCGGCATGTCGCGCTTGAACGCGTCGCGGGTGGCGAAGTAGGCGGCGTGCGGGCCACCGAAACCCAGCGGCACACCGAAGCGCTGGGCGCTGCCCAGGGCGACGTCGGCGCCGAACTCGCCCGGCGGGGTGAGCAGGGTCAGGGCCAGCAGGTCGGCGGCCACGGCCACCAGGGCGTTGGCGGCGTGGAAACGCTCGACCAGGGCGCTGTAATCGAAGATGTCACCGTTGCTTGCCGGGTACTGCAGCAGGGCGCCGAAGTAGGCGCTGGCGTCAGTGATGGCGGCTTCGTCGCCGACTTCGATATCGATGCCCAGCGGCTCGGCACGGGTGCGCAGCACGTCGAGGGTCTGCGGGTGGCAGTGCTGGGACACGAAGAAAGTGTTGGCAGCCTTGTTCTTCGACAGACGCTTGCAGAAGGTCATGGCTTCGGCAGCAGCGGTGGCTTCATCCAGCAGCGATGCGTTGGCGATCTGCATGCCGGTGAGGTCGCTGACCAGGGTCTGGAAGTTCAGCAGCGACTCCAGACGGCCCTGGGAAATCTCCGGCTGGTACGGGGTGTAGGCGGTGTACCAAGCCGGGTTTTCCAGCAGATTGCGCAGGATCGGGCTCGGCGTGTGGGTGCCGTAGTAACCCTGGCCGATGTAGTTCTTGAACTGCAGGTTCTTGGCGGCGATGGCCTTGATCTTGGCCAGCGCGTCGGCTTCCGACAGGCCCGGCTGCTCGCCGAGGATGCTGGTGCCCTTGATGCTCTCGGGGATCACGGCACCGGTCAGCGCGTCGACCGAGTCGTAGCCGAGCAGTTCGAGCATGGCGGCGGTGTCGGCATCGCGCGGGCCGATGTGGCGGGCGATGAATTCGTTCTGGGTATCGAGCTTGGTCATGGCGGTCACTCAGGCGTCGGCGTTGGCGTTCAACAGACGATCATAGCCGGCCTTGTCCAGCAGGTCGGCCAGCACGGCGTTGTCGGCCAGGCGCATGCGGAAGAACCAGGCCTTGTCCAGCGGCGACTCGTTTACCAGTTCCGGGCTACCTTCCAGGTCGGCGTTGATTTCAACGATCTCGCCGTCCAGCGGCATGACGATGTTGCTGGCGGCCTTCACCGACTCCAGCACGGCCACTTCCTCGCCCTGGGCGTAGGACTTGGCTTCCGGCAGTTGCACATACACCACGTCGCCGAGCGCGTCCTGGGCGTAATGGGTGATGCCGACGGTAACCAGACCATCGTTGTCCAGACGCAGCCATTCGTGATCGGCGGTGAAACGCAACTCGCTCATGTCAAATCCTCAGGGGTAATGGTGTCCGCTTCTAGGTGGCGGGCAGGTTGCGGGAGCGTTTGCAATGCCGGTGCCAATGTATAAATAGTCAATAAAATCAGTAACTTAACTATATTTTTGGTGGTTGTATACAGTCCTCTGGAACGATATCGCTACGAAACCGGGCGTCGCAAATGGAAAAGTCGAAGTCGCACCAGACGCGGCGCGGCTTTCGCCCGATTGTTGCTTAATCGTTACGGTGTAATGATATCGATACGTCATCTGGCTGGAACCGCTCAAGGGCATTGGGGTCGGTAACTGGGAGGCTTTATAAACAAGGAGATAAACCGACCATGAGACCCCTGATCCCCCTGGCATTCGCACTGCTCGGCGCCACCAGCCTGCAGGCTAGCGAGACGGTCACCGTGACCCTCGAACAGGCCACCGAAAACGGCACAGGCGCGCCTGTCGGCACCGTGACCATCAGCCAGTCGCCCTATGGGCTGGTGTTTACTCCCGATCTTCAGGGCCTGGAGCCGGGCGCGCATGGCTTTCACGTACACACCGAGGCCAACTGCAATGCAGCCGAAGTGGACGGCAAGCTGACACCGGCCGGCGCAGCAGGCGGCCATTGGGACCCGCAGAACGCTGGCCGCCACGGTTTCCCCTGGGAAGACGATGCCCATCTCGGCGACCTGCCGGCGCTGCTCGTCATCGAGGATGGCAGCGCCAGCCAGCCGGTGCTGGCACCGCGACTCAAGCGTCTGGAAGACCTGCATAACCGCTCGCTGATGATTCACGCCGGCGGCGACAATCACGCCGATCATCCGCAGCCGCTGGGCGGCGGTGGGGCGCGTGTAGCCTGCGGTGTGATCAAGGTGCCGACCAGCACCACGCCGATCTGACTCAACGCCGAGAACCGTAGGGTGGGTTAGCGGCGCCAATAGGTGAGCTTTCAGACACTGCGGTCGTGGTGCGCCGCGTAACCCACCGAGCGATATTCCGCTTTGCGCCAATGGTGGGTTACGGCGCATCTGACCCTGCGGGGTGGTCCGTACTCAAAACAAGCGCCTAACCCACCCTACGGAGCGAGTGCGTCAGTGCTTGCCCGGTATCCCGTATTTGCGCAGGCGTTTGGCGATGGCGGTGTGCGAGGTGCCCAGGCGCGCGGCCAGTTGGCGGCTGGAAGGGTGGCTGTCGTAGAGCTTTTCCAGCAGCGCCTTCTCGTATTCGTCCATGGCCTGTTCCAGGCTGGCGACTTCCCCTTCCACCCTTGGCGCCACTTCGGTGCCGGCGATATCCAGGTCGTCCATCTCTACCCAGTTGCTGTCGCAGATGGCGGCGGCGCGGAAGATCACGTTCTGCAACTGACGCACGTTGCCCGGCCAGCGCCCGGCCAGCAGCGCCGGGAAGGTGGCCGGCGCCAGGCGGCAAGGCAGGCGCTGGATCTGCGCGCAGGCCTGGGCCATGAAATGCTGGGCAAGCAACAGGATGTCCTGGCCGCGCTCGCGCAGCGGCGGCACTTCCAGGTTGAGCACGTTGAGGCGGTAGAACAGGTCTTCGCGGAAGCTGCCTTCGGCGACCATCTTTTCCAGGTCACGGTGGGTGGCGCTGAGGATGCGCACGTCCACCTTCACTTCGCGGTCGCCACCGACGCGGCGGAAGCTGCCATCGCTGAGAAAACGCAGCAGCTTGGCCTGCAGATAGGGCGACATCTCACCGATCTCGTCGAGAAACACCGTGCCCTGGTTGGCCAACTCCAGCAGCCCCGGCTTGCCGCCGCGCTGGGCGCCGGTGAAGGCGCCGGGGGCGTAGCCGAACAGCTCGCTCTCGGCCAGGTTCTCTGGCAGGGCGGCGCAGTTAAGCGCCAGGAAAGGCGCAGTGCGACGCACGCTGACGGTGTGGCAGGCGCGTGCCACCAGCTCTTTGCCGGTGCCGGTTTCGCCGTGGATCAGCAGCGGTGCATCGAGCGACGCCACACGCAGCGCGCGGGCCTTGAGCGCACGGATTGGTGCCGACTCGCCGAGCAGAGAATCGAAGCCCTCGGCATGGTCGTGATGCAGTGCAGCCAAACGCTGACCCATGCGGCTCGGGGCATAAAGGGTCAGTAGGCCACCGGTCAGGCGACCGTCTTCGGTGATCGGTTGGGCATCGAGCAGCAGCGGTTGGCCGGCGAAATGCACCTCGCGCAGCGGCTGATGAAAACCGGCGGCGAGTAGCGATTGCTGCAACGCGTCATCGGCGAACAGCGCGGCGATGCTCAGGCCTTCGGGCGGGCGGTTGCACATGTCCACCAGCGCCGGGTTGGCCAGCAGCACGGTGGCGCGGTCATCCACCGCCAGTACCGGATCGGGCATGGCCGCGAGCAGCGCATCGAGCTGCAGGCGGCGGCGCTGGCCGGGCAGAATGTCCACCACCTCGACGCTCTGCACACCGTGCACCTGCAGCAACGCGCCGCGCAGCTCCTCGAGCACGGCGGCGCTCAAGGTCGGTGCGTCGATATAAACGTTTGGCGGTACCATCTCCACCGCATCGAGGTTCAGATTACGCCCGCCAAGCAGCGCCAGGACTTCCTGGGTGATGCCGACGCGGTCGATGAAACTGACGTGGATGCGCATTGATGATGGTCGAAATGGGCGAACAGGCGGCGATTATGCCTGCTCTGCTCGATATGAGGAAAAGGGCTGCACCGTGAGCACAGAAAAACCGAGCCGCGCCGACTACCACCGCGAGCACCAGGCCCGCGCCGAAGCCGAGGCCCAGCGCCTGTTGGCGCGCAAGGCCGAGCTGCAGGGGCGCTGGCTGCCCTGGGTGGCGCAGGAGCTGTACCAGCTCAGCCC
This sequence comes from Pseudomonas sp. zfem001, assembly GCF_032621725.1. Lineage (NCBI taxonomy): Bacteria > Pseudomonadati > Pseudomonadota > Gammaproteobacteria > Pseudomonadales > Pseudomonadaceae > Pseudomonas > Pseudomonas sp. zfem001. Next base: position 397,295 of record NZ_JAVYJI010000001.1, on the reverse strand, counting down.
GCCGGAATTCGCCAACATGGTGCGGCGCGAGTTGCAGCGCTTTTCGTAGGCCGGATTCAATCCGGGGACTGTTTGAAACATGCCAAAGCTGTCGCGGSTAAAGCCCCTCCCACAAGTCTCCCGCATCTGTGGGAGGGGCTTTAGCCGCGACCCTTAGGGTGCGCCGCGCGCACCAGCCTTACTGCCGTTGGTGCGCACGGCCTAGGCGGCTCCGCGACACCCTAAGTGAAGCCGCCCTACGCCCGCTTGCGCGCACAGCGACTCATATCCACCTTCCCCACATAGGGATTGCCCCAGCCCATCACGCACGCCACCTGCTGGTTGCGCTGCTGCTCCCAGACCTTGGGCGGGTAGGCCTTGCTCCAGGCTTCGTAGAGCTGCCGGTCCTGTTTCGACAGGCGCAGCTTGTAGCGGTCGGACATATAGAAATAGGTGCGCGCGATCATCCCGCGGATGGCCGGGCGCGGCATCACCTTGCGCGCCTTGAAGTCCACCACCGTCTCGCAACGGCCGTATTGATGCGGTTTCTGTGGCAGCCAGGCGAAGCTGTAGTTGCTGCGATCACCATTCACCTCGCCGATGCTCGGCACCAGGTTGTGCAGGTCGGCCTCGGCCCTGCGGAACTGCATGTCGTTGGCTGCGCAGTTCTTGCGACCGCCTTTCTGCCAGCACTGGCGCTGATGGCCGATCACCCAGGCCGGGACAATATGTTCCCACTCGATGCGCTGGGCGCGATTGGCGTTCTTGCGCGGCGTGTAACCACAGGAGCGCAAATCGACCCGATTGCCGCTGTACTTGCAGCCGCAATAGAACTCGGTGGATTGCTGCTCATACAGCGGCCAGGCCAGGCGCTTGGCCTCGGCGAAAGTGGCGGGTGCGGCGTGCAGGGAAAGGGCTGTGAAACAGCAGAGCAGGGGCAGTAGACGTCGAATCATGGGGCGGCAGGGTAGCCGTCACTGCCACCCTTGTGAAGCAGGAAAATTAAGGTTTTTCAAAGGCTTATATGATGGCAAAGCGCCCTCCTCGAACGAGGAGGGCACATGCTTTCAGGCGTTGGCCGAGGCGGTGATGGCTTGTACGCTGTCGCCGCGGTGACGGCTGAACTGTGGCAGCAGTGAGCCGATCAGCATGCCCGCCAGGCTGATCAACAGACCGGCCAGCTGCGGTGGCCAGAAGTCGGTCTCCTGATAGGTCAGCTCCAGAGCGATCCAGCTCGACAGGCCAAGGATGATGGCCAGCAGCGCACCTTGGGTGGTCGCACGTTTCCAGAACAGGCCGGCGAACAGCGGCACCACGGCGGCTACCAGGGTCACCTTGTAGGCGTTGCCGACCATCTCGTAGATGCTGGCCGTCGAGTTCAGGGCGAAGATCGACGTGGCGATTGTCATCGCCACCACGCTCACGCGCATGGCCAGCAGGAACTGGCGGTCACTCATCACTGGCACGAAGTTCTTCAGGATGTTCTCGGTGAAGGTCACCGACGGTGCCAGCAGGGTGCCAGAGGCAGTGGACATGATCGCCGACAGCAGCGCACCGAAGAACATCACCTGGGCGAACAGCGGAGTGCGCTCCATGATCAGGTGCGGCAGGATCATCTGCGCGTCCTCGGCCAGCCACTTCTGCACCATCGCCGGGTCGATCAGCGAGGCCGCGTAGGTGAGGAAAATCGGCAGCATGCAAAACGACAGGTAGAACACCGCGCCTGCCATCGAGGCGCGCGCGGCGATGTTCTCGGTCTTGGCCGACATCACGCGGGCGTACACGTCCTGCTGCGGAATGGAACCCAGCATCAGGGTTATCGCCGCCGCGATGAAGGCGACGATATCCCGTGGCTCGAAGGCATGCATGAAGGTGAACTTGCCCTCGGCCGCTGCGTGGCTGATCACCACGTCGGCGCCGCCGGCCATGTCACCAATCAGCCAAGTCAGGTAGCACAGGCCGGCGACGATGATGATCATCTGCATGAAGTCGGTCAGCGCTACCGACCACATGCCACCGAACAGGGTATACAGCAGCACGATGGCAGTGCCGATCAGCATGCCCTGGGTGGTGGTGATCGAGCCATCCGAGAGCACGTTGAACACCACGCCAAGCGCTGTCAGCTGCGCGGCCACCCAGCCCAGGTAGGAGCCGATGATCACCAGGCTGGTGAGTATCTCCACCTGCGGGCCGTAACGCTTGCGAAAGAAGTCTCCGATGGTCAGCAGGTTCATGCGGTACAGCGGGCGGGCGAAGATCAGGCCCACCAACATCAGGCAACCGAAGGAGCCGAACGGGTCCTCGATGATGCCGGCGAAGCCTTCCTCGATGAAGGTGGCCGGGATACCCAGCACCGCTTCTGAGCCGAACCAGGTCGCGAACACCATGGCTGCGACCAGGGGGAAGGACATGCTCCTGCCGCCGGCGGCGAAGTCCTTGGAGTTCTTGACGCGAGTGGATGCATAGACGCCGACACCGACGGTGAACAGCAGGTAGATCGCAACAAACCAGATCAGCATTGGATGAATACCAGTGGCTCGCCCGTCGTCCGGCGTGGGCAGTGCCCGCTAGGCCGCCTGGACAGACAGCATTATTGTTTTCATGGCGCGTTCTAGCTGGCGCGCGATCCCCCTCAGGCGCTCGCCGTGCCGGGTTCGCGGCCACCTGCCGCAACGGGCGAGCAGTCTGCCAAAGCCGTAAAATATGTCAAACAGATAAAGGCTTGTTCAGCGGAAAAAATGATAAACGATAGGCCCTCTGGGCTGGGGATGCGGCCAAATCAGGCTGTCTGGAATTTTTTGCGGATGGCTGTTGTGGATATTTTACGAATGTGCTTTGTCGTCAGCACCGATATTCGCCGCAACAGCGTCAGGCGTTGCGGGTGAGGCGGGCGAAGGGCGCTGATCAGCGCTCGCCCGCCTCACCATTTTGATGTTGCGAGGCTGGGCTAGCTGAAGCGTGGCAGGCGCCCATCGCTGGTGCTCTCGGTACCCTCGGCCTGCTGCGGCAAACCGGCGACCTTGAGTACCGGCATCCTCTCGCCCACCAGGCGCAGATCGCGGCGGGGCAGGGCGAAGCGCACGTCCAGCTCGCGCAGGGCATCGAGCAGTTGCAGGTTGATCTCCTGCTGAATGTCCATGTACTGGTTGTAGTCCGAGGTCAGCACGATATACACCACCTCGAAGGTCAGCTGGCTTTCATCGAAGCCGAGAAAATGCGCGCGGTCGAAGCGGGCCTTGGGCGTGGCGCGGATGATATCGCCGACCTTTTCCGACACCTGACGCACCTTGGCGCTGGGCGTGTCGTAGTTGATGCCGAACTTGAAGACGATGCGGCGGGTATTCATGCGCTTGTAGTTGTGCACGATCTGGCGCAGCAGATCGGCGTTGGCGCACACCACTTGCTCACCGCTGAGGCTGCGAATACGCGTGGTCTTCAGACCGATATGCTCGATGGAGCCGGCGACTTCGCCGAACACCACGAAGTCACCGATCTCGAACGGCTTGTCGACGCCAATCGATAGCGAAGCGAACACATCGCTGAGTACCGTCTGCACCGCCAGCGCCACGGCGATACCACCGACACCCAGGCTGGCCACCAGCGCGGTGATATCCACCCCCAGGTTGGCCAGGATCGACAGCAACATTACCGACCACACCACGATCAGGATCATGATGCTGATGATGGTGGTCATCACCGGGTTGTAGCTGCCGCCGCTCTTGCCTATCACCAGGCTGCGCGACCACAGGCGTACACCGGTATCGACCCACAACGCTACCTGCAAGGCCAGGGCGACGAACCAGGTATGGCTCAGCGCGCTTTGCCAGGCGAGCGGCAAGTCCGCCAGACGCAACGCCAACAGCAGGGAAAACGCCAACAACAGCACGCGGCTGGTGCGGCCGATGACCATGGCGATGAAGTGCGACCAACTGCTCTCCTGGTCTGCAGACCCGGCTTTCAGACGCTTGTGCAGGGTGTTCACCAGGGTACGCAGCACGCTGTAGATCAGCGCCGTGGCGACCAGGACAATCGCCACGTTGAGCCAGACATCGCGTTCAAGCCAGATATTCCACTGTTCCATCGCCAGGGGCCTCCAGAAAAAAGACATATAGGGTTCTGGTGGCGTTGAGGGGCAGAAGTTCCGGGGAAATGGGTGAGTGGTTTGGGTTCGTTCATTGTTGGGGGAATCGGACCCTTTCCGGCGCCGTGCAGTGATCCGCAACGCCCGGCTTTCCTATCCGTGCAGCCCGCCCACGACGGCATTTTTCCGCTATTTCTCGCAGTGCCTTCGAGACTTTTTCGATACAGCGGCTAGGCATGGTTGAAAGCATGATGCAGCTACGGCGGTTGAGTTGTTTGCAGCTGCAATTGTTGGTGTGTTGCTCGGATTTGTTGTTTATGGCGGATTCTATTCGTTAGGATTGTTGCTTAAGAAAGAAGCAAAAGTTTGAATTCATCTGGCTTGTATTAGTGTCTATGTCTGCCATATTTGGTGCATGGGCAGGTTTCAACTATATACATACGCAAAGGCTTTAATAAATCTGCCCCTCTTTTCGTATGTGTGTTTAATGCGCCAGAGGAGTTTGGCTCTAGCGTATTATTTGGGAAGGTTATTGTGTTCGTGCGTATGGATATGCATTTTTTATATTTGCACTTAAATATGAGCCGTGTGATCCTGCGTTCATTAGCTCTTGGTGCGTGTGCGCAGGAACACCATAATATTCATAAATACTCCCGTTAAGAAATTCAATCTCCAGCGTTTCCGAGTTTGCGTCGTATCCAATCGACGCGATATTGCTTGACCCAACTGGTACGCGTTCCATGTTTATACCTGCTAATTAGATTGAGTTCGCCAATTTTTTATGAGTTCAGCATAGTTTTCTGCGGTTTGAGGTTTTCTCCATTGCTTAGTTACTTCAGGGTCCTTGCTGTTTGGGTATTTGTCTTCTGGTAAAAGATTGAATCTGCATCGAGTTGGTAGTTTTGCTGCCTCGCCAACAATAACGGCCTCGCCGGTTCTTAATACTGGTAGTGAATCTACAATGCCAGCCAATCCCTCTGATATTGCTGATTTTACTATTGAGCGATCGGACGAATTATTGATTCTAAGGGATATGATTGTGCCGCACTGTGAAAGTATTGTCTCGTCTATCTCTGAGGGTCTTTGACTAACTAGCATAGCTCCAACCCCGAATTTCCTACCTTCTTTTGCAATTCGCTGAACCATGTGCTTTGCAAGTCCGCTTTCAGACTTTGATAGGTAGCGATGTGCTTCTTCAAGAACTAGGAGTAATGGGCGTTGACGCATTCCGGCCTCGTTGTCTCTCCCCCATATGGATATTTCAAAAAGAATATCTAGGATTGTTCCGAGTAGTAGGCTTAACGTTGAGGAGGGCATTCCAGATAAATCTAGTATTGTTACGGGCTTATCATGTCCCAGCCAGCCAGAAACAAGGCTGTCTAAGTCCTTCTTGATCGCTCCTTTTTCATCGGGATTCCAGTCGCCTGGTTCAAGCATGAATGAAAATTGAGCGTCTGTTAGTCTGGACTTCATTAGGTCTAGCTGTCTTTTCATTGCTCCTAGCCCTCCCTTATTTGGAGTTGCATTTCCTGGGCTAGGTGGGCGAAATTTTGCTGCGACCAAGTTCTGAAAATCGCCTTGGCCATTTGCCGTGTATGCCGGTATGGTTAGGGCTGCATCATCCCAAGTAACCGAATCATCGTGTGCTAAGTCATACCAGACTTTTTTAATTCTGTAAGGTAAAGGTGTTACGCTTGTTATTTTGTTAGAGTCTATGCCTTGTATTTTGTTTGTGTCGATTGAAAGGATTTTTTCTTCAATTGTTTTGTCTAGAAAAAGAGTTTTGTGAATCTCGCTCATTGGGCCGCAAAGAAATTCAATTAAGTTGTTTGGTGATAGGCACCAGTATGGGATTTCGAGACGATTTTCCGCTTTGGGCATGACTGAGAAAACTTTTGCTATGTCTCTGAGTGCGGGTTCGTACTCTCCGTGAATATCTACAAGTAAAATTCTTGCGCTAGGCAGTTTTAGAGTTTCTTCATTGGTAACGATTGAGCGGATTATGCTTGCTGTACTTGTGGATTTTCCCGATCCAGTCGATCCCAATATCGCTGAGTGCCTTGTGACAAGTTTGTCTAAGTCAAGGCTTACGGATATTCCATCTGAGCTAGAGAGTGTGCCGACTTTGAAATGGCCTTCGGAGGGGGTTCCAAAAACCTTGATAAGGTCCTTGTCAGTTACTATGTGAGCTTCGTTTCCGATGCTTGGGTATTCGCTAATGCCTCTTTCGAAGTCTCCAGCAATAACTTCACCTACTAGCTCTATTTTTATCCATCGCCTATCTGTTCGGATTGGTAAGTTGTCTTCTAATTGTGAGGACTCACTGGAGCCAGCAATTACACCATATAGATGGTTGTATCCTAGTAGTATTTTTACAAAGCTTCCCACTTGGCCTACTCTATAGTTTCTTCCGCCTATAATAACTATTCCTGAGTCTACAGAGTTTGCAATCTCGACGGTTACTGATGAGCCGGTTACTGAACTTACAGTTCCTAGGAGAGTAGAGTGAAGACTCATGCTATTGCTCCATGGCAGGGTTGCCGTCATCTTTATTGTCTTCGTTGGTGGTGAGTTCCTGGGGTGGCACTACTGAACTTCCCGAGAAATCACCTCCGGCAGTAGCCAGGAAGCGTGAGAGTGCTGAGAAATCGCCTAGTAAGAACTCGTTATTATTGTAGTATTCTTTTCTTATGTGCTCCCAGCCTTTGCTTGGAAGGGAGCCTAGCTTCCACTCAGCTTTGACACCATTTATTACTGCGCCATCTCTGCAGTAAGCGCTAATTCCTGGGCACTTTAAAGCTAGTTCGGTAATAAAAGGCTCGTTGTCTAACTTTTGATATTGGAAGGCCAGTAGCGCTGATGAGGGATTGGCTTGAAGGCTTTCTAATAATTTGGATGATATGTGTGCGTCGGCGAATGAAAATCCTGTCGAGATTAGTATTGTGTCCGGCTCAAGTAAGAAATTTTTAAGGCGTTCAAATAAGGATGAAAAAGGTGCTGCTTGTGTTTGATCGTATTTGATGTGTGATGGATACACCATGTTTGCTTTTGGTGATTTCGGTATCCGAACTATCTCGTTCTTATCGTTCTTCTCCCAGCCTATTGAGCCGTGCAGTTTCCAGAGTCTCACCCATCTTGGTGGTAGATCATTTCTTGAAATGCTTGACGGGTCAAAAAAAGCATTGTGCGAGCCACTAAACCCATCGAAGTATGGTGTTTTGGATCTTTCCAAAGCTTGCTCGGCCAAAAGATCATAGTTTGTTGTGAATATTTCTATGCCGTGCTTTCTGTTTACACCATTGATCCATGATACTAATTCGGAGTAGGGTGTTGGCTTTAATGGTAGTTCCTTGCTTACCGCGTCTCGTATAAGGTTGCAAATGTTTTCTGAGAGTGAATTGAATTCAGTGGAGCTGTATCCATGTATCTCTGAATTTCCTATGACTTCAGATAGCGCTCGTATTTTTGAGAGGATTTTTTCTAGGTTTGGGTTTTCTGTAGTCGCCTCTAGGATGTTATATACTGCTAAATCCTCAGATGTTAATTTTCCTTTAACTATTCTTGTTAGGCCGTCTAGGTTCGGTATTAACGACTCCCAGTTCTGGCCTTCTTTGGCAATGTTAATTCCTACTGGTGCGCCTGCTCCAATGAGTATGCCTATTTTCTTTCTGCCATTACTTGCAATCTGCCGGAAGCCAAACATGTATTGGTCAGGATTGTGGGTCGATCTACTCATTGGATAACCTCTAAGTTTCGCTTGTTTAATCTCTATTCACATTCCACATGATTCTTTCTTTTTGGCAGGCGAGCGAGAGCTTGGCTTGTCTTTATTTTGCTTTGACCAATGATTGGCATAAGGAAAAGTGGACAGATTTATTTTCTGCCCGACGCCTTTTCCGCCTGATCGCAAAGCGCCATCTTTCCCGGCTCAAACCCTTGCGGTCAAGCCCTTCAAACGCCAGAAACGAAAAAGCCCCGTCAGTGATGACGGGGCTTTTGCTTGGCTGTCTGGAGCGGGTGATGGGAATCGAACCCTTTCCAGCGCCTTGCTGTGATCCGCAAAGCCCGGCTTTACTGGCCTTGCAGCTCAGCAGCTACAGCATTTTTCCGCTATCCCTTGCAGTGTCTTCGACACTTTTTCGACACGCCGTCTGGACAGTTTTCAAGCCTGCCAGTAGCGTCTGGCCATTACGTTGCCTTGGCTGATCGGCAGCGTTGTCGTTTTCCGCCAACCCGGAGTCGCGTTCCTCGGTCTTGTCTTCATGCGAATCAAGGCTTTACTGCATGACAAGGAACGTTATCCGACCTCGCCAATGTGTGTTGTGCGACAGCAATATCGCCTAATTAATAGCTAGGAGAAATTAAGTGGAGCTCAGAACCTTCGTAAAAGAAACCTTGAAAGATATTATTGGTGGTGTTCAAGATGCACAGAGAGAAATTGAGAGCGGCAAAATTGTTCCAGTCCTTAACGAAGAAACTTGGAATGGTCTTCAAACAGGACTAACCAGCATTCAGGCTGTATCCTTTGAGGTATCGGTTAATGCTGTAGAAAGAGAAGGAAGTGAAGCTAAGTTAAATGTAGTAGCTGCCGTTATTGGCGGAGGTGTTAGAGGAGACAGCTCAACAGCCTCAGAACACACTGCAAAGCTTTCTTTCAAAATACCAGTTCAGTATCCAAAAAGTGAGTGAGCTACGCGCCTAATTCTCCTGGCTAGAGTTCAAGTCGCTCGCTTCGCTCACTCGGGACGGGCTAAAGTTCGCCCCCTTAACCAAACGTTATGCATCAAGGAGTAAGGCTTGAAAGTCTCTGAAAGCTCCACAGATTATGAAAAATTAGCTAAGAAGATTTACGAGGAAATTCTTGCTCTTCAAGGCGTTGAGAATATTGATGTAAGGCATAACGTAAAGATTAAGGGCAAGTCCGGCGTCGAGCATCAAATAGATGTTTTCTGGGAGTACAAGTACGCCGGTATAGTTCACAGGGTGTTAATAGAGTGCAAGCACTATAGCGATGCAGTCAGCTTGTTGCACGTTAGAAATCTGCATGGACTCATCACAGATATACCCAATAGCAGTGGAATTATAGTAACAACTATAGGATTTCAGGCTGGCGCAAAAGAATACGCTAACTTCTACGGAATGGGCCTGAAGCTGATAAGAAAGCCTCGCGGAGAAGATTGGGACGGCTGCATTCAAATAATAAATATCCAAATGAAATTTAACAGAAATCACTATTTTGATTTTAAGGTAGATTTTGACGGAAAGGATCAAGCGACAATCGATCTTGCTAGGCAAGATCCGTCGATAATGTCTATCAATTCAGCAGATATTATTGTGAGAGATGAAGGCCATGAACCCTGTGCTTTTAATCTATGGCTTGATAGACATATTCCGTCAGGTACTGATAGTTTTGGTGTCGAATGTGAAGTAACACTGTTTCCTGAAAAGTCTTATCTCGTAACAGTAGACGGCCGAGAGTTAAAGTTAGGAAGGTTGGTAGTCAAATACATTTCTACTTTTTTCGAGCAAGATCTTGAGATAGATGCCATGAATCTTGTAGAAGCGGTATTGCAAGATTTTAGTAGTGGCGAGGTTGAACATATGCATCATAAAAACTCATAGCAATTGGTTCAATTCGTTCGCTTCGCTCCCTCGGGGGCGGCCTAAAGCCCGCCCCTTAATCAAACGTTATCATCCCAATCGATTTAATCGCACTTGGCTGCATGTGCTCGGGCATACCAGCGCCTAGCTGCTTCCTGGGTGATCGCTATCCCGCGTTGGGTTGGCTCAAGTTTCGGTTGGCTTCGTCGTAGTCTGGGCTGGTCTGGCCAATCTCGGGCGCTATTTGCCCGCTAGCGATCCAGAAGGCGTATTGAGGGAACATCTGCACGATGGCCTCAATGTCCTGCTCATTGGCGCGCCGCTTTCCGTTTCTCAGGTGATACCAGCTGCTGCGGTCTATGCCTGTCAGCTTCTCAAGCTTAGGGGCCGAAAGCTTTTCCTTATCCCATACGGATATCAATCTTTCTCTTATCATTCCGAAAGCATCTAAAAAGCTTGCACATAGTGGTGGTTTATGTGTGGGGGCTTGGCTTATATTTTGTCCGCGCCTTGCAATATGTGTAAGGCATCTAATGCAAGATAAAGCGGAATATAGCGGAGCAAGCTGATGCTACCACCTGAAGGTCTTGACCCCCAAAAGCTGCACGGCGCACCGCCCTTGATGCCGTGGCAGAAGTTCGCTGAATGGATCGGCATGGGCGACGAACCCGTCGTTGTCCGCACCTGGGTGGAGCGTAACTACCTGCCTTCACAGAAGGTCGGCAAGCGCACCATGGTCAACGTGGCCTTGCTGCATCAGCAGCTTCTGGAACAGGAGTGGACGCTGTGAGCCGAACAGACCCGCAATTCAAGCTGCGCGTACCGCCAGAGCTGCGCGCCAAGATCGAACAGTCCGCCTCCGCCTCGCGCCGTTCGATGAACTCGGAAGTCGTCATTCGCCTGGAAGCGAGCTACGCCCAGGACAAAGCCGCCAAGGAGGGCAACCAATGACCGCCACAAACGAAAGCCTCGATCTGTGCAGCGTGAAGACCTTCGCCGAACTCAGCGGCGTGACGGTCGAAGAGGTCATCAACTGGGTAGACAGCCAGACCATCCCGAGCATGAAGCTGGCCGACTTCCGCATGGTCAACCTTGCCCGCCTGCGCGCCGATCTGGAGAAGGGTAAGACCGTATTCAGTGCGGGGGACTACGCCCATGTCTAAGCCTGCCCTGGTGTTCGATCCCATCACCGCTATCGGCTTCATCGGCCAGACCGTGCTCGTCGAACTGCGCTGGGACGACGACAACGAAATGCTCTGGCGCTGCTATCACGTCGTCGGCGTAGTGCTGCCGGTGCCCGGCGTGTTCGAAGAGGGCTACTTCCTCACCATGCCGTTCGATGGCAGCGAAGACCTGCCGGTCGAAGTCTACTTCGACAGCATCAATACCATCCGTGTCGTGCGTGATCGTCACGCAACCGGCAAGGTGCTGGATCTCCTGCCGCTGCCTCTGCTGTTCCAGGGGCAAGCCAAGGAAGGGGAGTGCAGCCATGCGTAAGCCACGTATCCAGCTCGATGCTGCTACCGCCCTGAGCTATGTCGGCAAGACCGTACTGGTCGAAACGGCCTGGGACGCTGAGCCGGAATCCTTCTGGCAATGCATCCAGATTGTCGGCGTGTTGATCCCCACGCCGGATATGCAAGGCGCCCCGTGCTTCCTGGGTGTCGAACTCAGCTCCAGCACGCGCAACCCGAACGAGTTCTACTTCGACGATATCTGCTCTATCAGGGCGATGCGGTACCGCGACCGGCATGGTTCCGGCAACGTACTGGGCCGCATGACCCTGACCCATTCCGCCGATGGTTCCGGGTCAGGGGCCGCGCTCCCGGCTCGTCGGAACAGCTCCACCGTTCCGGCGAACGGAAGCACGGGCGCAGCGCACCCTTGACCCCACGCCATGAAAACGAGCCTGACCACGGGAGAGTGGGGCAGCTTCACCGCCCCGCGCTCCCGAGCCCTCGGCGGCAAGAGTGGGATGACAAGGGCAAAGCCCTTGGTGTTGATCTTCAACGCCCGCCAGTGCCGCACAACCTCCACGTCTGATCCTGGGCGTTCCTGCCTGCACCTGCTCCCGCCCACACCTGAAACCCTGCCGGGCTTTCTCGCGCTGATCCTCTACCTGCTGCTGTCCGCCTGGGGGAATAACTGGGTTTCCATGATGAGCCCAGGAAGTCCCTCGCCGAGCGCCTGGACAGTGACAGACGAAGGATGCGGGCCGGCGGTGGGGTTGCGTGCGAGGCACGAGCGCGGGTGCGCGCCGCCGGCCCGCTGACGCCCCTGTAACACGTCAGAAAGTAAGACGAAAACTTCCGCAGTAATCAGCAATAGGTGATCAAGTGAAAAAGCCAAAAGACTTCCTGAGACTCGACATGCTGGCACGTGAGGATGCGACAGGCCGGCTGTTCGTAGACCCGGGCAACGCCCGTATCGTTGACCTGTCGAAAGTCCGCCTGTTGCACTGCGGCGTCGATACCGTCCGCCAACTCTATCGTGGCCTGCTCCGGCCGGAGCTGCTGTGCCTGTTCGATAAGCCGGGCACCATCGTCGACTTCGCTGGAGAGCGTTGGCATGCAGGCCGTGTGAGCAAGGATTCGGGCTACCAGTACAAGCTGCAGAACGCCGACCTGGGCTTCGTGCTGCTGCTCAAGAACTACAACGCCAAAGTCGAGAACATCGGCCCACACCTGAAAATCGAAGTGTCACCCCATGCCATCCGTAGCCTGTCGCCCGAGCGCCTCCAGGCTCGCATGGATTTCTATGCCGAGCAGATCCTTACGCACATTGAACGCAACCAATGCGCGGTCCATCTCGCCCTGGATGTTCAAGGCTGGCAACCGCCCGCTGATCTGGTCGCCCGCATGCACTGTCGCGCCCGTTCCGCCCGCGATATCTCCGGCATCAAGGAAATCACCTGGGACACGAAAAGCAGCGTGTACGGTCGTGGTGAGACCTACATGTTCGGCTCTGCCGGTGGCGTGCAACTGGCGATCTACAACAAAACCGAGCAGGCCAAGGCCACCGACAAGCTCGACTACTGGGAAGGCGTCTGGCGGCGCCGTGACAGCTTCGACGAAGGCGACCCGGACAACTACAACCGAGACCAGACCGTGTGGCGTATCGAGCTGCGTTACCACCATTCGGTGATCCAGCAATTCGCCTCTGGCTCCGTCGACCTGCACACCGGCAACGCCATCGATACGAACAGCTACGCCGCCTTCACACCGCACCTAGACGGTCTCTGGCGCTACGGCATGCAGCAATTCAAGTTGCTGGCTCGCCCTGGCTACTACGAACCGATCTGGACGCTCCTACGCGAAGACGCTCGCGTCGATCTGCCGGTCGATTCGCTGCTCGATGACACGGAGTACAAGCGCAACTACAAAACGTCTCGGGGCTTCTCCGGCAAGAACGTGGAGCTGTTCCTGGGAAACTTCGTAAGCCTGCTGGCACGGGAGCGAGTGGGCGCTAGAAAGGGTTTTTACCGGCTCAAGGATTGGGAATGCTGGCCGGTGATTCGTGACCACTACGCCGCCAAGGGCATGGATGAGGATGGGCTGTACAAGCACCTCAAGAACATCCTGGAGGAACGGCATGTGAGGTGGGGCAGGGCGATCTGATGGCGATCATTCAACAGCCTGACGGGCGCTGGAAGGTCGATGTAGAACCCATCAAGGGGCGGCGCTTCCGCAAGACCTTCAAGACCAAAGCTGAGGCGCAACGGTTCGAAACGTCCTGCAGGGCCAAGGTGATGGAAGCGCCCGACTGGGCACCCAAGCCAAAGGACCGCCGCAAGCTCTCTGAGGTGTTCACCCGCTACTACGATCTGCACGGCCACACCCTGGCCGACTCCAAGCGTTTGAAGCAGGTGCTGGCGAACATCGCTCATGACCTGGGCGACCCGATAGCAGCCAAGTTCACCGCTGACCAGTTCTGCACTCTGCGCGGCAAGCTGCTGGTTGAGGGCATCAACGGCAAGACGCTGAACAACCGCCTGGGCTACGTGAAGTCGGTATTCAACGAGCTGCATCGCCTCGGCGATATCGACTACCCGAACCCGTTGGCCAAGGTGCGTCCGTTACGCCTGCAGGAACGCCCGCTGTCGTATCTGACTCAGGAACAGATAACCGAGCTGCTGGAGGCCTTCGACAACTACCCGAACTGCACGCATATGGCGCTGATCGCTCGCGTCTGTCTGGCCACCGGGGCGCGTTGGGGAGAGGCTCAGGGGCTGGTGCCGTCCAGGGTGAAGAATGGTGCGGTGACCTTCGCCAATACCAAGTCGAGGCGCACACGAACCATCCCGATTGCTCCCGCCCTGGAGCGGATGCTGTTGGACTACTTCAAGGAGTATGGGGCGTTCCCGAACTGCATCCGGCATTTCAGTCGCGTGCTGCAATCGACGTCGATCACGCTACCGGCCGGACAAGCCACGCATGTTCTGCGGCACACCTTCGCCAGTCACTTCGTTATGGCCGGTGGCAACATCCTGACCTTGCAGAAGGTCCTGGGACACTCCTCGGTGACGATGACCATGCGCTATGCACACTTGTCGCCCGATCACCTGCAGGACGCGGTTCGGCTGAATCCCATCGTCGACACTTTATCGACACTTCCGAAACCCGGAAACGAAAAAGCCCTGTAAAAACAGGGCCTTAAAGCTGCGATTTTGGAGCGGGTGATGGGAATCGAACCCACGGCTCTAGCTTGGGAAGCTAGGGTATTACCATTATACGACACCCGCAGCGGGTGCCTTTATACCGGAACATGACCCAGAAATGAAGCGCGGAGCGTTCGGACACCTCTAGAAACTACCTGCGTTGTCACCGCTGGGTTAAAAGCAGGCTAAAAATGCTCATTTACAGCTCGTAAACTGCGCTTTTTCGCCTGCTTTTGCCTTGCGCTGACTGCCTCGCCTACGTTTCTAGAGGCGTCCGAATAGACGCATCTGCTCCGCGCTTGGGGCCCGTCATACCGCCATCGCCTGGAGGTCGCGCAGGTCGCCTTTGATTGGCAGTTGCAGGCGTTTGCTGGGGGCGTTGAAGAAGTCCAGCAGCACGCGTTGGCTCTGCAGCCAGGCGGCCTTGTGTTCCATGTCGAGGAAGTGGCCGGCGTCGTCGATCACGGCGAACTGGGCGTGGTCGATGTGCTGGGCGAACAGGCAGGCGTCTTCCACCGAGGTGTATTCGTCACGGTCGCCGTTGACGAATATCAGTGGGATGTCGATGGCCTGCAGGCATTCCTTGCCGCAGTTCGCTTCCATGCTCAGCACCTGCTTGATGTGCGCGTACATCTGCCGGTATTCGTGCTCATCCAGGGTGCTGATATGTTTGTGGTTGAAGCGCTTGAACAGCGACGGCAGGTGCTTGCCGATGGTGCTGTTGACCAGCAGGGCGACGTTGTCGCGATCCACCGCGTTCAAGAAGCGCAGGCCCTTGTGCAGGTAGTCGAGCATCGGCACGTTGAGGATCGGCGAGAAGGAGCAGATGGCGGCCTTCTCCAGCGTCGCCGGGCGTTGGGCCAGGGCGAGCATGGAGGCGACACCGCCCCAGGAGAAGGACATCAGGTAGTTGGCACCGTAGAGGTCGATCAGGTGCAGCAGGATCGCCGCTTCGTCTTCTTTGCTGATGGGCGTGAAGTCGCTGTTGTAGGGCTTCGACTGGCCGGCATAGGGCAGGTCGAAGGCCACTACGTTGAACTGCGGCTGCAGGTATTTGATCGTTTGCGCGAACGAGGCGGTGGTCGCCAGAGAGCCATTGACCAGAATGATGGTCTTGCTTGCTGCCGGATTGCCGTAGAACTCCGTGTGTACGTTGTGCTTCCTGTTGATCTCGACGACTGCGGTTTCTGGCCTCATGTCGTTTCCTCCTGGCGCAAGTGAGCAGGGCGAGCGGGCGACCGTTCGCGCTGGAATGAGCAGTTAGAAAAGCGCCTGAGCGTGACAGCATGATGTCAGGCTGGAGATTTTTATAAGTATAGGAATTTCAATCAGTTAGGATCGAAACAGGCGAGCGCTCCAGGCTTTTTCAGGGCCTTGGAGAGGGCGGTGTTACCAGGCAGGAATCCAGTCGGCGCAGAGCGCCATCAACCGAAAAAACACTTCACTGTCTTTCTGTGACCGGTTAGTCACCTGAAGACTTATGGTTCGATTCAAGCAGTTACCTTGCAGCCACGCAAGGGTGAGTCACATCTTTGTAGCCGATTGGCGATGCCGTTGGTCGGGTAGTCAGATTCAGACGCAGGGCGACAATCAAACGCTGGCGATTTCCGCATCCGTCAGTGCGCGGTATTGGCCTGGGGCGAGCTGTGGGTCGAGGACGATTTCGCCCATGCTTTCGCGGTGCAGGGCGACGACGCGATTGCGGAAGTGGCCGAACATGCGCTTGACCTGATGGTAACGGCCTTCGAACAAGGTCAGCCGGGCTTGGTGGCTGCTCAATACATCGAGCTGGGCGGGCAGGGTGGTGAGGTCTTCGAAGGCGAAGTACAGGCCTTGGGCGAAGACCTCGGCGTATTCGGCAGTGATCGGCTGTTCGGTGGTGACGTGGTAGACCTTGGGCTTGCGCTGCTGCGGCTGGGTGATGCGCCGCGACCAGCGCCCGTCGTTGGTGATCAGTAGCAGGCCGCTGGTGTTCAGGTCGAGGCGCCCGGCCAGGTGCAGGTCGTGTTTGTCCGGCTCGTTCAGCAGATCAAGGACGGTGCGGTGTTCGTCATGCTCGGTGGCGCTGACCACGCCAACCGGTTTGTGTAGCATCCAGTAGCGCGCGCTGCGCCCGGCTTGCAGCAGTTCGTCATCCAGCTCGACGCGCTGGAAGTCACGCACCTCATGGCGCGGGTCGTGAACCACGGCGCCATCCACACGCAGGCGGCCGGCGCTGATCAGCAGGCGGCTGTCCTGGCGGCTGAAGCGGGGGAAGTTGCTGAGGAAGCGATCCAGGCGCATGGCTCAATCGCGCTCGCGGGGCTCAGTGGTCTTCAGCGCACCAGCACAGGCCGGGCACAAGCAGGCCTGGTCGCGTTGCTCGGGCGTCAGGCGCTGCAGCGCGGCCGGGTCGATCTGCGCATCGAAGCACCAGCAGGGTTCATCACGCCCGGCGGCGACGCTGCACTGATTGCTCTTGCCGCATAGCGGGCAGTGTTGCGTGTCCATCAGCTGTCGACGCAAACGCGGTCGCGCCCGGCCTGCTTGGCGCGGTACAGCGCGCGGTCGGTGCGGCCGAGCAGGGTATGCAGGCTCTCACCGGCGTGCCATTGGCTGAGGCCAAGGCTGACGGTGACCTGCAGGCTCTGGCCTTCGACGTCATAGCGCTGTTCGGCGCATTGCTGGCGCAGCTTCTCAGCCAGGTCGTAGGCGGCCTGGCGGTCAGTGTTCTTCAGCAGCAGGATGAATTCCTCGCCACCCCAGCGGCAGAGAATGTCGGCCTGGCGCAGCGTGCCGCGTAGTTGCCGGGCGAAGTCGTGCAGCACCTGGTCGCCGGCGAGGTGGCCGTGCTGGTCGTTGATCAGTTTGAAGTTGTCCAGGTCCAGCAGCACGGCGCACAGCGGGCTGCTGTCGCGCTGCGCTTCCTGCAGGGCCTGTTCGGCGAGGATGTCGAAGCCGCGGCGGTTGGGCAGTTCGGTGAGGCTGTCAGTAGTGGCCAGGGCGGCGATGCGCTGCTGATAGCGACGAATCGCCAGGCTCACCAGGGTCAGCACGATGGCGGTGACCAGCAGGCACAGCAGCAGGTTGATGTAGAGCCCCTGGCGGATGCCGGCCAGGGCCTTGTCCTGCTTGTCGACGAACAGGTACCACTCCAGCTCGGGGATGTAGCGCACGTTGAGGAAGTGCTCGCGGCCCTGTTCCTGGTATTCGAACTGGCCGCTTTGTGGCGTGGGCAGTTTTGCCATCAGGCCGTCGAGGCCGGGCACATCGGCCAGCGAATCGCCGACCTGGACACCCAGCGGCCCGCCCTGGGCGCCGGTCAGGGTGATGCGCCCGGTGGTGTCGACGAAGTAGACGCTGCGTTCGTAGCGCGCCTGGTATTCGTCGATCAGCTTGACTACGGCATCGACCGCCAGGCCGACGCCGGTGGCGCCGATGAAGCTGCCGTCGTAGTCGAACACCTTGTAGTTGATGAAGATGGTCAGGCGGTCGGCGTTGGCCATATCGACGTCGACGTTGATCTCGTAGGGCTCTTTCAGGTTGCGTACGCGGTAGTACCAGACGTCGCGCGGTTCATCCGGCTTGACCTGCTTGAGCACACCCTTGGCCTGGTAGTAGGTGCTGGTCTTGTCGGAGACGAAGAAGCTGGTGAAGGCGCCGTAGTGCTCCTGCACTTCACGCAGGTAGCGGGTCATCTGGCTGTTGTCCTGTTCGCCGGCCAGCACCCAGTCACGCAGGAAGGTGTCGCGGGCCATCATCGAGGAGATGAGGATGGGTCGCACCAGGTCCTTCTGGATTTCCGAATAGACAGTGTCGGAGGTCAGCGGCAGTTCGGTGTTGATGATGCTGTTACGGATCGAGTCGCGCGAGGCGTAGTAGCTCAGCAGCGAGGTGGTGAGAAAGCCGCTGCCAAGCAGGAACAGGAGCAGTAACACCAACGAGGTTTGCGTGTGCCGTTTGGGGCGCAGGGACATGGGTGAATCCGGGAGCGGGTTGATGGCGTGATGCTAGCTTGCCGGGAGGGGATAGCGCCAGTTGTGATCACAATTGGCGCAGTTATGTGGCCGGGATTTCATCCGGGCCACGGGCTGTAGGAGCGGATTTATCCGCGATTGGTTTTTCGGGTATTGCGGTGGAGCATAAGGCTGTCGCGGCTGAAGCCCCTCCCACAGGTAGTCGGCGTTGGTGTGGATCGCGGCTGAAGCGCCTCCCATAGGATGTTCGAGGACTCTGTGGGAGGCGCTTCAGCGGCGAGCGTTTCAGGCCTCTTCCAGTACCACCACACGCTGCCCGGCACGCACGGGCGAGCCGGGTTGCACACGTACCTCGCGCACAGTGCCGGCCATCGGCGCGGTCAGCGGAATTTCCATCTTCATCGACTCTAGGATCACCAGCACATCACCCGCCTGCACCTGCGCGCCGGCCTCCACCTGCACCTGCCAAAGGTTACCGGCAACGTGGCTTTCGATGGCATGTTGGCCGGCTGCCAGTGGTGCGTCCTCACCCTGCTCGGGCGCGGCTTCCTCGACTTCGAAGTGCGCCTGGCCGCTGTCGATCCAGCGTTGGCGTTCGGCGTCGAAGGCGGCGCGCTGCTGCTGGCGGAAGGCGTCGATGCCCTCGGCTTCGTCATCGAGAAACTGCTGGTAGTCGGCCAGGGCCAGTTCGCTCTGTTCGATGCGCAGCGGGTAGCGGCCCAGCGGGAAGTCGCGGCGGATGCGCAGCAGTTCGTTGGCACTGACCGGGTAGAAGCGAATCTGGTCGAAGAAGCGCAGCAGCCAGGGCTTGCCATTGAAGGCTTCGACCGCGCGGTAGCGATTCCACATCTGCAGGGTGCGGCCGACGAACTGGTAGCCGCCGGGGCCTTCCATGCCGTACACGCACATGTAGGCTCCGCCGATGCCGACGGAGTTTTCCGCCGTCCAGGTACGCGCCGGGTTGTACTTGGTGGTGACCAGGCGGTGGCGCGGGTCGAGCGGGGTGGCCACCGGTGCGCCGAGGTAGACGTCGCCCAGGCCCATGACCAGGTAGCTAGCGTCGAACACGGTGCGGTAGACCTCGTCGAGGTTCGGCAGGTCATTGATGCGGCGGATGAACTCCAGGTTGCTCGGGCACCAGGGGGCGTCCTTGCGTACGGTGGTCATGTACTTGTCGATGGCCAGTTGGCAGGCCGGGTCGTCCCAGGACAGCGGCAGGTGGACGATACGCGACGGCACTTTCAAGTCGCGTGCGGCGCAGACGGCGTCCCACTCGCCAGCGACGATATCGAGCAGCGCTTGCAGGGCCAGGGTTTCCGGCTGGTAGTGCACTTGCAGCGAGCGGATGCCGGGCGTCAGGTCGATCACGCCGTCGAGTTGCTTGGCCTCCAGTGCCTGCATCAACGCATGGCCACGGAAGCGCAGCACTAGGTCGAGTTCCGGCTGGCCGATTTCCAGCAGCAGGTGGGTGTCACCGGACAGACGTGCGACCAGGCGGGTGTCGGCTTCGCCGATGTCGAGGACGATGGGGCTTTGGAGGGCCTTTGTGGGAGGGGCTTCAGCCGCGACAGAAGCGGCGCCATTGTCGCGGCTAAAGCGGAGCGCCGCCCGGCCACTCCCACCGAGTTCTGCGTATTCACGTGCATTGCTTTGCGCCAACTCCCGCGCCGAAGCGATATCCACCGGTAAGAAGCGCACCTTGTCGCCAGCCTTGAGTTGGCCGAGCTGCCACAGGTCGGCCTCGATGATGGTCACCAGGCAGACGAAGCCGCCCAGGCTGGGGCCGTCCGGGCCGAGTATCACTGGCATGTCGCCGGTAAAGTCCACCGCGCCGATTGCGTAGGGGTTGTCGTGGATGTTGGACGGGTGCAGGCCGGCTTCGCCGCCGCTGTCGCGCACCCATTCCGGTTTCGGGCCGATCAGGCGCACGCCGGTGCGGCTGGAGTTGAAGTGCACTTCCCAGTCGGTGGCGAGGAAGCTGTCGACATAGCCGGGCGTGAAGTATTCCGGCGCGCCGTGCGGGCCGTAGATCACCCGTAGTTCACGCACCGCTGGCAGCGGCGGGTAAAGCTCGGCGGGCAGTTGCGCGCCGCTGCTGGTGTCGCTCAGCGGCAGCAGGTGCAGCACGTCGCCGGCACGCAGCGCGCGGCCGCCGTGGCCGCCGAACTGGCCGAGGGTGAAGGTGCTCTTGCTGCCCAGATAATCCGGTACCTGGATGCCGCCGCGAATGCTCAGGTAGCTGCGTGCGCCGCTGCCTGCGATGGTGCCGAGCGTCAGGGTGCTGCCGGCCTGGATCAGCAGGGCGGTGTTCATCGGTTGTGCCGCGCCATCGAGGCTCAGCGGTATCTCGGCGCCAGTCACCGCGATCACAGCATCGGTGTTGAAGCGCAGCATCGGGCCGCTCATGGTGATTTCCAGGCCGGCGGCGCCTTCTTCGTTGCCGAGCAGGCGGTTGCCCAGGCGCAGGGCGCGGCTGTCCATCGGCCCGGACGGCGGCACGCCCACGGCCCAGTAGCCGAGGCGGCCGGGGAAATCCTGCACGCTGGTCTGGGTGCCAGCGCTGAGCACTTCGAAGGTGGTCGCCTGGTAGACCCGATTCTCCAGGCAGCGCGTCCAGGGCGAACCGCTGGCGAAGGGCGCGTCGCTGAGGATCTGGCGCAGGTAGTCGCGGTTGCATTCCACGCCGTACAGCACGGAGTCGGCCAGGGCCCGGTCCAGCGCTGTGGAGGCCTCTTCGCGGCTTGGTGCCCAGGTGATCAGCTTGGCGATCATCGGGTCGAAGTAGGGCGGGATCTCGCAGCCGGCTTCGACCCAGGTGTCGATACGCAGGGCCTTGCCGTCGGCTGCAGGAAACTGCACGGCGGTGAGCAGGCCGGGGCTGGGCTGGAAGTCGCGACCCGGGTCTTCGGCGTACAGGCGCGCCTGGATGGCGTGGCCGGTGGGTTGCAGGGTGGCAGCCAGTTCGCTGAGCGGCGGCAGATCGCCGGCCGCCAGCTCGATCATCCAGCGCACCAGGTCGACGCCCCACACCTGTTCGGTGACGCCGTGCTCGACCTGCAGGCGGGTGTTCACTTCGAGGAAGTAGAAACGCTCGGCCTCGCTGTCGTAGACGAATTCGACGGTGCCGGCGCTGCGGTAATTCACCGCTTTGGCCAGCTTGATCGCGGCGGCGCAGAGTTCGTCGGCCATGCCGGCCGGCAGGTTGGGCGCTGGAGTTTCTTCCAGCACTTTCTGGTTACGCCGCTGCACCGAGCAGTCGCGCACGCCGAGGGCGAGCACTTCGCCCTGGCCATCGCCGAACACCTGCACTTCCAGGTGGCGGGCACGCTGGATGTACTTCTCGATAAACACGCCGCTGTCGCTGAAGTTGTTCTGCCCCAGGCGTTTGACCGCCTCGAAGGCGTCGCTCAGCTCTTCTGCCGAGCGGCATACGCGCATGCCAATACCGCCGCCGCCGGCGGTGCTTTTCAGCATTACCGGGTAGCCGACCTGCTCACCGGCCTTGAGCGCGGCGTCGAGGTTTTCCAGCAACTCGGTGCCTTCGAGCATCGGCACGCCATGTTGTTTGGCCAGGGCGCGGGCAGTGTGCTTGAGGCCGAATACGCGCAGTTGCTCGGGCGTCGGGCCGACGAAGGCGATACCGGCGGCTTCACAGGCTTCGGCGAAGGCGGCGTTTTCCGAGAGAAAACCGTAGCCGGGGTGGATGGCTCGGGCGCCAGTCTGTTTGGCGACGGCGAGAATTTTGTCGACCACCAGATAGGTGTGCGCGGCCGGGCCGTCGCCGAGCGAGAAGGCTTCAGCGGCCTGCTGGATATGCAGGCTGGCGGCGTCGGCTTCGGAGTAGACGGCGACGCCGCCAACGTTCAGCTCACGCAGGGTGCGCAGGATGCGGCAGGCGATGGCGCCACGGTTGGCGATCAGGAGTTTGTCGAACATCAGGGTGACCCTCGAAGGTCATGGCGGGCCGTCCCGCCGTCATTCGTCATGTGCCACGGTCGTCCGTGGCAGAAAAGTCGGGTGATACGTGCCGCGCATATAGGCGGGGCGCGATTTGTAGGCGAGTTTCACCCGCCGTATAGCTTTGTAGGAGCGGCTTTAGCCGCAATTTTTGGCGTAGCTATCGCGGCTGAAGCCGCTCCTACAGGAAAACGATCAATCCCACACCAGCACTTCGGCCGGCGTCGGGTTCCAGCCATTGCACGGGTTGTTCAGTTGCGGGCAGTTGGAGATCAGCACGATGACGTCGGTCTCGGCCTTAAGCTCCACGTACTTGCCGGGTGCGGAGATGCCGTCCTCGAAGGTCAGGCCGCCTTCGGGGGTGACTGGAACATTCATGAAGAAGTTGATGTTGGCGCCGATGTCGCGCTTGCTCAGGCGGCCGTCGTGCAGGCTGGCGCGCAGGAAGTTGTCGCGGCAGCTGTGCATGTAGCGCTTGTCCAGGGCGTAGCGCACGGTGTTGCTCTCCTGCGCGCAGGCGCCACCAAGGGTGTCGTGGCGGCCGCAGGTGTCGGCGACGATGGTCAGCAACGGTTTGCCCAGGTTGGAGTAGAGCACCGTGCCGGTGGTCAGGTAGACGTTGTTCTGTTTGCGCAGGGTGCGCTGCGGATCGAAGCGCTCGCGCGGGTTTTTCGCGGCGAAGAACAGGGTGTCGATCGCCTGGTTGCCTTCCAGGTCGTGCAGGCGCAGGGTCTGGCCGGCCTTGACCTCGAACAGGTAGGGCTCGCCCGCCGGAATGGTGTGGCGGAAGGCGGCAGTTTCGGGATGCAGGTTGCTTGCGGTCAGGCTCATGTCGGCACCCTCAAATGTACTGGCGTTCGGTGTTGTGGAAGCCCCGGCCGTTCTCCGGGCGCGAGGTGCGGCAGAGCACGGTGATGCCGTCGCTGTCGACCTTGCTCCAGGTCAGTTGCACCGGTTTGGGTGCGTACTGCGGATTCGGGTCCATCGGGTGTTGCAGGGCGGTGAGCACCACCAGGGTGTCCATCGGCGCGTACAGCTCGATGTAGTCGCCGGCCTTGCTGTTATTGGGTTGGAAGTGGAAGGCGCCGTTTGCGTCGACATCCACGCGGCTGAACAGATTGAGGTTCATCAGTAGGTCGAGCAGGTTCAGGTCCCACTTGCCCATTTCTACCAGCAGGTTGTCCATGCCATTGCGGAAGAAACCGTTGCGCAGTTCCTGGTAGCGGCCCTGGCCGTATTTCTCCAGCACTTCGTCGGCGTTCAACACGCCGCCGAAGCTGTCGTGCCAACCGCAGGTATCGGCGGTGATGGCCACCAGCACCTTGCCCATGTCCGAGTACAGGCAGTGGCCTGCGGTGAGCTTGGCGGTGTGCTGGCCCTTGAGGGTGTCGGGTAGGTTCAGGCGCTCGCTTTTCTCGGCGGCGTTGAACAGCAGCAGGCTGACGTTGGCGCCACCCTCGATATCGGTAATGCGCAACAGTTGGCCGCGCTTGAGGATGAAGGAGGTGTGGCCGCCGCCGGGGACGGTTTCCTCATAGAGAGTGGGGCGCAGGGTGAGGGCAGTAGTCATGGGTACCTCGAGATCAAAGCCTGGTCGTCAGGCGCCGGCAGGGGCGCCTGATCATCGTTGCGATGGGATGGGGAGTGGCGGTCAGAGCTTGCCGTCGACGGCCATTTGTACATAGCTCGGGTCGAAACGCAGCTTGATGTTGGCACTGTCGCCGGTGGTCACGTCGCCCGCGAAGGTCATGCCGATGGCGTCTGCGCTGCGCGCACCTTCACCGAGGATGCCGTGTTCGAAGCTGAAGTTGGCGACCTTGGTCATGGTCTCCGGCAGGGCCGGGCTGGTGACGAAGTCCAGGGTTTCCTTCGGCGTGTAGAACAGTTTGGTGGTCGCCAGTTGCGACTGGTAGCCGGCCAGGTCGGTGCCGGAGGCCTTGGCCATTTCGGTCAGGGCGTCGGTCGCTTCCGGGGTGCCGGCCTGCATCAGTTCGAGAATCTCGAACCAGGCGCCGACCAGGGCTTTGCCGAAGTCCGGGTTGTCCTTTAGGGTCTGAGTGTTGACCACCATCATGTCGAGGATTTCACCGGGGATCTTCGACGAGTCGAACACCTCAGTGCTGCCCGGCTGGGCCTTGATCTCGGCGAGCATCGGGTTCCAGGTGGCAGCGGCCTGCACGCTGGGGGTGGTGTAGGCGGCGATGATGTCGGCGTCGGAGGTGTTCACCACCGTCACGTCGCGCTCACTCATGCCTGCGGTTTCCAGGGCGCGGGCGAGGAAGTAGTGGGAGACCGATAGTTCCACCAGGTTGACGCGCATGCCCTTGAGATCGGCCAGGGTCTTGCCCTCGCCCTTGATCAGCAGGCCGTCGTTGCCGTTGGAGTAGTCACCGACGATCAGCGCGGTGCTGTCCACACCGCCGGCGGCAGGGATGGTCAGGGCGTCCATATTGGTCATGGTGCAGCCGTCGAACTGGCCGACGCTGTACTGGTTGATGGACTCGACATAGTCATTGAGCTGCACGACATCGATGCTGATGCCGTATTTCTTCGCCCATTTGTCGATGATGCCGGAGGTGCTGGCGTGGCCCCAGGGCATCCAGCCGGCGTAAAGCGTCCAGCAGACGCTGAAGTTGTCTTTCTTCTCGGCGTGAGCGCTGAAGCTGAGTACCGCGGCCAGACCGGCAGCGGCGAAGGAGAACAGACGGTACTTGCGCATTTGGAACCTCCAGTCTTGTTGAGTACGGGCAGGAGTCGCGGCACGTTTCGAATCGTTCGAAAGGCGCGTTCTCCCGGGCTTTTATCCCGCCGTGTAACCTCACTGGAGGTCGATGACTCTCGGACCAGCACTTGCCAGGCAAGTCGGAACCCTAGTCATCCATTTCGCAAATTGTGGTGCCGCGATTCCGGGAAATCCCGGTTAGAACCTGCACACCCAAGCTGTAGCGAATAGCGTGCCAGCTCGCCGAGGCCCGTGATTGGGCGCTGCGGCGGCACGTGCTGGCGCTTGCGCGCTGCCTGATGGTGCTTGCGAGGGTTTGGTTGCACTGCTCTGGGGCGAGTTTGCTCGCGGGATAACCGCTTGGCGGCGTTATGGTGGTGGCATGGAAATCGCTATCGACCCTGTTGCAGAGGCGACCTCGCTGCCGCCCTCGGGACGACCCGACCCGCTGCTCGTCTGGACGACCAGGTAACTCGCTTGTTCAAGGGAGATTGCCATGGCGCATACCCACTTCACGTCCATTCCTCTGATCGACGTTGCCGGGCTGTATGCCGACGACCTTGCCCAGCGTCAGCGCGTTGCCGACGAGCTGGGCCGCGCCGCTCGCGAGGTCGGCTTTCTGCAGATCACCGGGCACGGCATTTCGCGCGAGCTGCGCGACGGACTGATCCAGCAGGCGCGCAGTTTCTTCGCTCGCCCGCTGGAGCAGAAGATGCGTTTCTACATCGGCCAGTCGAGCAACCACAGCGGCTACGTGCCGGAAGGCGAGGAGCAGTTTGCCGGCGGCAGCAAGGACCTCAAGGAAGCCTACGACGTCAATTACGACTACACCGCGGCGCCACAGGTCTATCCGCTGCTGGGGCCAACGCAGTGGCCGGACTCGGCCGACTTCAAGCGTGAGGTCGGCGCCTACTATCGGGCGGCGCTGGCGCTGGGCGATACGCTGTTTCGTGGCTTCGCCCTGGCGCTGGGGCTGGCCGAGGACACCTTCGCCGGCATCACCCAGCAGCCCACCAGCCAGTTGCGCATGATCCATTACCCACTCGATCCCGATCCGGTGGCTGACCGCCCCGGCATCGGCGCGCACACCGACTACGAGTGCTTCACCATTCTGTTGCCTACCGCCGAAGGCTTGCAGGTGCTCAACGGTGACGGGCAGTGGATCGACGTGCCGCTGGTGGAGGACGCCTTCGTGATCAATATTGGCGACATGCTCGAAGTGCTCAGCAACGGCAACTTCGTCGCCACCTCGCACCGCGTGCGCAAGGTCAGCGAGGAGCGTTTCGCCTTCCCGCTGTTCTGCGCCTGTGACTACCCGACGCGCATTGCGCCGATTGCCGGCTTGCCGGCGCGCGGTGAGCGTGTGTACGAGCCTGTGAACTGTGGCGACCACCTGTTCGCCCAGACCGCGCAGACCTTCCGCTATCTGCGCGAGCGGCTTGAGGATGGTTCGCTGCAACTGCCCGATGGTGCCGCGGGTTTGTCCAGCTTTGGTCAGGGCCGCCAGGAGGTGACGGTATGAACCTGCTGGAACTGGCTGCACGTTACCCGCAACGCGCCGAAGGCGGCGTGCCAGACTGGATGCTCGGGCACTTTCGTCGCCGCACCATCAGCTTTGCCGATGGTCGCAGCGACGAGCGTACCCAGGTGCACTGGCTGCAAAGTCGCACCTTCACCATCGACCTGCGCTTGCCAGACGCGCCCGCGCTACCGGTACGGGCCTGGCAGGACTACGACGCCGCCGAACTGCGCCAGCTTGCCAACCATGAAGGCTGGGTGGCCGATAGCGTCTGGGAGAACGGTTACTTGAGCTGGCACGGTGGCGTGTCCCTGCAACTGCACAACCGCTGGCCGGAGCCGGCGCAGTTGCAGCGCATCGGCAATTGCATGATCGAGTTCGGCACCACGGGCGCCTATGTCGAGGATTGGCGTTTGCAGGCCAGCAGCGGGCCATTGATCGGTCTGCGTTTGCTGGAGGAGTGCGACGCCGAAACCGGTGAGGTGCTGCAGCGCGGTGGTGGTCTGATTCTCTGCGGCGAGCAGCTTGGCTGGGTGCATGGCCGTGGAGCGGAGCCTGGCGAGTCAACGTTGCAACTGCGTGAGCGCGCCGAACGAGCGCAAGGTGATGGTGAGGCTCTGGCCGCGTTGTTCGACTGCGAGACTTCGCTGGCTTACGCCGATCAGCAGGGGCGTTACCAGGTGGCGTTGTCGACCATGCCGGCACGGGTGGGGCAGATGATTTCGCTGGAGGGCTTCGAGCTACCGGGAGCAGGGCGCGTCTGTCAGCACCTGCAACGCCCGGACGGCCGGGCGGTGGTACGGACGTTCATCATCGATACGTTGGAGCCGGATTGGCGCGCGGAACTCGCCACGCCGACTACCGACGAGGCGCAGCGCTGGTTTGCCGCGGAGAGCGAAACGCTGTCGCGCTATCTTGAGGTGTTGAGCTAGCTGTCGGTGCTTGCGTGATGCTCCGCTGAGAAGCTCGCCGCTGAAGCGCCTCCCACGGTTTGTCTCTGATCGATTTGTGGGAGGGGCTTCAGCCGCGACGCTTTGGTTGGATCGAAACGACGGCTCCGTAGCCCGGCTGCAATCCGGGAGAACGGCCCCGATGATCCCCGGATTTCAGCCAAGCTACAGCTGCGCCTCTGTGACCGGAGGCGCAGTTGGTGCGCGCGGCGCACCCTACGGGTTACCACGCGACTTGCGTTGTGTAGGGGCGCCGTGCGCACCGAAATTGCCGCTCAATCAGCGGGTGGCAATACGCTCGGCCAGTTCGCTGGGCAATTGCACCTGCGCCCGGCGCGTCTCGTTCAGCGGGATGTCGTAGGTGATGCGCGCACCATAGGCGTTGGGCGCCTGCGGGTCATGGCGCACCTTGTCGAATACCAGCAGGCGGGTGCCGAGGCTGAAGCCTTCGGAGAGGTCGTGGGTGACCATGAACACGGTCAGGCGGGTCTCCTGCCACAGCTCCAGCAGCAGCGCGTGCATGTCCTTGCGGATTCCGGGGTCGAGGGCGCCGAATGGTTCGTCGAGCAGCAGCATGCGCGGTTGCATCACCAGCGCCTGGGCGATGGCCAGGCGTTGCTGCATGCCACCCGAGAGCGCGCTGGGGTACTTGTTCAAGGCATGGCCGAGACCGACCTTGGTGAGGATTTCGGCAGCGCGTTCGCGAGCTTCGCGTTTGGCTGCGCCGAACAGTCGGCCGAGCAGCTTCGATTTCGGCAGTTCCAGGCCCAGGGCGACGTTGTCCAGCACGCTCAGGTGCGGGAATACCGAGTAGCGTTGGAACACCACGCCACGACTTGGGTCGGGTTCGTTGGGCAGCGCCTGGCCGCCCAGCAGCAGCTCGCCACGGCTCGGGCGTTCCTGGCCGAGCAGCATGCGCAGAAAGGTGGATTTGCCGCAGCCGGAGGCGCCGACCAGGGTGCAGAACTCACCCTCATTGACCTTGATATTGAGGCGTTCGAGCACGACCAGGTCGCCGTATTCCTGCCACAGGTTGCGCGCTTCGATAAAGGCGGGTTTCCCTGTGCTTGCAGGAGGCGTACTGGATTCGCGCATGACGGGTTCACTCAGTGGGACGATGTGTTGGCTGTACAGGGTCATGCCTTGCCTCCTTCATGCCAGGGGAAGCACAGGCGTAGCACCTGGCGCAGGCCCAGATCCATCAGCCAGGCCAGCAGGGTGATCCACACGACGTAGGGCAGGATCACGTCCATGGCCATGTAGCGGCGGACCAGGAAGATGCGGTAACCGAGGCCGTCGGTCGAGGCGATGGCCTCGGCGGCGATCAGAAACAGCCAGGCCGAGCCGAGCATCAGGCGCAGCGAGATCAGCAGGCGCGGCATCAGTTGCGGCAGCACCAGGCGCAGGATCAGCGTCCAGGAGTTGGCACCGAGGGTCTGCGCCTTGATCAGCAGCTCGCCGGGAATCTCGCGGGCACGTTGTTCGATGTCGCGGGCGATGCAGGGGGTGATGCCGATGACGATCAGCATCACCTTGGACAGCTCGCCCAGGCCGAAGACGATGAACAGAATCGGCAGGATGGCCAGCGGCGGAATCATCGACAGCACGGTGAGCAGTGGCGACAGCGGTGCGCCGAACAGCGGCACGCTGCCGGCGGCAATGCCTAGTACCAGGCCCAGCAGAGCGGCGATACCGAGGCCGATACCAAGGCGCTGCAGGCTGGAAGCCGTGTCCTGCCAGAACAGGTATTGGCCGCTGCGTTTGTCTTCGGTGAAGGCCAGGCGGTCGATGGCATCGACCATCTGGCTGGCGCTGGGCAGCAGCTTGTCGTTGGGGTTCTCGGCCAGGCGACTGGTCGAGGCGCTGAAGTAGACGAACAGCAGCAGGGCGAAGGGCAGCAGGATCAGCAGCAGGCGGCCGCTGCGATCCGGGTGGCGGTTGATCAGGCGCATGGATAGTCCTCGTCGGGCCTGGAACGAAATGCGTGCGCAGCTAGCAAGCGCAAGAGCGCGCTGGTTTCGGGCCTTTGGGGGTGACGGCTGGCTGCCGCTGATGCGAGTGGGGGATACCCATGATGAACCTCCAGTTTGACAGGGGCGGACAGGAGTTCGCGGCGGTTCCCACGGATGGGGCGCGTTCTCCCGGGCTTTTGTCCCGCCGTGTAACCTCGCTGGAGGTCGCTAGCTCTCGGACCAGTCGCTCGCCTGTGGCGAGCCGGAACCCTAGCCGGCTATTGGCAAATTGTGGTGCCGCGATCCCGGCGAACCGGGTTGTTCCTGCACGACCTGTTCTTAGCGAACATCGTGCCATCCCCGCGAGCCGCGCCAGACGGCGGCCTGAATCCATGTATCGAACATCCAGTGCGCCGTGGTGGTGCGTGCTGGTTATCGCGTGCTGCCTGCTGGGGCGTCGGGGCGCTTTCAGAGCTTTCCGTCAGCGGCCAGCTGCATGTAGTCGTGGTTGAAACGCAGCAGGATGCGCTGGGCGTTGCCCAGCGGCTTCTCGCCACTGAATTCGATACCCTGGTTGGTCAGGCCCATGCCGCTTTTACCCAGCAGGCCGTGAGCATCGGCAAAGCCTGCGACCCGTTGCATGAGGTCCGGCAGCTTGCCGGTACGTGCGAAGTTCAGCGCGGTGCGCGGTGAGTAGAACGAGCGCAGGGTGCCCAGCTGAGCGTCGAAGTCTTCCGGCGTGGTTTCGGCGGCGGCTGCCATTCTGGCCCTGGCCTCACGACCGGCTGGAGTGGGTAGGCCGAGCAGACGCTGGGTTTCGAACCAGGCGCCGGTCAGCGCGCGACCGAATTCCGGATGCTGAGCCAGGGTCTGGGTGCTGACCACGGTGAGATCGAGAATTTCTCCGGGAATCAGGTTGGAGCTGAATACCTGGCTGACTTCTGTCTTGTGCCGAATCTCGGAGAGAATCGGGTTCCAGGTGATGACTGCGTCGCCCTTGCCGGCGAGAAAGGCATCAGCGATTTCAGTGTCGGAGACGTTGATGATGGTCACGTCGCTTTCATCGAGCAGGGCCCACTCCAGTGCGCGGGTGAGCAGGTAATGCGACACCGAGTTTTCCACCAGCAGCACGCTCTTGCCCTTGAGGTCCTGAATACGCTTGCCACTGCCGCGCAGCAGCAGGGCGTCGGCGCCGTTGGAGAAGTCGCCGATGATCAGTGCGGTGCTGTCCTTGCCGGCAGCAGCCGGAATGGTCAGGGCATCCATGTTGGTCATGCTGCAGGCGTCGAACTGGCCGGCGGTGTAGCGCTCGATGGAGGCGACATAATCCGGCACTTCCTGCACCTGAATGTCGATGCCGTACTTGTCCGCCCACTTCTTCACGATGCCCTGTTCGGCGGCGTAGCCCCAGGGCATCCAGCCGGCGAAGATCGACCAGCACAATTTGAAGGTTTTTGGCGCGGCCTGGGTGGTCGGGGCGCCGAACAGGCAGGCGCAGAGCACAATGGTGAGCAGGGAGCGAATGGACATGGACACCTCGGGTTAGGGACGAAAGCGGGAAAGCCGGCAGCCTTGCTGCGCGTTCTCCCGGGCTTTTGTCCCGCCGTGTAACCCCGCGGCTTCCCGCCGCTGCATGAGGTCGCCCACTCTCGGACCAGTCACTCGCCGTTTGACGAGCCGGAACCCTAGTCGGCCATTGCGATTCGCTACCACTGACGATCCTGTGCATGGATCGGCTTTCCGCGGTGCTGAGCAAGCGAATGCCATGCCAGCTGCTTGGCAACTGCTCTGCGCTCTTGTGGTTTTGCGCCGTCGATCACAGCCGACGAAGGGAATCGCACCTGTTGCGGGCAGCGCTGTCTGATGCCTCAGGGATAACCATCCCGGAGGCCGACATCGGTCGGCGTCGTCCCAGCGGTCACAGGAGGCCGCCATGCCCTACAAGATGCTGTTTTCCGCCGTGCTCTTGCTGCTTTCCGGTTGCGCCGTTTATGGCGATGGCCACGACCGTGGTTACCACAACGGCCATGGCTACCGGTATTACGACGGCTATCGGCGCGATTACTACCCGCCGCCACGCTACTACTACGAGGAGCGTCGGCATAACTACTACCCGGCTCCTCCGCGCTACGTGCCGGCGCCGCCGCCGCATCATCAATACGGCCAGGATGGCCGGTATCACGACGGCTACAAGCACCAGCAGCCGCGACATGACTATCGCCGCGACCAGCGTCGTCAGGAACACCGCGGCGGGCAGATTCAGCGCGGCTGGGAGGCAGGGCGCAACACGCAGCATCGTTTCTCCAACGGGCGCAGCAACAACGAACAACGTCGTAGCGGCGAGCGCCGCTGGTAAGCCCCTCCTCAATCCGCCGCGTGCCCTGTACGCGGCGTTTCCTCATCTACCCGACGAATCGCTTCGACCATGGCCTGCGCTGCTGGCGACAGGCTGTGGCCGGCACGGCTGACCAGGCCATAGGCTGAATGCTGGTGCAGGTCCTGGGGCAACAGCGGCAGCAGGGTGAGCTGGCCGCTGTCGACTTCGTCGGCGATCACGTCCCAAGGCGCCATGCTCAGCACATCGCTGTCGGCCACCAGGCGCTTGAGCACCAGGAAGTTGTCGCATTGCACGCTCAACGGCTGCGCTCGCCCGCTGGCTAGGCCCAGGCTACGTTCGACCACCTGTGGCAGCTGTGTGCCAGCGAGCGGGAAGTCGAGCAGGTCGCGTAGCTGCAGATCGCCACGCTGCAGCAGGGGGTGAGACGGGCGGCAGAACAGCACACCCTCATGCACGCGCAGCGGTTCGATGCGCAATTGAGCGTCTTCCTGCAATTCGCGGATATCGGCGACGAACAGCTCGATGGTCGAGTCCAGCAGGCTGTCGCGCAGTTCCAGCCAGTTGGCGATGTCCAGTTTCACCTGCACCCTCGGGTAGCGTTGCAGCAACTGCCCCAGCGCCTGCGGAATCAGCCGCGCGGCCGGATAGGGGCCGGCGCCGAGACGCAGTTCGCCAGCCTCCAGATTGCCCAACTGATTGACCGCGTTGCTCAGCGCCAGGCTGCCGGCCAGCAGGCGACGCGCATGTTCCAGTACCAGCTGGCCATGGGCGGTGAGGCTGACGCCACGGCTGTGGCGATCCACCAGGATGCAGCCGAGTTGGCTCTCCAGCGCCTGGATGCTGCGGCTCAGCGCCGGTTGGCTGAGGTGCACGGCAGCGGCGGCGCGGGCGAAGTGTGCGTGCTCGGCGAGGGCGACGAAGTGGCGGAGTTGGCGTAGATCGTTCATGCGTTTCCTGCATTAACTGGTCTATTCGAATGCATTGGAATTATCAGACGGCCTTTGCCAACCTGCCAGCATTCCAACAACAAGACCTTCCAACGCCATGAGCCCATTCTCTCGTTTCAGCAGCTTGCTGTTGGCCGCCACCCTGCCATTGAGCGCTGTTGCCGAACTGCCGGCCGAGCGTATCGAACCCAGTATCAATGCCGAACTGGCTGCCCACACCAAGGTTTTTGCCCAGCAGGTCTATCGCGTTGCCGACAACGTCTATTCGGCGGTCGGCTGGCAATTGGGTAACGTGGTGATGATCGAGGCGCCGCAGGGGCTGATCATCGTCGACACCGGTGAATCGGTCAGCGAGTCGCGCAAGATCATGGCCGAGTTCCGCAAGCTCAGCGACAAGCCGGTCAAGGCTGTGGTCTACACCCACTTTCACCCGGATCACATCAACGGTGTGCAGGCCTTCGTCAGTCGCGAGCAGGTGGAGCGCGGCGACGTGCAGATTTACGCCCACGAGACCCTGTTGCAGAACGTGGTAGCGCAGGGCGCGCTGGTCGGGCCGATTCTTGGCGTGCGCTCGGCGTACAGTTTTGGCTCGTTCCTGCCAGCCAGTGACCAGGAGGGCATGAACGGTGGTATCGGTCCGTTGGCCAAGCCCGAGCCGTCGTCTTTCATTGCGCCGACCGTGACCTTCGGCGAGCGCCTGGACACCAATATCGCCGGCCTCGACGTGCAGTTTTTACATGTGCCGAGCGAGGCGCCGGACGAGATCACCCTGTACCTGCCGGCCAACCGCGTGCTGATCAGCGCCGAGGTCGATCAGGGCCCGACCCTGCCGAACATCCATACACTGCGCGGCACCAAGTTCCGCGACCCGGTGCAGTGGGTCGAGAGCCTGGACAAGCTGCGTGCCTACCAGGCCGAGTACATGGTGCCGCTGCATGGGCGCCCGGTCAGCGGCCAGGACAAGGTCGAGGAAGTGCTGCGCATGACCCGCGATGGCATCGCCTATATCCACGACCAGACCGTGCGCTGGATGAACAAGGGCCTAACGCCAGACGAGTTGGTGGAGAAGGTCAAACTGCCGCCGCACCTGGCCGGCTATACGCCTTATCTGCGCGAGTACTACGGCACGGTGAAACACAGTGTGCGACAGATCTACAACGGTTACCTGGGCTGGTTTCAGGGCGACCCGGTGGCCCTCGACCCGACTCCGCCCAAGCAGCAGGCCGAACGCCTGATTGCCCTGGCTGGTGGCCGCGAGAAACTGCTGCTGGAAGCCGGCAATGCCTACCTCAAGGGCGACTACCAGTGGGCGGCGGAACTGGCCGGATATGCGATCCGAGTCGACCACGAAGACATGCTGGCGCGCGAGATCAAGGCACGCAGCTTCCGCAAGCTGGGCTACGCGAGCATGAACATCAACTGGCGCAACTGGTATCTGATGAGTGCGATGGAGCTGGAGGGCAAGCTCGACGGCGATGTCATCCGCCAACGCTCGGTGGATATGCGCAAGGTTTTCCTATCGCCCGACATGGTGCGCAGCTTCACTCCGCAGAGCTTCCTGCAGAACTGGGTCACGCGTGTCGATCCGCAGAAGGCCGGCGATGTCGAGCTGACCCTGGGCTTCAGCTTTCCCGACGTAAACGAGCAATGGGCGCTGGAGGTTCGGCGTGGTGTTGCGCAGTTGCACAAGGGCATTCCTGAAGGCACGGCTCTGCGCCTGAGCATGGACAAACGCTTCATGGAGACGCTGCTGACCGGCGAAGGTGGCCTGGTCAAAGGCGCACTACTCGGCGATGTGAAGGTCGACGGCAACCTGCTGGAGATTCGTCGTTTCCTCAGTTGCTTCGACTTCAGTGACGAGGCCTTTGGGCTAACGCTGCGTTAACGGTGCGAGAGGCGTCAGACAGGGTGCGCAAAGCGCACCCTACGAGCTTGGCGCCGGTTCGACTGTGTGTATGCGTGCTGGCTGTATACGCTATTCCACGAACAACTGCTGCACCACCGAGAAATCCTGCTTGCCCTTGCCCTGTTTGAGCAGCAGGCGGTACAGCTGCAGTGCCAGGGCGCCCATCGGCGCGCTGTTGCCGTTGTGGCTGGCGGTTTCCTGGGCCAGGCCGAGGTCCTTGGCCATCAGTTCGGCCATGAAGCCGCCGCTATAGCCCTTCGATGCTGGCGCGTTTTCCATCACCCCAGGCCAGGGGTTGTACTTCTCCAGCGTCCAGTTGCCGCCCGAGCTCTGCCGCATGATCTCGGCCAGTACCGCCGGCTCCAGGCCGTTGGCCACGCCCATGGCCATCGCTTCTGCGGTGGCGATCATCTGCACCGCGAGCACCTGGTTGTTGCACACTTTGGCTACCTGGCCGGCGCCATCCGGGCCGGCGTGGAAGATGTTCTTGCCCATGGCGCCGAGCATTGGCCGAGCTTTCTCCAGCGTTTGGGCTTCACCACCCACCATGAAGGTCAGGGTGCCGGCTGCTGCGCCGCCAGTGCCGCCGGAGACCGGCGCATCGAGCAAAGCGATACCGCGCTCGCGGGCGGCCGCGTGCACCTTGCGCGCGGACTCCGGGGCGATAGTCGAACACTCGATCACCATGATGCCGGCGGGCAGCCGCGCAAGCAGGCCGTCATCGCCCAGGTACAGGCCTTCCACATGACGACTGGCCGGCAGCATGCTGATCACCACTTTTGCCTGATCGATGGCATCGGTGGCGCTATCGGCCGCCACTGCACCTTCGCCAGCCAGGGTGTCGACGGCGCTGCGCTGCAGGTCGAAGACTTTCAGCGGGTAACCCGCCTTGAGCAGGTTGCGGGCCATGGGCAGGCCCATGTTGCCGAGGCCGATAAAGGCGATCTGGGTCATGACGGCTCTCCTTCCTGTTGGCGCGCGGTGCGCGCCGATTGTCATTGTTCGAGGATTGCTGTTTAGCTCTCCCGGAATGCATCCGGGTTACATGTAGGGTGCGCCGTGCGCACCGATCCGTACGCTAAAGATCTGCCAACGGGTGTTCGCCTTCCCAGACCGACGCGAAGTGCGCTTCGACCACTGCGTCTGGGATCGCGGCTACATCCGGCCAATGCCATTTCGGCGTCTGGTCCTTGTCGATCAGGCGGGCGCGTACGCCTTCGGGGAATTCCGGGTGGCGGCAGCAGTTCAGGCTCATGGCGTACTCCATGCGAAATACTTCTGCCAGCGACAAATGGCGGGCGCGGCGGATCTGCTCCCAGACCAGGTGCGCGGTCAGCGGACAGCCATGGGCCAGGGTCTTGGCGGCGCGGGCGAGCAGGGCGTCGTCATCCGTTTGCAGTGCGCTGAGCGCGTGCACGGCAGCCGGCAGGTCGGCAACGTCGAGCAACTCATCGATACGTTCGCGACGTGGCAGCCACTGTGCAGCCGGTAGTTCATCCTGGGCTTCGTTCTCCAGCGCACGCAGCAGGCTGTGCAGTTGCAGGTCGGCTTGTTCGCGCCAGTTCAGTTGCACCAGGCCTTCGAGCAGAGCCTCTTGCTGGTCATCGCGCAGAAAACGGTCGGCCAGATTCAGGTCCAGCGCATCGCGGGCATTGATGCTGGCGGCAGTAAGACCGAGGAACAGGCCCAGGCGACCCGGCAGGCGGGTGAGGAACCAGCTGCCGCCGACATCCGGGTACAGGCCGATGTTGATTTCCGGCATGCCCAGTCGGCTGCTTGGCGTGACGATACGGATACCCGAGCCCTGCATCAGGCCCATGCCGCCGCCCAGTACATGGCCGTGGGCCCAGCAGATGAAGAGTTTGGGGTAGGTGTGGATGCGATGATCGAGGCGGTATTCGTCGGCGAAGAAACGTCGCGCCAGGGCCGGCACTTCACCTGGCTGTTCACGACACTGATTGACCAGTTGCACCACGTCGCCGCCGGCGCAGAAGGCCTTGACGCCGTTACCGCGCAGCATGACGCAGGCGATGGTTGGATCCTCGGCCCAGGCCTTGAGGCGCTCGTCGAGTGCCTCGATCATCGGCAGGGAGAGGGCGTTGAGGCTCTTCTCGGCGTCGAGGCTGGCGATGCCGATGCGGTAGCCGTGCAGGCTGGGGCGTTCTTCGAAGGTTACGTTCATCATCTGACTCTCGGTGCGCACGGCGCACCCTACGGGCGGAGCGAAACCGCGAGTTATTTGTTGCGCCACTGCGGATCGCGTTTTTCCAGGAAGGCGTTGACCCCTTCACGGGTGTCGTCGGCATCGAACAGATCGACGAAGCGCTCGCGTTCCTCCGGCAGCCAGGTGTTGGAGCCACGCTCGCGTGCACCCTGGATCAGCGGTTTGATGGTGCGCACTGCCACCGGGCTTTGTCGCGCCACCTTGGATGCCAGCAGCAGGGCAGTGCCGCGTGCTTCGCCGGTGTCCACCACCTGTTCGACCAGGCCGATGCGCAGGGCGGTCTCGGCGTCGATGCGCTCGCCGCAAAGGATCATGCGTTTGGCCCAGCCTTCGCCGACCAGCCAGGGCAGTGCCTGGGTGCCGCCGGCGCAGGGCAAAAGGCCGACAGCCGCTTCTGGCAGGGCCATCTGCGCTTGGCGTTCGGCGATGCGGATATCGCAGGCCAGCGCGCACTCCAGGCCGCCGCCCATGGCGTAGCCGTTGATCGCGGCAATGGACACGCCGCGAAAATCGCGCAGGGTTTCGAAGGCTTCGCCAAAGCGCCGCGCCATCTCACGAGCGCGGGCTTTGTCGCCATCGGCGAACATGTTCAGGTCGGCGCCAGCGGAGAAGAATTTCGGCCCCTGGCCGGTCACCACCAGTGCATACACCTCGTCGTCGCGGTTGAGGTGTTCGATCACCTGCTTGAGGCCGATCAGCGAGTCGCGGTCCCAGGTGTTGGCCGGTGGATGGTTGATGGTGATCAGCGCGGTATGCCCGTGTTTTTCCACGGTGAGCTTGTGGGTCAGGTCGAAGATGCCGGGTTTGTAGGTTTCCAGTGCAGTGCTCATCACGATTCCTCGTCGATTATCTCCCCTCTGCCATTCATTGGAGAGGGCGGGGGCGGCCCGCGTAGGGAGAGGGAAAACGGTTTACAGCAGACGATCGAGCATGCCGCCCTGCAGAAGCAGACGACGGGCGACGATCACCCGCATGATTTCGTTGGTGCCTTCGAGTATCTGGTGCACGCGGGCGTCGCGTACCCAGCGTTCCAGCGGATAGTCATTCAGATAGCCGTAACCGCCGTGCAGTTGCAGTGCTTCGTTGCACACATCGAAGCACTGGTCGGTGGCGAAGCGCTTGGCCATGGCGCAGTACAGACTGGCCTCGCCGTGGCCATGGTCGAGCTTGTGCGCGGCCAGGCGCACCATCTGCCGGCTGGCGGTGAGGGCAGTGAGCATGTCGGCCAGCTTGAATTGCAGGGCCTGGAATTCGCTGAGCGCCTTGCCGAACTGCTTGCGTTCCTCGACGTAGCGCAGGCTTTGCTCCAACGCCGCCTGGGCAGCGCCCAGCGAGCAGCTGGCAATATTCAGGCGGCCACCATCAAGGCCTTTCATGGCGTAGACGAAGCCTTCGCCCTCTGGGCCGATGCGGTGGCTGGCGGGAATGCGTACGCCTTCGAAGGTGATGGTGCGGGTCGGCTGCGCCTTCCAGCCCATCTTGTCCTCGTTGCGTCCGTAACGTACGCCGGGCGCATCGGCAGGCACCAGGAAGCAGGAAATACCCTTGGCACCATCCTCACCGGTGCGCGCCATGACGACCAGCACCTGTGTGCTTCCCGCCCCGGAGATAAAGCACTTGCTGCCGTCGATCACGTAGTCGTCACCATCGCGCCGTGCGCGGGTGCGCAGATGGGCGGCGTCGGAGCCAGCGTCCGGCTCGGTCAGGCAGTAGGAGGCCAGCGACTGGCCGTTGATCAGCCCCGGAAGCCAGGCATCTTTCAGGCTCTGCTCGGCGAAGCTGGCGAGCATCCAGGTGGCCATGTTGTGGATGGTCAGGTAGGCGGTGGTGGCGACGCAGCCTGCCGCCAGTTGTTCGAATATCAGTGAGCTGGACAGCCTGGACAGGCCCAGGCCGCCGTCCTCTTCGCGCAGATACAGGGCCAGGTAGCCCTGCTCGGCAGCACGGCGAATCACCTCGACGGGGAAGTGCTGCTCGCGATCCCACTCGGCGGCGTGGGGCGTCAGCTCCCGCGCAGCGAAGGCGCGGGCGCTGTCGGTCAGCAGGCGTTGTTCATCACTGAGTTCGAAGTCCATGGCATCTCATTGCAAGGTCAGGGGTTGGCCGCCGGCGCGGCGCTCGGCCTGCCACTCGGCGAGGCTGGGCAGCGCACTGCTGGCATCGAGGCGGTCGACGATTTCGAAGTAGTCCTGCTTGAGTGGGTCCTTGAGGACCTCGTCGCGCGGCTTGACCTTCACGGCGTAGACCGTCTGCAGGTTCTGGTGGTCGAAGGCACGCCATTGCTGTTCGTCTTTGAGCAAGGTGTAGCGGTGGCCTTCCAGTGCCTTGATCAGCGTTTCGCTGTCGAGGCTCTTGGCTCGTGTGGCGGCGTCGGCCCACTGCTGGACGATGCTGTAGGCCGAGGCGGCGGAGCTGGATGGGTACATCTCGTAGCGGGTCTTGAAAGCTTCGACGAAGGCTTCACCACGCGCAGATTTTTCCAGCGCCGGTACGCGCCAGGTCCAGGGTTCGGTGCCGATCACGCCTGCCATCAGATTGGGGCCGGCCTGTTCGACCATACTCTGGGTCAGGTTGGGTGCGACGATCTGCATGCGCTCGGTCAGGCCAAGGTCCTTGGCGACGCGCATGGCACGCACCAGGTCTTCGCCGAACAGCACTAGAGCAAGGATTTCAGCGTTGCTGGCGGCGGCCTGGGTCAGCGCGTCCTGATAGTCGGCCAGGCGCGCGCCCGGGAAGGGGATGCGTACGCTGGCGTGCTGGGCGGCATTGTCGCTGGCGGTGGCCTGGCGCAGCGATGCCTCGCTGGTGTGGCCCCAGGTGTAGTCAGCGGTGACATAGAAGTAGCGCTTGTTCGGCAGGGTCTTGCTCAGGTATTGGCCGAGCACCTTGGCACTCATCCAGGCGTTGTTGCACTCGCGAAACATGTAGCGATGGCCATCCTTGCCAGTGGTGTCGTTGGAGTAGGTAAGGGTGCCGAAGTACAGCAGGCCGTGCTGCTTGGCGCGCTTGCCTGCGGCGATGGCGACCGCGCTGGAAGAGCCACCGAAGAGCATTGCTGCACCTTCGGCGGCCAGCTTGTCGACGTTCTTCTCGGCCTTGGCCGGCCGCGAGGCGGTGTCCTTGCTGGACAGGCGCAACGGTCGGCCCAGTACACCGCCTGCAGCGTTGATTTCATCGATGGCCAGCAGGGCTCCACGCATCTGCGCCAATCCCTCCTCCTTATATGGTCCGGTGCGCGGGTAATTGAGGCCGAGGGTGATCGGCTCGGCAGCCTGCGCACAGGCGGTAAGTGCGGCCCACAGGGCCAGCGTGGCGGACAGTTGGCGCATTGCAGTTCTCCTTGTTTTTGTTCTGCAGAGAACCGTTTTACGCCGCTCGTCCAGTTCGAGTGATCGTCTATTAGTCTAAGAAACGCTCACCCAGTTCTCACTTCAGTGAAATGGTCATGTTCGGGCCATCACCGAGTGGTGTGTCGTCGAACCAGCGGCTGGTCACGGTCTTGGTCTCGGTGTAGAAACGCACCGCCTGCTTGCCGTAGGCGTGCAGGTCGCCGTAGAACGAGCCCTTCCAGCCAGTGAAGGAGAAGAACGGCAGCGGTACCGGAATCGGGACGTTGATACCCACCTGGCCGACTTCAACCGCGTGCTGGAAATGCCGCGCAGCGCCGCCGGAGCGGGTGAATAGACTGGTGCCGTTGCCATAGGGGCTGGCGTTGACCAGTTCGATGGCTTCTTCCAGGGTCGCAACCTCCATGCACACCAGCACCGGGCCGAAGATTTCCTCGCGGTACAGGCCCATCTTCGTCGTCACGCCACGGAACAGCGTTGGCCCGACCCAGTTGCCGTCCGGGTAACCGTCTACCTTGCATTGCGAGCCGTCGAGCAGGCACTCGGCGCCTTCGGCCTTGCCTTGTTCGATCAGGTGCAACACGCGCTGGCGTGCCTGCGGGCTGATCAGCGGGCCGTAGGCGGCGCCGCTGTCCTGCCAATGACCAGGGCGCAGCGCGGCCATCTGTTCGGCCAGCTCTAAGATCCACTGCTTCGATTCACCGACGAACACCGCTACGCTGATAGCCATGCAGCGCTGCCCGGCGGCGCCACAACTGGCGCCGAGCAGGTTGCTGATCACTTGATCCTTGGGTGCATCCGGCATGATCACCATATGGTTCTTCGCCCCGGCGAAGGCCTGCACCCGTTTCAGGTGCTGTGTGCCGGTGCGGTAGACATGTTGGCCGACCGCGACTGAACCGACGAAGGACACCGCGCGTACCAGCGGATGCACCAGCAGCGCATCGACCTGCTCGCGGCCGCCATGCAGCACCTGCAGCACGCCGGCCGGCGCGCCGGCTTCGAGGAACAGCTCGGCGAGACGGTTGGGCGTCATCGGGTCCTGTTCCGAGGGTTTGAGAATGAAGCTATTGCCGCAGGCGATGGCCAGCGGAAACATCCACAGAGGGATCATCGCCGGGAAGTTGAACGGGGTGATGCCGACGCACACGCCCAGCGGCTGGATCCAACTGGAGGTGTCGATTTCGCGGGCAACGTTCTCCACCGTCTCGCCCATCATCAGGCTGGCGATATTGGCTGCATGTTCGGCCACTTCGATGCCGCGCCAGACGTCGCCCTTGGCGTCGGCGAAGGTCTTGCCGGTTTCCGCCGCGAGAATCTCCGCCAGCTCGTCATGGTGTTCCTTGAGCAGGTGCTGGTAGCGCAGCATCAGGCGGGCGCGCTCCGATACCGGTACCTCACGCCAGGCGAGGAAGGCTTTCTGCGCACCGGCCACCGCGGCCTCGATTTCCTCGGCGGTGGCCTTGGGGGCAAGGGCGATCACCTCCTGACTGGTCGGGTCGGTGACTTCGATCAGCTCACGAGCCTGGCTGGTTTGCCATTTGCCGTCGATCAGTTGCGGTAGCGTGCGGGGCATGGTCGCCTCCTGTTGTTCTTGTATGGGACCTTTTATAGCCATTGGATGCCCGTTTGTGGATTGACGATCTTGGGCTTGGGATGGACGATCTTGTCATTCGGTCAGGCTGGCAAGGAGTGGTGTGGTGGGAATGCGGGTGGAAACCTCCAATTGGCCGTTGCCTGTCGGTGGGCAACGCTTCATCACGCCACCGCGCCTGCGCCGCCTGCTGGCGCGCCATGCCTTGAGCGCTGGGTGCTATCCATTGGCCATAGGCTTCTACCCCGATGCAACCGGTCACCAGATGCGCCGCGCGCAACCGGATGATCATCTGCTGATCTACTGCCGCTCGGGCAAGGGGTGGTTGGAAACATCGGATGGACGATTTGAGGTCGCTGCTGGCGATTTGCTGCTGCTGCCCAAGGACGCTGCGCATGCCTATGGCGCTGACCTTCATAACCCTTGGACGATCTACTGGGTGCACTTCGACGGCAGCTTTGGCGAAGACTTCCTGCGCCTGCTGGGCACGCAAACGCTGCGGCGCATCGGCGTGCAGCCCCGGCTGATCGGCGATTTCGAGGCGTTGCTGGGCTTGCAGCGCCAGGGCCTAAACGCCTTGCCTTTCATCCACGCTGCGCACCGTTTGCAGGCGATGCTCAGCTCGCTGGCCGTGCTGCCGGCGCGGGTCAACCTCAAGTCCGGCCGCGTGCTGGATGTCGAGGCGGTGCAGGCGGTGATGCGCGAGCATCTGCATGGCAGCCTCAACCTCGATGAGCTGGCTGCACAGTTCAAGCTGTCGCGCTTTCATTTCGCCAAGACCTACCGCGCGCTGACCGGCCATGCACCGATCCAGGACTTCATCCAGTTGAAGATGGCTCTGGCCTGCCGTCTGCTCGATCGTGGCGACGCCGAAGTGCGCCAGGTCGCCGAGCAGCTTGGCTACGACGATCCCTATTACTTCTCGCGGCTGTTTCGCAAGGTGGTGGGCATGGCGCCCAGTCATTACCGAGCACTGCATCAGGGGTAACAGAGCGCCCGGCATATTTCGCTCGGGGCAGGGGGGCCATGAGTACAGCCTGGGTATTCAAGGCAACGTGATCTACCGGTTGGAGGTGCTCAGGCCAGCATGCGCAGCCACAGCTGTTGCTCGGCCAGCAGCTCTTCGCGCAGGCTGGTCAGTGGTTGTTCGAGTCCCAGTCGGCGCTGCGCGGATAGTGGCTCGGGGAGATTCGCTGGTTGTATCTGCAACGCGCTGGCCAACAGCACCAGGTCGGTCAGGTCGGCTTCGCCGTCATGATCGTGCAGCCATTTGTTACGTTGCCTGGCGCACTCGATCAGCGTGGTCGGCACCTGCCAGCGTGTCAGCACCAGTGCACCGATGTCGCCGGAGAGGTAATCGCAGAGTCCATCCAGGTGCTCGGCATCGCGCGGGAAGTCCGGCCAGTGCTCCAGCTCCGCGAGCAATGGCAGGCTACCGATATCCTGCAGCAGACCGGCGAGCATGGCCTCATCGAGTGGCTGGTTGCAGCGCTGTGCCAGAGCGGCACAGAACGCGGCGCGCTCACGGGCCTTGCGCCAGCGCTGGCGGAAGGCCTGCTGCAAGGCTTTTTCCTTGCTGGCAAAGAGATTACGCGCGGTGAACCCCAGTACCAGGGTGCCGAGTTGGCGAGTTCCGATTCGGGCGAGCAGGTCGCGCATCGACACGCAGGGCCGCGCCCCACGAATCAACGGGCTTTCGGCGAACTGCATGAGATAGGCGGCCAGCGGGGGATCACTGTTGATCACCCGCGCCAGTTGTTCCAGCGAGGTGCGTGGGTCGTCCAGCAGTTGGCGAATGCGCATGGCCGCTTCCGGCATTTGCGGCACTTTTGCCTGACCTTTGAGAAAACGGGTGAGCAGGGCGAAGCGGATGGCTTCGGGGGACAGCGACATGATGGCGGGGGCTTCCGTGGAACCGCAGCGGCGTATTGAGATGCTAGCAGAGCCTTGGCCTAAAGCCGATGCACAGCTGTTACCTTGACTTGCCCGGCCCCCTTCACTAGCGTGCCTGCACTTGTTTTGACCCTGCAGGAAAACCGCATGACCGACGATCGCATCAAGCTCGAAGCCAGCTGGAAACACGCGCTGCGTGAGGAGTTCGATAAGCCTTACATGAGCGAACTGCGTGCGTTCCTGCAGGCGGAAAAGGCGGCCGGCAAGGAAATCTATCCGCCGGGCCCACTGATCTTCAATGCGCTCAACTCCACGCCGCTGGATCAGGTCAAGGTGGTGATCATCGGCCAGGACCCGTACCACGGTCCCGGTCAGGCCCATGGCCTGTGCTTCTCCGTGCAGCCGGGCGTGCAGACGCCGCCGTCGCTGGTGAATATCTACAAGGAGCTCAAGCGCGACCTCAATATCGACATCCCGGCCCATGGGTACCTGCAGAGCTGGGCCGATCAGGGCGTGCTGCTGCTCAACACCTCGTTGACCGTCGAGCGCGCCAACGCCGGCTCGCACGCGGGCAAGGGCTGGCAGTTCTTTACCGACCGGGTGATCGAAGTGGTCAGCGAGCATCAGGACAAGCTGGTGTTCCTGCTCTGGGGCAGCCACGCCCAGGGCAAGCAGCGCCTGATCGACCCGACCAAGCACCTGGTGCTGCGCTCGCCGCACCCGTCACCGTTGTCGGCGCATCGCGGCTTCATTGGTAACGGTCACTTCAGCCGTTGCAATCAGTTCCTCAGCCAGAATGGAATGACGCCCATCGACTGGCGCTTGCCGGCGCTCTGAGCCCGCTGACGACGAGGCCTGCTTAGCGCCGCGCAACTGTCTGATCAGCCGTGCACTGCTGCGCAGCGAGATCGGCGTGAAGGCTTTTCAGGCGCTTGTCGGCTCGCGCCATCTGTTTTGAGTCAGCCTGGGCGACCAGGTCGACGATCATCTCGGCCATGGCCTGACGATTCTTATCAAAGCTGGCCTGGTAGGCGCTGGTGTAGAAGCGCTCGCGCTGTTGCAGCAGGGCGGTCATGCGCGCAGCGAAGTCGTCGCCACGGCGCACTTCCAGCGCCTCACGCAGCGCCTGTTGCCAGGCCATGCGGTTTTCCAGCCAGACCTGATTCTGTTCCCCCAGGCCCTGTGCCCAGCTCTGCACCCGCTCGCG
This sequence comes from Pseudomonas sp. zfem001, assembly GCF_032621725.1. NCBI lineage: Bacteria > Pseudomonadati > Pseudomonadota > Gammaproteobacteria > Pseudomonadales > Pseudomonadaceae > Pseudomonas > Pseudomonas sp. zfem001. The sequence goes on along the minus strand of NZ_JAVYJI010000001.1, from coordinate 352,465 downwards.
CTGCTCGGCGTTCAAGTTGCCGAACCAGGGTTGCAGACGCTCTTCCATACGCTCGGCGCGACGGCTGATCTGTTCCTGCACGGGTGGCTCGAGAAACTCCTCACGCAGCTTGGCGTTTTGCTCGTCCATGGCCGCCAACAGCTGATCGACCTGACGCGGGCTGAGGCCGCGCAGCAGCTCGATGGTGCTGGGGGTTATCTCCACGGCGATGCGCTGCATGGCTTGTTCGAAGTCGGCCAGCTGGCTGGCCATCAGCTCGCTGTCACGGCTGCTCAGTGCCTGCTGACTGCGTTGCAGCCAGTCGAGATAGCGCGGCAGCTCGACGCTGCAGTGCCAGGTCAAATGTTCTTGCAGCTGGGGTTTGAGCCAGGCGCTCTGCTCGCTGGTCAGTGCTACATAGTCGCTGAGCTTCCACGGGATCAGCCAATCGAGGTTGCGATAGGCCAGGCCGACACGGCTGCACGCGCTCAGCAGCAGGGTGATGGCCAGTAGCAGGAGCAGAGACTTGCGCATGATCTGGGCTCGCGAGGGCAGAGTTGTTGAGACTAATACTCGGTACATTTGACGCAAGGGGGTGGAAATATTCGCTTAAGAGTTCGGTGATGTGAGGTTTGGATCGGGCTCAAAAGGAGAGGTTCTTTACATTGGTTGGGAAAGTGCGGATTGATACCGGACTGGTAATTTTGTGTTCTTTTGCGCTATTTACGTCCGGGCAACGATCATTGCCGTGTCGATCTTTCGTCTTGGTTTCGCCCCTCACGGGCGACTCACTTTCTTTGCTTGTGCAAAGAAAGTAAGCAAAGAAACACACCCCTGCATACGGCCCCGGCTGCGCCGGGGTTCCCTCGCTCCATCACCGTTACAGGGGCACGCTGCGAAGGGCCATCCCTGGCCCATCGCAGCTCTCGCGACATCCATGTCGCTCAACCCCTTCCACGGTGATTCCACTCGGCCTCCTGAAGGGGATTTGGGCGTCGTCTGTAAGATCGCGGTGAAAGAGCAAAAGCCAGACGCTACCGACTTTGATCTGCTGAAGATTTCGCAAGCTCGCGACTAGGTCCCCTTCAGGAGGCCGAGCAAAGGTGTTGCGTAGGGGAGTGAGCCGCATGGATGCGGCGAAAGGCTTAAAGGGCCAGGGATGGCCCTTGTAAGCCGGCCCCCGGAGCAGCACCGGAGCGAGGGAAGTTTCGCGTAGCGAAACCCGAATGTCGGGGTGCCCTTCTTTGGCACACCTTTCTTGGGCAAGCAAGAAAGGTGTGGCGCCCGTAAGGGGCGCAACCCAAACGTTCGGCGCACGCACAAATGGATAGTGCTAAGTCCCCTGAGCAATACGCACACAAACTTACTAGTCCAGTGTCAAACGCATCCAAATAGGAATAACCAATAAAAAACCGCCCCGAAGGGCGGTTCCGATGTCGCAGGGAGCGCTTAGCCGCCGAGGTAGGCGTCGCGTACCTTGGGGTCGTTGAGCAGTTCTTCACCGCTGCCGCGCATGACGATATGGCCGTTCTCCAGCACGTAGCCGCGATCTGCCAGTTTTAGCGCCTGGTTGGCGTTCTGCTCGACCAGGAACACGGTCACGCCGTCTTTGCGCAGTTGCTCGATGATGTCGAAGATCTGCTGGATGATGATCGGCGCAAGACCCAGCGAGGGCTCGTCGAGCAGCAGCAGGTTGGGCTTGCTCATCAGCGCACGACCGATGGCGAGCATTTGCTGCTCGCCACCACTCATGGTGCCGGCGCGCTGGGCGAAGCGTTCCTTCAGGCGCGGGAACAGGTGCAGGACCTTGTCCAGTTGCTCCTGATTGTCCGCCTTGTCACCGAAGAAACCGCCCATGGCCAGGTTTTCCTCGACGGTCAGGCGGGCGAATACGCGACGGCCTTCCGGCACGATGGCGATGCTCTTGCGCATGATCTCCGGGGTATCCATACCCACCAGCTCTTCACCCAGGTAACGGATGCTGCCACTGGTGGCGCGCGGGTTGCCGCACAGGGTCATCAGCAGGGTCGACTTGCCGGCGCCGTTGGCGCCGATCAAGGTGACGATCTCGCCTTTCTGCACTTCGATGCTGACGTCGTGCAGGGCCTGGATCTTGCCGTAGAAGGTTGAGACGTTGTTGAAACTCAGCATGGATTACGCCTCCCCCAGATAGGCTTTGATCACGTCCGGGTTGTTGCGGATGTCGTCCGGCGTGCCGTCGGCCAGGGGAGTGCCCTGGTTGATCACGTAGATGTGGTCGGAAATGCTCATCACCAGCTTCATGTCGTGCTCGATCAGCAGTACGGTGACGTTGTGTTCGTCGCGCAGCACGCCGATCAACTCTTTCAGGTCTTCCGTTTCGCGCGGGTTCAGACCTGCGGCTGGCTCGTCGAGCATGAGGATGCTCGGACGGGTCATCATGCAGCGGGCGATTTCCAGGCGACGTTGTTGACCGTAGGCGAGTGTGCCGGCTTCGCGATTGGCAAAGTCCACCAGGTTGACCTTCTCCAGCCAGTAGCCGGCAAAGTCCATGGCTTCACGTTCGCTGCGGCGGAAGCTTGGCGTCTTGAACAGGCCCGCCAGGTAGCTGGTGTTGAGGTGGCGGTGCTGGGCGATCAGCAGGTTTTCCACCGCGGTCATGTCCTTGAACAGACGCACGTTCTGGAAGGTCCGCACCACGCCCTTGCGCGCGATCTTGTGCCCCGGCAGGCCTTCGATTGCTTCGCCGTTGAGACGGATGCTGCCCGAGCTCGGCTGGTAGAAACCGGTCAGGCAGTTGAATACGGTGGTCTTGCCGGCGCCGTTCGGGCCGATCATCGAGACCACCTGCTTTTCCTTGACGTTCAGGCCCACCCCGTTGACGGCCAGCAGGCCGCCGAAACGCATGGACAGGCCGCTTACTTCGAGAATCGTGCGGCTCATCGCTTCAGCTCCAGGTGGGGACGTTGCATCGGCAGCAACCCTTGCGGGCGCCAGATCATCATGAAGATCATGACCAGGCCGAAGATCAGCATGCGGTACTCGCTCAGCTCACGCATCTCTTGCAGCATCACCATGACGATGGCAGCGAGGATCACGCCCAGCTGCGAGCCCATGCCGCCGAGCACGACGATGGCGAGGATCATCGCTGACTCGATGAAGGTGAACGACTCCGGCGTCACCAGACCCTGGCGCGCAGCGAAGAAGCTGCCGGCGAAACCGGCCAGGCTGGCGCCGATGGTAAAGGCCGAGAGCTTGATCACGGTGGGGTTCAGGCCCAGCGCGCGGCAGGCGATCTCGTCTTCTCGCAGTGCTTCCCAGGCGCGGCCGATCGGCATGCGCAGCAGGCGGTTGACCAAAAACAGGGTCAGCAACACCAGCAGCAGGGCGATCAGGTAGAGGAAGATCACCTTGTACTGCGAGTTGTAGGCGATTTCGAAGTAGCCGTGGAAAGTCGGCATGTCGGCGGGTACACGGCGCTCGAAGGACAGACCGAACAGCGTCGGCTTGTTCTCGTTGGCGATGCTCAGGCCATTGGGGCCACCGGTCAATTCGGTGAGGTTACGCAGCAGAATGCGGATGATCTCGCCGAAGCCCAGGGTCACGATAGCCAGGTAGTCGCCGCGCAGGCGCAGCACCGGGAAGCCCAGGAGGAAGCCGAACAGCGCAGCCATCATGCCGGCCAGCGGCAGACAGAGCCAGAAGCCCAGACCGAAGTAGTGAGCCAGAATCGCGTAGCTGTAGGCGCCGACGGCGTAGAAGCCGACGTAGCCAAGATCGAGCAGGCCTGCGAGGCCGACCACGATGTTCAGGCCTAGGCCGAGCATCACGTAGATCAGGATCAGCGTGGCGATATCCACCGAACCCCGGCTGGCGAAGAACGGCCAAACCAGTGCCACCATGACCATCGCCAGAATGATCCAGCGCTGGGTGGAAGGCAGGGTGAGGAAGTTACCGATCTCACCGGAACCGCTGGGCAGTTTGGGCAGCTTGGCCCAGGCCGGGGTCAGCCGGTCGCGCAGCAATTGCCAGAGGAAAATCAGCGTAGCAGCGCCGCCGATACACCAGAGTTCGAAGGCGGTGGCGCCTTCCACGCGCAGGCTGATGCCGACAGTGGAGAGTTTCAGGCCCAGTACCGGGTAGGAGATGATCAGCACCAGCAGGGCGCTGAAAACCGCGGATTTGAGATTCTTGGTAATGGCGGTGCTCATACTTTTTCCACCTCAGGACGGCCGAGGATGCCGGTCGGGCGGAACAGCAGCACCAGCACCAGCAGGCTGAATGCCACGACGTCCTTGTATTGATCACCGAAGATATCGGCGCCGAAGGCTTCGGCCACGCCCAGCAGCAGGCCGCCGAGCACCGCGCCAGGAATGCTGCCGATACCACCGAGTACCGCAGCGGTGAAGGCCTTGATACCGGCGAGGAAGCCCAGGTGCGGGTTGATCACGCCGTAGTTCATGCCCAGCAGTACCGAGGCGATGGCAGCCAGTGCCGCACCGATGACGAAGGTCAGGGCAATGATGTTGTTGGTATTGATACCGAGCAGGTTGGCCATCTTCAGGTCTTCGGCGCAGGCGCGGCAGGCTCGGCCCAGGCGAGAACGGGAGATGAACAGGGTCAGACCGATCATGGTGACGAAGGTGACGATGAAGATCAGCACCTGCATGTAGGACACCACCACGCCGTTGGCCGCGCTTTCACCGAGGATGAAATTGCCGGGCAGCAGGTTGGGAATGGCTTTGTCCTTGGAGTCTTGCGAAAGCAATATCGCGTTCTGCAAGAAGATCGACATACCGATCGCGGAGATCAGCGGGATCAGACGGTTGCCGCCGCGCAGGGGGCGATAGGCCACCCGTTCGATGCTGTAGCCGTAGGCGCTGGTGACGATCATGGTGGCGGCGAAGGCCGCGATCATCACGAAGGGCACTGCTTCCAGGCCGAACATGGCGAGGCCGGCGATAACGGTGAAGGCTACGTACGAGCCAATCATGTAAACCTCGCCGTGGGCGAAGTTGATCATGCCGATGATGCCGTAGACCATGGTGTAGCCGATGGCGATCAGGGCATAGGTACTGCCAATGGTCAGGCCATTGATCAGCTGTTGTAGGTAGTGATAAAGATCAGGCATTGCCTAACTCCTGGGCAGCGCGTAAAGCGGCGCTTGTGGCGCAGCGCGAGGCCGGAATTCTTCTAATAAACAAAGCCCACTGCTCGCGCAGTGGGCTTTGGCTCAGACAGGAAGCTTACTTGGCTTCGGACTTGGTGCCGTCCTGGTGCCACTCGTACACCACGAAGCTGAAGTCCTTCAGGTCGCCCTTCTCGTCGAAGCCCAGGGAACCGGTGGGGGTGTCGAAGCTGTTGGCGCGCAGGGCAGCCGCTACCTTGGCGGTATCGGTGTCGCCTGCCTTCTCGATGCCTTCGGCGATGACTTGAACGGCAGCGTAGGCCGGGAACACGAACGGACCGCTCGGGTCTTCGTTCTTGGCCTTGAAGGCCTCGACCAGCGCCTGGTTCTTCGGATCCTGGTCGAAGGACTTCGGCAGGGTGACCAGCAGGCCTTCGGAAGCCGGGCCAGCGATGGCCGAGATTTCCTTGTTACCCACGCCTTCCGGACCCATGAACTTGACGTTCAGGCCACGCTCTTTGGTCTGGCGCAGCAGCAGGCCCAGCTCTGGGTGGTAGCCGCCGTAGTAGACGAAGTCGACGCCAGCCTGGTTGAGCTTGGCGATCAGCGCGGAGAAGTCCTTGTCGCCGGCGTTGATGCCTTCGAACAGGGAAACCTTCACGCCTTTGCTTTCCAGGGTCTGCTTGACCGCGGTGGCGATACCTTCGCCGTACTGCTGCTTGTCGTGGATGACAGCAACGTTCTTCGGCTTGATGTGGTCGGCGATGAAGTTACCGGCGGTCGGGCCTTGCAGGCTGTCCAGACCGATGGTGCGGAAGACCAGCTCGTAGCCACGAGCGGTGATGTCCGGGCTGGTGGAAGCCGCGGTGATCATCAGGATGCCTTCATCTTCGTAGATGTCCGAAGCCGGCTGAGTGGAGCTGGAGCACAGGTGGCCAACCACGAACTTGACGCCGTCGTTGACGATTTTGTTGGCAACGGCAACGGCCTGCTTCGGATCGCAAGCGTCGTCGTAGACCACGCCTTCGAGCTGGGCACCGTTCACGCCGCCGGCCTTGTTGATCTGCTCGATGGCCATCTTGGCGCCGATGAATTGCATCTCACCGTATTGAGCAACAGCACCGGTCACTGGACCGGCCAGGCCGATCTTGATGTTGTCGGCCGCCATCGAATAGCTGGCCGCCCCCGCCAGTGCCATTGCAGCGAACAGCTTGGAAATCTGCTTAGTAGCCTTGTTCATGAGTGCTCCACTCTTGTGTTTTTCGTTGTTGTAGTTCTTGCGGCCGAAGCTGCAGAACCGGGTCAGTGACCCCGGTAATGCCTCCGGCAACTGTACCGGAACAGTGTAGAGCGCGGATTTGCGCCTTGAAAAGCCGGCAGCTGGAGGCGAAACGTGGGGTTGTCGCTAAATTGCAAGGAATGTATAGAAAAACGGCGTGGCCTGGGTCGGCTGGCGAGCGTCGCGCGTTTGCCAGGGCAATTGCCGACGCTATCATTGCGCGCCTGCATTCAAAGCCATCGACACGGGACACACCATGACGGATCAATCTAGCACCCTCTATGCCAAGCTGCTCGGTGAGACAGCGCCGATTCGTTGGCAGGAACTGCAGCCGTTCTTCGCTCGCGGTGCGCTACTCTGGGTCGAGGGTGGCGAGGATCTGGTGGCGGTCGCGCAGGCCGTGGCCGAGAACGATCAGGCTCGCGTTGCGCAATGGATGAACCAAGGCCTGTTGTGCAAGCTCGAAGACTCACGCGCCGAAGATCTGCTTTCGCGTGACCCGCAGTTGTGGGCAGTCGTGGTCGCCCCCTGGGTGTTGGTACAGGAACGAGCAGGGGATTCGACCCTGCACTGAAATAGCGCGCTGCTGGGCTGTGAGCAGCGAGCTAGACTCTTCGCATGCTCCCGGGAGGGAGCCCCTTGTAGCGCTATGGCAAAGGAGTGAGCCCCATGTTCGAACCTGGTCATCTGCATCGCAGCAATCCGATTGGTCTGGGCGGGCAACCCGGTTACAGCATCGATTTCTACTATGAGGTGCGCAAGGACTCGCAAGAAGGGCCCATGCTGCATGGGCGCCTGGTTGGCGAGATAGAGGGCAAGGCTTTCGAAGAGGTCTTCGAGATGCATCGCGATACCGCATTCAACTTCGCCAGCGTGATCTCCCGCCTGGTGGCCAAGCATGGCCTGCCGCCCAATCACAGCCCGATCATGCGTGCCCATGCCGAATACGATGCGATCTTCGAGGACATTCGCGCCAAGCTGCACGCCAAGCCGGGCGAGGCGGTAGACCTCGATCATCTGGAACGTGATGGTCTGACGTGACCCTGGCTGTTCGAGGACGAAAAAAAACCGGATGCTGAGATCCGGTTTTTTCATTTTCGGGGGCGTGTTTCAGGCTGCGACGAAACCTGCAGGGTAGGCCAGCGAGGCTTGGCTACTTTGCACTTCGGCGATGGTTTCGCGCACGACCTGCTTGGCCAGGCAAGCGCACTTGCCACACTGGCTGGCGATGCCGAGTGTGCCGCGTACTTCACGATAGCTGCAGCAGCCCTCGTAGACCGCATCGCGGATTTGAGTATCGGTGACACCTTCACAGAGGCAGACGTACATAAGCAAGGCTCGTCTTGGTGGTTCTGTTCGATGGGTCGGATACTAATGTTAATGAGAATGCTTGTCAAAGATCTATTGCGAATGCTCGCAGTGTCTGACGAACGGTTTTCGGCCGTTGGCCAGACATAAAAAAACCGGCCTGGGCCGGTTTTTTTATGTACGCGAGAGATTGCGTGTTACTGATCGAACTCGTCCCAGCCGCCCATTTCCTTCCAGCGGTTGACGATGCCGCAGAACAGCTCAGCGGTCTTCTCGGTGTCGTAGCGCGCCGAGTGTGCTTCCTTGCCATCGAACTCGATACCGGCGGTCTGGCAGGCTTTGGCCAGCACGGTCTGGCCATAAGCGAGACCGGCGAGGGTAGCGGTGTCGAAGCTGGAGAAGGGGTGGAAGGGATTGCGCTTGATGCCACAGCGCGCCACCGCGGCATTGAGGAAACCCAGGTCGAAGCTGCTGTTATGGCCGACCAGGATCGCGCGCTTGCAGCCAGCCGATTTGATCGACTTGCGCAGGCCCTTGAAGATTTCCCCCAGCGCGTGCTCCTCGCTGACGGCCATGCGCAGCGGATGGTCGAGCTTGATGCCGGTGAATTCCAGCGCGGCTTGTTCGATATTGGCGCCTTCGAAGGGTTCGATGCGGAAGAAGTGGGTGTGATCCGGATACAGAAAGCCGCTCTCGTCCATGGCGATGGTGGTCGCGGCGATTTCCAGCAGGGCATCGGTGGCGCAGTTGAAACCGCCGGTCTCCACATCCACCACAACCGGCAGATAACCGCGAAAGCGCGCCGCCATGGGCGTGCGCGGGCCTGACGGCAGGCTAGGCTCGAGTTCGTCGTCGTAGTTGTCTTCGCTCACGCCTGAGCCTCCAGCAATTTCCAGTGCAGGGTTTCACCAGCGCGCAGCGGCACCACGCTGTTGTCGCCCAGCGGCAGGGTGGCCGGTACGGTCCACTCTTCGCGCACCAGGGTGATGCTGTCGCTGTTGCGCGGCATGCCGTAGAAGTCCGGGCCGTGGAAGCTGGCGAAGGCTTCCAGCTTGTCCAGCGCGTTGCGCTGTTCGAAGGCTTCGGCATACAGCTCGATGGCCGCATAGGCGGTGTAGCAGCCGGCGCAGCCGCAGGCGGCTTCCTTGGCATGCTTGACGTGCGGTGCCGAGTCGGTGCCGAGGAAGAATTTGACGTTGCCGCTGGTGGCGGCGTCGAGCAGGGCTTCCTGGTGCACGTTGCGCTTGAGGATTGGCAGGCAATAGAAGTGCGGACGAATGCCGCCGACCAGCATGTGGTTGCGGTTGTACAGCAGGTGATGCGCGGTGATGGTGGCGCCGACGTTGGCCGAGGTGGCCTCGACGAATTGCACCGCGTCACGGGTGGTGATGTGCTCGAACACCACTTTCAGTGTGGGGAAGCGCTCGACCACGCGGGTCAGGTGCTCGTCGATGAAGGCTTTCTCGCGGTCGAACACGTCGATCTCGGCGCGGGTCACTTCGCCATGCACCAGCAGCAGCATGCCGACTTCGGCCATGGCTTCCAGTGCCGGGAAAATCTTGTCGATGCTGGTCACGCCCGAGTCGGAGTTGGTGGTAGCGCCGGCCGGGTAGAGCTTGGCGGCATGCACGAAACCGCTGGCCTTGGCTGCACGCACGTCCTCGGGGCTGGTGTTGTCGGTGAGGTAGAGCACCATCAGCGGCTCGAAGCGGCTGCCGGCCGGACGCGCAGCGAGAATGCGCTGGCGATAGGCATCGGCCTCGGCGGCGTTGCGTACCGGCGGAACCAGATTGGGCATGATGATGGCGCGGCCGAAAGTGCGCGCAGCATCGCCGACGGTGTGTGGCAGCACCGCGCCATCGCGCAGGTGAATGTGCCAGTCATCGGGACGCAGGAGAGTCAGGCGGTCGGACATGGAGGCTTCCAGGCGGGTAAAACGTGGCCGCATGTTAACTGAAAAGCGCCTGTTCGCGCTCGCACCGACGCGACAATCGCACCCTGGGTGTCAAGTTTCCGCGCGCCTGACCGATACCCCGTGAGAATGCCGTGAACCACCGTGGAGTCGACCGTGCGTGCGCCCAATTTCCTTCTGATCAGCCTGCTGGCTGGCATGCCCTTGTGCCTGCCAGCGCATGCCATCAGCTTCCAGACGCGGCTGGAAAAGGTGGAGTGGACGGTCGAGGGCGATCAGTTCGAATGTCGCCTGAGCCAGACCATCAGCAATTTCGGCAGTGGCGAGTTCGTGCGCCGTGCCGGCGAGCAGGTCACCTTCCGTCTCAAGGCGCGTGAGCGCTGGATGGGGGCAGGTTCGGCGACCTTGCTCGCTGCAGCGGCGCCCTGGCAGCCAGGGCGCGGCGATATCAACCTGGGAGTGGTCAGCGTCGGTAATGGCGAGGTGCCCTTCAACAGCTCGCAGGAGCAGGGCTCGCGCCTGCTAACCGGCTTGCTCGAAGGGCGCAGCCCGGTGGTACGTCACCGCACGCTCAATGGTGGCGATAACCTGGAAGTGCGGCTGCTGCCGGTCAAGTTTCACAAGGCCTATGATGATTACCAGGCCTGTACCGCGAAGCTGCTGCCGGTCAATTTCGATCAGATTCGCCAGGCGCAGATCGGTTTTCCCGGTGGCGGCATCGATCTCGACCCGATGGCCAAGGCCAAGCTCGATATCATCCTCGACTTCGTCAAGGCCGACCCCACCATCAACAGCTTCCAGATCGACGGCCATGCCGACAACAGCGGCAATCGCCTGACCAATCGTGACCTGTCACGCCGCCGCGCGCTGGCCGTGCAGGAATATCTAGTGGCCGGCGGCATACCGGTCGAGCAGATCACCATGCGCTTTCACGGCGAGCGCTACCCGCTGGTGCCGAACAACAATGAAGCCAATCGCGCCAAGAATCGCCGTGCGACCCTGCGCCTGGATCGTATGCCAGCGTCGGATGCCCCGGTACAGAGCGCACCGCAGACCGCTCCACCGAGCCCCCCGGCTGACCCGGCCGGAAGTACGCCTTCCTAGCAAAAAATCCTATTCTTCCCGTCGCTTCGTCATCACAAGCTGTCGCGCCCCTGTAAATTGAGGCGCGAGGCCAGTAGAATCACGGGTTTTACCGTACAACCCGTGGAGTGATGGCATGGCGGACGTCAAAAAGGTAGTTCTGGCCTATTCCGGTGGCCTGGACACCTCGGTGATCCTCAAGTGGCTGCAAGATACCTACAACTGTGAAGTGGTGACCTTCACCGCCGATCTCGGCCAAGGTGAAGAGGTCGAGCCGGCCCGCGCCAAGGCTCAGGCAATGGGCGTCAAGGAAATCTACATCGATGACCTGCGCGAAGAGTTCGTTCGCGATTTCGTCTACCCGATGTTCCGCGCCAACACCGTCTACGAAGGCGAGTACCTGCTGGGTACTTCCATCGCCCGTCCGCTGATCGCCAAGCGCTTGATCGAAATCGCCAACGAGACCGGCGCCGACGCAATCTCCCACGGTGCTACCGGCAAGGGCAACGATCAGGTGCGTTTCGAGCTGGGCGCTTATGCGCTGAAGCCGGGTGTGAAAGTCATCGCCCCGTGGCGCGAGTGGGATCTGCTGTCGCGCGAGAAGCTGATGGACTACGCCGAGAAGCACGCTATCCCGATCGAGCGCCACGGCAAGAAGAAGTCGCCGTACTCCATGGATGCCAACCTGCTGCACATCTCCTATGAAGGTGGCGTGCTGGAAGACACCTGGACCGAGCACGAAGAAGACATGTGGAAATGGACTGTCTCCCCTGAGGCAGCGCCGGACGCACCGACTTATATCGAGCTGACCTACAAGGCCGGTGACATCGTCGCCATCGACGGCAAAGCCATGACCCCGGCCACCGTGCTGGCCGAACTGAACCGCATCGGCGGCGAGAACGGCATCGGCCGTCTGGACATCGTCGAGAACCGCTTCGTCGGCATGAAGTCCCGTGGCTGCTACGAGACCCCCGGCGGCACCATCATGCTCAAGGCCCACCGCGCTATCGAGTCGATCACCCTCGACCGCGAAGTGGCTCACCTGAAAGACGAGCTGATGCCGAAATACGCCAGCCTGATCTACAACGGTTTCTGGTGGAGCCCGGAGCGTCTGATGCTGCAACAGATGATCGACGCCTCCCAGGCTAACGTGAACGGCGTGGTCCGCCTGAAGCTGTACAAGGGCAACGTCATCGTCACCGGCCGCAAGTCCGACGACTCGCTGTTCGATGCCAACATCGCGACCTTCGAGGAAGATGGCGGCGCCTACAATCAGCAGGACGCGGCAGGCTTCATCAAGCTCAACGCCCTGCGTATGCGTATTGCTGCAGGCAAGGGCCGCAAGCTGGTCTAAGCTCAGCCACCTGCGCCACAACAAGAACCCCGGCCATGTGCCGGGGTTCTGCTTTTTACGGGAGTGAATCTGATGAGACTGCTGCACACCATGCTGCGCGTCGGCGATCTGGACAAGTCCATTGCCTTCTACACCGAAGTACTGGGCATGACTTTGCTGCGCCGTAAGGACTACCCGGATGGGCAGTTCACTCTGGCCTTCGTCGGCTACGGCGACGAGGCGCACAACAGCGTGATCGAGCTGACTCACAACTGGGGCGTCGAGCACTACGAGCTCGGCACCGGCTACGGCCATATCGCTCTGGAAGTCGAGGATGTCTACAAGGCCTGCGAGGATATTCGCGGCCGTGGCGGCAAGATCACCCGTGAGCCGGGCCCGATGAAGCACGGCACGAGTATCCTGGCCTTCTTCGAGGACCCGGACGGTTACAAGATCGAACTGCTTTCACCGTCTCGTCGCGTCTGATCGATACATACGAAAAGCCCCGCAATCAGCGGGGCTTCTTCTGTGCAGCTCGATACTCAGATATCGAAATCGTATTCGGCCAGCTGTTTATGCAGGCGACGCTCTTCGAGGAAGTTGTCGATGATGCGACGCTTGGTCAGGTTGGTCTTGGCGACTTCCACCGCAGGCTCGGCATCGTCCGATTCTTCCGCGACAAAGTCTTCGTCCAGTTCGAGGTCTTCTTTGTCAGTGCTCATCTATTCCACTCCAGGCCAGTGACTGGGGCCATTTGCGCACCTTATAGCGACAAAAATTGAGCGGGTAAAAAAGATTTTTTCAATCAGGAGATCGCCAGATTCTATGGTCGATCAATCGTCGGAGGTTTTCGCCTTGTACTCGCACAGGTCTTCGATGCGGCAGGCGCCACAACGCGGTTTGCGCGCGGTGCAGACGTAGCGCCCGTGCAGGATCAACCAATGGTGGGCGTCGAGCAGGTAATCCTTGGGCACGAACTTGAGCAGCTTCTTTTCCACCTCGACCACGTTCTTGCCTGGCGCGATGCCAGTGCGGTTGCTGACGCGGAAAATATGCGTGTCCACGGCCATGGCCAACTGGCGAAACGCCGTGTTGAGCACCACGTTGGCGGTCTTGCGGCCGACGCCGGGCAGGGCTTCGAGGTCTTCGCGGTTGTCCGGCACCACACTGCCGTGCTTCTCGATCAGGAGGCGGCAGGCCTCGATGACGTTCTTCGCCTTGCTGTTGTAAAGGCCGATGGTCTTGATGTATTCGGACAAACCCTCAACGCCCAGGGCGTAGATCGCCTCCGGCGTGTTGGCCACGGGAAACAGCTTGGCCGTTGCCTTGTTGACGCTGACGTCGGTGGCCTGGGCCGAGAGCGTCACGGCCACCAGCAGCTCGAAGGGGGTGCTGTAGGCCAGCTCGGTTTTCGGCTCGGGGTTGTCTTCGTGCAGGCGGCGGAAGATTTCCTGGCGCTTGGCAGCATTCATTCGATGACTCCGGTAACGCGAACGCGGCGGCTTTGGGCAGGCAGCTCGGGCGCGGCGGCCTTGGCTCGTTCGGCGGCGATCTGGTCGATGCGGTTCTTGCCGGCGATCAGCAGGCCCAGAACGATGAACGCGCCCGGTGGCAGGATCGCTAGCAGGAAGCCGCGGTAATCGTGCACCAGGGTGAGTTTCCAGTCGGCGGCAATCGGGCCGAACAGCAGGTGCATGTTGGCGAACAGTGCGCCAGTGCCAAGCAGCTCACGGATGGCGCCGATCAGCACCAGCACGGTGCCGAAGCCCAGGCCCATCATCAGGCCGTCGTAGGCGGCGCGAGCTGGGTCGTGCTTGGCGGCGAAGCCGTCGGCGCGGCCGAGGATCACGCAGTTGGTGGTAATCAGCGGGATGAAGATGCCGAGGATCTGGTACAGCTCGTAGGTGTAGGCCTGCATCAGCAGTTCGATGCAGGTGGTCAGTGCGGCGATGATCATGACGAAGGCAGGCAGACGCACAGCGGTGTTGACCACGCCGCGTACCAGCGATACGGCGGTGTTCGAGCACACCAGTACCACGGCGCTGGCCAGGGCCAGGCCCAAGGCGTTGACCGTGGAGTTGCTCACTCCAAGCAGCGGGCAGAGGCCGAGTAACTGCACCAGCGCGGGATTGTTCTTCCACAGGCCATTGAGGGTGATTTCGCGGTAGCTGGTCATCGTTCGTCCTCCACCTGGCCCAGCAACTGGGCGCGGTGCGTGTCGAAGTAGCGCAGGGCGCCGTGCACGGCCTTGACCACGGCGCGCGGGGTGATGGTGGCGCCGGCGAACTGGTCGAAGTCGCCACGATCCTTTTTCACCGCCCAGCGCTCTTCGCCAGGGTCGTTCAGGGATTTGCCCTCGAAGCTGCGTATCCAGTCGCTCTTGGCCAGTTCGATCTTGTCGCCCAGTCCTGGGGTTTCCTTATGGCTGAGCACGCGCACGCCGGCCAGGCGGCCATCGGCATAGATGCCCACCAGCAGGTGGATGGCGCCGCTGTAGCCGTCCGGTGCGGTCACCGGCAGAATCAGTGCGCTGGGCTCGCCGCTCTTGAGCGCCAGATAGGCTGACTGCGGGCTGCGGTGACCCAGCTCGGGGGCGTTGAGCTCGATGCGGTTGTCCAGCAGGTGATTGTCGTAGCTGCCGGCCGGCAGGATTTCCGCCAGGGCACGCACCTGGGCTTCGCGCTCGGCATTGGCGATACGCTCGGCGGTGCCCTGTTGCAGCAGGGCGACGGTGCCGACGGTGCCGATGGCGAACAGGCCAAGCACCAGGGCGTTCTTCAGCATCGAACGGCTGATTTCCGGCAGCATGCTCATTCTCCCAGCTTGAAGCCGCTGTTGGGCTTGCGATGGCCGTAGCTGCGCGGCCGGGTGTAGTAGTCGATGGTCGGTGCCGCCAGGTTCATCAGCAGCACGGCGAAGGCCACCGCATCCGGGTAGCCGCCCCAGGTGCGGATCACATAGACCAGCACGCCGACGCCGATGCCGAACACCAGACGCCCGCGATTGCTGGTAGCGCCGGATACCGGGTCGGTGACGATGAAGAAGGCGCCGAGCATGGTGGCGCCGGTGAGCAGGTGGAACAGCGGCGAGCCGTTGGAATCCGAACCGCTGCCGTTCCAGAACAGCAGGCTCATGACGAACAGCGCGGCGAGCATGCCCAGCGGTGCATGCCAGGTGATCAGGCGCTTGTGCAGCAGATACAGGCCGCCGGCGAGAAACGCCAGGTTGACCGCCTCGCTGCCGGCTCCGCCGAAATGGCCGAAGGCGGGGTTGCTGGCGTGTAGCTCGTCGATGGTCAGGCTCTTGTTCACCTTCAGCGCGTCCAGCGCGGTTGCCTGGGCCCAGCCATCCGGCAGGCTGACGATACCGAGGATGTGCTTGATGCCGTCCAGTGCGGCGACGCCGTGCGGCGCGGGCCAACTGGTCATGTCGACGGGGAAGGAGATCAGCACCATCACGTAGCCGACCATGGCCGGGTTGAACGGGTTCTGCCCGAGGCCGCCATAGAGCTGCTTGCCGAAGCCGATGGCGAAGCCGCAGGCGATCAGCGTCAGCCACCAGGGCGAATAGGGCGGCAGGGCCAGGGCCAGCAGCACGGCGGTGACCAGGGCGCTGTAGTCCTTGAGGAAGAACGCGATCGGACGTTTGCGTGCCGCCAGCAGCGCAGCCTCGAAGCCCAGTGCACAGAGGCTGGCCCAGATCAGATTGAACAGGGTGCCGGCGCCGTACAACCAGGTCAGGGCGAGAATGCCCGGCACGGTGGCCAGCAGCACCTGCAGCATGACCTGCTGGGTACGGTTGCTGCCCGTGGCGTGGGGCGATGTGATGCGGGGCAGGGCCATCGGCGCTCCGGTCGTTACTGTCGCGGCGCCTTGTTGGGCGCGGTTCCCGGATTGCATCCGGGCTACGGTTGTCTGTGCCGCCCAGGTGCTCCGGCGCGACGGGGTATCTTTTGGTAGCCCGGATGCAATCCGGGGCGGCTATCAGGGTTGGTATTCGGCCAACTTGCGTTCGGCTTCGCTCAGGCGCGTGCGCGCCTGCTCCAGCGCCTCGCTGGTGGTGTTGTCGTCACGTTCAAGCTTGCGCAGGTCGGCGCGGGCGAAGGCCACTTCGGTCTTCAGCGCCCTGAGTTTCTCGTCCAAGCCGGGGCGTTCGGTGCGCACCAGATCCGGTGCCGGTTTGCCTGAGGCCGCTTCGGCGGCGTGCAGCGCTTGTTCAGCGGCGGCCAGGGCATCGCGCAGCGGTTGCAGTGCGGTGTCGTCGCTGCCGGCCTTTTCTGCCTTCTTCAGTTCGGCGCGCTTCATCGCCAGTTCGATCTTGGCTCTTTTCAGCACATCGTCGCCGGCGGGTTTGGCGGCTGGTGCCGGCGCCTGGCTCTGCAACTCGGCCAGGGCTTTCTCGGCGGCCTCGAGCTGTTGGCTTACACGGGCGATCTCAGCTTGTTGCTCGTCGTCCGGGCTCTCGACTTTTGCCAGTTTGCGCAGTTGCGCCTTGAGCATGGCGGCTTCGATCTTGGCTTTTTTCAGCGCTTCGTCGCCAGCGGGTTTGGCTGCGGCTGTGGGCTTCTGGCTGTCCAGCTCGGCTAGGGCCTTCTCGGCGGCTTCCAGTTGCTGGCGCACGCGGGCGACTTCGGCCTGCTGCTCGTCGTCCGGGTTCTCGATTTTTTCCAGCTTGCGCAGTTGCGCCTTGAGCATGGCGGCTTCGATCTTGGCCTTTTTCAGCGCTTCGTCGCCGGCCGGTTTGGGCTCCGGTGCCGGTGCTGTCGCCTGGGCATCGGCCAGCGCCTTTTGTGCCGCTTCGGCGGCGGCGCGCAGCTCGGTGACCTGTGCCTGCAGTTCGGGTGTGTCGTGGGCGGCCAGCTGTTTCTCGGCTTTCTTCAGTGCGACCTGGGCCATGCTGGCTTCGATCTTGAGTTTCTTCAGCGCTTCATCGGCCGGCACCGCTGCCGCTGCGGGCGGGGCTTCGGCCTGCGCAGCCTTGGCGCGCGCGGCTTTCTCAGCGCGGGCCTTACGTTCGGCTTCCTTCTGCTCCTCGGCGCGGCGCAGGCGTTCCTGGCGTTGCTCGAAACGCTGCTTGGAGTGCTCGGCCTTGAGCTGCTTCTGCTCCAGCTCGCGGATTTCCGCCTTGGCCACACGGTAGTACTGCACCAGCGGGATGCTCGAGGGGCAGACGTAGGCGCAGGCGCCGCACTCGATGCAGTCGAACAAATTGTGTGCCTTGAGCTGTTCGTGCTCCTGGCCCAGAGCGAAGAAGTGCAGTTGTTGCGGCAGCAGGCTGGCCGGGCAAGCCTCGGCGCATTCGCCGCAGCGGATGCAGGGCATGGCCGGCGGTGGTGGCGGCAGTTCGGCGGCGGTGCTGGCCAGCAGGCAGTTGCTGGTCTTGATCAGGGGCACGTCCAGCGATGGCAGGGTAAAGCCCATCATCGGCCCGCCCATGATCAGGCGATTGATCTTGCTCGGGTCGAACCCGGCGAACGCCAGCAGCTCGCCCACCGGCGTGCCGATCAGCGCCTCGACATTGCCGGGGCGCACCAGCGCTTCGCCGGTGAGGGTGGTGATACGCGAGATCAACGGTTTGCCCAGCAGTACGGCGTCGTGGATGGCCACGCAGGTGCCGACGTTCTGGCAGAGGATGCCGATATCGGCCGGCAGGCCGCCGCTGGGTACCTCAACGCCGGTGAGAATCTGGATCAGCTGTTTCTCGCCGCCGGACGGGTACTTGGTTGGGAACACTCGCACCTGATAGTCGCGGCCGATGCAGGCAGCACGTACGGCCGCGATGGCCTCGGGCTTGTTGTCTTCGATGCCGATCAGCACCTGCTGCGGCTGAATCAGGTGGGCCAGCACCTCGATACCAGCCACCAGCTCGGCGGCGCGCTCGCGCATCAGCACGTCATCGGCGGTGATATAGGGTTCGCATTCGGTGCCGTTGATGATCAGCGTGTGGATCTTCTGCGTCGGTCGTGCAGTGAGCTTGACCGCCGTGGGGAAGCCGGCGCCGCCCAGGCCGTTGATGCCGGCCTCGCGGATCAGCGTCAGCAGTTCGGCTGGCTCCAGGCTGCGGTAGTCGGGATGCGGTGCCAGTTCGATCCACTCGTCCAGGCCGTCGCTGTCGATGACGATGGCTGGTGCCAGCATGCCGGAGGCGTGCGGATAAGGCTGCTCACCGATAAAGGCGATGGTGCCGGAAGTCGGCGCATGCAACGGCACACTGACGAAGCCGTTGGCATTGGCGATCTTCTCGCCCTTGAGCACGCGCTGGCCGACCGCCACGCAGGGTTCGGCGGCAGCGCCGATATGCTGACCGAGCGGCAACAGCAGGCGCTTGGGCAGCGGGGTCTGCTGGATCGGTGTGCGGTTGGACAGCTCCTTGCGCTCGGCTGGATGGATGCCGCCGGGGATATCCCAGAACTTTTCCTGCACCGTCATGCCGCCTGCTCCCGGTCACTGGCGATCAACTGGCCAGGTGCCAGCGGCTTATCCCATTTCCAGCTCTGCACGCTGCTGCCGACTTCGATCATGTCGATGCAGTCCACCGGGCAGGGTTCGACGCACAGGTCGCAGCCGGTGCACTCGCTGACGATCACCGTATGCATCTGCCGCGCTGCGCCAACGATGGCGTCCACCGGGCAGGCCTGGATGCATTTGGTGCAGCCAATGCACTCGGCTTCGCGGATAAACGCGACCATCTGCGGCTTTTCGCCTTCCACCGCGTCCAGTGGTTCCGCCTCGACGTCGAGCAGATCGGCCAGGGCGGCGATGGTGGCTTCGCCACCGGGCGGGCACTTGTTGATCTTGTCGCCGCCGGCGATGGCCTCGGCGTAGGGTTTGCAACCGGGATAGCCGCATTGGCCGCACTGGGTCTGCGGCAGCAGGGCGTTGATCTGCTCGGCGATTGGGTCACCCTCGACCTTGAAGCGCACCGCGGCAAAACCGAGGATGGCGCCGGCGATCAGGCACAGCGCGAGCAGGGCGAGGACGGCGACCAGAACCAGGCTCATAGCTTGATCAGCCCGGAGAAGCCCATGAACGCCAGCGACATCAAGCCTGCGGTGATCATGCCGATGGCTGCGCCCTGGAAGGATTTCGGCACGTCGGCGATGGCGATGCGCTCACGCATGGCGGCGAACAACACCAGCACCAGAGAAAAACCCAGGCCGGCGGCGAAGCCGTTGACGGTGGCGGTGATGAAGGTGAATTCGGCCTTGTTGGCGTTGAGCAGGGCGACGCCAAGAACGATGCAGTTGGTGGTGATCAGCGGCAGGAAAATGCCCAGCACGCGATAGAGCAGCGGGCTGGTCTTGTTCACCACCATTTCGGTGAACTGCACCACCACGGCGATCACCAGGATGAAGCTGATGGTGCGCAGAAACTCCAGATCCAGCGGTTTGAGCACGTACTGCTGCACCAGGTAGCTGCACATGGCCGCCAGTGTGAGCACGAATGTGGTGGCCAGAGACAAGCCGATCGCGGTTTCGATCTTCTTCGACACGCCCATGAACGGGCACAGGCCGAGGAACTGCACCAGCACGAAATTGTTGACCAGGATGGCGCTGACCATGATCAGGACGAGTTCGGTCATCGGGTTGCCGTCGAGTGCGCAAAGGCCATAGGAAAAGGGTGCCTATTATCGGGAAGCGCGTAGATGCAAACAAGCCGGCAGTGGCCGGCTTGTTCGACAGCATAAGCCTAGCGTGTGCTTACTTGACGCGCTGGCCTGGCTTGGCGCCGCTGTCCGGGCTGAGCAGGTAGATTTCCTCACCGCCGGGGCCGGCCGCCAGGACCATGCCTTCGCTGACGCCGAACTTCATCTTGCGTGGCGCCAGGTTGGCGACGTACAGGGTCAGGCGGCCTTCCAGCTTGCTCGGGTCCGGGTAGGCGGACTTGATGCCGGAGAACACATTGCGCTTTTCGTCGCCGATATCCAGCGACAGACGCAGCAGCTTGTCGGCACCTTCGACGAATTCGCATTTTTCGATCAGGGCGATGCGCAAGTCGACGGCAGCGAAGGCGTCGAAATTGATCTCGGCAGCCAGCGGGTCCTTGCTCAGTTCGCCATTGCCTTGTGGTTTGGGCGCTTCGGCGGCGAGGTCTTCCTTGGAGGCTTCGATCATGGCTTCGATTTTCGGTTGCTCGATGCGGGTCAGCAGCGGGTTGAACGGATTCAACTGGTGGTTGGCCAGCGGCAGCGCCAGGTCGGCCCAGGACTGAGGCTTCACATTGAGGAAGGCTTCTGCCTCGGCGGCCAGCTTCGGCAGCACCGGCTTGAGCATGATCACCAGTTGGCGGAACAGGTTGATACCCAGCGCGCAGATCTGCTGCACCTCGGCTTGCTTGCCTTCGACCTTGTTCAGTGCCCAGGGCGCCTTGTCGGCGATCCAGGCGTTGGCGCGGTCGGCCAGCGCCATGATTTCGCGCATGGCACGGGAAAAATCACGCGCCTCGTAGGCATCGGCGATGCTCGGCGCGGCGGCCTGGAAGGCATCCCACAGTTCGGGTTCCGGGTTGGCGGCGACCAGCAGGCCGGCATTGCCCTTGTGGATGAAACCGGCGCAACGGCTGGCGATGTTGACCACCTTGCCGACCAGGTCCGAGTTGACCTTCTGCACGAAGTCCTCGAGGTTCAGGTCGAGGTCGTCCACGCCACGGCTCAGCTTGGAGGCGTAGTAGTAGCGCAGGTATTCCGGGTTCAGGTGGTCCAGGTAGGTGCGCGCCTTGATGAAGGTGCCGCGCGACTTGGACATTTTCTGGCCGTTGACCGTCAGGTAGCCGTGCACGTTGACCGCGGAGGGCTTACGGTAGCCGGCGCCTTCGAGCATGGCCGGCCAGAACAGGGCGTGGAAGTTGACGATGTCCTTGCCGATGAAGTGATACAGCTCGGCGCTCGAATCCTTGCCCCAGAACGCGTCGAAATCCAGCTCCGGGCGTTTGCTGCAGAGGTTCTTGAAGCTGGCCATGTAGCCGATCGGCGCGTCCAGCCAGACGTAGAAGTACTTGCCCGGCTCGTCCGGAATCTCGAAGCCGAAGTAGGGGGCGTCGCGGGATATGTCCCACTCCTGCAGACCGCCGTCGAGCCACTCGGCGATCTTGTTGGCCACCGCTTCCTGCAGCGCGCCGGAGCGCGTCCACTGCTTGAGCATGGCTTCGAAGTCCGGCAGCTTGAAGAAGAAGTGCTGCGACTCCTTGAGCACTGGCACCGCGCCGGAGATGGCCGAGCGCGGGTTCTTCAGCTCGGTTGGCGAGTAGGTCGCGCCGCATTTCTCGCAGTTGTCGCCGTACTGGTCCTCGGTGCCGCATTTCGGGCAGGTGCCCTTGATGAAGCGGTCGGCGAGGAACATGCCTTTCTCAGGGTCGAAATACTGGGTCACGGCGCGAGTGGCGATGTGCCCCTTGTCGCGCAGCGCCAGGTAGATGGCCGCCGACAGCTCGCGGTTCTCGTCGGAGTGGGTCGAGTGGTAATTGTCGAAGTCCACGCCGAAATCGGCGAAGTCGGCCATGTGCTCGGCACGTACACCATCGATCAACTGCTCGGGCGTGATGCCTTCCTTTTCGGCGCGCAGCATGATGGCCGAGCCGTGTGCGTCGTCCGCGCACACATAGATGGCCTGGTTGCCACGCAGCTTCTGGTAGCGCACCCACATGTCGGTCTGCACGTACTCGAGCATGTGGCCGAGGTGGATCGAACCGTTGGCGTAGGGGAGGGCGCTGGTAACGAGAATCTTGCGGGCTTCGGTCATGGTGATCGGCTGCACTGGTAAAACGAGGGAAGTCGGCAACTATAAAGCAGCGGCAGGCTGCAAGCCACCTGCTGCAGGCAAGCATGCTCGATGTGCCGCGCATGGTGCGGTGCTGCTGCTATGATGCCGGCCTGTTTTTCCGCTGCCTTCTGGAGTTCAT
Source organism: Pseudomonas sp. zfem001 (assembly GCF_032621725.1). NCBI lineage: Bacteria > Pseudomonadati > Pseudomonadota > Gammaproteobacteria > Pseudomonadales > Pseudomonadaceae > Pseudomonas > Pseudomonas sp. zfem001. Next base: position 330,568 of record NZ_JAVYJI010000001.1, on the reverse strand, counting down.
GCATGAGTGCCGTCACCCGCGAAGCGGTCGAAGCCTGTCTGCGTCAGTTCACCGACCCCCATCTCGATCAGGACCCGGTCAGCGCCGGTTGCCTGCGTGAGATCGACATCCAGGGCGCGCGTGTTTCCGTACGTCTGGAGCTGGGCTATGCAGCTGGTTTGTTCAAGAACGGTTGGGCGCAGATGCTGCAGATGGCGCTGGAAAATCTCGATGCAGTCGAGAGCGCGCGGGTGCAGGTCGACTGCGTAATCGACTCGCACCAAGGCCAGGCGCAGGTGCCGGCCCTGGCCGGTGTGAAGAACGTGATCGCTGTGGCGTCGGGCAAGGGCGGGGTGGGCAAGTCCACCACCGCTGCCAACCTGGCGTTGGCGCTGGCGCGTGAAGGCGCGCGGGTCGGCATTCTCGATGCCGATATCTACGGCCCCAGCCAGGGCATCATGTTCGGCATCGCCGAAGGCACGCGCCCGCATGTCAAGGATCAGAAATGGTTCGTGCCGCTCGAGGCCCATGGCGTGCAGGTGATGTCCATGGCCTTTCTCACCGACGACAACACGCCGATGGTCTGGCGCGGGCCGATGGTCAGTGGCGCTTTGCTGCAGTTGATCACGCAGACCGCCTGGAACGATCTCGATTACCTGGTGGTGGACATGCCGCCGGGCACCGGCGATATCCAGTTGACCCTGGCGCAGAAGGTGCCAGTGGCTGGCAGCGTGATCGTCACCACGCCGCAGGACCTGGCGCTGCTCGATGCCAAGAAGGGCGTGGAAATGTTCCGCAAGGTGCACATCCCGGTGTTGGGCGTGGTGGAAAACATGGCCGTGCACATCTGCTCCAACTGCGGCCATGCCGAACACCTGTTTGGCGAGGGCGGCGGTGAGAAGCTGGCTGCGCAATATGGCGTCGAGCTGCTGGCCTCGCTGCCGCTATCGATGGCCATCCGCATGCAGGCCGATGACGGCAAACCGACCACGGTGGCCGATCCGGAAAGCCAGATCGCCATGATCTACCAGGACCTGGCGCGTAAGGTTGGCGCACGTATCGCCCTGGCTGGTAAGCCGGCCATGCCCAGCATCGAGATCAGTGAGGACTAGGAGCAGCCGTGCAGCGGCTTTCTGATGCCCCTCTCCCATTTATGGGAGACGACTGCATGGATGCAGGAGGTAGAGCGACGCAGGATGCCCAAGCCGAGGGTGCCCGAAGGGCGGGAGAGGGTAGGCAGGCGACTCGGTCCTGGCTTGGTGATTTCCCATTGTACTGATCCCGCTTCTGTAGGACCGGCTGGGCGGCATTCCGCTTCAGCCGCGAATCGCGGATAAATCCGCTCCTACAAGGCGTGCAACACCCATAAAAAAGCCCCGCACTAGGCGGGGCTCTTTTCAAGCAGGTCAGCTCAGGTTAGACAACCTGAACTTCCTCAGCTTGCATGCCTTTCTGACCACGGGTGGCCACGAAAGTCACTTGCTGGCCTTCTTTCAGGCTCTTGAAACCATCGCTCTGAATGGCTTTGAAGTGTACGAAGAGGTCGTCACCGGATTGCGGGGTGATGAAGCCGTAGCCTTTCTCATCGTTGAACCACTTAACGGTGCCAGTCTGACGATTGGACATGTGATGTCTCCTAACAAAAGTAATAGCAGCCCTGGAAAAGCCCAGGCCGGGACTGAGTGCAACGAGTACTAGGAGTCGGACGATGTTTGGATCGAGATCTAGGCATCAAGTAGCGATTCGCGGTGACACATGCAGCACAGTGGGGACACCATACGTGTTTTTATCGCCAAGTGCGAATAGTCGATGCAGCTTTTTTGCAAATAATCTCCGGCGCTGGAGGCTGCGCTCTTTGAAGCGTGGCGCCTGCATCGGTAAGATGCGCTCACTTTTCTTGCAATAGCCCACTCAGGACACCTCGCCATGAGCATCAAATCGGACAAGTGGATTCGCCGCATGGCCCAGGAACACGGCATGATCGAGCCCTACGTCGAGCGCCAGGTACGCGGTGCTGATGACCGCCGCGTTATCTCTTACGGCGTTTCCAGCTACGGCTACGACGTACGCTGCGCTGATGAATTCAAGGTGTTCACTAACATCCATTCGGCCATCGTCGATCCGAAGAATTTCGATGAGAAGAGCTTCGTTGACATCAAGAGCGACGTTTGCATCATTCCGCCTAACTCCTTTGCCCTGGCCCGTACCGTCGAGTACTTCCGTATTCCGCGCGACGTGCTGACCATCTGCCTGGGCAAAAGCACCTATGCGCGTTGCGGCATCATCGTCAACGTCACGCCGCTGGAGCCGGAGTGGGAGGGCCACGTGACCCTGGAGTTCTCCAATACCACCAACCTGCCGGCGAAGATCTACGCCAACGAAGGTGTGGCACAGATGCTGTTCCTGCAGTCCGACGAGGCCTGTGAGGTGTCGTACCGTGATCGCGGCGGCAAGTACCAGGGGCAGACCGGTGTGACCTTGCCCAAGGCCTGATCGCCGAAGCGTTGTCACAAAGCCGGGCTTAGCCCGGCTTTTTTGTGCGCACTAGCGTTTTGTCGGATAGCCTGAATTTCCCGCCCATGTGGCGCTCCACCTGTAACGGTCCACGTTCAGGAGAGCGGCCCATGTCTTTGTTCTATCTCAATGCGGGAGGCATTCCCGGCCAACCCGAACCCGATATTCCTGACCAGCCAGGAAGGCCTTTGCCGCCGCAGGAGCCTGGTGAGCCGACACTGCCCGATCAACCGCCGCCAGCACCAGTGGCCGAGTGCCGGCCTCGTCAGGTCTTCGCGCGCTCGCCGCGCCATTAGAGCGCATTGCCGGGTAGTGGCGTTAATTTGCAGTGCAGACAAAAAAGCCGGGCGATTGCCCGGCTTCTTTTTATGCCTGCGAATATCAGGGCACCAGCGGTAGCTCGCGCTTGTGCCGCGTGTTGTCGTAAGTGCGCACGATGGTGGCGTAGGCTTCGTCGCTGACTTTCTCGCCATGCAGGAAGGCATCGATTTCGGCGTAGGTGACGCCATGGGCTTCTTCATCCGGCTTGCCCGGGCGCAGCTCTTCCAAATCGGCGGTGGGCGTCTTCTGCACCAGGTGCTGCGGTGCGCCCAGGTGCTTGGCAATCGCGCGTACCTGGTTCTTCACCAGGCCCGATAGCGGGGCGAGGTCGCAGGCGCCGTCGCCGAATTTGGTGAAGAAGCCCATCACTGCTTCAGCGGCGTGGTCGGTGCCGATCACCAGGCCGTTGTTGGCATTGGCGATGGCGAACTGGGCGACCATGCGGATGCGTGCCTTGATATTGCCGATGACGAAATCGCGACGGGCATCGGTCAGTTTCTGCAGGTGGCTGACCTGCTCGCCGAGGCCGCTCACGCTGCTGGCGATGTTGACCGTGTCTTCTTCATCGGCACGGATGAATTTCAGCGAATCCTGGGCGTCATGCTCGTCGTGCTGGGCGTTGTGCGGCAGGCGCACGGCGATGAAGCGATAACCTGTATCGCCCGTTTCGGTGCGCAGCTCCTCGACCGACAGCTGGGCCAGGCGCCCGGCAGTCAGTGAGTCGACGCCACCGCTGATGCCCAGCACCAGTACCTTGAGGCCGGCGTTCTTCAGGGTGTGTTTGATGAAGCTCTTGCGGCGCTCGATCTCTGCGCTCAGCGCTGCCTCATCGGCGAACGGCGGCACTACATCGAGAGCGGCGGCGATTTCGGCTTGGCGGTTGCTCATGTCTGGGTCCTCACTGGGTCACGCGAAAGACGTGTTTCAGGTAACTGACGAAATTCTCGTCGCGGCATTGGGTCTTGCCAGGCGTATCGGAAATCTTCGCCACCGGCTGACCATTGCAGGCGGTCATCTTGATCACGATGTTCATCGGAGTGACGCCAGGGATGTCGCAGGTCAGGTTGGTGCCGATGCCGAAGCTTACGTGGATTCGCCCGGAAAGTGCACGGTAGAGCTGCAGCGACTTGGGTAGGTCGAGTCCGTCGGAGAACACCAGGGTCTTGCTTCTGGGGTCGATGCCGAGTTTCTCGTAGTGGGCGATGGCTTTTTCCGCCCATACCAGTGGGTCGCCGGAGTCATGGCGCAGGCCGTCGAAGAGCTTGGCGAAATACAGGTCGAAATCGGCGAGGAAGGCATCCATGGTGATGCAGTCGGTCAGGGCGATGCCGAGCAGGCCACGATACTCGCGCACCCAGCAGTCGAGTGCGGCGATCTGGCTGTCGATCAGGCGCGGGCCGAGTTGCTGGTGCGCCATCAACCATTCGTGGGCCATGGTGCCAATGGGCTTGAGGTCGAACTCGCGGGCCAGGTGCACGTTGCTGGTGCCGACGAAACGCCCGGGAAAATCGCGCTTGAGGATATGCACCGCCTGCTCCTGCACGCGGTAGGAGAAGCGCCGGCGAGTACCGAAATCAGCCAGCTGGAAACCGGCCAGTTCGCTCGGCGAGGCTTCGGCCTTGAGCCAGTCGAGCTTCTCGTACAGGCGCTCGGCGGCCTGTTCCAGCAGCACTTCGCGGTAGCGATAGCGGTTGCGCACTTCGCTGACGATGGCCAGCAGCGGTACTTCGAAGAGGATGACGTGCAGCCAGGGACCGCGCAGGCGGATGTTCAACTGGCCGTCTTCGATGCTGGTGTGCACGTAGCGCAGGTTGAAGCGGAACAAACTCAGAAAGCGGATGAAGTCGGGCTTGATGAAGGGAATGCTGTCGAGAAAGGCAAGCTGGTCGACGCTTAGGCTCAGCTCGCTGAGACGTTCGATCTGGTAGCGGATCTCGGCCAGGTAGGGCGTCAGATCCTCGCTGCTGCGGCAGCGGAACTCCCATTCCACTTCGGCGTTGGGGTAGTTGTGCAGCACCGCCTGCATCATGGTCAGCTTGTAGAAGTCTGTGTCCAGCAGATTCTGCACGGTGCGCTCGGCGAAGATGCTCTCGCTCATCGCAGGTTCTCCTTGGCGAGGGTGTCATCCAGCTGTTCCAGGCTGGTGGCAAGTGTGATGCCCTGTTCGCGCATGGCGATGCAGGCGGTTTCGGCCGTTTCGCTGGCAATGGCTCGGCAGGCCGGTAGATGCACGATCACCTCGAAGCCGGCGCGGCGTAGCTGCAGGGCGGTGGTCATGACGCAGTAGTCCAGGGCCAGGCCGCCGACCAGAACGAGGTCGACGTCATTTTGCCGGAGAAACTCGATCACGCCCGTGCTGCGCTTCTCGGCCAGGTCGTGATAGCAGGCACCGTAGGGGTGCAGGTCCGGTTCGACGCCTTTCCACACGAAGTAGTCGTAATCCAGCGGCGCGGGCAGGTCATCGAGCAGTTCGAAGCCGGGCGTACCAGGCACGCAGTGGCTGACCCAGGTCAGGTCTGCGTTGGCCAGCGGCAGGGGGCGCAACATCTCATCGTGTTTATCGACGACCCAGGCCGCTTGCGGGCTATGGGCATCCTTGCTGCCGATGCGCAGCTGGGCGCGTGCGGCCAGTTGGTTCAGCGCCGGAACGATGGTGTCGCCCTCGGGCACTGGTAGCTCGTTGGGGCACAGCGGGGTGAAGCCTTTCTGGGCGTCGACGTCGAAGCTGGCGATCTTCATGGTGCGCCTCCTTCTCTTGGGTGAGTGACTACATATTTCATCTGATGAAATATGTAGTCAAGTGTTTTCGCCAAATCCTGCGTGAAAAAATATGAGTTATTGGTCAAGATGAAATAAGTACATGAAGGAGCAAGCAACAGGATGAGTGCAGTTGAGGTGCTGGCCGGGGTGGATATCGTTGCCCTGCGTTTGAGCGAGGAGGGGACGCTACAGGTGCTTCTGTTGCGTCGCCAGCGTGAACCTTACGCTGGGCAATGGGCGCTGCCGGGCGTGCTGGTCAACGGCCGTTGTGCCGATGCCAGCCTGGACGCCGCCGCTGCCCGTGCACTGGCCGACAAGGCGCGCCTGCAACCGCAGTATCTGGAGCAGGTGGCGACAGTCGGTAATGGTGTGCGCGATCCACGCGGCTGGTCGCTGAGCACCTGCTACCTGGCGCTGTTGGCGTCTGATGCCGAGCCAGAGGATGAAAACCTGCGGTTCGTCGAGTTGGCGGGTGTCATTGCAGGGGAACAGGCATTGCCGTTCGACCACGCACAGCTGGTGCGTCTGGCGGCTGAGCGGCTGCGTGGCAAGTCGGTCTACAGCTCGCTGCCGCTGTACCTGCTGGCACCGCGATTCACCGTGACCGATGCGCTGACGGCATTTCAGGCGTGTCTGGGTGAGCCTGTGCAACACACCACCTTGCGCGGGAGGCTGGAGCGGATGAAGGCGCAAGGCTGGATCGGTGATACCGGCGAGAAGAATTACCCGAAGATGGGGCGGCCGCAGAATCTGCTGGCGCACAGCCCACACGCGGGTGAGGCCTTTATCTTCGACCGCAGCCTGCTGGCTTAGCAGGCGTGCTCTGAATTGCAGGCAAAAAAATAGGCGCCAGAGGCGCCAGGGGAGCATTTCAATCGATGCATGGTCTCTGAACCTGCTTTGTCCGAGAAGTTCCATCCGGTGATGGAAAAAAGCCATCTTTTTCTTCGGGGCAAAAGAAAAGGCGCCAAGGGCGCCTTAAAACGATGATCTATGGAGTAAGTCGATTATTCAGAGTGGGCGCTGAGGCAAAGGTTCAGCGCCGCCCGACGAACGGTCATTACTTGGCCGGCATCAGCAACAGGCGCTGGTTGCCATAGACCTTATCCAGATTCTCTGCCTTGAACGGGAAGCTCATGTAGCCGCCCTTGAGCCATGCCTCGATGCCGTCGGCGTAGTGCGGGCTGGCTGGGTTGCCCGACTGCCCTGAGCTGTTGACGCCGACCAACGGCTCGTCGGCGGCAAAATCCACCACGATACGCATGGCCGGGATGAGGAAGGTATTGAAGTCCTGGCCCCAGGCGTAGGCAGAGACGTTCAGCGTGCTGTGGTCGCCCCCGGCGGGATAGGGGCCGCGATCCAGATAACCTTTCAAGGCGTTGATGCTGCTGCGTTGACTGGCGCTCATGTAAGGCGCCATGCGCGTGGTATCGGTCACCCACTCATAGGTATGCAGCTTGCCCCATTGCCAGTTGCGACGCTCGGCGCCCAATCGACTTTCCAACAGCTCGATGCTGGCGGCCAGGCTGCGTGCGAGGATGATCGGCTTGTCTTCCTGCTCTGGCGTGCGGATGTCGTTCCAGAACGGGCTGTCGGCACGCCCAAGCAGGTGATCGGCCTGCGCCGAGTAGGAGGTGTTGGCGGTTTGCACCAGCGCCTGCCAGGCCGGGCTGTCTTCCGGGCCCAGTTCGTCGAGGAAGATATACCGCGCACTCTCATGCAGGAAGGCGCTGTAGATGGCGGCATCAGCAGAGCTGGCAGCGAGCTTGCCGTCGAACGCCAGCAGGCGTTGCAGCGCTTCTTCGGCACGTGCGCGTTGCCCAGCCGGCAGGGCGGCGATGGCTTGGCGCAATGAGTCGTGCATGGCCGGGTCGTTGAACATGGCCTGCAATTTGGCGACGAAGGGCGAGGTCTGGTCGTACTGCATGGCGATCATGCTGCGGCCATCGTGACGACCGTTGCCGGCCAGCTCGGCAATGCGCTCGGCGCGCTCCGGGTAGTACCAGGAGCTGGACAACTGCATGCCGTAACCGGGCGGCACGCTGCGCTCATTGGCGGTACCCAGCCAACCCTGTGGCGGGTCCTGATCGTAGGGGTGGAGCATCGGGTCAGCGAAACCATCCCAGGCGTAGCGTTCGTCCCAGCCAGGGGAGGGCAGCAGGCCGCGACCTTCGCGGCGATTCGGGTAGCGACCGGTGACCTGCCAGCCAATGTGCTGGGCGTCGGCGAAGACGATGTTCAGCGGCATGGCGCGGATTTCCCGCGTCGCATCGAAGGCCTGGTCCACCGACTGCGCGCGCGACAGGTCGAAGAAGGCGTCGAGGCTCTGGTCACGTTCGAACTGCGTGGTTTTCAGCGCCAGGCCGTAACCGCTCTGCAGAGTCAGGGGCTGCAGCATATGCTTGCGTTCGCCCAGCACCGAGTTGAGCAGTGGACCATTACGGGTCTCGTAAAGCGTTTCGCGAATCGGGCGTTGCCCCTTGATGAAGAAGGTCTCCTGGCGTTCGGCGACCGGCAGCCATTTGCCGTCCGCCTGGTACATCAGGCGGCTGCCTTCGCGTTTGATGCGCTCCAGATAAATGTCCTGGTTGTCGCCCATGACCATGGTCATGCCCCAGGCCAGCTTGCCGTTGTAGCCAGCAACTACTGCCGGTACGCCTGCCAGGGAGATGCCCGCGGCCTGGTACTTGGGCGAGCGGATCTGCACGAAGCTCCACAGCGAAGGCATGCTCAGCGGCAGGTGTGTGTCATTGGCCAGCAGGCTCTTGCCGCCACGGCTGCGCTGCGGGGCGATGGCCCAGTTGTTCGAGGCGGCGACGCCGAGCATGTGCTGTTCGGCGATCTGCGCTGCGGTGCGGGAAATTGCCTGCAGGCCCGGTAGCTGGCCCTTGAGGTCGAGACCGGCGAGTTTTTCTGCTTCGGCGAAGGGCAGCGGTTCGTCTGGGTAGATCGGCAGCAGCCAGGGCAGCTTGTCGGTGCCCACGCGCTGGGCCATGGTCAGCGCGGCGATCTCTTCCTGCATGTTCACCGCCAGACCGAAGTTGAGCAGGCAGAACAACAGCACGGAGTCCTCGGGCTTCCAGTACTCGGGACGGTAGCCGGATTCGGCCAGATCCATCGGTAGGCGATCGCGGTAGCGGAACAGGTAGGCGTTGACGCCGCGCGAATAGACTTCGAAGAAACGCTTCAGGCGTGGCGAGGCGTCGGCGTAGAGAATTTCCGCACTCTTTTTCAGGTTGACCGCGCGCATGAACCGGTCCATTTCCAGCACGCCCGGCCCTGCCATTTCGGCCAGGCGGCCCTGAGCCAGCAGGCGCATGCCGACCATCTGGCTGAGGCGATCACCCGCGTGCACGTAGCCCAGGGTAAACAGGGCGTCGTGGAAATTGCTCGATTCGATCAGTGGCATGCCGAGGGCATTGCGTCGCACCGATGCACTTTCTGCCACACCCTGAATGCGCTCGACGCCGCGGGTGGGTGGCACGCTGTCGGCATAACGGCTATTGAGCAGGGACTGGCAGCCGACGAGGCTGGTCAGTGAGGCGGCGAGAATCAGGCAGGCCAGCGTGCGCATGGCGAATTTCCTTGGTGTGCGGTCGGTCGAGGCCGGTCACGCAGGGACCGGCCACAAAGGCGCCAAGGTAATGAGGCTACCGCGACCTGGCAAGAGGCCTCAGGCGTTCGCCTGAGGCCTCTTTAACCCTTCATCCAGCAACCAGCGTGCAGCGACACGCGCAGCAGCCTTGTGTTGTAGCTCCAGTTCGGTGAAGCGTTTCTCGAAGCGGCGCCGTTCGGCCTTGTCCAACGCTTTCCAGCCCGCATGCGTGGGTACTTCGGCGGTCGCCTCGAAGAGCAGATGGAACACCTGGCAACGGCTGTCATTGCTCAAGGCGCTGTCATAGTTGTCGAGCAGCACCTTGATGCGGATGGCTCCTTCGATCAGCGGCAACTGCTCGTCGAGCAGGCTGCTGGCGAGAATGTGCAGATCGCCGCCGATACGTTGTTGGCGTTCTTGCTGTGCTTCGTCGCGCACGCGCTGGTTTGCCCATACGCGGCGCCACAGGTGCCAGGCATAGGTGGCCAGCGCCGCGATCAGCAGCAGGCCGGTCAGGAGTAGTGTGAGGCTCAGAGCATCCATGCGCGGTTCAGGCGCCGTGGCACTTCTTGAATTTCTTCTCGCTGCCGCACGGGCAAGGATCGTTACGGCCGACATCCTTCAACGCGTTGCGCACGGGCTCCTGATGGCCGTGGTTGCAGTGCGGGCCGTGCACATGGTCGTGATCGTGATGATCGTGGTCATGGTTGCAGTCAGGGCCGTGGACGTGGGGTTGGTTGCTCATGGTGTTACTCATGCAGGTTATTCGGGGATGAAATCGCCGGGAATTATCTCTCCATTGCGCGCCATGTGCACGCTGCGGCCGAATAACATACCGGTTTTTACCTGGCCCTTGAGGCTATAGCGAATTGGCTCGTTCGGTTTTTCCAGCGCTTTGACGATCTGTCGCACATGACGCCAGAGGTTGGTGCGCACCGGTACTTCGAAAGTGTGATGACCGTGAGCGGGCACGGTGAACCACTCGTTGGAGTAGCCCTCGGCCAGTTGGATGCCGTTTAGATGGACGTTGTAGTCCAGCCCACGCACCGGCAGGCTGACGCCGTTGGGATTGTCGATTCGAAAGCGCAGGCGGAACTCCTGTTCGAGCAGCCTGGCCTTGACCACATCAACTTTGATGAGTTGGACGTCCGGGTCCTTGAAGCCACCTGTCATCCAGGTGGAGCATCCTGTCAGGCCTGAAAGCAGGCCAAAAAACATCAATAGGCTGATAATTCTTATCATTTGCGCCTGAGAAAACATTTCATACCCCCATTGCGGCTCAGTGTAACAAGCAAGCGCTTGGCTGCAACGGGGAAGCACTCATTATTTTCAATGAGATAGTGGGGTGGTCTGGTGCTGTCGAGGTTCGGGAGAGCATGAATGAGAAGCCTGCAGTGTCGGGGCAAAGGAACCTGCGCCATACTGAGCGGCGAATAGGACAGGAGTGTGACCATGAGTCGCTACGAGATCGCCTTCTCCGGGCAACTGGTGCCGGGCGCCCAGCCGGAGCTGGTCAAAGCCAATATGGCCAAGTTGTTCCAGGCCGATGCTCAGCGCATTGCCCAGTTATTCTCTGGGCGTCGCATCGTGATCAAGAACAACCTCGATGCCGCTGCCGCGGAGAAATACCGTGCGACCCTGGAACGGGCCGGCGCTCGGGTCGAGGTCGTCGACATGGACGTGGTGATCGAGGAGGTCGAGTTGGCTCCGCCACCGCCCGTACAGTCGGAACCTGCGCCGGTAGCCAGCCCCGCTGCGGCCAGGCCGGGTCGCCTGCAGGTCGCTCCACGAGATGAGTACATGGCCGCGTTCAGTGATGTGGATGCGCCGGATTTCGATATCGCTCCGGTGGGCAGCAATCTGCAAGACGCCAGACCCGACGCTGCGCCACCACAGGTCGATCTTTCGCAGTTCAGTCTGGCTCCCGTCGGTAGCGATATGGGCCAAGCCAAGCCTGTAGCTCCCGCTCCTGCGCCGGACACCTCGCACCTGAAACTGCAGGATTGATTGTCCTGCAGGCAATGAAACGCCGTGAGCTGCCCCAGGCAGCCACGGCGTTTTTGCGTTCAGGGCCGCTAACCCGCCTTGCACTTGGCAGTGGCCTCCTCAGGTTTGAGGTTGCGCACGCTGGTGTAGAACAGCTCGCAGGTTTGCAGTTTCTCCGTCACCTGCCATTTCTCTGTGCAGGTATTGAGCGTCTGCTGCGGATCAACTGCCGGTTGCCGGCCCATGTTGGCCTGCCAGCAGGCGGCGCTCAGATCCTGCCCCATGACCTTGATTCCTGCTGCGTTGGCGGCGGCCTCGCTGCCCTTGTTGTTGGCAGGGTCGGCTGCATACCAGATATAGCTGGGATGGTTGGCGCCGAGCACGGGGACCTGCTGTCCAGGCCGCGCCTCGATCTGGCCGAGGCCCAGCACCGGCAGATTCACTCCGTATTGCTGTGTGATCCAACTGCGCACCGGCGCGCCAAAGGCGACCATCGGCAGGCTGGCATTCCCCGGGCCGACGCTGAGCTCGCTGACCATGCGCCGTTGATAGCTGGTGAAGTAGCCATAGACGCCTTCCAGAGCACTGCCGGCACTGGCTGGGGCGGCAATCGGAGCGATGTCGACGATGGTCTGATAAGCGGGTGTGTGTTCTGGTTGTACACCATTGAAACTGAGCAGAGAGGCCCAGCGGTCTGTGGTGCTGGAGCGCAGGTAGTCCTGAGCCTGGGTCAGTGAGTAGTCCGGCGGGAAGTGCAGCAACTCGACGCTCTTGCGGTTCTCCAGGGCCATGCCCAGGGGCAGGAAGAAGTACCAGTTGTACTGCCATTTGCCGTCACGATTCAGCTGGCTGGCGCCCTGATAGGCCAGGTCACCGGTGTCGAGCAGTTGCAGAAGCGGCTTGCCGTAATCCGTTGGCGCGCCGTCGAAGATGGCATGAATGCGTTCCCCGTTACGGGTTACGCGCACGTTGGCCTGGGGGTAACCATCGCGCGTCAGGCTCTGTTGCAGGTAGTGCTCGACCGTCTGTTCCAGCGTCCAGTCGCGGTAGCAGATCACGCTGCAGTTGTTCGGGTAGGCGAACAGGCGACTGACGCGCTGGCTGTCACCCAGATCCAGCGTTTCCCCTTGCAGCCCGCCGGGCTGGTTGGCGCAGCCTGCCAGCAGGCCGGCCAGGATAAGAGCGATACCACTTTTCTTGTGCATGGCTTTCTCCTTGTTGAGTGTCCTCGCGGGACGTTTCAACTGAAGCAGAAAGCAGGATTAACGCCAATCAGGCACTCAGGTAGGGCGCACAGCACTTCTTGAACTTCTGCCCGCCTTGGCAGGGACACGGGTCATTGCGTCCGGCTTTCAGTGGCGCCGTGGGGTCGAGAAAGAACCAGCGTCCGTCCACCTGAACGAAAGCGGAGCATTCGCGGTGACGATGTTCGCCGTTGTCATCGTGCCAGCGGGCAACGAAGGTGACCTGGGCGTGCTCCGGTTTGCCGCCGAATATCTCGCTGCCCTCGACTTCCAGTCCCAGCCACGTGCTCTGCGCACTCCAGGCAGCCATGGCGTCGTGGTCGAGCGCCTGTTGCTGGGCAGGCAAAGTGGTGGCGACCAGATAGTCCACCAGGCCCAGTACATAAGCGGTGTAGCGCGAGCGCATCAAAAGTTCCGCGCTGGGAGCGTTGGCCCCCGCATGATAGCGACCGCAGCACTGGCTCAGCAGGTTGCCGCTGCCGCAGGGGCAATTGGGATCGAGTGGGTTCATCGCTCTACCACCAGTATTTGCCGAAGTTTTGTGGATTAGCCCAGAATTTTGCGTTCAACCAGTCGGGAACTTGCTTGTAATCAAGCAGATCATAGGTGAACAGATGCAGGGTCTGTCCCTCGCGCTGGAACTGTTCACTGGCTTGCAAAGCCAGGGCGAAAAGATCGGTTTCCTGCCAACCACATGCCTTCAGGTCGAGCAATACGGCGACCCGACTGGCATTGAGATTGCGGATGCCGCCCAGTAGTTGCAGTCCATCGCGTTTGGGTAAGTGCTCCAGACAATCGACCAGAATTGCCAGGTCGAAGCGCTGTGCGGCCAGTTCAGGCGCCAGGGGGGCAGCAGGTGCGGTGGTGACCTGACACTGCGGGTGGGCGCTGTGAAAGGCGCTGACTGCGGGTAGTTCGCTTGCCCCGAGCAACAGCAGTTTCTCGGGGGTATAGCGGGCAAGCAGTGCCGCAATGGCTTGCTGTGGAGTACGGGTGCTAAGGCTGGCGGTCATCGAACTTCCTCGAAAAGTCTGCAAAGACTAACTTGGTGTCGGTATCAGGCCTAGAGTGAGAGAAAATTATCCGCAGAAGCTGCTATAGCTGGCGGATTGTACAACTCCTGTCTTTACTACTATTGAGTCGGTTATGGGCCGATGAACATTGGAGACCTAAAGTATGAGTATCACAAGGAACGCAGTACCCCTGATTCTGGCTAGTACCCTGCTGACCGGCTGTGCCGGCTTGCAGAAAACCGACTGGCCCACCTGCGCAGCTGTAGGCGGTGTGGGTGGTGCGGCGTTAGGGGCAATCGAAAGTTCTACCTGGGCAGGTGGTGGTGCGCTGGTGGGTGCCGGTATGGCCGCAGCCTATTGCTGGGTACACGGTGCCGAAGCGCAGCAGGTTGCCGTTGTCGAAGAAGTCGTTGTCGAGGAGGTTGCCGTTGCCGAGCCGGCCGAAGCCGTTCGTGTCGAGCTTGACGTCAAGTTCGACTTCGACAAGGCCCAGGTCAAGCAGGAAAGCTACGGCGATATCAAAGCCCTGGCCGACTTCATGAAACAGTATCCGCAGACCAGCACTGTGGTTGAAGGTCACACCGACTCCGTGGGCAGCGATGCTTACAACCAGGGTCTGTCCGAGCGCCGTGCCAGTGCCGTTCGCGACGTTCTGGTCAACCAGTACGGTGTCGAGTCCGGTCGTGTGCAGGCGGTGGGCTATGGCGAGAGCCGCCCGGTTGCCGACAACGCCACTGCTGATGGCCGTGCCATCAACCGTCGCGTAGAAGCCGAGGTCGAAGCTCAGCCGTAAGGCGCTTCGCTCAACCGGATAAGGCGTCACCCGAAAAGGCCCGACCGATTTTCATCGGTCGGGCCTTTTCTTGTGTGGAATCTGCCGCTGACCGCGGCTTGCGCGCAATCTTCCTTGTACCTGCACCTCCTCGCTGATAGTGGGCCGCGCCCATGACGGATGCAGCGGGGCACTCTGGCGTTCGCGGGTGATAAACAAAGTCGTTAAAAAATATTCGTCGCTCTGGTGGTCATTGTTGCGAGGGGGTAACGTGCAGCGCTAATTAGAAAATAGCTGCGCAAGAGGGCGGGGATGAAAACATTGTTGACGATGGGCAAGGTACTGGCCTTGGCCTTCTGGCTGGTATTCGGGGCGGCGCTGGCCAAGCGTTTCGGTACCCCGTTCGAACAACTCGTCTATGTGCTCGCGGCCTTTCTTGCGTTGCTGCATGGCGTGCAACTGTGGCTGTTTTCAGACCTCCTGTCCGGTCGCGCTAGCCCCTGGCTGGATCGTCTACAGGTCCTGCTGTTCGGCGTTTTCCACCTCTACCCGCTGAAGGTAGAGCACAAGTCCGAATGCATGGCAGCAGCGTTTGAGGAGGCTACTCATGCGTAGTTTCACGCTGTTGCTCTGCCTGTTTGCGGGTACTTCACTTGCTGCTACGCAGGTCAAGGTACCTTCCAATACCTTGATGCGCTTACCGGTCGCCAGCAGCAGTCTGCAGCTTGAGCGACTGGAAGTGGCGGATCAGGCGACCCTGATGATTCCGGCAACGGTGACCGAGTTGCATATCGGTGAGCTGCTGATGGGCCGCGACGCGCGTATTGGCGTTGCGCCCAGCGATCAGCCACTGCGACTGGTGGTAGAGGACGCCGATATCGGCCCGGGCGCCTGGATCAGCGCCAAAGGTGCCGCTGGCACCTATACCCGGCCAGCCACGCCTGGGCGGGAGATCAAGCTCAAGCTGCACAAGCTGACATTCGAATCCTTGACCCTCGATGTGCGCGGTGGTCAGGGCAGACCGGGTTATGCCGGGCTCGATGGTGCGCATGGGCAGCCGGGTGGTTGCACCTGGGGTCAGGCCAGTGCTGGCCACGATGGTCAGGACGGCACCGATGGGCATGAAGGTGCTGCAGGCGGCAGCGTGGTGCTGGAGGTACCTCACCACGTCGAGGTCGAGCGCATGCAGGTGTTGCTCGATGGCGGCGCGGGTGGTGCAGCTGGTTCGGCGGGGCGCCCCGGCCGTGGGGGCGCTGCCAAGGGCTGCCTGCTCTACGGTGTAGATGGTGCGGCCGATGGCAAACCTGGCCAGCCTGGGCGCGAAGGTGCGGCGGGCCGCAGTGGTGCCGTGCAGGTGTTTCGGTTCTGAATAATTGCTGCTGCCTTGGTTCGCAAGGCAGCAGCGCCAGTCAGAATACCGGGCGCATGGCCGCCAGCGTCATCAGTGCCAGGCCGATCAGCAGGTTGCTGCCGACCACCTTGCGAATCCGCCCCAGCGCCTCGCCGCCTGCAGGCCAGTTCTCGCTCTCCACGGCGCGCCGCAGCTGCGGCAGCTGCAGCGCCTGAATACGCAGGAACAGGGCGAGCATCACCAGATACAGCCCCATCATGATATGCACGTAGCGCGGCGCGGCGTCGAAACCGCTGTAGCTCATGTGCAGCATGCCGACTCCAGTCAAGGGCAGGACTGCTACCGCTATCCAGACCCAGACGAAGAAGCGTTTGAACACACTCAGCCACAGGCGCAGGCGTGCTGGCGGCTCCAGTATGTCCACCGCCGCCGGGCGCAGGATCATCCAGGCGAAGAACATCCCGCCGACCCATACGACGGCGGCCAGCAGGTGTAGCGCATAGAGTGGTGCGTAAGGTGTCATGCGGTATCTCCAGAGGGGCCGTTTGGCAGGTCGGTTCATTCGATTGGCACGCGAGTCAGCGCCAGATCGATTGCCGCGCTATGATAGCGACCGCTCCGCGAATACTGAAAATTTATCCAGCCTTTTTCGTTTCAGAATCCATGCTCAGTACCGAACTCAAGTCCCAGATCCAGGGCGCCTATTCGCGCTTTCTCGAGGCCAAGTCGCTCAAGCCGCGCTATGGCCAGCGCTTGATGATCGCCGAGATCGCCAAGGTGCTCGGCACCATCAAGACCGATGACGAGGGCAAGCGTCTGGGTGATCCTGCCGTGGTGGCGGTCGAGGCGGGCACCGGTACCGGCAAGACGGTGGCCTACAGTCTGGCCACCATCCCCACCGCCAAGGCTGCTGGCAAGCGCCTGGTGATCGCCACCGCCACCGTGGCCCTGCAGGAACAGATCGTGCACAAGGATCTGCCTGATCTGTTGCGCAACAGCGGCCTGAACTTCAGCTTCGCCCTGGCCAAGGGGCGTGGCCGCTACCTGTGCCTGTCCAAGCTCGACCACCTGCTGCAGGACGGCGCCGCGCAGAGCGCTACCGCGCAGTTGTTCGAGGAAGAAGGCTTTCGCATCGACGTCGACGAGCAGGGTCAGAAGCTGTTCACCGCGATGATCGAGAAGCTCGCCGGCAACAAATGGGATGGCGACCGCGACAGCTGGCCGGAGGAGCTGGAAGACGTGCGCTGGGCGCAACTGACCACCGACCACAGCCAGTGCACCAATCGTCACTGCCCGAATTTCCAGCAGTGCGCTTTCTATAAAGCGCGCGAGGGCATGGGCAAGGTCGACGTGATCGTCACCAACCACGATATGGTGCTAGCCGACCTGGCGCTTGGCGGTGGCGCGGTACTGCCCGACCCGCGCGAAACCATCTATGTGTTCGACGAGGGCCATCACCTGCCGGACAAGGCCATCGGCCACTTCGCCCACTTTACCCGCCTGCGCTCGACTGCCGACTGGCTTACGCAGATCGACAAGAACCTGACCAAGCTGCTGGCGCAGAACCCGTTGCCGGGCGATCTCGGCCGTCTGATCGAACAGGTGCCGGAGCTGGCGCGTGAGCTGAAGACTCAGCAGCAGTTCATGTTCGCTGCCTGCGAGCAGATCGCCGACTTCAAGGCCGGCGAGGACATGGAAGGACGCGAGCGCCCGCGTCATCGCTTCGTCGGCGGCGTGGTGCCGGAGCATCTGACCGAGTTGGGTCTGGAACTGAAGAAGGGCTTCTCCAAGCTCAATGACCTGTTCACCGGCGTTACCGAGCTGCTCAAGGAGGCCATGGACGGCGAGGGCGCCGTGGGCATCGCCAGCCACCAGGCCGAGGAGTGGTATCCGCTGTTCGGCAGCCTGATGGCGCGCGCCAAGGGCAACTGGGAATTGTGGCTGGCCTTCACCGCTGAAGACCCCGAGGAAAGCCCACCCATGGCGCGCTGGCTGACCCTGGCCGAGAGCGGTGCGCTGTTCGATATCGAGGTCAACGCCAGCCCGATCCTCGCCGCCGAGACCTTGCGCCGCAACCTGTGGAACGTTGCCCATGGCTGCTTGGTGACGTCTGCGACCCTGACCGCGCTGGGCACCTTCGACCGCTATCGCATGCGTGCCGGCCTGCCCAAGGCGGCGGTCGCGGCGATAGTGCCAAGCCCCTTCCATCATGCCGATGCCGGCCTGCTGCGCGTGCCGGATCTCAAGGCCGACCCGCGTGAGGCTGCTGCGCATACGGCGGCTATCACCCGCGAGCTGCCGGGCCTGGTGGCAGGCAGTCGCGGGACGCTGGTGTTGTTCTCCTCGCGCAAGCAGATGCAGGACGTGTTCGACGGCCTGGATCGCGACTGGCGCAAACGCGTGTTCATTCAGGGCAACCTGTCCAAGCAGGAGACCCTGAACAAGCACAAGGCGCGTGTCGATTCAGGCGAGGAAAGCGTGCTGTTCGGCCTGGCCAGTTTCGCCGAGGGCGTCGACCTTCCTGGCGCCTACTGCGAGCATGTGGTGATCGCCAAGATTCCCTTCGCCGTGCCGGATGACCCGGTGGAGGCGGCGCTGGCCGAGTGGATCGAGGCGCGTGGCGGCAATCCCTTCATGGAAATCGCCGTGCCGGACGCTTCGCTGCGTCTGGTGCAGGCTTGCGGTCGCCTGCTGCGTACCGAGGCTGATCGCGGCACTATCACCCTGCTGGATCGGCGTGTGGTTACCCAGCGCTACGGCAAGGCCATTCTCAATGCCTTGCCGCCGTTTCGTCGGCAGATCGACTGAGAGGGTGTCTACAAAATGGCTGCACTTGGCAATACTGCGTTGAAAACGATCTCGAAATGCTCATTTACAGCACGTAAACTCCGCTTTCTCGATCGTTTTCGCCTTGTCTTGCCTTCGTTCGCCTATCTTGTAAACACCCTCTGACAGGCTGTTGAAAAACTACCTCGGCTGCTCCACCTGCAGTCGTCGCCTAGGTTTTTCAACGGCCTGCTGACGTTATTCACCACCCCTGTTGCGCTGTTCCAGCTCATCACCCAAGCGCCCCAGCGTCGGTCGAATGCCGGCGCGGTGCGCGGCGCGGGCGATGGCGTGAGCGGCCAGCGGTGCGCTGGCCAGCAGAATCAGCAGGCCGATAAAGGCCTCCAGTGCCAGCTCGCCACTGCTGGCCAAGGCCACTGCGCCAAGTAACAGGACCGCGCCGAGAACCCCGGCCTTGCTCGCCGCATGCATGCGGCTGTAGCTATCGGGCAGGCGCAGCACTCCAATCGCGCCAAGCAGAGAGATCACTGCGCCGCTCAGTACCAGCAGCGAGGCCAGCCAGGCTTGTACTTCGTTCATGGGCGTTCCTCGCTCTTCTCCGGCATCTGGCTGTGGGCGTCATCGAACAGGAAGGCAAAAGCCGCCGTGCCGAGAAACGACACCAGTGCCAGCAGCACGGCAACATCGATGAACAGCGCCTCGCCGCGCATCAGACACAGCAGGGCCATGGCGGCGACCGCCAGCAGGGTGAGGGCGTCGATGGCCACCGCACGATCCGGGCGGCTTGGGCCGCGCAACAGGCGATAGAGGCTGATCAAACCGCTCAGCGCGAGCAAGGCTGCAGCCAGGGGCAATACCCAGGCAGCACCGGCCAGGTGCAGGGTCATGGCGTTACTCCTTCGGCTTTGCCGGCATCGAGCCAGGCCAGCAGGCGGCGTTCCAACTCGATGAGAATGTCGGTCACGTCCTCGCGGCGCCGCGCATCGAGGGCGTGGATATAGAGCAGGCCTTGCTCCTCGTCATAGTCCAGGGCCAGGGTGCCGGGGGTCAGGGTCAGCAGGGTGCCGAGCAGGGTGACCTTGTCCACCTCGCGGCGAGTCACCGGGTAGGCCAGCACGGCCGGTTCCACATCGACCCGACGCGCCAGCACCAGCGTGGCGACTTGGTAAGTCGCGAGGAACACCTGGGCGATGAACCACAGGCAGAAGCTCACACCATGCTCCAGGCTGCGGGCGTAACGACGCAGGCGCCCGATTGCCAGGCCCAGCAGGCGAGCGATCAGGTAGAGCAGGGCGAAGGCCAGCAGGCCTCCACCGAGATGGCCGGCGCCGAGGCCCCAGGCCAGGCCGGCGCTGGCCAGCAAATGGATGACAAACAGCATCAGGTACCTCCTGCGCCAGTGAAGGGTTGCAGATAGGCTTGCGGGGCGGCGAGTTGCGCGGCTGCCGCCACGGCATAGTCGATCAGCGGGCCGGCGCCCAGGCCGATCAACACGGTCAGTAGCGCCAGGGCGCTCATGCCCAACCAGGCCGCGCGTATACCGGTAACCGTTTGCAGCGCTTCTTCACCTGCCGGATGGGGCTTGAGAAATGCTTCGTTCCAGATCTTGTTCATCGATAGCAGGGTGAACACGCCGGTCAGCAGGGCGATGCCCGCCGCCCACCACGCAGCGGCATCCAGGCTGGCCTTGACCAGCAGGAACTTGGCCCAGAAACCGGACAGCGGCGGAATGCCTGCCAGCGACAGCGCCGGAATGGCGAACAGCAGCGCCAGCCAGGGCATGCGCTTGTACAGTCCACCCATGTCGGCCAGGCGCTCGGAGCCGCAGATGCGCGCCGCCAGGCCGCCGATGAAGAACAGGTTGGCCTTCACCACGATATGGTGGATCAGGTAGAACACTGCGCCGGCCAGCGCCAGCGGGGTGGCCAGGGCGAGGCCGAGGATCATGTAGCCAACCTGGCTGACGATGTGGAACGACAGGATACGGCGCACCTCGGTCTGCGCCGCCGCACCCAGCACGCCCACCAGCATGGTGGCGCAGGCGACCCACAGCAGCAGTTGATGCGGCAGGCCATGCTCCGGCCAGAGCAGGGTCACCAGGCGAATCAGCGCGTATACGCCGACCTTGGTCAGCAGGCCTGCGAACATCGCCGAAACCGCCGTCAGGGCGACGTGATAGGTGGCCGGCAGCCAGCCGAATACCGGGAACAGCGCAGCCTTGATGGCAAACGACAGCAGCATCAGCAACAGCGCCGGCGTCACGCCAGGTGGTGCCTCACCGCTGCGCATGATCACCGCCAGCTCGCCCATGTTCAGCGTGCCGCTGGCGCCGTAGACCAGGCCGGCGGAGAGCAGGAAGATCAGCGTGGCGAACAGGTTAAGGGCCACGTAGGTCATGCTGCCGGCCAGCCGGCGGCTGCCGCCGCCAAGCGCCATCAGGGCGAAGGAGGCGATCAGCAGCACCTCGAACCAGACATAGAGGTTGAAGATGTCGGCGGTGATGAAGGCGCCGCAGATGCCGGTCAGCAGACCCTGGATGAACAGGTGAAAGTCGCGACCGATCTTGCTGTCGTTGTCCTTGGCCACGCCATAGAGCAGGGTGACCAGCGCGACCAGGGCACTGATGGCGATCATTACCGCCGACAGGCGATCGATCACCAGGCTGATGCCGAACGGCGCCTGCCAGTTGCCCACCTGACCACTGAGCACCACGCCTTGTGCGGCCTGCCAGACCAGCACCAGGCCGACGGCCAGCAGCAGTGCGGTGCCAGTCAGGCTGAGCACGCGTACGGCCAGCAGGTGGCGGCGCAGGATGATCGCCAGCAGCAGGCTGCACAGGGGAACGAGGATTGGCGCAACGAGTAACGCGTGATTCATCGGCGAGCCTCCGCACCATTGGCGTCATGTTCATGCTCGCTGTCGTGCCAGTCCGGTGCCGGTTGCTCGGTGATCGAGCTGACTGAGTCGGTGGTCTTGTCGCCATGCAGTTCGCGGGTGCGCTTGAGCAGCGCCAGGGCGAAGATGAACAGGCTGAAACCGATGACGATGGCGGTCAGTACCAGCGCCTGCGGCAACGGGTTGGCCGTGCTGGCAGCGTTGCCAGCCTCGACGAAGGCCGGGCGTTCGCCGAAGAAGCGCCCGGCGGTGAGAACCCCCAGGTTGATTGCGTTACCCAGGAGCACGACGCCCAGCACGACGCGCTTGAGGTTGCGATCCAGGAGCATCCACAGGCCCAGACCTGCCAGGCCTCCGGTAGTGATTGTGGCTAGCCATTCCATTACTGGCGAACTCCCGTCAGCTTGTCGATCATGTGCAGGGCAGAGCCGAACACGGTGAGGAAAACGCCGATATCGAAGAGCAAGGGCGTACCCAGCGGCAGCCCGCCAGGGAAGATCCAGAGACCGGTAAGAAAGGCACTGCCCGCGATCAGGCCAAGAATGCCGGCACCCGCAGCACAACCCAGGCCGATACCGATCAGCTGCGCAGGCGCAACGGGTAGCACCCGGCGAATCTGCCCGTGGCCGTAGGTCAGCACCAGCAGGATCAGGCCGCAGGCCGCCACCAAGCCGCCAATGAAACCGCCGCCGGGCAGGTTGTGACCGCGCCACAGCACCAGCAGCGAGGCGGCCATCATCAACCAGGCCAGCGGGCGCAGGCCTTGGCGCAGCAGCGGCGAGGTGAAGGCATCTTCCCCGCTATGCTCGTTGCCGAAGCGCCGGCCGGTGCTCAGCAGGCTGGCCGCCGCCAGGGCAGAGAGAGCGACCACGAGGATCTCGCCCAGGGTATCGAAGGCGCGGAAGTCCACCAGGATCACGTTGACCACGTTGTGCCCGTGGCCACCCGGCAAGCTGTTGGCCTGATACCACTGGGCGATTTCGCCCGGCAGTGGCAGGCTCACCGCCAGCAGCAGGGCACCGGTCACGCTGAGGCCGAAGAGGATCGCTACGCTGGCGTGCAGGCGTCGCTTCCACGGCGCGCGTGCACCGCTGGTGGGAACCGTGGGCATCTTGCGAAACACCAGGGCGAGGAAGATCAGACTGAGGGTTTCCACCATCAGCTGGGTCATCGCCACGTCCGGGGCATTGACCGAGACGAACACCAGTGCCAGGCCCAGGCCGCAGGCGCCCAGTGCCGCCAGCAAGGTCAGGCGGCCAGGCAGGAACGCCGCTGCCACACCGCCGGCCAGTGCCAACAGGCAGCCGGCCAGGCCCAGCGGCGAGATCGGGCTGTAGCTGCCCTGCAGCAGTTGCGGCAGCGCCGGCAATAAGCCGACCGCCAAGAGGCCACCGACCGCCAGGGCCAGCAGCACCAGATGCTGACGCAAGGAGCCGTGCTGGAAACGGGCGGCAAGCAGACCGGCGAAGTGGAAAACGCGTTTGAGCAAACGATCCCAGAGCAGGTCGCCACTGACGTTCCAGGCCGTGTTGGCACGATCAAGCGCCTGCCGTACGCGGTCGCGCATCACGTAGAACAGCACGCCCAGCGATACGGTCAGCAAGCTGGCCACAAGCGCTGGGGTGATGCCGCCCCACAGATACAGGTGCACATCCACCGGGCCGCGCGCCACAGCTTGCACCGCGTTGTTCACCAGCCAGGTCTCCGGCCAGGCATTCCAGGCGCCGAGCAGGAAACCGCCGATGGCCAGCAGCATCGGCCCCAGCCACATCGGCAAGCCGACTTCGTGCGGGGTGCGCGGATAGTCGCCGCGCTTGCCGAGGAAGGTCTGCAGGAATACCAGGCCGGCAGCGGCGAACAGCAGGGCGTTGGTAAGGATCATCACCAGCGTTACCGCCCAACCGATATGACCCATCTCGATCAGGCCGGTGTACTTGAACTCCTTGGCGATGAAGCCGAAAAACGGCGGCAGGCCGGCATTGGAGAATGCCGCCAGGGCTACTGCCGCGCCAGTCAACGGCATGAAGCGGATCAAACCGCCCAGGCGTGCCAGCTCGCGGGTGCCTGTGGCGTGGTCGATGGCGCCGACTGCCATGAACAGCGCACCTTTATAGAGAGAATGCGCCACCAGATAGAGCACGAACGCCTGCAGGCCATAGCTGGTGTTGGTGCCGATCAGCATGGTCAGCTGGCCCAGCACGGTCACCGTGGTGTACGCCAGCAGGCGCTTGAGGTCGGTCTGGCGGAAGGCGAGGAAGGCGCCGAGCACCGCAGTGGCTGCGCCGAAGGTAATCAGCAGGGTGCCCCAGCCGACGGAGCCGCCAAGCACCGGGTTGAGACGGGCCAGCAGGTAGATACCGGCTTTTACCATGGTCGCCGAATGCAGATAGGCCGACACCGGAGTCGGTGCGTTCATCGCATTGGGCAGCCACAGATGGAAAGGCACCTGCGCCGATTTGGTGAAGCAGCCCAGCAGCACCAGGGCAATGATCGCCGGCAGCAGCACATGGCCTTCGATCTGCTCGGCGCTGAGATCGGAGAACTGCCAGTTGCCCGTCGCGCCACCGAGCAGGATCAGTCCCGCCAGCAGCGCCAGGCCACCGCCGCCGGTGATCAGCAGCGCCTGCAGCGCCGCACGGCGCGATACCGCTTTGTCGTGTTGAAAACTGATCAGCAGGAAGGAGGCGATACTGGTCAGCTCCCAGAACACGAACATCGCTACCAGGTCGTCGGCCAGCACCAGGCCGAGCATCGCCAACATGAACACCAGCAAGTAAGCGTGAAAGCGACCCAGGTGGGCGTGGCTGGACAGATAACTGCCGGCGTACAGCACGATCAGGCTGCCGATGCCGCTGATCAGCAGGGCAAAAACCAGCGAGAGACCGTCCAGGCGCAGGCTCAGGTTGATACCCAGTGCCGGAATCCAGCTCAGGCTTTGCATCACGGCGCCGCCGCCGGCGATCAGCGGAATCTGTTGGACGAACCAGACGAAGGCCGCCAGCGGCGCCAACATCAGCAGCCAACCTGTGCGAGCACCCAACAGGCGCGTCAGGCCGGGTGCCATGATGGCAGCCAGGGCGATCAGGGACAGTAGGTAGAGCACTCGTTTCTCCTGTGCCGAGCGTCGAATCCAAGGCGGCCTGACGACTGCGTACGCACCGCAGCTGCGCTGTTCAGGGCGTATTGGTCATATCAGGCCGCATTTGTTTCATCATAGGAAAAACCAATCGAAGATCGCTATTTTATGAAGTTTCAGAACATTGCATGATAGGCGGCTGCCATCATCGGCAGTATTGAGATAAGCAGTGAAACGGGAGAACAGTGTGCAGATTCAGGGCTATTTCGACTTGCGCTTCGAAGCGGTGAGGGACGCATTCGCCGCACAGTTCGATGATGCGCAGGAGCGGGGCGCGGCCCTGTGCGTGAAGGTGGGTGGGGAAACCGTGGTCGACCTGTGGGCCGGTGTGATGGACAAGGACGGCCAGCAGGCCTGGCACAGCGACACCATCGCCAACCTGTTCTCCTGTACCAAACCTTTCGCCGCTGTGGTGGCCCTGCAACTGGTGGGCGAGGGCAAGCTCTACCTGGATGCGCCGGTTGCGCGCTACTGGCCTGAGTTCGCCGCCGCTGGCAAACAACGTATCAGTGTGCGTCACCTGCTCTGCCATCAGGCCGGCTTGCCGGCGTTGCGTCAGGCGCTGCCCGCCGAGGCGCTGTATGACTGGCAGACCATGACCAACGCGTTGGCAGCTGAAGAGCCCTGGTGGCCGCTGGGTGAAGGTCATGGCTACGCGCCCATTACCTATGGTTGGCTGATTGGCGAGCTGATTCGCCGTGTCGAAGGTCGTGGTCCCGGCGAGAGCATCGCTGCGCGCATCGCCAAGCCGTTGGGCCTGGATTTCCACGTCGGCCTGGCTGACAGCGAGTTCGATCGCGTCGCCCATATCGCTCGCGGCAAGGGCAATCTTGGCGACGCTGCCGCGCAACGCCTGCTCAAGGTGATGATGAGTGACGCCCAAGCCATGAGCACGCGCTCGTTCACCAACCCGCCGTCGATCATGACCAGTACCAACAAGCCTGAGTGGCGGCGCATGCAGCAGCCGGCCGCCAATGGCCACGGCAACGCGCGCAGCCTGGCGGGTTTCTATGCCGGTCTTCTCGACGGCAGCCTGCTCGATGCCGAGCTGCTGGGTGAAATGACCCGTGAGCACAGTGTCGGTGACGACAAGACCTTGCTGACCCGCACGCGTTTCGGCCTGGGTTGCATGCTCGATCAGGCCGATGTGGCCAACGCCACTTATGGCATGGGGGCAAAAGCCTTCGGCCATCCCGGCGCCGGTGGCTCCAGCGGTTTTGCCGACCCGGAACGAGACCTGGCATTCGGTTTCGTTACCAACAATCTAGGACCGTTCGTCTTGATGGACCCCCGCGCGCAGAAACTTGCGCGACAGATTGCGGACTGTATCTGATTGAAACGGCTAAACTTGCGCCAACCGTTCAGTACCAACCATAGCAGGCCGTTGAAAACGTAGGCGAGGCAGCCAGTGCAAGGCAAAAACAGGCGAAAAAGCGCAGTTTACGAGCTGTAAATGAGCATTTTGATCGGACTCGCGCACGAGCCTGTTTTTAACGCAGCAATGGCAACGCAGGTAGTTTTTCAACAGCCTGACAACGAATCGACCATTAGATCTGTTTGACCCCGGGGGCTACATGCGTGCCAACAAGATTTTTGCCTTTACCTGCTGCCTGCTGATCGCGGGCTGCGCCGGCTCGGAAAAGAAGGAAGTCGCCAAGCCGGCAGTGATGCCACCGCCTCAAGTTACCCGCGCTTGGCTCGACGAGTACGAGCCGAAACTGCGTGAAGCGGTCAAGGGCAGCCACTTCGAGTTCGAGCGCCGCGAAAACCTGCTGGTGGTCACCGCCCCGGTGCAGGGCTCGTTCAATCCGGATCGCCCGCAGATGCTGCTGCCGGTCAGCTTGGGCCCGATCACTCGCGTGGCCAAACTGTTGGAAGCCGACGACGATGTCGCCGTGGTCGTGCTCGGCCATGCCGACACCAGCGGTGACGACGCGAAGAACCGCGAACTCAGTCAGCAGCGCGCGCGTGCCGTTACTTCGATTTTTCGTCTCAGCGGCCTCAAGCAGAACCGCCTGCAGGTCATGGGCCTGGGCTCCGACGCACCCCGTGCGGCAAACGACAGCGCGGCCGGCCGTGCGCTCAACCGCCGCGTGGAAATCCTCCTGACCTCGCGTGACACCATGCAGGGCCTGATCGCCAAGTACAGCCAACCGGCCAAGGCAGAGCTCAAGGATGCACCCAAGGTAGCTGCTGCAGATCAAGGAAAAGTGGGCAAGTCGGAGTAAGCTTGCGGGCATTTCCACCCTGAGCGGGCAGGCACTCGAATCCAGCGGATTGGTTTCTGGCCCTGCCCTGAGGAATTGCCATGACCCAAACCCTGGCCGATATGCGCCGCGACTATACCCGCGATGGCCTGAGCGAAGCCCAGGCCCCGTTGGAGCCCTTTGCCCTGTTTCGTCAGTGGTTCGATGACGCGGTCAAGACCGAGCAATTGCCGGTCGAACCCAACGCCATGACCCTGGCCACCGTCGACGAAGATGGCCGTCCGCACTGCCGGGTGCTACTGCTCAAGGGGCTCGACGAACGCGGCTTCACCTTCTTCAGCAACTACGACAGCGCCAAGGGCCGCCAGCTCGCGGCACGCCCGTTCGCCGCCATGACCTTCTTCTGGCCCAGCCTGGAGCGCCAGGTGCGCATCGAAGGTCGCGTCGAGCAGGTCACCCCGGCCGAATCCGACGGCTACTTCCAGGTACGCCCGCTGGGCAGCCGCATCGGCGCCTGGGCCTCGCCGCAGAGCAAAGTGATTCGCGATCGCGCCGAGCTGGAAAACCTGCTGGCGGAAACCGAAAGACGCTTCCTCAACCAGACGCCACACTGCCCACCGCACTGGGGCGGCTACCGTCTGCTGCCCGAGCGCATCGAATTCTGGCAGGGCAGGCCAAGTCGGCTGCATGACCGCCTCAACTATCGGTTCAAGGGTGAAGCCTGGATTCGTGAGCGGCTGGCGCCCTGACCATCAGCTACCGCCGAGCATGCTGTTCGCCAATAAGGCTGTACGAAACGAGCACATAAGATACCCTTGCGCCACGAACCAACCAGGACGCTGCGAACCGAACGATGGGTTTTGAACAATTAGCCGAGCTACGTGACCGCCTGCGCGCCGAGAAGCAGCAGGTACAGCAGGTAAAGACCGAAAGCGCGAAGCCGCAAAAACGCAAGCAGCCGCCTAAAGGCAAGCCGCGTGAGCAGGATCCTACCGTCGAGGCGATCTGGCGCTTGCAGAAGCACTTCCCATTGGCCTTCCCGGTCAACCCGGCGCCTAAGGTGCCGTTGAAGGAAGGCATTCTCAAGGACGCCGAGCAACATCTGCAGTTGCTCGGTATCACCGTTGAGCAGCTCAAAGCGGGTATTGCCGCCTGGTGCCGCGGTGGTCGTTACTGGGCTGCAATGACCGAAAATGCACCGCGTCTGGATCTGCAAGGCCAGCCCGTTGGTATGGTGACGGCGGCGCAGGCGCTGCATGCCAAGCAGCAGGCCAGACGGCACCGGGCCGAAGCTCGGCGCAATCAGGCCAAGGCTAAAGCGCCAGCGGACGGCAAGGTCGTGGAGAACGCTGCAGCACCTGCTGCGGAGTAAATCCTGGCTAGCTGAAGGTTTTGCCGGCGCTGCGAGGGATACCTCGTGAAGCGTCGCTGGCGCGCCTACAATGACGGCCTCATTCGCGAGGCCGTTTTTCATGCTCGAACTCGACTCTACCCTGGCGCAGCACATTGTTGACCGCGCCATGGCCATCCTGCCGCACAACATCAATGTGATGGATGCCCAGGGCATGATCATCGGCAGCGGTGACCCCAGCCGACTGCACACCCGTCATGAAGGTGCGCAATTGGTGCTGGCCAATTGTCGCGTGGTGGAGATCGACGCTCAGGCGGCGGCGTGCCTGCGAGGCGTCAAGCCCGGTGTCAACCTGCCGTTGCTGCATGCCGAGCGTCTGATTGGCGTGCTCGGTATCACGGGCGACCCCGAGACCGTGCGGCCCTATGCCGAACTGGTGCGCATGGCAGCGGAAATGTTGGTCGAGCATCGTGTGCTACAGGCCGAGCGACACTGGCAGCGACATCAGCAGGAGGCCTGGTTGCGACAGCTGCTCGATCCCATGCTGCGTCTGTCCAGTCTTGAGGTCGATGCCGAACGCCTGGGCCTGCAACTGACCTGGCCACGACAGATGTGTCTGCTGCAACTCGATGGTGAGGGCGATCCGCTGCCGCGTCAGGCGCGTCTGCTCGCCGCATTGGGGGGCAAGAGTGAGCATCTGGTGGCGCCGCTCGGGCGCCATGAACTGCTGTGGTGCCGGCCCTACAGCGCCACGCGTGATGATCGCGCCTGGCTCCAGCAGGCCGACGAGCGCGAGTGGGGCGTAGGGTCGCTGGCGCTCAGCGATCCGCTGCATGATCTGACCGAGCTGCGTCAGGCCAGCCTGGTCTTGCGCGACCTTCAGGCCTATGGCCAGGCGCGCTTTCCTGATCGTCGCCTGCTGCGTCTGGACGAATTGCGCCTGCCGACGCTGCTCTATGCCCAGCGCCACAGCTGGTTACTGCAGGGCTGGCTGGCGCCGTTGCGGCAGGTACTGATGCAGGACCCGCAAGGCACGCTAAGGGCTACGCTGGAAGCCTGGTGCGCGCATGACGGCCAGGTGCAAACCTGTGCGCAGGAATTGGGCATTCATCGCAATACGTTGCGCTATCGCCTGGAGCGCATTGCCGAACTCAGTGGCCTGGATCTCAATCGGCTGGATCAGCGCCTGCAGCTATCTTTGGGGCTGGGCTTGCTGGAACCCGCCGCGGTAGCGCCGGTGAGCGTTAGGTAATTCACCTCGGTTGGTGAACACGGGGTGCTGGCTTTGTGCGATTGCACAGCCAATTGCACTCAGCTCTTGTTGTTTTGGTGCTGGCGCACAGGGCGATGCTGGTGCAGGCTGAGCCACAATGTGGCGCCTGTCGGCATTCCCATCCGGGCCCTGCGCCCGCCATAACAACAATGAGGAGACTGGTCATGGGCCTGGTCCTGATCCTGGTGGCACTGATTGCATTCATCGTGCTGTCCACTACCCGTTTGAAATTGCACCCCTTCCTGGCACTGCTGGCTGCTGCGCTGATCGCCGGCTTTGCCTACCAGCTGCCTAGCGGCGAAATCATCAAGACCATGACTGCCGGCTTCGGCGGCATTCTCGGTTACATCGGTATCGTGATCGTTCTCGGTACCATCATTGGCGTGATCCTTGAGCGTAGCGGCGCCGCCATTACCATGGCCGAGACGGTGATTCGTCTGCTGGGCCAGCGTTTCCCCACCCTGACCATGTCGATCATCGGTTACCTGGTATCGATTCCGGTGTTCTGCGACTCCGGCTACGTCATTCTCAACTCGCTGAAGAATGCCCTGGCTGCACGCATGAAGGTGTCCGTGGTGGCCATGAGCGTGGCCCTTGCTACCGGCCTGTATGCCACCCATACCTTCGTGCCGCCAACCCCCGGTCCGATCGCTGCGGCCGGCAACTTGGGCCTGGAAACCTCACTGGGTCTGGTGATCCTGGTCGGTCTATTGGTCGCTGCGGTCACCGCCGTGGCCGGCATGCTGTGGGCCAACCGTTTCCTCAAGCAGAACGACCACGACTTGCTGGAAGAAGCGCCAAGCGAGCTGCTCGCCGATAACGTCGATTTCGATGCACTGCGCGCTCGCTACGGCAAGCTGCCCAGTGCCTGGCAGGCGTTCTCGCCGATCTTCGTGCCGATCATCCTGATCTGCCTGGGCTCGGTGGCTGCTTTCCCGAGCAAGCCCTTCGGCACTGGCGCTTTCTTCGATGTGCTGAGCTTCCTCGGTCAGCCGGTTGCTGCGCTGCTGGTCGGTCTGGTGTTGGCGTGCTCGCTGCTCAAGGGCGAAGGCAAGCGTCAGCAGTTCCATGACTACGTCGCTCATGGCCTGAAAGAGGCGGCGCCGATTCTGCTGATCACCGGTGCCGGTGGCGCCTTCGGTGCCATCCTCAAGGCCACCGCGCTGACCGGTTATCTGGGCGACACCCTGTCGGCGCTGGGCATCGGTCTGTTCATGCCGTTCCTGGTGGCTGCTGCGCTGAAGAGTGCCCAAGGCTCCTCCACCGTCGCGCTGGTTACCACTTCGGCCATGGTTGCGCCTCTGCTGGGCAACCTGGGCCTCGACAGCGAGATGGGCCGCGTGCTGACGGTGATGGCAATTGGTGCAGGTGCGATGACCGTTTCCCACGCCAACGACAGCTTCTTCTGGGTCGTGACCCAGTTCAGCCGCATGAAAGTGGCGACCGCTTACCGTGCTCAGACCATGGCGACCCTGATCCAGGGTATTGCCGGTATGGCCGCTGTCTGGCTGCTGAGTCTGGTTCTGCTGTAATCCGCTATACCGGCAGGCGACCAGAAGGTCGCCTGCCTCCTTTCGAGGTACCTATCATGAAAATCGTCATTGCTCCTGACTCCTTCAAGGAGAGCCTCAGCGCGCCCGACGTGGCCGCCGCCATCGCCCGCGGTTGGCAGCAGGTGTTTCCCGAGGCCGAATGTTTGCTGAGGCCAATGGCCGATGGCGGCGAAGGCACGGTCGATGCGCTGCTCGCTGCCGTCGGCGGCGAGCGCCGCGAGTGTGAGGTGCGTGGCCCGCTGGGTGAGCCGGTCAAGGCGCATTGGGGTTGGCTGGGGCAGGGCACGGCGGTCATCGAGATGGCCGCTGCCAGTGGCTTGCACTGGGTGCCACGTGAACAGCGTGATGCTCGTCTGGCCTGCAGCTTCGGCACTGGCGAGCTGATCCGCGAGGCGCTGGATGCCGGTGCTACGCGCATCATCCTGGGGCTGGGCGGCAGTGCCACCAATGACGCCGGTGCTGGCCTGTTACAGGCGCTGGGGATGCGCTTTCTCGATGTCCATGGGCGCGAGCTGGCGCCGGGCGGCGCGGCTTTGGCTGGTCTCGACCAGCTTGATTTGAGTGGGCTCGACGCGCGCCTGCTCAAGGTGCAGATCGAGGTCGCTGCTGATGTCGACAATCCCTTGTGCGGGCCACGCGGCGCATCTGCGGTGTTCGGTCCGCAGAAGGGGGCGACGCCGGAGCATGTCGCGGAGCTGGATACGGCACTCGGCCTCTTCGCCCGTATCGTGGCGGCGACGCTGGGCGAGGACCACGCCGAGTTCCCTGGTGTGGGTGCGGCAGGCGGTCTCGGCTTCGCTGTGCGTGCATTCCTCAAGGCAAGCTTCCGCCCCGGTATCGCTTTGGTGGCCGAGCTGTCCGGTCTCGCTGCAGCAGTAGAGAACGCGGATCTGGTGATTACCGGGGAAGGGCGTATGGATGCC
This sequence comes from Pseudomonas sp. zfem001, assembly GCF_032621725.1. NCBI lineage: Bacteria > Pseudomonadati > Pseudomonadota > Gammaproteobacteria > Pseudomonadales > Pseudomonadaceae > Pseudomonas > Pseudomonas sp. zfem001. The sequence continues at coordinate 298,908 of NZ_JAVYJI010000001.1, read as the reverse complement.
CAGACCCTGCATGGCAAAACCCCGGTCGGGGTAGCGCGCGTGGCGCGTGCGGCCGGGGTACCGGTCATCGCCTTGTCCGGTAGTCTGGGCGATAACTATCAGGCGCTGTACGACGCTGGTATCGAAGCTGCATTCAGCCTGGCGCCGGGGCCATTGTCCCTGGAGCAGGCGATGGCCGGTGCGGCGGCTGAGTTGCAGGCTCGCACCACGGATATCGCCCGTCTCTGGCGCCTCGCTCGATCCTGATAGGGCGAACCTCGCTGAACCTGATCTGTCTGAAATAACTATTGTTCAGGCTCCGTCGTGACAGTTACGCTCGCCCGGCGTCTAATGGATTGAGATACCTCTGGAGGAATTGCTATGCGTAAACCCACTCTGCTCATTACCTCGCTGGCCGCGGTGTTGGCCCTCGGGGGCTGTCAGTCCAGCCTGACTGGCGATACCTACAGCCGCGATGAGGCCCGAGCGGTGCAAACAGTACGCATGGGAACCATCGAATCGCTGCGCCCGGTCAAGATCGAAGGGACCAAGACGCCGATCGGTGCTGGTGCCGGTGCTGTGGTTGGCGGTATCGGTGGTAGTGGCCTCGGTGGTGGGCGCGGCAGCGCGGTTCTGGCTGTGGTCGGTGCCGTCGCTGGCGGTCTGTTGGGCGCCGCCGCTGAAGAAGGCATAACCCGTACTCAGGGTGTTGAGATCACCGTGCGTGAGGACGATGGCACCATGCGCGCCTACGTTCAGGAAGTCGAGCCGAACCAGGTGTTCCGTGTCGGCGAGCGTGTGCGCATCATGACGGTCAACGGTACCAGCCGCGTCACCCACTGATCGTGACAAGCAAGCCGGAGCAACTTTGGTTGCTCCGGCTTTTTGTTGTCTGCCATCTCGGGCGACAACTCCTCAAGCTCGGACAAAAACGCTCGCGGCAATTTTTTGTGGCCTCGCTATAGTGGTGGTCGGCTGCCATCTGCGGTTGCAGCAGCCTGCATGTTACCAAGTGTGTTTAACGATAATTCAATGCATGACGTTGCGTTGATAGTTATGGATAATCGGCCGTTATGCTTGTGCCGACAACAACTTAGCTGAGCCGTTGTGGTGCATGAACTATCACCGTCAGGGAGTTGCGACTCCAATTCTCGGCGTTGGGTCAGCTGACCTGGCGTGCCTGTTTAAGGGGTTTTCCGATGGCGCTTGCGCTGATTGTCGCCTTGCCATTTCTTGGGTTGTTTCTGCCGGTGCTGGCCGACCGGCTCGGACGCTCGGCCTGCGCCGCAGCTGCGGCTTTGGCACCCATCGTGGCGCTGGTGCTGCTGTTCAACTATCAGTCGGCGGTCTTCGCCGGTGAGGTGCTGCGGGTCAAGCTGGAGTGGCTGCCGCACCTGGGCCTGAACCTCAGCCTGCGGCTCGATGGCCTGGGCTTTCTGTTCGCCCTGCTGATTCTCGGCATCGGCCTGCTGGTCATCCTCTACGCGCGCTATTACCTGGCCAAGACCGAGCCCATGGGGCGCTTCTTCGCCTTCCTGCTGCTGTTCATGGGCGCCATGCTCGGTGTGGTGCTATCGGAAAACCTGCTGCTGATGTTGATGTTCTGGGAGTTGACCAGCCTGTCGTCGTTCCTGCTGATTGGTTTCTGGGGCTCGCGCTCCGATGCCCGCAAGGGCGCGCGCATGGCGTTGGCAATCACCGGTGGCGGTGGTCTGGCGCTGCTCGCCGGTATCTTGCTGATCGGTCACATCGCCGGCAGTTTCGAGCTGTCTCAGGTGCTGGCCGCCGGCTACGCGATCCGTGCGCACGAGCTGTATCCGCTGGCGCTGGTACTGGTACTGCTGGGCGTGTTCACCAAGTCGGCGCAATTCCCTTTCCACTTCTGGCTGCCGCATGCGATGGCGGCGCCTACGCCGGTATCGGCGTATCTGCACTCGGCGACCATGGTCAAGGCCGGGGTGTTCCTGCTGGCACGCCTGTACCCGGCGCTGGCTGGCTCCGAGTGGTGGTTCTACATGGTCAGCCTGACCGGCCTGGCCACGTTGCTGGTGGGAGCGCTCATGGCGCTGTTCCAGCATGACCTCAAAGGCCTGCTGGCTTATTCGACCATCAGCCACCTGGGCCTGATCACGCTGTTGTTCGGCCTGGATACCCAACTGGCGGCCGTGGCGGCGGTGTTCCACATCATCAACCATGCGACCTTCAAGGCCTCGCTGTTCATGGCCGCCGGCATCATTGACCACGAGACCGGCAGCCGCGATATGCGGCGAATAAACGGTTTGTGGAAGTACATGCCGCATACGGCGGTGCTGGCGATGGTGGCGGCCTCGGCCATGGCTGGCGTGCCGCTGCTCAATGGCTTTTTGAGCAAGGAAATGTTCTTCACCGAAACCCTGCACCAGCACCTGCTGGGCGGTTTCAACTGGGTGATTCCGGCAGCTGCGACCCTGGCCGGGGTGTTCTCGGTGGCCTACTCGCTGCGTTTCATTCACGACGTGTTCTTCAACGGCGAGCCGATCGACCTGCCCAAATACCCGCCGCACGAGCCGCCGCGCTATATGAAGGTGCCGGTCGAGGTGCTGGTGTTCCTCTGCCTGCTGGTGGGTATCGTGCCGGCCTATACGGTCGCGCCGCTGCTGGCCGCCGCCGCGTCCTCTACCCTGGGTGGCACGCTGCCTGAGTACAGCCTGGCGGTCTGGCACGGCCTCAATCTGCCGCTGCTGATGAGCTTCGTCGCGCTGTTCGGCGGGATCATCGTCTACACCTGTCGCAAGCCGCTGTTCCGCTGGTATGAAGGCCTGCCTAGCCTCGATGCCAAGGACGCCTTCGACCAGGTGGTGCGCTACATGACACGTCTGTCCGTCCGTATCACCGCGTTGCTGGAAAGCGGTTCGCTGCAGCGCTACCTGGCCTGGATGCTGGGCAGTGCCCTGACCCTGGTGGTAATCGCGCTGTCGCCGCTCGAGCAGTTGACCGGTAGCGTGCCAATGACGCCAATCGATCCGCTGACTACCATTGGCATGCTGATTCTGATGGTGACTGCGGTGCTCACCGTGTTTTTCCACCGCCGCCGCCTCGTGGCACTGATGATCCTCAGCGCTGCTGGTCTGATGGTGGCGCTGGCCTTCGCCCGCTTCTCCGCCCCGGATCTGGCGTTGACCCAGTTGTCGGTGGAGGTGGTGACCATCATCCTGCTGATGCTCACCCTGTACTTCATGACCGACCGCACACCTGCCGAGTCCAGCAGCCTGCGTGGCCTGCGTGATCTAGTCCTGGCGCTGGGCAGCGGCACCATGGTGGCGATGCTGACCTACGCCGTGCTGACCCGTCCTTACCAGAGCATTTCTTCGTTCTTCCTCGAGAACAGCGTCTCCGGGGGCGGCGGTACCAACGTGGTCAACGTGATCCTGGTGGACTTCCGCGGCTTCGATACCCTGGGTGAGATCACCGTGCTGGCGATTGCTGCCATCGGTATCTACGCGCTGCTGCATGGCCTACACCTGCCGCATCCGACTCACGACAAGAACGGTCGTCCGTGGTCGACCGATGCGCACCCGATGATCCTCGACAACCTGGCGCGGGCGATGCTGCCGATGGCGCTGCTGATTTCGGCGTTCATCTTCCTGCGCGGGCACAACCTGCCGGGCGGCGGCTTCATCGCCGGCCTGATCACCTCGGTGGCGTTGATTCTGCAGTACATCTCCCATGGTGTGACCTGGACTCAGGAGCGCCTGAAATTCAGCTATCACGCTACCGCCGGCTGGGGTGTGCTGATCGCCGGGTTGACTGGTCTGGGTAGTTGGCTCTTCGGCTCGCCGTTCCTGACTTCTGCATTTGGCCATTTCCATATTCCGCTGATTGGCGAAATCGAACTGGCCACCGCGATCCTCTTCGATCTTGGGGTGTATCTGGCCGTTGTCGGCGCCACCCTGCTGATCCTTTCCAATATCGGCCATGTCAGTCAGGACGAGTCGTGCAAGGAGGTCATCTGATATGGAGGCAGTATTCGCAATTACTCTCGGGGTGTTGGCTGCCAGCGGCGTCTACCTGCTGCTGCGGGCGCGCATTTTTCCGGTGGTGATGGGGCTGACTCTGATCTCTTATGCGGTCAACCTGTTCATCTTCGCCATGGGCCGGCTCGGCACGGGCGTGCCGGCGGTGATCGGCAAGAGCGCCGAGTATGGTGATCCGTTGCCACAGGCGCTGGTACTGACCGCCATCGTCATTGGCTTCGCCATGACTGCGTTCGTCGTGGTGCTGGCCCTGCGTGGCATGGGTGAGCTGAAAACCGATCACGTCGATGGCGAGGAGCCGCGCGCATGAGTCACGCCATCATCCTCCCCATTCTGCTGCCGATGTTCATCGGTGCGTTGTTGTTGGTTGGCCACGGCTGGTCGCGCGAGGTAAAACGCGGTATTTCCCTGTTTGGCTGCCTGGCGTTGCTGCCGCTGTGCGCCTACCTGGTGGTGCTGGCCGGGGCAGGGCAGTTGCAGGTGTATGCGCTGGGTAACTGGGCTGCGCCGTTCGGCATCATGCTGCTGCTCGACCGCTTCAACGCTGCGCTGCTGTTGCTTACCTCACTGCTCGCCTGCTTCGCCATGATCTACGCCTGCCGTGGCGATGATGAGCGTGGGCCGAACTTCCATGCGCTGTTCCAGTTCCAGTTGCTGGGCATCAATGGTGCGTTCCTGACCGCCGACCTGTTCAACCTGTTCGTGTTCTTCGAGATTCTGCTGATCTCGTCTTATGCACTGTTGCTGCATGGCAACCGTGCCAATCAGGTCAAGGCTGGCGTGCATTACGTGGTGCTCAACCTGCTGGGCTCGTCGTTCTTCCTGATCGGCGTCAGCCTGTTGTACGGCCTGACCGGCACCCTGAACATGCCGGACCTGGCAGCGCGCGTAGCCAGCGCCGATGTCGCCGATGCACCGTTGATCAAGGCCGCGGCCTACCTGCTGCTGATCGTCTTCGGCCTCAAGGCTGCCGTGCTGCCGCTGTGTTTCTGGTTGCCACGCGCCTATGCCGCGGCGCCCGCTTCAGTGGCGGCGTTGTTCGCGATCATGACCAAGGTTGGCTTCTACGCCATCGTTCGCGTGTTCACCCTGGTGTTCGGCGAAGAGGCTGGGCCGCTGGCTAACCTCGGCCATGAGCTGCTCTGGTGGATGGCGCTGCCGACCATTGCCTTCGGTGTGATTGGTGCTTTGGGCGCGCGACAATTGCAGGCGCTACTGGCGTATCTGGTGGTGGTCTCGGTGGGCACGCTGATGGCTGGCTTCGCCATGGGTAATGTAGCGGCATTGAGTGCTGCGCTTTATTACATGGTGCATAGCACGCTGATCAGCGGTGCGTTGTTCCTGCTGGCCGGCCTGGTGGTCGCCCAGCGTGATAGCGCTGGTGGCGATCTGCAGCAGGAGCGTGTGCTGCGTCAGCCGTTGGTGCTGGGCTGCATGTTCTTCTTCGCCTCCATCTCCGTGGCCGGGTTGCCGCCGTTCTCTGGTTTCCTCGGCAAGATGCTGCTGCTGCGCGCGGCAGAGCCAGGCTGGCAGGCCTGGAGCCTGTGGCCGGTGATTCTGATTGGCGGTCTGTTGACCCTGGTGGCGCTGAGCCGCGCCGGTACCAGCCTGTTCTGGCTGGGCCATGGCGCGGACGCGCCGGCGTCGAAAGCCGAGCCGGCGGATCGCATCAGCCTGGCGGCTGCGCTGGGCCTGTTATTGGCCAGCCCGCTACTGCTGATCGCTGCTGCCCCGATAATGGCGTATCTGGAGGCTGCCGCCGCGCAGTTGCTCGATCTGCAACCCTACCTGTCGATCATCGCTGGAGGTGCGGCATGAGGCGTTTGTTCCCCCATCCGCGCATGATGCTGGTGCTGGCAGTGCTCTGGCTGTTGCTGGTCAATACCCTCAACCTGGGGCATATCCTGCTCGGGCTGTTTCTGGGCTGGTCGATCGTGCACCTGTGCGGCGACTTCCTACTGACCGTGCCGAGGGTGCGCAAGCCCCTGGGCCTGCTGCTGTTCATTGGCAAGGTGTTCTACGACATCGTGGTGGCCAACCTGCAGGTGGTTAAGCTGGTGCTGGGCCCGAAGTCGCGTCTTGAACCGGCATTCGTCGAGGTGCCGGTGGAGATAGAGGACGAGTTCGTCCTTTCGACCCTGGCCTGCATCATCTCGCTGACGCCTGGCACCGTCTCTGCCGGTCTCAGCTCTGACCACAAGACACTGCTGCTGCACGGGCTCAACGTGCCGGATCGCGACGAACTGATCGCCGAGGTCAAGAGTCGCTACGAAAAGCCGCTGCTGGAGATTTTCGAATGCTCGAGAACGTAGTCTTTCTGTGCATGGGCATCCTCACGCTGGCCATGCTGCTCAATGTCGCGCGTCTGGTCGAAGGGCCGAGCGTGGTCGACCGCGTTCTGGCCCTGGATACCCTGTATATCAACGCGCTGGCGCTGATCGTGCTGTTCGGCATCTGGTTGGCGTCGGACCTGTTCTTCGAAGCCGCACTGCTGATCGCAGTGATGGGCTTCGTCGGTACGGTTGCGGTGGGCAAACACCTGCTGCACGGCGACATCATCGATTAAGGGAGAATGACCATGCCGTTCTGGCTGGAACTGTTGATTTGCGCTTGCCTGATCCTGGGCAGCCTGTTCGCCCTGGTCGGTGCTATCGGGCTGTATCGCCTGCCGGATTTCTTTACCCGTCTGCATGGTCCGACCAAGGCCACCACGCTGGGGGTCGGCGGTACGCTGATCGCCTCGATGCTGTTCTTCGCTCACCACACCGGCAGCCTCAGCATGCATGAGTTGCTGATCACGCTGTTCCTGTTCCTCACTGCGCCGGTTAGTGCGCACATCCTGTCCAAGGCGGCTATGCAGCAGAAGGTCGAGCTGTCCGAGCAGACCCGTGGTCAGCCGTGGGACGATGATCACTGATTCACTGTCAGGCACTTCTCGTGCCTGGCTGTCACTGTCGCCAGGCAATTCCCCGGCCTAGACTGCGCCCTGAAATCAAGTTCAGGGGGCGTTGGGAGCATGAGCGAGCTGATCATTCGTCAGGCCGTTGCCGAGGATATCGAAGCGCTCTGCGCGCTGATTCTCGAGCACGGGCCCAATCCCTGGAATCATTTACCTGAAGTCGAAGTTCGCCAACATCTGCAGGATATTGAGACGAACGCGACGCTGGCGGTGTTGGCCGAGGAGCAGGGGCAACTGCTGGGTTTCGTCAGCTATCGTCTGACGCAGGATTTCGCGGCTCATCAACCTGCGGCGCGTGCCGGGCAGTTGCATGGCTATATCTGTGAGGCGGTGGTGCACCGCGACTGCGCGGGTCGTGGACTTGGTGCTCATCTGCTAACGGAGGCGGTGCAGGACTTGTGGCGTCGGGACGTGTGCGACGTCTATATCGATCGCCACGAAGAGAATGTCGCATCGGCGGGAATGATGCGCAAGGCCGGTTTCAGTGAGCTGCTTACCTATGCTGACCCAGCCCGGCGCCCCAATGGTTCGCAGCGTTCGACCCTGTGCTGCCAGCGTCGCGGGGACCTTTGACGCTTCTGCGGCTGCGCGCTATCGCGACTGACGGATATCCGTAGGGTGGGTTAGGCGCCTGTCACCTATCTTGATGAGCCTGCAAAGTCCGTTGCGCCATAACCCACCATTGGCGCAGCGCAGGACCATCGCTTGGTGGGTTACGCGGCGCACTACGATGGCGGTGATCAGACATTCGCAGGCTTGGCGCCGCTAACCCACCCTACGTGGTGTGTGACACGAAGTGGCTTAGCGATTCAACCCAAGCATGCTCTTGGCCACGGCCTCGGCCACACGGATGCCGTCGACCCCGGCCGAAAGAATGCCGCCGGCATAACCGGCGCCTTCACCAGCTGGGTACAGACCCTTGAGATTCAGGCTCTGCAGATTCTCGCCACGGGTGATGCGCACCGGCGATGAAGTGCGCGTTTCGATGCCGGTGAGCACCGCGTCAGCCAGGTCGAAGCCCTTGATCTGCTTGCCGAAGGCCGGCAGCGCCTCACGGATGGCTTCGATGGCGAAGTCTGGTAGCGAGGGTGCCAGGTCACCCAGTTTCACGCCCGGCTTGTAGGACGGCTGCACCTCGCCGAGTGCGGTGGACGGCGTGCCCTTGATGAAGTCGCCGACCAGTTGCCCCGGTGCTTCGTAATTGCGCCCGCCGAGTACATAGGCGTGCGACTCCAGGCGCTCCTGCAGTTCCACACCGGCCAGAGGGCCGTCCGGGTAGTCCTGCTCGGGGGTGATGCCGACGACGATGCCGGCGTTGGCGTTGCGCTCGTTGCGCGAGTATTGGCTCATGCCGTTGGTGACCACGCGCTCCGGCTCGGAGGTGGCGGCGACCACAGTACCGCCCGGGCACATGCAGAAGCTGTAGACCGAGCGACCGTTGCTGGCGTGGTGCACCAGCTTGTAATCGGCAGCGCCAAGTTTCGGGTGGCCGGCGTACTTGCCCAGGCGAGCGCGGTCGATCAGCGACTGCGGGTGTTCGATGCGGAAGCCGACCGAGAAGGGCTTGGCTTCCAGGTACACGCCGCGGGCATGCAGCATGCGGAAGGTGTCGCGCGAGCTGTGACCGAGGGCGAGTACCACATGGCGGCTGAGCAACTGCTCGCCACTTTCCAGCACCACACCGGTAAGCTGGTCGTCTTCGATGAGCAGGTCGCTGACACGCTCCTGGAAGCGCACTTCGCCGCCGAGAGCCTTGATCTCTTCACGCATGGTGGCGACCACGCCGGTCAGGCGGAAGGTGCCGATATGCGGTTTGCTGACGTAAAGGATCTCGTCCGGCGCGCCAGCCTTGACGAACTCTTGCAGCACCTTGCGCCCGTGGTGATGCGGGTCCTTGATCTGGCTGTACAGCTTGCCGTCGGAGAAGGTGCCGGCGCCGCCTTCGCCGAACTGCACGTTGGATTCCGGGTTGAGCTGGTTCTTGCGCCACAGGCCCCAGGTGTCCTTGGTGCGTTGGCGTACTTCCTTGCCGCGCTCGAGCACGATCGGGCGCAGGCCGGCCTGGGCCAGGATCAGCGCGGCGAAGATACCGCAGGGGCCGAAACCGACCACGATCGGGCGTTCGTCCAGCGGTGTTTCAGCTTTGCCCACAGGCTTGTAGGTGATGTCCGGTGCCGGACCGACATGCTTGTCACCACTCAGGCGAGCGAGCAGGTCGGCTTCGTCTTTCACTTCGCAGTCGATGGTGTAGATGAACGGCATGTCGCCGTACTTCTTGCGCGCATCGTAGCTGCGCTTGAACACGCTGAAGCCCAGCAGGTCATTGTCGGCGATACCCAGGCGCTGGACGATGGCCGGGCGCAGGGCATCATCGGCATGGTCGAGGGGTAGTTTCAGTTCGGTCAGGCGAAGCATGGGCGGTGTCCTGGTTGGCCGGTGGTGATCCGGCAAGGTGAAGAAGGGGCGCGATTGTACGGGATTCGCTGCCCGGATGGAGGAGGCCGGCAATCTCGAACGACTGACGGCTTTGCTCCGTTGAGCGTAGGTGAATGATGTTTTGAACGCTGCGCCAGTACGGGCTCAGCTACGCTGGCGTTCGATCGCGCGCCCCCGAATGAACATCAGGGCTGCGCCCGCGAAGGCTGCTGTCGCGGCATAGACGATCACGGCTTGCGAGTCGAGGCTGTCGATGATCAGCCCTCCTAGAACCGCACCTGCGGCAATGGCGACCTGGAAGGTCGATGACAGCAGGGCGCCAGCGCTTTCCGCGTGATCGGCGGCGGCGCGCGCGTTCCAGATCGAGATCGATACCGGAAAGGCGCCGAAGGCGAAGCCCCACAGCGCAATCGCGACGAAGGCAACGTCGGCCTGTGTGCCGAACAGGATCAGCGTGAGTGCAACGGCAGCGATCAGGAACGAGCAACTGCTGACAGCCCAGGCCGGACTGCGCGCGGCGACGGCGCCGCCGGCAAGGTTGCCGAAAAAGCCGCTGACACCGAAGGCCAGCAAGGCAAGCGAAACGGTCGCGACATCCAGGCGGGGAACCTCCTCGAGGAAGGGGCGGATGAAGGTCAGCGCGGCGAAGTGCCCGGAAATGACCAGCAGCCCGGTGCCGATGCCGACGACGACCGCACGCCGCGTCAGCGCTGCCTTGAAGGACGCCAGGCCCGGAGCTGCCGCGGCCGGCAGTTTGGGCAGGGTCAGCATCTGAATCACCAGCGCCACCACGCCAATACCGGACGCGGCCAGGAAGGTTGCCTGCCAGCCCCACAATTCTCCCAGGTAGGCACCCAGCGGGGCAGCGAAGATGGTGGCGAGCGAGATGCCCATCATGATGATCGAGATGGCACGCGGCACCTTGTCCGGGGGCACCAGACGTAGGGCAAGCGCAGCCATCATGGCCCAGAAACTGCCGAGGGCGAAGCCCAGCAGCCCACGCGCGATCAACAGCACCGTGATATTCGAGGCATAGGCCGAAAGGATGCAGGAGAACACCAGCATGCCCATCAGCCCCCAGACGATCTTTTGTCGATCCAGGCGGCCCGAGAACAGCACCACCAGTGGTCCGGCGAATGCGGCGACCACGGCGGTGGCGGTGATGGCCTGGCCCACCGCACCGTTGGATACGCCCAGGTCCGCGGCCATCGGCGTCAGCAGGCTGATCGGCAGGAATTCCGCCGTGACCAGGCCGAAGGCGCCCAGGGCAAGAGAAATGACGGCCCACCACGCAGCAGACATGGATCGGGTGTCAGCAGCAGATGAATCGGTATGGGGCATGATGGAATCCTTCATTTTCGTCTCCCGGTAGCTCAGCCGAACTGCACCAGTTCGAGCGAGGGCAACGGCCCACCGGGGAATTGCGTCAGGCGCCCACGTTCGGCTAGCTCGCCAAGGTCGATAGCGGCGAAGCCCAGCTCATCGATCAGTGCGATGACCTGGGTTTTTGCGTGATTGTCGTCACCGGCCAGGAACAGCACACGCCGGCCGCCGCGCTCGGCGGGATCGGCGATGAGCAGTCTGGGGTTCAAGTGGTTGAACGCCTTCACTACATGGGCGCCCGGCACCAGGTCGGCAAACACCTCGCTTGAGGTGCGGCCATGCAGATCGATGGGATTGAACAGCGGCGCTTCGATCGGGTTGTTGCTGTCGATGACGACACGCCCGGCGAAGTCGGCAAGCCCGGACAGTGCGGCTGGCAGCTTCGACCAGTTCACCGCGACCAGCACGATGGACTGTGCTGCCGCCTGCTCACGGGTGCCGGCACGGATGCTCGGGCCGATGGATTGTACCAGGCCTTGCAAGCTCTCTGGCCCACGGCTGTTGGCGAGGATTGCCGGGATGTTCCGACGCGCCAGGGCGCGAGCGAAGGCCGCGCCGATACGACCGGCACCGATGATGCCGATGGATGGGGACGTGCTCATGAGCAGGTTCCTTATTGAAATTGGTCGTGGCGTCTGCGGGGCAGGCCTGTGGCCGGCCCCACAGCGCTTCAGGAGGTAAAGCCACCGTCGGCGTGAATGTCTGCGCCAGTGATGAGCGAAGCCTGCGGACTGGCGAGGAAGGCCACGAGGCTGGCGATCTCGGTCGACTCTCCGTAACGACCCAATGCGATGCGCGGGGTGAGCAGCTTGGCGATCTCACCATCGGCCGGATTCATGTCGGTGCTCACCGGGCCGGGGTGGACGCTGTTGACCGTGATCCCGCGTGGCCCCAGGTCATGCGCCAGGCTGCGGTTGAAACCGGCTACGGCGCCTTTGGTCAGGCCGTATGCAGCGAGCCCGGGAACGCCCGCGTATTTGGTTACGGAGCTGCCGATATGAATGATGCGGCCGCCCTCCTGCATGTGCCGTACGGCTTCCTGAGTGGCGACGAAAACGCCGGTGACGTTGATGTCCAGCATTGCCTGGTAGTCTTCGAAGCGGGTGTCTTCGATGGCACTGGCCGAGGCGATACCGGCGTTATTCACCAGAATGTCGAGGCTACCGAACGCTTCTACCGTCTTCGCGACGGCGGCGCGCACGGCCTCGGGGTCGGCTGCGTTAGCCTGGATCGCCAGCGCTCGACCGCCCGCCGATTCGATTTCGACCGCGACTTCTTCAGCCAGTTTGGGCGAACCATTGTAGGTGAATGCAACCTGGGCACCGTCAGCGGCCAGGCGTTTGGCGATAGCTGCGCCGATAGAGCGAGAGCCGCCTGTTACGAGAGCCGTCTTGCCGGCCAGCGGAAGGGGTTGGGAAGAAATTACGTTGCTCATGGTTCACTCCGTTTGATTGCCGAGACATTCGGTGGAGTGACTATCGCGTTTTCATTCATCTTTGATTAGTAGCTAATCATTTGGATTATCTTCAAGTATCTGTTTAAGATCGGTCTATGGAGACATTAGCCAACCTGGAATCATTCGTACGCAGTGCCGAGAGCGGTAGCTTCTCGGCGGCTGCACGTCGTCTTGCTCTGACGCCTGCAGCGGTGAGCCGCAATGTCGCCATGCTGGAGCGCAACCTGGGTGTACGGTTGTTCCAGCGCTCGACACGCAAGCTGACGCTGACCGAGGCGGGCGAGTCGTTCTTGGCCGCGGTTAGCGGCAATCTGGAGTCCTTGCAGAACGCCATTGCAGCGGTATCAGCCGATGATGGTCAGCCGGCCGGTGTGCTCAAGATCAGCGTGGCGCCATCCTTCGGGATCGGTTACCTGTTGCCGTTGTTACCCGAATTCCTGCAGCGCTATCCCCGCGTTCGCCCTGAATGGCATTTCGAGAACCGTACGGTCGACCTGATTTCCGAGGGCTACGACGCCGCCATTGGCGGTGGCTTCGAGCTGGCCAGCGGCGTGGTCGCCCGCACACTGGCGCCGCTGCACGTCGTTGCCTTTGCCTCTCCCGCTTACCTGGCTCGGCACAGGTTGCCAGCCGATCCATCAGGCCTGATCGAACTGGACTGCATCGTCATGCGCTCGTTGTCGTCGGGTCGTATTCGGACCTGGAACATGCGCAACGCACAGGGCGATGAAGTGATCGCGACGATGCGTGAGACTGTGGTGGTCAACGATCCAACTGCTGTGCGCGAGGCTGCGCGGTTGGGCCTGGGGGTAGCGATGCTTGCTGTCCCCGATGTGTTGCCCTGGCTGGAGTCGGGCGAGCTGGTGCGGGTGCTGCCGCGCTGGTGGGCGGATGCCGGCGCGTTGTCGCTGTATTACCCCAGCCGTCAGTTGCTGCCGGGCAAGACACGTAGCTTCATCGACTTCGTGGTCGAGGTCTTCGAGCGGGAAGATTACGCGCGGCGTTTCGCCGGAAGTTTGGGCTAGCACCCCGTTGAGCGATCCATGCCGGTGACGCTTGGCGGGGGCACCGGCATTGGCGCGGCTCAGTTACGCATGGCGCCGAAATGTGCGCAGCCACGCAGCACCTGGCCGTCGAGGCGCAGTTCGGCGCGGAGGTGGTTGACCGCGCCGCTCATGCCGTCGACGCAGCGCTGCGGTGCAACCCACAGATCCAGACGCTGACCGTTGGCTTCGCTGCTGAAACTCAGACGACCGTCCGGCAGCTGTTCCTCCAGATAAGGCAGGGCCAACGGCTCTTGATCAGGGCGGTTCAGCACCAGGCCCTTGCTGCCGACTTCCACTTGCCAGAGCGGCTCGTTACCGCTGGCGCGCAGGGCCAGGCGCTTGAAGTTGAGGTCGTCGCAGCCGTGTCCTTCACCTTGCAGGCGATAGATCTGGCTGACTTCGAAGCGACCATCGCTGCCCTTGCCCTGGCTGCCGCCCAGGCGCCCGGCCAGATCGGCGAACAGGCTGGCCTGGCTATCACTGCCAAGTTGCATGACTTCGCGCTCGATACCGGTGGTGTCGCCATCGACCAGCACGAAGCGACGCTGTTCCTGGCAGGGAGTGAACACCAGTTGACCATTTTCGACCTGGACTTGACCTTGCAAGCGAGTCGCCGGCGGTGGGCCTTCCGGCTTGCCGGTGTAGACCTGGCAGGCGGCCAGGAGCGGGAGAAGGGCGACGCTGGTAAGTAGGGAGCGGGTGATGGACATGAGTCTCTCCAGATACGAGCGGCCACCATAGCCACAGCGCGACCCTGGCTCAAGCCGTTTGCTTTGACTGAGCCGCACGAGTACGGCCTAATTCGCCCCTTCATAAGCCGTCGAGCAGCTTCTGCAATGCCCAACCCCGCCATGCGCCCCAGCACGCTTCATTTGCCCCAGGGCCACTGGGCGACGGTGCTCGATTGCCTGTGCGATCACTTTCCCGCCATCGACCGCGCCACCTGGCTGCAACGTATGGCGCGCGGTCGGGTGCTGGATGCGGCCGGTGCGCCTATCGATGCCACGCACCCTTATCGCGTCGGGCTCAAGGTGCGCTATTTCCGTGAGGTGCCGAACGAGACGCCGATTCCCTTCGACGAGCAGGTGCTGTGGCAGGACGAGCACCTGCTGGTCGCCGACAAACCGCATTTTCTGCCGGTGATGCCGGCCGGTGAATACGTCGAGCAGACCCTGCTGGCACGTCTGATCAAGCGCACCGGCAACCCAGATCTGGTGCCGATCCACCGCATCGACCGACTGACGGCCGGCCTGGTGCTGTTCTCGGTCAACCCGGCCAGCCGCGGCCAGTACCAGGCGCTGTTTCGCCAGCGCGCGGTGGAGAAGTGTTACGAGGCCATCGCCCCTGCATTACCGCAGCTGCAGTTTCCCTACCTGCACCGTTCACGGATGGTTGATGGCGAGCCGTTCTTTCGTATGCAGGAAGTCGCTGGCGAGGCCAACAGCGAAACGCGAATCGAGGTGCTGGAACGACGCGGCGAACTGTGGCGTTATGGCTTGTCGCCGGTAACCGGGCGTAAGCATCAACTGCGCGTGCATCTGGCCGGGCTCAGTGCGCCCATCGTCGGCGACGATTTCTATCCGCATTTGTTGGAGTCACGTAATCAGCCGGATGACTACAGCAAACCACTCAAACTGCTGGCGCGCGGTCTGCGCTTCGTCGACCCGGTCAATGGTCAAGTGCGTGAGTTCCAGAGCGAATTGCAGCTGCAGTGGTAGCTTCCGCTCGTGGGAGGGGCTTCAGCCGCGAGCTTTTCGCCGCTACGACTGCATGGATGCAGGAGGTAGAGCGAAGCAGGATGCCAGAGCCGAAAGCGTCTTCCACCGTGTGTTGCCGGAGGCATAAAAAAAGCCCGCACAAGGCGGGCTAAACGTGGCTCTTGCACCAGAGCTTGAATAAGGGTTCGGCGAGGAACATCACCAGAAACAGCCGTAGCACCTGCAGAGCAGTGACCAGCGCTACCGATAGCTGCAAGGCTTCGGCGGTCAGACACAGCTCCGTGATACCGCCCGGCATCATGCCCAGCATCAACGACAGATGGTCTTCGCCGGCCAGCCAGCCAAGGGCTTCGCCGAGTGCGGCAGCGGCGAGCATCGCCAGCAGGGTGAAGGCCAGCACGCGGGCGAGAAAACCTGGCGCGCTGCGGAAGAAGGCGCGGTCGAAGTGACAGCCCAGGGCGCAACCGATCAGCCATTGGCCAAGCTGGCCCATGCCTTGCGGCAGGCCCAGATGCAGGTCGAAACTGGCACTGGCCACGGCGCAGGCGACCAGTGGACCAAGCATCCAGGGGTTGGGTTGTTTCAGACGTCCCCAGAGCACTGCCAGCACAGCACCAGCGGCGAGCAGACCGGCTAACCAGGTCCAGTCCACCAGTGCGCGAGGTGGCGCGCTGACATCGGGCAGGCCCCAGGTGAACAGCGCCGGAATCAGCAGCACCACCAGCAGCAGGCGCAGACTATGCGCCGCAGCGACACGTGCGGGTTGCGCGTCGTGACGCAGGGCCAGATTGACCATCTCGCTGGCGCCGCCAGGCATGCTGGCGAAGAAGGCGGTAGCACGGTCTACGCCGGCACGGCGAAGGATGGCGATGCCGATCAGGCTGAGCAGAAGCGTGCCGAAAGCACCCATGACGATGACCGGCAGATGGCTGAGCACCTGTTCCAGCACGTCGCTGGTGAAATGCAGGCCGATACCGCTGGCCACCAACCATTGGCCGGCCTTGCGCCCGCCCGGCAGTTCACTGAAGGGGCGGTCGGCCAGGCAGCGCACGGCGATGACCGCCAGCAAGGAACCGACCATCCACGGCAAAGGCCAGCCGGCGAGGCTGGCCAGATAACCGCCGACCACTCCGGCCAGCGGCGTTACCCAAAGATCACGAGGCAGTGGCATCAGCCCCAGCCTTGATCTGCTTGCGTCGACGCATCCAGCGGATGCCCGGCAGGGCCAGCATCAGCGCTACCAGCGCCCACAGTACCAGAGTGATCGGGCTGCCCCAGAGGATGCCCAGATCACCAGCGGAGATCGACAGCGCGCGACGCAGGTTGTCCTCCATCATCTCACCCAGTACGAAGCCGAGAATCACGGCCGAGAGTGGGAAATCCAGCTTGCGCAGGATGTAGCCAAACACGCCAAGCGCGATCATCAATACCAGGTCGAAGGTGGTGCTGTGTACTGCGTAGACACCGACCATGCTGATCACGGTGATGGCGGGCACCAGCACCCAGTTCGGCACGCTGAGCATGCGCGAGAACAGGCCGACCAGCGGAATGTTCATCACCAGCAGGATGATGTTGCCGATGAACAGCGAGGCGATCAGACCCCAGACCACGTCGGGCTGCTGTTCGAACAGCAGCGGGCCGGGTGTGATGTTGTACAGGGTCAGCGCACCGATCATCACTGCGGTGGTGCCCGAACCCGGCACGCCAAGGGTCAGCATCGGGATCAGCGAGCCGCAGGCCGAAGCGTTGTTGGCCGACTCAGGCGCCGCAACGCCGCGCAGGTCACCGTCGCCGAACTTGCCGCTGTCACCCGCCAGGCGCTTCTCGGTCATGTAGGTCATGGCGCTGGCGATGGTCGCACCGGCGCCCGGCAGTACGCCAATGACGAAGCCGGCGACCGAGCTGCGAATCATGGTCCAGAAGGTGAAGCAGTATTCCTTGAAGTTGAACAGCACGCGGCCGCTGGCTTTCACGGCCTTCTGGCCGTTGTGGGTGTTTTCCAGCATCAGCAGAATTTCGCTGACACTGAAGAAGCCGATCACCACGATGACGAACTGGATACCGTCGGACAGGCTGACGCTGTCGAAGGTGAAGCGGTAGACCCCGGTAGTGGAGTCGACCCCGACCGTGGCCAGTGCCAGGCCGATCAGGGCCGAGAGCAAGGTCTTGACCGGCTTGTCGCCGACCATGCCGCCGAGGCAGGCAATCGCGAAGATCATCAGTACGAAGTACTCGGCCGGGCCGAAGGCCACTGCCCATTTCGCCAGGATCGGTGCGAACAGCACCACACCGCAAGTGGCGATCATGCTGCCGGTGAAGGAGCTCACTGCCGACAGCGACAGGGCGATACCTGCCTTGCCCTGACGTGCCAGCGGGTAGCCGTCGAGGGTGGTCATCACCGCGGCAGCATCGCCGGGTACGTTGAGCAGAATGGCGGAAATACGGCCGCCATACTCGCAGCCCAGATAGACGGCGGCGAGCAGAATCAGTGCGGTTTCCGGCGGCAGGCCAAGGGCGAAGGCCAAGGGCAGCAGCAGGGCGACACCGTTGATCGGGCCCAGGCCCGGCAGCAGACCGACGATGGTGCCAACGAAGGCACCGAACAGGGCAACCAGCAGGTTGGTCGGCCGGGTGGCGACGTCAAAGCCCTGCATCAGAAAATGTAATGTTTCCATCTCAGCTCTCCACCAACGCTTCGAACACGCCCAGTGGCAGCGGAACGTCTAGCGCATAATCGAACAATGCATACAGCAGCACACCCATCAGGGCGCCGCTAATCAGGCACGGCAGCACACGACCCGTGAACAGCAAGCCCAGAACGAAGGTTGCCAGTGCGGTACTCAGGACGAAGCCCAGGGGCTCGAAGAGCAGGGCGTAGGCCAGCAGGGTCAGGATGCACAGGCCTGCACGCTGCAGCGCCTGGCGGCTGAGCGCCTCGGTCTGCGGACCCGGCTTGAATATCAGCCAGGCGGCACCAGCAGCCATCAATGCCAGCAGCAGCAGCGGATAGGCCCTCGGGCCGACAGGGTCGTAGGCGAAGGGTGCCTGGAAACCCCAGGCGATGACTGCGAGAAAGGCGCACAACAGCAGCCAGATCGCAGCGAACAGGCGAACGTACATAGCAGTGGTCTCTTGCGTTGGGACAGGATCGAGCGGCGAGGCGCTCAACTACAGGTTCGGCGTCGGGCGACGCCGAACCTGTCGATGCACTTATTCCTGCATCAGGCCGAATTCACTGGCCAGGGTCTTGTACTCGGCAACCTGCTTGTGCACCAGGGTATCGAGGTCATCACCGGTAACCGACAATGGCAGCAGGTCGCGTTGTTCACGCAGCTTGGCGAACTCTTCGCTGGCCAGCAGGGTGTCGAACTGCTGTTTCCACCAGTTGAACTGCTCGTCGCTGACTTCCGGGCCCATGTAAAAACCGCGGATCACCGGCCAGGTGATGTCGTAGCCCTGCTCCTTGGCTGTCGGGATCTCGGCCAGCTTGCCCGGCAGGCGCTCATCGGAGAGCACGGCGAGGATGCGTACTTTCTTCGCTTCCAGTTGCGGGGTGACTTCACCCAGGCCGCTGCTGGTGACCTGTACATGGCCACCGAGCATGGCGGTGAGGGTTTCACCGCCGCCTTCGAAGGCAACATAGCGCAGGTTCTTCGGTTCGATCCCGGCCAGGCGGGCGATCAGCGCGGTCTGCATCCAGTCCTGGCCGCCGATGGTGGCGCCGGCGCCGAAGACGATGCTGGACGGATCTTTCTTCAGGGCCTGAACCAGGTCGTCGAGGTTCTTGTACGGAGAGTCGGCGCGCACGGTGATTGCGCCGTAGTCGGTACCGACTGCGGCCAGCCAGCGTACGGCGTTCTCGTCATAACGACCGAACTTGCCCTGTGCCAGGTTCAGCAGCGAGCCCGAGGAGAAGGCGGTAATGGTGCCTGGGTCCTTGGCGCGCTGGGCGACCACGGCGTTGTAGGCCACGGCACCGACACCGCCCGGCATGTAGGTGACGCGCATTGGCGCCTTGAGCAGGCCTTCGTCTTTCAGGCCACTTTGGGCCAGTTTGCAGGTCAGGTCGAAACCACCACCGGGCTTGGCCGGGGCGATGCATTCGGGGCGCTTTGGTTCGGCGGCCAGCAGTTGGCTGGCGAAGGCCAGGCAGGCAGTCGCCAGTGCGGCGCGGGTCAGTACGGATTTCATGATGAATGATTCCTCGTGAGTCTTGTTGTTGTTTACCAAATCGGCAGGGTGTAGCCGACGATGACACGGTTCTCGTCCGCGTCGCGGGCGAAGTCGGAGCGGAAGCTGGCGTTGCGCACGCGTACGTAGAGGTCCTTGAGCGGGCCGGTTTGCACTACGTACTTGAACTCGATATCGCGTTCCCATTCGCCCCCACGGTCGTCGGAGCCGGCGATGCGGGCATCGTCACCACGGATGTAGCGGGTCATAAACGTCAGGCCGGGAACCCCGATGCTGGCGAAGTTGTAATCGTAGCGGGCCTGCCAGGAACGCTCGTCGGCGTTGGCGAAGTCGTTGATCTGCACGAAGTTGACCAGAAACGGATCGCTGCCATCGATGTAGGCAAAGCCGGTATCGCCGCTCATGTCCTGGAAGCCCAGGCCAAATTTGTGTGCGCCCAGGCCGTAGCTGACCATGCCGTTGATGGCGCGGTTATCGACCTTGCCGGCCTTGGCCGCGCCGCTGTCGCTGCTGTAGATCAGGCGCAGATCGCTGCTCAGGGTGCCAGGACCGATCTTGTGGCTGGTGAGCAAGCCGAGGAAGTGCTGGCGATAGATGTCGTCCAGATCGGCGAAGTAGTAGCGGCCGGTGACGCCCGGGGTGAATTTGTAGTCGACGCCGGCCAGGTCCAGATGGTCTGCGCTGATGCCACCAGCAAAGCGACGGTTCTTGCTGTTGAGCACCATGTCCTCTTCGTCGGTGGATGCGCGGTCGATGACCTTGTCCAGGCGACCACCGGTGAAGGTCAGGCCCTCGAGTTCTGAAGAGGTCAGCAAGCCACCTTCGAATACCTGCGGCAGCAGACGGCTGTCGCTGGCCTTGACCACGGGCAGCTCCGGAACGTGCGAGCCATAACGGAATTCGGTAGCAGAGACCTTGACCTTGGCAGTCAGCCCCAGGCGGCTGAATTCGTCAGCGGAGCGGCCATCGTCGTGAACGGGCAGCAGGTCGGTGCCGGTGCGGCCTCGACCGGAGTCGAGCTTGAGGCCGAGCAGGCCCATGGCGTCGACACCGAAACCGACGGTGCCTTCGGTGAAGCCGGACTGCAGGTCGAGACGAAAGCCCTGACCCCATTCTTCACGTTTGTTCTGGCCGGAACCTTCGCGGAAATCGCGATTGAAATAGATGTTGGTAGCGGTGAGGCTGGCACTGCTGTCTTCGATGAAGGCGGCGTTGGCGAGGGGGGCAGCGCCGGTAGCGGCGATGGCCAGGCAGAGCAGGCGGACAGGCGGCAGTGCCTGGCGTGAGGCTGCGAGCATCATGTGGTCTCCGTTATTGTTCTTGTCGCCACCTGGCACCACTGCCAGGTCGCTTGAGCAGGTGGATCGAGCCACCTTGTAACGATGCTATGAGGGCAAGCTTTCACTAGGCTTTCATGAAAGAAAGATTTTTATGGCGTTGCGATGGTGCGTTCCGGCAGGTCACGTGAGCGGGCAAACAGATGCTGCTTTGGCATTTGAGCAATTCACAGCAGCCGTGGCGGCGCTACACTGCGCGCCTTTAACGATGCTGCAGTTGGAGGTGGCGGTGCGGATTCTGCTGGTCGAAGACCATCCGCAATTGGCGGAAAGCGTGGCTCAGGCGCTCAAGGGCGCCGGCTGGACTGTGGATGTTCTGCATGATGGCGTTGCCGCTGACCTTGCGCTGTGCAGCGAAGAGTACGCCTTGGCAATCCTCGATATCGGCCTGCCACGCCTGGACGGATTCGCGGTGCTGGCGCGCCTGCGTGACCGCGGCCAGACCCTGCCGGTACTGATGCTGACTGCACGTGGCGAAGTGAAAGACCGCGTGCATGGCCTCAATCTAGGTGCCGATGACTACCTGGCCAAACCCTTCGAGCTGACCGAGCTGGAGGCTCGGGTCAAAGCCCTGCTGCGGCGCAGTGTGCTGGGCGGCGAGCAGTTGCAGCGCTGCGGCGACCTGGTCTACGACCTTGGCGCACGTCGTTTCAGTCTCAAAGGCGAAGCGCTCAGCCTGACTGCCCGTGAACAGGCAGTGCTGGAGGCGATGATCGCCAGACCGGGCAGGGTGATGAGCAAGGAGCAACTGGCGGCGCAGGTGTTCGGTCTGGACGAGGATGCCAGTCCGGATGCCATCGAAATCTACATTCACCGCTTGCGCAAGAAGCTCGAGGGCAGTGCCGTGCGCATCGTCACCTTCCGTGGTCTCGGCTACCTGTTGGAAGCGGTCGAGGCATGAGTCGTGGTGTCAGTCTGCGTGGGCGTCTGCTGCGGCGTCTGGCGGTGCTGTTGTCGCTGATCCTGCTGCTGAGCAGCTTCAGTGCCTATTGGAGTGCGCGCCGCGCAGCTGACACCGCCTATGACCGAACGCTATTGGCATCGGCGCGTGCGGTGGCCGATGGTCTCTATGCCGACGACGGTCGGCTGCTCGCCAATATTCCTTATGTGGCACTGGATACCTTTGCCTACGACAGCGCCGGACGCATCTACTACCAAGTGCTCGACCTGCAGGGCAATCAGGTTTCCGGCTATGAGGACCTGCCGCCAGCGCCAGCGGGCACGCCACGTACTGACGATTATCCGGCGCTGGCCCACTTCTACGACGCCGAATACCGCAATCAGGGCGTACGCGTGGTCAGCTTTCTGCAACCAGTCAGCGAGCCGCAGCTAAACGGTATCGCCGAAATCCGCGTGGCGGAAACCCAGGGTGCACGCGAGCGCATGGCCCGCGAACTGTTGATCGGTACCTTGTGGCGCATGGGGTTGTTGTCGGTCAGCGCGCTGCTGCTGGTTTGGTTGGCGGTGAATCTGGCCCTGCGGCCGCTGGAAGCACTGCGTCGGGAAGTGGCTGAGCGGGCCAGCGATGACCTGCAGCCGCTGCCGGACGGCGGGCTGCCACGTGAGGTGCTGCCGCTGGTGGAAACGCTGAACCAGTTCAATGAGCGCTTGCAGGGGCTATTCGAGCGACAGTCACAGTTCATTGCCGATGCAGCGCATGAGTTGCGTACGCCGCTGGCGGCGCTGAAAGCGCGCATCACCCTGGGCTTGCGCGCCGATCAGCCTGAGGAATGGCGCAGCACTCTGGAGCAGGTGGCGCAGGAAGGTGATCGTCTGACTTCGTTGGCCAATCAGTTGCTGTCGCTGGCGCGTATCGAGAGCGGTGCACGAGCCATTACCGAAGGCGGTGCTCAGCGTATCGATCTCAGTCAGCTGGCGCGTGAACTGGGGCTGGCCATGGCGCCACTGGCTCATGCCCGTGGTGTCGCGCTGGCGCTGGAGGCTGACCAGGCGGTGTGGATCGATGGTGAACCGACGTTGCTCAACGAGTTACTGAATAACCTGCTGGATAACGCATTGGCGCATACACCGGCCGGCGGCAACCTGATCATCCGCGCACTGGCGCCGTCTGTACTCGAGGTCGAGGATGACGGTCCGGGTATTCCCGAGGCCGAACATGAGAAGGTTTTCGAGCGTTTCTATCGACGTAGCAACCTCGGCAATGGCGCAGGCCTCGGCTTGGCCATCGTTGGTGAGATCTGTCGCGCCCATCAGGCTCGTATCAGCCTGCATCAAGCGCAGCCGCATGGCCTGCGGGTACGTGTCGAGTTTCCGTTATCAGTGGCTGAGGCTTAGCGGCTGCTGAATCTCCAGCAGGTACTGGGAAACCCTGCCACTGTCGCGCAATTGATTCAGGCCACGATTGAAGCGTTGCATCAGTTCGTCATTGCCCGGCACCTCGCGCGATAGCAGCAGATGCAGACTGTCGCTGCGCAGAGGCTTGCGATGAAAGCTCAGGCGCTGGCGTTCGGCAGCGCTGAATTTCTGATAGAGCAGGTCGAAGCCCACCACCTTGTCCACGGGAAACACATCGATGCGCCCGGCCAGCAACTGGCGCAGGCCCTGTTCATCACCGGTCAGGCGTACCACCTCGAGCTCTCCGGCGGCTTCGGCACGTTGAAAGGCTTCGCCGTAGTCATAGCCACGGGTACCCGCAATGCGCAGGCCGCGCAGATCCGTGACATCGTTCCAGTCAAACGCGTGGCTCTTGCGATGAAACAGGTAGTAGCCGCTTTCGACCACCGGCTCGCTGATGTGAAAGTGTTGTTCGCGTTCGGGGTTGGCAAGCCAGACGGCGCTGCCGTCGCGCGTGCCTTGTTCGGCCATTTTCAGCGAGCGTGCCCACGGGTGAAATTCCCATTGCACTTCGACGCCTTGCAGTGCAAATGCCTCGGCGACGATGCGTGAGGCCACGCCATGGTGGGGCAGGGTTTCCCCGAGGTACGGCGGCCATTCGCCGTTGGTGAGGCGTACCTGCTCGGCGGCCTGGGCGCTGCCGAGCATCAGGACGAGCAGGAGAAATGCGTAACGCATGGCTCTACTTCCTCAAGCGAATGGCTCGAGTGTAGAGGCATTTTGCCATCTTTGGCGAGATGCTTTTATTGCAGCATGCCCATGGCTGCTTCCATGGCGGCGGAGAGGTCTTCGTCGGCCTGCATGTCGACCTGCGGGTCCAGGCCAAGCTTGGAGAACGCTGGCACTTTGCTCCAGTCCAGCTGGGTGTAGGGGTGCTCGCTGCCCAGGTAGCTTTGCAGCGTGGCGACCTGAACGATATCGACGTAATCGACCTTGGCCGAGTCGCGGGTGAAATCCAGATACTGGCTCGGCACGATGGCGATGGGCTCGGGGAACTCCCAGGTACGCAGGATCTTGTCGCCGATGATCGGGTGAATCTGCTCGATCACGTGATTGAGGCTGATGGAGTCGGCCAGCAGCTCGTTGTGTTCTTCGGCGTAGGTGAGGATCGGCAGCACGCCGATCTGGTGCACCAGGCCGGCGAGGGTGGCCTGGTCCGGCATCAGGCGGGTGTAGTGACGGCACAGCACGTGACAGATACCGGCGATCTCGGTGCTCTTGTTCCACACCTCGCGCATCTTGCGGTCGACCACATCGCTGGTGGCCTGGAACATCTGCTCCATGGCCAGGCCGGTGGCCAGGTTGCAGGTGTAATTGATCCCCAGACGGCTGACGGCCATCTGCAGGTCGGTGATTTCCTTGTTGCTGCGCAGCAGCGGGCTGTTGACCACCTTGATGATGCGCGCGGTGAGGGCTGCGTCGTTACCGATTACCTTGCTGATCTGCGGAATGCCCACATCCGGGTCTTCCGCTGCTTCACGCACCCGCAATGCCACCTCGGGCAAGGTGGGCAGTACCAGCTCATCGTTCTCGATGGCGTGGATCAGTTCCTGTTGGACTTTTTCGGCAAGCTTGCTCATGAAATAGCTCTCTTAGGCGATCCGATGCGGCGCCGGGGAAGTTTAGTCAGCGCTGGATTTCCTGGTCGGCATCCAGCTGATAAGGCAGATCGAGCAGGGTCAGCGTCGGGCCCTCACTGCTGCCGAGGTGAATACGGCCGTCGTTCACGGCATCTTCCTGCAGCACGGCGAGCAACTCGATGGCGTCGCCGGCCTGGGCCGCCAGCACCACTTCGCCAACGCTGGAACCATGCACCGGGGAGAACAATTCGACGCCGACGGCCGGCAGCTCGGAGCCGACCAGGCGCAGGCGCTGCAAGCGGCGCTTGAGCTTGCCCAGGTACTGCATGCGCGCGACGATTTCCTGGCCGGTGTAGCAGCCCTTCTTGAAGCTTACGCCGCCGAGGGCCTGCAGGTTGATCATCTGCGGAATGAACAGCTCACGTGTGGCGCCGAACACCTGGCCCACGCCGGCACGAACCTGAGCCAGTAGCCAGTCGTTCAGCGGCGCCTGCGGCAGCGCGGTGGCCAGGCGGCCTTGCAGTTGTTCTGTTTCGGCGGCCGGAGCCCACAGCTCGGCACGGCCATCGCTCAGGCGCACGGCAATTAACGGTCCAGCGCTGGTGATGGAGTCGCTGGCAGAGCCCAATTGCAGGCCAAGCTCGCCGAGTACGGCGTCGCCGCCGGCCAGGCCGAAACGGACCCAGGCGGCGCTTTCATCACTGAGCTTGGATTTGGAGAACACTGCGTATTTCTGCAGATCGGCCTGCTGCGACTCGATCAGTTCGCGTGCCATGGCCAGCAGATAGCCGTCTTCCACCGGGACGATGCGAAAGCTCGACAGCATGCGGCCCTTGGGCGTGCAGCGGGCGCCAAGACTGGATTGGCTGGCGCTGAGGTAATTGAGGTTGCAGGTCACTTGGCCCTGCAGGAACTTGGCTGCGTCCGCGCCGCGAACAGCGAGTAGGCCTTCGTGATCGAGGAGGGTGAAGTAAGCGCTATCGGCCATGATGCAAATCGAATCGCTGAATAAAGGTCAGGGGCATCATCATAGTGGGCAGGGCAGGGCCTTGTCAGCGCAATTGCACAGCGTCGCGGTGAACAGCGACGCAATTCGCCGTTATACTGCCGGCCTCGTTCGAGGAGTCCGTTGCATGGTTGAGCAAAGTGAACTGAATCGCCTGTTCTGGCATAGCCGCCGTGGCATGCTGGAGCTGGATGTGCTGCTGGTACCTTTCGTCAAGGAGGTGTACCCGAGCCTGGATGCCGAGAACCAGGCGCGCTATCGCAAGCTGCTGGAATGCGAGGATCAGGACATGTTCGGCTGGTTCATGCAGCGCGGCGAGCCCGAGGATGCCGACCTGCGCCACATCGTGCGCATGATCCTGGACCGTGTCCAACCCAAGTGATGTTTTCGAGTGCCGTTGGCAGCCATCACGCCGGCTGCTGAGGCTCTATCTGTCGGTCCTGGCGTTGGCCTTGCTGGCGCCGTGGCTGGCCGACATTCCCACCTGGTCGAAGCTGCTGTCATTCGTGGCGTGCCTGGCACATGCCGCCTGGGTGCTGCCGCGACACGTTCTGCTGACAGCGCCGAAGGCCATCACCGGATTGCGCCGTGATGGATTCGGCTGGCATCTATACAGTGCTGCAACTGGCTGGCAGGCGGTGCAACTTCGTCCTGACAGCCTGGCCTTGCCGCTGGTCGTGGTGCTGCGCTATCGCTTGCCAGGCCAGCGCTTCAGTCGCGGCTCGTGCATTCCGTGTGACGCGTTGGCGCCGGAGCAGCACCGGCGCCTGCGTTTGTGCCTGAAGTTCAGCCGGCGGCGCTGGGCTGAGCCTGGGGCGTCGGCGTCAGGATAGTGTCGCGTGCTTCGGCCAGTTGCTCGGGATAGTCGAGGGTGTAGTGCAGCCCGCGGCTCTCATGGCGTTGCATGGCCGAGCTGATCATCAGCTCGGCGACCAGGGCGAGGTTGCGCAGCTCGATCAGGTCGCGACTGACTTTGTAGTTCGAGTAGAACTCATCGATCTCGTCCAGCAACAGGCGCACGCGATGTTGCGCGCGCTGCAGGCGCTTGTTGGTGCGCACGATGCCGACGTAGTCCCACATGAAGCGGCGCAGCTCGTCCCAGTTGTGGGCGATGATCACGTCCTCGTCCGAGTCGGTCACCTGGCTGGCGTCCCAGCCCGGCAGGTCGCTGGGCATCTCGATAGTGTTCAACTGCTCGGTGATATCCGCGCAGGCCGAGCGCGCATAGACGAAGCATTCGAGCAGCGAATTGCTGGCCATGCGGTTGGCGCCATGCAGGCCGGTAAAGCTGGTTTCGCCGATGGCATACAAGCCTGGTACGTCGGTACGGCCATGTTGATCGACCACCACACCGCCGCAGGTGTAATGCGCTGCGGGGACGACCGGGATGGCCTGCTTGGTGATGTCGATGCCAAAGCCCAGGCAGCGCTCGTAGACAGTGGGGAAGTGACTCTTGATGAACTCGGCGGGCTTGTGACTGATGTCCAGGTAGACACAGTCGACACCTAGGCGCTTCATTTCATGGTCGATGGCGCGGGCGACGATGTCGCGCGGTGCCAGTTCGGCGCGCTCGTCGAAGCGCTGCATGAAGCGTTCGCCATTGGGCAGCTTGAGCAAGCCGCCTTCGCCGCGCACGGCTTCGGTGACCAGGAAGCTCTTGGCTTGTGGGTGATACAGGCAGGTGGGGTGGAACTGGTTGAACTCCAGATTGCCGACGCGGCAGCCGGCACGCCAGGCCATGGCAATGCCGTCGCCACAGGCGCCATCCGGGTTGCTGGTATAGAGGTAGACCTTGGCTGCGCCGCCGGTGGCGAGAATCACGAAGCGCGCGCTGAAGGTGTCCACTTCACCGCGAGCACGATCCAGTACGTAAGCCCCCAGGCAGCGCTCACCATCCAGGCCGAGCTTACGTTCGGTGATCAGGTCGACGGCGACGCGTTGCTCCAGTAGTTCGATGTTCGGGCGTTGCCGGGCCTGCTCCAACAGCGTATTGAAGATCGCTGCACCGGTAGCGTCGGCTGCGTGAATGATGCGTCGATGGCTATGGCCACCTTCGCGGGTCAGGTGGAACTCGAAACCGCCATCCTCGCGCGCGGTTTCATCGTCGCGGGTAAAAGGCACGCCCTGGTCGATCAGCCACTGGATGGCTTCGCGGCTGTGTTCTACCGTGAATCGCACAGCGTCTTCGCGGCACAGGCCGGCGCCAGCGTCGAGGGTGTCGGCGACGTGGGATTCGACCGTGTCGGTGTCGTCCAGGACTGCCGCTACACCACCTTGCGCCCAGTAGGTCGAGCCGTTGGCGAGATTGCCTTTGCTCAAGACCGCGATGCGCAAGTGGGTTGGAAGGGTGAGGGCGAGGGTCAGGCCGGCGGCACCGCTGCCGATAACCAGAACGTCGTGCTGGAAGTGTTGGCTCATGTCCGAGTTCCGCGTGAAAGCGAGCCCTAGTATATAGAGAGGGGCAGCGGCACAATAGGTGGCTTATGACCGACCGTGGTGCTCGGGAACTTTCTTAGTCATTAAGGTTCCATAGAGGGTCGCCCATATAAGGGAGAGCGCTTGCGCGTGCCTGCATCTGAAGTTAATGGAGGGTGTGGGAAATGAGCGGCGATAAGATTATTTGCGCGAGCGGAAAGGTTCCGCTGGCGCCATTCCTGGCAGAGAAAAGCAATCTCTGCGGGAAGCTTGCTTGGAGGGGAGAACTTTTGCGTAAGACCCGAGTCTATCTTGGCAAGCTGATTCGCTTACGGGCGCAAGCCTCCTCCAAGCCTCATGAGGAGAGTGCATGCTAACCCAGGAAGATGATCAGCAACTGGTCGAGCGAGTGCAGCGTGGTGACAAGCGTGCCTTCGATCTGTTGGTGCTGAAGTATCAGCACAAGATCCTCGGTTTGATCGTGCGATTCGTGCACGACACCCACGAGGCTCAGGATGTCGCTCAGGAGGCGTTCGTAAAAGCCTACCGAGCGCTTGGAAACTTTCGCGGGGACAGCGCGTTCTATACATGGCTGTACCGCATCGCCATCAATACGGCGAAGAATTATCTGGTGTCACGCGGTCGGCGGCCGCCGGATAGTGATGTCAGTAGCGATGACGCGGAGTTCTACGATGGCGATCACGGCCTCAAGGACATCGAGTCACCGGAGCGGGCATTGCTGCGCGACGAGATCGAAGCCACCGTGCATCGAACCATCGCCCAGTTGCCAGATGACCTGCGCACGGCTCTGACCTTGCGTGAGTTTGAAGGTCTGAGTTACGAGGACATTGCCGGTGTCATGCAGTGCCCGGTAGGAACAGTGCGTTCACGGATCTTCCGTGCACGTGAGGCAATTGATAAGTCCCTGCAGCCTCTGCTGCAGGAAACCTAAGGCAGCGGCGACAGCCAAGAGAGGAACACCATGAGTCGTGAAACCCTGCAGGAATCGCTGTCCGCGGTGATGGATAACGAAGCGGACGAACTGGAACTGCGGCGCGTGCTCGCAGCCAGCGATAATGGCGAGTTGCGTGGTACCTGGTCGCGTTACCAGGTCGCCCGTGCAGCCATGCATCGTGAGCTATTGGTGCCGCAACTGGACATCGCATCCGCCGTGTCTGCGGCGCTGGCCGACGAAGCCGTTCCAACACGCAAAGCACCCATCTGGCGTAGCGTAGGGCGTGTAGCCGTAGCAGCGTCGGTGACTGTTGCAGTGCTGGCTGGTGTGCGCTTCTACAACCAGGATGACCTGAGCGGTGCCCAACTGGCCCAGCAGGAAGCCTCTCCGGTACTTTCGGTACCTCAGGTGCAAGGTCCTGCACTGCTCGCTGGTTACAACAGCAGCGAGGAAGTCGGCGAACCCGCTGAAGCTGGCACTGCCAGCTGGCATGAGCAGCGCCTGCCGAACTACCTGCGTCAACATGCGCAGGAAGCCGTGATGGGTACCGGTGAAACCGCTCTGCCTTATGCTCGGGCTGCAAGTCTGGAAAACCGCTAAGCGCTAAGGAGTCACATGCGCGCGATTCCCCTCTACCTTCTCGGTGGTCTGCTGGCTCTGCCGGTTCAGGCCTCCGAGGTGCAGGACTTGCTCGGGCGCCTCGCTGCGGCAGAGCGCCAGCAAAGCTTCCAGGGTACGTTCATCTATGAGCGCAATGGGAGTTTTTCCACCCATGCCGTGTGGCATCAAGTAGAAGAGGGGGGCGAAGTTCGTGAGCGCCTTCTGCAGCTCGATGGTCCTGCCCAGGAAGTATTCAAGGTCGATGGTCAGGCTCAGTGCGTCAGTGGCGCGTTGGCCGATCAGGTCAGTGAGGGGCAAGCCTGGCCTGCCCGTCAGCTGGATGCCGAGCAACTGAGCAACTGGTACGACATTCGTGTCGCCGGTCAGTCGCGCATCGCCAATCGTCCTGCCGACGTTCTGGTGTTGGCGCCCAAGGATCAGCATCGTTACGGCTTCGAGTTGCACCTGGATCGAGAAACCGGCCTGCCGTTGAAGTCCCTGCTCTTGAACGAGCGCGGTCAGCTTCTGGAGCGATTCCAATTCGCCCAGCTAGATACCTCCGCCCCCGTAGCGAGCGCCATGCAACCGAGTTCGGGATGTCGTCCGGTACGTTTGCGTGCTGCCGACAGCATGGCCGAAGGCAGCTGGCGTTCGGACTGGTTGCCTCCAGGCTTTACCTTGACTGCCGCGCAGCTGCGTCGTGATCCTTCTTCTGATAACTCTGTCGCCTACATGATGTACGGCGATGGTCTGGCACGATTCTCGGTTTTCCTTGAGCCCTTGAAAGGCAGCGTTGTTGATGATGCGCGCAGCCAGCTGGGGCCGACCGTTGCCGTTTCGCGGCGCATGAGCACCGATGCAGGTGACGTGATGGTTACCGTGGTCGGTGAGATTCCTTTGGGTACTGCCGAGCGTATCGCCCTGTCCATGCGTGCCGGAGTTCCTGAACAGGCTAGCCAATGATCGAAGAGCAGGGGCGTGTAGTGGCGCTCGAGCCCGGCGCTGTCTGGGTCGAGACGCTACGCAAGAGCACCTGCTCGAGTTGTTCGGCCAATGCGGCGTGCGGTCAGGGGTTGATGGATCGTCTCGGCGTAGGTCGGCAGCGCGGTTACGTGCGCGCCCTCAGTCAAAAGCCGCTGGCCGTCGGCGACACCGTGATCATCGGTGTGCGCGAAGATCTGCTGGTGCGCAGTTCTGTTCTGGTTTATCTGCTTCCACTTCTGGGGCTGTTCGCCGCTGCGCTGCTGGCGGACGGTCTGGGTCTATCCGAGCCTCTGGTGATTCTCGCTGGCCTGAGTGGTCTGCTTGCCAGTTGGCTATTGGTTCGATGGCGCGCTGCTCGCGTTGCCGAGAACCCCTTATTACAGCCCGTTGTCCTACGTGCGCTGCTGGTGTCTGTGCCAGCGGCGGGTTGAGAGTGTCCGAGTTTTACATGGGGAGTCGTAGTTCGATGAGAAAACTCAAGTCCATTGCGCCGCTGCTGGCGGTTGCCTTGCTCTGGGGGCAAAGTCTGTTCGCTCAGGCCAGCCTGCCAGACTTCACCAATCTGGTAGAGGAAGCTTCGCCCGCGGTCGTCAATATCAGTACCCGCCAGAAGATGCCCGAGCGCGCCGTTGCCGGGCAGCCAGGGATGCCTGATCTGGAAGGTCTGCCGCCGATGTTCCGCGAGTTCTTCGAGCGCAGCATCCCGCAGGCTCCGCGCAACCCGGGCGGCCGCCAGCGCGAGGCGCAGTCGCTGGGCTCTGGTTTCATCATCTCGCCGGATGGCTACATCATGACTAACAATCATGTGGTCGCCGATGCTGACGAGATCATCGTGCGTCTCTCCGATCGCAGCGAGCTGGAAGCCAAGTTGATTGGCGCCGATCCGCGCAGCGATGTCGCGCTGCTCAAGGTCGAGGGCAAGGATTTGCCTGTGGTACGTCTGGGCAAGTCTGACGAGCTGAAGGTCGGCGAGTGGGTGCTGGCCATCGGTTCACCGTTCGGCTTCGACCACTCGGTGACCGCCGGGATCGTCAGCGCCAAGGGGCGCAACCTGCCGAGCGACAGCTACGTGCCGTTCATCCAGACCGACGTGGCGATCAACCCGGGTAACTCCGGCGGTCCGCTGTTCAATCTGCAAGGTGAAGTAGTGGGTATCAACTCGCAGATCTTCACCCGTTCCGGCGGTTTCATGGGGCTGTCCTTCGCCATCCCGATGGAAGTGGCCATGCAGGTCGCCGACCAGCTCAAGGCCGACGGCAAGGTCACTCGCGGCTGGCTCGGTGTGGTGATTCAGGAAGTGAACAAGGATCTGGCCGAATCCTTCGGTCTGGACAAGCCCGCTGGCGCGCTGGTCGCGCAGGTGCTGGAAGACGGCCCGGCGGACAAGGGCGGCCTGCAGGTGGGTGACGTGATCCTCAACCTCAACGGCAAGCCGATCATCATGTCGGCCGACCTGCCGCACCTGGTTGGCGGGCTGAAACCGGGCGAGAAGGCCGAGCTGGATGTGGTGCGCGATGGCTCGCGCAAGAAACTCAGCGTCACGATTGGCACGCTGCCGGAAGAAGGTCAGGAACTGGCGTCGTCCGGTTCGGAGCAGGGTGGCGAGCGTAGCAATAACCGCCTGGGCGTCACGGTGGTGGAGCTGACCGCCGAACAAAAGAAAGGTCTCGACCTCAAAGGCGGGGTTGTCGTGAAGGAAGTGCTCAACGGCCCGGCAGCGATGATTGGCCTGCGTCCGGGCGACGTGATCACTCACCTGAACAATCAGGCCATCGATTCAACCAGCACCTTCACCCAAGTGGCGCAGGAACTGCCGAAGAATCGTTCGGTGTCCATGCGAGTGCTGCGTCAGGGGCGTGCCAGCTTCATCACGTTCAAGCTGGCTGAATAAGCCGGGTACGTTGAAAAGGGCGCTTTCGGGCGCCCTTTTTCGTATCTGCACCAGCGCTGTGCAGACGTGACGCGGTCGCGAGGGATCGGGTACAATCCGCGGCTATTTTCGGCAAGCGTCTTGCCTGTGCCTTCTTTGAGTGTTGATCTGTGAGTGACCTGAGTCATATCCGCAATTTTTCCATCATTGCCCACATTGACCACGGCAAGTCCACCTTGGCTGACCGTTTCATCCAGATGTGCGGCGGTCTCACCGCGCGTGAAATGGAGGCTCAGGTTCTGGACTCCATGGATCTGGAGCGTGAGCGCGGCATCACCATCAAGGCCCACAGCGTCACTCTTCACTACAAGGCCAATGACGGCAAGACCTACCAACTGAACTTCATCGATACGCCCGGCCACGTCGACTTCACTTACGAAGTCTCGCGCTCTCTGGCTGCGTGCGAGGGCGCGCTGCTGGTGGTGGATGCCGGTCAGGGTGTCGAGGCGCAGTCGGTTGCCAACTGCTACACCGCCATCGAGCAGGGGCTGGAAGTAATGCCCGTGCTGAACAAGATGGACCTGCCGCAGGCCGACCCGGACCGCGTCAAGGACGAGATCGAGAAGATCATCGGCATCGACGCCACCGACGCCGTGGCCTGCAGCGCCAAGAGCGGCATGGGCGTGGACGAGGTGCTCGAGCGCCTGGTGCACACGATTCCTGCCCCGACAGGTGATATTGACGCGCCGTTGCAGGCGCTGATCATCGACTCCTGGTTCGACAACTACCTGGGCGTGGTCTCGCTGGTGCGTGTGCGCCATGGCCGCGTGAAGAAGGGCGACAAGATTCTGGTCAAGTCCACCGGCAAGGTACACCTGGTCGACAGCGTTGGTGTCTTCACCCCGAAACACACCGCCACTGCGGATCTGAAAGCCGGTGAAGTGGGCTTCATCATTGCCAGCATCAAGGATATTCACGGTGCGCCGGTGGGTGACACCCTGACCCTCTCTTCGACCCCAGAGGTCGAAGTGCTGCCCGGCTTCAAGAAAATCCAGCCGCAGGTCTACGCCGGCTTGTTCCCGGTCAGCTCCGATGACTTCGAGGATTTCCGCGACGCTCTGCAGAAGCTGACGCTGAACGACTCTTCGCTGCAATACATGCCGGAAAGCTCCGATGCCCTGGGCTTCGGTTTCCGTTGCGGCTTCCTCGGCATGCTGCACATGGAGATCATCCAGGAGCGCCTGGAGCGCGAGTACGACCTCGATCTGATCACCACCGCGCCGAGCGTGATCTACGAGCTGGAGCTCAAGACCGGTGAAACCATTGTCGTCGACAACCCCTCCAAGCTACCGGACGTTTCTTCGGTCACCGATTTCCGCGAGCCGATCGTCGACGCGACCATCCTGGTGCCGCAGGAGCACCTGGGTAACGTCATTACTCTGTGCATCGAGAAGCGTGGCGTGCAGCGCGACATGCAATTTCTCGGCTCGCAGGTTCAGGTTCGCTACGACATGCCGATGAACGAAGTGGTACTGGACTTCTTCGACAAGCTCAAGTCCACCAGCCGCGGTTATGCGTCGCTGGATTATCATTTCGATCGCTACCAGTCTGCCAACCTGGTCAAGCTGGATGTACTGATCAACGGCGACAAGGTCGATGCCCTGGCATTGATCGTGCACCGTGATAACGCGGCCTATAAAGGCCGTGCGTTGACCGAGAAGATGAAGGAACTGATTCCTCGGCAGATGTTCGATGTGGCGATTCAGGCAGCCATTGGCGGCCAGATCATCGCGCGGACCACTGTCAAGGCGCTCAGAAAGAACGTACTGGCCAAGTGTTACGGTGGCGACGTGAGCCGTAAGAAGAAGCTGCTCGAGAAGCAGAAGGCCGGTAAGAAACGCATGAAGCAGGTCGGTAACGTGGAGATTCCACAAGAAGCCTTCCTCGCCGTGCTCAGGTTGGATAGCTAAGGCTCTATGTCGATCAATTTCCCGCTCCTGTTGGTTATCGCGGTCGCCGTTTGCGGCTTTCTGGCCCTGGTCGATCTGATCCTGCTGGCTCCGCGCCGCCGTGCGGCAATTGCGGCGTACCAGGGGCGGGTCGACGATCCCGACGACAGGGTGCTGGAGCGCCTGAGCAAGGAGCCCTTGCTGGTCGAGTACGGCAAATCCTTCTTTCCGGTGCTGGCTATCGTGCTGGTACTGCGCTCGTTTCTGGTCGAGCCGTTCCAGATTCCATCCGGGTCGATGAAGCCGACCCTGGAAGTGGGCGATTTCATCCTGGTCAACAAGTTCGCTTACGGCATCCGCCTGCCGGTGATCGACGAGAAGATCATCGAGGTGGATAACCCGCAGCGCGGCGATGTGATGGTGTTCCGCTACCCCAGCGACCCGAGCATCAACTACATCAAGCGCGTGGTCGGTCTGCCGGGTGATCGTATCGAGTACACTCAGGGCAAGCGCCTGCTGATCAATGGTGAGCCGGTGGCCGAGAAACTGATCGGCGAAGAGGCCGGTAGCCTGGGCAGTGCGACGCTCTATCAGGAGCGCCTCGGCCAGGTCGAGCACACCATCCGCAAGGAAATGACCCGCATGCGCCGCGAACCCGGCGGTCAATGGGTGGTGCCGGAAGGGCACTACTTCATGATGGGCGACAACCGTGACAACTCCAACGACAGCCGTTACTGGCGTGATCGTCATATCCCTCAGGAGCTGTGGGGCATGGTCCCGGACGACCATATCGTCGGCAAGGCCTTCGCCATCTGGATGAGCTGGCCGGAGCCCAAGACCGGCAATCTGCCCAATTTCTCTCGAGTCGGCCTGATTCATTGAGCACTGGCGCGCTGTTCAATGCAGCGCCACAGGCTATAAATAGTCTAGCCGTCAGGCTTTCCAACAAGACCGTCTATTGGGGATACACATGACTTTCGCGCGCTCGCAGCAGGGGCTTTCCATTCTGGGTTGGTTGGTGGCTCTGGCCGTGGTGGCATTTTTCGCCAGCACTGCCTTCAAGGTGATGCCGCACTATCTCGACTACATGTCGCTGGAGAAGATCATCACTTCGGTGGAAACCGACAAGGCGTCGGATGTACGCACCGTCGGTGAGTTTTACAACCATGTGAGCAAAGGCATGCAGGTCAACAACATTCGTGACCTGAACATGCGCGACGCTCTGCAGGTGAAGGTGGAGAACAACGAGTTTCTGGTTCACCTCAAGTATGAAAAACGCGAGCCGCTGATCGAGAACCTCGATCTGGTGGTGAATTTCGACAAAGAATTTCGTGTACGGATGCCGTGACTCCCAATCTGTCCCGCCTCGAGCGCAAGCTCGGCTATAGCTTCAAGGACCAGGACCTGATGGTCCTGGCTCTGACCCATCGCAGTTTCGCCGGCCGCAATAATGAGCGGCTGGAATTTCTCGGTGATGCCATCCTCAATTTCGTCGCTGGTGAAGCGCTGTTCGAGCGCTTCCCACAGGCCCGCGAAGGCCAGCTGTCGCGCCTGCGCGCACGCCTGGTCAAGGGCGAGACGCTGGCCGTGCTGGCGCGCGGTTTCGAGCTGGGCGAATACCTGCGCCTGGGCTCTGGTGAGCTGAAAAGCGGCGGCTTTCGACGCGAGTCGATCCTGGCCGATGCTCTGGAGGCGCTGATCGGCGCCATCTATCTGGACACCGGCATGGATGCAGCGCGCGAGCGCGTGCTGGACTGGCTGACCGGCGAGCTGGACGGCCTGACCCTGGTCGACACCAACAAGGACCCGAAAACGCGCCTGCAGGAGTTCCTGCAATCGCGTGCCTGCGAGCTGCCTCGTTACGAGGTGGTGGACGTACAGGGCGAGCCGCACTGCCGTACCTTCATGGTCGAGTGCCAGGTTTCCCTGCTCAATGAAAAGACCCTGGGCCAGGGCGGCAGCCGGCGTATCGCCGAGCAGGTCGCTGCGGCTGCGGCGCTGATCGCCCTCGGGGTGGAGAATGGCAATGACTGATGCACCTGTGACCCGTTGCGGCTACGTCGCCATCGTCGGCCGGCCCAACGTGGGCAAGTCGACGCTGCTCAACCACATCCTCGGGCAGAAGTTGGCGATCACTTCGCGCAAACCGCAGACCACCCGCCACAACATGCTCGGTATCAAGACCGAGGGCGAGATTCAGGCCGTCTACGTCGACACGCCTGGCCTGCACAAGCAGAACGACAAGGCGCTCAACCGCTACATGAACCGTAGCGCCTCCACCGCACTGAAGGACGTTGACGTCGTGGTGTTCGTGGTCGACCGCATGCGCTGGACCGACGAAGATCAACTGGTGCTGGAGAAGGTGCAGCACGTCAAATGTCCTATCCTGCTGGCGGTGAACAAATCCGACCGCCTGGAAGACAAGAGCGAGCTGTTGCCGCACCTGGGCTGGCTGGCCGAGCAATTGCCGCAAGCCGAGATCGTGCCGATCTCCGCGCTGCAGGGGCAGAACCTCGACACCCTCGAGAAGCTGGTGGGCGAGCGCCTGCCGGAGTCCGAGCATTTCTACCCGGAAGACCAGATCACCGACCGTTCCAGCCGCTTCCTGGCGGCCGAGCTGATCCGCGAGAAGATCATGCGCCAGCTCGGTGCCGAGCTGCCGTACCAGATCACCGTGGAGATCGAGGAGTTCAAGCAGGAGGGCCGTATCCTGCATATCCACGGTCTGATCCTGGTGGAGCGCGACGGACAGAAGAAGATCATCATCGGCGACAAGGGCGAGCGCATCAAACGCATCGGCCAGGAAGCGCGCAAGGACATGGAAACCATGTTCGACTCCAAGGTGATGCTCAACCTCTGGGTAAAGGTCAAAGGTGGCTGGTCCGACGACGAACGCGCCCTGCGTTCGCTGGGTTACCTGGATTGATCGAGGCGCCATGCGCATCCTCGTTGTTGCTCATGGCGCATTCTGGCGGTTACTCATATGACTTCTGCCGCCTACGTTCTGCATAGCCGTCCGTACAAGGAAAGCAGCGCCCTGGTGGACTTCTTCACCGCCCAGGGCCGCGTGCGTGCCGTGCTACGCGCCGCACGCGGCAAGGTCGGCAGCATCGCCCGGCCTTTTGCGCCGTTGGAGCTGGAGCTGCGGGGGCGGGGCGAGCTGAAGACCGTCGGCCGCCTGGAAAGCGCCGGCATTCCTCTGTTGCTGACCGGCGAGGCGCTGTTCTCTGGGCTTTATCTCAATGAGCTACTGATCCGTCTGCTGCCGGCCGAAGACCCGCATCCTGTGATGCTCGAACACTATGGCCTGACCCTGCAGGCGCTAGCGGCCGGTCGGCCGCTGGAGCCACTACTGCGCGCATTCGAATGGCGCCTGTTGGACGAGCTGGGCTATGGTTTCGCCCTGGATCGTGATCAGCACGACCAACCCATCGATCCGACTGCACTTTACCGTTGGCAGCAGGACATAGGCCTGGTGCCGGTGGTACAACTGCAACCCGGTGTATTCCAGGGCCGCGAACTGTTGGCCATGGCTGAAGCCGACTGGCAGACCCCAGGCGCGCTGGCTGCCGCCAAGCGCCTGATGCGTCAGGCGCTGGCACCTCATCTCGGCGGCAGGCCCCTGGTCAGCCGCGAACTTTTCATGACGCTCAAGGAGTCCAAGCGTGACTGAGGCCAATCGTATTCTGCTCGGCGTGAACATCGACCACGTCGCCACCCTGCGCCAGGCTCGTGGCACGCGCTACCCGGACCCGGTCAAGGCTGCGTTGGACGCCGAAGAAGCCGGTGCCGACGGCATTACCGTGCACCTGCGTGAAGACCGTCGGCACATTCAGGATCGCGACGTACGTGTGCTGGCCGATGTGCTGCAGACGCGGATGAACTTCGAAATGGGCGTCACCGATTTCATGCTCGGTTTCGCCGAGCAGATCCGTCCGGCG
The DNA here is from genome assembly GCF_032621725.1 of Pseudomonas sp. zfem001. Taxonomy (NCBI): domain Bacteria; kingdom Pseudomonadati; phylum Pseudomonadota; class Gammaproteobacteria; order Pseudomonadales; family Pseudomonadaceae; genus Pseudomonas; species Pseudomonas sp. zfem001. Next base: position 260,735 of record NZ_JAVYJI010000001.1, on the reverse strand, counting down.
CATGTCTGCCTGGTACCGGAAACCCGCCAGGAGCTGACCACCGAAGGCGGTCTCGATGTGGCCGGGCAGGAGGCGCGTATCGCAGCGGCGGTGGAGCGGCTGACGCTGGCCGGTTGCGAGGTGTCGCTGTTCATCGATGCCGAAGAGCGGCAGATCGAAGCGGCCATGCGCGTCGGTGCGCCGGCCATCGAACTGCACACCGGTCGCTATGCTGATGCGCACACCGCGGAAGAAGCCGCGCATGAGCTTTCACGCATTCGCGATGGCGTTATCTGCGGCCTGAACCACGGGCTGATCGTCAACGCCGGTCACGGCTTGCACTACCACAATGCCGAGGCTGTCGCCGCGATTCCTGGCATCAACGAACTGAACATCGGCCACGCTATCGTCGCCCATGCGTTGTTCGTTGGTTTCAAGCAGGCTGTCGCTGAGATGAAGGCGCTGATCGTCGCCGCGGCCGATCGCGGCTGAACGTAGTCGAGTGCTGGGGAGTTGGGCGTTCAACTGCCGTTCGGGTGGCTGATCGTAGGGTGCGCTGTGCGCACCGGCAGGCGCCGCGGTGCGCACGGCGCACCCTACACAGCTCTGTGCGATCGTCTGAATCTCTAAGTAAGCGCGCCCCATTCAGCCCTGTGCGAAAGCCTGAACCATCTGCCTGGCGAGCGCATCGACGGCGTCAGTGCGTTGATGGCCGAGAATCAGTTTGATGTGGTACTCGCCGAGGGCAGGCAAGCCCTGTTCCGCACCGAGCCGGCGCAGGGGTGGTCTGACCAGACTGCGCGGGAAGGGCGCGATGGCGAGGTCGGCGGTCATTGCTGCTTCCTGGCCTGCGCACTGTTCACAGGAATAGGCGATACGGTACGCCAGCCCTTGCCGGTCCAGCGCATCGAGGGCGTTACGGCGCCAAGCGCAGCCCGGGTTGGCCAGCGCCAGTGGCAGGGGCGAGCGCTGCATGGCCAGGCCGCCGTCGCGTCCAGCCCAGACCAGTTCTTCGGAATAGATTACTTCGCCGCGCGAATCATCCAGGCCGTCATTGCCCGCGTTGATCAGGGTCAGGTCCAACTCGCCGGCATCCAGCTTGGCCACCAGATCCACACTGCGCCCCACGTTTACCTCGACTTCCACGGCCGGATGGCTGCGGGCGAACAGCATGAGCACACTGGGTAACACGCGATCACCGATATCGTTCGGCGTGCCGAAGCGCACGCGGCCGGTCAGCGTCGGGGTGAGAAAGCGTGCCACCGCTTCTTCGTTGAGTTTGAGCAGACGCCTGGCGTAGCCCAGCAGCAACTCGCCCTCGGCAGTCAGTTGCACGCGCCTGGCCTCGCGAGTGAACAGGCGCTGGCCGAGCGTTTCCTCCAGGCGCTTGATCTGCAGGCTGACGGCTGCCGTGCTGCGAAACACCTGCGCTGCCGTGCGGGTAAAGCTCCCGCTGTCGGCGATGGCGACGAAGGTGCGCAGCACATCGCTTTCCAGAAGCGGCAGGGCGGTGGTTGCTGTCATGTTCATGATCGTTAAATATTACTTAATTTGGTGTTTGATATTTGTCGTTTGTTTGAACGATAGGCGCGTTTCATTCTGATCGCAAGCCCGGCACAGGCCGGCAGCGAAACGGAGGAAAAGCCATGAACAGTTCGAGCAAGTACGACAAGTCGCATCCGGCCGTGCCCGAGTTCTACATGCCGGCCATGTGGCCGCTGGATCTGCAGAACGCCATCGTCGACTGGGTTGGCGCCTGGTTCTGGCGCCGCCGCATGCGTCGTCTGCTGGCGCAGGACATCGAGGGAAGGATCCGCCTGGGCGGTGCCCGTGGTGTGGTAGAGCAGGGCGCCGGTGAACCGCTGCGGCTGATCGCACAGCGGCGGGCGCGTTGGCTACGGCCGTAGGGCGGATGCAACCCGCCAATTGCAGTCTGGCGGGTTGCACCCGCCCGACGAGACCCGCTGTACCTAGGGCTTGCGCGCGACCAGTACGGCGCGGGTCGGTGCCGGCAGGCCTTCGACGGTGCGGCTGTGGTCGGCCGGGTCGAGGAACTCCGGCAGCGACTGGAAGCGCATCCATTCGGTGGCACGTTGTTCTTCCACCGAGGTGGTGCTGACGTCGACGCAGCGTACGTCCTCGAAACCGGCACGGCGCAGCCAGCGCTCCAGTGCCGGCACCGAGGGCAGGAACCAGACGTTGCGCATCTGTGCGTAGCGGTCTTCCGGCACCAGCACCTGCTCGCTGTCGCCCTCGACCACCAAGGTTTCCAGCACCAGTTCGCCGCCCTTGACCAAGGCATCCTTCAGATCGAGCAGGTGGTCGATGGGCGAGCGGCGGTGGTAAAGCACACCCATGGAGAACACGGTGTCGAAGCCTTGCAGCTTGGCTGGCAGCTCCTCGAAGGCCAGCGGCAGGTGCCATATAGGCTGATCCGGCAGGTAGCGCTTCATCGCCAGGAACTGGCAGAGGAACAGCCAGTTGGGGTCGATGCCGACCACGCTGTCTGCGCCCGCACCGAGCATGCGCCACATGTAGTAGCCGTTGCCGCAACCGACATCGAGGATGCGTTTGCCGACCAGGTCCAGGTGCGGCGCGACGCGCTGCCATTTCCAGTCCGAGCGCCATTCGGTGTCGATATGCACACCGAACAATTCGAATGGCCCCTTGCGCCAGGGAATCAAGCCCTGCAGGGCCGCTTTCAATTGTGCGCGGGTCTCCTCGTCGCAGGCGCCGCCAAAGGCGAAGCGTTGCACCAGCTCCACCTCGCTTACCGGTAGATCCGGCAGTGCCTGCACGGCGCCATACCAGCGCGGCAGGTCACCGTGACCGATGGCCAGTTTGGCATCGAGTTGCCCGGGCAGCTCACAAGCCCAGTCCAGCAGCGGGGTGCCGGCCAGTTGCGCCTGCAGCGCGTCGAGATCCAGGTCGCGCATCATGGCAGGGCCACCAGCGAGGCGAAGTTAAGGCACTGGAACCAGGGCACCACCTTGCTGAAACCGGCAGCCAACAGGCGCTCGCGGTGCTGCTGGAGGCTGTCGGGCAGCATCACCTTCTCGATGGCGCTGCGTTTCTGCGCAATCTCCAGTTCGCTGTAGCCGTTGGCGCGCTTGAAGGCGACATGCAGTTCGGTGAGTAGCTCATGCTCGGCGGCGTCTTCGAAGCGCAGTTTCTCCGAGAGGATCAGCGCGCCACCGGGCAGCAGGGCCTGGCGAATGCGTGTGAGCAGTTCCAGGCGCCGTTCCGGCGGGATGAATTGCAGGGTGAAGTTGAGCGTGACCAATGAGGTGGGTTGCAGATCGAGGGCGAGAATGTCGGCCTCGATCACATCTACCGGCAGCAGCTCCTGGAACATGGCGTCCTGGGCATGCAAGTACTCGCTGCAGCGCGCGACCATGGCCGGCGAGTTGTCCACGGCGATCACCTTGCAGCCATCGACGCGTACATGGCGGCGCAGGGCCTGGGTGACTGCACCGAGCGAGGCGCCGAGGTCATACAGAGTGGTCTGCGGCTGGGCGAACTGGCCGGCGAGCACACCGATGTTCTCGACGATAGTCGGGTAGCCGGGGACCGAACGCTTGATCATGTCGGGGAAGACCCGTACCACGTCCTCGTTGAAGACGAAGTCGGGCACCTCGGGCAGAGGCTGGGCGAATAGACGATCAGGTTCTTGGCTCACGGCGGTAGCAACGGGTAGCGGAAAAGGCCGGCATTTTAGGCTTTGTACGAAAAGTCGTCGAGCGATGGTCAGGCGAGGCAAAAACGGGTGAGGAAGCGGAGTTTACGAGTTGTAAATGAGCATAACTCGCTGCGCTCGCCCTCCGGGCCGCGCTGAAGCGCGTTAGCCGTAAGCGGCTTGCCGAACCAGTTTTTAACGAAGCATCACCGAGCGCAGGCACTTTTCGTACAAAGCCTAGCCAAGTGCGGGCAATAGTCAGGGCTTTCCCGACTGCCCGCACGAAGGTATCAGGCCTTGGTGCGTCGAAAGGCCGAGGCGGCGATGCCCCACTGGCCAAGCCAGTAGGTGAGGATGATGGCGTAGGGCGCCGCGTCAAAGCTGGTGACGAAGCGGTCGATGCCGATCAGGCTGTCGGACAGCACGAAGAGCGCCGCACCAACTGCGGCGAGCCAGGTGGAGCTCGGCTGTAGGTCCGGGTGGCCGATGCGGGCCAGGGCGCGCCAGAGCATCAGGCAAATCGCGGTGGCATAACAGGCCACCGGAATCAGCAGCTCGCCCAGGCCGCTGCTGGCCAGTATGGCGAACATCGCGCCACCGGCGATCAGCGCCAGCAGCAAGGCGGGTAGGGCCGGCAGCCGGCTATCGGAGACGTAGGCGCGCAGATAGGCCAGGTGGCCGATCAGGAAGGCGCCGAGGCCGAACACGAAGAGGTCGCCAGGCCAGTCCAGAAGGATGTCGCCGGCCAGGGAAAATACCAGGCCGATGCAGATCCAGCGGCGGTAGGTGCCAGCCGGTGCCTGGCGCAGCCAGAGCAGCAGGGCGATCACCGGGATGCCCTTGGTCAGCAGGCTGAGCTGCGCATCGCCGGTGATCCGGCCATAAAGAAATACCGCAGCACCCGCCAGGCCGAGCAGCAACCAACGCATAGCAAGACTCCCTTCGTTATTGGAATGGCGCGACTATGCCCAGCGGCCGTGCGGCTGCCAATGCGAGGGGTGCCAAATCGAGTGGCGGATCGTGCCGCCCCTCGACGTCACGAGCAGTATTGGGCAACGTAGGCATTCGTCGAGGAGAAGCGCATGTCGATATCGCCACCTGTCACCGATCTGATCGCGCGGCTGTACCGCGAGGAGTCGCGTCGGGTGCTCGCCACCCTGATTCGCCTGCTCGGCGATTTCGACCTGGCCGAAGAGGCGCTGCATGAGGCCTTTCGCAGTGCGGTCGAGCAGTGGCCGCAGAGTGGTGTTCCGGACAACCCGCGCGCCTGGCTGGTCTCTGCTGGGCGCTTCAAGGCCATCGACAACCTGCGTAGGCAGCGCCGCTTTCAGCCGCTGGACGAACAGGTCGAGTTGCCAGATGAGAGTGGCGCCGAGGAGGGCGAGCTACTCGAGGACGACCGCCTGCGCCTGATCTTCACCTGCTGCCACCCGGCGCTGGCCAGCGATGCCCAGGTGGCGTTGACCCTGCGCGAGGTGTGCGACCTGACCACCGAGGAGATCGCTCGCGCCTTCCTCTCCAGTCCTTCGACCCTGGCGCAGCGCATCGTCAGGGCCAAGGCGAAGATTCGTGACGCGCGCATCCCTTACGAGGTGCCGGGGCGTAGCGAACTGCCCGAGCGCCTGGAGGCGGTGTTGCGGGTGATCTATCTGGTGTTCAACGAAGGCTACTTTGCCAGCTCCGGCGATTCACTGACCCGCAGCCAGCTGTCTGACGAGGCGATTCGCCTGGGCCGTTTGCTGCAGGAGCTGCTGCCCGAGCCGGAGGTGCAGGGGCTGCTGGCGCTGATGCTGCTGCATGAATCGCGTCGCGCGGCACGCAGCGGGGTCGATGGCGAGGTGATCTTGCTGGAGGCGCAGGATCGCAGTGTGTGGGACCGCGAACTGATCGCCGAAGGCGAGGCCCTGGTCCTGCAGGCCCTGCATTCACGGCGTTTCGGCCCTTACAGCCTGCAGGCGGCGATTGCCGCAGTGCATGCCGAGGCGGCCAGTCTGGAAGACACCGATTGGGTGCAAATCGTCGGCCTGTACGACGAGCTGCTGCGCCTGAGTCCGTCGCCGGTGATCGAGCTCAACCGCGCCGTGGCGCTGGCCATGCGTGATGGGTTTGAGACCGGGCTGCAGCAGATCGACCGTCTGCTGGCCATGGGCGAGTTGGACGGTTACCACCTGGCCCATGCGGCGCGGGCCGATCTGCTGCGCAGGCTGGGCCGCCGCGAGCAGGCGATTGCAGCCTACCGTCAGGCCCTGGCGCTGGCGCAACAGGGCCCGGATCGACAGTTTCTGCAGAGGAGGCTGGAGGAGCTAGGCGATCCGTAGAGTGCGCTGTATGCACCGAGATTCTTCGGTGCACACGCTCGGTGCGCATGGCGCACCCTACGGAGCGGGCGTGCTTAGCCCGCCACCAGTACGCGAATCGCTTCCAGGCGCAGGGCGGCCTTGTCGAACATCGCCAGGCTCTGTTCGCGCTGCTCGCGCAGGGCGTCGATCTCGCTGTCACGTACGCTTGGGTTGACCGCGCGCAGGGCGACCAGGCGCGCCAGTTCTTCGTCCAGTTCGGCGATCAGGCGACGCTTGGCCTCGGCGACGCGCTCGATATGGCGCGGCATGACCTTGGCTTCGGCGTCGTTGATCTGTTTGGCCAGCACGTCGCGCTGGGCCTGGACGAACTTGTTGGCGCTGGCGCGTGGCACGCTTTCCAACTGGTCGTTGAGCGTCTCGAAACCGACCTTGGCGGCCAGGTCGTTGCCATTGGCGTCGAACAGGCAGCGCAGCGCCGCTGGCGGCAGGAAACGCCCCAGTTGCAGTTTGCGCGGGCCGACTACTTCGCTGACGTAGAGCAGCTCCAGCAGCACGGTGCCAGGCTTGAGCGCCTTGTTCTTGATCAGCGCGACGGCGGTGTTGCCCATCGAGCCGGACAGCACCAGGTCCATGCCGCCCTGCACCATGGGGTGTTCCCAGGTGAGGAACTGCATGTCTTCGCGGACCAGGGCCTGCTCGCGGTCGTAGGTGATGGTCACCGCTTCGTCGTCACCCAGAGGGAAGCTGGCATCCAGCATTTTCTCGCTGGGGCGCAGGATCAGGGCGTTGTCGGAGTGGTCTTCGCTGTCGATGCCGAAGGCGTTGAACAGCTCTTCCATGTAGATCGGCAGGGTGAACTGGTCGTCCTGCTCGAGGATCGCCTCGACCAGTGCTTCGCCTTCACCGGCGCCGCCGGAGTTCAGCTCCAGCAGGCGGTCGCGGCCGCTATGCAGCTCACCTTCCAGGCGGATGCGCTCGGCAGTGGCTTCGTCGACCAGTTGCTGCCATTCGCCGTCGTCGGCGTTCTCCAGCATCGGCAGCAGACGCGGGCCGAACTGGTGCTGCAGGGCGTTGCCGGTCGGGCAGGTGGCGAGGAAGGCATTCAGCGCCTGGTGGTACCACTGGAACAGGCGTTCCTGCGGGCTGTTTTCCAGGTACGGCACGTGCAGTTGGATGCGGTGCTTCTGGCCGATACGGTCGAGACGACCGATGCGCTGCTCGAGCAGGTCCGGGTGGGCCGGCAGATCGAACAACACCAGGTGATGGGCGAACTGGAAGTTTCGGCCCTCGGAGCCGATTTCCGAGCAGATCAGCACCTGCGCGCCGAACTCTTCGTCGGCGAAGTAGGCAGCGGCGCGGTCGCGCTCGAGGATGCTCATGCCTTCGTGGAACACCGTGGCCGGGATACCGGAGCGCACGCGCAGGGCGTCTTCTAGATCCAGTGCGGTTTCGGCGTGGGCACAGATCACCAGCACCTTGAATTTCTTCAGCATCTTCAGGGTGTCGATCAGCCACTCGACACGTGGGTCGATGCGCCACCAGCGCTGCTCTTCGTCGACATCGTCCTGCGCCTGGTAGCTGACTTCCGGGTACAGCTCGGCATGCTCGCCGATCGGCAGCTCCAGGTATTCGTCCGGGCTCGGCAGCGGGTAGGGGTGCAGTTCGCGCTCAGGGAAACCCTGCACAGCGGCGCGAGTGTTACGGAACAGCAGGCGGCCGGTGCCGTGGCGGTCGAGCAGTTCGCGTACCAGGCGAGCGCGGGCTTCGCTGTCGCCAGTATCAATGGCGTCGAGCAGTTTGCGGCCTTCATCGCCGAGGAAGCCGCCGATGGCATCACGTGCCTGGGCGCTGAGCTTGTCCTGATCGAGCAGTTCCTGCACGGCTTCGGCGACTGGGCGGTACTGACTGCTTTCAGCGCGGAAGGCCTGCAGATCATGGAAACGGGCTGGATCGAGCAGGCGCAGGCGGGCGAAGTGGCTGTCCTGACCGAGCTGTTCCGGGGTGGCGGTGAGCAGCAGCACGCCGGGGATGACCTCGGCCAGTTGCTCGACCAGTGAATATTCGGCGCTGGCCTGTTCCGGGTGCCAGACCAGGTGGTGGGCTTCGTCGACCACCAGCAGGTCCCAGCCGGCGGCAAACAGCGCATCCTGGGCCTTCTCGTCGTCCTTCAGCCACTCCAGGGCGACCAGCGCCAGCTGGCAATCTTCGAAGGGGTTGCTGGCATCGCTTTCCATAAAACGCTCGGCGTCGAACAGGGCGACGTCGAGGTTGAAACGGCGGCGCATTTCCACCAGCCACTGGTGCTGCAGGTTTTCCGGCACCAGAATCAGCACACGGCTGGCGCGCCCGGAGAGCAGTTGGCGATGGATCACCAGGCCGGCCTCGATGGTCTTGCCCAGGCCCACTTCGTCGGCCAGCAGTACACGCGGAGCGATACGGTCGGCCACTTCGCGAGCGATGTGCAACTGGTGGGCGATCGGTTGTGCGCGGGCGCCGCCGAGGCCCCAGAGCGACGACTGCTGCAGGCGGCTGTTGTGTTCCAGGCTGTGGTAGCGCAGGGCGAACCAGGACAGCGGGTCGATCTGGCCGGCGAACAGGCGGTCGCTGGCCAGGCGGAACTGGATAAAGTTCGACAGCTGGGTTTCCGGCATGGTGACCGGCTGATGCTGGGCATTGAGGCCGTGATAGACCAGCAGTCCGTCGACGTCTTCGACTTCCTGCACGGTGAGCTTCCAGTTCTCGAAATGGGTGATCTCGTCGCCCGGAGCGAAGCGTACACGGGTCAATGGGGCATTGCGCGTAGCGTACTGGCGGGTTTCGCCGGTGGCCGGGTAGAGCACGGTGAGTAGGCGGCCGTCCTCGGCGAGGATGGTTCCCAGACCCAATTCCGCTTCGCTGTCACTGATCCAGCGTTGCCCCGGTTGATATTGCGCCATGCCTGTCTGTCTCCCGCGTGAAAAAGCCGGCTATGTTAACGGATGCGGCGCCGCGGCCAAAGCGGTCGTGGCACTATTGCCGAGCGGCTTAGTCGAAAGTGTAGCGAGCACCGGCTAAAGTCGCGGCTCACGGGGCCGACAGCCTGACCAAAGGAGGTGCTGTAACGTGCTACCGCCTATCCCCCATAGCCTGGTGCCAGTCACTGCCACGCAGGACGTGATCAAGCCCAAGCCCGAGATTCCTCCGGTGACTCCGGCCGAAGGCAGCGCCAAGGAAAGTGCGCTGAGCCTGGACAAGCGGCACCCGCAGGAAACCGAGGAGCTGCTGCGCGAAGAGCAGCGCCGCCGTCAGCGGCGTGGCTACACTCCGGAACAGCTGGCCGAGGCCGAGCCGGAAGAGGTGGAGCAGACGCTGGGCGATCTTCCGCGACAAGGACTTTGGGTGGATGTGGAAGTCTGAGAAACTCTTTTCATTCTTTTGTGCGTAGATCGTCATGCTGTTCGCCGACCCCTTGCCCGCACTCGCCGATGCAGAGCTGGGCTACCTCCCAGGCTGGATCGACCCCGCGCTCGCCGACAGCTGGCTGCATATGCTGGTCGAGCAGACACCCTGGCAGCAGCCGGAGCTGTTCATCCATGGTCGCTATCATCGAACACCGCGGCTGACGGCTTGGTATGGCGACCCCGAGGCGCGTTATCGCTACTCGGGGAAGATCCACGAGCCGTTGCCCTGGACGCCCTTGCTGGACGAGATTCGCCAACGGCTCGAGAAAGAAGTCGGGCAATCGCTCAATGCCGTGCTGCTCAACTATTACCGCGACGGCCAGGACTCCATGGGCTGGCACAGCGATGCCGAGCCGGAGCTGGGACGTGATCCGCTGATCGCCTCGCTCAATCTGGGCGGCAGCCGGCGTTTCGACCTGCGCCGCGTCGGCAGTACGCGCATCGAACATTCACTGACGCTGGAACACGCTTCGCTACTGGTCATGCGCGGGCCGACCCAGCATCATTGGCAACATCAAGTGGCGAAGACGCGGCAAGCCTGCGCGCCACGCCTGAACCTGACCTTTCGCCTGATTCGGTTTCCGCTATGAGCAATGACGACAAGCTGATCGATTTCGCCGCCGAGCGCGACAAGCGTATCCACGATCTCAACGACAAGCGCCTCAACGAGATGCGCCAGGTTTTCGAGCAGGTATTGCCGATCGGCAAGGCCAAGAAGAAGTCCAAGAGCAAGCCCAAGAAGCGCTGAAACTCCCACCGTTTGTTCGTCATGCACGGCTGCCAGGCCGTGCTTCCCGCCTCGCACCCTCTCGATTTCTTGACCTGGGTCAGTATTCCCTCCGGCCTGGTCGCGCCTGCTCGTCAGCCATTGACCCAGATCAATTTTCCCGCTGCCAGCGCTGATAACGTGAAGCCATCCCAGACAGACAGGCACAACAGGAGGCAGCCATGTTCGTCGATACAGTGGTTCTCGCCGGAGTCGGCACCGTTCTTCTGATGGTCGCGTTCTTCGGGGGTGTTGGTTACTTCATCTGGAAGGATGCTCACAAGCGCAAGCAGAGCTAACCCTTCCAGTTCACTGGGCACGCAAGGCAATTCGGGCGACTTCGGTCGCCCTTTTTTTATTTGCACGTTGACTGCCTGGGTGTATGGCGCCTTCTGGACATAAATACTTAGCTAGCTAATAATTGAGTTTCGCACGGAGGCGGAACCCAATCGCTACAGCTATGTTCAGAGTTGAGATTTCTTCAGGTAGCCATCGTGCGTGATTCCTTGCTGGCGTTTCTCGCGCCAAGCTCGCAAGCCGTTCAATTTGCCATCAAGACCCTGCTCGGCGGCGGTCTGGCGTTGTGGTGTGCGTTGCGTTTCGGCCTGGAGCAACCGCAGTGGGCGTTGATGACCGCGTTCATCGTCGCCCAGCCGCTGTCCGGCATGGTGGTGCAGAAGGGCCTGGCGCGGCTGCTCGGCACCCTGGTCGGCACCTTCATGGCCGTGGTGATGATGGGCCTGTTCGCCCAGGCGCCGCTGCTGTTCATACTGGCGTTCGCCTTGTGGTTGGCGTTGTGTACGGCGTCCTCGACCATGTTGCGCAGCGCCTGGTCATATTCCTTCGTGCTGGCTGGCTACACCGTGGCGATCATCGCCTTGCCGGCCATCGGCAAGCCGCATGTGGTATTCGATGAAGCTATCGCCCGCTGCACGGAAATCTGCCTGGGCATCATCTGCGCCACCCTGAGCAGCGCTTTGCTCTGGCCGCAGCGCGTCGAGCGGCAACTGGCACAGCAGGCGCGCAACACCTGGCAGGCCGGCGTTGCAGCTTCGCGTCAGGCGCTGGCGGGTGAGGCTGATTCGCGACAGGGCTTGCTGGAGGTGCTGGCGCGGATCGTCGCCGTCGACGCCCAGCGCGAGCACGCCTGGTTCGAGGGTGCCCGTGGTCGCCAGCGTGCCGTGGCGTTGCGGGTGTTGAGTCGTGATCTGCTCGGCATGCTGCGTCTGGCTCGTGGGGTGGCGCGGCAGTGGCGGCAACTGAGCGGTGTCGAGGCGCAGGCGGTCGCGCCCTGGCTGCAGGTGGTGGACGAGCGTTTGCAGCAGGAGCAGCCAGCGGGCCTGCTGGAGCTGGTCGAGCAACTGCGCCAGGCCGCGCAGGACGATGAGCTGAGCAGTGGCCAGCAACTGTGTCTGGAACGCTTGATGGTGCTGCTGTTGCGTGTCGAGGAAGCCAGCCACGCGTTGCGCGCGGTCGAGGAGGGCAAGGCTCCGGCCGATGCACCGCGCGCCTTGTCCTGGCATTACGACTGGCAGACCGCGCTGGTGTATGGCTCGCGCAGCGCGCTGACCTTTCTGGTTCTGGCGTCGTTCTGGCTGGCCACCGGCTGGACCCACGCCACCGGTGCGCTGCTGCTGGCCTGTGTGGTCTGCAGCTTGTTCGCCCGCCTCGAAGCGGCGCCGCAGATCGGCATGATGTTCCTGCGCGGCATCTTCTACGCGCTGCCGGTGGCGTTCTTCGTCGGCCAGATTCTGATGCCGCAGATCGATGGTTTCGTGATGCTCTGCATGGTGCTGGGCGTGCCGCTGTTCTTCGGCGTGCTGGGCATGGCCAAACCAGCGACGGCCGCGACCTCGACCTCGTTCTGTCTGCACTTCATCGTGCTCTGCCTGCCGGCGCCGGGTGTCGGCTACAACGTCGAGTTTTTCCTCAATGAAGCGCCCGGAATGCTGATGGGCGTGGGTTGCGCAGTGATGGCGTTCAAACTGGTGGTGTTGCGCAATCCGGTCTGGCATGGCCGGCGTCTGATGCAGGCGATCCTGACCGATCTGGGGCGGCTGACCCGTCGTGACCTGGGCCGCGCCGAGAACTGGTTCGGCGGGCGTATGGCTGATCGTCTGCTGCAGCTGGCGCGGCATTATCCGGCACGGCCGGATCAAACGCGCAGCCGCTGGGACGATGGCGTGGCCGGTCTCGACCTGGGCGACGAGTTGTTGCATCTGCGCAAGTGCCTGGCCAATGCCGATGCCGGCCTGGCGCGGTCGCAGCAGCGTTTCCTGGAGCGCCTCGACGACGCACTGGAACGTGGCCCCGCGCCAGGGCGTGAAGACGATCTGAACGCAGCGGTGGCCGAATTGCAGGGGGCCTTGCGCGCCTGCACGCCGAGCATCGACAAGCGCCTGGCTGAGGCGGCGTTGTTGCAGCTGCAAAACGGCTGGCGTCAGTGGTGCCAACTAAGGGGAGGGGCTGATGGGCTTGCATGAATGGTCGCTGGGCGGCGTGTTGCTGAGCCCGATGGCGGCCTACGCGGTATTGGCGTTGCTGCTGACCGGCGTGTTGCGCCTGGGCTTGCAGCGCATCGGGCTGTCGCGCTGGATCTGGCACGAAGCCCTGTTCGATTGTGCCTTGTATGTCTGCGTGCTGGCGGCCGTGATGGCCGTCCTGGCGCATTGAGGAGAAGAAAGCATGCGTTCGACCATTCGAGTCGGCATCACCCTGGCCATGGTGGCGGCGGCGATTTTCGCCGGCTCCTGGATTTGGCAGCACTACATGTACTCGCCCTGGACGCGCGACGCTCGGGTGCGCGCCGACGTGGTGACCATCGCCCCGGACGTGTCCGGCTGGGTGGTCGAGCTCAAGGTGCGCGACAACCAGCAGGTCAAGGCGGGTGATCTGCTGATGAGTATCGACCGCGATCGCTATCAGGCGGCGGTGGAGAAGGCCAAGGCGGTGGTGGATATTCGCCGCCAGCAGTTGAGCCTGCGCGAGCACGAAGCTTCGCGCCGATCTCGCCTGGGTGCCCAGGCGATCAGTGCCGAGCTGCTGGAAAACGCGCAGATCAACGCCGAGATGGCGCGCAGCGAATACCGCGAAGCGCAGGCTGATCTGCGTGTAGCCGAGCTGAACCTGGCACGCAGCGAAGTGCATGCCCCACGCGATGGGCAGATCACCAATCTGGTGCTGGCGCAGGGTAACTACATCAATGCCGGGCAAGCAGTGATGGCGCTCGTCGATACCGAATCGTTCTACGTGCAGGCGTACTTCGAGGAAACCAAGTTGCCGCGCATACAGGTTGGCGCGCCGGTGGAGGTGTGGTTGATGGGCGGTGATCAGCAGATTCGCGGCGAGGTCGAAAGCATCAGCCGTGGCATCACCGACCGCAATGCCAGCCCTGATGGGCAACTGCTGGCCAATGTCGAGCCGACCTTCAACTGGGTACGCCTGGCGCAGCGAATTCCGGTGCGCATCAAGCTCGATCAAGTGCCCGAAGGCATGGTGCTGAGCGCCGGCATGACCGCAAGCGTGCGGGTGGAGTAGGGCGCGTGGGAGGGGCTTTAGCCGCGAGCCCTTGACAGGTTATCGCGGCTAAAGCCCCTCCCACGTTTGAGCGTCAGGCGCGCTCGATACTGGCCGGCGTACGCCGCATCAGCACCTTGCCGTGGCGCACCGACACCAGCGCGTGGCCCTGGCTGCGTACCATCTCGTAATCGTCCGGCGCCGAGAGGATCAGCAGGTTGGCTGGGCGCCCCACTTCCAGGCCATACCCTTCACCCAGGTTCAGCGCGCGCGCCGAGTTGTCGGTGATCAGATCCAGGCTGCGCTTGAGGTCTTCATAGCCGAGCATGTGGCAGATATGCAGGCCGGCTTCGAGGATGCGCAGGATGTTGCCGTTGCCCAGCGGGTACCAGGGGTCGACGATAGAATCCTGGCCGAAGCAGACGTTCATCCCCGCTCGATCGATCTCCGCCACGCGAGTCAGACCGCGGCGTTTCGGGTAGGTGTCGAAGCGGCCTTGCAGGTGGATGCTTTCGGTGGGGCAGGAGATGAAGCTGATGCCGCTCATTTTCAGCAGGCGGAACAGCTTGGAGCAGTAGGCGTTGTCGTAGGAGCCCATGGCCGTGGTGTGGCTGGCGGTGACCCGTGCGCCCATGCCGCGCACGCGGGCTTCCTCGGCCAGCACTTCGAGAAAGCGCGACTGCGGATCGTCGGTCTCGTCGCAGTGCACGTCCACCAGGCAGCCGCTGCGTTCGGCCAGGTCCATGAGGAACTTGATCGACGACACGCCCTGGTCACGGGTGTTCTCGAAGTGGGGGATGCCGCCGACCACGTCGGCGCCCAACTCGATGGCTTGCTCCATCAACGCGCGACCGTTGGCGTAGGACTCGATGCCCTCCTGCGGGAAGGCGACGATCTGCAGGTCGATCAGATGGCGGGTTTCCTCGCGCACTTCGAGCATGGCCTTGAGCGCGGCCAGGGTTGGGTCTGTGACGTCGACGTGGGTGCGCACGTGCTGGATGCCGTGGTCTACCAGCATGTCGATGGTCTTCTTGGCGCGGGTCTTGGTGTCTTCATGGGTGACCAGCGCCTTGCGCTCGGCCCAGCGCTCGATGCCCTCGAACAGCGTGCCGCTCATGTTCCAGGCCGGCTCACCAGCGGTGAGGGTGGCGTCGAGATGGATATGCGGCTCGACGAAGGGCGGCACCACGAGATTACCGGCGGCGTCCAGGTCGCCCTCGGCGATGGGATGCAGGGCGTGCTGGGCCTCAATGGCGGCGATACGCTCGTCGTCCAGGGTGATGCGATGCAGGCCGTCGCGGCCGCGCAGGCGGGCATTGTGGATGATCATGGAAGTTCCTCTCAGGCAGGCGACGACAGGCGCCGGATCAACAGTGCGACGCTGATGTTCAAGCGGTCGTGCGGGTCTTCGAACGAGCAGCCGGTCAACGCTTCGATGCGCTGTAGACGGTAGCTCAGGGTGTTGCGGTGAACGTTCAGGCGTTGCGCGGCCAGGGCCAGGTTGCCGTTTTCCTGGAACCAGGCTTCCAGCGTCGGCATCAGCACCGGCTGGTGACGCGAGTCGTCGCCGATCAGCGGGCCGACCACGCGCTCGACGAAGCGATCGAGCAAGCTGCGGTCGCGGATCGCGCCGAGCAGTTCCAGCACGCCTAATTCATTGAAACTGCACAAGCCCAGGCGCTCGGGAAAACGCTGCGCCACGCTCAAGGCCTGGCGTGCTTCACCCAGGCCCTGGGCGAAACGCGGCGCCTCACAGCCGGCGCTGCCCAGACCGAGGAACAGGCGTAGCGGGCCGAGCTGTGGGCGCAGTTCGTCGAGCAGCACGGTCATAGCCTGGCGGTTGCGCGCTTCGGCGTGGGCATCGGGGCAGGGCAGCAGGGCGATCCAGTGTCGCCCTTGGCTGACCAGCGGCAGCGCGTCACCGAGTTCGCCGAGGCTCTGTTCCAGGCGCCGTTGTAGCAGTTGTTGGCGAGTCTGTAGCTGACGTTCGGCGTCTTCGTCGGGCAGGTCGCCGAACAGTTGCTCGCTACCGTCGAGGCGCAGCAGCGCTACCTGGCGCGGTACGTGTAATGCCAGGCCGAGGCTGTCGCCGCGTTGCAGCAGCACGTCGAGTGACTGGTAGTCACCGTCGAGCACCTGCTCCAGCACGTGCTGGCGTGAGCGGCCGAGCTGCTGCGCCTGCACCAGCGCGGTACCGATGGCCTGGGTGACCACCACCATTTTCAGCGCGTAGGGCTGCTCGATCAGCGGCAGATTCAGGCGCTCGGCCTCGGCGATGACGCTGGGCGGAATGGCCTGGATGAACTCGGCGCCGGTGAGGATGACCATGCCTGCGACCACGCGCTCATGGCCCTCGCGCACTAGGCGCAGCAGGTTGGCTTCGTCGCGCGGGTGGTTGATGCCGGTGACGAAGATCAGCTCGCCACCCATCACCCAATCGGCGATGCCTTCGTTCTCGGCCACGTAGGGCCAGCGCACGGCATTCTCGCGCCCGGCCTGGCCGGCACGCAGCTGCATGCTGGCCAGATCGGGCAGGGCGAGTACGTCGGCGACGGTCAGACTCACGCGCCGGCGACCTGCTGGCGGCCGACCAGGGCCTTGTTCAGTTCGAACAGCACGACGTAGGCCAGGGCAGCCACGGCGATGCCTACCAGCGGTGCGACCCAAGGCGAGAAGTAGGCGCTCAGCGCACCGATCAGGTAGGCGCCCAGGCCGACCCAGTTGAACGCTGGCAGACGTACATCGGCCAGTTTCGGATAGCGCGCGCGGTGGCCATAGAAGAAGTCGGCCATGATCACCCCACCAATCGGCGGGATGATCGAGCCAAGCAGGATCAGGAAGGGAATCAGCATCTCGTACATGCCGCCGATGGCCAGCAGCGTACCGATGGCCGCGCCAGCCAGGGTGACGGTCTTGCGTTTGCCGGTGCGCAGTAGGTTGCAGCCGGCTGCGGCGAAGTTGTAGATGGTGTTGTCCTGAGTGGTCCACAGGTTGAGGAACAGCATGATCACGGCAGCCATGGACAGGCCCTGCAGCACCAGCACTTCGACCACGTCCGGTTGCTGATAGACGATGGCGCCGTAGGCTCCGGCGACGATCATCAGGCCGTTGCCGATGAAGAAACCGAACAGGCTGGCCAGCACCGCGACGCGGCCGCTCTTGGCGAAACGCGTCCAGTTTGTGGCCTGGGTGGCGCCGCTGACGAAGGTGCCGAACACCAGGGTGATGGCCACGCTCAGGCTCATGCTCTCGGACGGTTCCACCGCGAGCAGGCCGGCCAGGCCGCCGATATCACGGGTGGCGATCCACAATGAAGCCACCAGCAGCACCAGCATGGCTGGCACGGCGACGCGTGAGAGCAGATCCAGACCCTTGTAGCCGACGAAGGCGGTGAGACAGAAACCGAAGCCGAACAGCACCATCAGTGGGATGGTCAGACTTTCGGACAAGCCAAGGATCTTCACCAGGACGATGGCGATGGTCGCCGTGCCCCAGGCGTACCAGCCGATCTGGGTGAAGCCCAGGAGCATGTCGGACAGCTTGCTGCCCACCTCGCCGAAGCAGAAACGGCCCATCAGCACCGAGTTCAGCCCGCTGCGACAGGCGATCAGGCCGAGCACGGCGGCGTACAGGCCGAGCAGCAGGTTACCGATCACCGCAGCCCAGAGCAGGGTGGTGAAATCGAAGGCCATACCGATCTTGCCGCCGGCGAACATGGTGGCGGTGAAGAAGGTGAAACCGAACAGCAGGATGGCGGTGGAGAACAGCCCCTTGCGAGCGCCGTTGGGCACCTCGCTCAGAGGGTAATCGCTATCGGGGGTGGCGTTGCTCATGGACCTGGCTCCGGTAAGGGTATGAAGCCTTGGCGATAGCAGGGGACGTGCCAGAAATCAGCGCAGCAGGCTGCTTGGCGAGGTGATCAAAGGGTTTTGTGCGAAATGCACAAAGAAACGCACTTATGCAGTGCCAGGTCGCTCAAGGTTTGTGAGTGTAGAACAAAAGTGGTGCGCGACGCTGTGGTCGCGCACCAGCTTGCAGCGAATCAGTTGACGGTCACCTGCGGCATCGGCGGCATGGTCACGGTCTGCTCAGCGCTTGGGGCGAGCACTTCGGCTTCGCCGTCGACCACTTGCTTGCCGTCCTGGTTGAACACGCGGGTGGCGATGCGCACGCGGTTCTTCGGCAGTTTTTCCAGCACTTCCAGCTTCACGGTCAGGGTGTCGCCGAGTTTTACCGGGCGGGTGAACTTGAGCTGTTGGCCAAGGTAGATGGTGCCCGGGCCGGGCAGGTTGCAGGCGATGGCGGCGCTGATCAGCGCGCCGGTGAACATGCCGTGGGCGATGCGCTCCTTGAACATGGTCTCGGCGGCGAAGGCGGCGTCCAGGTGTACCGGGTTGTTGTCGCCGGATACCGCAGCGAACAGTTGCACGTCGCGTTCTTCGACCTGTTTCTCGAAGCTCGCCTGCTGGCCGACTTCGAGGGCTTCGTAGGGGATGTTGGTTACCTGGGTCATGGACACTCCTTGATTGGGCTTCGACCATGGCTCAGCGCCTGCTGCAGCCAATCGATCAGGTGGGCGGTGACCTCGTCGCGATTGCTCTCGTTGAGCAGCTCATGACGGGCCTCGGGATAAATCTTCAGTTGCACGTCGCGCACGCCGCCCTCACGCAGGGCGCCCGCCAGATCACCCAGACGCTTGCCGTCGCTGACCGGATCGCGCGAGCCGCCGATCACCAGCAGCGGCAGGTCGGCATCGATCTGCGCCAGGTTGGCCGTCGGGGTGATGTATTGCAGGCCATCGAGCAGGTCGCACCACAACTGCGTGGTGCAGACGAAACCGCACAGCGGATCGGTCACGTATTTGTCCACTTCGGCCGGGTCGCGGCTGAGCCAGTCGAAGGCCGTGCGGTTGGGCTTGAAGGCCTTGTTGAACGAGCCGAAGGAGAGGAAATCGATGACTTTGCTGCGGCCCTTGGGGCCCAGACGCCAGCGTTCGAAGCCAGCGATCAGCCGGGCGGCCTTGTACAGCATCACGGGTTGGTAGTTGGAGCCCGACAGCACGGCGCCCTGCAGGCTGCAACTGTGCCCCAGCAGGTAGGCCATGCCGATGTAGCTGCCCATGCTGTGGCCGAACAGGAAGATCGGTGCCTGCGGGTAGCGTTGGCGGATATGGTGATTGAGCGAGGCCAGGTCGCCGACCACCTTGTCCCAGCCGCCTTCGTCGGCGTAGTGGCCGAGCGTACCCTGAGCGGCGCTCTGGCCGTGGCCGCGCTGGTCCAGCGCATAGAGATCGAAGCCGGCGGCCACCAGGCTTTCGGCCAGGCGTGCATAGCGCAGGCTGTGTTCGGCCATGCCGTGGGACAGCATGACCACCGCGCGCGGTGGTTGATCACCGTGCCAGTGGTTGACGTGCAGGTGCATACCGTCCTGGGTAGCCAGGGGAAAGGCGTTGTGGCGCATGGCGAATCCTTGTGCCGGAAGTTGGCGGCATTGTGCACCTTGGCCATCAACAGGCATAGCTCCCCGGTTTTCTTCGAAGCGGTAAAGATCGGTTACGAATCACTACATTTATTGCGAAATTCAGCCCATCAATGACGCCTTCGAGCTATTTGCGGCTCGGCCCTAAGCTGCTACTTTCCGGGCAGTCAGATCACTTCAGGGGAAGAGGACAAGAACAATGCAGCCTGATTTCTGGAACGACAAACGCGCCCCTGGCGTGCCCAACGATATCGACCTGTCCAGCTACAAGTCGGTGATCGAAGTATTCGAACGCTCGTGCAAGCGCTTTGCCGACCGTCCGGCCTTCAGCAATCTCGGCGTTACGCTGACCTATGCCGAGCTGGATCGTCTCTCTGCGACCTTCGCCGCCTACCTGCAAAAGCACACCGACCTCAAGCCGGGCGATCGTATCGCGGTGCAGATGCCCAACGTGCTGCAGTATCCGATCGCGGTATTCGGTGCCATGCGCGCCGGGCTGATCGTGGTCAACACCAACCCGCTGTACACCGCGCGCGAGATGCGCCACCAGTTCAAGGACGCCGGTGTGCGTGCGCTTGTGTACCTGAACATGTTCGGCAAGCTGGTGCAGGAAGTGCTGCCGGATACCGAGATCGACTACCTGATCGAAGCCAAGATGGGCGACCTGCTGCCGAGCCTCAAGGGTTGGCTGGTCAACACCGTGGTGAAGAAGGTCAAGAAGATGGTGCCGGACTACCATCTGCCCCAGGCCATTGCCTTCAAGCAGGTGCTCAAGCAGGGCCATGGCCAGGCGCTGGCGCCAGTCAAGGCCAGCCACGACGACATCGCCGTGCTGCAGTACACCGGCGGCACCACCGGCGTAGCCAAGGGCGCGATGCTCACTCACGGCAACCTGGTGGCCAACATGCTGCAGGTCGATGCCTGTCTGTCGCAGCTCGGCCCGGACGGCACGCCGCTGATGAAACAGGGCCAGGAGATCATGATCGCGCCGCTGCCGCTGTACCACATCTATGCATTCACCGCGAACTGCATGTGCATGATGGTCAATGGCAACCACAACGTACTGATCACCAACCCGCGCGACATCCCCGGCTTCGTCAAGGAGTTGGGCAAGTGGAAGTTCTCCGCGCTGCTGGGCCTGAACACCCTGTTTGTCGCGCTGATGGATAACCCCGAGTTCAAGAGCCTCGACTTCTCCAACCTCAAGGTCACTAACTCCGGTGGTACCGCGCTGGTCAAAGCCACCGCCGAGCGCTGGCAGCAGATGACCGGTTGCACCGTGGTCGAAGGCTATGGCCTGACCGAAACCTCGCCGGTGGCCAGTACCAACCCCTACGGTGACAAGGCGCGTCTGGGTACCGTCGGCATTCCGGTGCCGGGCACGGCGTTCAAGGTCATCGACGACGACGGCAACGAACTGCCGACGGGCGAGCGCGGCGAGCTGTGCATCAAGGGTCCGCAGGTGATGAAGGGTTACTGGCAGCGTGAAGAAGCCACCGCCGAAGTGCTCGATGCCGAAGGCTGGTTCAAGACCGGCGACATTGCCGTGATCGATGCCGACGGTTTCGTGCGCATCGTCGATCGCAAGAAGGACATGATCATCGTCTCCGGCTTCAACGTGTACCCCAACGAAATCGAGGATGTGGTCATGGCCCACCCGAAGGTCGCCAGTTGCGCCGCTATCGGTGTGCCGGACGAGAAGTCGGGGGAGGTGGTCAAGCTGTTCGTGGTGCCGCGTGACGGCGGTGTCACCGCGGAAGAACTCAAGGCCTACTGCAAGGAAAACTTCACCGGCTACAAGGTGCCTAAGCACATCGTGTTCAAGGACTCGCTGCCGATGACCCCGGTTGGCAAGATCCTGCGTCGCGAGCTGCGCGACATCGCTTGATCCAAAGCCCCTCCCCAGCTCAGGGGAGGGGCTTCCCGCCTCAGCTGCCATCGGGCAGTCCAATTGTTGTGATTTGGTAACTACCTTCGCGTGTTTCATACAACCCAGTGCTGCATCGGTGACAGAGACGAGCTAGGCTCTATGCGCTGCAATATGCGAGCTAGAGGCTTTTTGCGGGTTTGCGAAGATAAAGATTGTTTGTGACTTTGTAGTCTTTTTTGGTCACTTTAACGACTCTGCTGGCCATGGTTGGTGCTGGTCGGCCTCTGGCAAAGCTGCTACTCTCGGCGCGCTTCCGGGCCCTGGGGCCAGCGGAAAAGCGAGCTATACACACAACAAACAACCGCCCTCGCGCGGTGAAGATCAGCTGTTGCTTAGGAGTGGGCTTCCATGACCGAAAACTTCTGGAAGGACAAGTATCCCGTTGGGGTTGCTGCCGAAATCAATCCCGATCAGTACCCGAACATCCTCGCGGTACTGAAAGAGTCCTGCCAACGCTTCGCCGACAAGCCTGCTTTCAGCAACCTGGGCAAGACGCTCACCTACGGCGAGATCTACAAACTCTCCGGTGACTTCGCCGCCTACCTGCAGAAACACACCGACCTCAAGCCCGGCGACCGCATCGCCGTGCAACTGCCTAACGTGCTGCAGTACCCCGTCGTGGTATTCGGTGCCATGCGCGCCGGCCTGGTGGTGGTCAACACCAACCCGCTGTACACCGCACGGGAGCTGGAGCACCAGTTCAACGACTCCGGCGCCAAGGCGCTGATCTGCCTGGCCAACATGGCTCACCTGGCCGAGCAGGTCGTGCCCAAGACCGGCGTCAAGACCGTGATCGTCACCGAAGTTGGCGACATGCTGCCGACCTTCAAGCGCCTGCTGGTCAATGCCGTGATCAAGCACGTGAAGAAGATGGTGCCGGCCTACAACCTGCCCAAGGCGGTCAAACTCAATGACGCCCTGGCCAAGGGCCGTGGCCAGAGTTTCGCCGAGGCTAGCCCGAGCAACGACGACATCGCCGTGCTGCAGTACACCGGCGGCACCACCGGCGTAGCCAAGGGCGCCATGCTCACCCATCGCAACCTGGTGGCTAACATGCTGCAGGTCAAGGAGCTGATGGGCGCCAACCTCAATGAAGGCTGTGAGGTGCTGATCGCACCGCTGCCGCTGTATCACATCTACGCCTTCACCTTTCACTGCATGGCGATGATGCTGATCGGTGGCCACAACGTCCTGCTGACCAACCCGCGCGACCTGCCGGCAGTGGTCAAGGACCTGGCCAAGTACCGCTTCACCGGCTTCGTCGGCCTCAACACCCTGTTCGTCGCCCTGTGCAACAACGAGGACTTCCGCAAGCTGGACTTCTCCAGCCTGAAAGCGACCTTCTCGGGCGGTATGGCCCTGCAGTTGGCCACCGCTGAGCGCTGGAAGGAAGTCACCGGCTGCGCCATCTGCGAAGGCTTCGGCATGACCGAGACCAGCCCGGTGGCCACGGTCAACCCGTTCAGCGCCATCCAACTCGGCACCATCGGCATTCCAGTGCCATCGACGCTGTGCAAGATCGTCAACGATGACGGTCAGGAACTGGCCATCGGCGAAATCGGCGAGCTGTGCGTGAAAGGCCCGCAGGTGATGAAGGGCTACTGGCAGCGCCAGGAAGCCACCGACGAAATCCTCGACGCCGAAGGCTGGTTGAAGACCGGCGATATCGGCCTGATCCAGGAAGATGGCTACCTGCGCATCGTCGACCGCAAGAAGGACATGATTCTGGTGTCCGGCTTCAACGTCTACCCGAACGAACTGGAAGACGTGCTGGCAACTCTGCCGGGCGTGCTGCAGTGTGCCGCCATCGGCATCCCGGACGAGAAATCCGGTGAAGCGATCAAGGTATTCGTGGTGGTCAAACCAGGCGAGAGCGTGACCAAGGAGCAGGTGATGGAGCACATGCGCGCCAACCTCACCGGCTACAAGGTGCCCAAGGCCGTCGAGTTCCGCGACGTGCTGCCGACCACCAACGTCGGCAAGATCCTGCGTCGCGAACTGCGCGACGAAGAGCTGAAGAAGCTGGGCAAGAAGTGATTCGCTAGCGCTTCCGAGAACCCCGCTTCGGCGGGGTTCTTGCGTTTTGCAGTCCCCGATGTAGGGCGTACCGGGCGGCGATCCGTGTACGTAGCAGTACGCGGTACATACCTGCTCTATGGGATATATTGCTCCGCCACTGCGCAATAACTGCCAGTGGTCGACACTAGCGCTGGGCTATATTCCCACTCAGAGCATGGGAACGATTAAAAAATCACGAGAAGAGCAGATGGATGTGATCTTCAATGTTGTTTTTGAAGTTGCCCTTAGAACGCTCGGGCTTTGGCTGTTGAAGCTCGTAACTT
This sequence comes from Pseudomonas sp. zfem001, assembly GCF_032621725.1. Taxonomy (NCBI): domain Bacteria; kingdom Pseudomonadati; phylum Pseudomonadota; class Gammaproteobacteria; order Pseudomonadales; family Pseudomonadaceae; genus Pseudomonas; species Pseudomonas sp. zfem001. The sequence goes on along the minus strand of NZ_JAVYJI010000001.1, from coordinate 237,308 downwards.
TCGGGCGTTACAAGGGCACCAACAGCTACCTGTATTTCTTTCCAAGTCTTGTGGGGCTGGTGTTCTTGATACTTCTGACCGTCCTGATATTGCTGGCGATAGGCTGGATCAAAACGCTGGGTTGAATCAGCAGCAATTGGTGGACTATTCGCTACGCCACGAACGGTCGGTGTCCCGATCCGCCCTACGCGCTGACGCTTTACGCCTTGGCGTCCTTCGCCCCCCGCCAGGCCACCAGCAGCACGCCGCCGACGATGCACAGCGCCGCCAGCAGCATCGACAAGCTGCCCTGTTCGCCGAGCAGGCCGATGGCGATGGCCGCGCCAGTGATCGCTGCTACCGAACCGATCTGGCTGAGAAATACCGTGCCAGCCAGGTTCTGTAGAACGAAGAACAGCGCATAAACGGCCGCGAACAGCAGCATCTGCAAGGCCAGCAGGCCCACGGCTGCAGTACCTTGCAAACGCGGCGCGAGGTCGACGCCGAACAGGCCCAGCGGCACCAGCAGCAGCGCGCCGCCTAGCAGCATGCCGGGTGCCAGGGACAGTGGGCTGGCGCCCTGCGGCCAGTAGCGGGCGCGGTAGATGTTGCCGAGCGCCAGAAACACGGGCACGCAGAGCGCCGCCAGCACCCACAGCAGGGGGCTGTCGCCTGCGTTGAGCTTGCCTAGTGCCAGTAGCAAACTGCCGGCCAGACCGATGCAGATGCCCAGCAGACGAATGCGGCTCAGTCCCTCCATGCGCAAGGCCAGGGCCAGCAGGTAGGTGATCAGAGGCGGGAAGGCCAGGCACATTGAGGCGAACCCGGCGCCGACATGGCCGATGGAGCTGAACAGCAAACCATTCGGCACCGCGATGCTGAGCAGCCCCGAGGCCAGGTAATAACCCAGCAACCCGGAGCTGATGCCGGGGCGCTCGCCGCGTATCCAGGTGAACAGCAACAGCAGCAAACCGCCGCCCAGCAAGCTCCAGAGCAGGTAGGCCATGGCCGGCCAGCCGACGTTGCCGGCCAGTTTCACCAGGATGCTGGTCAGTCCCATCAGGGCGCCGATGGTCAGCAATAGTGACAAGGCAAGAACGGGACGAAATTGGGAGCCGGGCATGCAGCTGTCTCCTGAGGATGGATGCGTTACGATGCAAACATTCTTTTTGAAAAGTATCTTGATATCAAGATAAATCGAGGGCGATATGCAAGACCGCGCACAATTGGCTGCCGAGCAGTGGCTTCGACAGCGCCCGGATCTGGATGGTTTTTCCATGGCGGTGATTGGCCGCCTGGGTGAGCTGAACCAGGTGATCAGCCGCGATCACCTGTTGCCGTTCTTCGCCGAGAACGGGCTGCAGGCCGGCGAGTTCGACCTGCTCGCTACCCTGCGTCGCTCGGGTGAGCCCTATGCGTTGATGCCGACAGCGTTGTACGAGAGCGCGATGATTTCCTCGGGCGGCATGACCAGTCGTATCGACCGCCTGGAAAAGGCCGGGCTGATCGAGCGGCGCAAGCATCCGTCCGATCGCCGTGGCGTGCTGGTGGCGCTGACCCCAGCTGGCTTCGAATTGATCGACGGTATGCTCGCGGCCCATGTGGCCAATCTGCAGCGCGTGCTCACAGGATTGACCGCCGATGAGCAGCGCACGTTGCATGAGTTGCACGGCAAGTTGCTGGCAGGGATAGCGCAGCAGGGTGCCGAGTGATTGAACTGTGGGAGGCTGTTTTCGATCTCACTCATGCTGCGTGAGTGCGCGTCCATGACGCTCTTCGTGCTGCTACCAGTACGCGGATGTTGGAGCACGTGTAGAGCGTGGCAGTGATCAAAGTGCACTCAAACGCCCTGAAGGTCGAAGCTTCCGAGTTGACGCTTCAGCGTTTTGAGCCACGATCTTCTGGCGGTATAGCGAAAAGGCACACATATGGAATCGGTCTGGATCGCTGCGGGTGTCTTCGTATGCCTGCTGTCGGCGTCCCTGCTCATGATGCATTGGTACCCCAAACTCTCGGCTCGCCACCGAGATGAAGAAACCAACACGGTGGTTCGCCTGGTCGCCAACATCTTTGTGGTCATGACCTCGCTGGTGTTCGGCCTGATGATCAATTCGGCCAAGAACACCTTCGAAGCGATCGACACCAACATGCACACCTATGCGACCAGCCTGATCATCTTTGATCGAACACTGAAGACCTACGGTGACAAGGCGCAGGACACGCGCCAGCACCTGGCCGCCTATGTGGAGCACGCTATCGCCAATCCTTATCGCGGTGATGAAGCACTGCAGCATCGAGCGAGCCCCGCTACTCAGTTTCTGGATGAGATCGGTGTGGTCCTGGCTGCCATCAAGCCCGAAACCCGTTATCAAGAAACCATGCTCAGCGACCTTCGTCAGCAGTACCACTCACTCATAGAACAGCGTTGGCGAATCGTGGAGCAGTCCGAAGGGACGATACCGATGCCACTCATCGGCATGCTTGTCGCCTGGATGACGCTGATCTACGCCAGCTTTGGCTATCGCGCGCCGAACAACCCGATGGTGATTGGCATGTTCGCCTTGTCTGCGCTGCTGATTGCCGCTTCCGTGTACCTGGTTCTGGACATGGATATTCCTTTCCATGGGCCGATACAGATATCAGACGCGCCATTGCGCAGAGCCTTGGCGGAAATGCAGATGTAGTGCGGGTTTCCCAGGGAGAGAGTCACCAGGAAAAGTGACTGATTTATTTTCGGTGTGGCTGGTCTGATTCAGTGCTCTTTCTCTTTTTTGTTAGCGGTAGGGATCGGTCGCTCTGTTCTCTACGACGAGACTAATGGAAATATGCCATGCATCTTCTACGCATCCACGCCATCGCCTTGGGCGTTATGTTTCTGGTCGGCCCTGCCGCGGCACAGGTGAATATCGGTATTTGGGGCAACGGTATTCTAGGCCAGGCCGCTCTTCGGAATGCCCAGGAGGCAGCAGGCCAGAGCGCTGACGATGACGAGTCTGAAGCCTCTGTGCAGGCTCGACCGGAAGAGCCTGCCGCGCTGTCCTTTACTCGTTCAGGTGATTTGAGCCGCCAGATCGAAGAGGGTGTCGCACAGCGCCTGTCCGAGATGGTCTCGGTGCAGTTCCAGATGAAAGACCCGTCATCTCTGGTAAGAACGGCAGGCACTCGCGCCATTTACCGGCAAGAGCTGAAGAAACGCGGCCTACCGGAGAATTCTCTCAGTGGCGCTACGGCGCTGTTCCTGGCCGTCGGTTGGGAGTTGGCTAACGGGCGCCCGTTGTCGGAGGCGCAAACAGCAGCCATTTTCCGGCAGACCGCTGGCGGGCTGCAGCGGTCCCCTCTGGCTCGCAAGAGTGGGCCTGAGCTCCAGCAGGAGTCCGAGATACGCTTGATAATCACCGCGCTGTGGCTGGAGGAGGCACGTGTACGTTCATCGTCATCTCGGTCGACACAGGACCTAGCCGACGCGGTCAGGAGCGACCTGGAGGCGATCACTCGCAATGACATGCGCGCCTATGAAGTGACCGAGAACGGGTTCAACGGGCGCTAGTGTCTCGGTAGTCGGGTGACCCGCTTACATCCGATGCTGTTCCACCAGGTAATCCACGAACACCCGCACCCGCGCTGGCATGGCCGGGCCGCCGATGAACACCGCATGAATCGGCTCCCGGTCGTCTGGGTTGAAGGCTTGCAGCAGCGGCACCAGATCGCCGCGCTGCAGGTCTTCGGCCACGCTGAATTCGCCGATGCGCGCGATGCCGGCGCCGACCCTGGCGAACTGCGCCAGTGCCTCGCCACTGCTGCATTCGATATTGCCGCAGACCTTGAGTGAGAACGCCTGGCCGTCGCGGATGAATGGCCAGTTGGGTTCGGCACGGCGGAAGTTGAAGCGCAGGCAGTTGTGCTGCAGCAGGTCTTCCGGCTGCTGCGGCGTGCCGTGGCGTTGCAGATAGTCGGGGGAGGCCACCACCACCTGGCCGGTTTCGCCGACTTTTCGTGCGGTCAACGGGCTGTCTGGCAGATGGCCGAAGCGCACGGCCACATCAGCCTGGCCACCGAGAATGTCGACCACCTCGTCGCCCAGGCTGAGGTCGACGGTGATGTTCGGGTAACGCGCGCTGAACGCCGCCACCAGCGGCACGATGGTCATCCGGCCATGGCCGAGCGCGGCACTCACGCGCAAGCGCCCGCGTGGCACGCCCTGATCGGCGATGGCTTCCTCAACCTCCGTCATATCGGCGAGGATGCGCCGGGCGCCACGCAGATATGCCTCGCCCTCGGCAGTAAAGGTGATCGCGCGGGTGGTGCGCAGCAGCAGGCGCGTGCCGAGGCGTTGTTCGGTGCGGGCGATGATGCGGCTGACCGCCGAAGGTGTCAGCCCCAATGCGCGTGCAGCGGCCGACAGGCTGCCTTCCTCCGCCACGGTGGCGAACACCACCATGTCACCTGACCTGCCGCCTATGTCCATTTGTGCTCCGTAAGCAAAGGTGTTTGCCAGAAATGCCATCTACCGCCGTCAAGGTTTGGATCCTAGCATTCGCGGCATAGATGAGGAGACTTTCCATGCGTATCAATCCACCCCTTGTTGCACTCTCCATCGGTGCTTTCGGCATCGGCGTTACCGAGTTCGCCCCCATGGGCATGTTGCCGGGTATCGCCAGCGATCTCGGCGTTTCCATTCCCGCTGCCGGCCTGCTGGTCAGCGCCTACGCGCTGGGCGTGCTGCTCGGCGCGCCACTGATGACGCTGACCACCGGCAAGATTCCCCGGCGCTACCTGCTGATCGGGCTGATGGCCATCTTCACCCTGGGCAACCTGATGTCGGCCCTGGCGACTGACTACTACAGCCTGCTGATCGCCCGCGTGGTGACTTCGCTTAACCACGGTGCTTTCTTCGGCGTCGGCTCCATCGTCGCCGCCAGTGTGGTCGCGCCAGACAAGCGCGCAGGGGCGGTGGCAGCGATGTTCATGGGCCTGACTCTGGCGACCATCGGCGGTGTACCGCTGGCGGCCTGGTTCGGTGAGGTACTCGGCTGGCGCACGGCGTTCTGGGGCATTACCGGGCTCGGTGTGCTGGCGATGGTCTCGCTATGGTTCGCGCTGCCCAACGTGCCGCTGCCGAAGAGCGATGGTGTGCTGGCAGAAATCCGCGTGCTGGGCCGTGGCCCGGTGCTGGCGGCACTGGCTCTGACCGTAATCGGCTCCAGCGCGATGTTTACCGTGTTCACCTATATCGCGCCGATCCTCAGCAGCGAGACCCAGGCCTCCACCGCCTTCATCACCGCCATGCTGGTGCTGTACGGCATCGGCCTGACACTGGGCAACGTGTGGGGCGGCAAGGCGGCGGATCGCTCCGTCGACCGCACCCTGATCGTCTCGCTCAGTGCGCTGATCCTGGTCTTGCTGGCCTTTACCGTGCTGATGCGCTGGCCGGTGCCAGCCGCTGTGGCCATCCTGATCTGGGGTATCGCCAGCTTCGCCATCGTGCCGCCGCTGCAGATGCGTGTTATGGAAGCCGCCAAGGAAGCACCCAATCTGGCCTCGGCGGTGAATATCGGCGCCTTCAACCTCGGTAACGCGATTGGCGCAGCACTGGGCGGCGCGGTGATCAAGGCGGGGTTGGGGTATCCAGCGATCTCGCTGGCCGGTGCGGCGATGGCCGGGCTGGGGCTGCTGATGGTGCTGGGGTTTGCCTGGCGTTCCAGGGCGGTGACGGCTGCGGCGATCTAAGAGAGCGGCAATCGGGAAGGGGCGGATTAAGTGAATCCACCCCTTTCCGGTTTACGCCTTCGCAGCAGGGCTCAAGCGAAAGCTGACGCCCATGCGGTTGAAGGCGTTCATGGCTGCGATAGCGGCCGTGAGGTCGACCAGGTCTTTCGGATTGAATGCGGACGATGCTGCGGCATAGGCCTCGTCAGAAACATGCGTTTCGCTGACCAGGGTCACTTCTTCCGTCCAGGCCAGGGCGGAACGTTCCTGCTCGGAAAACAGATGCGCGGCCTCATGCCACACCGGCACCAGAACGAGCTTATCTACTGACATACCTCCCTTGATCAAGTCTCGCGAATGGATATCGATGCAGTGCGCGCATCCATTGATTTGCGATGCCCGCAAGAACACCAGATGGATGAGCTGAGGCGGCAGGTTCGTGCCTGCGGTGACGAAATGGTGCATCCCTCCCAGTGCTTTGGCTGCACCGGGTGAAGCCTCAAACCAATTCAGACGAGTCATAGAGCAGTACCCTTTGTGGATGGGGGGAGTCGGTAAGGTCTGCCCAATTAAGACAACTAAGAGGATCAAGGTATTGATCCAATTAAAGGCTTAATGAATGGTCCACTTTGCGGCGTGGCCGTTGTGGCTTTTGATGCGGTGCAGCGTGGGGCGGCTGATCTCCTGTCCATCGCTCAGGCTTTAGCCTGGGGAGCGTTGCGATGCTTGCGCTTCTGGCTATATGAGAGCCTGCGCACTGGCTCGTGGCTGCTCAGCTCTGTGAACGGTGTCCGCAGAAAAATACGATGGCTCCCGCGCTCCGGCGTGGTAACGATCATGAAACGACTTCTTTTGGCCGTTTTCTGCGTTTCACGACCGGCTGCAATCGGCCAGAAGCGGACGGTTTCCAATGGAACCGGGCTTCTTCCTGAGGATCGAAAACACTTATGAAACTCGGGGCGATTCATTCAGGCCCGGTTAAGAGGACTTCATCTCTGAATCGGGCCAGCAGGTTGGGGGGTGCCATGGACGAGCTCATGGCTAGATTTGAGAGCAACTGATCAGCATAGCCCGCCTCAAAATGCCCCTCCCTGACGCTCATCCCGGTACTCCTGGGTCTCAGGCGAGGGCTCAATTGGGTCGATCTCCTCAACCTCAAATCAGGACGCCGTTCATAGGAATTAGAGTCGTCTCTCTTGACTCTAACTGCTACCATGGTGACATAACGCAATCCTACTTTGGCGAGCAGGATGCGAGTCTTTGATTCCCTCCTATCCTGAGCACCGCGTCGCCGCAATAGCCACGGATTGGGCATTTTTTGCAAAGATCAGGTAACAGAAATGGCCAGCGCCGAACAGCTCAAAGCGCTCGTGAAATCTCACATCGAACGGGATGACAGTCAATTCTATTCCGTAGCGATGCAGGTTGCCGCGCGCGAAGCTAAATCGGGCCATGGCAAGCTCGCGACCGATCTGCGCGACATGATCGATGCTGCTAAAAGCAGTGTGAGTCTAGAAGGTCGGCGCAATAGCCCTATTCCCCTTGCCAAGCCTCGCGGCGAAATGGCAGGTTTGCTGAGCGTTACCTATCCAAAAGATCGCTTCGTAGAGATGGTTCTCGACGAAGCGGCATCAGCTCAGTTGCAACGAGTCTTGAAAGAGCAACGAATGTTCTCTCGTCTACGAGAGCATGGGCTTTCTCCTCGCAGGAAGGTGCTGTTGGTAGGCCCTCCAGGAACGGGGAAATCCATGACTGCTTCGGCTCTTGCTGGCGAGCTAGGGGTGCCGCTTTTCCTTGTCCGGTTGGACACGCTTATTACTAAATTTATGGGTGAAACTGCGGCGAAGCTCAGACAGGTTTTTGATGCCATAGCTGAAGTCCGTGGTGTCTATTTTTTTGATGAGTTCGACGCAATTGGTTCCCAGCGTGGAATGCCAAACGATGTTGGCGAGATCCGACGGGTCCTAAACAGCTTTTTGATGATGATCGAAGAAGACCAATCAAATAGCCTAATCATTGCCGCGACTAATCACCCCGAGATCCTTGACTACGCCTTATTTCGTCGTTTCGATGACGTCATCGAGTATCACTTACCGACTGCTGAACAAGCATCGAGTCTTATTCGTTCGCGGCTTGGCCATTTCGCACCTAAGCCCTTTTCAGCTAAAGCCATTGGGGAAAAAGCTGCTGGACTGAGCTATGCCGAAATCCGGCGGGCGGTGGATGACGCTATTAAAGAAGCCGTTATGCACGATGAAGAATGCGTCAAAGGACAGACGCTGGGCAAGGCATTGATGGATCGCCAACTGCTCAGCCAGAAATTGGCAAAACAACGTAGCAGCGAGCCATGCCGGACAAAAGAAACGCAAAGCGTGAACACTTAATACTGCCAAAAAATTCCCAGTCGAAAGATTTCACGGCACATGCCTCTAAGGGCGGCGTAAAACCGCAGATCCCAGATTTGCCTAGGCAGCAGCATGGTGCGTCACTTCAGCATCAGCTGCACGCATTGAAGCCAATGGCCGAAGCAGCCAAGAACTTTCAACAGGGGATCGATGTTGAAAGTGGCTTGGGCTTGCAAATCCAGTTCATTGGTCAGCCCGATGTGGAAATGGCATTCCAGAGCCTTGGTGATGAGCGTAAGAAAATCGAGCTCCTCAGCGTGCGCCAAGAGGGAGACCAGACCATTGCCAACGTCTATGTTCCCGATGGCAAGCTCGATCATTTTGAGAAGATCGTTACGGAGTACCTTCAGGAAAAGAAGGACAAGAACGGCAATCCCCGAGATCACCGTAACCTCCTCAATACGATCGAATCGATTCGCAACGCCGAGCTGGAAGCGTTGTGGACAGATGATCCAGATTTACTGCCCATCGACAAATTAGAAGCGTTTTGGTGGGAGGTGTGGCTTCCGGTACGAGGTTCGCGCCAGGCTGTTATTAACGACTTCACCAAAATCGTCGAAGGAAGTGGATGCATCGTCAGCGAAGCGCGAGCTGATTTTCCCGAACGAACTGTGGTGCTGATGAAAGGTTCCCAGCGACAGTTTTCGCAATCGGTGATGGGGCTCAACTGCGTCGCAGAGCTTCGTCGAGCAAAAGAAACTGCTGACAGCTTCGATGATTTGGCCAATGAAGAGCAAATCGAGTGGCTGGATGAATTGATTGCGAGAACTGATTTTCCGCCGGTAAATCATCCAGCCCCCAGAATTTGTTTGTTGGATTCAGGGGTCAATCGAGCTCACCCCTTGCTCAGTCCACTAATCGAGGATGAGGACACTCACACCGTCGACCCTCAGTGGGGAAAGCACGATGATGAGAACCACGGCACTGGTATGGCAGCCCTTGCAGCTTATGGTGATCTCACTGACTGTCTATCTTCACTTGAGCGAGTGAGCATTCATCATCGGCTTGAGTCGGTGAAACTTTTGCCGGGCCACGGGGCAAATCAGGGGAGCGCTCTGCTTCATGCTTCTCTGTTTGCTGAAGGTGTGGCAAGACCAGAAATCAGCCATGCGGATAGATCCAGGATCTTTAATTCAGCAGTTAGCGCGGAGGACTACCGTGACCGCGGTCGACCATCCTCCTGGTCTTCAAAGCTGGACAGTCTGGCTGCGGATGCCGATAACGAAGGCGAGTTCCCAAGATTGTTCATTCAATCGGCCGGGAACATTCGGGACAACAACGCATGGATGCTTTATCCCGCGAGCCTAAGCACCAACCTGATCCATGATCCGGGTCAAGCTTGGAATGCTCTGACGGTTGGAGCCTGTACCCGCAAAACGGACACGAGGCCCACTGCATATGAGCCAATAGCGCAAGAAGGTGGGCTCAGCCCTTTCACCACAACCTCTGCTACCTGGGACAGTGCCTGGCCATTAAAACCGGACGTAGTTTTTGAGGGAGGCAATGCTGCCAAGGATCGATATGGCGCAGCAGGGATGGCGAGCCTTAATTTGCTCACCGCCAAGAATGAGTTCGAGGCAAGACGATTCTGTACCTTTAACGCTACGAGTGCAGCGTCGGCACTGTGCTCCCGCATGGCGGCCCAGATTCTCGTTAAGTATCCGGCTTTACGGCCAGAGACAGTCCGCGCCCTGATTGTTCACTCAGCTGAGTGGTCGGAAGCTATGCGCCACGCTTATCTTCCTGCTCGCCCAGTGAAATCGGACTACGTAAACCTCATTCGACATGCCGGCTGGGGAGAACCGAGTCTTGATCGAGCTCTTTGGAGTGCCAGTAACTCCCTCACCTTGGTGTTAGAGGACCAGCTCTACCCTTATAAGAAAGGCAAGGGGAAGATCGATACGAAGGAGATGAACCTCCACGACATCCCTTGGCCAAGGGATGAGCTTGAAGCTCTGCAGGATGCAGAGGTGGAGATGAAGGTCACCCTCTCGTATTTTATCGAGCCGAATCCCTCTGCTCGCGGTTCCGCGTCTAAATATCACTACCCATCTCACCGTTTACGATTCGATGTTAAGCGTCCCTTGGAAGGGCCTGAAGATTTTGTGGGTCGCATAAATGCGGCTGCTGAACAGGTGAATGAAGGCATGGCACCGAAGGATCCCGATTGGCTCCTCGGGGGGCAATACAGGCACAAAGGGTCCATTCACCAAGATATTTGGAAAGGCACTGCTGCTGATTTGGCAAGCCGCGGCTTGCTGGCTGTGTTTCCAGGAATGGGCTGGTGGAGAACACGGCCCAATCTCAACCGGTATATGCTCCCTGCTCGGTACAGTCTGATCATCTCCATCAAAACCCCGGAGACGGACATCGATCTGTATACCGCGGTCGAAAACAAGCTGGCTATCCTAGTGTAAAGATCCATGAAACGGCTCACCGCTTCCCTCTCAGGATAGAGGTAGGGGCAAATTTTTTGAGAGAACGGTAGGCGATTTTCAGCTATTCGAATCACTGCTGGTTGCCTAGACAATCTGACTGGCGACTCTGGGTCGATTTCTGCCGATAACGAGAAGGGCCGCTCTTGGCCGATAGCTGCCGCCCCTCAAGCTCTTCCGCTGCTGTATAGCCTGCCCGCCTTGAGCCGTAATCTGCGACAATCCCGCCTTTGCCCTGATTGCCTCGATCCAGATGACTGACCTCGCCACGCTGCAGAAGAAACTCGACCACGTCATGATCGCCGAGCGTCATCGCTTGCGCCGGCAGTTGCATGAGCTGCAGAAGCAGCCCGATGAGGCCAAGCTGGCGCAGTGGCTGGAGCGTTTTCAGGCGTCCAGCGACAAGGTGGCGGCGCGGCGTAGCAGCATCCCCACCATGCGTTACGACGATGCGCTGCCGATTGCCGCCAAGCGCGATGAGATCAAGGCCGCGCTGGAGAAGAGCCAGGTGGTGGTGATCGCCGGCGAGACCGGTTCGGGCAAGACCACGCAGTTGCCGAAGATCTGCCTGGAGATTGGCCGGGGTGTGCATGGGCTGATCGGCCACACCCAGCCGCGCCGCTTGGCAGCGCGCAGTGTGGCCACTCGGGTGGCCGAAGAGATTGGCACGCCGTTGGGCGAGCTGGTCGGCTATCAGGTGCGTTTCGAGGATCAGAGCAAGGACGGTACGCTGATCAAGCTGATGACCGACGGCATCCTGCTCGCCGAAACCCAGCACGACCGCTTTCTGGAAAAGTACGACACCATCATCGTCGACGAGGCGCACGAGCGCAGCCTCAATATCGACTTCCTGCTCGGTTACCTGAAGACCCTGCTGCCGCGTCGCCCGGATCTGAAGCTGATCATCACGTCGGCGACCATCGATCTGGAGCGGTTCAGCAAACACTTCAATGACGCGCCGATCATCGAGGTATCCGGGCGTACCTACCCAGTGGAAACCTGGTACCGCCCGTTGGCGGCCGAGGTGGACGAGGAGGGCGAGCGCCTGCTCGATGACCTGTCCATCGACCAGGGCATTCTCGCTGCGCTGGACGAGATCGCCGAGCACGAGCGCAGCGTGGGCAAGCGCCCCGGCGATGTGCTGGTGTTCCTGCCCGGTGAGCGCGAGATTCGCGAGGCGGCGGAGGTGCTGCGCAAGGCCAATCTGCGTTTTACCGAGGTGCTGCCGCTGTATGCGCGGCTGACGCCCGCCGAGCAGCAGAAGATTTTCGCGCCCATGGCCGGGCGTAAGATCGTGCTGGCCACCAACGTGGCGGAAACCTCGTTGACCGTGCCGGGCATCCGTTACGTGATCGACAGCGGCACGGCGCGCATCAGCCGCTACAGCTACCGCGCCAAGGTGCAGCGCCTGCCCATCGAGCCGGTGTCGCAGGCCAGCGCCAACCAGCGCAAGGGCCGTTGCGGGCGGGTCGAGCCGGGTATCTGCATTCGTTTGTACAGCGAGGAGGATTTTCTCGGGCGCCCGGAATTTACCGACCCGGAGATTCTGCGTACCAACCTGGCGGCGGTGATCCTGCAGATGCTGCACCTGCGCCTGGGCAGCATCGAGGACTTCCCCTTTATCGAGCCACCAGACGGCAAGGCCATCAGCGATGGCTTCAACCTGCTGCAGGAGCTGTCGGCGGTCAACCGCGAAAGCCAGCTCACGCCCATCGGTCGGCAACTGGCGCGCCTGCCCATCGACCCACGTCTGGGGCGCATGGTGCTGGAAGGCGCCAAGCAGGGCAGCCTGGAGGAAATCCTCATCGTCGCCGCCGCGCTGTCGGTGCAAGACCCGCGCGAGCGACCGATGGATCGCCAGCAGGCCGCCGACCAGGCGCACGCGCAGTGGAAGGATGTGGATTCGGACTTCGCCGCGCTGATCAACCTGTGGCGCGGCTTCGAGGAGAAGCGCCAGGAGTTGGGCAGCAACCCGCTGCGTACGTGGTGCAAGAAGAACTTCCTCAACTACATGCGCCTGCGCGAGTGGCGCGATGCGCATCGGCAACTGGTGCTGATCGCTCGTGATCTGCAGTTGATGGGCAAGGGCAGCCAGAACCGCTCGGAAGCGCAGGGCGAGCAGGCGGCGAACGCGCCGCAGCCGACCAAGGACACCCGCGTCAACGCCATCGCCCGCCAGCAGGCCGAGGCCAGCGAGGCGGCAGTGCGGGCGAAGAACTACGCCGCCGTGCACAAGGCGATTCTCGCCGGCCTGCTCAGCCAGATCGGCCAGAAGACCGAGGAGGGCGACTACCTCGGCGCGCGCCAGCGGCGTTTCTGGATTCACCCGTCGAGCGTGATCGGGCGCAAGAAGCCCAACTGGATCATGGCCGCCGAGCTGGTAGAAACCACCAAGCTGTTCGCCCGCATGGTGGCGAAGATCGAACCGGACTGGATCGAACCGCTGGCCGCGCATCTGGTGAAGAAGAACCATCTGGAACCGCACTGGGAGAAGAAGCGCGGCCAGGTGGTGGCGTACGAGCAGGTCACCCTGTACGGCATGATTATCGTCGGCCGCCGCCCGGTGCATTACGGCCCCATCGACCCGCCGGTTTCCCGCGAGATGTTCATTCGCGAAGGGCTGGTGCGTGGCGAGATCAATAGCCGCGTGCGCTGCCTGACCGCCAACCGCCAGTTGCTCGAACGCCTCGACGAGCTGGAGGCCAAGTCGCGCCGCCGCGACATTCTCGCCGACGAGGAAACCCTGTTCGGCTACTACGACGCGCGCATCCCGCAGGACATCTACCAGGCCGCGAGTTTCGAGAGTTGGTACAAGAAGGGCAGCGCCGCTGACGCGCAACTGCTGATCATGCGCGAGGAAGACGCCCTGGCCCGCGATGCCAAGGAAGTTACCGCCGCGCAGTACCCGGACACCTTGCGCATTGGCGAACTGCAACTGCCGCTGAGCTATCACTTCGAGCCCAACCACCCGCGTGACGGCGTGACCCTGCGCGTGCCGGCGCCGCTGTTGCCGCAACTGCAGCCCGAGCGTTTGGAATGGCTGGTGCCGGGCCTGCTGGAGGCCAAGTGCATTGCCCTGGTGCGCGGCCTACCCAAGGCGCTGCGCAAGAACTTCGTGCCGGTACCGGACTTCGTCGGCGCCGCGCTGGGCAAGCTGGTGTTTGGCCAGGGTTCGTTGCCGCAGGCGCTCGGTGCCGAGCTGCTGCGCATGACTGGCGCGCGGGTATCCGACGAGGCCTGGGCAGAAGCGGCTGAAAGCATCGAAAGCCACCTGAAGATGAACATCGAGGTGGTGGATGCGCGCGGCAAGTTCCTCGGTGAAGGCCGCGATCTGGCCGAGCTGACCGCGCGCTTCGCCGAAGCCAGCCAGGCTGCGTTGGCCATCCCGCAGCAGAGCGACAAGCCGAAAGCGGTGGAGGCCAAGGCCTTTGCCGAAGTGGCCGAGAAGGCGCAGCAGAAGATCGCCGGACTTTCCATGACGGTCTACCCGGCCTTGGTGGAGGAGGCTGGAGTGGTCAAGGAAGGGCGCTTCCCGACCCAGGCCGAGGCCGACTTCCAGCATCGCCGTGCATTGCAACGCTTGCTGTTACAACAACTGGCCGAGCAGGCGAAGTTCCTGCGCGGCAAGCTGCCGGGGCTGACCGAGCTGGGCCTGCTGTACCGCGATATCGGCCGTGTCGAGGCGTTGGTCGAGGACATTCTGCTGGCCAGCCTGGATGCCTGCATCCTCGAAGGCGAAGCCACGCTGCCACGCGACGGCGCGGCCCTGGCGCAGCTGGCCGAGCGCAAGCGCGGCGACTGGACGGCGCATGCCGAACGCATCGCTCGCCAGGTGCTGGAAATCCTCAAGTTGCACCATGGCCTGCAGAAGCGCTTCAAGGGCAAGATCGATCTGGCCCAGGCCATGGCGCTCAACGACATCAAGCTGCAACTGGCCAATCTGGTTTATGCCGGCTTCGTGCGTGAGACGCCGGGCGAGTGGCTCAAGGAAATCCCGCGCTATCTGAAGGCCATCGAGCAGCGCCTGGACAAGGTCGGGGCGCAGGTGCAGCGTGACCGCGTATGGACGGGCGAGCTGACCGGCTACTGGGAACAGTACAAGGCGCGTGCGGCCAAACATGCCCAGGAAGGCAAGCGCGATGCGCAGCTCACGCTGTATCGCTGGATGCTGGAGGAATACCGCGTGTCGCTGTTCGCCCAGCAACTGGGTACCAAGATGGCGGTATCGGACAAGCGCCTGAGCAAGCAGTGGACGCTGGTTGAAGGTTGATGATCGGCGCTCGCCCCGGTGCAGGGGCGAGCCAACCACTGATGAATGCGGAAACCGAGAAAGATGAGCGCAAGTGAAGAAAATTCCGGGCTGGGGCGCCGTGGCTGCCTGGGCCTGTTTCTGGTCGGCCTGGCCTTTGTCGTACTGATTTTCGCCGGGCTGATCTACATCATGACCCGTCCGCAGGACGCCGAGATCGAGGCCGGCGAGCGCGCGGCCATCGAGGCCTGCTGGAAGAGCGCGCAGGCCACCGAGCGCAGTTTTACCGAGGAGAGTTGCCAGGAAATGGAGAAGCAGTTCCTGCGCAAGTTCGGCCATCAGCCATGAATCTGCTGCAACGCCTGAGCTTCAAGCATCTGGTGGTGGGCTTCTGCGTCTTGGCGCTGGGGAGCGTGGTGCTGATCTGGTGGCTCAGCGGCGCGGCCTATCTGCGGCCCTACGCCGAGCAGACGGTGATCTTCGGTCAGGGCGAGCTGAAGCTGCCGCCTGAACTGGCTGGCCCCGGGCCCATTCGCGTGGTGCACTTCTGGGACCCGGATTGCCCCTGCAATGCGGAAACCGACGCGCACCTGCGCTATCTGATTGGCCTGCACCGTAACGCCGATGTGGCGTTCTACAGCGTGCAGAGGCCGGGTAGCACAGGTGAGATCGCGGCATTCCTGCGTGGGCGGATGAAGCCCCTGCCGGGTATCGAGGGTATGGAGTCGCTGCCGGCCAGCCCGGCCCTTGCGATCTGGGATCGTGACGGCAAGCTGGCCTATGCCGGGCCATACAGCGAAGGGTTGGTGTGTAACTCCAGCAACAGCTTCGTCGAGCCGGTGCTCGATGCGCTGACCCAGGGGCGCCATGTGTCGCTGGCCAGTGGGTTGGCGGTGGGGTGTTATTGCGCTTGGAAGTAGTGGGGTAGGCCGGTGTCGGGTTGGGAGCAGGGTAGGGTTGCCTATGCCTATGCCTATGCCTATGCCTGTGCCTGTGCCTGTGCCTGTGCCTGTGGGAGGGGCTTTAGCCGCGACAAGCATCGCGGCTGAAGCCCCTCCCACAGATGCCCCCCTGTCGGCTGCAATTGCGTAGCCCGGATGCAATCCGGGGCACATATCCAATCGTTCCGGGTTGCGTGTGGGTTAGGCAGAGCTATCGCGGCTGAAGCCGCTCCTACAGACATTCACCCATCCCGTAGGAGCGGTTGGGCGGCATTCCGTTTCAGCCGCGCTCAATCGCCCCGGATTGCGTCCGGGCTACAGCACCAACCACCTCTGATTTCTTTCTAGCTGCCGCTCTGCGGCCCAGCCTTTCGCTAGGCCCAAGCGCCTATCGCCCGTATTCGAAAACCTCGAAATCTCCTTAATGTCAAGGCAGGCCGTGCTGTGAGCTAGCGGCATCTTTCCTTGCAATGATTCCTGTCAATTTGCTGACAAACAGCTCTAAAACGGGCCTGTGATCATTTGTCGCACCCCTGCGATTCTTTGCTGGCTTCTTGCTGCAAAGTGTTTCAAATCTTTGCATAAATGTTTCGAAACATGTCGAAGAGGTGCTGTAAGTTCGCTCATAAGTAGGCCGCTAACGAATTGAATGAGGCCTTTTTAGCCGGCAACATCGTCGAATCCCACGGTTTTACCGCTTCGCTTGCACGGATGCTCAAGCTCTGAGTTCTCGCTGCCGGCCTTTGCTCGATGGGCCGCACGGCAACTGAAGCCGATTGTGGGGCTCACTCAGTTGAAGGTCGTGACATGAAAGAAGAGAAATACCATCGTTGTGTGCGCTGGCTGGTGATGGCGATTGCCTTCTCGGCGCTCGGTGGATGTGACTGGGCACTGTTCAACTCGAAAGGGCAGATCGGTGTCGAGCAGGGCAATCTGATCCTGATCTCCATCGGACTCATGCTGATCGTGGTGGTACCCGTGATCATCATGACCTTCCTGTTTGGCTGGCGTTATCGCGAGTCGAACGAGAAGGCCACCTACATGCCCGATTGGGCACATTCGCACAAGATCGAGCTGGTCGTCTGGGGCGTTCCCCTGATCATCGTCGCCGTTCTGGCGGTCATCATCTGGCAAACCTCGCATTCGCTCGACCCCTATCGCCCGATCGAATCGGACAAGCCGGCACTGAACATCGAAGTCGTCTCGCTCGACTGGAAATGGCTGTTCATCTACCCGGACCAGGGCGTGGCCGTGGTCAATGAGCTGGTGATCCCGGAGAAGACCCCGGTGACCTTCCACATCACCTCCGACACGGTGATGAACGCGCTGTCGATCCCGCAGCTCGGCGGGATGATCTACGCCATGGGCGGCCAGCGCACCCAGCTCAACCTGATCGCCAATGAGCAGGGTGAGTTCTTCGGCCAGTCCGGCAACTTCAGCGGCGAAGGCTTCTCGGCCATGCGCTTCACCACTCACTCGGTCAGCGACGACGCGTTTGCGCAGTGGGTCGACAAGGTCAAGCAGTCGCCTGAGGTCATGGATTTCGCCGCCTTCAAGCAGGTGGGCGAGCCTGGCGAGATGGTCCATCACCGTTACCCGATCTACCCGATCCGTTACTTCGGCCAGGTCGAGGCGAACCTGTTCAACAAGGTGATCGGGCAGTACGTGACCCTGAAAGATTCCCACAGCACAGCCATGCACGAAGCAGCGGAGGTGCAGGAGTGAATATGTTTGGAAAACTGACTCTGGACGCGATTCCGTACCACGAGCCAATCATCATGATCACCCTGGCCATCGTGGCGCTGGGCGGTCTGGGGCTGTTCGCGGCGGTCACCTACTTCAAGAAGTGGGGCTACCTGTGGAAAGAGTGGCTCACCTCGGTGGACCACAAGAAAATCGGCGTGATGTACATCCTCGTCGCGCTGGTCATGCTGGTGCGTGGCTTCGCTGACGCGATCATGATGCGCACCCACCTGGCGATGGCCCACGGTGACGGCCAGGGCTACCTGCCGCCCGAGCACTACGACCAGATCTTCACCGCGCACGGCATCATCATGCTGATTTTCGTGGCCATGCCACTGGTCACCGGCCTGATGAATATCGTCGTGCCGCTGCAGATCGGCGCGCGTGACGTGGCCTTCCCCTACCTGAACTCGCTGAGCTTCTGGCTGTTCGTCGGCGGCGCGCTGCTGATCAACCTGTCGCTGGGCCTGGGCGAATTCGCCAAGACCGGCTGGGTGGCTTATCCGCCGTTGTCAGGGATTCAGTACAGTCCCGGCGTGGGGATGGACTACTACATCTGGAGCATGCAGTTATCCGGCTTGGGGACGACGCTGACCGGGGTCAACTTCATCGCCACCATCCTCAAGATGCGTGCACCGGGCATGAGCCTGATGAAGATGCCGATCTTCACCTGGACCATTCTGGTGACCTGCGTGCTGATCTGCGGCGCCTTCCCTCCGCTGACCGCGACCCTGGCGATGCTGTCGCTGGACCGCTACCTGGATTTCCACTTCTTCACCAATGAACTGGGCGGCAACCCGATGATGTACGCCAACCTGTTCTGGATCTGGGGTCACCCGGAGGTGTACATCCTCATCCTGCCGGCGTTCGGTGTGTTCTCCGAAGTGGTGGCGACCTTCTCGCGCAAGACCCTGTTCGGTTATGCCTCGATGGTCTGGGCGACCGCGGCCATCGGCGTGCTGTCGTTCGTGGTGTGGCTGCACCACTTCTTCACCATGGGCTCGGGGGCCAGCGTCAACGCTTTCTTCGGCATCATGACCTCGATCATCGCCATCCCCACCGGGGTGAAGATCTTCACCTGGCTGTTCACCATCTTCCGTGGCCGTCTGCAACTGAACGCCATGACCTGGATGACCCTGGGCTTCCTCGTGACCTTCTCCATCGGCGGCATGACCGGCGTACTGATGGCGGTACCGGCGGCGGACTTCGTGCTGCACAACAGCCTGTTCCTGATCGCCCACTTCCACAACGTGATCATCGGCGGTGCGGTGTTCGGCTACCTGGCCGGCATCATCTACTGGTTCCCGAAAGCCTTCGGCTTCAAGTTGCTCGATCGTTTCGGCCGCTACTCGTTCTGGTGCTGGCTGATCGGCTTCTACTTCGCCTTCATGCCGCTGTACGTGCTGGGCTTCATGGGCATGACCCGTCGCCTCAACCACTTCGACAACCCGGCCTGGGTGCCGTGGGTGCAGGTGGCCGTGGTCGGCGCTGTGCTGATCGGTATCGGCATCGTGTTCACCGTGGTGCAGTTCGTCACCAGCTACATCAAGCGCAAGGAAAACGTCGACGTGAGCGGCGACCCCTGGGATGGCCGCACCCTGGAGTGGGCGACTTCCTCGCCACCACCGTTCTACAACTTCGCGGTCATCCCGACTGCGGACAAGATCGATGCCTTCTATGAGGCGAAGAAGAACGGTGTCGAGCTGATGCCTGCGCCGGAGCACTACGAGCCGATCCATATGCCGAAGAACACCGGTAACGGTCTGGTGGTGTCGGCGTTCGTCATCGCCTTCGGCTTCGCCATGATCTGGCACATCTGGTGGCTCGCCATCGTCGGTCTGGTCGGCGCCGTGGTCAGCTTCATCGTGCGTTCCTATGACGAGGACATCGACTACTACGTGCAGCCCGAAGAGATCGCGCGGATCGAGCAGGCGCACCACCAAACCAAAGCCAACGCAGTCGTACAGGCATAACCATGACCGCTTACGAACCCCATTTTCCACACGACGCTCATGGCCACGGCCATGAGCACCACCATGACACCAGTGGAATCAAGCTGTTCGGCTTCTGGGTTTACCTGATGACCGACCTGCTGATCTTCGCCACGGTGTTCGCCACCTTCGCGGTACTCAGCAACTCCTTCGCCGGTGGCCCCACCGCCAAGGAAATGCTCGGTGGCGGCCTGCACCTGGTGCTGGTGGAAACCTTCGCGCTGCTGTTTTCCAGTATCACCTACGGCATGGCCATGCTGGCCACCTACCGTGGCGACAAGGCTGCGGTGCTGCGCTGGTTGGGCATCACCTTCCTGTTCGGTGCGGCCTTCATCAGCATCGAGCTGTACGAGTTCCGCCACCTGATCCATGAAGGCGCCGGGCCGCAGGTCAGCGCCTACTGGTCGGCGTTCTTCACCCTGGTCGGCACCCACGGCCTGCACGTCAGTGCCGGTCTGCTGTGGATGCTGGTGCTGATGTTCCAGGTTGGCAGCCGTGGCCTGACTGACACCAACAAGACCCGCGTCGGGCTGCTCAGCCTGTTCTGGCACTTCCTCGACGTGGTGTGGATCTGCGTGTTTACCGTCGTCTATCTGCTGGGGGTGCTGTAAATGGCTCACCAAGACAATCACGCCGCCCACGCCGTGGGCTTCAAGGATTACCTGATCGGTTTCATCCTGTCGGTGATCCTCACCGTGATCCCTTTCATGCTGGTCATGCACCCTGACGTGCTGGGCCTGAGCCGTGGCGCGACGCTGATCACCGTGGTGCTCTTCGGCCTGGCGCAGGTGCTCGTCCACCTCGTGTACTTCCTGCACATGAAGACCGACGCAGAAGGCCGCTGGAACGTCGTTTCGATGATCTTCACCGTGCTGATCATCGCGTTCGTGGTCGGCCTGTCGGTCTGGATCATGTGGAGCATGCACTATCACATGATGATCAACTGATGCTGGCGCTCCTGAAGCAGTACCTCAACCTCGCCAAGCCGGGCATCGTCTTCGGGAATCTGATTTCCGTGACGGGCGGTTTCTTCCTGGCTTCGCGCGGCGATGCCAACCTTGCGCTGTACCTTGCGACGGCGCTGGGGGTTTCGTTGGTGATCGCCTCAGGCTGTGTGTTCAACAACTACATCGATAGGGACATCGACCAGAAGATGGAGCGCACGCGTAATCGAGTCCTGGCGCAGGGGCTGGTATCTCCTGCGCACGCCATCGTCTATGCCTTCGCGCTCGGGGTAGCCGGGGTGGCCGTGCTGTACGCCGCCACCAATACCCTGGCGGTGATGCTGGTGCTGATGGGCTTCGTGGTCTACGTCGGCCTCTACAGCCTGTGGCTCAAGCGTGGCTCGGTGTACGGCACCCTGGTCGGCAGCCTGTCCGGGGCGGCTCCGCCCGTGGTCGGCTACTGCGCGGTGAGCAACGAGTTCGATGCCGGCGCCGCCATCCTGTTGTTGATCTTCAGCCTGTGGCAGATGCCGCATTCCTATGCCATCGCCATCTTCCGTTTCAATGACTACCAGGCCGCGAACATCCCGGTGTTGCCCGTCATCAAGGGGATCTCGGCTGCCAAGCGGCAGATCGTGCTGTACATCGCCGCCTTCGTGGTTGCGACCCTGATGCTGACGCTCAGCGGCTACGCCGGCTACAGCTACTTCGTGGTCGCCGCGCTGAGCGGTGCCTACTGGTTGTGGATGGGCGTGTCGGGCTACAAGGCCGCCGATGATCGGGTGTGGGCGCGCAAGCTGTTCACCTTCTCCATCATCAGTATCACCATGCTCAGCGTGATGATGTCGGTGGATTTCATCTCCTCGCCCGAGCAGGTATTGGTGACCTCCATCAATCACCTGTGCAGCCAGTTCGCCGGCAGCGCGCAGGGTATCTGCGCGGTGGTCGCCGGTATCTGATCTTGGCTCCGTGGGAGGTGCTTGAGCCGCGACTGTCGCCGCTAAAGCGCCTCCCACGGTGTTCCTGTCGCAGGTTGGCGGTCGCTCTTTACATCCACCACACGGTGGATAGATGAAGCATGATCCACCCTACGACAGCACCTTCAACTTTGGCCAGGTAGCCAGCCAGTTCTTGCTGCGCAATCGTTTCTGGTAGATCGGCTGTTTCTCGCCCTTGAATCTCCCCGCCGGACGTACCACGAGGTCGAACAGATCCTCGAGACCGAGCGGTGCCGCGACCTCCAGCCTGCCTTGTTCATCGAGCCTGACTGCTACCGCCGTCGCAGTCTCTGGCCAGTGCCGCATCGCTTCGGTGGCCGAGGTGTAAGGCGCATCGCCATTGCGCAGGTGCATGCGTGCCTGATTCTTCACCGACCACTGCAGCGATTCGTCCTGTTGGCGCAGGATCGTCTCCAGCTCAGCATCGCGAGTAGGGCAGAGCTGGTAGCGGTCGAACCAGATCACATCGATATCTTCTGGTAGCGGCGAGGGCGTGCGTTGGTGCAGATGATCCCAGACCGCACTGCGCACGAAACCGGCGGCTACCCAGCAATCGGGCAAGTCGAGCCCGCGCACCTGCTGCAGGATGCGCAGGCGCCGAGGGTCGTTGGCAATCAGGGTCTGGAGGCGAGCAACGAGGTTCATGTGCGCAGCCTATCAGCGGTGCCTGTTGCGGCTCCACAACGTAGGAGCGGCTTCAGCCGCGATTGTCGCCGTACTGAGGCGCTTCAGATACTGCGCTGATTGACCCGCTGTGACAGCGCCTCGGCCGACTCCTTGCGCTCGGAGTAGCGGTCTACCAGTTCGGGGTGGTCGCGCAGCAGCCAGGTGAAACGCACCAGCTCTTCCATCACGTCCACCAGGCGGTCGTAGTAGGGCGACGGCTGCATGCGGTCGTCATCGCCGAATTCGAGAAAGGCCTTGGGCACCGACGACTGGTTGGGGATGGTGAACATGCGCATCCAGCGGCCCAGTACGCGCAACTGATTGACCACGTTGAACGACTGCGAACCGCCGCAGACCTGCATCACCGCCAGGGTCTTGCCCTGGGTCGGGCGCACCGCGCCAACGGCCAGCGGCACCCAGTCGATCTGAGCCTTGAATACCGCCGACATGGCGCCGTGGCGTTCCGGCGAGCACCACACCTGGCCTTCAGACCACTGCATCAGGTCGCGCAGTTCCTGCACCTTGGGATGCTCGACCGGGGCGTCGTCCGGCAGTGGCAGGCCGGACGGATCGAAGATGCGCGTCTCGCAGCCCAGGTGCTGCAGCAGGCGCGCCGCTTCCTGCACCAGCAGGCGGCTGAACGAGCGCGGCCGGGTGGAGCCATACAGCAGCAGTATGCGCGGTGCCGGGGCCGAGCCGCTGGGTTGGGCCGGCAGCAGATCAAGGTCGAGGTTGGGTAGTTCGTCGTTCATGCGTGCGTCCTCACTCCTGGCCGATATGGTTGAGCGCCTGCTGCAGCTCGTCGCGGCTCATGTCCGCCAGGGGCAGGGCGAAGAAGGCGCGGCAGCGCCGTTCGATATGCGCCAGGGTGGCGTGAAAGGCGGCGTCGATGCTGGCCTCGTCGCCTTCCACGTGGGACGGATCTTCCAGGCCCCAGTGGGCTTTCAGCGCCGGGCCGAAGTACACCGGGCAGGCTTCGCCGGCCGCCTTGTCGCAGACGGTGATGACGATATCCGGCGGGCAATCTTCGAAGGCGTCGTTGCCCTTGCTGCTCAGGCCCTCGGTGGCGATGCCGGCCTCGCGCAGGGTCACCAGGGTGCGCGGCAGTACCTCGCCGCGTGGGAAGCTGCCGGAGCTCACCGCCTGGTGCTCGCTTGGCGCCAGGTGGTTGAACATGGCTTCGGAGAGGATGCTGCGGCAACTGTTGGCCGTGCACATGAACAAGACTTTCATCGGAAGGCTCCAAATCAGAGGCTCAGGCGCAGGGCCAGGGCCGAAAGGGTAAGCAGCAGTACCGGCAGGGTGAGCACGATGCCGACCTTGAAGTAGTAACCCCAGGTCACGCGGATGCCCTTGCGCGCCAATACGTGCAGCCAGAGTAGGGTGGCCAGGCTGCCGATGGGGGTGATCTTCGGCCCCAGATCGCAGCCGATCACGTTGGCGTAGATCATCGCCTCACGCACCGCGCCGCTAGCCTGGCTGGCGTCGATGGCCAGCGCGCCAATCAGCACGCTGGGCATGTTGTTCATCAGCGACGACAGCAGCGCGCTGAGCAGGCCGGTGCCCAGCGCCGCGCCCCAGATGCCATAGGCTGCGAAGGCGTCGAGCAGCCGCGTCAGCTCGGTAGTCAGGCCGGCATTGCTCAGGCCGTAGACCACCAGATACATGCCGAGGGAGAAGATCACCACCTGCCAGGGGGCCTCGCGCAGCACCTTGCCGGTGGCGATGCGTTTGCCGCGCGCGGCGACGGCGAACAGCAACGCGGCACAGGCCGCTGCTACGGCGCTTATGGGGATGCCCAACGGCTCCAGGGCGAACAGCCCTATCAGTAACGCGAGCAGCACCACCCAGCCGACCTTGAAGGTACTGAGGTCACGGATCGCCTGGCTCGGTGCCTGCAGCGCCGTCACCTCATAGCGCGCCGGAATGTCGCGGCGGAAGAACAGCCACAGCACCAGCAGGGTGGCGGCGACGCTGACCAGGTTCACCGGCACCATCACTGCGGCGTAGGCGCCGAAGCCGATGCCGAAGTAGTCGGCCGAGACGATGTTGACGAGGTTGGACACCACCAGCGGCAGGCTGGCGGTGTCGGCGATAAAGCCGGCAGCCATGACGAAGGCCAGGGTCGAAGCCGGCGAGAAGCGCAGCGCCAGCAACATGGAAATCACGATGGGGGTGAGGATCAGTGCCGCGCCGTCGTTGGCGAACAACGCCGACACCGCCGCGCCAAGCAGGATGCTGAAGGCGAATAGGCGCGCGCCGCTGCCGTTGGCCCAGCGCGCCACGTGCAGCGCCGCCCATTCGAAGAAGCCGGCCTCATCGAGCAGCAGGCTGATGATGATCACGGCGATGAAGGTCGCCGTGGCATTCCACACGATATTCCACACGGTAGGGATGTCGGCCAAGCTGACCACGCCGGCGGCCAGGGCCAGCACGGCGCCGAGCGAGGCGCTCCAGCCAACGCCGAGGCCTCTGGGTTGCCAGATGACCAGAATCAGGGTGAACAGGAAGATGGCGACGGCGATCAGCATGCGGTGTACTCAGCAGCAGGTAGCGAGGCGGGCAGGGCGGTCGCCCATGTTGGCGAGGCGGCTGGCGTCCTGCTCCAGCCAGGTGCGGTTGGCGGCGAGGGTGGCGGCCAGTACATCGCGCACCCATTGCGGCAGATCGGGCGCCAGTCGGTAGTAGACCCACTGGCCCTGGCGGCGATCCTGCAACAGGCCGCTGGCGCGCAGCTGCGCCAGGTGGCGGGAGATCTTCGGCTGGCTGTCGCCCAGCGCGCAGACCAGCTCGCACACGCACAGCTCGCCCTGCTCGGCGATCAGCAGTACGGCGCGGGCGCGGGTTTCGTCGGCCAGGGATTTGAACAGCGTGGGCGGGGAGAGGTGCTCGGACATTGAGTAAGTCCTTATATGCGGGTTGGCGAATATACGGAAATCCATATGTTTGAGCAACTCGGTGGAGGTAGAGGGCGGCTTTGCACTACAGTCGCCAAGCCGGTCGCCGGGACGGACTTTCCCGGCCAGAGATTTTCAAGGGAGGCGCTGGATGCGTTTACCGCGCATGCGCAACGTGATGGCCTGGACGCTGGTAGTGCTGTTGTTGATCGTGGTGGCCTTGCTCGGCATTCGCATCGCCGGGCTATCGTCATTGCCCGAACTGGAACCCTGGCACCGCCTGGTGCCGCAGGAGCTTGAGGTCAGCGAGCTGGACGAGGGCGACTGGCAGACCTACGTGGCTGCCGAGGCGGCCCTGTTCGAGCGCCTGCAGCGTGAGTTGATCGAGCCGGTCACGGCTTCCGGTTCGGCGCGCTACAGCCGTTATGCCAGCGACAGCCCGGTCTACCCCGGCAATCTGCCGCATGACTGGAACCGCTCCTTCATCCTGTCGCCGCCAGGCCCGGCACGCGGCGTGGTGGTGTTACTGCACGGCCTGACCGATTCGCCCTACAGCCTGCGCCACATAGCCCAGCACCTCAGCGAGCAGGGCCTGCTCGCCGTGGTGCCGCGCATGCCCGGCCATGGCACCGTGCCGGCGGCGCTTACTGCTGCGCACTGGGAACAATGGCTGGCTACCACCCGTCTGGCCGTGCGCGAAGCGCGGCGTCAGGTGCCGGACGGGCCGCTGTATCTGGTCGGCTATTCCAATGGCGGTGCATTGGCGCTGCGCTACAGCCTGGCGGCGCTGGAGGACGAACACCTGGCCATGCCGCAACGCCTGGTGCTGATCTCGCCGATGATCGGTGTCACCAGCTACGCGCGTTATGCCGGGCTGGCGGCCTTACCGGCGTTGCTGCCGGCCTTCGCCAAGTCGGCCTGGATGAACGTGCTGCCGGAATTCAACCCGTTCAAGTACAACTCCTTTCCGGTGCACGCGGCGCGGCAGACCTACGAGTTGACCCATGAGGTGCAGAGCGCCTTCGACGCTGCCGAAGCCGATGGCCGTCTCTCACGATTGCCGCCGGTGCTGGCCTTCCAGTCGCTGGCCGACAGTACCGTGAGCACACCGGCCGTTGTGCGCCAGCTGTTCGAGCGCCTACCGGCCAATGGCAGTGAGCTGGTGGTGTTCGATATCAATCGCTCGCAGGCAGCCAGTTCGCTGTTGCGCACGGATATGAGTGGGTTGCTGGAGCAACTGCTACCGCCGGCCAAGCGTGACTACGACCTCACTGTGGTTGGCGTGGCGCCGGAGCAGGGGCGTGCGGTGGAAGCCAGACGCATCGCTGCAGGTGACCAGCAGGTGCAGCGCGTGTCGTTGGGTGTGGATTACCCGCGCCAGCTGTTCTCGCTGTCGCACGTGGCCTTGCCGTTCCCGCCCAGTGATCCGCTGTATGGCAGTGATCCCACTCCGGACGAGAACTACGGCGTGGCGCTGGGTACGCTGGCGCCGCGCGGTGAGCACGGCGTATTGGTGGTGGGGCTGGACAGCCTGCAGCGGGCGACGTCCAACCCCTTCTACGATTACCTGCTGCAGCGTATCGACGAGGATCTGCGCTGAGCCTTACAGGCGGAAGCGGCCCACCAGCCCATCCAGTTGGCTCGACAGCGCCTGCAGGTCGCTGCTGGCCTGGTTGAGCTGATCGGCGATATGGGTGGTGCCGACGGTCAGCTCGTTGATGTCGACGATATTGCGGTTGATGTCTTCGACCACGCTGGACTGCTCCTCGGTGGCGGTGGCGACCTGGATGTTCTGATCGCTGATCTGGCCGATATGGCTGTTGATCTGCTCCAGCGCGGCCGACGCCTTGCTCGCATATTCCACTACCAGCGCGCTCTGCCGTTGTCCCTTGGCCATGGCCTCGACGGCCGAGCGTGATTCGTTCTGCAGGCGGTCGATGACTTGCTGGATCTCCTCGGTGGACGCGCCGGAACGGCTGGCCAGGGTGCGTACCTCGTCGGCCACCACGGCGAAGCCACGGCCCTGTTCGCCGGCACGCGCCGCTTCGATGGCGGCGTTGAGGGCGAGCAGGTTGGTCTGTTCGGAAATGCTGCGGATGGTGTTGAGCGTGGTGCTGATGGCGTTGGTCTGTGCGGCCAATGCTTCGATCACTTTAGCGGCCTGTTCCAGCTCGCCGTTGAGGGCATCGACCTGGCGATGCGCCTGGCTGACCACGGCGCTGCCGTCGCTGGCGTGCTGGGTCGCTTCGCGGGCGACTTCTGCGGCGTTCTCGGCGTTACGGGCAATCTCGTTGACGGTCGAGCCTAGTTCGTTGATGGCGGTGGCCACCTGCACCGTGCGGTCGCTCTGGGCGGTGCAGTTGCTCTGGGTAAGGCGCGCGCGTTCGGCCACGTCACGGGCCATGCCCGAGAGCTGACGCGAGTTGTCGGCGAGCTGGCGCATGGCGCCGTGCACCTTGTCGATGAACTGGTTGAAGCTACGGGCGATCTCGCTCAACTCGTCCTGGCCGGGCAGGTCGATGCGGGTGTCCAGGGCCAGGTTGTCGGCGGCCTGGCCGAGGCTGTTCTGTAGCACGGCGACGCGGCGGCGCAGCTGGATGGCGATCAACCAGGAGATGATGATCGACACCAGCAGGCCGATGGCGATGATGGCGATCTGGCGGATCAGTCCATCGTCGTAGCTCTGTGCGCTGTGCAGGTTCTGTTGTTCGGCCTGTTTGAGCAGGGCATCGAGCAGGTCGTTGGCGCCCTGGCGCATCACCCCGTAGGTCTTGGCGTACTGGTCGCGGTAGATCTGCTGCGCCTTGGCCATGTCACCCGCATCGAAGGCGGCGAGCATCGGGTTCAGTTCGTTGCTGACCATGGCTTCGAACTGATCGAGCAACTGCTGCGCCTGCGCCTTGCGCTCGGGGTTGACCTGGGCGGCCACGGCCTGGCGCATTGCCTCGCGCATGCCGGGCACGTCTTCGTTGCGAGCATCCTGCACACGGGATTTCACGCCGCGTTCGTCGCGCAGCGGGGTTTCCTGCAGCAGCATCATGTCGATGCCGACGCGCATGCGTGGGATGCGTGAGGCCACTTCGGCCATGGCGCGCATGGGCGCGGCGGTATTGAGATAAAGCACCTCCGTGTCTCGATGCATGCTCGACATGCTGCTCAGGCTGGTCAGCGCAACCAGCAGCAGGGCGATGCAGGGAATCGCCACCGCGATGATCAGGCGGGATTTCAAAGAGAGGGCGTCGAGACGCATGGGAAAACTCCATTTCGAGATAGGGCGCAGCGCATCAGCCTATCGGACCAATGTTGCCGCTCTTGTATCGGCCGCGATGGCCCGCAACATGAGAGCGAAGGCGACCACTTTGGCGAAAAGGAGTAGGCCGACCATCAGGCCGGCCTCCAACACTCAGGCTTGCAGTAACGCGTCCAGCTTGCCGCCACGCTCCAGCGCGGCGAGATCATCGAAGCCACCGACATGCTGCTCGCCGATGAAGATCTGCGGCACACTGCGGCGCTTGCTGCGCTGAAGCATCTCTGCCAGACGCTGCGGCGAACTGCCAACATCGATTTCCTCGTAGGCCACGCCCTTGCGCGTCAGCAGGGTCTTGGCATTGACGCAGTAGGGGTAGTGCCCGGTGGTGTAGAGAGTAACGGTTTGCATGATGCACCTCCTGCGTTGTCAGACGGTCACGGGCGGAAAGTCGACAACGGTTTCGGCCAGGTTGTTGAGGTAATTGGTCAGAGTCATCAGGGCGACGTTGGCTACGACCTCGACGATAGCGGCGTCACCCAGCCCAGCCTCGCGTGCAGCCTGCAGTTGCGCATCGCTGATGCGGCCGCTGCTGTCGATGATCTGCCGGGTCAGACGCGCCACGGCATCGAACTCGCCGTTGCGGGCGCTGCGAATGTCCGCCTCGCTCAAACCGGCCTTGCCGGCGAACAGGGTGTGTGCGGCCAGGCAATACTCGCAGCCGTTGACCTGCGAGCTTGCCAGCGCGACCACTTCGCGCGCCTTGGCATTCAGCGTGCCCTTGCCGAGGGCCTGGGACAGCGCCAGGTAGCCGCTCAGCGCGGCTGGGGCATTGGCCAGGGTGGCGAAGGTGTTGGGGATGAAGCCGAGGCCCTTGCGGATACCTTCCAGTTGCGCCTGGGCGCTGGCGGCGGTTTGTTCGAAGGGCAGTGCGGCGATACGAGTCATGGTGATTCTCCAGTCTTGGGTGGGGAGCTTGTCGTTCAAGCCTGGAGCCAGATTAGTGAAATG
Organism: Pseudomonas sp. zfem001; assembly: GCF_032621725.1. Lineage (NCBI taxonomy): Bacteria > Pseudomonadati > Pseudomonadota > Gammaproteobacteria > Pseudomonadales > Pseudomonadaceae > Pseudomonas > Pseudomonas sp. zfem001. The sequence continues at coordinate 208,096 of NZ_JAVYJI010000001.1, read as the reverse complement.
AGCTGGCCTTTCGGATTCAGATCGTCGATGTTATGCGACAGATCGTCCAAGAGTGCGAGATGACCATGGATCGCCTGTCCAGCCTGCTGCATCACTTCAATCTGCACGCCAGCACCTTCCACCGCGGTGGCTTCTGCGGCACCAGCAGCCATGGCGAGCATGAGCCGCATGGCTACATCCACCTGCTGCGTGCCGGGCGCATGAGCTTTCGTGAGGGTGATGGCCGCGAGCTGCGTCTGCAGGAGCCGAGCCTGATGCTGGTGGCCAGGCCGCGCCTGCACCAGATGACGGCCAGCGAGGCCGATGGCGCCGAGTTGGTCTGCGCCACCTTGGCCTTCGATGGCGGTATCGACAATCCGCTGTCGCGGGCATTGCCCGGCGCCATCGTCAAACCGCTGCGTGAACTGCCGAGCCTGAGCGGCTGCCTGGACTGGCTGTTCGCCGAAGCGGCAGGGGAGGATTGTGGGCGCGAACTGGTGCTCAACCGCCTATTCGAGCTGATGGTTATCCAGCTGCTGCGGCACTTGATGAACAGCCGCGAGCTGGCCTCGGGGATGATGGCCGGCCTGGCCGAACCGCGCCTGGCCCGTGCGCTCAATCAGCTGCACGAGAAACCGCAGCATGGCTGGTCGGTGGCCGAACTGGCGGCGTTGGCCGGTATGTCGCGCGCCAGTTTCGCTGCGCACTTTCACCAGGTGGTGGGTGCTACGCCGGCCGATTATCTGGTGGGCTGGCGTGTCAGCCTGGCGCAGAAGCGCTTGCGAGAAGGCCGGCCCATGGCGCTGATCGCCGATGAGGTTGGTTACGAAAGCCCTTCGGCGCTGGCGCGCGCGTTTCGCCGCAAGGTGGGAACGAGCCCCAGTGAGTGGCTGAAGCAGGGCGCTTGAGTATCACGCGACAGCTTTGATCTGCGGCAATCGTGCTGTTGATCGGGCTCGACCCCAGTGCCCCGATAGTGCATGGTGGCGCCCCACGCTGCCTGCTTCGAGAGTCGCGCCATGTTCGAAATCCAAGCCATCGACCCCGCCTATTACCGCCAGCAGACACGCCGCAGCACGGCGGTGATCGCCGTTATCTTCGTGGCACTGGCCATGCTCTGCGCCACGCTGAGTACGCAGGTGTTCGGCACGCCCGGTGGCGACAACTTCAAGTGGAATCTGCTCGGCGTGGTGGCGGGCCTCGCATTGACCATCGCCCTGGTACGCCAGCAATTATGGTCGCGGCCGTTCATGGCGCCTGCCGTTTACGGTTGGCGGCTCAAGCGCAGCCTGATGCGCATCACCAATGTCATGCATCACGTCAAGGCAGGTGTGGCGCAGGGGGATGACGGCGCGATGAAGTTGCTGCGTTTCTATCATTTGGGGGTAACCCAGATGCACCAGCTCGACGGCAACTCCAGCGAGCTGAGCCAGATGGTGCGCGAGATCGATAGCCATCGTGAGGCGATGGAGCAGCAGGGGCTGGATATCGAGCAGACGCGGCTCGACCTGGCCTGGCTGGAGCAGGTGAAGGCGTTCAAAGCGGCCTGATCAGTTGTCCAGCGACAACTCCAGCGTCTGACCTTGCCAGATGCCCTGGCGGCGGCGCGCAATCACGAGGCAGTCACCCGTGCCGACTGCATTTACCACCTGTCGCCCACCGGGCGCCCAGAACGCGCTGCGCCCGGCGCAGGCCCAGCCGCCGGAAGGACCGCCGTGGTTGGCCATCAACACCCCGAGGGACAAGTCACGGGCATAGCCTTCGAGCAATTCGCTGTCATGCGGGTAACCGTTTTCGCTGATCAGCACACTGGTCGCGTAGATCCCGGCGCCGCGCTCGACGGCAGCCCTGGCATGGCTGGCGTGGGCGAAGTCCGCACAGATCGACAGGGCGATGCGCTCGTCGCCGAGGTGCAGCGGCGCACCGCCGGTGCCTGGGCTGAACACTCGCTCTTCACCCGCATGCAGGTGCTGCTTGGTGTAGATGGCCTGCGAGCCATCGGCGCCGCATAGCACTGAGCCGATCAGGACGGCGTCGCTTTCGGCTGTTCGCAGCGGCAGGCCGACCACCGTGGTCATGCGCAGCTGCTTGGCCAATGTGCGCAAAGGTTGCAGCAGGGCAGTGTCCGTCGCCTGCGCCAGTTCGCGTGCCAGCGAGGGCTCGTAGCCGGTCAACGACAGTTCGGGGAACAGCAGAAAATCGATGCGCTGCTCGGCGGCGAGTCGCATGACCTGCAGGTGGCGCTGGAGGTTGGCGTGGAGGTCGCCGGCGATGGCGCAGTATTGGGCGGCGCAGAGATCGAGGTCGGTCATGGGGCTTGCTGTCACTTTGGGTTGCGACAGTAGAGCATGGATTGCTGTTGAAGACCTTGCGTGTGCTGGCAAGCGCAAGGCTCACGTCGGCATCGATGCGAAGAGTCATCATGACCTTTATTTAGTCTTTATGACTTCTTTATGGCGTAGTCATTAAAACTTATCTGATTTTATCTTGTTGTTTTTTAAGTAAAAAATATATGGCACGGAAACTGATTTGCTCCAGGTGCAATGCCCATTAAAGGAGAAATCAGATGAAATCCATTGCCTTGCTTGCCCTTTCCCTCGGCCTTGCGGCCGTCAATGTTGTGCAGGCTGCCGAAATGGTGGCCGGACGTGAAGAAAACTCTGTAGGTGCCGGTTTTGGAGGTTTGTCCGGCCTGATGCTGGGTGCCGCCGCGGGTGGCCCTGTTGGTGCGCTGATTGGCGGCGCCGCTGGGCTCTGGTCCGGCGCGCAGGTGCAGGCCGCCACTGGCAATAGCGGCACCGCCTATGTGGTGCGCCACGAAGATGGTCGTGAGCAGTGGGTGCGTTCGCCCAAGGAGCGCTTCGAGCTGGGTCAGCAGGTGAAGATGAACGGTATCCGCCTGCAAGCGCAGTAAGTCGATCTCAGCGCGGCTCGTGGAAGCCGCGGTACTCATGCTCTTATCGCTTCGAGGAACTTCATGAATACGAATTTTCAGGGTCGTCTGGCTGTCGTCACCGGGGCCAGTTCAGGTATTGGCCTGGCGGTGTGTGATCTGTTGCTGCAGCGCGGCGCGCGGGTACTGGCTTTTTCACGGCGTCTGGGCGCGTTGGAAGCGTTGCAGGCGTTGCATCCCGAACAGCTACATTGGTGTGCGGGTGACGTTACCGATATCGACGCGCTGCATGGGCTGGCCGAGCGGGCGGGGCGGCTCGGTGCAGTCGATTATCTGGTGCCCAACGCTGGAATCGCGCGGCTGGCACCGGGCTGCGACATGCAGGCGTTCGAGCAGCAGTGGCAGGTCAACGGTGCCGGTGCAATCAATACCTTTCAGGTGCTTAAGCCTCATCTGGCGCGGCCCGCGTCGGTGGTTTTCATCAGTACCTTTCTGCGTCAACTGGGGTTTGCCGGGCTCGGCGGTTATATCGCCAGCAAGGCGGCGCTATCTGCGCTGGTACGTAGCCTGGCGCTGGAGCATGCCAGCGAAGGATTGCGGCTCAATCTGGTTTCACCAGGGCCGACGGCGACTCCAATCTGGAATAGCCTGGGCCTGGCTGACGATGCCTTGGCGGGGGTTGCCAGTGAGGTCGGCAAGCGCCTGGTCGACGGCGAGTTTCTCGACCCGCAGGCGATTGCCGAGGTGGTGTTGTTCCAGCTGAGCAATGGTGCATGTGGTGTCCACGGCCAGGATTGGGTGGTAGACAAGGGCTACACCCTGCAATAAATGAAGTCGGGGGCGGCAGGGCTGCCGCCCCGATTTCGCGACATATCCACTGACATTTAGCGAGGCGCATGTTCGCCGCTTAAAGGTTTTTGAAAGGTTCGCCTCTTAGCCTCCGCACGCGCCTTTTGCGTGCTTTACAAGAAAAAGAGGAGAAAGCGGTTTGTTGACCTTGATTGGCCTGTTGACCATCTGCAGCCTGGTTGTGCTGCTGCTTATCGGGCGCATGTCGCCTGTTCTGCCATTGATCGTGGTGCCGTTGCTCGGCGCTCTGGCCGCGGGCTTTGGCCCGGAGGCGATTTCCGGTTTCTTCACCGATGGCATCGGCCGCGTGACGGCGATTGCCACCATGTTCGTGTTTGCCATCACCTTTTTTGGCGTGCTGCAGGACACCGGGCTGTTCCGCCCGCTGATCGGCGGCATGGTCCGGCTCACCCGCGGCAACGTGATCGCGGTGACCGTGGCCACTGCGGTGATCGGCATGCTGGCGCACCTGGACGGCGCCGGCGCCACCACCTTCCTGCTCACCGTTCCCGCCTTGCTGCCGCTGTACAAGCAGTTGCGCATGAGCCCGTACCTGATGCTGCTGTTGCTGGCGATCGGCGCCGGTATCTTCAACATGCTGCCCTGGGCCGGACCGCTGGGCCGTGCCTCGGCCGTGACCGGCATCGAGGTCACCGAGCTGTGGCGTCCGCTGATCGCCATCCAGGGTATCGGTGTGGTGTTGTTGGTAGCCCTGGCGGCGCTGCTGGGTTGGCGTGAGCAGCGCCGTATCGCCGCCGGCAAGAGCGGGGACGAAGGGGTACTGGTGGAAACCAGCACTGATTTGCATGAGCCAAGCGCCGAGGAGCTTGCACTGGAGCGCCCGCGTCTGCTGTGGGCCAACTCCGCGTTGTTCCTGGCGGTGCTGGTATCGCTGTTCTCTGGCGTGCTGCCGGCTGGCTATATCTTCATGATCGGTCTGTGCCTGGCGCTGCTGATCAACTACCCCGGCGGCAAGGCGCAGATGCAGCGTATCTCCGCCCACGCTCCGGCTGCGCTGAGTATGGGCATGATCATCCTGGCGGCGGGCTCGATGCTCGGCATCTTCACTGGCACCGGCATGCTCACGTCCATTGCCCAGGACCTGGCGCAGGTGCTGCCGGCACCGCTGGTGGGGCAGATGCATATCGTGCTGGGGCTGTTCGGCCTGCCGATGGAGCTGATGCTGAGCACCGACGCCTACTACTTCGGCCTGCTGCCGGTAACGCTGGAAGTGGTCGGTGCCCAGGGCGTCGAGCCGGCCAGCGTGGTCTATGCGCTGACCATCGGCAACATCATCGGCACCTTCATCAGCCCGTTCTCGCCGGCGCTGTGGCTGGCGCTGGGTCTGGCCGGGCTGGATCTGGGCCGGCACATTCGCTACTCGCTGTGGTGGATGTGGGGCTTCTCGCTGGTGCTGTTCGGTGCGGCCTGGGCACTCGGGTTGTTCTGACAAACCCAGCTTGTATCGCACCTCACGCCCGGGCTTGCCCGGGCGTGTTGCATCTGGAGGCGGGTGTTTAGCTGATTTCCACCTGATAGCGGAAGTTCTCCGCCGCCGCGCGTGACAGGCGATATTCCAGCGGCGTGCGATCGTAGCCCAAGGCGGTACGTTCAATCACCACGCTTGGGCTGGCTTCGGCCACATCCAGAATGGCGGCGAGTTCGGCATCGGCGGAGGAGACCGTCAGGGTTTCCCGGGCGGACGCGATGCGCTGGCCGCAATGCTGCTCGTAGAAGGGGTAGAGCAATTGTGGAAAGTCGTCCGGCGCGAGCTCCAGCAGAGCGTCGAAGCGTGAAGCCGGCAGCCAGATACGTTCATGGAACAGCGGGCGGCCGTCGATCAGACGCAGGCGTTGGAGGAATACGCAGGGCTCGCCTTCGCTCAGCTGCAGTGCCTGGCTGACGGCGGCATCGGCAGCTACCTGGCGGCAGTCGAGGATGCGACCCTGCGGCACCTGAGACTGGCCACTGGCGCTGACCTGGCGGAAAAAACGAAACAGCGAGCCGTCGAAGTTCGGCCGGCGTACGAAGGTGCCGCGTCCCTGAGCACGCAGCAGCAGGCCTTCTGCGACCAGGGTTTCCACTGCCTTGCGCACCGTACCAACGGCCACGCCGTAGTGGCGGGTCAACTCCGCTTCGGTAGGGATGGCTTCACCCGGCAACCATTCGCCTGCGGCAATTTTCCCCAGCATTTCGTCGCGTAACCGCTGGTACAGCGGCAGGCGCTCGTCCTGTCCCAGAGCCGTGGTGCTCATAAACCTCAAATCCAAAAGTCGACCGGCCGTCACTTTACCACTGGCCTGCAGATTGACAGCACTCGATCTCTGTAGATACAGTCATCTAATCATATATATGAATATATGACTTACAAGAAGGAGTCGCTCGTACCGGCGGCTCGTACAAGAATCGACAGAGGTATCGCTTCGTGACGCCCATGCCTTATGCCGCTATCACCGGCATCGACACCCACGCGCACATCTTTCGCCAGGACCTGCCCATGGTTCCCGGCCGCCGCTACAGCCCCAGCTATGACGCCACCGTGGAGCAGTACCTGGCCCACCTGGACGCCTGCGGCCTGTCCCAGGGGGTGCTGATCCAGCCCAGCTTTCTCGGCACCGACAACCACTACATGGTCGCGGCGTTGCAGCGCTTCCCCGAGCGTTTGCGCGGCGTTGCGGTAGTCGACGCGCAGGTCAGCGATGCCGAGCTGGACGAGTTGGCCGCTGCCGGCGTGGTGGGCGTGCGCCTGAACCTGATCGGCAAGGCGCTGGAGGATTTCACCGGCCCAACCTGGAGTGGCCTGTTCCGCCGTCTGGCGCGCCGTGGCTGGCAGGTGGAAATTCAGCGCGGCTTCGACGACCTGGCGCTGATCGTGCCGGCGATTCTCGAATCCGGCGTCACCGTGGTGATCGATCACTTCGGCCTGCCTGCTCCGAGCGTGCAACTGGATGCTGCGCAGCATGACGTGTTCTTCGACCTGCTGGGCCAGGCGCCGGTATGGATCAAGCTGTCGGCAGCCTACCGCAGCCAGTCCGATCTGAGCCGTACCCAGGCCATCGAGGTGCGTCTGCGTGAGGCTTGTGGCGGCGTCGGTCGCTTCCTCTGGGGCAGCGATTGGCCCAACACCCAGTTCGAGTCGCAGACCCGCTACGATCAGCAATTCGCGCTGCTCGAGGCTCTGCTGCCCAACCCCGAGGAGCGCCGTCGCGTTCTGGTGGATAACCCCGCAACCCTGTTCGGTTTCGCCTCAGCGTAACCACTGCTCACATCAGAACAACAAAAGGAGTCAAACCATCATGATGAGCTTGCTCGTCGTCGCCGCGATCGTCCTCGCCGTCGCGCTGGGTTACACCACCAAGATCAACATCGGCCTGTTCGCCATTGCCTTCGCCTACCTGCTGGGCTGCTTCGGCATGGGCATGAGCCCGGGCGATATCATCAACATGTGGCCGCTGAAGATCTTCTTCGTGATCTTCTCGGTCTGCCTGTTCTACAGCTTCGCCACCGTCAACGGCACCCTGGAAAAACTCGCCGGGCATCTGCTGTATCGCTGCCGTGGCGTGCCGCACATGCTGCCCTATGCCATTTTGCTGACCTCGGGGGTGATCGCTGCCATGGGCGCCGGTTACTACACCGTGCTGGCCTTCATGGCGCCGCTGACCCTGCTGCTGTGCCAGCGCACTGGCATGAGCCTGATTCTCGGTGGCATGGCGGTGAACTACGGTGCGCTGGCCGGGGCGAACTTCGTTTCCAGCCAGAGCGGCATCATCTTCCGTGGCCTGATGACCGGCGCCGGCATGCCCGAGAGCGAGGCTTTCGTGAATGCCCTGGCGATCTTCGCCAGCACGGCGATCATCCCGGTGCTGGTGATTTCCGCCTTCGTCTTCCTCGGTGGCCACGGCCGCAACCTGAAGAATGCGGTGCTCGCCGCCGATCTGCCGGAGGCCTTCAATCGTGAGCAGAAGCTGACCCTGCTGCTGACTGTGCTGATGATGGTGCTGGTGCTCGCTGCACCACTGGCGCTGCTGGCCTTCCCGGACAATGCCACGATCAAGTTCATCAACAGCAAGGTGGACATCGGCCTGATCGCCAGCGTGTTCTCGGTGATCGCCCTGTTGCTCAAGCTCGGTGACGAGCGCAAGGCCATCGCCTCCGTGCCCTGGGCCACGCTGATCATGATCTGCGGCGTCGGCATGCTGATTACCGTCGCGATCAAGGCCGGCACCATCGACGCCCTGGCGTCCTGGATCGGCGGCAATATCCCGCCGTTGATGATCCCGGTGGCCTTCGGCGTGGTGGCTGCGCTGATGTCGATCTTCGCCAGCACCCTGGGTGTGGTGACGCCGGCACTGTTCCCCATGGTGCTGCCGCTGTCGGCGTCGATGTCGATCGATCCGATGATCCTCTTCATCGCCATCGTGGTGGGCGCTCAGGCTACCTCGATCTCGCCGTTCTCCTCCGGTGGCAGCCTGCTGCTGGGCTCCTGCACGGACGACAAGGTTCGCTCGACCCTGTTCTCGCAACTGCTGCTGCGCGCCGCGCCCATTGGCTTCGTTGCAGCGATGCTGTTCAACCTGGCGCTGACCTTCCTGTTCTGATGAGAAGAGGTTCTTTGCCTAGTTTGGGGAAAGTGCGAGTTGATACTGGACTGCTAAGTTTGTGTGCGTATTGCTCACGGGCTTAGCACTATCCATTACCGAGCCCACTGAACGTTTGGGTTGCGCCCCTTACGGGCGCCACACCTTTCTTGCTTGCCCAAGAAAGGTGTGCCAAAGAAGGGCACCCCGACATCCGGGTTTCGCTACGCGAAACTTCCCTCGCTCCGGTGCCGCTCCGGGGGCCGGCTTACATGGGCCATCCTTGGCCCATTAAGCCTTTCGCCGCATCCATGCGGCTCACTCCCCTACGCAACACCTACGTTCGGCCTCCTGAAGGGGACCAGGTCGCGAGCTTGCGTAATCTTCGCAAAATTGAAATTAGCGGCGTCTGAGCTTTGCCTTTGCTCTTCAACTGCGATGGTACAGACGACGCCCAAGTCCCCTTCAGGAGGCCGAGTGGAATCGCCGTGGAAGGGGTTGAGCGACATGGATGTCGCGAGAGCTGCGATGGGCCAGGGATGGCCCTTCGCAGCGTGCCCCTGTAACGGTGATGGAGCGAGGGAACCCCGGCGCAGCCGGGGCCGTATGCAGGGGTGTGTTTCTTTGCTTAATTTCTTTGCACAAGCAAAGAAAGTGAGTCGCCCGTAAGGGGCGAAACCCATCAGATCAGACGACACGCTAACGGATAGTGCCAAGCCATGGACAGCTAACACGTAATTGCCAGTCCGGTATCAAGCGTATCCTCCCCGCGAGAATGCGAAGAACCTGAAAAAACCGGCATCGAGTGATGCAGGGGCTTTATCCCCGCAAGTCCGTATCGCTATTTCAGCCGATAGCGTCGCATATCATCCTGGCTCAGCAGGCGCAAGCGACCTGGCGGGGCCTGGTAGATCGCTTCCGCCAGGCTTACGTCGACGCCCATGTCGCGAAAGTACTTGGCCGGGCTGAACGCCTGGCTGCCATGGGCGGCCTGCGCCAATGCCGAGTCACCGGCGGGGAAGGGTGGACGGCGCAGGGCAACGTGGCCGTTGACCGTGCGTTTGCTGCCAGCCGCCAGCAAATAGATGCAACTGCCCTGGCACATGCCGCCTGAAGGCACCAGCGCCTCGAAGCCGGTTTCGCGTAGCAAGCGACCCATGCGGATGGCCTCCGGGGCACTGCCGCCGATGCTGTCGAGCAGCACGATCTTGCGCGTGTGCTTGCCTGGGTTGGCGCGCAAGCCCTGCAGCAGTTTCTCGTAGTCGCCGGGAACGATCTCTTCGGAAATTTTCGCTGCCAGCAGGCCGGCGTTGGCCTCGACTTCCACCTGCGCCTGGACGTTCAGGGCGGTGCATAAGGTGGTGGCGATCAGGGCGACGCGTAAACGCTGAACAATCATCGGGCGGGTTCGTTGGTGGCTCGGGAGGTAGAAGATACCTTGCCCGAGTCACCTCACGCACCTGTTCAGATCGCTGCGTTTTTCTGCTGCACCTGCCACGCCCAGGCAAACAAGAGTAGGCCGCCGATGGCGGTCGCGGCGCCGATGTAGCCGGTCACCGTCCAGCCCATACCGGCGCTGATGGCCAGGCCGCCGAGCCAGGGGCCGAGCGCGTTGGCGACGTTGAACGCGGCGTGGTTGGACGCGGCAGCGAGTGTCTGCGCGCCCGTGGCAACGTCCATCAAATGGGTCTGCAGCGCCGGGCCGAGGGCGATCATGGTGCCGAGGGCGAAGATCGCCGGCAGGATGGTCCACAGGCTGTGCGCTGCGAACGGGAAGACCAGTAGCACCAGCGTGCTCCAGGCCAGAATCCAGGCCACGGCGCGCAGGCGCAGGCGGTCGAATAGCCAGCCGCCGGCACTGTTGCCGACGATGCAGCCGGCACCGAACACGCCCATGGCCAGGGGAATCCAGCCGGGGCCGACCTGGGTGACATGAAGCAGGGTCGGCGCCATGTAGCTGAACACGCAGAACATTCCGGCAAAACCGATCGAGCCGATGCCCAGGGCCAGCCAGATCGGCGCGCGGTTGAAGGCGCGCAGCTCGCCCGATGGGCTGCTGCGCTGCTCGTTGGGGTCAGCCGGGAGGAAGATCGCGACCATGGCGATGGTGGTGATGGCGATGATGCCGACCAGGGCAAAGGCGTAGCGCCAGCTCATGAATTGGCCGAGCCAGGTGGCCAGCGGGTTGCCGATCAGGATGGCCACGGTCAGGCCGGCCAGCACCCGGCTTACCGCCTTGGCGCGTTTGTGCGGCGGAGCCATGGAGGCCGCCACCAACATGGCGATACCGAAGTAGGCGCCATGTGGCAGGCCGGCGATGAAGCGGAAAATCAGCAGCGGCTCATAACTGGGTGCCAGAGCGCTGGCGAAGTTGCCGAGGGCGAAGCAACCCATCAGCAACAGCAGCAGGATGCGCCGTGGCAGGCGCGCACCGAGCAGGGCCAGCACCGGTGCACCGACTACCACGCCGAGGGCGTAAGCGCTGATCACGTGGCCGACTTGCGGCTCGCTGACGCCAAGGTCGGCGGCGACGTTGGGCATCAGGCCCATGATGGCAAACTCGCCGGTGCCGATGGCGAAGCCGCCAAGGGCCAGGGCGAGTTGAATGAGAAGGATCGCGCCCGGCGACAGAGTGGTCGCGGCGCCTGATGCAGAGCTGTTCATGAGTGACCTGGAGGAGGGGGAAGCAAGCGCGCAATTATAATCTCCCAGCGTCTTGCTTGGGTATTGGCGGCCGCTCTATATCGGGCTTTGAGACGAATGGTCGGCGTTGTTCAAGGCCTTCACGTAGTCGACGAAGGCACGCAGGGGCGCCGGCACCTGGCGCCTGCTGTGGTAGTACAGATACGGGCCGTTGAAGTGCTGCCACCAGTCCTGCATGAAGGGTTGCAACTGGCCGCTGGCCAGGGGCGCCGCGATGTATTCCTCGAATGTGTAGAGAATACCGTGGCCGGCACAGGCTGCAGCGATCAGCAGGTCCTGCGACGAGCTGACCAGGCGACCCTCGGGGCTGATGCGCAGGGTGCGTCCATCCTGCTCGAACTCCCATACGCCGAGCTTGCCGCTGGCGAAGCGGTAACCGAGCAGGCGATGCTCGCTCAGTTCGCTGGGGTGTTGTGGCGTGCCATGGCGCTGCAGGTAGCTGGGCGCCGCCACTGCCATGAAACACTGTCGGCGCGGCCCGATGGGGATGGCGATCATGTCCTTGGCCAGGCTTTCCTCGTAGCGGATGCCAGCGTCATAACCGGCGCCGATCACGTCGATGAAGGTGTTGTCCATGTTCACCTCCAGCGCGATGCCGGGGTAGCGAGCGAGAAAGCCATCCAGCAGTTGCGGCAGGATGTGCCGCGCGATCACGCCGGGCACATGCAGGCGCAGTGAGCCGACCGGGTTCTGCGGATCTTCCTGCAGGTCGTTGAGCGCCGTGTTGATCTCATCCAGCGCGGGGCGCAGACGTTCAAGCAGGCGCGCGCCGATTTCCGTCGGTGTCAGGCCGCGCGTGGTGCGGTTTAGCAGGCGTACGTCCAGCTCCTTTTCCAGACGGCGCACGCAATCGCTCAGCGACGAGGCCGACATGCCGCGGCGTTGCGCGGCGACGCGAAAGCCGCCGGCCTCGACCACGGCAGCGAACAGGGCAACATCGGATAGATTCGGTTGGCGCATGGGTGGCGGCTGGATTATTACGAAGGGTCCGATAATGCGGCGCAGCGGCCACTTTGCCAATCCTGAGTGGAGACTAGGGAGTGCGTGGGAGGGGCTTCAGCCGCGATCTTCGCCGTGGCAGCACTCACTCTCGAATTACGCTTCGCGTCCGCGAAACACCTGGTAACTGTCCGCCTGACCGTATGCGTTGTTCGGTTTTGGCCGGCTTATCGTACGTGCCATCTGCCTGCACCCTATGTCCTGTACGTGCGCCGGGTCTGGCGCATTGAGTCAACGGACACGAGGAATCAGCCGATGGACAAGAAGAATGCTGTGGGGCGAGGCCATTCGCGTCGTGATGCCCTGAAACTGTTCGGCATGGTGGGCGGCAGCCTGGCCTTGCATGGGGTGTTGGGCGGTGTACCGACATTCGCCTGGGCCAGTACCTCACCGGGGTGGCAGGCGAGCGACATGCCCTCGCTGACCGGCAAGCGCATGCTGGTCACTGGCGGCAGCAGCGGCATGGGCTTCGAGGATGCCCTGGCCCTGAGCCGCGCGGGTGCTCAGGTGATCATCGCCGCGCGCAATTCACAGCGCGGTGCCGAAAGCATCGAACGCATTCGTGCTCAGGTACCGGATGCGCGTCTGCGTTTCGAACAGCTGGATCTGGCCGACCTGGCCTCGGTGCGCAGCCTGGCTCAGCGCCTGAATGCCGAGGGTGAGGTGCTGGACGTACTGATCAACAACGCGGCGATCATGGCGCCACCACAGCGCGGCGTGTCCCGCGATGGTTTCGAGATGCAGTTGGCGACCAACTTCCTCGGCCATTTCGCCCTGACCGGTTTGCTCCTGCCGTCGCTGCAAAAGTCGGCCGACCCGCGCGTGGTCACCCTGGCGAGCATCGCCGTGAACCGCGGCAGCATCAATTTCGATGATCTGCAGTCGCAGAACAACTACAACCCCTATGCCGCTTATGCCCAGTCGAAGCTGGCCTGTCTGATGATGGCCTTCGAGTTGCAGCGGCGCAGTTTGGCCAATGACTGGGGCATTCGCAGCGTGGCCGCGCATCCTGGCGTGGCTGTCACCGAACTGGTCGAACGCGGGCCTGGACTGGAAAGCGAGTTCGCCCGCGAGTGGGCGAAGGACCGTGATGTCTATCACTCGGCAGCGCAAGGTGCGCTGTCATCGCTGTTCGCGGCGACGGCGGCCGAAGCCGAGGGCGGTCGTTATTACGGCCCGACCGGCGAAGAGGAAAAACGCGGCCCGTTAGGTCTGGCCAAGGTGCCGGATGCGGCAGCCGATGCTGATGCTGCGGCGCGCCTGTGGTCGGTAGCCGAGCGTCTGACTGGCGTCAGATACGGCTGAGTGATGCCGGCGCGCCGTGCTGGCGCGCCCGTTCGAGGAATTTCCCATGTCATCGTCAACGATGGCGCAGCGCGTGGCCGTAGCCATCAACGCGCAGCGCAACGAGTTGTGGCCGGCGCTGGCCGGTTTTGCCCTGTTCTTTTGCCTGTTCTCGGGCTACTTCATGCTGCGACCGATCCGCGAGGCGATGGGCATCGTCTCCGGCGTGGAGAACCTGCAATGGTTGTTCACCGCCACGTTCGTGGTGATGCTGATCGCGGTGCCCTTGTTCGCCTGGCTCAGTTCGCGGGTGCCGCGGATTCATTTCATCGACTGGGTGTACGGTTTCTTCACCCTGAACCTCGCGCTGTTCGCCCTGTTGTTTTTCAGCGCTGATGAAAGTGTATGGCTGGCGCGTAGCTTTTACGTGTGGATCTCGGTCTACAACCTGTTCGTCGTGTCGGTGGCCTGGAGTCTGATGGCGGATGTATTCGACAGCGAACAGGCCAAGCGATTGTTCGCTTTCATCGCCGCGGGAGCCAGCGTCGGCGGTTTAGCTGGACCCGCGCTCAGTACACTGTTGATCGGCACTCTTGGTCAGGCCGGGTTGATTCTGCTGGCCGCTGTACTGCTGGCTGTTGCGCTGACGCTCAAGCAGGTGCTGATGCGCTGGCGAGAGCAGGGTGGTGCGGGACGCCCCGGTGCGGTTCAGGCCGAGAGCCCACGCCGGCCCGTGCCGGGCAATCCGTTCAGCGGTTTGACCCGGGTACTGGCTTCGCCCTACCTGCTGGGTATCGCCGGCTTCGTGATTCTTCTGGCCACGGCCAGCACCTTTCTCTACTTCGAGCAGGCACGTCTGGTGGCCGAGCTGTTCCCGGATCGCGCGGCGCAGGTGCGCGTATTCGGCGTGATCGACTTCGTGGTGCAGGCTGGCGCATTGATTGCCCAGCTGTTCATCACCGGGCGTATCGCGCGGCGTATGGGCGTGCGAGTGTTGTTGGCCTGTGTGCCGCTAATGGTGTTTGTCGGTTTCATCGGCCTGGCGTTGATGCCGAGCTTCGCCATGCTGGCGGCGCTGATGATCGTCCGGCGTATTGGTGAATATGCCTTCGTGCGGCCTGGGCGGGAGATGCTCTTCGCGCCGCTGGATGCCGAGAGCAAGTACAAGGCGAAGAACTTCATCGACACCGTGATCTATCGCGCGGGCGACGCCATGAGTGGTTGGCTCAAGAGCCTGCTGGACATGCTGGCCCAGGGCGCCTGGCTGGTGGCGTTGGTGGGGGCTGCCAGTGCGGCGCTGTGGGGACTGCTGGGTTGGTACCTGGGCGGGCAGGCCGATCAGCGCAGTGCCGAGAAAAAGGTGGCTGCGACTACCTAAGGCAAGTGCGAGAGAAACGATGTGGGAGTCGGCGGCCGACTCCCACAACTGCATCAGCCTCGTGCGGGGATGTTCAGGCCGCGCTGCACCGCCGGGCGAGCGAGGAAGGCATCGAGCACGCGGCGCACGTTGGTGAAGCGCTCGAACTGCACCAGATCACCGGCCTGGTAGAAATCCGCCAGGGTGCGAATCCAGGGGAATACGGCGATATCGGCGATGCTGTATTCGCCAGCGATCCAGTCACGGCCTTGCAGGTGTTGGTCGAGTACGCCCAGCAGGCGTGCCGATTCAGCGGCGTAACGATCACGTGGACGCTTGTCTTCAAACTGGCTGCCGGCGAATTTGACGAAGAAACCGAGCTGGCCAAACATCGGCCCCAGGCCGCCCATCTGCCACATCAGCCATTGAATCGTCTCGTAACGTGCAGCGGCATCCTGCGGTAGCAGCTTGCCGGTCTTTTCCGCCAGGTAGATCAGAATCGCGCCGGACTCGAACAGCGGCAGCGGATGACCATTGGGGCCGTCGGGATCGAGGATGGCGGGAATCTTGTTGTTCGGCGCCAGCGAGAGAAACTCGGGGCTGAATTGGTCATCGCTACCGAAGTCGACTAGGTGCGGTTCGTAGGGCAGGCCAATTTCTTCCAGCATGATCGAGACCTTGACCCCATTGGGTGTGGGCAGCGAATACAGCTGCAGGTGCTCGGGATGCTGGGCAGGCCATTTGCGGGTGATGTGGAATGGGCTGAGGTCGGTCATGTGGAGTTCCATGTCGAATGGGGCGAAGAAGGAGCGATCAGAACACGAGTAGCCTTAGCGCAGGAAATCGATCCAGCTGCTAGTAGTCATCGACTCGAGCAATCCTGCCCGGTTCCCTGTACGTGAACGAGGCGGTATGGTGCGGTTTTCATCCACTCGGCCCGGAGCCCATCGGCATGAGCCTGCACGGTACTTACGACTCCCAGAACATCTTCGCCCAGATCATTCGTGGCGACTTGCCCTGCTACACACTCTACGAGGACGACGATGTACTGGCCTTCCTCGATCTGTTCCCGCAATCGAAAGGTCACAGCCTGGTGATTCCCAAGCGCGCGGCCGCGCGCAATATCCTGGAAATCGACGACGCCAGCCTGGCCAAGGTCATGGCCGTGGTGAAGAAGGTCACCCAGGCCGTGGTCGATGAGTTGCAGCCGGCTGGCGTGCAAGTCGCGCAGTTCAACGGTGCGCCTGCCGGGCAGACGGTGTTCCACATCCACATGCACGTGATTCCGCGCTTCGAGGGCGAGGGCTTGGGTGTTCACGCGGCGAGCAAGGCCGATCCGGCCGAGCTGGAAGCGCTGCAGGCACGACTGGTCAAGCGCCTGCAAGCCTGAAACGGCATCGCCCCGGACGAGTGACTCGGCCGGGGCATCAGGCAACCTGTGGTTTAGCCGTTCTGGTTGCTCAGGCCGCCCCATTCCACGAAACGCACGGCGTGCACTTCGCCCTGGCTGTCACGGTAAACGATGACGCTGGGCACGACACCGCTCTTGCGGCTGTTGTCGGTGCGCTGCAGAACCTGGTCGATGTCCAGCTGCATGCCGTACTGGTATTCCTGTACGTTCACTTTGGTGCTGTCTGGCGCTTTCTCGCTGGCGAATGCGATAGGGGTGAAAGCGGCGAGGAGGGTGGCGTTGAGCGCTGTGAATTTCATCTGAGTAATCTCCGATCAGTTGCGCCGAAGAAGTTGGCGCTGGGGTCGAGAGAGATGAAAACATTGCGCCGATCATTACAGAAATCGATGCTTTTGCTTTTGGGCATCGATGTTATCGATACCTTGCCCGCCGGCTCGCCAACCCCAATACTCAGGCAGCACTTATCTGCCCATGGAGGGCTTCATGCGTTCGATCCTCATCGCTCTACCGCTGTTGCTGTTGGCCGGTTGTTCGTCATATCGGGGTGACCCCGAGAACGTCAAACCGGTACCGGAAGATCGTCTGCTGGCGTTTCAGGAGGCGCAGGCGAACGGCGCGCAGATCGTGGTCAACCGCGATTTCGGGATGATGGGTGGCGGCTGCTTCGTGGCCATCGAGGTGGATCGCAAGGTCGCAGCGCGCATCGGCGTCGGCGAGGTCGCAACCTTCCAGGTGCCGCCAGGCACGCGTGTGGTCGGCATCACGCCGGATCGCATGGACGACACCCTGTGCGGCATGGGCCGCTTGCTACGCGAAGTGGCGGTACCGGTGAAAGCCGGGGAAACCCAGCACCTGCGCATCGTCAGCCAGAACAAGGGCGGCTTCGATATTCGTCCGGACAAGCCCTGATCGCTTTGCCGCTGTGCGAGCGGTCATATCGAGCATGACGCCAGGCGGTTAGTATTCCCTGCATCAAAACAGGGAGCATGAACGTGAATGGATTGCCGATAGCCATCGTAGGGGCGGGTACCGCGGGTCTCGCCACGGCGATATTCCTCGCCCGTCAGGGGTATGCGGTTCGACTCCTGGAGCGGGTCGAGCAGTTGCAGCCGGTGGGTGCAGGCATTCTCTTGCAGCCTTCCGGTCTGGCTGTGTTGCAGCGCTTGGGCCTGCTGGCCGAGTGCACCGCACTGGGCGCCCCGGTCAGCCGGCTGTATGGCACCAGCTGTCAGGGCCGGGTGATCCTCGATACCCGTTATCACGA
Source organism: Pseudomonas sp. zfem001 (assembly GCF_032621725.1). NCBI lineage: Bacteria > Pseudomonadati > Pseudomonadota > Gammaproteobacteria > Pseudomonadales > Pseudomonadaceae > Pseudomonas > Pseudomonas sp. zfem001. Next base: position 190,780 of record NZ_JAVYJI010000001.1, on the reverse strand, counting down.
CTGGCAGCCAGGCAGTTTCGGCCTGGGCATTCACCGCGGCGTGTTGATGACGGCATTGCTCAATGCAGCGCAGCGTGCCGGTGTGCAGGTGGAGACCGGCGTGGCGGTCAGCCGCTTCGAGCAGGCCAGCGGCCATATTCGCTTGCTGCGCCAGGACGAGGGTGGCAGTGAACAACCCCTGGGCGATTTCGCCGCAATGATCCTGGCCGATGGCACACGTTCGACCCTGCGCGCGCAGATGCAGGTGCGGCAGTGGTCGCGGCCCTATCCGTGGGGCGCGCTGTGGAGCATGTTGCCGACTTCACCTGCGACCGAGTCCGGCGAGCTGCGCCAGTGGTACCGCGGTTGCCGCGAGATGTTCGGCCTGATGCCGACTGGCTGCACCCACCACGCGCGTGAGACTTCTTTGACTAGCCTGTTCTGGAGCCTGCCTCTGAGCGAGCACGAGAGTTGGCGCAACAGCGGCTTGCAGGCCTGGAAAACCCGCGTGCGCAACCTCGCTGGCGAGGCTTCAGAGGCCTATCTGCAGCAGATCGATGATCCCGCACAACTGACCCTGGCGGCCTATGCGGACGTGCGCATGCAACGCTGGAACGATGGTCGCGTGCTGGCCATCGGGGATTGCGCCCACGCCATGAGCCCGCAATTGGGGCAGGGCGCCAATATGGCACTGGTCGATGCCGCTGCACTGGCCGATGCGCTCGGCAATGCCGGTGACCAGCATCAGCACGCGCTCGACTGGAACGCCATCTTCACTCGCTATGGTGATACGCGCCGTGATCACCTGCGCTACTACCGCCAGGCCAGTCGCTTGCTGACGCCGCTGTTCCAGTCCAACAGCAACGCCCTGGCGGTATTGCGCGATATCGTCCTGATGTTGGCTCGGCACAACCGTTTCGGCCGCCAGCATGCTGTCAGCACGCTGGTAGGTGCACGCGGCGGCTGGCTGTGGTCGGGGGCGCAGAAGCGCGAGTTGCATGCCTGGACGGGCGAGCGGGAGGCCTGGGAGTAAGGCCGCTCAGTCGCGCTGCAGCTCAAGCAGCGCCTTCTGGCTCAGGTCCAGCCACTCCTTGTGTAGCACTCGATAGTGCCGTGCGGAGCGGCGGGCGTGGGTCTGGATCTGCTGCAGCAGTTCGATGGCCTCGCGCTGACGTCCTAGTCGCTGCAGCAGCAGGGCGTAGCGGTAATTAGCCTCGGGGCTGGCGCAGTAGCTGCCGAGGGCGCGGTATTCCTCTTCGGCCTTGAGGTCGTTGCCCTGGCCTTCCAGCGCGCGGGCATACAGCAAGTGGCCGTCGCTGGAACGGAAGTCGGGGTTGTGGGCGATCAACTGGTCGAGGCTTGCCTGGCAACCGGCGAAGTCGCCCTGGGCGAAACGGGCTCTGGCCAGGCCGAGGAGGATGTCCGGGGCGTCGCTGTGGATACCGCGCAGGGCTGTCTGGTAGTGCGTGGCCGCTTCTTCGGCCTGGCCCATGCGCAGCAGTTCATCGGCCAGGTTGACGCGGGTATCACGGGTGTCGCGAATCTCCAGTTCGTCGCGCAGGGCGCGCAGGTGGCGCTGCGGGTCGATGCTGTCGTGCAGGCGGTTGAGTGTCTGCCGGCCGCGTCGGCTGCCGAGCAGATCCGGCAGCATGATGCCGAGGAAGTAGATCAGGCAACCGAGGCCGGGCAGGGCGATGATCAGGTACAGCCAGTAGCGTTCCTGGCCACTGCGCACCACGTGGAGGCCGCAGGTGACTTGGCAGGCGATGACCAGCAGAGCGAGCAGAGGCATGGGGCGATCCATTCCTTTGGAGTGCGAGGGGAGGCTTATCAGAGCATGGATCAGCGCTGTTGTCAGGTGATGCATGCACGGCTGTGGCTTGTGTCACGTGATAGGCTGCGCGGCTGATTCCATGTTCATAAGGATGCGTGCATGCCGTCGTCGCTGGAGATTTTCGCCAACCTCTTTTATCTGGTTTCGGTCGTGCTGGCGGCGCGCAATTCGGTGCACACCTGGGCCGTTGGCCTTGTCGGCTGTGTGCTGTTCGGCTGGCTGTTCTTCAGCGTGCAGCTGTATGCCGATGTCACCTTGCAGGCCTTCTTCATCGCCACCAGCCTGCTGGGTTGGTGGAGCTGGCGGCGCGGTCGCCAGGGCGAGGCGCTGCCGATCAGCCATGCAAGCGCGACCGGACTGGGCCTGGCGCTGCTGCTCGCGGTGGTTGTGGCGGGTGCATACGGCGCCTTGCTGCACCATTTCACCGACGCCTACGCGCCTTTCATCGATTCGCTGGTGCTGACCTTCAGCGTGTTGGCGCAATTGCTGCTGATGCGCCGCACGCTGGAAACCTGGTACGGCTGGCTGCTGGTGAACACCCTCGCGGTGCCGCTGTTCGCCTCGCGCGAGCTGTATCTGACGGCGTTCATCTACCTGCTGTTCTGGTGCAATGCCTGGTACGGCCTGTACCGCTGGCGCTGTGAGCTGAACGCGCAGATCGCCTGACATGAGCATGCGATTCGCCTGCGGGCTGGTGGTCGGCAAGTTCGCGCCGCTGCACCTGGGGCATGAATGGCTGATTCGCCAGGCGCAACAGCAATGCGAACAGCTGGTGCTGCTCAGTTGGGCCTGCCCGGAGCTTGCCGGTTGCGAGCCCGAGCGCCGTGCGAACTGGTTGCAGGTGCGCTTTCCCGAACTGCGCAGCTGGGTGGCTACGCCCGAGTGGGTTGCCCAGCAACGCGCACGCGGCCTGGCGTTACCAGAGCTTCCCCACGAATCCGAGCCCGATGCCGCGCAGCGCCAGTTCGTGGCCGATTTCTGCCTGGCAGTGCTGGGCCATCCGGTCGACGCGGTATTTACCAGCGAGTCCTACGGCGATGGCTTCGCCGCGCACCTGAGCGAATGTTTCGGCCGGACAGTGGAGCACGTCGAGATCGACCGCGCACGCATCCAGGTGCCGGTGTCTGGTACGCGTCTGCGCGCCGATATCCATGGCTTGCGCCACTACCTGGCGCCGCAGGTGTATGGCGATTTCATCGAACGCATCGCCTTGCTCGGCGGCGAGTCCACCGGCAAGAGCAGCCTCGCCCTGGCATTGGCCGAGGCCTTGGGTACGCGTCACGCAGCGGAGTACGGCCGCGAACTCTGGGAAGAGCAGGGCGGTGTGCTCGCCTATGAGGACCTGCTGCGTATCGGTCGCACTCAGGTTGCCCGCGAGCAGAGCCTGGCCGGGCAGTGCCAGCGCTACCTGGTGTGCGACACCACGCCGCTGACCACGCTGTTCTACTGTCGCGAGCTGTTCGGGCGTGCCGAGGCCGAGCTTGAACAGTTGGCCGAGCGGCACTATCACCACCTGTTCCTGTGCGCCGATGACTTCCCCTTCGTGCAGGACGGCACCCGTCAGGACCAGACCTTTCGCCGCCGGCAGAACCAGTGGTACGAGCAGAAGCTGACGCGGCGCGGCTGGCCATTCACACGGCTGACCGGCTCTCTGCAACAGCGCATCGAGCAGGTGCTGCATAGCCTGAGCGGAACCTAGTCGGAGGCAGTTGGTGCGCACGGCGCACCCTAGGTTCGAACGAGCGAAGCACTTGCCGGGATAGCGACGGGTGGTGTTGCGTAGGGTGCGCTGCGCGCACCGGCTTGTGGAACACGCCTGGAGTTCAGCCAGCCATAACTGCAATCAGCGGCGCGCAACGTCTGGTCGGCCTTGCGACACGCTACGAGACTTGTCGGCCATCCATGGCTGGGCGAGGATGCGCGTTTTCGACCGAAACGGAATCGTCATGCGTCGTCTGCCTTCGCTTACCGCCCTGCGCACTTTCGAAGCGGCCGCGCGGCATGCCCACTTCGGCCGCGCGGCTGCTGAACTGTGCGTCACCGACAGCGCCGTCAGCCACCAGATTCGCCAGCTCGAAGAGCAACTCGGCAGCACGCTGTTCGAGCGCGACGGCCGTCAGGTACGCCCGACGCCGCAGGCCAGGCGCCTGCTGCACAGCCTGCAGCAGGCCTTCGAGCTGATTGGCGAAGCCTGCGACGAGCTGCGTGATCCCGGTTCGCAGGCGCAACTGCGCGTCGCGGTTACCGCAGAGTTGGCGCAGAAATGGCTGGTCGGGCGCCTGGCCGACTTCGCCGAGCGCCACCCGCAGATCACCCTGCATCTGCATGAGCAACCGCTGGAGGCGACGCTGCCGGGCAGCGAGATCGATATCGCCATCACCTATGGCACCGGCCCGGACGATGCCAGCGCCTACTTCGTACGGCCGCTGCCGACCCTGCAATTCTTTCCGGTGTGCAGCCCGGGCCTGTTCAACCAGTCGCCGCTCAAGCACCCGCGCGACCTCGCGCGTCATTGCCTGCTGCATGACGATCAGGACGGCAAGACCTGGACCGCCTGGCTGACCACTCATGCTGGCGATATCCAGCCGAATCGGCATCTGTACCTGGGCCATGCCGGCCTGACCATGGAGGCCGCTGCACGCGGCCAGGGTGTGGCCATCGGCGACAACCTGACCAGTGCCGAAGATCTGGCCAGTGGTCGCCTAGTGCGCCCCTTTGCGGCCCAGGTGCCGTCGCTCGGGCAGTACGCGCTGGTGTGCGAGCGCCTGCGTCTGGACAAGCCGGCAGTCGCTCATTTCATCGAATGGCTCACTGATCAGCTGGTCGATTTGTGAATTGAATTCAAGAGTTCCGCGATTATCGTCATTGGTCGTAGTGGTATCGCCGGGCGTACTGTCGGGCTACTTCCAGCCACTGACGAGGAGCCGCAAGATGGCCCGTACCCTGACTTCCCTGCCCAAGGCCGACGGCTTGCGTCTGCCCGGCGAATTCGAAACCAAGAGCCGCTGCTGGCTCGGCTGGCCGGAGCGCCCGGACGTCTGGCGCAACGGTGGTAAGCCGGCGCAGAAGGTCTGGGTCGAGATCGTTGCGGCCATCGCCAGCAGCGAGCCGGTCACCGTCTGCGCCTCGGCGGCGCAGTATGCCAACGCTCGGCGCCTGCTGCCGGCGCATGTGCGGGTGGTGGAAATGACCTGCAACGACACCTGGTTCCGCGACAGCGGCCCGGCGTTTCTGGTGCATGACGAGACGGCCGAAGTGCGCGGCGTGGACTTCGAATTCAACGCCTATGGCGGGCTCGATGGCGGGCTTTACTACCCATGGGACAAGGACGATCAGATCGCGCAGAAGATTCTCGAGATCGAAGGCTTCGATCGTTATCGCGCGCCTTTCATTGCCGAAATGGGCGGTATCCAGAGCGATGGTCAGCGCACCCTGCTGACCACCGAGCAGTGCCTGCTCAACCGCAATCGCAACGCCCACCTGGGCAAGGACGAGATGACCCGCAGGCTGTCGGATTACCTCGGTGCCGAGCAGGTGATCTGGCTGCCGCGCGGCTGCAAGTTCGACGAAACCGATGGTCATATCGATGACCTGGCCTGCTTCGTTCGCCCCGGCGTGGTGGTGATGCAGTGGACCGACGACCGCACCGACCCGCAATGGGAAATCTACCAGGAGGCTTACGACATCCTGCGCAGCGTGCGCGATGCGCGTGGCCGTGCGCTGGAGGTGCACAAGCTGCCGCAACCGCGCGTACTGGAGTGGACGGCGCAAGAGGCCGAAGGTCTGGATCAGGACGATGCCACCCACACCCGCCAGGCCGGCACGCAGATCTGCGCTTCGTACATCAATTACTACGCCGGCAACTCGGCCATCGTCCTGCCGCTGTTCGGCGACGCCAACGACCGTGTGGCCCAGGCCACCCTGGCCGAGTTGTTCCCGCAGCATCGCATCCTCGGTATCGAGAACTCGCGGGAAATCCTCCTGGGTGGCGGTAACGTCGCCTGCATCACCATGCCGCAATACGCCGCGCCTCAGCGCGCCTAGGAGGCCCGGATGAAACTGCCCGCCAGTCTGCTGGCCTTGGCCCTTGCCGCCTGCGCACACGCGCAGGCCGGCGAGGCGCCGAAGCAGGTCAACCTGTATATCTGGAGCGAATACCTGGCCCCGGACACCCTGGCTTCGTTCGAAGAGAAGACCGGTATCCGCGTGGTGGTCGATCATTTCGATTCGCTGGAAACCGTGGAAACCAAACTGCTCACCGGCGGCAGTGGTTACGACCTGGTGCTGACTGCCGGCCAGCACCTGAGCCGGGCCATCGCCAGCGGTGCATTGCGCGAGCTGGACAAGACGCAGCTGCCGCATTTTTCCGGGCTTGATGACGAGTTCACTCAGCACATGGCCAAGTTCGACCCGGGCAATCGCTACGCCGGACTCTACGTCTGGGGCACCACCGGTTTCGGCTACCAGGAGCAGGCCATCGCTCAGCGCATGGCAGATGCCCCGACCGATAGCTGGGCAATGCTGATGGACCCGCAGGTGGTGGCGCGTTTTGCCGATTGCGGAGTGAGTTTGCTCAATGACCCCAACGAGGTATTCGCCGCTGCGTTCCGCTACCTGGGGCTGGATATCAACCGGCAGAATCTCGATGACCTGAAACAGGCCGAGGCCCATCTGGCCAAGGTGCGACCGTTCATTCGCTACTTCGACAATGACCGCAACATCAGCGATCTGGCCAACGGCAACACCTGCCTGGCGATGGCCTGGAATGGCAACGTCGCCATCGCCGCGGCACAGGCCGAGCAGGCCAACAAGAAATTCCAGCTGAGCTACCGCATCCCTCGTGAAGGGGCTCTGTTGTGGTTCGATGCCATGGTCATCCCGCGTGATGCGCCGCACCCGGAAGCCGGGCTGGCGTTGATGGAGCACCTGATGACACCCGAGGTGATCGGCGCCATCAGCAACAGCATCTACTACGCCAATGCGGTGCCAGCGGCCGACGCCTTCGTCGATCCGGCGATTCTCGCCGACCCCGGCACCTATCCGCCGGCCGAGCTGCGCGCCACGCTGTACACCAAGAATGACAACAGTCGTGAGTTCAACCGGGCCCTGACCCGTGCGTTCAGCCGGCTGAAGTCGGGTCGGTAGCTGTCAGCGATAGCGAGCGAGGATGGCCTCGAACTCGCCATCCTGTCTCATCTGCACCAGGGCACGGAGCAGCGCCTGGGTCGGCACATCCGGCTCGTCGCGGACGATGCAGGCGATCAGGTCAGCGCTGATTTCACCGAGCGCATGCAGGTGTTGGTCGGGCGACAGGTCGCGATTGAACCAGGCCAACGCCAGCTGATTGCTGACGGCATAGCGGTAGCGGCCGGCCTCGAGTTTCTCCAGGGCCAGTTCCTGGGTGCGGGCGTCTTCGCGGTGTATTGCGCCACTGGCCAGCAGCGGCTCCAGATTTGGATAGCTGAAGCCCAGCACCGTACCCACGCGCTCATCTCGCAACTGCTCCAGTTTGAAGTGAGGGTCGGCGTTGCGCGCGACGATCAGGTCGCGCTGCACCATGAAGGGCAGGCTCCAGATGTACTGATGATGGGATTCGACGAGCCAGTCAGGATTGACGTAGCAGCGCACGTCGATTCCGCCGCTGACCAGCAAACGTTGAACGCGCAGGCGTGGTAGCACCAGCATCTCTGCGCGGCGGCCGACCTTCTGTGCCAGGCGCATTTGCAGATCGTAGAGAATCCCGCCCGCGGCTTGGCCATCGACGATCTTTATCATCGGCATGGCCCAGCTCTCGGTCACCGAGAAGCGCAGTGGGCGCTGCTCCTGGGCCGAGGCTGCGAGGCACAGCAGAAGCAGCAGAGCGGATAGCGAAAGGCGCATGCGGTTACCGGTTCAAGACGTTAAGCGAGGTCGCGCCGAGCTTGGCCGTAACAGACTGGACGATGGCCGCTCAGGCCGGCGCCGACTCGAAGCTGTCGGCGCGCGCCATGCGCCACATGCGTTCGTAGAACTCGCCTTCGATCTGGCCGCTGAGCAACTCGCCCGGCGCGAGGAACACATGCTGCTGCGAGAACAGTTTGATCTCGGTAGCGGACATGCGCTGCACCAGGTGCTTGGCATCGATCTGTGCCGGGTGATCGAGGCCGGCGGCGGCGAGCATCTCGGCCAGCGCCTTGAGCGTGTTGCGGTGGAAGTTGTAGACGCGCTGGGCCTTGTCCTCGACCACCAGGGCGCGCTGGCGCAGCGGGTCTTGCGTAGCCACGCCGGTAGGGCACTTGTTGGTGTGGCAGGACTGCGACTGGATGCAGCCGATGGCGAACATGAAACCGCGTGCCGAGTTGGCCCAGTCGGCACCGATGGCCAGCACGCGGGCAATGTCGAAGGCGCTGACGATCTTGCCGCTGGCGCCGAGCTTGATCTTGTCGCGCAGGTTGCTGCCGACCAGGGTGTTGTGCACGAACAACAGCCCTTCGCGCAGCGGCACGCCCAGGTGATCGGTGAACTCCAGTGGCGCCGCGCCGGTGCCGCCTTCCTTGCCGTCTACGACGATGAAGTCCGGCAGGATGCCGGTCTCCAGCATGGCCTTGACGATGCCCATGAACTCCCAGGGATGGCCCAGGCAGAACTTGAAACCGACCGGCTTGCCGCCCGACAGCTCACGCAATTGCGCGATGAACTGCAGCAGCTCGGTGGGGGTGGAGAAGGCGCTGTGGCGCGAGGGCGAGATGCAGTCCTCACCCATCGGTACGCCGCGGGTGTTGGCGATTTCCTCGGTGACCTTGTGCTTGGGCAGGATGCCGCCATGGCCCGGCTTGGCGCCCTGGCTGAGCTTGATCTCGATCATCTTCACCTGCGAGCTGGCGGCCTGGGCGGCGAAACGCTCGGGGTCGAAGCGCCCGTCGGAAGCACGGCAGCCGAAGTAGCCGCTGCCCAGCTCCCAGACCAGATCGCCGCCGTGCTCGCGGTGATAGGGGCTGATGCTGCCCTCGCCGGTGTCGTGGTAGAACTCGCCGAGTTTCGCCCCTTCGTTGAGGGCGCGAATGGCGTTGGCGCTGAGCGAGCCGAAACTCATCGCCGAAATATTGAACAGTGACGCCGAGTACGGCTGGCTGCATTGCGGCCCGCCGATCTCCACGCGAAAGCTGCACGGATCGGTCAGCGGCGCCGGACGCATGGAGTGGCTGATGAACTCGAAGCCGTTCTGGTACACGTCGCTCAAGGTGCCGAAGGGTTTGTCGGCACCTTCGTTCTTGGCGCGCGAATAGACCAGCGAGCGCTGGGCACGGGAGAAGGGCAGTTGCTCGGCGTCGCCTTCGAGCAGGTACTGGCGAATCTCCGGGCGGATGCCTTCGACCAGGTAGCGGATGTTGCCCAGGATCGGGTAGTTGCGTCTGACTGCATGGCGCGTTTGCAGCAGGTCGCCGATACCGATCAGGCTGAGTACGCCACTGAGCAGGGTGAACGGCCACATCCACTCGTGGCCAAGGAAGGGCAGGCTGGCCAGGGTGAACAGCACGCAGAAGACGAAAAAAGCGTAGCGGCTGAGCAGGGAGAGGTTCATGCAAGCTCCAGATACACGGATCAAGATAAGACTTTAGACCAAATGGCTATATTGGGTCATGTTCTGTCCAATTAGACACGCTCAAGGGCTGAGGACGAACCCCATTGCCCTGTGGCACACTCAGTGGCCCGGAGCCAACCATCGTAAGAGCTTGGCCCAAGTCCCCCGATTTTCGGCCTGCGCCATTGTCGCCGGCCTACTGCCTGAGGCCGCCAGCGGCCGATAAGAGGAATGACCGTGCATAACGTCGTGATCAGTGGTACCGGCCTCTACACCCCGGCCAACAGCATTTCCAACGACGAGCTGGTGGCATCCTTCAATGCCTATGTGCAGCAGTTCAACGTCGATAATGCCGAGGCCATCGCCCGCGGAGAGGTGGAGGCGCTGAGCGAGTCCAGCAGCGGCTTCATCGAGAAGGCGTCGGGCATCAAGAGCCGCTTCGTCATCGACAAGGCCGGCATTCTCGACCCGCAGCGCATGGTGCCGAGCATTCCCGAGCGTTCCAACGAAGACTGGGGCATCCTCTGCGAAATGGCCGTCGGCGCTGCCAAGCAGGCGCTGGAGCGCGCCGGCAAGACCGTCGCTGATATCGATGGGGTGATTGTCGCCTGCTCGAACCTGCAGCGCGCCTACCCGGCGGTGGCCATCGAAGTGCAGGCCGCGCTGGGTATCCAGGGCTGGGGCTACGACATGAACGTGGCTTGCTCCTCGGCCACCTTCGGCATCCAGGCTGCGACCACCGCGATCCAGACCGGCCAGGCCCGCGCCATCCTCATGGTCAACCCGGAAATCTGCACTGGCCACCTCAACTTCCGCGACCGCGACAGCCACTTCATCTTCGGTGACGCCGCCACCGCAGTGATCATCGAGCGCGCCGACCAGGCCACCTCCCAGCACCAGTTCGACGTGGTCAGCACCAAGCTGCTGACGCAGTTCTCCAACAACATCCGCAACAACTTCGGCTTCCTCAACCGCGCCGCGGAAGAGGGCGTTGGCGCCCGCGACAAGCTGTTCGTGCAGGAAGGCCGCAAGGTGTTCAAGGACGTCTGCCCGATGGTCGCCGAGCTGATCGCCGCACACCTGGCGGAAAACCAGCTCAACGTCAGCGACGTCAAGCGCTTCTGGCTACACCAGGCCAACCTCAACATGAACCTGCTGATCGCGCGCAAGCTGCTCGGTCGCGACGCCGAGCCGCACGAGGCGCCGGTGATTCTCGACACCTACGCCAACACCAGTTCGGCCGGTTCGGTGATCGCCCTGCACAAGAATCAGGACGACCTGCCGGCGGGCAGCCTGGGTGTTCTAAGCTCCTTTGGTGCCGGTTATTCCATCGGCAGTGTAATTTTGCGCAAGCGTTGAACTCTCTGTAGGTATGCCTGACACGCGTAGAACCTGTTTCACGATCTAGCGAGCTAGAGCCAGGCAAGGCGAAAGCAGCCGAAAAAGCGCAGTTTACGAGCTGTAAATGAGCATTTGAGGTTGGTTTCAACGCAGCATGGCCGACGCGCAGCAGATCGTGAACAGGTTCGTACAGGGTTTGCTCGTGCGCGCCAGGCCCTACCATGGGAGTTCTATGTCCGATACCGATCTGTTGGATCGTCTGCTCACCGGTGAGCAGAAGGCCTACCGCGAGCTGGTCGCTCGTTACCAGGGGGCGATGCGAGCGGTGGCCTACGCCATCGTCGGCAGTCGCCACGCCGACGAAGTGGTGCAGGATGCCTGGCTCGCCGTAGTGCGCAGCCTGGCAGGCTTCCAGGGGCGCTCCAGCCTCAAGACCTGGCTGCTGACCATCACCGCCAACACCGCCAAGACCCGCCTCAAGCACAACCGTCGCGAGGTGCTGCTCGACGACCTGGCCGCGCCCCATGGAACGGTGGGTGACGAGCGCTTCGCCGATGACGGCCACTGGCTGCTGGCGCCACATGCCTGGCATCAGGACAGCCCCGAAGCCCTGCTCACCGAGGACGAATTGCGCGATTGCCTGGAACACACCCTGGCCAGCCTGTCCGAGTTGCAGGCCAGCGTGCTGGTGCTGCGCGAGCGACAGGGTCTGGAGCTGGAGGCGATCTGTAATCTTCTCGACATCTCGCTCTCCAATGCCCGTGTGCTGCTGCACCGGGCACGCCTGAAAGTCTTTGCCACCCTGGAACATTTCGAGGAGACAGGCCAATGCTGACCTGCAAGGAATTGGTCGCTCATTCCAGCGATTATCTCGACGGCCAACTAACCCTGCGCCAGCGCCTGGCCGTACGTGCGCACCTGGCCATGTGCGGCAACTGCCGACGTTTCATCCGCCAGATGAAACTGACCCAGGCGGTGATCCGGCAGATGCCCGAGGATGAATTGCCTGAACTCGACGCCCTGGCCGAGCGCCTGGCGCAGGATCGGCGTAATCAGGGGTGAGCCGTGTGTTTGCTGGACGGCTCGGCGCCCCCCTCCCGGGCAATCCACTGCGTAGGGTGGATCGGGGCGCGTAGCCGACGCTTTTTCATCCACCGTTTGCGGTAGTTGTTCGGGCTAATTGATAGCGCCTCGCAACGAAGAAACCTCCGGCAAACTTTGCTTGCAAGAGCAGCACCTTAGGATGGTTAGAGCAACGCGAAACCCATCGAATCTCCCCTGAGTTTCGCTGTGCTCTACCCAGGCTACTTGCTGGTGTCATGGTATTTGAAAAGTAATTTCAATATTCTCTTAGCTTGCGAAAATCCCATGTAATATTCTCGCCCTTTTTCTCTTGCCCGTCTGGATAAACCCGGCCAGATAGCGATCTAAGATGAAGGGTGTCGCCTTGGAATTCTCCTTCATACTTTGTGTAGTAGATGTGCGGCACAAATCCATCGGTTTTCAAATGGTCAAATATTCTTTGTCCTGAAATTAAACTCCCATTCCTTGTGAACTTAATGGGTTCTTTTGTGGGCGGATATTCTGCTTCTAAATTGGCGAGGTTGGATAGAAATATTTCAACATTGTCCCTGTTGCGCAATATTACAAATTGATCATTTGGCAGAAGAAACAAAAAAGCTTGATATTTTCCATATCCAACAGGCTCTTCAATGTCGTCGTAATATATTGCTAAAACTGGCAGCTCGTTCAGGTGCGGCTGTATATCGGCTGGCTCAGGTGGTGCGCTAGTGCAGCCAGCTAAGGACATCATGAAGATCAATAATGGCATGAAAAATCTATTCATAATTATAACCTTGTGTTAATGCTTTGAGCATCAATGGGGGTGGTGTCATTAATTTTTCGAAAAGGGGATAGATTATTTTTAGATCGATAGTACTGCGCCATAAATAAATCTGTCCCCTTTTTTCCTCCTACCTTTCGTGCCGCCCTGGCAAAGAAAACTTCTCTGGTGTCTTTGGTCATGGAAATCGATTCCGTCTGTTTGTCTAGACGGAGCTCACCATCCTCGTTAGGGAAGGCTGAGTCGTAAAAACGGAATGTGGCCTCACTATCCGTTTCGCTGAGTTTCTCAATAAGAATGTGGAACGCCATTTGGAGTTTGCCTAACGTTTGGTTAAGGGGCCGGCTTTAGCTGGTCCCGAGTGAGCGAAGCGAGCGGCTTGAACCATTTGTTATGCGTCTGGCGCAACAGGGAAGCCTGGCGGTTGGTTTGGGAAGCTTTTAGTAGGAAGCTCCTGGTTCTTTCCTACCCAGTAAATTTGGCCGCCATTTTCATATTGAAGTGGAATGTCACACTTTCTCGTGAAGAAGCCTTGGCAGTATATATTTGATGCCTGTGCTGGGTATGGCTCGAATGCGAAATTATAAATATCATCTTTAGCTAATGTTTTGATGCTGTAGCTCCAAGAATTGATTTGCCTGTCTGCGGCTAGCAGTAACTTGCCAGATGATTTTGGCTCAATGATTTGGCAGCGTTGATTTGAATGGTTCAGGCTGCATACCTTGATGCTTGAGCTGCTGTTGTTAAATAAAATAACATCAACTAAAAATGAGCACCCGGACAAAACTATGGCGAGGATTAAGGTTGCAAGGTGTTTAATCATATGATCACGCATAACGTTTGGTTAAGGGGCGGGCTTTAGCCCGTCCCAGTGAGCGAAGCGAGCGATTTGAACCTGTTGTTAGGTAACGGATTGCCACCTTTTAATTATTTTATTTAGTTCGTGAGCGTCAATATTCGCAGGCTGGTTGTGTGCCAAGTGGCCCAAGAAGGCTAGCATAGCTTTCTTTTGGTGGACTGAGAGAATAAACCACAGTCCGGCATGGGTGTCTCCGGGATTTTTACACTTGCTGTAGTTGTTTATTGTGGTAATTAGCTGCAAGTAAACCATGGAGCCAGGGTTGCTCCTTAGGTTTTTCAGCGCATATACCATGTATGCAGGAATTAGCTCAACGGCCTCACAGGCAGATAGTGACTCAAATATATACGGGTTTCTTTCAATCGACTCGTCGCTCAAGTTCTTCATTTCTGGAAAGGCCAGAGCGATTTTCTCGGAGGTGAATTGCTCCGCCTTCATGAGTGAGTTACCTAACGTTTGGTTAAGGGGCGGGCTTTAGCCCGTCCCAGTGAGCGAAGCGAACGGTTTGAACCACTAGTTAGGTTGCTGGGTGATTTCAAAAAAATATTCATTTGCTTTGCTTATGGTGTTTGACTTGATGCATTGTCAAATACAAGCGCCAAAGAATTATGGGGGTTACTATTATTTGGGCAATGATCGTTATGCTTTCTTGATAATTATAGATTGATAAATAGTCATAAAATGGTACCTGGCTTTGCCATAGAATGGCTTGATGTATTGCAGATGCAAACGAAGTAAAATGCCTAATGCCGAATGATATTAAGACGGCGATGATAAAAAATAGAAATCGGCTATTTATACGTTTCCAAACAATAGCTGTGGCACCAAGAGCGATTAGGCTTGGGAGAAAACCAGATATAGTTAACGTCGAAAATATCATGAGTAAACCTAACAGTGATTAGATAGTCTTCCGTACTAATCCAATAGCATGGAAGGCGGTATAACTCCGAAAAATGGCAGTTTTCAATTCAGAGAAATTTAAACCTTTCAATGACTTAGAGCGTGAAGCATGCGCCAGCACGTATTCGCTTGACCTCCACATTCCACGCTTTCATTACTACTGGGCAGATATACACAAAGGCACTGGAAAGGTGCAAGGCGCGTGAGAGACCGTGTCGAAATCAACGCTCGACACCGAGCTGCAGCGCGTAGTGTGGGTGACGCTTTTTCATCCACTGTTTGGGTGGCTGTTCGGGCTACTGGCTATCGAAAACCTCGCCGCTGAAGCGCCTCCCACGGTGTGGTGGATGTTCCTGTGCCTGTGGGAGGGGCTTTCGGCTCTGGCATCCTGCTTCGCTCTACCTCCTGCATCCATGCAGTCGTAGCCGCGACTAGTAGCGGGCAAAGCGCTCCCGGATTTCATCCGGGCTGCGAAAAACTTTTTTCGCCCGCTGTAACGCCCGCATCTCTGCCTCGTCAATTGCTGCGAGGGCGCCAACCTGGCGTCGTATTCGAAACTGATGGAGATATGCCATGAAACAACTCAATACCCTGACTGCCACCCTGGGCGCTGCGCTGCTGACTTCCATGGCGTTCACTGCCCATGCCGCGAGCAACCCCTTCGCTGCGCAGGAACTGGCCAGCGGCTACAGCCTGGCCGCTGCCGAGAAGGCGCAGGAAGGTTCTTGTGGCGAAGGAAAATGCGGTGGCGAGATGAAAGCCGACAAGGAAGGCAAGTGCGGCGAGGGCAAGTGTGGTGCCGAGAAGAAGGCCGATGCCGAGGGTAAATGTGGCGAAGGCAAGTGCGGCGGCGAGAAGAGCGAGTAAGGGCGAGGGGAGGGCGGATCATGCACCTCGTAAACCTCACCGGCGCAGGTCTCGGCCTGCGTCGCGGACTGCTCGCTGAGCTGATCGGCGATGAGGCCAGCGGCGCCGACTTTCTCGAAGTGGCGCCGGAGAACTGGATCGGTGTCGGTGGCCGGCTGGGCAAGCAGTTGCGCGCCCTGAGCGAACGCCGGCCGTTGCTGTGCCATGGTCTGTCCCTCAACCTCGGCGGCTTCGCGCCGCTGAACCTGGAGTTGCTGTACGCCATCAAAGGCTTTCTCGACGCACATGGCGTGCTGGCCTACAGTGAACATCTGTCGGCCTGTGCCGACGACGGCCAGCTGTATGACCTGATGCCGCTACCATTTTCCGACGAGTCGGTGGCACGCATCGCCGAACGCGTGCGCATCGTGCAGGACGTGCTGGAGCGGCCGCTGATCATCGAGAACGTCTCGGCCTACGCGCGTCTGCCCGGTGAGCTGGATGAGGCGGATTTCGTTCGCGCCGTGCTGGAGCGTGCAGACTGCCAGCTGCTGCTGGACGTCAACAATGTCTACGTCAACAGCCTGAACTTCGGCTTCGATGCCGAAGCCTACATCGCCGCGATGCCCAGTGAGCGCATCGCCTATCTGCACGTCGCCGGTCATTACGACCAGGCGGCAGACCTGAAGATCGACACCCACGGTGCGCCGGTGATCGACCCGGTATGGGTACTGCTGAGCGGCGCTTACGCGCAGCATGGCGTGCGCCCGACGCTGCTGGAACGCGACTTCAACTTCCCGCCGCTGGCCGAGCTGTATGCCGAGCTGGCGCATATCCGCAGCCTGCAGCAGGCTGCGCAACCGCTCAGCAGGTACGGCACATGAGCAGCGTGCAATTGCAGCGCGACTTTGCTGCACGTATTCGCCAGCCTGAGGTGCAGGCCTTGCTGCCGGGCATCACGGCCGAGCGCATGGCGGTCTACGAGGAGCTGTTCTTCAATAACGTCGCCAGCCTGGTCGGCGGCGCCTTTCCGGTGCTGCGCGGGGTTCTTGGGGCCGAGCGCTGGCAGCGGTTGCTGCGGGCGTTCTTCACCGAGCATCAGGCGAGCACGCCGTACTTTCTAGAGATCAGTCAGGAGTTCATTGCCTGGCTGCAGCGGGGTTATCGCGTCGAGCCTGATGACCCTGCGTTCATGCTGGAGCTGGCGCACTACGAGTGGGTTGAGCTGGCGCTGGATGTCAGCGATGCGCAGTTGCCCGAGCGCGGTTGGTCGCCATTGGCCTGGCCGTTGGCCTATCGCTGGCCGGTGCAGATGATCGGTGCCGATCACTGCCCTACGCAGCCGCCGGCCGAGCCGACCTGCCTGCTGGTGTGGCGTGATCGCCAGGATCAGGTGCGCTTCATGCAACTGGCGCCGTTCGCCTATCAGCTGGCGCTGCGGCTGCAGGCCGGCGAGCCGCCTGTGCAGGCGCAGCTGGAGTTGGCCACGGCCCATGGCCTGGCCGCTGATCGCAACTATTTCGCTAACGCCCGCGCGCTGCTGGATGACTGGCAGGCGCGCGATATCTGGTTTCCGCATCCCGAGGACTGACCACATGATCACTTTGCTCAATCGCTTCCAGGACGCGCTGGAGGCTACCCGGCGCCTGGATTTTCTCGGCCCGCTGTTGCTGCGTCTGTATCTGGTGCCGGTGTTCTGGATGGCCGGCATGCAGAAACTGTCCGATATCGACGCCACTGCTGCCTGGTTCGGTAACCCCGACTGGGGCCTGGGCCTACCGTTTCCCGAACTGCTGGCTTGGGCGGCGGCGCTGACCGAGGCTGGTGGCGCCATTCTGCTGTTGTTCGGCTTTGCTGTGCGCTGGATCAGCATTCCGCTGATCATCACCATGCTGGTGGCGATCTTCGCCGTGCACTGGCCCTATGGCTGGCAAGCAATTGCCGACCCATCCGCGCCCTTTGCCAACGAGCGCGTGCTGGCGGCGGCGGAGAAGATCGAACGGGCGCGGGCGATTCTGCGTGAGCACGGCAATTACGACTGGCTGACCGGCAGCGGCAAGTTCGTGGTGCTGAACAATGGCATCGAGTTCGCCGCCACCTACCTGGTGATGCTGGTGGCGTTGTTCTTCAGCGGGGCAGGGCGCTGGTTGAGCGTCGATTACTGGCTCGCGCGGCGTTTCCGAATTTCCCGCTAACCCAGCGGGTTATCCCGGCGCCGGCTTTCGCGAAACTCGCCCGGCGTCTGCCCGGTCCAGCTCTTGAAACTGCGGTGGAATGATCGTGACTCGGTGAAACCGAGGTAGCAGGCGATGTCCTGGATCGCCAGGTCGCTGCGCAGCAGGTAGTGCTCGGCCAGCTCCTGGCGCAGCTCGTCGAGAATCTGCTGGTAGCTGGTGCCGGCCTGCTGCAGATGGCGCTGCAGGGTGCGCACGGTCATGTCGAACTTCTCTGCCACCCGTTCCTTGCGCGGCAGGCCGTCCTTGAGCAGCAGGCGCAGGGCGTTCTTCACCCGGCGCGGTAGCGGTTCGTTGTCGTCCAGCCCGGCCATCAGGGTCAGGGCGTGTTCTTCCAACGTGCGCAGCAGGTTGGCGTCTGCCTGGCGCAGCGGCACGCCAAGGTAATCCAGCGGCACCAGCAGGGCGTTGCAGCTTTGTTCGAACCGCACCGGGCAGCCGAACAGCTGCTGGTATTCCTTCAGTTCGGTGCCTGCCGGTTGCGCATGCTCGAACCACACCTCACGCGGCGAATGTTCGGAGTCGGCGATCCAGCGGGCGTACAGCAGCCAGGAGGCGAGCACGTTCTCGACCATATGGCGGCGCACGTCCGGCGCCTGATGGCGACAGCTCCAGATCAGCCGCACGTGATCCTCAGCCGCCTCGATACGGCTGGTGCCCATGTCGCCCACCAGTTTCTCGTAGGGCACGATGCGGCCCATGGCCTCGCCCAGGGTGGCGCAGTTCATGGCGATGTAGCCAAGCACGCTCCACGAGCCGGGCTGGACGAAACGCGCCGAGTGCAGACCGAACAGGGGATCGCCGGATACCTCGATCAGATGCGCCAGCAGGCGCTCGTGTACCTCGCTGGGCATGCGCTTGCCATTGTCGGCCAGGTCCTGCGCGGCAATGCCGGCAGCGGCCAGGGCGCGGTCGATGTCCAGGCCGAGCTGTTCGGCCTGGCGCAGGTACTTGAGTAGGGCGGGAACCGAGGTATAGCCGAGGTTTTCCATGGATTCTTCTTGTTCTGCGATGCCTGTCTTGATTGGCGATAGCGCCTGTCCCGATTCGACAGTGACGGAAATCGGCGGCTGGCTAGTATAGGCAGCCATAAGTGCTGATCGGAATGGGGGATGCGATGCGACGCTGGAACGGATGGGGTGACGAAGCGACCGAAGTGGAACTGCCGGCTCATGGCGAGGCCTTTCTCGCCGAACTGGTTGGGCCGGGCCAGCGTTTGGCCGATGCCAGCCTGGAGGATGTGCTGGCGCGCGTGCCGGCGTCGCGCCTGGCGCCGCATCCACTGATCAGCGTCGATGCCGAAGTGCGCGTGCGCCATGCCCGTGGCCAGAGCCTGCCGGACTGGCTGGCGATGCGCTCCGGTGACTTCGGCCTGTTTCCCGATGGCGTCGCCTGCCCGGAAAGCGCCGAGCAGATCCGCGAGCTGCTGGCCTGGGCGCAACAGCATGACGTCACCCTGATCCCCTATGGCGGCGGCACCTCGGTGGCCGGCCACATCAACCCGCAAGCCGGCCAGCGCCCGGTGCTGACCCTGTCGCTGGAGCGCATGACGCGCCTGCTGGATATCGACGAGGACAGCCTGATCGCCACCTTCGGCCCCGGCGCCAATGGGCCGCAGGTAGAAAGCCAGCTGCGTGCGCGTGGCTATACGCTGGGCCACTTTCCGCAGTCCTGGGAGCTGTCGACCCTCGGCGGCTGGGTCGCCAGCCGTTCCAGCGGCCAGCAGTCGCTGCGCTACGGGCGGATCGAGCAACTGTTCGCCGGCGGCAAGCTGGAAACTTTCGCCGGTACCTTGGAAATTCCAACCTTCCCGGCCTCGGCCGCCGGGCCAGACCTGCGCGAGCTGGTGATGGGCTCGGAAGGGCGCTTCGGGGTGATCTCCGAAGTGCGCGTGCGCATCAGTCGCCTGGCCGAGCAGGAGCGTTTCTACGCGGTGTTCCTGCCCAACTGGCAGCAGGCGCTGAGCGCCATCCGCAGCCTGGCCCAGGCGCGCGTGCCGCTGTCCATGCTGCGCCTGTCCAACGCCATCGAAACCCGTACCCAACTGGCACTGGCCGGTCACCCGCAGCAGATCGCGCTGCTGGAGAAATACATGGCCCTGCGCGGCGCCCGCGACGGCAAGTGCATGCTGACCTTCGGCGTCACCGGCAGTCGGGTGCAGAACGCCGCCTCGCTGAAACAGGCGCGGCGCTTGCTGAAAGGTTTTGGTGGGGTATTTACCGGCACCCTGTTGGGCAAGAAGTGGGAGCAGAACCGCTTTCGCTTCCCTTACCTGCGTCATGGTCTGTGGGAGCGCGGTTACCTGGTGGACACTTTGGAAACCGCCACTGACTGGTCCAACGTCGACAACCTGCTGAATAAGGTCGAGGCCAGTCTACGTGACGAGCTGACCGACGAGGGCGAGCGGGTGCACGTCTTCACCCATCTGTCGCACGTCTACGGCGAAGGTTCGAGCATCTACACCACCTACGTATTCCGCCCCGGCGCCGATTACGCCGAGGCTATGGCGCGCTGGCAGCGCTTGAAAGCAGCGGCCAGCCGCACCATCGCCGAGAATCGCGGCACCATCAGCCACCAGCACGGCGTCGGTCGTGACCACGCACCTTATCTGGTAGCAGAGAAGGGCGAGCTGGGCATGGCCACGCTGCGCAGCCTGGCCACGCATTTCGACCCCGACCAGCGCCTGGCGCCTGGCGTGTTGCTGCAGGACTGAGCATGGAGCCCTGGAACGCCACCTGGCGCACGCGCGCGCTGCCTGAACTGGCCGCGCGCGACTGGGATCTGCTGGTGATCGGCGGCGGCATCTGCGGCGCCGGTATCCTGCGTGAGGCCGCACGGCGCGGCTGGCATTGCCTGTTGCTGGAGCAGCGCGACTTCGCCTGGGGCACCTCCAGTCGTTCTTCGAAGATGGTGCACGGCGGCTTGCGCTACGTCGCCAAAGGCCAACTGGGGCTGACCCGCGACTCGGTACGCGAGCGCCAGCGCCTGCTCGGCGAGGCGCCGGGGCTGGTGGAGCCGCTCAGCTTCGTCATGCCGCATTACCGCGGTGGTTTTCCCGGGCCGAAGGTCTTTGGCGGCCTGCTTAGCCTGTACGACGCCCTGGCCGGCAAGCGCAATCATCTGTTCTATCCGCTGCAGCAGCTGCGTTACCTGGCGCCAGGCATTCGCGAGGACGGTCTGCTCGGTGGCACACGTTTCTTCGATGCGGTGACCGACGATGCCCGCCTGGTGCAGCGCGTGCTGGGCGAGGCGCGTGCCGAAGGCGGCGAGGCGCTCAATGGTATGCGCGTGGTCGAGTTGTTGCGCGAGGCAGGGCAGGTAGTCGGTGTGCTCGCCGAGGATGTGGAAACGGGCGAGCAATACCGCCTACGCAGCCGCGCCGCGGCGCAAGCCACTGGTGCCTGGGCCGATCGCCTGCGTCAGCCTGGCAATGGTCGCATCCGTCCGCTGCGCGGTAGCCACCTGCTGCTGCCTAGCTGGCGCCTGCCGGTGGCGCATGCCTTCAGCTTTATGCACTCGGCCGATGGCCGGCCGGTGTTCGTCTTCCCCTGGGAAGGCGCAACGGTGATCGGCACCACCGATCTGGATCATGCTGACGAGCTCGATCATGAAGCGGCCATCAGCGCCGAGGAGGTCGATTACCTGCTGGCCGCCTGTGCTCAGCAGTTCCCGACTGCGCAGGTGAGCCGCGCCGACGTGCTGTCGACCTGGGCGGGCGTGCGCCCTGTGGTGAGCGATGGTGGCGGCGCACTGAAACCCTCCGACGAGAAGCGCGAGCATGCGCTGTGGATCGAGCCGGGCAGCGTGACCCTGGCCGGCGGCAAGCTGACCACCTTCCGCCTGCTGGCGCTGGAGGTACTGCGTGCCTGTGCCGGATTCGTCGGCAAAGCGGTGGACGATCAGGGTGGCGCGGTCTTCGCTGCGAATACGCCGACACCGGTGCCGACCTTGAGCCCGGCGCAGCAACGTCGCCTGGCTGGGCGCCATGGTCGTCAGTTGGGTGAGGTACTGCGTTTGATCGACGAAATCGGCGCTGATTGCGTCGTCGGTACCGATACCTTGTGGGCCGAACTGGCTTGGGCTGCCGAAGGCGAGCTGGTGCTGCATCTGGACGATCTGCTGTTAAGGCGCACGCGCCTGGGCCTGTTGCTGGCTGAAGGCGGCCGCGCCGAGCTGCCACGTATCCGCGCGCTGTGCCAACCAAGGCTGGGCTGGAACGATGCGCGCTGGCAGCAGGAAGAGACGGATTATCTGGCTCTGTGGCAACGCTGCTATAGCTTGCCGGGTGCTGAATGATGACGTTGCCAAATATCCGTAGGAGCGAGCTCTGCTCGCGAAACTTTTGCGCCACCCCCGTTCGCGAGCAGAGCTCGCTCCTACAGCAATACCGTGCATTCCAAGCAGAGGTCACACCTTGAGCGAACCAAGCTACCTGCTGAGCATCGACAACGGCACCCAGAGCGTCCGGGCGTTGCTGTTCGATACTCAGGGCAATCTGCTGGCCAAGGGCAAGGTCGAGCTCGACCCCTATTTCTCCAGCCAGCCAGGCTGGGCCGAGCAGGACCCCGAGTATTACTGGGCCAGTCTCGGCGAGGCCTGCCGCCAGCTGTGGCAGCAGGTGACTATCGACCGCAGCCAGATCAAGGGCGTTGCCGTCACCACCCAGCGCGGCAGCATCATTCATGTTGACGAGCAGGGCACACCCCTGCGCCCGGCGATTCTCTGGCTCGATCAGCGTCGTGCCGAGGTGGTCGGGCGGATCAAGGGCCTGTGGGGCTGGCTATTCAAGCTGGTGCGCGCCGAAGAGGCGGTCGATCACTTTCGTGGCCAGGCCGAGGTCAACTGGGTCGCCCAGCACCAGCCGGAGATAGCGGCGCGCACGCACAAGGTGCTGTTGCTCTCGGGTTTTCTCACCCATCGCCTGTGTGGCCGCTTCGTCGATTCCACCAGCAGTTGCGTGGCTTACCTGCCGTTCGACTACAAGCGCCTGCGTTGGGCTGCGCCCGGCGACTGGAAGTGGCAAGCGCTGAAGGTGCGCCGTGAGCAACTGCCCGAGCTGTTCAAGCCGGGGGAACGACTGGGTCAGATCAGCGCCGAGGCCAGCCGCCATACCGGTATTCCGGAAGGCCTGCCGCTGATTGCTGCTGGGGCTGACAAGGCCTGCGAGGTGCTGGGTTCCGGTGCGCTGGAGCCTAGCACGGCGTGCCTGTCCTATGGCACCACGGCGACCATCAACACCACACGCAGCCGTTACCTGGAAACCGTACGCCTGATTCCGCCCTATCCGGCAGCGCTGCCGGATCACTTCAACACCGAGGTGATGATCTATCGCGGCTTCTGGATGGTCAGCTGGTTCAAGCGCGAATTTGGCCTGCGCGAAATGCAGCGTGCCGAGGCGCTGGGCGTGTCGCCCGAGGCGCTGTTCGACGAGTTGGTCAACGCCGTACCGCCCGGCTCAATGGGTCTGATGTTGCAGCCGTACTGGACGCCAGGCATCCGTGAGCCAGGGCTGGAGGCCAAGGGCTCGATCATCGGTTTTGGCGATGTGCATACCCGTGCGCATCTGTATCGGGCGATTCTGGAGGGGCTGGCCTATGCGCTGCGTCAGGGCAAGGAACGTATCGAAAAGCGCTCCGGCACCCGTATCGAGCGCCTGCGTGTGTCCGGTGGTGGTTCGCAGAGCGATGCTGCGATGCAGCTGACCGCCGATATCTTCGGCTTGCCGGCAGAGCGACCGCACCTCTACGAAACCAGCGGGCTGGGGGCTGCGATCAACTGCGCGGTAGGTCTGGGCTTGCACCCGGATTACCCGAGCGCCATCGCCGCCATGACTCGGGTTGGTCAGGTGTTTCAGCCGAACCCGGAGGCCCAGCACGTTTACCAGCAGCTCTACGCGCAGGTCTATCAGCGCATGTACCGCCAGCTCAAGCCGCTGTACCAGCGCATTCGCAAGATCACCGGCTATCCGGCGTAGGCTGAAGTTGATGAACATTGTGGGAGGGGCTTTAGCCGCGACCGAGCAATACCCAGGTCGCGGCTAAAGCGGAGCGCCGCCCGGCCCCTCCTACAGAAACCAGTCGCCCTCCGAAGTGGAGGGCGATGGTGTGTGCATCAGGCGACATCCACCAGCACGATCTCGCTGTCTTCCTGCGCCTCGATGCGGATCAACGCTTCATCGGCGACGGCCACGCCATCACGTGCCTTGACGTTCACGCCGTTGACGCTGAAGGCACCCGTTGCGCCCACCAGATAGGCCTTGCGACCCGGCTGCAGGGCGTACTCGGCGCTCTGTCCGGCCTTGACCGTGGCGGCCACCAGGCGTGCGTCGGTGCGGATACGCAATGCATCGACATCCTCCTCGTAACCGCTGGCCAGGGTGACGAACGATCCTGAGCGGTCGCCTTTCGGGAAAGGCTTGGCGCCCCAGGAGGGCGGCAGGCCAGCCTGGTTCGGCTGAATCCAGATCTGGAAGATCTTGGTGGTTTCATCCTCCAGGTTGTACTCGCTGTGAGCGATACCGGTACCGGCACTCATTACCTGCACGTCGCCTGCTTCGGTACGGCCCTTGTTGCCCAGGTTGTCCTCATGGCTGATGGCACCTTCGCGAACGTAGGTGATGATCTCCATGTCGCGATGTGGGTGCGGCGGAAAGCCCGAGTGCGGAGCGATCTCGTCGTCGTTCCACACGCGCAGGCGGCCCCAGTTCATCCGCTCGGCGTCGTAGTATTCGGCGAAGGAAAAGTGGTGACGGGCGTTGAGCCAGCCGTGATGAGCACCACCGAGTTGTTCGAACGGACGTACATCGATCATGGTCAATCCTCCAGTCGTGCGCGAGGTGAGTCCCGCGCAACGTCGATGGCGCTATGATCTATTCCGTTTAATCGATTTAAAAGCGCAATATTTACGGCTTTAATATCTATTAATTTGATTAATTTTCGCGAAGGCCAGGCACTAGGCTTTCGCTGATTCCCTCAAGGAGCAGTGCAATGCGCGAACGCAAAGCCTGGTTGATCCTGCATGGCAAGCAGGCGTTGAACGAAGAGGTGAGGACGGCCGTGAGCGGCCTGCGTGAGCGTGGCTGGGATTTGGCCGTGCGCCTGACTTGGGAAGGCGGGGACGCCGAGCGGCTGGTCGAGGAAGGGCTGGCTGCTGGTTACCCGACGCTGATTGCTGGTGGCGGTGATGGCACCCTGCGTGATGTGGTCGAAGCGCTGGTCAAGGCGCAGGGCGATGCGAGCCTGGCTCTGCTGCCGCTGGGCACGGCCAATGATTTCGCCCACGCTGCAGGCATACCGCTGACGCCGGCTGCCGCGCTGGCGCTGCTGGAGGTCGAGCCGGTCGCCGTTGACGTGGGCATGGCCGGTGAACGTGCTTTCCTCAATATGGCCACGGGCGGTTTCGGCTCCAACATCACCGCCAACACGCCGGAGGAACTCAAGAAGGTCCTCGGTGGCGCCGCCTATCTGCTCACCGGGCTCAGCCGCTTTTCCGAAGTGCGCGCGGCCGCCGGTCGGTTTCACGGGCCGGACTTCGAGTGGCAGGGCGAATTTCTGGCATTGGGCATCGGTAACGGACGCCAGGCCGGTGGCGGTCATTTGCTCTGTCCCGACGCGACCATTGACGACGGCTTGCTGGACGTCTGCATTGTTCCTGCCGCGCAGGATGTGGTGAGCACCCTGGGCACGTTGCTCTCGGGCGGCATGCATGGTGTGCAGAGCGTCGCGGTCAGCGCGCGGCTGCCCTGGCTGGAGGTGGAGGCGCAGGAAGGGCTGGATTTGAACCTCGATGGCGAGCCGATGGAAAGCAAGCGTTTGCGCTTCAGCGCACAACCTGGCGCGCTGCGTCTGCATCTACCCCGGCATTCGCCTTTGCTCGCTGGTCAGGCGCCTGGGGCTGAGGCATGATGGCGGCGCGCCAGCAAGGCTTCAGTATGCCGGCAGTTCGCCGATAACCCGAACGGCAGACTAGACTCAATCTATATACCTCGGAGCGCATGATGGCTGGCATCCTCGATTCAGTAGATCAACGCACGCAATTGGTCGGCGAGAACCGCCTGGAAATCCTCATGTTCCGCCTGGCCGGTCGGCAGTTGTTTGCCATCAACGTGTTCAAGGTGCAGGAAGTCCTGCAGATGCCCAAGCTGACGCTGATGCCGCAGCGTCACCGCTTCGTCTGCGGTGTGGTCAACTTGCGTGGCCAGACCCTGCCGGTGATCGATCTGTCCCAGGCCATCGGCATGCGTCCGCTGGTGCCGGATGAGCGCAGTACCATCATCGTCACCGAGTACAACCGTTCGGTGCAGGCCTTCCTGGTCGGCAGCGTCGATCGCATCCTCAACCTCAATTGGGAGTCGATCCAGCCGCCGCCCGGTGGCGCCGGTCGTCAGCATTACCTGACCGCGATCACCAAGGTCGACGAGCAGATCGTCGAGGTCATCGACGTGGAAAAGGTGCTGGCCGAGATCGTGCCGATGAGCACCAAGGTCTCCGAAGAAAAACTTGCCGATCCGTTGCTGGAGAAGGCGCGCGGTCGTGAAGTGCTGCTGGTGGACGACTCCAGCGTGGCGCTGAGCCAGCTGCGCGATACCCTGACCCAACTGGGCATGCGCCTGCACATGGCGGGCGATGGTCTGAAAGCCCTGAACCTGCTGAAGAAGTGGGCGGATAGCGGCGAAGTGATGACCGACAAGCTGCTGATGATCTTCACCGATGCCGAAATGCCGGAGATGGACGGCTACCGCCTGACCAGCGAGATTCGCAACGATCCGCGTCTGAAGGACCTCTACGTCGTGCTGCACACGTCGCTGTCCGGCAGCTTCAACGAGGCGATGGTGAAGAAGGTCGGTTGCGACAACTTCCTCTCCAAATTCCAGCCGGACAAGCTCGTCGACGTGGTACGTCAACGCCTCGAGTTGGACGAGCCCCGCTAAAGTCGCTGGAGGGCGGGTACAACCCGCCGAGCGTCGATGGCCGCTGGTGCCCGAGCGAGCGTTACTGATCTGCAAAATTTCCCGAGTTTTGTTGCTTGTGAGCATCGCCGTCACCTCGTATAACGGCGTTTTGCCAACAGGAAACTGACCCATGCTGAGTCTCTCGGGGCTGTACCGTTATCCGCTCAAGTCCGGCCGCGGCGAAGTGTTGAAGCGCAGTGCGGTCGACGGTCTCGGCCTGCAGGGTGATCGGCGTTGGATGCTGGTCGATGCCGACAACGGCCGCTTCATCACCCAACGCCTGCTACCGCAGATGAGTCAGCTGAGCGCTCTGTACGATGCGCGCGGCGGGCTGACTCTGAGTGCGCCGGGGCGTGAGGATCTGTCCGTGGCGTTGCCCGATCCCGAGCAGGACTTGCGTGGCGTCATCGTCTGGCGTGACAGCCTGCGCGTGCCGGATGCGGGCGATGCAGCGGCTGTCTGGGTCAGCGATATGCTGGGTAAGTCTTGTCGCCTGGTGCAGGTGCCGGAAGGCCGCACTCGCCAAGTCGATACCGCCTATGCGCAACCGGGCGATCGCGTGGCCTTTGCCGACGGTTTCCCACTGCTGCTGATCGGCCAGGCGTCGCTGGACGATCTTTCTCAGCGCGTCGGGCAATCGCTGTCGATGCTGCGTTTTCGCCCCAATCTGGTCGTCACCGGCAGTGAGCCTTACGCCGAAGACAGCTGGAAGCGCATCCGTATTGGCGAGGTGGAGTTCGACGTGGCCAAGGGCTGCTCGCGTTGCATCCTCACCACCATCGACCCACAGACCGGCGAGCGCAACGCCCAGCGTGAGCCGCTGGCCACGCTCAAGACCTACCGGGAACGCGATGGCGATGTGTACTTCGGGCAGAACCTTTTGCCACGAGGTGTGGGTGAGCTACAGATCGGTATGCCGATTGAAATTCTGGAGTAGGGTGCGCCATGCGCGCTGCGTGATCTGCTTACGGTCGCTGGGCTGAGGCTCACGCGGCACTGAGCCGAAGCGCGGTCCGGCCCAGGCGTACGGAGCAGCGAGCCCCGATCAGACACCCAGTCCGATCGGGGCTTTTGTTTTACTGATCCTCAAAGAAGCGCTCGTTCCATGCCACCAGGGGGTGCGGTGCGTTGAGCTTCTGGCCGTAGATCACCGAGTAGGACAGCACGTTCTGCACGTACTGGCGGGTCTCGTCGAACGGGATGTTCTCCACCCAGACGTCATAACTGAGGTGATTGGCGCCGCGCAGCCACTGGCGTACGCGGCCGGGCCCGGCGTTGTAGGCGGCCGAGGCGAGTACGCGGTTGCCATTGAACTGACCATATACCTGGCTCAGATAGGCGGCGCCCAACTGGATGTTGGTGTCCGGGTTGAGCGCCTGTTGCGGCGATGCCAAGGGGATGCCGAACTTGCGTGCGGTTTCCTTGGCAGTGCCCGGCATCAGTTGCATCAGGCCCATGGCGCCGGCGTGGGAGCGGGCGTCGGCCATGAAGGCGCTTTCCTGGCGGGTGATGGCGAACACCCAACTCGAATGCAGATCGCGGCGCTTGGCTTCACGCACCAGTTCGTTGCGGTGAGCCATGGGGAAGCGCACTTCCAGGTCGTCCCAGTACTGGGCCTGGCTGATGGTGCGGATGGCCGGGAAGTACCACTCCATTTCGTAGGCCAGGCGCGCCTGAGCCACCAGTTCATCGCGGCTGAACAGGCGGCTGACGTGATACCACTCGCGGCGACCATCGACGATCTGGCCGCGTGCATGGAATTCCATGGCGCGCTTGATACCGGCAGTGTTGCGTACCTTCTGCATCACCTTCGGGTCGAGTGCCAGCGGCTGGTTGTTCAACGAGTAAGGTGCCTTGACCTGATCGGCGGCCATGAAACCGTAAAAGTCGCGCTCCTTGGCCAGGGCCTGAAACAGTACTTCCGGTTGATGGCTGTTGGGTTGCGCCAGTTGCAGGCTGCGCGCGTTCCAGTAGCGCCAGCGGTTGCTGCTGGCCAGATCGGACGGCATCTTCTGGGTCAGCTCATAGGCTTCTTCCCAGCGGCCGTGACGCAGCAGCAGGCGCGCGCGCCATTCGCTGACGGTGTTGTCACGCAGTTGCGGGTCGTACTTGGCCATGACTTGCAGGCCGCGCAGGTCGAAGCGTTGTGCCAGGCGCAGACCGATCTGGCGGGCGATGGCGACCTGCTCGTCCGAGGAGAACTTCATACGCTGGGCGTAGCCGTCGAGCAGGGCCAGGGCGTCTTCGGGGTTCTGCCGGGCCAGGCGGCGCAGGCCGAGGCCGACTACGTCGCTCATGGCGTCATCGGCTGGAGCGAAACGCGCGGTGTTTTTCAGCAGTTGCGGTTTCTGTGCGACCTCGACCATCAGCTTGCCGCGCTCGCCAAGCGTTGGCATGCCCTTAATCAGGAAGTTGGCCAAGCCGTAGTTGCCGCTTTCTACCGCCAGTTTGGTGCGCTGCCAGCGGCGCTGTTCGGTGAGCTGGCCATTGGCGGCCCAGCGTTCGAACAGCGGATCACAGGCGTTGGGCTGGGATTTGCCCACCAGCCAGAGCTTCTCGGCGGTAGCGTTGCCTTCGGCAGTCAGGCCGTGGCTGAGCTGGTACTGGCCATACAGGCAATCCAGTTCAGTGAAGTTGAGCTTGGCATCGTAGTGATCGAGGAAGGGCTTCCAGTCTCCACGCTCGGCCAGCGCGCGCAGCCAGCGCAGCTTCATCCAGCTGGCCTGAGGCAGGTCACCATGTTCGGCAAGAAACTTTTCTATTTCCGCATTGCTCGCTGATCGCAGACGGTTGGTCAGCTCGTCATAGGCCAGATATGGCGTCAGCGGGTAGTCGCGCAGAGCGCTGGCGTACTGGCGATAGGGGCCACTGTCGCCCTTGGCCAGGGCGCGCTTGGCTTCATCGTAGTACTGGCGCTGCTGCGCCAGAGTGGCGGCTTCGGCACTGGCCAGGCCAGCAGTGGTGGTGAAAATCAGGCAGGAAACTACAGAAAGAAGGCGACCGCGCATGGCATTTCCAGGGGCAAGCAGAGAATGGGGCAACAGGTTCCATATCGTTGCATGCCCTTAGCTTAGCGCTTCAGCGGGGCGTGGTGAATGCCGTCGCGCCAGATGGACACATGCAGAAAAAATGCATGGCGCAGTGCTATTGCGAGTGTTTGCCGAGGTGCCCGCTGCTGGGGTGGAAACGGCCACAGCCAACCTGTAACTCGGGTAGAATGCGCCGCCTGTTTCTGGAGATGCCCATGACCCTGCTCAAGTTTGCCGACGTATCCCTCGCCTATGGCGCCATGCCCCTGCTCGACGGAGTGTCCTGGCAGATCGCGCGGGGTGAGCGAGTGTGCATCATCGGCCGCAACGGTACGGGCAAATCGAGCATGCTGCGCCTGGTCAAGGGTGACCAGATGCCGGATGACGGTGAAATCTGGCGTGCACCTGGGCTGAAGATTGGCGAGCTGCCGCAGGAGCTGCCGCGCGCCGACGAGCGCACGGTGTTCGATGTGGTCGCCGAAGGCCTGGCCGGTGTTGGCGAGTTGCTGGCGCGTTATCACCACCTGGCGCAGAACATCCAGGGCGATGACGACCTCGAGCAACTGATGCACGTGCAGCAGGAGCTGGA
Organism: Pseudomonas sp. zfem001; assembly: GCF_032621725.1. Lineage (NCBI taxonomy): Bacteria > Pseudomonadati > Pseudomonadota > Gammaproteobacteria > Pseudomonadales > Pseudomonadaceae > Pseudomonas > Pseudomonas sp. zfem001. The sequence continues at coordinate 160,815 of NZ_JAVYJI010000001.1, read as the reverse complement.
AGCCAAAGATGGCTGGCGTCTGCAGCAGCTGGTCGACAGCACCCTGAGCCGCCTGCAGCTGCCGGCGGACAAGACCCTGGCCGAACTCTCTGGCGGCTGGCGCCGTCGCGTGCTGCTGGCCCAGGCGCTCGTGTCCGAGCCGGATCTGCTGCTGCTCGACGAACCCACCAACCACCTGGACATCGGCGCCATCGCCTGGCTGGAAGAGGCGCTGAAAGACTTTGGCGGCGCCGTGCTGTTCATTACCCACGACCGCTCCTTCCTGCAGAACCTGGCTACGCGCATCCTCGAACTGGATCGTGGCGGCCTGATTGACTGGAACGGCGACTACGCCAGCTTCCTGGTACACAAGGAGCAGCAACTGGCTGCCGAGGAAACCGCCAACGCGCTGTTCGACAAGCGCCTGGCCCAAGAAGAGGTGTGGATTCGCCAGGGCATCAAGGCCCGCCGTACCCGTAACGAGGGGCGCGTGCGTGCGCTCAAGGCGATGCGTGCGGAACGTAGCGAGCGCCGCGAACGCCAGGGCAAGGCGAATATCCAGCTCGATACGGCGGACAAGTCCGGCAAGCAGGTGATGGTGGCGGAGAGCGTCAGTTTCGCTCACGCCGGCGGTCCCTTCCTGGTCAAGGATTTCTCCATGGTCCTGCAGCGCGGTGACCGTATCGGTCTGCTTGGCGCCAACGGTACCGGCAAGACGACCCTGCTCAAGCTGCTGCTCAGCGACCTGCAACCGAGCAGTGGCAAGATCGAGGTCGGCACCAAACTGGAAGTGGCGTATTTCGACCAATTACGTCACCAGCTCGAACCGGAAAAGACGGTGATCGACAACGTTGCCGAGGGGCGCGACTTCATCACTATCGATGGCCAGAACCGCCATGTGCTGAGCTATCTGGGCGACTTCCTGTTCAGTCCGCAACGTGCTCGTACCCCTGTAAAAGCACTATCAGGTGGCGAACGGGCACGACTGTTGCTCGCCAAGTTGTTCAGCAAGCCGGCCAACCTTTTGGTGCTGGACGAACCGACCAACGATCTGGACGTAGAAACCCTGGAACTGCTCGAAGAAGTGCTGCTCAACTTCCCTGGCACCGTGCTGATGGTCAGCCACGATCGTGCCTTCCTCGATAACGTCGTGACCAGCACCCTGGTATTCGAGGGCGAAGGCAAGGTGCGCGAGTACGTTGGTGGCTATCAGGATTGGCTGCGCCAGGGCGGCTCGCCGCGTTTGCTCGGCGTGGGTGAAAGCAAGTCCGGCAAGGCCGAGCTGGCCACGGCCATCGTCGAGGCGCCGACCCCGGCCGCAGTGACTCCCGCTCAAGAGAGCGTAGAGCCTGCGAAGAAGAAACTAAGCTACAAGCTGCAGCGCGAGCTGGAAGCGATTCCCGGGCAGATCGATGCTCTGGAGCAGGAAATGGCTGCGGTACAGGAGCAGGTATCCGATCCTGCCTTCTATCAGCAGCCGGTGCAGATCACCACGGAAGTATTGGCGCGTCTCGAGCGCTTGCAGACGGAAATGGACGCGTTGCTCGAGCGCTGGGCAGAGCTGGAAGGCTGACGAAGGAACGAACGGGCAATGGCCATCGAGTACCGCATTACTCTCGACGACAATCATCAGTTCAGCTATCGGATCGAGCTGAATCGCGAATATGACCCCATTCAGGCGCAACAGGCTCCCGCCTGGACGCGCCTTGAACATCAGCAGTGCAGCAATTGCCCATTGAGTCGCGACCAGTTCAGCCATTGTCCGGCAGCGGTCGATCTGCATCGGGTGATCGAGGATTTTCGTGGTCTGCCAGCGTTCAAGAAGGCCAGCGTCTGGGTGCGCACGCCGGAGCGTGAGTACACCAAGCACGTCGGCTTGGAAGAGGGCCTGCGTGCGCTGCTCGGGGTGATCATGGCCACCAGCGCCTGCCCAGTGCTGGCGCGCCTGAAGCCGATGGCGCAGCACCATCTGCCGTTTGCCAACAATCAGGAATTCATCCTGCGTGCGGTATCGCTGTATCTGTCGCGGCAGTACTTCAATATGCGCGAGGGGCGTCTGGCCGATTGGGAGCTGAAGGGGCTGGTGCGCCTGTTCCAGCAACTGAAACTGGTCAACCAGGCCTTCTGGCAGCGTATTCACGACACCTGCGAAGGCGACTCCAACCTCAAGGCCTTCCTGACCTTCTTCTCGATGTCATCGAGCATGACGGTGTCGCTGGAAACCCAGCTGCAGAAGATTCGCCCGCTGGTTATGAGCGCGGGCGAGTCGTTCGATTAAGGCAACTATGGCCTGCGTAGGGTGCGCTGCGCGCACCACAGTTGCAAAAGGTCTCGATGCCGTCAGTGCTGCATCTGGTGCGCATGGCGCACCCTACACTTAAGCGCCTTTTTCGCCTTTCTTCAGGCGCACTGCGAGCACATCGCAGGGCGCGCCATGCAGTACGTCATTGGCGGTGGAACCCAGCAGCAGAGCCAGGCCGTGGCGGCCATGGCTGCCAACCACGATCAGATCGCAACCCTGTTCTTCGGCCAGGCGGTGAATTTCCTGGCGCGGTTGGCCATAAGCCAGATGGCGCTGGTCCGCGGTCAGTTCGGGATACTTGCCAGTAAAGCTGTCCAGGCGCTCGCGGGCCTGCTCGAACTGCTGTTGCTGCAGCATCGACAGGTCCATCGGTACGTCACCACCAAAGGCCATGGCCATCGGTTCGACGATATGCACCAGGGACATCTTGGCGCCACTGGCCTGCGCCAGTTTCTGCGCGCGTACCACTACAGGGTCGCATTCCTCGGTCAGGTCGACGGCGACCAGAATGTGCTGGTAGGGCATGGTGAGTTCTCCTCAAGGGGGCAAATGGCTCTGTATCAAGTATGGCCCCATTGTGTGGGGCAGGGCGACTGGTCGTTAAATAAGGCAAAGAAAAGCCCGGTGCGAGCACCGGGCAATGGTTGGGCCAGGCAGGCCGGAAATCTGGGACATCAATGCTGGGAGGCGGCGTATTGGGCCGCAACACCTTCCAGGCCTTCGATGATGCTGTCGGAATACTTGCTGATCAGGAAAGGTACGGTGTTTTCGTTGTAGTTGCGCAGGGATTTCTCGATGTAACGCCATTTGGTGCCGATGGAGTTCAGGGCTGCGCTGATCTCCGGAGTGTTCTGCTGGGCGGTGCTGAGGTTATCCAGCTTGCTGGCGAATTCGCCTGCCAGCTCATCGATGGCGCGTTCTTCGCCGCCGCCGAAGAAGCTGGCGCCGACCGAGGCACTGCGTGAAGCATAGTCCAGCGCAATATTCTGCATCAGCAGGCTTTGCTCACGGCTCTTCTGCGTCAGTTGCGGTACGCTGAAACCGCTTTCTTGCTGAATCTTCTGATATAGCTCCTGACTAATGGCCATGATGCGTTGGTTGTTCTCGGCCAGATCGGCGACGGGTTGCAGGTCGGTGAAGCCCTGGTTGCGCATGGCCTCCATCAGGGTCTGGAGCCCGCTGCGGTAACTTTGCCAATTGGTTTGCAGCTGCGCGCGCAGCGCCTTGCTCGCATCGCCGGGCATTTCGCCCATGCCTTCCAGGTGCGATTGGCCTTCCTGCAGGGATTCGCCAATCATCCGCGCATAGCGTTGATCGCCTTCCATGCCGTTGTACATGTAGAAGTCGCCCAGGCTCTTTTGCGTTGCCAGGCGCAACTGATGCAGGCGCAGCAGATCATCGGCCGGCGCGGCGCTGAGCAGGGGTGGGGAGAGCAGCGTAAAGAGAAAAACGAGCAGGGCGCTCAGGGGGAATGCAAGCGAACGGCGGCTCGACATTGGTGACTCCATATGGCCCATCGTGGGGCTCGATTTGTTTTTGTATTGCCTTCAGGTGGCGCTGTGCCAGCTGAAAGTGAGACGACTGTACCCGGAGCGTAGCGATTTGGCTAGGCATCCGGGAGTGCCTGTATCAAGCAGGAAAACGCTCGCAATAGTGCGTTATTGACGCTGTTTATCGAAATCGGCTGGAGGCCAGGAATGACCAGGCCTGCAGAATTCGTCGAGAAATCGACGAAAAGAGGCCAATTGACAAGCGCAGGGTTTTCCCTGAAGGTGTGCACACCCAAATCAAACGGGCGTATGAATTGAGCGTTTGCCTTGTTAGGCGCGCCATTACAGCCCGAATATCGCGTCGGTGGGTGTGTCGTACCGATTGGGGCTATGCTCGTGCGGCGCTGCCGCAGGCTGGCCTGCCGGTTGGCTCCGATGTGTACTGTTCAGCTTCCATACCGTGGAGATCAGTTGATGATTTACGAAGGTAAAGCCATCACGGTTAAGGCTCTTGAGAGCGGCATCGTCGAATTGAAGTTCGACCTCAAGGGTGAGTCCGTCAACAAATTCAACCGTCTTACCCTCAATGAGCTGCGCGCCTCCGTCGACGCGATCAAGGCTGACGGTTCGATCAAGGGCGTGATTGTCACCAGCGGCAAAGACGTGTTCATCGTCGGCGCCGATATCACCGAATTCGTCGACAACTTCAAACTGCCCGACGAAGAACTGGTGGCTGGCAACCTGGAAGCCAACAAGATCTTCAGTGATTTCGAAGACCTCGCCGTGCCGACCGTCGTCGCCATCAACGGCATCGCCCTGGGTGGCGGTTTCGAGATGTGCCTGGCCGGTGACTACCGTGTCATGAGCGATAGCGCCAAGATCGGCCTGCCAGAAGTCAAACTGGGCATCTACCCAGGCTTCGGCGGCACCGTGCGTCTGCCACGCGTGATCGGTACCGACAACGCCGTCGAGTGGATTGCATCGGGCAAGGAAAACCGCGCCGAAGACGCCCTGAAAGTGGGCGCCGTCGATGCTGTGGTCAGTGCAGACAAGCTGCAGGCCGCCGCGCTGGATCTGGTCAAGCGCGCCATCTCCGGCGAGCTGGACTACAAGGCCAAGCGCCAGCCCAAGCTGGAAAAGCTCAAGCTCAACGCCATCGAGCAGATGATGTGCTTCGAGACCGCCAAGGGCTTCGTCGCTGGCCAGGCCGGCCCGAACTACCCGGCTCCGGTCGAGGCGATCAAGACCATTCAGAAAGCCGCCAACTTCGGCCGTGACAAGGCGCTGGAAGTTGAGGCCGCCGGCTTCGTCAAACTGGCCAAGACCTCGGTTGCCGAGAGCTTGATCGGCCTGTTCCTGAACGATCAGGAGCTGAAAAAGAAAGCCAAGCACCACGATGAAATCGCCCAGGACGTGAAACTGGCTGCCGTACTCGGCGCCGGCATCATGGGCGGTGGTATCGCCTACCAGTCGGCTTCCAAAGGTACGCCGATCCTGATGAAGGATATCCGTGAAGAGGGTATCCAGATGGGCTTGAACGAGGCTTCCAAGCTGCTCGGCAAGCGCGTCGAGAAGGGCCGTATGACCCCTGCGAAGATGGCTGAAGCCCTCAACGCCATCCGCCCGACCATGTCCTACGGTGATTTCGGCAACGTCGACATCGTCGTCGAAGCCGTGGTCGAGAACCCGAAGGTCAAGCAGATCGTGCTGGCAGAAGTGGAAGGCGTGGTGCGTGAAGACGCCATCCTGGCCTCCAACACCTCGACCATCTCCATCAGCCTGTTGGCCCAGGCGCTCAAGCGTCCGGAAAACTTCGTCGGCATGCACTTCTTCAACCCGGTGCACATGATGCCGCTGGTGGAAGTCATCCGTGGCGAGAAGTCCAGCGAAGTGGCCGTTGCCACTACCGTTGCCTACGCCAAGAAAATGGGCAAGAACCCGATCGTGGTCAACGACTGCCCGGGCTTCCTGGTCAACCGTGTGCTGTTCCCGTACTTCGGCGGCTTCTCCAAGCTGCTGGGCTTCGGCGTCGACTTCGTGCGTATCGACAAGGTGATGGAGAAGTTCGGCTGGCCCATGGGCCCGGCTTACCTCTCCGACGTGGTCGGTATCGACACCGGCCACCATGGGCGTGACGTGATGGCTGAAGGCTTCCCGGATCGTATGGCCGTGGAAGGCAAGACTGCCGTCGACGTGATGTATGACGCCAATCGCCTGGGTCAGAAGAACGGCAAGGGTTTCTACGCCTACGAGACCGACAAGCGCGGCAAGCCGAAGAAGGTCACTGACCCGGCTGCTTACGAGCTGCTCAAGTCCATCGTGGTCGAAGAGCGTGAAGTCACCGACGAGGACATCATCAATTTCATGATGATCCCGCTGTGCATGGAAACCGTTCGTTGCCTGGAAGACGGCATCGTCGACACCGCAGCCGAGGCCGACATGGGCCTGATCTACGGTATCGGCTTCCCTCCCTTCCGTGGCGGTGCGCTGCGCTACATCGATTCCATCGGTGTGGCTGAATTCGTCGCCCTGGCTGACAAGTATGCCGAGCTGGGCGCCCTGTACCACCCGACCGCAAAACTTCGCGAAATGGCCGCCAAGGGCCAGAAGTTCTTCGGTTAACCGTGCAGCGAACAGAGCGAGAGTAGAAATATGAGCCTGAATCCTAGAGATGCAGTGATCGTCGACTTCGGTCGTACCCCGATGGGTCGTTCCAAGGGCGGCATGCACCGCAATACCCGCGCCGAGACCATGTCCGCGCACCTGATCAGCAAAGTGCTGGAGCGCAACGCCAAGATCGACCCGGCTGAAGTCGAGGACGTGATCTGGGGCTGCGTCAACCAGACCCTGGAGCAGGGCTGGAACATCGCGCGCATGGCGTCGCTGATGACCCAGATCCCGCACACCAGCGCCGGCCAGACCGTCAGCCGCCTGTGCGGTTCTTCCATGAGCGCCCTGCACACTGCCGTGCAGGCGATCCAGACCGGTAACGGCGATGTATTCGTCGTTGGCGGTGTGGAGCACATGGGCCACGTCGGCATGATGCATGGCGTCGACCCGAACCCGCACCTGTCGCTGTACGCCGCCAAAGCGTCCGGCATGATGGGTCTGACCGCTGAAATGCTGGGCAAGATGCATGGCATCAGCCGTGAGCAGCAGGACGCCTTCGGTGAGCGTTCGCACCGTCTGGCGCACAAGGCCACCGTCGAAGGCAAGTTCAAGGATGAAATCATCCCGATGCAAGGCTACGACGAGAACGGTTTCCTGAAGATGTTCGATTTCGACGAAACCATTCGTCCGGAAACCACCCTTGAAAGCCTGGCTGCGCTGAAGCCTGCGTTCAACCCGAAAGGCGGCACCGTGACTGCAGGTACGTCCTCGCAGATCACCGACGGCGCCTCCTGCATGATCGTCATGAGCGCCCAGCGTGCTCAGGATCTGGGCATCCAGCCGATGGCGGTGGTTCGCGCCATGGCCGTTGCTGGTGTCGATCCGGCGATCATGGGTTATGGCCCGGTGCCGTCCACGCAGAAGGCGCTCAAGCGCGCCGGCCTGAGCATGGCTGACATCGACTTCGTCGAGCTCAACGAAGCTTTCGCCGCCCAGGCCCTGCCTGTGCTGAAGGACCTGAAGCTGCTCGACAAGATGGAAGAGAAGGTCAACCTGCACGGCGGTGCGATCGCCCTGGGTCACCCCTTCGGTTGTTCCGGTGCCCGTATCTCCGGTACCCTGCTCAACGTCATGAAACAGAACGGCGGCACCTTTGGTGTCTCCACCATGTGCGTGGGCCTTGGCCAAGGCATCACCACTGTCTTCGAGCGCGTTTAAGCGTCAGCGGACAGAAACCGGGGCCTAGTGCCCCGGTTTTGCTTTTTACGGCTTTTTATTTCGGGAACCGCTCATGCAGTTGCAGCCAGGACTCTATCGCCACTACAAAGGCCCGCAGTACCGCGTATTCGGGGTGGCGCGCCATTCCGAGAACGAGGAAGAGGTTGTGGTTTACCAGGCCCTGTACGGCGAGTTTGGTCTGTGGGTGCGGCCGCTGAGCATGTTCTGTGAAGAGATCGAGGTGGACGGCAAGCGCGTTCCACGCTTTGCTTTGATTCAGGCCGAAGTCAGCCCTATCGGCGCTTCGCAAGCCTGACTGTGCAACCCCTGCGCTTGACCTTCGCTCGGTCGCCACTATATATAGCGGGGCCTTAGAACCTGTTCACGATCTGTTGCGCGTCGGCGCTACTGCGTTAAAAACAAGCTCGGACAGTGACTTGTCACTGAACGTCCGGAGGACGGCCCGAAGGGCGAGTGAAACGAGTAATGCTCATTTACCACTCGTAAACTCCGCTTCCTCGCTTGTTTTTGCCTTGTATCACTCTAGCTCACGAGCTCGTGAGCAGGCTCATATGGCTCCCAGCCTTCTATATTTCGCAATTCAGGAATTTTCTGATCCATGGGCAAATCGCTGGTCATCGTGGAATCCCCGGCCAAGGCCAAGACCATCAACAAGTACCTGGGCAGCCAGTACGTGGTGAAGTCGAGCATCGGCCACATCCGTGACCTGCCTACCAGCGGCTCGGCAAGCGCCACCAAGGAGCCGGCCAAGCGCGGTAAGGCTGCCGCCGGTGAGGCGCCTGCGCTGTCGCCCAAGGAAAAGGCCAAACGCCAGCTGTTCACCCGCATGGGTGTCGACCCCGAGCATGGCTGGAAGGCCAAGTACGAGATCCTGCCTGGCAAGGAAAAGGTGATCGAAGAGCTGCGCCGTCTGGCCAAGGATGCTGACACCATCTATCTCGCAACCGACTTGGATCGCGAAGGGGAGGCCATCGCCTGGCACCTGCGCGAGTCCATCGGTGGTGATGACAGCCGCTACAAGCGCGTGGTGTTCAATGAGATCACCAAGAAGGCGATTCAGGATGCCTTCTCCAAGCCCGGTGAGCTGGACATCAACCGCGTCAACGCCCAGCAGGCACGCCGTTTCCTCGACCGCGTGGTGGGCTACATGGTTTCGCCGCTGCTGTGGGCCAAGATCGCCCGTGGCCTGTCTGCCGGTCGCGTACAGTCGGTGGCGGTGAAGCTGGTCGTTGCGCGTGAAAAAGAAATTCGTGCCTTCGTCCCGGAAGAATACTGGGAAGTGCACGCTGATCTCGGCACTGCGAAGAACGCCAAGGTGCGCTTCGAAGTCGTGCGTGAAGATGGCTCGGCCTTCAAGCCAGTCAACGAAGCGCAAGCCATGGCGGCGCTGGATAAGCTCAAGGCCTCCAGTTACAGCGTGGTCAAGCGCGAAGATCGCCCGACCAGCAGCAAGCCGTCGGCACCTTTCATCACGTCGACCCTGCAGCAGGCTGCGAGCAACCGTCTGGGCTTCGGCGTGAAGAAGACCATGATGATGGCTCAGCGTCTCTACGAGGCGGGTTACATCACCTATATGCGTACCGACTCGACCAACCTGTCGAACGACGCAGTGGAGATGGTGCGTGGCTTCATCGGCAGCGAGTACGGCGACAAGTACCTGCCGGGTAAGCCCAATCTGTATTCGAGCAAGGAAGGCGCTCAGGAAGCGCACGAAGCGATTCGTCCCTCCGACGTCAACTTGCGTCCGACCCAGCTGTCCGGCATGGAGCGTGATGCCGAGCGCCTGTATGACCTGATCTGGCGTCAGTTCGTGGCCTGCCAGATGCCGCCGGCCGAGTACCTGTCCACCAGCGTCACCGTGGCTGCCGGCAACTTCGAGCTGCGCGCCAAGGGCCGTATTCTCAAATTCGACGGTTACACCCGCGTGCTGCCGCAGCAGAGCAAGCCGGGCGAGGACGACGTCCTGCCGGAAATGAAGGAGGGCGAGGGCCTCAAGCTAATCCAGCTCGACCCCAGCCAGCACTTCACCAAGCCGCCGGCGCGCTATTCCGAAGCGAGCCTGGTCAAGGAGCTGGAAAAGCGCGGTATCGGCCGTCCGTCCACCTATGCCGCGATCATTTCCACCATTCAGGATCGTGGCTACGTCACGGTGCACAACCGTCGTTTCTATGCCGAGAAGATGGGCGATATCGTCACCGAGCGTCTCGACGAGAGCTTCGCCAACCTGATGGATTACAGCTTTACCGCCACCATGGAAGAGCATCTCGACGATGTGGCCCAGGGTGAGCGCGAGTGGAAGCACCTGCTCGATGAGTTCTACGGTGACTTCAAGAAGAAGCTCGAAGTGGCCGAAGCAGGCGAGGGCGGCATGCGTGCCAACCAGCCGACGCTGACCGACATCCCCTGCCGCGAGTGCGGCCGGCCGATGATGATCCGCACTGCCTCCACCGGCGTGTTCCTTGGTTGCTCCGGTTATGCGCTGCCGCCGAAGGAACGTTGCAAGGCCACCATCAACCTGGTGCCGGGCGACGAGATTGCTGCCGACGACGAGGGTGAGTCCGAGTCCCGCGTGTTGCTTGGCAAGCATCGCTGCCCGATCTGCTCCACGGCCATGGATGCCTATCTGCTGGATGAAACCCGCAAGCTGCACATCTGTGGCAACAACCCGGATTGCACGGGTTACGAGATCGAGCAGGGTCAGTACCGCATCAAGGGTTATGAAGGCCCAAGTCTGGAGTGCGACAAGTGCGGCAGCCAGATGCAGCTCAAGACGGGTCGTTTCGGCAAGTTCTTCGGTTGCACCAATGCCAGCTGCAAGAACACCCGCAAGCTGCTCAAGAACGGCGAAGCCGCGCCGCCGAAGATGGACAAGGTGGATATGCCCGAGCTCAAGTGCGAGAAGGTGGACGACACCTACGTGCTGCGTGACGGCGCATCGGGCCTTTTCCTCGCAGCCAGCCAGTTCCCCAAGAATCGCGAGACGCGTGCACCTCTGGTGCTGGAAATCGTTCCGCACAAGCATGAGATCGATCCCAAGTACCACTTCCTTTGCGATGCTCCACAGAAGGACCCTGATGGCCGCCCAGCGGTGATTCGCTACAGCCGCAAGACCAAGGAGCAGTACGTGCAGTCCGAGGTCGATGGCAAACCGACCGGCTGGCGTGCGTTCTTCGATGGCGGCAAATGGAAGGTCGAGGACAAGCGCTGATCTCTGCGCTCTGACGAGAAGCGCGTCTGCCTTGGTGCGACGCGCGTATCATGACCCGATCTGCTGTGGAGGTCGCCGCAATGGCCAAAGAAATCTATACCCGCACCAATCAGAAGATCTTCTTCGCCGGTATCGCCCTGGATAACTGGCGCAAGGCCGAGGCTTCCACCGCGTTCAACGTGCAGGCGCTGGTGCAGGCCGAGCGCGAAGCTGCGCTGTTTCACCTGTACGGTGGGCTCCTTGGGGTGTGTCATGAGATCGCCGGTTACTACCGCATGAACGACGCAGCGCCTTCGCGCGTCGAGGCGTTCGTGCAGCAGGCCGTACTCGAAGGGGCGCCCAGTCCTGAGCTGGCCGAGTTGGTGGAATTGGCCCGGCAGCGCGAAACCTGGCTGGCCGAACTGCTGGCGGCCTATGCTGGCTTGTTCCAGCCGCCGCGTGAGGAGCGCAAGGCCAAGGTCGATCCGTCCATGCCGTTGATCACGGCCGTCAGTGTTGGCGAGGAGCCGGCCGAGCTGAGCATCGATGATGTCGATGCCTGGCGGCAGCAGCTCAAGGCGCTGGTGCTGCGTTTCCGCGAAGGCCTGAGCGAGTGCTGATTGGGTTTAACTGGACCAGTGGGCTGGGGATGATCCCGGCTGGCTGTTACAATGTCGCGTTTTTGCACAGAGACTGAGCCATGCCTACATCCTTCCTGGAAATCGTCGAACTGCCCGATGGGCGAATTGCCCTGCGTCGCGCAGAGGATGAAGAGGCGTTGGTGACCCTGGATTTCTCCGCTGATGCCAAGGCTTTCCTGCAGGGGCAACACATCGAGGTGGCCAAGGCCATGCTCAATGTTGGTGTGCAGATGGCTGGCCGAATGGCTGAGGGTGATTTCAGTGGTGAAGAAGAAGGCTCGCGCGTTCTCCATTGAGCTGCTGCGTCTCAACGAAAAACGGGGCTCCATTGGAGCCCCGTTTTCATTTCCGCAAGCGAAGTCGTGGTCAGCTAACCCAGACTGATGTTCAGGCTCTGCGCGCCACCGGTGTTGGCGGCCTGTGCAAGGCGCTGGCGAGTGCTGCTCTCGACCGGATGCAACCAACTGATCACGGTATGGCTGCGACCCAGCTTGAGTGCTTCTTCGGCCAACTCCAGGGCATTCTGCCCTTGTCGCGGATGCAGCAGCAGGATTCGTTCACGGTTCAGCCCTGCATCGCGCAGCCAGCTTTGCGTGAGGCTGGCCGGTGGCGCCACCAGAGTCAGCCAGCGTGCGTCCTGATTCTGGCTCAGCTCTCGCAGAATCGGCGCCAGCAAGTGCAGGCAGTGCCCAGCGGCGCCACGTAGAGCCAGTTCGCTAAACGCCTGATCATCCTCACTGCGAGAGATGTCATGGGCTGCGACCAGTGGCTCATTCGGCGTTCGGCCAAGGAACGCGTCGAAAAGGGGAAGTTGTGGGCGCTCGAACGACTGCTGCACGTACATGGTGTCTCCTCAGCGGCGGATTACACCGACGCTCAAACCTTCGATGACCAGATCCTGGTGCTCCAGGTCCACTTCGATCGGGGCGAACTCGGGGTTCTCGGCAATCAGCCAGACCTTGTTGCCCTCGCGCTTGAAGCGTTTGACCGTCACTTCGTCGTCGATGCGGGCGACGACGATCTGGCCGTTGCGGGCTTCACGGGTGGTGTGCACGGCGAGCAGATCGCCATCGAAAATGCCGATATCCTTCATGCTCATGCCGCGCACACGCAGTAGGTAGTCGGCTTTGGGTTGAAAGAACGCGGGGTTTATCTGGCAGGATTCCTCGACATGTTGCTGGGCGAGGATCGGTGCGCCGGCAGCAACGCGGCCAATGACTGGAAGGCCTTCGTCCTCGTTCGCCGCGCCTGCCTCGAAGCCAGGAATGCGAATGCCGCGCGAAGCGCCGGGGGTCATTTCGATGGCCCCCTTGCGTGCGAGGGCCTTGAGGTGCTCTTCTGCTGCATTGGGTGATTTGAACCCCAGTTCCTGAGCGATTTCCGCACGGGTGGGTGGGTAGCCGTTGTCTTCCAGGCAGCGTTTGATGAAGGCGAGAATCTCGGCTTGGCGTGGCGTCAGTTTCAGCATGGCTGGGCTCTGTCTTTTTATACAGTGACTGGGATTATATACAGTAAGCGGCTCTTGGCAACGCCCATTTTGCAGATGCCTGTCGTCCGGCTTGTTACCCATGCTGAATAATCTGCGTCTCTGCTTGTTGTAAGCTGTGACCGGCCGGCCAAAAGACGGCTCATGCGGCTTGACAATTCAGTGGGATGAAACGTATGTTTCAAACAAGTGTTTGTCAGGTGATAGCTCATGGCTCAGTCGGAAACCGTTGAACGCATTCTCGATGCTGCGGAACAGCTGTTCGCGGAAAAAGGCTTCGCCGAAACCTCATTGCGGCTGATCACCAGCAAGGCTGGGGTCAACCTGGCTGCCGTCAATTATCACTTCGGTTCGAAGAAGGCGCTGATTCAAGCGGTCTTCTCGCGCTTCCTCGGGCCTTTCTGTGCCAGCCTGGAAAAAGAACTCGATCGCCGTCAGGCCAAGTCCGACACCCAGGTTTCCCTGGAGGAGTTGCTCGAGCTTCTGGTCGAACAGGCTCTGGCAGTCAAGCCGCGCAGCGGCAACGATCTTTCCATCTTCATGCGCCTGCTCGGTCTGGCCTTCAGCCAGAGCCAGGGTCACCTGCGCAAATACCTGGAAGAGGTTTACGGCAAGGTTTTCCGTCGTTACATGCTGTTGGTACATGAGGCTGCGCCGCGTATTCCACCACTGGAGCTGTTCTGGCGTGTGCACTTCATGCTCGGTGCTGCGGCGTTCAGCATGTCCGGTATCAAGGCCTTGCGCGCGATGGCCGAGACCGATTTCGGCGTCAACACCTCGATCGAGCAGGTGATGCGGATGATGGTGCCATTCCTCGCCGCCGGTATGCGTTCGGAAACCGGGGTCAACGATCCTGCGTTGGCCGGCGCACAACTCAAGCCCCGGACCAAGACGCCAAGCGCTGTCCCCAAGGTTTGACCGGGCGGCAGGTGGGCTTGGCTTCGTCCTTCGGCTAAGCTAGCGGCCCATGTCCGATCTTGATTTACTCCACATCTCCATTGCTGATCAGGCGCTCTACGGCTTCAGTGCTGGGCAGCTGATAGTGTGTTTTCCCGTATCCACCGCACGCAACGGCGCAGGTGAGCGCAATGGCTCGGGCTGCACGCCGCGCGGGCTGCACCAAGTGCGCGCGAAGATCGGCGCCGGCCTGCCTCTGGCGGCCGTGTTGCGCGGTCGTCGCTGGACCGGTGAGGTATGGTCGCCGCAACTGCACGAGCAGTTTCCTGGTCGTGACTGGATCCTTACCCGCATTCTCTGGTTGAGCGGTCTCGAAACGGGGCGCAATCGCCTGGGCGAGGTCGATACCTTCCGTCGCTACATCTATCTTCACGGCACCCCGGACAAGGAACCCATGGGCGAGCCGTTGTCCCATGGCTGTATTCGTTTGCGCAACGCCGACATGCTGGCGCTTTTTGATCGCGTGCCGCCGCACTGCAGGGTGCGTATCGACGAAGCATCCTGCCCGCAGTGGGGCGCAGGCCAAGATTTCACGTAAGGAATAGGTTTATGCAAGGCTCTTTGATGATGGACATCGCCGGCACCTGGCTGACCGCCGAGGATCGCCAGATGCTGCGCCAGCCCGAGGTGGGCGGCTTGATCATTTTCGCCCGCAACATCGAATCGCCACGCCAGGTGCGCGAGTTGTGCCAGAGCATTCGTGCCGTGCGCCCGGACTTGCTGCTGGCCGTGGACCAGGAGGGCGGCCGGGTGCAGCGTCTGCGCCAGGGCTTTCTGCGTCTGCCGGCGATGCGTGCGATCGCCGACAACGACAATGCCGAAGTGCTTGCCGAGCATTGCGGCTGGCTGATGGCGACCGAGGTGCTGGCCGTCGGGCTGGATCTCAGCTTCGCTCCGGTCCTCGATCTCGACCATCAGCGCAGTGCGGTGGTCGGCAGTCGCGCTTTCGAGGGCGACCCGCAGCGCGCAACCACGCTGGCTGCTGCGTTCATCCGCGGCATGCATCAGGCGGGTATGGCAGCGACCGGCAAGCATTTCCCCGGGCATGGCTGGGCTGAGGCGGACTCTCACGTGGCCATTCCGGTCGACGAGCGCAGCCTTGATGAGATTCGCGCCTGTGACATGCAGCCGTTCAAGCGTCTGGCTGGCGAGCTGGATGCGGTGATGCCGGCGCATGTCATCTATCCGCAGGTCGATGAGCAGCCGGCGGGTTTTTCTCGTCGCTGGCTGCAGGACATCCTGCGCGGCGAGCTGGGCTTCGACGGCGTGATCTTCAGTGACGACCTGTCCATGGCCGGTGCGCACGTGGTTGGCGATGCTGGCAAGCGTATCGAGGCGGCGCTTGCTGCTGGCTGTGACATGGGCCTGGTGTGCAATGACCGGGGCTCGGCGGAACTGGCCCTCAGCGCCTTGCAGCGCTTGCAGGTCACCCCGGCCGAGCGACTGCAGCGCATGCGTGGGCGCGGCCATGCGCGCACCGATTATCGTCAGGCGCCGCGTTGGTCTGCGGCGGTGGCTGCGCTCAGAGCGGCGCATCTGCTCGACTGAGGGCTCAACATGACCGTTTATGCAATCATCGGTGGTACCGGCCTGACGCAGCTCGAAGGCCTGGTGATTCGTCAGGCGCTGACACTGGATACGCCCTACGGCACGCCCTCGGCCGATATCCTGCGTGGCGAGTACGGCGGGCGCGAGGTGTTGTTTCTGGCGCGCCATGGCCAACCGCATCGGATTGCTCCGCATCAGATCAACTACCGCGCCAACATGTGGGCGTTGAAGCATGCAGGGGCGCGCGAGATTGTTGCGGTCAATGCTGTGGGTGGCATTCATGCGGCGATGGGGGCGGGACATTTCTGCGTGCCGCATCAGCTCATCGATTACACGGCCGGTCGTGCGCACACCTTTTTCGAGGGTGAGCTGGATCACGTGACGCACGTGGATTTCAGTTACCCCTACGATGCGGCATTGCGCGAGCGCCTGATCGCGGCGTTGACCGCTGAAGGTGCTGCATTCAGCAGCCATGGCGTGTACGGCTGCACGCAGGGGCCGCGCCTGGAAACGGCGGCGGAGATCGTGCGGATGGAGCGTGACGGCTGTGATCTGGTCGGCATGACCGCAATGCCCGAGGCTGCACTGGCGCGTGAGCTGGCGTTGCCTTATGCCTGTCTGGCGCTGGTGGTGAATCCTGCTGCGGGCAAGACCAGTGGCCTGATCACCATGGACGAAATCGAACGGGTGCTGGAGCAGGGCATGGGCACGATCAAGGCGGTATTGGCGCGCGTGCTGAGTGACTAGCTTCTCTAAGCAAATGAAAAGGGCCGCTTAGCGGCCCTTTTCGTTACCTCCCCTTACAGCGGGCTGATGCGCACCAGGGCGCCGAGGCTGCCGTGATCGAGGTAGGTCAGGCTGTTGTCCTTCAGGCGCTGGGCGACTTTCATGTGTTCGCTGCTTTCCAGCAGGCCGTCGGCACTGAAGCGGTTGATCCACAGTTCCAGATCCAGATCGGCGAAGCGATCCTGGGTGAAGGCAAGGGTGCCTTCGACCGGGTAGTGGCCGAGGTGCGCCTCGCCGCTGTTGACGGCTACGCGGCTCGCTGTGGTGCTCAGAGTCTGGCTCCAGGCCTTGTGCAGCAGAACCTGATAGCCATTACCCGGGTTGAGCTTGGCTGCTTCGCTGTCGAGGCTGGTGGGGCGCTCGCTGCCGGCGATCGGCAGGGCGGTGCCGGCCCAGTCGTCGGGGGCGATCTTCGGCGCGATCACCGCGTCACCGGCCTGGCGGAATACCAGCAGTTCCACCTGATACAGGCGTTCGGCGAAGGCGTTCGGGGCGAGCAGGCAGAGCAGCAGGGCGATCAGATGCAATGGGCGCATGGGGGAGTCCTTCAGGTGGTGGGCGCGAGGCGCTCGAGCAGGGCTTCCAGGGTGTTGAAGCGCTCTTCCGCGCGCTCCATGGGCACCTGGATCTTGAAGACGGTGGCGCCTTCGAACTTGTAGCGTTTCGGTTGGGCCTGGATCAGCTTGATCAGCGTCAGCGGGTCGACGCAGGTCTCTGCGGCGAATTCGATGCGGCCGCCCTGTGGTCCGGCGTCGACCTTGGTAATACCCAGCTTCTCTGCCTGCAGCTTGAGCAGGGTCAGGCGCATCAGATTCTTGGTTGGTTCCGGCAACAGGCCGAAGCGGTCGATCATCTCAACCTGCAGCTCCTTCAGGCCATCCTCGTCGCTGGCGTTGGCGATGCGCTTGTAGAGAATCAGGCGGGCGTGCACGTCGGGCAGGTAGTCTTCGGGGATCAGCGCCGGTACGCGCAGGTTGATCTCCGGGCCGCCGCCCAGCGGCTGGTCGAGGTTCGGCTGCTCGCCTTTCTGGATGGCCTTGACCGCGCGTTCGAGCATTTCCATGTACAAGGTGAAGCCGACGGCCTGAATCTGTCCGCTCTGGCCGTCGCCGAGCAGTTCGCCGGCGCCGCGGATTTCCAGGTCGTGGGTGGCCAGGACGAAGCCCGCGCCGAGGTCCTGAGCGTTGGCGATGGCCTCCAGACGTTTCTCGGCGTCTGTGGTCATCTGCTTGCGCGGGGGGGTGAGCAGGTAGGCGTAGGCTTGGTGGTGGCTACGGCCGACACGGCCACGCAACTGGTGCAGCTGGGCCAGACCGAACTTGTCGGCGCGGTCGATGATGATGGTGTTGGCGCTGGGCACGTCGATGCCGGTCTCGATGATGGTCGAGGCCACCAGCACGTTGAAGCGCTTGTGGTAGAAGTCGCTCATCACTTGTTCGAGATCGCGTTCGCGCATCTGTCCATGGCCGATGCCGATACGTGCTTCGGGCACCAGCTCGGCGAGGTCAGCGGCGCATTTTTCGATGGTCTTCACGTCGTTGTGCAGGTAGTACACCTGGCCGCCGCGCAGTAGTTCGCGCAGCAGCGCTTCCTTGATGGTCGGCTTGTTGGCTTCCATGACGAAGGTGCGCACTGACAGGCGCCGCGCCGGCGGGGTGGCGATGATCGACAGGTCGCGCATGCCGGCCACGGCCATGTTCAGGGTGCGCGGGATGGGTGTGGCGGTCAGGGTGAGAATATCCACCTCGCTGCGCAGGGCCTTGAGCTGCTCCTTCTGGCGCACGCCGAAGCGGTGTTCCTCGTCGATGATGGCCAAACCGAGGTTTTGGAACTTGACGTCATCCTGCAGCAGCTTGTGCGTGCCGATGACGATATCCACCTTGCCTTCGGCCAGTTGCTGCACGGCGTCGCCGACTTCCTTGGCGCTCTTGAAGCGGCTCATCACCTCGACCTTTACCGGCCAATCGGCGAAGCGGTCGCGGAAGCTATTGTAGTGCTGCTGGGCGAGGAGGGTGGTGGGCACCAGCACGGCGACCTGCTTGCCGCTGTGTACGGCGATGAAGGCGGCGCGCATGGCCACTTCGGTCTTGCCGAAGCCGACGTCGCCGCAAACCAGGCGATCCATCGGCTTGCCGGCCAGCATGTCGCTGCGCACGGCGTCGATGGCGGCCTGCTGGTCCGGGGTTTCCTCGAAGGGGAAGCCGGCGCTGAAGGTGGCGTAATCCAGCGCCGGGTCTTGGAAGGCGAAGCCCTCGCGCGCGGCGCGGCGGGCGTAGATATCGAGCAGCTCGGCGGCAACATCACGCACCTGCTCGGCGGCCTTGCGCTTGGCCTTCTGCCAGACTTCCGAGCCGAGGCGATGCAGCGGCGCAAGAGCATCGTCACTGCCGGTGTAGCGGGCAATCAGGTGCAGGCTGGCCACGGGCACGTAGAGTTTGGCTTCGTCGGCGTACTGCAGTGCGAGGAATTCGGCGGCCTGGCCATCGAACTCCATGGTCACCAGGCCCAGGTAGCGGCCGACGCCGTGATCGATATGCACCACCGGTGCGCCTTCGCGCAGCTCGGTGAGGTTCTTGATCACGTTGTCGCCGCCTTCGCGGCCTTTCTCGCGGCGCCGGCGCTGCATGACGCGTTGGCCGAACAGCGGGCTCTCGGCGATCAGCGCCAGGTCGTCGAGCAGCAGCCCTTCGTCCAATGGTGCGATGCAGATGTTCAGGCGCTCGCTGCTGGCGACGAAGGCTGGCCAGCCCTCGACTTCCTTGGGCTTGAGCTTGAGGCGAGCGAGCAGCTCCAGCAACACCTCGCGGCGCCCGGCCGATTCGGCGCAGAACAGCACACGGCCTGGATATTCTTCGATAAAGCGGCGCAGCGCTGCCAGTGGCTCGCCGGCCTTGGCCTGGATCGCCAGGTCGGGCAGGGCGCGGGCGTCGAAGCGGGTCTGGCCGACGCCAGGCTCGATATCGTCCTGATTGACCACCACCCGCGGCCAGCTCTTCAGGCGGGCGAAACAGTCCTCCACCGGCAGGAAGATGTCGGCAGGCGGCAGCAATGGCCGCTCTGGATCGACTCGACGATCCTCATAGCGGCTACGCGCATCTGTCCAAAATTGTTCGGCGGCTTTTTCGATGCCGGGCAGGGAAAATACCTGGGTGTCGCCCGGCAGGTAGTCGAACAGGGTGTCCGTCTCTTCGAAGAACAGCGGCAGGTAGTACTCGATGCCTGCTGGGGTGATGCCGGTGGACAGGTCCTGATAGATCGGGCAGCGACGGAAATCCACGTCGAAGCGCTCGCGAAAGCGCCCGCGGAAATCGGTGACGGCTTTCTTTTCCAGCGGAAACTCACGCGCTGGCAGCAGGCGGATCGACTCGACCTTGTCCACCGAGCGCTGGGTTTCGGGGTCGAAGGTGCGCAGGGTTTCGATTTCGTCGTCGAACAGGTCGATACGGTAGGGCGTGTCGCTGCCCATCGGGAACAGATCGATCAATGCGCCGCGCACAGCGAACTCGCCATGCTCGTACACCGTATCCACGCAACGGTAGCCGGCCGCCTCCAGGCGCGTGCGCATCTGCTCCACATCGAGTTTCTGGCCGACATCCAGCACCAGGCTGCTGCCCAGCAGGAAGCGCTTCGGTGCGAGGCGGTGTAGGGCTGTGGTGATCGGCACTACGAGGATGCCGCGGCTCAGCTGCGGTAGACGATAGAGCGCTGCTATACGCTGCGAAATGATGTCCTGGTGCGGCGAAAACACATCGTAGGGCAGGGTTTCCCAGTCGGGGAAGTGCAGCACTGGCAGGTCGGGGGCGAAGAACGCCAGCTCTTCCTGTAGCCGCTCGGCGCTCTGGCTGCCTTCGGTGAGCACCAGGGTGAAGCGTCCAGCGTCGCTGGCCGCTTCTGCGATGGTCAGGGACAGGGCGGCCCCGGGCAGGTTGCCCCACTGTTGTTTGCCGGCGCTGGCCGGTAGAGACGGAAGACGCAGTACGGACACGGGCGGCTCACGGTCGTGACGAAAGGCCGGGAATTGTAGCGGGGCTTGCTGGTCAATGTCAGTCGCGACAGGCGCGCATTGCTCATGCTCGCGCGCACCGTCATAATGTAGCCCCTTTTTTCAGCCCCTACATGTGGAAGGTACTGCCCGTGACTCAGAAGCCCGACCAGTGTCTCGGTGAATGGATCGATCGTGAAGCCCTCGCGGAAGCGATGATTCCGCTGATTGGTCAGCTCTATCGCAACAACAATGTGGTGACCTCGATCTACGGCCGTGGCCTGATCAATCGTTCGGTCATCGACATCCTCAAGGCTCATCGTTTTGCCCGTCACCGCCTGGCTGAAGAAGCCGAGCTGTCGGTGCACGACACCTTCCCCATGCTCAAGGCCATGAGCGAGCTCAAGCTGGGCGCTGCCTCGGTTGATCTGGGCAAGCTGGTTGCCAAGTTCAAGGCCGAAGGCGCTGGCCGTGGCGTCGAGCAGTTCGTCAAGGACGAGCTGGCCGATGTGGTCGGCAAGCAGAACGGCGCTGGTCGTGAAGGTACCGACGTTGTGCTGTATGGCTTCGGTCGTATCGGCCGCCTGCTGGCGCGCATCCTGATCGAGAAGACCGGTGGTGGTGATGGCCTGCGTTTGCGCGCCATCGTCGTGCGCAAGGGTGCCAGCAACGATCTGGTCAAGCGTGCCAGCCTGCTGCGTCGTGACTCGGTGCATGGCAAGTTCAACGGCACCATCACCATCGATGAAGAGAACAGCACCCTGACGGCCAACGGCAACCTGATCCAGGTGATCTACGCCAAGGACCCGAAGGAAGTCGACTACACCCAGTACGGCATCAAGAACGCGCTGCTGGTGGATAACACCGGTGTGTGGCGTGATGCCGAGGGTCTGGGTCAGCACCTGGCTTGCCCGGGTGTCGATCGCGTCGTGCTCACCGCGCCTGGCAAGGGCGCGCTGAAGAATATCGTGCACGGCATCAACCACAGCGAAATCACCGCTGAGGACAAGATCATCTCCGCTGCGTCCTGCACCACCAACGCCATCGTGCCGGTGCTCAAGGCGGTCAATGATCAGTACGGCATCGTCAACGGTCACGTTGAGACCGTTCACTCCTACACCAACGACCAGAACCTGATCGACAACTTCCATAAAGGCAGTCGTCGTGGCCGTAGCGCCGCGCTGAACATGGTCATCACCGAAACCGGTGCCGCCACCGCTGCTGCCAAGGCGTTGCCTGTGCTCAAGGGCAAGCTGACCGGCAATGCCATTCGCGTGCCGACGCCGAACGTGTCCATGGCCATTCTCAATCTGAACCTGGAGAAGGCCACCACGCGCGAAGAGATCAACGAGTACCTGCGCCAGATGGCCATGCACTCGGATCTGCAGAAGCAGATCGACTTCGTCAGCTCGCAGGAAGTGGTATCGACCGACTTCGTCGGCTCGCGTCACGCCGGTGTAGTGGATGCCGAAGCCACCATCGCCAACGATAACCGCGTTGTACTGTACGTCTGGTACGACAACGAGTTCGGTTACAGCTGCCAGGTGGTGCGCGTGATGGAAGACATGGCCGGGGTCAATCCGCCAGCCTTCCCGCGTTAAGCGTCAGGGTCAAAAAACGGGAGCTTCGGCTCCCGTTTTTTTATGCCTGAAATCTGGCCTGGCGAAGTTGTCGAGTTGATCTCGAGCAGTATCGAGTTTGTTGCGCCCTGTTACCGAAAGGCCAAAAAAAGCAAGCGCTTGGGTGGTCAGTGCCGGGGGGCGTCTTTATAATCAAGCGGATTTTTTACCCAGGTTTGGCGCCTTCCTCCACGCCCATATCGTATTGGCGTGGTCGGGTCTATTAGACCTTCGGTAGCGCCGCCTGTCCTATAAAAAGCTTTCTAAATCAGTGGTTAGGCAAACCTATGATCAAACTAAAGCATGGGCTTGATTTGCCCATAACGGGTGCGCCGGCACAGCGTATCGAGGCCGCCAGGCCCGTACGCAGTGTCGCTGTCATCGGCTTCGACTATCACGGGATGAAGCCGACGATGGAAGTGCAGGTCGGTGACCGGGTCAAGCTCGGTCAATTGCTGTTTACCGACAAGAAGACACCCGGCGTGCGCTATACCGCTCCCGCTGGTGGCGTGATCAGCGCCATACATCGTGGTGAGAAGCGTGTCCTGCAATCCGTGGTCATCGACATTGATGGCGACGAGCAGGAGACCTTCGCTCAATATGCTGCCGACCAGCTGGATTCGCTGACTGACGAACAGATTCGCGAAAACCTGCAGCAGTCTGGCCTTTGGACCGCCCTGCGTACTCGTCCGTTCAGCAAGGTGCCGGCGCTCGATGCCGTACCCAGCTCGATCTTCGTGACCGCAGTCGACACGCATCCGCTCGCCGCCGATCCTGCTGTGATCATCGGTGAATATGCCGCTGATTTCGAAAACGGCCTCAAGGTTCTCGGTAACCTGGCCAAGGTCTTCCTGTGCAAGGCCGACGGTGCCAACCTGCCTGGCGAGAAACTGGCCAAGGTACAGAGCGAAGCCTTTGCAGGCCCGCACCCGGCAGGTCTGCCGGGGACTCACATCCACTTCCTCGACCCGGTCAGCATCGGCAAGAGCGTCTGGCAGATCGGTTATCAGGACGTGATCGCGGTGGGCAAGCTGTTCACCACCGGTCAGCTGTTCGTCGAGCGCGTAGTCGCACTCGGCGGCCCGGTTGCCGAGCAGCCGCGTCTGCTGCGCACCCGCCTGGGCGCCAACCTGGAAGAACTCACCGCCGGTGAGCTCAAGCCAGGTTTCAATCGTGTGATTTCCGGCTCGGTGTTCGGCGGTCGTACCGCTCAGGGTGCCTTCGCCTTCCTCGGTCGTTACCACAACCAGGTGTCCTGCCTGGTGGAAGGCAATGACCGCGAGATGATGCATTACCTGCGTGCCGGGGTTAACAAGCACTCGGTACTGAACGTGTTCGTCTCCAAGCTGGCCAGTGCCAAGCTGTTCAACTTCACCACCACCACCAACGGCAGCCCGCGTGCCATGGTGCCGGTGGGCAACTACGAAGCCGTGATGCCGTTGGATATCCTGCCGACTCAACTGCTGCGCTACCTGATCGTTGGCGACACCGAGATGGCTCAGAAACTGGGTTGCCTGGAGCTCGACGAAGAAGATCTGGCGCTGTGCACCTACGTGTGCGCTGGCAAGTATGAATATGGCCCGATCCTGCGGGACAACCTCACCCGCATCGAGAAGGAGGGTTAATCCGTGGGCATTCGTGCATTCCTCGACAAGATCGAGCACAACTTCGAAAAGGGCGGCAAGTACGAGAAGTGGTATGCCCTCTACGAGGCCATCGACACCTTCTTCTATCGTCCTGGCAGCGTGACCAAGACCACTGCTCACGTGCGTGATGGCATCGACCTCAAGCGCATGATGATCACCGTGTGGCTGTGTACCTTCCCGGCGATGTTCTTCGGCATGTGGAACACCGGCTACCAGGCCAACCTGATCTTCGCCCAGAGCCCCGAGCTGCTGGCGAGCCAGGAAGGCTGGCGCTTCGCTCTGATCGGCTCGCTGGCCGGTTTCGATCCGAACAGCCTGTGGGACAACTTCATTCAGGGCGCGGCCTATTTCCTGCCTGTCTACGCGGTGACCTTCATCGTCGGCGGCTTCTGGGAAGTACTGTTCGCCTCGATCCGCAAGCATGAAGTCAACGAGGGCTTCTTCGTTACTTCCGTGCTGTTCGCCCTGATTCTGCCGCCGAGCATTCCGCTCTGGCAGGTCGCCCTGGGCATCAGCTTCGGCGTGGTGATCGGCAAGGAAGTGTTCGGTGGTACCGGCAAGAACTTCCTCAACCCGGCCCTCACCGGCCGCGCATTCCTGTTCTTCGCCTATCCGGCGCAGATGTCGGGTGATGCGGTCTGGACCGCGGTCGATGGCTTCGCTGGCGCTACCTCGCTGAGCCTGGCTGCTTCCGGCGGCATCGAGAACGTGATCAACAACGGCATCACCTGGATGGACGCCTTCGTCGGCACCATTCACGGCTCGATGGGTGAGACCAGCACTCTGGCCATCGCCATCGGTGGTCTGGTCCTGTTGCTGACTCGTATTGCGTCCTGGCGCATCGTCGTCGGCGTGATGCTGGGCATGATCGGCCTGAGCCTGCTGCTCAACCTGATCGGTTCCACCACCAACCCGATGTTCGCCATGCCCTGGTACTGGCATCTGGTAGTGGGCGGCTTCGCCTTCGGCATGTTCTTCATGGCCACCGACCCGGTGTCGGCCTCCATGACCAACACCGGCAAATGGATCTTTGGTGCTCTGATCGGTGTGATGGTGGTGTTGATCCGTGTGGTCAACCCGGCCTTCCCCGAGGGCATGATGCTGGCGATCCTGTTCGCCAACCTGTTTGCACCGCTGATCGACCACTTCGTCGTTCAAGCCAATATCAAGCGGAGGCTGGCACGCAATGTCTAGTCAAAAAGAATCCACCGTCCGTACGCTGACGGTGGCGGTGCTGGTGTGTCTGGTGTGCTCGGTATTCGTCGCCGGCGCAGCCATCGCACTGAAGCCGACTCAGGTTGAAAACCGCCTGCTGGACAAGCAGCGCAGCATCCTGGCCATTGCCGGCCTGGGTGAGGCCGGCATGTCCGGTGCCAAGGTCAAGGAACTGTTCGACACCACCATCACCGCCAAGCTGGTGGATCTGGAGAGCGGCACTTTCTCCGATGCGTTCGACCCGGTCACCTTCGATCCGCTCAAGGCCTCCAAGGATCCGAAAACCTCCGAAGCTTTGAAGGGCAGCGAAGACATCGCCGGTATCAAGCGTCAGGAGCGTTACACCACTGTTTACATGGTGGAGAAGGATGGCGAACTCGAAACCCTGATCCTGCCGGTGCGCGGCTATGGGCTGTGGTCGACCCTGCACGGCTTTATCGCGGTGAAAGGGGATCTGAACACTGTCGTGGGCATGGGCTTCTACCAGCACGGTGAGACCCCTGGTCTTGGTGGCGAGGTGGATAACCCGAAATGGAAGGGCCAGTGGCCGGGCAAGACCCTGTTCGATGACAACGACAAGTTGGCCGTACAGGTGGTCAAAGGCGGTGTCGATCCGCAAAGCCCGAACGCTACCCACCAGGTCGATGGCCTGGCTGGCGCCACGCTGACCAGCGTCGGTGTGGACAACCTGCTGAAGTTCTGGCTCGGCCAGAACGGCTTCGGTCCGTTTATCGCTAACCTGCGTGCAGGGGAGGCTTGATCATGTCGCAGCCGACTATTAAAGAAGTCCTGCTCAACCCGATCTTCAACAACAACCCCATTGGCCTGCAGATCCTCGGGATCTGTTCGGCCCTGGCGGTCACCTCGAACCTGCAGACCGCACTGGTGATGTCTGCCGCGCTGACCCTGGTGACCGGTTTCTCCAACCTGTTCATCTCGATGATCCGCAGCCAGATCCCCAGCTCGATCCGCATGATCGTGCAGATGGTGATCATCGCCTCGCTGGTGATCGTGGTCGATCAGGTGCTCAAGGCCTACGCCTTCAGTCTGTCCAAACAGCTGTCGGTGTTCGTCGGTCTGATCATCACCAACTGCATCGTGATGGGCCGCGCTGAAGCCTTCGCCATGCAGAACCCGCCGGTGCTGTCGTTCTTCGATGGTATCGGCAACGGTCTGGGCTACAGTGCCATGCTGATCGCCCTAGGCATCATTCGCGAGCTGTTCGGTGCGGGCAAGCTGATGGGCTACGAGGTCTTCTCGGTGGTCAACGACGGCGGCTGGTACCAGCCCAACGGCATGCTGCTGCTGCCGCCTTCGGCATTCTTCCTGATCGGTCTGTTCATCTGGGCCATCCGTAGCTGGAAGAAGGATCAGATCGAGGCCAATGCTTACAAGATGGCGCCTCAGGTATCCAGTAAGGAGGCCTATTAATGGAACATTACATCAGCCTGTTCGTCCGTGCGGTGTTCGTCGAGAACATGGCGCTGGCGTTCTTCCTCGGTATGTGTACCTTCATCGCCATCTCCAAGAAGGTGGAAACCGCCATCGGCCTCGGCATCGCCGTGGTCGTGGTGCTGGGTATCACCATGCCGGTGAACAACCTGATCTACACCAATATCCTCAAGGATGGTGCGCTGGCCTGGGCCGGCCTGCCTGAGGTGGATCTGTCGTTCCTCGGTCTGCTGACCTTCATCGGGGTGATCGCTGCACTGGTACAGATCCTCGAGATGACCCTGGATAAGTACGTGCCGTCGCTGTACAACGCCCTCGGCGTGTTCCTGCCGCTGATCACCGTGAACTGCGCCATCATGGGTGGCTCACTGTTCATGGTCGAGCGCGACTACAACCTGGCCGAGAGCACCGTTTACGGTATTGGCGCGGGTGTGTCCTGGGCGCTGGCGATTGCTGCGCTGGCCGGTATCCGCGAGAAGCTCAAGTACAGCGATGTACCGGCTGGTCTGCAGGGTCTGGGCATCACCTTCATCACCATCGGTCTGATGTCGCTGGGCTTCATGTCCTTCTCCGGCGTGCAGCTGTAAGGAAAGGATGAACAGATGAATTACGAAATCTTCCTCGCCATCGGCATGTTCACCGCCATCGTTCTCGCGCTGGTGCTGATCATCCTCGCTGCTCGCGCCAAGCTGGTTTCCAGCGGCGACGTGAACATCGAAATCAACGGCGAAAAAACCATCGTGGTCCCGGCTGGCGGCAAGCTGCTGCAAACCCTGGCCGACAACGGCATCTTCCTGTCGTCCGCTTGCGGTGGTGGCGGTACCTGCGCCCAGTGCAAGTGCATCATCGAGTCCGGCGGTGGCGAGATGCTCTCCACCGAAGAGTCGCACTTCACCAAGCGTGAGGCCCGCGAAGGCTGGCGCCTGTCCTGCCAGGCCGCGGTCAAGCAGGACATGAAGATCGAAGTGCCGGAAGAAGTCTTCGGCGTGAAGAAGTGGGAATGCACCGTCGAGTCCAATCCCAACGTCGCCACCTTCATCAAGGAGCTGACGCTGAAGCTGCCTGAAGGTGAAAACGTCGACTTCCGCGCTGGTGGTTACGTGCAGCTGGAATGCCCGCCGCACACCGTGGACTACAAGGACTTCGACATCCAGGAGGAGTACCGCGGCGACTGGGACAAGTTCAACCAGTGGAAGTACGTGTCCAAGGTCGAGGAGACCGTGATCCGTGCCTACTCCATGGCCAACTACCCGGAAGAGCGCGGTCTGGTGAAGTTCAACATCCGTATCGCCTCGCCGCCCCCCGGCAAGGACGATCTGCCGCCGGGCAAGATGTCGTCCTACGTGTTCAGCCTCAAGCCGGGCGACAAGATCACCGTGTACGGGCCCTTCGGTGAGTTCTTCGCCAAGGACACCGACGCCGAGATGGTCTTCATCGGTGGTGGTGCCGGTATGGCGCCGATGCGTTCGCACATCTTCGACCAGCTCAAGCGCCTGAAATCCACGCGCAAGATCAGCTTCTGGTATGGCGCGCGCTCCATGCGTGAGTCGTTCTACAACGAAGAGTACGACCAGCTCGCCGCTGAGAACCCGAACTTCGAGTGGCACCTGGCATTGTCCGATCCGCAACCTGAAGACAACTGGACCGGCCTCAAGGGCTTCATCCACAACGTGCTGTACGAGAACTACCTGAAGGACCACCCGGCTCCGGAAGATTGCGAGTTCTACATGTGCGGCCCACCCATGATGAACGCCGCGGTAATCAAGATGCTGACCGACCTGGGTGTCGAGCCGGAGAACATTCTCCTCGACGACTTCGGCGGCTAACGCATGAGGTCTGCTGTACTCCAGCCCGTTATCGCTGTCGCCTTGGCGGCAGCCCTAACGGGCTGCTTGCATTCTGAACGGATCGAAGAGTTCGGTGGCCCGACCATGGGCAGCACCTATTCGATCAAATACGTCCGCAGTGAAGGTGTCGCGCCGCAAGCCGAACTCAAGGCCGCGACCGAGGCGATCCTCGCCGAGATCGATCTGCAGATGTCCACCTATCGCGATGATTCGCTGATCGAGCAGTTCAACCAGGCGCCGGCCGGTACCTGCCAGGCCATGCCCAAGGGCGTGCTGGACCTCGTGCGTGCCGGCAATCGCTTGCACGAGGAAAGCCAGGGCTACTTCGACCTGACGCTGGAGCCGTTGCTCGACCTCTGGGGCTTCGGGCCCAAAGGGCAGGGCGAAGCCGTACCGGATGCCGAACGTCTGGCCGAAGTGCGTAAGCGGGTTGGCCAGCAGCACCTGAGCATCGAAGGCGAGCAGCTGTGCAAGGACGTCGACGTGGAAGTCGACTTCAACAGCATCGCTGCCGGTTACGCTGTCGATCAGATCGTCGCGCGTCTGGGCGAGCTGGGCGTTACCAGTTACCTGGTCGAGGCCACCGGCGAGCTCAAGGCGGCTGGCTTCAAGCCGGACGGCAGCCACTGGCGTATCGGCCTGGAAGCACCGCGTGATGATCGGCGTGTCGCTCAGCGCATCCTGCAGCTCGATGGTTACGGTATCTCCACCTCGGGGGACTATCGCAATTACTTCGAAGAGAACGGCCAGCGCTACTCGCATACGCTCGATCCGCTGACCGGCAAACCGGTCAATCACAAACTGGCAGCTGTCACGGTGGCAGATCCATCGACCTTGCGCGCCGATGGCTTGTCTACCCTATTGATGGTGCTTGGACCGGATGCCGGTATGGCATTCGCCGAGCGCAACGCTATCGCGGCGTTTTTCGTGACGCGTGAGGGCGAGGGCTTCGTCACACAGGGCACGGCCGCATTCGAGCAGCTATTCGCTGCAGGAGATGAGCAATGACTTTTCTGGTTGTATTTCTGGCCATGGTTCTGGTCGTCGGCATGATGGCCGTCGGCGTGATCATGGGGCGCAAACCCATCGCCGGTTCCTGCGGTGGCATCGCCAACCTCGGTATCGAGAAAGAGTGCTCGATCTGTGGTGGTAGTCGTGAGAAGTGCGAAGAGGTCAATCGCGACAACGGCGAAGCGCCGAACACTGACCTGGCTTACGACGCGAGCAAGCGTTAAGGCAGGCGGTATGCTTTGATAGCCGGCAGCTGTAATCCACTGCCGGCCCTGCCGAGGGTGCGCCACAAGCGCTCCGGCCTGATCTGAAGGAGTAAACATGGCGGTCTACAACTACGATGTGGTGGTGCTGGGCTCCGGCCCGGCGGGCGAGGGCGCAGCGATGAACGCGGCCAAGGCCGGGCGTAAGGTGGCCGTGGTGGACAACCGTCCGCTGGTCGGTGGCAACTGTACCCACCTCGGCACCATCCCCTCCAAGGCGCTGCGCCACTCGGTGCGGCAGATCATGCAGTTCAACACCAACCCGATGTTTCGCCAGATTGGCGAGCCGCGCTGGTTCTCCTTCCCCGATGTGCTGAAAAGCGCCGAGAAGGTGATCGCCAAGCAAGTCACTTCGCGCACGGGCTACTACGCGCGCAACCGCATCGACACCTATTTCGGTACAGCCAGCTTCGCCGACGAGCAGACGATCGAAGTGGTCTGCCTCAATGGCGTAGTGGAAAAGCTGGTAGCCAAGCAGATCGTCATCGCCACCGGCTCGCGTCCCTATCGCCCGGCCGATGTCGATTTTCGTCACCCGCGTATCTACGATAGCGACACCATTCTCAGCCTCGGCCACACGCCGCGCCGCCTGATCATCTACGGAGCCGGGGTGATCGGCTGTGAGTACGCCTCGATCTTCAGCGGCCTGGGTGTGCTGGTCGACCTGATCGACAACCGCGATCAACTGCTCAGCTTCCTGGACTCGGAAATCTCCGATGCCTTGAGCTATCACCTGCGCAACAACAACGTGCTGATTCGTCACAACGAAGAGTACGAGCGCATCGAGGGGTTGGAAAACGGCGTGATCCTGCACCTGAAGTCGGGCAAGAAGATCAAGGCCGACGCGCTGCTCTGGTGTAACGGTCGTACCGGCAATACCGATCAGCTGGGGCTGGAGAACATCGGCATCGCGGTCAACAGCCGTGGCCAGATCCAAGTCGACGAGCATTACCGCACCGAAGTCAGCAACATCTACGCCGCCGGTGACGTGATCGGCTGGCCGAGCCTGGCCAGCGCCGCTGCCGACCAGGGCCGTTCCGCTGCCGGCAGCATCGTCGACAACGGCAGCTGGCGTTTCGTCGATGACGTGCCAACCGGCATCTACACCATTCCGGAGATCAGCTCGATCGGTAAGACCGAGCGTGAACTGACTCAGGCCAAGGTGCCTTACGAAGTGGGCAAGGCCTTCTTCAAAGGCATGGCCCGTGCGCAGATCTCGGTCGAGCCGGTGGGCATGCTGAAGATCCTCTTCCATCGTGAAACCCTGGAAGTGTTGGGCGTGCACTGCTTCGGCTATCAGGCCTCGGAGATCGTCCACATCGGTCAGGCGATCATGAACCAGAAGGGCGAAGCCAACAGCATCAAGTACTTCATCAACACCACCTTCAACTACCCGACCATGGCCGAGGCCTATCGGGTTGCCGCGTTCGACGGCCTCAACCGGCTTTTTTGAGCGGCTCCGGCCGGCGGCCTGAGCCGGTCGGGGAGACAGGCTGGGTAGTGGCTTCCGAGTGGCGCTGGCCGAATCGGGAGAGCTTCTAGCGTCTCAGGCGGCAGCAAACGACAAAACCGGCCTAGTGCCGGTTTTGTCGTTGTTGGGGTGTATGTAGGGCGAGTGTTTGGCGGCTACAACGGTCCGTAGGGTGTCGCGGGGCCGCCCAGGCCGTGCGCACCGCCGGAGGAGTTGGTGCGCACGACGCAACCTGCAGGGCTCAACCGCGCAGTGTCTGTGCCGCCAGGCCAGGGAAGTCGGTGATGATGCTGTCGACACCGAAATCAGCCAGGCGACGCATCAGCGCCGGCTCGTTGACCGTCCAGACCGACACGTGCAGGCCTTGCTTCTGCGCCTTGAGCAGGCGTTCCGGGGTGCACAGCGTCCAGTTCAGCGCCAGCAGATGGCAGCCGTAATGCGCCGCAACTTTCAGTGGGTCGAGCCAGGCGTACTCGGCAACCAGACCCAGCTGCAGCTGCGGCGTCAGCTCGCGGGCGGCCTTGAGCACTTCGCGCGAGCTGGAGGTGATGGTGATCTGCTCGCGCAGACCGAAGCGCTCGACCAGTTCCGAGATGGCCAGCACGGTGCGTGCGGCGCGGACCTTGGAGGCGCTTTTAACCTCCAGTTGCCAGTGCTCGAACGGGCAATGCTCGAACAGTTCCTCCAGGCGCGGAATCGGGCAGGGGCGCACCCAGCCAGGGCCACCCTTGCGCGCGTCGTATCGGATCAGGTCGGCGGCATCGTGCTCGACCACCTTGCCGCGCAGGCCCGTGGTGCGCTTCAGGGTTGGGTCGTGGATCACCATCAGCTCACCGTCGCGTGATAGGTGCAGGTCCAGCTCGCAACGATTGACGCCATGCTCCAGGCAGCGCTGGAAGCTGGTCAGGGTATTTTCCGGGGCTTCGCCCTTGGCGCCGCGATGGCCATAAATGAGAGTCACTGTTGCTCCTTGACGGTGTCGAGGTGGCGCGGCTGGTGATGGCGCACGCTGTTGATCACGTGATCGTATTCGAAATAGACGCTGAATTCGCGGTAATCCCAGCGCGTGATCGGCGGTTGGCCGACAGGCTTGTGCTCCTCATCGGCCAGGCCGAAGCGCTCCAGCACCGCACGCTTGGACTGTCCTTTGTGCGGCAGGTTGCTGGCGTCGAGGTCGGCGCCCTGGTCGCCCACGGGAATGGTCAGGGTGTCGGCCAACAGGGCAGTAGGGGCGAGTAGGGTGAGAAGCAGTGCGAGACGATACATGGCGGTTCCTTGGCGAGTGTCATTCGCGGGCTTGGCGACGCTCCAGAGCCTGCTTCTGCAGGATATGCCGAGCCAGTAACTGGCGCTGTGCGTCGGTCAACGCTTCAAACTCGGTGCCGATCTCGAATTGGCCGTCCGCACGTTGGCTGCAGTGCACTACCTGACCACGTAGCAGGAGGCCGAGCGCTTGTGGCATCAGCACCATCTTGATCGCTAGATGGCTGCCCGGCGCCACGGGCTGGGCGCTATTGAAGCTGATACCGCCTTCGGACAGCGAGACCTGGCGTGGTGCACCGATGTCGCGTAGCAGGCTTTGCGCCACAGCCTGGCCGAGCAGGTCGATGCGCTTGTTGATCACCTTCAGGTAGTTGGCCAGGGTACGATCGCGTTCAGTGATATGACGCAGCAGATGCTGGGATTCGAAGTCCATCAGGTGCAGGTCGCTGAGCAGGTTGAACAGCGGCGATGGATCGTGAAGCGCGTCGCTGGCATAGGCTTCGGCCCCCGACAGCAGGCTGAATTCCAGTGCGATCGTATCGTCGATACGATAGTATTCGCGGCGATCATCTACATCGTTAGTCGACATGGCGAACCCATGAAAGCGGTGGTGGTCGAAGACCCTGTTGAAAGTCTCGCGAGCTGGATGCGTGCCAGGCAAGCGTCGGTTACGAATGGTAAACGAGCATTGCTCGCTTCGCTCGTTCCTTCGGGACCACACTGAAGCGCACCAGCCATAAGCGGCTTTCCAAGTGTTTTTAACGCAGCAGGCCCGTTACGCAGCCGACTTCGAGTTGCTTCTGAGTGTAAGGCCGCTGATCTGGCCCCGCCACATGGACGTTTTTCTTTCCCCCGAATCTCTCCGACATGTTCAGACCTCTGTTCGTATTCATCGGTACGCGCTACACGCGAGCCAAGCGCCGCAACCATTTCGTTTCCTTCATTTCCCTGACGTCCATGCTCGGCCTCACGCTGGGGGTGATGGTGATGATCCTGGTGCTGTCGGTCATGAATGGTTTCGACCACGAGATGCGCACCCGCGTCTTGGGGATGATCCCTCACGCCACGGTCGAGTCGCCGACCCCGGTCAGTGACTGGCAGGCGCTGGCGCGCCAGGTGGAGCGCCATCCGCGCGTCGAAGCGCTGGCCCCCTTCACCCAGATGCAGGGCTTGCTGACGAACGACGGCAAGGTGCAGAAGGTGCTGATCAATGCCATCGATCCCGAGCAGGAACGCAAGGTCTCGATCATTGATGGCTTCTTCCAGCAGGGCAGTCTCGACAGCCTGCAGCCGGGCGATTTCGCCATGGTCATTGGCGACAAGGCAGCAGCCAAGCTGGGTCTCAAGCTCGGTGACAAGGTCACATTCGTCGCGCCTGAGGTCACCGTGACCCCGGCGGGTATGTTCCCGCGCCTGAAGCGCTTCACCGTCACCGGTATTTTCCATGTCGGCGCCGGTGAGATCGACGGTGCCCTGGCCCTGGCCAACATCAGCGACCTGGCGCGCCTGCAGCGCTGGAAGCCGGATCAGGTGCAGGGCCTGCGGCTGAAGTTCGATGACCTGTTCCAGGCACCGCGCAGTGCCTGGGAGATCGCCCAGACACTCGACGGCGATTTCTATGCCCGCGACTGGACCCGTACCCACGGCAACCTGTACCAGGCCATTCGCATGGAGAAGACCATGATCGGCCTGCTCCTGCTGCTGATCGTCGCGGTGGCGGCATTCAACATCATCTCCACGTTGGTGATGGTGGTGACCGACAAGAAGGGCGACATCGCCATCCTGCGTACCCTCGGCGCCACGCCGCGGCAGATCATGGCCATTTTCATGGTCCAGGGCACCGTGATCGGTGTGGTCGGCACCGTCATCGGCGCGCTGCTGGGCATTGTTGCGGCGCTGAACATCAGCAGCCTGATCGCCGGCATCGAGCGCCTGCTGGGCATCAAGTTTCTCAACGCCGATGTCTATTTCATCGATTACCTGCCTTCGCAACTGCAGAGCGGCGACGTGGTGATGGTCTGCACCGCGGCGTTGCTGCTGAGCTTCTTCGCCACCCTGTATCCAGCCTGGCGTGCTGCGCGTACCCAGCCGGCCGAGGCCCTGCGCTATGAGTGAGTCCATGAATCAGAACGCCATGAAACAGCACAATGCCGTGCTCAGCTGCCGCAACCTGAGCAAGCGTTACGACGAAGGCCCCGAATCGGTGGTGGTGCTCGACGGGCTCGAGCTGGAACTCTTCCCGGGCGAGCGCGTGGCCATCGTCGGCAGCTCCGGCTCCGGCAAGAGCACCCTGTTGAACATGCTTGGCGGCCTGGATACGCCCAGCGAAGGCAGCGTCTGGCTGGCCGGCGAGCAACTGTCGGCACTGAGCGAGACCGCGCGTGGTCTGCTGCGTAACCGTGCGCTGGGCTTCGTCTACCAGTTCCACCACTTGCTGGCCGAGTTCACCGCGCTGGAGAACGTCTGCATGCCGCTGCTGATCGGCAAGACGTCGATCGCCGAGGCGCGTCAGCGCGCGACAGCCTTGCTGGAGCGGGTAGGCCTGGGGCATCGCCTGAATCACAAGCCGTCCGAACTGTCCGGCGGCGAACGTCAGCGTGTGGCGATTGCCCGTGCGCTGGTCAACCGCCCGGGGCTGGTACTGCTCGATGAACCCACCGGCAACCTCGACCAGCATACCGCCGAAGGCATTCAGGAGCTGATGCGCGAGCTCAGCCGCGATTCCAACACCGCGTTTCTGGTGGTGACCCACGACATGCAGCTGGCACGGCAGATGGATCGCGTGCTCAGCCTGCAGGACGGCAAGCTGGTGACCCTCTGATGTTTCGTCCGCTGAGTATCTTCATCGGCGCTCGCTACACACGGGCCAAGCGCCGCAACCATTTCATCTCCTTCATTTCGCTGACTTCGATGATCGGCCTGGCGCTGGGCGTGCTGGCGATGATCGTAGTGCTGTCGGTGATGAACGGTTTCCAGAAGGAAATGAGCTCGCGCATTCTCGGCATGGTGCCGCACGCCATGCTCTACGGAGCCGAGCCAGTTGCCGACTGGCGTGCCCTGGCGGACAAGGCCATGGCCAATCCGCAAGTGCAGGCCGCGGCACCCTATGCCGAGCTGGAGGGCATGCTCTCGCATCGCGGGCTGATGCAGCCGATCCAGATTCACGGCATCGATCCGGCAGAAGAGGGCAAGGTATCGATCCTGCCCGAGCACATCCGCCAGGGCAGCCTGAACAATTTGCAGCCTGGCGAATTCGGTGTGGTGATCGGCGACATCACCGCGCGGCGTTTCGGCTTGCAGGTGGGCGACAAGCTGACCTTGATCATCCCTGAGCTGAGCAGCGCGCCTGGTGGCGTCACGCCGCGCATGCAGCGCTTGAACGTCGCGGCGGTGTTCAAGGTCGGTGCCGAGCTGGACAGCTCGCTGGCCCTGATCAACGTCGTCGACGCCGCTGCCATGCAGCGACTGCCGGAAGGCACGGTGCCGGGTATTCGTCTGGCGCTGAAAGACCTCTACCAGGCGCCGCAGGTATCCAAGGCGCTGCTGGCGCAGTTGGGTGCCGATTACCGTACCGATGACTGGACCCATACCCAGGGCAGTCTGTTCAGCGCGATGAAGATGGAGAAGACCATGATCGGTCTGCTGCTCCTGCTGATCGTCGCGGTGGCAGCCTTCAACATCATCGCCACGCTGATCATGGTGGTCGCCGATAAGAGCGGCGATATCGCCATCCTGCGTACCCTGGGCGCCACGCCACGGCAGATCATGGCGATTTTTATGGTTCAAGGCTCGGTGATCGGCCTGGTCGGTACGCTGATTGGTACGGTGTTGGGTGTGCTGGCAGCGCTCAATGTCAGCGCGCTGGTGGCTTGGCTGGAGTCGTTCGCCGGGCAGCAGGTGATGAGTTCCGACGTGTACTTCATCAGCAGCCTGCCATCGGATCTGCAGTGGCTGGATGTGGCGCTGATCTGTTCGGCGGCGCTGATCCTGAGCTTCCTCGCCACGCTCTACCCCTCATGGCGTGCGGCGCAGGTGCAGCCGGCCGAGGCGCTGCGCTACGAGTAAGAACGAAAAAGCCGTCAACTTAGACGGCTTTTTCTTTTCAGCGGCGCTCCAGGCGGCGCTTTTCCTGACGCTTGCGCCAGCTACGCTGTACCCACCAGCGCCAGTAGAGCATGGTCAGCACG
This sequence comes from Pseudomonas sp. zfem001, assembly GCF_032621725.1. Classification (NCBI taxonomy): domain Bacteria; kingdom Pseudomonadati; phylum Pseudomonadota; class Gammaproteobacteria; order Pseudomonadales; family Pseudomonadaceae; genus Pseudomonas; species Pseudomonas sp. zfem001. The sequence continues at coordinate 124,634 of NZ_JAVYJI010000001.1, read as the reverse complement.
TAGCCCAGTATCGCGAGGATGATCCCCGCGACGAAGGAGCCCAGGTACAGCGGCTTCCACAGCACCGCTACCTCGGCCGTGATCCATTCTAGACTTAGGGTCTGCGGCATGCGCACGGGCGGTGTCTGCATGATCCACGCGCCCAGTTTGTAAGTGCAATAGAAAACCGGTGGCATGGTGATGGGATTGGTCAGCCACACCAGGCCGATGGAAATTGGCAGGTTGGCGCGCAACGGGATGGCCACTGCGGCGGCGGCCAGCATCTGCATTGGCATGGGGATCATCGCCCAGAACAGGCCGATGGCCATGCCGCGAGCTACCGAGTGACGGTTGAGATGCCAGAGATTGGGGTCATGAATGAGTTTGCCGAGAAAGCGCAGGGACTTGTTACCCTTGATGCTGTCGGGGGTGGGCATGTAGCGCTTGAATAAACGACGCGGCATGAAGAGTCTCTGGGCAGGCAAAAGCGTCGATATTATGCACGGATTCAGTCTGGCCGGCGTTTCCATATTGTGACCGAAGGTGAGCGCCGGACGCGTTCGCTGCAGCTCGATGAGCAGGGAGGAAGGGGATGCGAACAGGGATGTTGGCACTGGCCTTGGGGCTATTGACGCTGCGCTTTCTGCCAAGCCTGCCGCCGAATTGGTTGTTGCTGGTAGCGGTCTGCGCCGCTCTGGCTTTGCTGTTCTCGCGCCTCTATCCGCTTGGGTTCTTTTTGCTGGGGTTGGCCTGGGCCTGCAGCTCGGCGCAATCGGCACTGGATGACCGCCTTGCTCCACCGCTCGATGGCCGTACCCTGTGGCTGGAGGGGCGGGTGGTCGGCCTGCCTGAAGTGGCCGATGGTGTCGTGCGCTTCCAGTTCGAAGAGGCGCACTCGCGGCGCGCCGAGTTGCCGAAAAGAATGCGCCTGGCCTGGTATGGCGGGCCGCCGGTGCAAGGCGGCGAGCGCTGGCGTCTGGCGGTCAACCTGAAGAGGCCGCATGGCCTGGTCAATCCGCAGAGCTTCGACTACGAAGCCTGGTTGCTGGCGCAGCGTATCGGCGCCACGGGCACGATCAAGTCTGGCGAACGGTTATCCCCCGCGACGGGCTTTGGTAGCTGGCGCGACAGCCTTCGCCAGCATCTGCTGGCTGCGCCGGCCTTTGGGCGCGAAGGTGCCATCGCTGCTCTGGTCCTCGGTGATGGTTCCGGCCTGAGTACAAGCGACTGGCGCCTGCTGCAGCACACGGGCACGGTGCACCTGATGGTCATCTCCGGCCAGCATATTGCCCTGCTAGCCGGCTTTCTTTACGGACTGGTGGCTTTGCTGGCGAGAGTCGGTGCCTGGCCAAGGCGTTGGCCTTGGTTGCCCTGCGCCTGTGCGTTGGCCTTGGGCGGAGCTCTGGTCTACGGGATGCTGGCTGGTTTTGAGGTGCCGGTGCGCAGGGCCTGCGTGATGGTTGCGCTGGTGCTGCTCTGGCGCATGCGCTTTCGTCATCTGGGCGCCTGGTGGCCATTGTTGTTGGCCTTGATCGTGGTTCTGCTGCTGGAGCCGCTGGCCTCGTTGCAGCCGGGTTTCTGGTTGTCGTTTTCGGCGGTGGCGATTCTTGCTCTGGTGTTTGGCGGTCGGCTCGGTGTCTGGGGTTGGTGGCGCGGGCTAACACGTGCGCAGTGGACCATGGCCATCGGCCTGCTGCCGATGATGCTGATTCTCGGTCTGCCCGTCAGTAGCAGCGGGCCGTTGGCCAATCTGGTTGCCGTGCCTTGGGTGGGGCTGGTAGTCGTACCCCTGGCCTTGCTGGGCACTCTGCTGCTGCCTGTCCCGGTGATCGGGGAGAGCTTGCTGTGGCTGGCCGGTGGTGCTTTGTATCTGTTGTTCGAGTTGCTGAGCGTGATCGCTGCTTGGCTACCTGCCTGGTTGCCTAGCAACCTGCCGCTGTGGGCCTGGTTATTGGCGGTGGCAGGTGCCTTGTTGCTCCTGCTGCCGGCCGGAGTACCGTTGCGTCTACCCGGCCTTGCGTTGTTATTGCCTGCATTGCTGTTGCCGCCGAAACAGCTGGACGATGGTCGCGCCGATGTCTGGGTGCTGGACGTAGGGCAGGGGCTGGCGGTGCTGGTGCGTACCCGGGAACACAGCTTGCTGTACGACGCAGGCCCGCGCTTCGGCGATTTCGATACAGGGGAGCGTATTGTCCTGCCTTCACTGCGAGCAATGAACCTCAGGCGGCTCGACCTGATGTTGCTCAGTCATGCCGACAATGATCATGCCGGCGGGGCTGCCGCGATCAAAGCCGGCATGCCGGTGAGCCGTGTCATCAGTGGCGAGCCGCAACGGCTGGCCAGGACGCTTGGCGCTGAGGATTGCGAATCAGGACAGCGCTGGCAATGGAACGACGTGACGTTCAGGCTGTGGCAGTGGGACCAGGCCGTATCCGGCAATCAGCGTTCTTGCGTATTGCAGATCGAGGCGGCGGGTGAGCGCCTGTTGCTGACTGGTGATATCGATGTCCGCGCCGAACGCGCGCTGATGCAGGCCGATTTTCCCCTGGCCTCGCGTTGGCTGCTGGCACCCCATCACGGCAGTCGAACGTCATCCAGTCAGGCTTTTATCGATGCGGTCGGTGCGCAGCATGTGCTGATCACGCGCAGTCGCCACAATGCCTTCGGACATCCTCACCCGCAGGTGTTGGCGCGCTATCAGGCGGCAGGCGTCGAGGTGCATGACACGGCGTTGCGGGGTGCTCTGCATTTACGTCTGGGCGAACAGGTCGCGCCTCGCGGGTTGCGAAGCGAGCCACGTTTCTGGCGGGAAAAATGAGAACGGCGGCGGTCGGCATGAAGGGTCTGTGGGTGTTTCGTCACAAGCCGCGTTGCTGCGCCAAATGGCGCCAGGCTAGGCGCAGGACGCAGGTAATGGTGTCCCCTTGCCTAGTCCTGCAACGACGCATGGCGCCATTTGCCGCGCAACCCGTAGGGACGGGCCTGTTTTGCCGCAGTGCGTCGTTGCTCGTCGCTCGTTTGGAATGACCAAACCACACTCCTCGCGCCTAGCCCTGCGGCAAAACAGGCTCCGTCGCGGCTGTGACGAAACGCCCACAGACCCTTTAAACCCTATGCTAGAGTGGCGCGACTTTTTCGAGGGGGATTCTCTACCGTGTGGGAACTGGTCAAAGCTGGCGGCTGGATGATGCTGCCGATCATTCTCTGTTCCATCGCTGCTGCCGGCATCGTCGCCGAGCGCCTGTGGACCCTGCGGCCCGCCCGCGTCACCCCGGCCAATCTGCTGGCTCAGGTGTGGCGCTGGATCAAGGACAAGAAACTCAACAACCAGAAGCTCAAGGAGCTGCGTGAGGATTCGCCGCTGGGGCAGATTCTCGCTGCCGGCCTGGCCAACTCCAAGCATGGTCGCGAGATCATGAAAGAGTGCATCGAGGAGGCCGCGGCTCGCGTCATCCACGAGCTGGAGCGCTACCTCAATGCGCTCGGCACCATTGCCGGCATCGCGCCGCTGCTCGGCCTGCTCGGTACCGTACTGGGCATGATCGAAATCTTCAGCTCCTTCATGGGCTCGGGTATGGCCAACGCGCCGATGCTCGCCGGTGGTATCTCCAAGGCGCTGATCACCACGGCAGCTGGCCTGATGGTGGCGATCCCTGCACTGTTCTTCCATCGCTATCTGCAGCGTCGTGTCGACGAACTGGTAGTCGGCATGGAGCAGGAAGCGATCAAGCTGGTGGAAATGGTACAGGGTGATCGCGACGTCGACCTGGGTGAGGGCAAGGCGTGAAATTCCGGCGCAAACCGCGGGAGAACGTCGAGATCAACCTGGCCTCGCTGATCGACGTGGTATTCATCCTGCTGCTGTTCTTCGTGGTCACCACCACCTTTACCCGCGAGACCCAGCTCAAGGTCGATCTGCCTGAGGCGGCCAGTGGCACGCCGCCCGAGCGGACCGAGCTCAAGCAGGTCGAGGTGCTGATTGGTGCCGATGGCGCCTACTCGGTCAATGGCAAGGCGCTGCTGGAAAGCAACCTGACTAACCTCATGGCGGCGCTGCAGAAGGAATCCGACGGCGACAACAGCCTGCCGTTGATCCTCAGTGCCGATGGCAAGACCCCGCACCAGGCGGTGATTACGGCCATGGACGCTGCTGGCAAGCTGGGCTTCTCGCACCTGCGCATCACCACGGTGGAAGCACAGGAAAATCCCTAAGTGAGCGCCGCTGATCGCTTGCTCGAGGCCTGGTACCGCGGCCACCCGGCGCTGGCACTGCTGCGCCCGCTGGAGTGGTTGTACCGCCGTGTGGTGCAGGGTAAGCGTGCACGCTTTCTGGCCGGCGAGGGCGATATCTACCGTGCCCCAGTGCCTGTGCTGGTGGTGGGCAACATCACCGTCGGCGGTACCGGCAAGACGCCGCTGATCCTCTTTCTCATCGAGCATTGCCGCGCTCGTGGCCTCAAGGTCGGCGTGGTCAGCCGTGGCTATGGCGCCACGCCGCCGAGCCTGCCGTGGCGCGTGCGTGCCGAGCAACTTGCGGCCGAAGCAGGTGACGAGCCCCTGCTGATCGTCCAGCGTACAGGCGTGCCCTTGATGATCGACCCGGATCGCAGCCGCGCCGTGCGTGCGTTGCTGGCCGAAGAAAAATTGGACCTGATCCTCTGCGACGACGGCCTGCAGCACTACCGTCTGGCGCGCGATCTGGAACTGGTGCTGATCGATGCCGCGCGCGGTCTGGGCAATCGCCGCTGCCTACCGGCCGGACCACTGCGTGAACCGGCCGAGCGTCTCAGTGAGGTGGGTGCGGTGCTGTTCAATGGCGCCGAGGCCGACCGCGCCGATGGCTACGCCTTTCGTCTGCAGCCGACCGCACTGGTCAATCTGGCCAGCGGTGAGCGCGTCGGCCTCGAACATCTGCCGCCCGGCCAGGTGGTGCATGCGGTGGCCGGTATCGGTAATCCGCAACGTTTCTTCAATACCCTCGAAGCGCTAAACTGGCGCCCGGTTCCGCACCCCTTCGCCGACCATGCCCAGTACGATGCCGCGCAGCTCAGTTTCGAGCCGTCGCTGCCCCTGCTGATGACGGAAAAGGATGCGGTGAAATGCCGGGCCTTCGCCGCCGCCGACTGGTGGTACCTGGCCGTCGACGCCGTGCCCACGCCGGCTTTTGTCGACTGGCTGGACAACGAACTGGCCCGCCTCATACCGGGGTCTTGATGACCCCATCAAGGACTGCGCCATGGACCTCAAACTGCTCGATATTCTCGCTTGCCCGATCTGCAAAGGCCCGCTGCAGCTTTCCGAAGACAAGACTGAACTGATCAGCAAGGGCGCTGGCGTAGCCTACCCGATTCGCGATGGCATTCCGGTGATGTTGGAAAGCGAAGCCCGTACCCTGAATACCGATGAGCGTCTGGACAAGTAAATGAACGCAGCCTTCACCGTCGTCATTCCTGCTCGTTACGCCTCCACCCGCCTGCCCGGCAAGCCGCTTCAGGACATCGCCGGCAAGCCCATGGTGCAGCACGTCTGGGAGCAGGCGAAGAAGAGTTCGGCCCAGCGTGTGGTCATCGCCACCGACGATGCGCGTATCGTCGAAGCCTGCCAGGCCTTCGGCGCCGAGGTGCTGCTGACCCGCGAGGATCACAACTCCGGCACCGATCGCCTGGCTGAAGTCGCCACCCAGCTTGGTTTGCCGGCCGATGCCATCGTGGTCAACGTGCAGGGCGATGAGCCGCTGATTCCGCCTGTGATCATCGATCAGGTGGCAGGCAACCTGGCAGCCAATCCGCAGGCTGGTATCGCCACCTTGGCCGAGCCCATCGAGGACGTCACCGCGCTGTTCAATCCCAACGTGGTCAAAGTGGTCGCCGACAAGACCGGCCTGGCCCTGACCTTCAGCCGTGCGCCACTGGCCTGGGCACGTGACGCCTTCGCCAAGAGCCGCGATGCGCTGCCGCAAGGTGTGCCATACCGTCGCCACATTGGTATCTACGCCTACCGTGCGGGCTTCCTGCATGACTTCGTCGCCTGGGGCCCATGCTGGCTGGAAGACACCGAGTGCCTGGAACAGCTGCGCGCGTTGTACAACGGCGTGCGCATCCACGTCGCCGATGCGCTCGAGGCGCCGGCGGCTGGCGTGGATACTGCCGAAGACCTGGAGCGGGTACGCCACCTGCTGGGGGCCTGATGAAGGTTCTGTTCGTCTGCCTGGGCAACATCTGCCGTTCACCGACGGCAGAAGGCGTGTTTCGCCACAAGCTGCGCGCAGCTGGCCTGGAAGATCGGGTGCAGGTGGATTCCGCCGGCACTGGCGACTGGCACGTCGGCAAGGCGCCGGACAGTCGTACGCGCCAAGCCGCGTTGCGCCGTGGCTATGATTTGTCTGCACAGCGTGCGCGTCAGGTCGAGGCTGCTGACTTCCAGCGCTTCGACCTGATCCTGGCCATGGATCAGAGCAATTTGCGCAACCTCAAGGCGCTGCGTCCTGCCAATGCCGGTGCTGATCTTGATCTCTATCTGCGCCGTTATCAGCTGGCATTGGACGAGGTACCGGACCCTTACTACGGCGGCGAAGATGGCTTCGAGCAGGTGCTGGACCTGATCGAACAGGCCAGCGATGCGCTGTTAATCGAGACCAAGGGGCGCCTGTGAGTCTGAATCTGCAGAGCGACGTGTCGCTCAAGGCCTTCAACAGCTTTGGTGTCGACGTACGCGCCCGGCTATTCGCCGAAGCTCGTCACGATGACGAAGTGCGCGAGGCGTTAGGCCTGGCGCAACAGCACGGCTTGCCGCTGCTGGTGATCGGTGGCGGCAGCAACCTGCTGCTGACTCGCGATGTCGAGGCGCTGGTGCTGCGCATGGCCAGCCGTGGTATTCGCATTCTGGAGGATGACGGCGAGCAGGTGCTGGTGGAGGCCGAAGCTGGCGAGCCCTGGCATCCCTTCGTGCAATGGAGCCTGGCGCAGGGCCTCAATGGCCTGGAAAACCTCAGCCTGATTCCCGGTACCGTCGGCGCCGCGCCGATGCAGAACATCGGTGCCTACGGCGTGGAGATCAAGGATCTGTTCGAAGGCTTGACCGCGCTGGATCGACAGACCGGAGAACTACGCGACTTTGCCCTCGAAGAATGCGCTTTCGCCTATCGCGACAGCCTGTTCAAGCGCGAAGCCGGGCGTTGGCTGATTCTGCGCGTGCGCTTTCGTTTGAGTCGTCTGGCTTCGCTGCGTCTGGATTACGGTCCGGTACGTCAGCGCCTGGTAGAGATGGGCGTGGAAGCGCCGACTGCCAGCGATGTCAGCCGGGCTATCTGCGCCATTCGCAGCGAAAAGCTGCCAGATCCCGCCGAGCTGGGTAACGCCGGCAGCTTCTTCAAGAATCCAGTGGTGCCATTCGAGCTGGCCGAACGCATTCGCGCCGAACATGCTGACCTGGTCAGCTATCCGGCTGGTGCTGGCCTGGCCAAACTGGCGGCTGGCTGGTTGATCGAGCGGGCAGGGTGGAAGGGCGCGCGTGAGGGTGATGCCGGCGTGCATCGTTTGCAGGCGCTGGTGCTGGTCAACTACGGCAACGCCACGGGCGCGCAACTGCTGCAGTTGGCGCAGCGTATCCAGGCTGATGTATTCGAGCGCTTCGGTGTTGAGTTGGAGATCGAGCCTAACGTGCTCTGATCTGTTCCTGCTTGCCACTCCCGGATTGCATCCAGGCTACGCTTCTGCAGCGCCAGACACGGAAATGAAAAAGGGGATGCCTAGGCATCCCCTTTTTAGTGACCGCAGGAGGATCAAGCCTGGGGCTTGACCTCTTCCTCGTCGGCTGGCGTCTGTTCTTCCGGCTGCGCTTGCTCTACCGCTTCGCTCGCGTTTTGCTCGCTGACGACAGGAGTGGTTTCGGCTTCGGCGACTGGCTCGACCGCAGGAGCGGTTTCGACTGCAGTGGCTTCGGCTTCTACCGGGGCGCTTGCTTCGGCGGCCGGAGCAACTTCGACTGCTGGCGCAGCCTCTATAGCCGGGGCTGCAGCGGCAGCCTGTGCAGCTTCGCGCGCCAGGCGCTCAGCTTCACGCTGACGACGACGCACTTCGCGCGGGTCGTTCGGCGCACGGCCAGTGGCATTTGCCGGAACCGCTGCGGCAGCAGGGGCTTGCTCGACCGGTGCCGGAACAGGCTCCTGGGCGACTTCGACAACCGGCTCAGCTTGTGCGACCGGCTCGGCAGCAGCAGCTTCCACGACGACAGGGGCTTCGACTGCGGCCGGCTCTGCTTCAGTTGCCTTCTCCGCGACCGGAGCTTCGACCGCTTCAGTCACGGTAGCTTCGACTTGCGCCTCGGCCGGTTGAGCAGCAGGGGCTTCTTCAACCTGAGCAGCCGGTGCTTCGACGGCCGGTGCTGGGTTGACCGGAGCTTCGCTGGCAACGGCCTCGCTGCTATCGACGCTTTCTGCAACCACGGCGGCGGCAGTGGCTACGGCAGCTGGAGCGGCGGCTTGAGCTTCGTTACCTGCGGCTTCGCTGTTCTCGGCGCTTTCGATCAGGTTGCCGTCGGCATCACGCTGACGCTCGCGACGGTTGCTGCGGCGACGCTGGCCACGAGAGCGGCGACGCGGACGTTCGCCATCGTTGTTGTCCTGCTCGTCATCCTGCAGCTGTTCTTCGTTTGGCAGGGCTTCATCCTGCAGAGCCTCGGCCTGCTCGGCACGCGGCTGACGCTCTTCGCGCGGCGGACGCTGACGTTCCTGGCGCTCGCCACGTGATTGGCGCTCGGAGCGTTCTTCACGTTGCTCAGTGCTGGCGGCGTCCAGTGGCTCGCGCAGTTCACGTACGCGCTCTTCACGCGGAGCGCGCTCTTCGCGCGGTTTGCGCTCGCGGCGGTTTTCCTGGCCTTCACGCGGCTCGCGTGGGGCGCGTTCTTCGCGTGGAGCGCGCTCTTCACGAGGCTGACGCTCTTCGCGCGGCTCGCGTGCCTGGCGCTCTTCACGCGGTGCACGTTCTTCGCGCGGCTTGCGCTCTTCGTCGCGACGACCACCGCGATTGCGGCTCTGTTGACGACCGTTGCGGCGCTCTTCGCGCGGTGGGCGCTCGCTGTTCTTCTTCTCGACGACAGCTGGCTTGGCTTCTTCTTCCTGGCCGGCGAACAGGCTGACCAGCGACTTCACCAGGCCTTTGAACAGGCTCGGCTCAGGTGCTTTGGTCGGCGTCAGCGGCGCTTGCGGCTCGGCCGCGACCGGGGCACTGCTGCGTGGCGCGGCTTTGATTGCGGCCTCCTGGCGAACCAGGGTGCGCGTGGCAGCGGCCGGGTGGGCGGCGGCTTCTTCGGTTTCCGCAGTAGCGGCGATTTCGTAGCTGGTCTGGCCGCTCAGCGCTTCCGGGCTGTCGTCACGCAGGCGCTGGACTTCGAAATGCGGCGTTTCCAGGTGATCGTTCGGCAGGATCACGATGCGCGCACGGGTGCGCAGTTCGATCTTGGTGATCGAGTTGCGCTTCTCGTTGAGCAGGAAGGCGGCGACCGGGATCGGCACCTGGGCGCGGACTTCGGCGGTGCGATCCTTCAGTGCTTCTTCTTCGATCAGGCGCAGGATGGCCAGCGACAGGGATTCGACGTCACGGATGATGCCTTGGCCGTTGCAACGCGGGCAGACGATGCCGCTGGTCTCGCCCAGCGACGGACGCAGACGCTGACGGGACATTTCCAGCAGGCCGAAGCGCGAGATGCGGCCGACCTGAACGCGGGCACGATCGGCCTCCAGGGCTTCACGCACCTTTTCTTCGACGGCGCGCTGGTTCTTGGCTGGGGTCATGTCGATGAAATCGATGACGATCAGGCCGCCGATGTCACGCAGACGCAGTTGGCGGGCGATTTCCTCGGCCGCTTCCAGGTTGGTCTGCAGGGCGGTTTCCTCGATGTCGCTGCCTTTGGTGGCGCGCGCCGAGTTGATGTCGATGGACACCAGGGCTTCGGTCGGGTCGATGACGATGGAACCGCCGGACGGCAGCTTCACTTCACGCTGGAAGGCGGTTTCGATCTGGCTTTCGATCTGGAAGCGGTTGAACAGCGGCACGCTGTCTTCGTACAGCTTGATCTTGCTGGCGTACTGCGGCATCACCTGCTGGATGAAGGACAGGGCTTCTTCCTGGGCTTCGACGCTGTCGACCAGCACTTCGCCGATGTCCTGGCGCAGGTAGTCGCGGATGGCGCGGATGATGACGTTGGATTCCTGATAGATCAGGAACGGGGCAGGGCGGCTGGTGGAGGCTTCCTTGATGGCGCTCCACAGTTGCAGCAGGTAGTCGAGGTCCCACTGCATTTCTTCGCTGGAACGACCCAGGCCGGCAGTACGCACGATCAGGCCCATGTCGGCTGGTGCATTGAGACCATTCAGCGCTTCGCGCAGTTCGTTGCGCTCCTCGCCTTCGATGCGGCGGGAGATACCACCGGCGCGAGGGTTGTTCGGCATCAGCACCAGGTAACGACCGGCCAGGCTGATGAAGGTAGTCAGGGCTGCGCCCTTGTTGCCGCGCTCTTCTTTCTCGACCTGGACGATGACTTCCTGGCCTTCCTTGAGCACGTCCTTGATGTTGACGCGGCCGCCTTCAGGAGACTTGGAGAAGTATTCGCGGGAGATTTCTTTGAGGGGGAGGAAACCGTGGCGTTCGGAACCGAAATCGACGAAAGCGGCTTCAAGGCTGGGTTCAACGCGGGTGATACGGCCTTTGTAGATGTTGGCCTTCTTCTGTTCGCGGGCGCCGGACTCGATGTCCAGGTCGTAGAGTTTTTGGCCATCTACCAGGGCAACACGCAACTCTTCGGGCTGAGTTGCGTTAATTAGCATTCTTTTCATGTGGTACCAATGGGTTCCGGGCTAGCGGAAGCCACGTTAGGCACACACGACTCTCAGGGTCGGTGTCAGGCGCGTCAGAAACGGTCGTAAATCGTTCCACTGTCTAGCGACGGTCAGCCATTATCAGGCGGCGGTCGCGACGGACGTCTCCTGCTTGCTGTGGTGACAGAAAGCACTCAGTCAGGAAGAGGAATCAACTGGCGGTAGCGGACGAGATGAGGCGTCTTTGATCAAGCGATATGCTACGCAGTCCGACAGTTGTACATCTCCACCCTACACGTATCGCTGAAAATCGGGTGCCGCGCGCGGATTCCGCAGCGGTTGTCAGTTACCGCGACCGCCCGGCGGGCGAATCGCGCATCATACTCAAGGCTTTATTTCCGAAGTCTTCGTGGCCTTTTGCGGCCTTTCTAACCTGAAGAATCCGTCGGACGGCCTCACGTCCAAATACGTTTGCGCGGGCAGGGGATGGCAAGTTTGGCATTCATCCACAAGCCAGGCCGCTTTTGGCGGCGTTCGCGACTATAGCAGCAATGATTAAGTGCTTCAATTCCATAAAAAATTGTTATGATTGCGCGATGACTACTCCTGCCTCTCCAACCTCCGGCGTTCAGCTGATCGAGGTTGCACCGGAACTCGCCGGCCAACGCATCGACAACTTCCTCAGGACACAGCTCAAGGGCGTGCCCAAGACCCTGATTTACCGCATTTTGCGCAAGGGTGAGGTGCGGGTTAACAAGGGTCGGATCAAGCCCGAATACAAACTCCAAGCTGGCGATGTCGTGCGTGTGCCGCCGCTGCGTCTGGCTGAGCGTGATGAGCCCGAGCCGCTGGCGCAGGGACTGCTGCAGCGCCTCGAAGCCGCCATCGTTTATGAGGACAAGGCGCTGATCGTGCTGAACAAGCCGGCCGGTATCGCCGTGCATGGTGGCAGCGGCTTGAATTACGGTGTGATCGAGGCGTTTCGCCAGTTGCGTCCCGATGCCAAGGATCTGGAGCTGGTGCATCGTCTCGATCGCGATACATCCGGCCTGCTGATGATCGCCAAGAAGCGCAGCATGCTGCGCCACCTGCACGAAGCACTGCGCGGCGATGGCGTGGACAAGCGCTATATGGCGTTGGTGCGCGGCCATTGGGCGACTGCCAAGAAGCAGATCGCCGCGCCGCTGCTGAAAAGCAACCTGCGCTCCGGCGAGCGTATGGTCGAGGTGAATCCCGAGGGCAAGGAGGCGCTCACGGTATTTCGTGTGCTGCGCCGTTTTGGCGAGTTCGCCACGCTGGTCGAAGCCAGGCCGATCACTGGTCGTACCCACCAGATTCGTGTGCACGCGCAATATGCAGGCCATGGTATTGCCGGTGACAGCAAATACGGCGATGACGACTTCTCCCGCGAGATTCGCGAGCTGGGCGGCAAGCGCCTGTTCCTGCATGCCTACGAGTTGCACGTGCCGCTGCCTGATGGTGGCGTGCTGAAGCTCGAGGCGCCGGTGGACGAGATGTGGGCCAAGACCCTGGAGCGCCTGAGTGCCTGATTATCAGCTACTGATCTTCGATTGGGATGGCACGCTGGTGGATTCCATCGGCCGTATCGTCGAGGCCATGCATCGCGCGGCCGATGTGGCGGGCGTGCCGCGCTGCACGGATGTCGCAGTGCGCGGGATCATTGGGCTGGAACTTGGGGTTGCGATTCGCACGCTGTACCCGGAACTCGATGAGTCGCTGCGAATCGAAACCATCCGGCGCGCCTATAGTGAGCAGTATCTGGCGCTGGAAACCGAGCCGTCACCGTTGTTCGAGGGTGTGCGCGAGTCGCTCGAAGTCTTTCGTGAGCAGGGGTATCAACTGGCTGTGGCGACCGGCAAGGGGCGCAGGGGGTTGCATAGGGTGCTGGCTGACAAGGGTTGGCTGGATTACTTCGATATCACCCGTTGCGCTGACGAGACGGCGAGCAAGCCCGATCCGCTGATGCTGCACGAGATTCTTGCGCATTGCCGGGTGCAGCCCGAGCGCGCGCTGATGGTGGGGGATTCGACCTTCGACCTGCTGATGGCGCGCAATGCCGGGATGGACGCGGTGGCGGTAGGTTTCGGTGCACAGCCGTTGTCGGTGCTGCGCGAGTGCTCGCCGCGTTTGGCGATCAATGAATTCAATGAGCTGCGTGCATGGCTGGAAGGCCGTCAGGCGCAGCGTCCTGCAGAGGTGAGTGAGCATGTCGGATGAGTGGAAGTCATCGTCTTCGTCGGGCGAGGATGCCAAAAGCTGGAAGTTGCTGGAAAAGGCACTGCTTTCCAGTGTTCAGGAGCAGCGTCGCTCGCGTCGCTGGGGCATCTTTTTCAAGCTGCTGACCTTTATCTATCTGTTCGGTGCGCTGGCGCTGGTGTTGCCGGTGCTTGATTTGAAAAAGGCCTCGACCACTGAGGCGCATACGGCGCTTATCGAAATTCGCGGCATGATCGCTGATCGAGAGGAGGCTAGTGCCGACAAAGTGGTGGGGAGTCTGCGCGCCGCCTTCGAGGACACCAATACCAAGGGTGTGATCCTGCGTATCAACAGCCCGGGCGGTAGTCCGGTGCAGTCCGGCTACATCTATGACGAGATTCGTCGCTTGCGTGGCGAGTATCCGCAGACCAAGGTCTACGCTGTGATCAGTGATCTGGGTGCATCCGGTGCCTATTACATCGCCAGCGCGGCCGATGAGATCTATGCCGACAAGGCCAGTCTGGTTGGCTCCATTGGTGTTACGGCGGCCAGTTTCGGTTTTGTTGAAACCATGGACAAGCTCGGTGTCGAGCGTCGCGTCTATACCTCGGGTGAGCACAAGGCATTCCTCGATCCGTTCCAGCCGCAGAAGGAAGAGGAAACCCGCTTCTGGAAAACCGTGCTGGACACCACTCATCGTCAGTTCATCGACAGCGTGAAGCAGGGGCGTGGTGATCGCCTCAAGGCTGACGAGCATCCCGAATTGTTCTCGGGGCTGGTCTGGTCCGGCGAGCAGGCGCTGCAGCTGGGCTTGGTCGATGCGCTGGGTAGTGCCAGTTATGTGGCGCGTGAGGTGATTGGTCAGAAAGAGATGGTCGACTTCACTCAGCGTGATACGCCATTTGATCGCTTCGCCAAGCGCCTGGGTACCAGTGTCGCGGATCGCATTGCGCTGTGGATGGGCTTTCAGGGGCCGACGCTGCGCTGATATATAAAAGAAGGCCCGCTTAGCGGGCCTTCTTTATTGATGAGTCAAGGAATCTCGATGCCTTCGTTCAGCAGCATGTCCACCAGGCGAATCAGTGGCAGGCCGACCAGGCTGGTGGCGTCTTCGCCCTCGGTGCTGCGAAACAGGCTGATGCCCAGACCTTCGGACTTGAAGCTGCCGGCGCAATCGAATGGCTGCTCGCGTTGCAGGTAGCGCAGGATCTGCTCGTCGCTCAGTGGGCGAAAATGCACGGTGAAGGGCACGCATTCGACCTGGCATTTGCCGGTGCTCGAATTGAGCAGTGCCAGTCCGGTCAGAAAGGTGACGCTGCTGCCGCTGGCGGCGCGCAACTGTTGCTGGGCTCTCGGCAGATCGTGGGGTTTGCCGAGTATCTGTCCGTCGCTGAGTGCGGCGACCTGGTCCGAGCCGATGATCAGGTGGTCTGGGTGGTTGGCGGCGAGGGCGCGTGCCTTTTCTTCAGCTAGGCGTTTGACCAGGTCGATGGCGGCTTCGCCCTCGCGGCGGCTTTCATCGATGCTGGGTGACTGCCAGGTAAAGGGCAGTTGCAGGCGTTCGAGCAGCTCGCGGCGGTAGGGTGAGCTGGAGGCGAGCAGCAGTGAGGGCATGTTCTCTTCCTTTATACGCGTGGGTGGGAAATTCTACTGGCCGTCGCGCCTCGAAAACAGGCCGAATTTCCTTTGACATGGACAGGGTGCATCCCTAGAATGCTGCGCCTATGTTGAATGGGCCGATTCCACCTCACGTTGATCCGCGCAAGCTCGCCGACCGCGAAGCTACCCTTGAAGGGCAGCTCGAACTGGCCAGCCTGCCGCGTCTCTGCGACCCGCTTGCCGATACGGTTGGTACGGTGCAGGCGAAGTTTCATTTCGCCCGTGACGAGCAGAAAACTGTGGTTATCCGCAGTGAGCTCGAGGTTGAGGTCAAAATGGTCTGCCAGCGTTGTCTGGAGCTGGTCGCGCTACCCATCCGCAGCGAATGTGAATACGCAGTGGTTCGGGTTGGAGCGAACACTCAGTCCTTGCCCAAGGGCTACGACATACTGGAAGTGGGCGAAGAGCCGCTGGAGCTTCTTGGTCTGGTCGAGGAAGAGTTACTTCTCGCCCTGCCAATCGTTCCTGCTCATGCCCCAGGTGATTGCCAGCAGCCGGACGGTCTCGATGAGCCCGAGCCAGGCGAGGACGAGGTATCGCGGTCCAACCCGTTCAGTGTATTGGCGCAGTTAAAGCGTGACCCAAACGTTTAGGAGTTAATGAGTTATGGCTGTTCAGCAGAACAAAAAATCCCGTTCCGCCCGCGACATGCGTCGTTCGCACGACGCCCTCGAGGCCAGCACCCTGTCCGTAGAGAAGAGCACCGGTGAAGTTCACCTGCGCCACCACGTTTCTCCGGAAGGCGTGTATCGCGGTCGCAAAGTGATCGACAAGGGCGCTGACGAGTAATCCTTGTCCGCCTCGATCATCGCGATTGATGCAATGGGTGGGGACTTCGGTCCCCACTGCATTGTTCCGGCCTGCATTTCTGCGCTGGCCGAATTCCCCTCGCTGCACCTGGCCCTTGTCGGTCAAGCTCCCCTCATCGAAGAACAGCTCGCTCGCCAGTCTGGTGTCGATCGCTCACGCCTGCAGGTTCATCACGCCAGTGAAGTGATTGCCATGGACGAGCGTCCAGCTCAGGCCCTGCGCGGCAAGCCGGATGCCTCGATGCGCGTGGCGCTGGAATTGGTGCGTCAGCGTCAGGCGCATGCCTGCGTCAGCGCCGGCAATACCGGTGCGCTGATGGCGCTGTCGCGTTATGTGCTGAAGACGCTGCCGGGTATCGATCGGCCGGCCATGGTCAGCCCGATTCCTACCGAGCGTGGTCACTGCTACCTGCTGGATCTGGGCGCCAACGTCGATTGCAGTGCCGAGCACCTCTATCAGTTCGCGATCATGGGCGCCGTGGCTGCCGAGACGCTGGGCGTCCCACGGCCGCGAATCGCCTTGCTCAATGTCGGTACCGAAGACATCAAGGGCAATCAGCAGGTCAAGCTGGCGGCCAATATGCTGCAGCAGGCGCCTGGTTTGAACTTCATTGGCTACATCGAGGGCGACGGCATGTACCGCGGTGAGGCCGATGTCGTGGTGTGCGATGGCTTCGTTGGCAATATCCTGCTCAAGTCCAGCGAAGGTCTGGCCAAGATGATCACCGGGCGGGTCGAGACGCTGTTCAGTGAGGGGTTGTTCGCGCAGGCCATCGGTGCTCTCGCGATGCCGCTGCTGCGTCGCCTCAAGGCCGACCTGGCGCCCGCCAAGCACAATGGTGCGAGTTTCCTCGGGCTGCAGGGCATCGTGGTCAAGAGCCATGGTGCGGCGGGGCAGGAGAGTTTCCAGAGCGCCATTCGTTGTGCGTTGCGCGAGGTGCAGGAAAATTTGCCGCAGCGACTGCATGGTCGCCTCGAAGACTTGTTGCTGTAGACTCGTCACGTTTTCAGGGTATGAGCTGCAGCGGAATGTGACTGCCGCGCGTAGCCTGTCATCCAACTGTCAGTTTGCTGCGCCAGGCTCGCCTGGCGTTGGTTTTTCGACTCAAGGGACTTATTCATGTCTGCATCCCTCGCATTCGTCTTTCCCGGTCAAGGCTCGCAAGCCCTGGCCATGCTTGCCGACCACGGTGCTCAGCAGAAGCTGGTGCTCGATACCTTCGGTGAAGCCTCTGAAGCGCTCGGCTACGACCTCTGGGCGCTGACCCAGCAAGGTCCGGAAGAGCAACTGAACCAGACCGACAAGACTCAGCCGGCCATTCTCACTGCCTCCGTCGCCCTGTGGCGCCTGTGGCAGGCCGAAAACGGCGCTAAGCCGGCGTTCGTCGCCGGTCACAGCCTGGGTGAATATTCCGCGCTGGTCGCCGCTGGTAGCATCGCCTTTGCCGATGCCGTGAAGCTGGTGGAGCGCCGTGGTCAATTGATGCAGCAGGCCGTTCCAGCCGGGCAGGGCGGTATGGCCGCCATCCTCGGTCTGGAAGATGCCGACGTACTGGCTGCCTGTGCCGAAGCTGCGCAGGGTGATGTGGTCAGTGCAGTGAACTTCAACGCACCTGGCCAGGTGGTGATCGCCGGTAGCGCTGCTGCCGTCGAGCGCGCCATCGAGGCGTGCAAGGCCCGTGGCGCCAAGCGCGCCATGGCGCTGCCGGTCAGCGTGCCGTCGCATTGCGCGCTGATGAAACCGGCCGCCGAGCGTTTCGCCGAGTCGGTGGAGGCGCTGAGCTGGCAGGCGCCGCAGATCCCGCTGGTACAGAACGTCAGTGCAGCCGTGGTATCGGATCTGGCCACGCTGAAAGCCGACCTGCTGGCGCAGCTATACAGCCCGGTACGCTGGGTCGAGTCCATGGTGCGTCTGTCCGAGCAGGGCGTTACCGAGCTGGTCGAGTGCGGCCCGGGCAAGGTGCTGGGCGGCCTGAACAAGCGCTGCGTCAAAGGCATCAACACTTACAACCTGGATACCACCGATGCTTTCGCCGCTGCTCGCGCTGCGTTGGCTTGAGAAAGGAGAACGAACATGAGTCTGCAAGGTAAGGTCGCGCTGGTCACCGGCGCCAGCCGTGGCATCGGTCAGGCAATCGCCCTGGAATTGGGGCGTCAGGGGGCTACCGTTATCGGTACTGCTACTTCGGCATCCGGTGCTGAGCGCATTGCTGCCACGCTGAAAGAGCATGGTGTCAGTGGGACTGGTATGGAACTGAATGTGACCAGCGCCGAGTCCGTCGAGGCTGTGCTGGGCGCTATTGTCGAGCAGTTCGGTGCTCCGGCGATTCTGGTCAACAACGCTGGCATCACGCGCGACAACCTCATGCTGCGCATGAAAGACGACGAGTGGTTCGACGTCATCGATACCAACCTGAACAGCCTCTATCGCCTGTCCAAGGGCGTGCTGCGTGGCATGACCAAGGCGCGCTTCGGTCGCATCATCAACATCGGTTCCGTGGTCGGTGCCATGGGCAATGCCGGGCAGGCCAACTATGCGGCTGCCAAGGCCGGTCTCGAAGGTTTCAGCCGCGCTCTGGCGCGTGAAGTGGGTTCTCGCGGTATCACGGTCAACTCGGTCGCTCCGGGTTTCATCGACACCGATATGACCCGTGAGCTGCCTGAAGCACAGCGTGAAGCGCTGCTGACTCAGATTCCGCTGGGTCGTCTGGGCCAGGCTGAAGAGATTGCCAAAGTTGTCGGATTCCTGGCTTCCGATGGCGCAGGCTACGTCACTGGCGCTACTATTCCGGTGAACGGCGGTATGTACATGAGCTAAAAAGGGCGCCTTCGAATGATCGGAGGCTCTCGAATGTGACGCGAGCCATCAGAAAACTGTCATAGTGGCTGTCTAAAATCCGTTATAAAGCTGCAACAGGTTTATAGACAGATCGTTGAAGTGTTCCTGGGGGCTCCCCGGCATTCAGCTTGAAATGCTAAAAACCCTTTCTATACACTTGGCCGCTACCAGCTGCCTGGATTTGTCCAATAGGAGTGAAAACAAGGTATGAGCACCATCGAAGAACGCGTCAAGAAAATCGTTGCTGAGCAACTTGGCGTCAAGGAAGAGGAAGTAACCAACAGCGCTTCCTTCGTTGAAGACCTGGGTGCCGACTCTCTTGACACCGTTGAGCTGGTGATGGCTCTCGAGGAAGAATTCGAGACCGAGATCCCGGACGAGCAAGCTGAGAAGATCACCACCGTTCAGGAAGCTATCGACTACGTGACTGCCCACGCGCAATAAGTCACCGTCAGCTTTCTGACCGAGAAAAGCCGCACTGCCCTAATCAGGCGTGCGGCTTTTCTTTACGTGCAAGGCGCATGTGGCGCCTGAGTAGAACAAGAGGAGATTGCTGTGTCGCGTAGACGCGTCGTGGTTACCGGTATGGGCATGCTGTCGCCGCTGGGTAACGATGTGCCGAGCAGCTGGCAGGGCATTTTGGCCGGGCGCAGTGGCATCGGTCTGATCGAGCATATGGACCTGTCCGCCTACTCCACCCGTTTTGGCGGATCGCTCAAGGGCTTCAACGTCGAGGAATACCTGTCCGCCAAAGAGGCGCGCAAGCTCGACCTGTTCATCCAGTACGGTCTCGCTGCCTGCTTCCAGGCCGTGCGTGATTCCGGGCTGGATATCACCGACGCCAACCGTGAGCGTATCGGTGTGGCCATGGGCTCCGGCATCGGCGGCCTGACCAATATCGAGAACAACTGCAAATCGCTGCACGAGCAGGGACCGCGGCGTATTTCGCCGTTCTTCGTGCCGGGCTCGATCATCAACATGATTTCCGGCTTCCTGTCGATTCACCTGGGTCTGCAGGGGCCGAACTACGCTATCGCCACGGCGTGCACTACCGGCACCCATTGCATCGGTATGGCCGCGCGCAACATTGCCTACGGCGAAGCCGACGTGATGGTTGCCGGCGGTGCCGAAATGGCGGCTTGCGGCCTGGGCATGGGCGGCTTCGGTGCTGCACGTGCGCTGTCGACGCGCAACGACGAGCCGACCAAGGCCAGCCGTCCGTGGGACAAGGGCCGTGACGGCTTCGTGCTGTCCGATGGTTCCGGCGCCCTGGTGCTGGAAGAGCTGGAGCACGCCAAGGCACGTGGTGCCACCATCTACGCCGAGCTGATTGGCTTCGGCATGAGCGGCGATGCCTTCCACATGACCTCGCCCCCCGAAGATGGCGCCGGTGCAGCGCGCTGCATGGCCGCCGCCCTGCGTGATGCGGGTATCAATGCCGATCAGGTGCAGTACATCAACGCGCATGGCACCTCGACGCCTGCGGGTGACAAGGCTGAAGTTGCCGCGGTGAAAAGCGTGTTCGGCGATCACGCCTACAAGCTGTCGGTCAGCTCGACCAAGTCCATGACCGGTCACCTGCTGGGTGCTGCAGGCGCTGTGGAAGCGATCTTCAGCGTGCTGGCGCTGCGCGATCAGGTTGCGCCGCCGACCATCAACCTGGATGAGCCGGACGAAGGCTGCGATCTGGACTTCGTCGCGCATCAGGCCAAAGCCAGGCCGATCGAGATCGCTCTGTCGAACTCCTTCGGCTTCGGCGGCACCAACGGCTCGCTGCTGTTCCGTCGGTTCAACGGCTGATGCTGAGCTGGGTCAACGGCGTGCCCGGCGAGCAGTCGTCGGTTCGCGACCGTGGCCTGGCTTACGGTGATGGTCTGTTCGAGACCATCGCCGTGCGCGGCGGGCACATTCCGCTGCTGGCGCGGCACATGGCGCGCCTGGCCGATGGCTGTCGGCGTCTGTCCATTCCTCTCGATCTGCTTCTCATGGAGCGCGAGCTGCAGGCGTTCGCCGGGCAGTTGGGTGAGGGTGTGGCCAAACTCATCGTCACCCGTGGCGAGGGCCAGCGTGGCTACGCGCCACCGCAACCCTGCCAGCCGCTGCGCATCCTGCAATCTGCTGCGTTGCCGCAGTACCCTGTAGCGCATGCCGAGCAGGGCGTGCGTCTGTTTCCCTGCGAGACGCGCCTGGCTGAGCAACCACTGCTGGCCGGGCTCAAGCACCTCAATCGCCTGGAGCAGGTGTTGGCGCGCGCCGAATGGCAGGATGCCGAGTGCGCCGAAGGCCTGATGCGCGACAGCAGTGGCCGAGTCATCGAGGGCGTGTACAGCAACCTGTTCCTCGTCGTCGGCGGCGGGCTGGTGACGGCTGATCTGTCGCGCTGTGGCGTGGCTGGCGTGATGCGTGCGGAGATCCTGCAGCAAGCGCAGTTGCTCGGACTGGCCGTCGAGTTACGCGATGTTTCCTTCGACGAACTGCTGGATGCCGATGAAGTCTTTCTCTGCAACAGCCTTTACGGCATCTGGCCTGTTCGGGCGCTGCAAGAGCGACACTGGTCGGTCGGGCCGCTCACCCGTAAACTGCAGGCCATCGTCTGCGACCTACTGAGTAAATAACTGGTGCTACGCAAGATCTTGGTGCTGCTTGAGTGCGGCGTGCTACTGGCTGCGCTGCTAGTCGTGGGAGCCGCCTGGCAGCAGCAGAGAGCGCTGGAACAGCCTCTGCATCTGACTGAGGAAATGCTCCTGGAGGTGCCGTCCGGCGCCACGCCGAGCGGCCTGCTCAATCGCCTGGAGGCGGATGGCGTGATCGACAACGCCTTCTGGCTGCGTCTGTACTGGCGCTTCAATCTGCGTGCTCCGGCCATGCACAGCGGTGAATATCGACTGCTCCCGCAGCAGACGGCGCGAGACATGCTCGGCCTGTGGCAGCGTGGCGAGGTGGTGCAGTACAGCCTGACTCTGGTCGAGGGCTGGAACTTCCGCCAGGTGCGCGCCGCCCTGGGTCGTCAGGAGCGCCTGGAGCAGCATCTGGCCGATCTCAGCGATGTCCAGCTGATGGAGCGCCTGGGCCTGGCCGGACAGAATCCCGAGGGGCGTTTCTTTCCCGACACCTATCGCTACGTGCGCGGCATGAGCGACGAGGACCTGCTCAAGCAGGCCAACGCACGCCTCGAAAGCGTATTGGCCGAGGAGTGGCAGAAGCGTGCCGAGGGCTTGCCCTATCGCGAGCCCTACGATGCGCTGATCATGGCCTCGATGATCGAGAAGGAAACCGGCGTGCCCGAGGAGCGCGGCGAGATCGCCGGTGTGTTCGTCCGGCGTCTGCGCATGGGCATGCGTCTGCAGACCGACCCAACGGTTATCTACGGCATGGGTGAGCGCTATAACGGGCGCATCACTCGTGCTGATCTGCGTACACCGACGCCCTACAACACTTACACCATCGACGGCATGCCGCCGACACCCATCGCCATGGTCGGCCGTGAGGCGATCAATGCTGCGCTCAACCCGCTCGATGGCACCACGCTGTATTTCGTCGCGCGGGGCGACGGTAGCCACGTGTTCTCCAACACCTTGGCCGAGCACAATCGCGCGGTGCGCGAATATCAGCTCAAACGTCGCGCCGACTACCGCTCCAGCCCCGCGCCGCGCGCGGCGGCCGAAACTGAATAAGGGCAATCCGTGACCGGTCTGTTTATTACCCTGGAAGGCCCGGAAGGCGCCGGCAAAAGCACCAACCGCGAGTACCTGGCCGAGCGCCTGCGCGAGCGCGGTATCGACGTGTTGTTGACCCGTGAGCCCGGCGGTACGCCGCTGGCCGAGCGCATCCGCGAATTGCTGCTCGATCCCAGCGATGAGCCGATGGCGGCCGATACCGAATTGCTGCTGGTGTTCGCCGCCCGCGCCCAGCACCTGCAACAGGTGATTCGTCCTGCTTTGGCCAGGGGCTGTGTGGTGCTGTGCGACCGTTTCACCGATGCTACCTACGCCTACCAGGGCGGCGGCCGGGGTCTTTCCATCGAGCGCATCGCGCAACTGGAGCAGTTCGTCCAGGGTGAGCTGCGTCCAGATCTGACGCTGATCTTCGATCTGCCGGTAGAGGTTGGTCTGGCACGCGCGGCGGCACGCGGGCGTCTGGATCGCTTCGAGCAGGAAGGCCGTGGCTTCTTCGAGGCCGTACGCCAGGCCTACCTGCAGCGTGCTGCGCAGTCGCCGCAACGCTATCGGGTGCTGGACGCCGGGCAGACTCTGGTGCAGGTGCAAGCCGATATCGATGCCTTGCTGCCGAGCCTGCTGGAGGCTTGCCGTGGCTGAGGTCTATCCCTGGCAACAAACGCTCTGGCAGCAACTGGCCGGGCGTACTCAACATGCTCATGCCTATCTGCTACATGGCCCGGCCGGGATCGGCAAGCGTGCATTGGCCGAGCGTCTGATGGCGCGCCTGTTGTGCCAGAGTCCGAACGGGCTGGATGCCTGTGGCAACTGTAAATCCTGTCATCTGTTGGCCGCCGGTACTCACCCGGACAACTACGTGCTGGAGCCGGAAGAAGCGGACAAGCCGATCAAGGTCGATCAGGTGCGTGAGCTGGTCGATTTCGTGGTGCAGACCGCGCAGCTCGGTGGGCGCAAGGTGGTGCTGCTGGAGCCGGCCGAGGCGATGAACCTCAATGCCGCCAACGCGCTGCTGAAAAGCCTGGAAGAGCCGTCCGGCAATACCGTGCTGCTGCTCATCAGTCACCAGCCGAGCCGCTTGTTGCCGACCATCAAGAGTCGCTGCGTGCAGCAGGCCTGCCCCTTGCCGAGCGAGGCGATGAGCCTGGCCTCGCTCGCCCAGGCACTGCCCGAACTGGGTGACGATGAGCGCGCTGACCTGCTGACGCTCGCAGCGGGTTCGCCGCTGGCCGCCGTGCGCTTGCAGGCTCAGGGTGTGCGCGAACAGCGTGCGCTGGCCGTGGAGGGTGTGAAGAAACTGCTCAAACAGCAGATATCGCCGAGCCAGCTGGCCGAAAGCTGGAACTCACTGCCGCTGAATCTGCTGTTCGACTGGTTCTGCGACTGGGCGCAGCTGATGCTGCGCTACCAACTGACCAAGAACGAGGAAGGCCTCGGCCAGGCCGATATGCGCAAGGTGGTGCAATACCTCGCGGACAAGAGCGCGCAGGCCAAGGTATTGGCGATTCAGGAATGGTTGCTCGCGCAAAGGCAGAAAGTGATGGGCAAAGCCAACCTCAATCGTGTGCTGCTTCTCGAAGCGTTGCTTGTGCAATGGGCGGCACTGCCGGCGCAGGATCGCGGCTGAGTCGCGTCGGAGCAGGATTCGGCAGGGCGTCACATTCTGCTGGCTGCCTGCCACCTGGTTGTTTGCGCATGAGTATGGTCAGGCCCTAGAATCAGGCATTAAGCAATAAACGCCAGGAATGTGCTGATGAGCCTGCCACCCAATCTGGGTCCCCGTAACGGAATTCTGTCCCTGACCATCAAGGACAAGTCCGTGCTGTACGCGGCCTACATGCCCTTCATCAAGAATGGCGGCCTCTTCATTCCCACCAACAAGAGCTACAAGCTCGGTGACGAAGTGTTCATGCTGCTCAACCTGATGGATGAGCCGGAGAAGATTCCGGTTGCAGGCAAGGTGGTGTGGATTACGCCGAAAGGCGCGCAGGGCAACCGTGCTGCCGGTGTCGGCGTGCAGTTCAACGATGGTGATAACACTGCGCGCAACAAGATCGAAACCTACCTCGCTGGCGCGCTGAAGTCCGACCGCCCGACGCACACCATGTAATTCGTCGGCCGTGAGCCACCTTTCCCTCGCGGTCGATGCCTCTGCCCTCAGAGCGTCCAGCCAACTGCTGCTTTCGATTACAATTCGGGCTTTCCCTTTGCCCGAGTTTTCCCGCTGTGCTGATCGACTCCCATTGCCACCTTGATCGTCTCGACCTCGCTGCCCATGGCGGCTCGCTGGATGCTGCCTTGGATGCGGCGCGCGCCGTTGGTGTGGGCCACTTTCTGTGCATCGGCGTCAGCGCCGACAACGCCGCCACGGTCAAGGGCCTGGCTGAGCGTTATGACGATGTCGATTGCTCGGTGGGCGTGCATCCGTTGGATCTGGAGCCGGGGGCAGAACCCGCGTTGGACTGGCTGCTGGGCGAGCTGGCGCATCCGAAGGTGGTCGCCATTGGCGAAACCGGCCTCGATTATCACTATGAGCCGGAGTCTGCTGCGCTGCAGCAGGATTCCTTCCGTTTGCATCTGGAGGCCGCACGCATTACCGGAAAACCGGTGATCGTGCATACCCGCGAGGCCCGCGCCGATACCCTGGCGCTACTGCGTGAAGCGGCGTTGCCACAGGCTGGCGTGCTGCATTGCTTCACCGAAGACTGGGATATGGCCAAGGCCGCGCTGGATATCGGTTTTTATATTTCCCTGTCGGGTATCGTCACCTTCCGCAATGCCGAGGCGTTGCGCGAAGTGGCGCGCCAGGTGCCGGTTGATCGTCTGCTGGTGGAAACCGATTCGCCATATCTCGCGCCCGTGCCCCATCGCGGTAAGCCCAACCTGCCGCAATACGTGCGAGAGGTGGCTGAGTACCTGGCGGTGCTGCGTGGGGTGAGCTACGAGGCCTTGGCTGAGCAGACCTCGAACAACTTCAAGCGTTTGTTCCCGTTGGCTGGTGTGGCTGACGCATAACAGCCCGTAGGGGCGCCGCGCGCACCAGGCGATGTGAGGTGTTGCAGCCATGGTGGGTTACGCCGCACCCAGATCCAGCGAAGCAGTCGGCGACCGTGACAGGCGGCTCACCCACCCTACGGGAACGGCGATCCGCTGAGCAAAAAAAACCCGGACTCTGGGGGATGAATCCGGGTCAAGACCATTAGGAGTAAATCAAGGTACGCGGTCCACGGTACCTTGGCTGGCGGGGCACTTGGGGGGAGATGCCGCACACCAGTACGTTCCAGTATTAGCCATGATCAGCGAGCGTCCAGGCCAAAGCCTGAGTTTTTTAAACGGATTTGGAATACCACGGGCGCTGCTGAGTCCTCACCCTTTTGCCAGCTGGGTTAGCAGGCCCAAGGTCTCTTCGATAACCTGCTCGCTGGTGTAGAAATGCGGTGACAGGCGCACGCCTGGCCCGCGTTGCACGCAGATCACCTGTTCCTCGCGCAGACGTTGATACAGCGCGGAGTTGTCCCAACCCGTTAGGCTGAAGTTGAGGATGCCGGCGCGGCGCGCAGGGTCGAGCGGGCTATGGATCACTGCTCCGGGCAATTCGCGAATGCCGTCGTTCAAGCGCTGAACCCATTCCCCCACTAGCTCGCCAACCCGCTCCATTCCCACATCCTCGAGCAACGACAGGCTCGCCTCCAAGGCGAAGGCGCCGAGCATGTTCGGGCTGCCGCATTCGAAGCGCCGTGCACTGCGGGCCGGCTGCCAGTCCTGGCGGGTGTAGTCGCCGGCGTGCTCTAGCATGTGCCAGCCGTATTCGTGCAGTTTCAGCTGGTCGCGTACCGCACTACGGCAATAGAACACCCCCAGGCCCTCCGGGCCGAGCATCCACTTGTGGCCGTCGGCCATGGCGAAGTCGCAGTCGTAGGCTTGAACGTCGAAGGGCAGGGCGCCCAGTTGCTGGATGGCATCGATGCAGAACAGCACGCCATGCTGGCGGCAGCCGCGGCCTAGGCGCGGCAGATCGAGACGCAGGCCGCTAGCGAACTGCACGGCGCTGATCGACAACAGGCGTGTACGCGGGGTGAAGGCGGCGAGCAAGGCCGCTTCCGGATCATCACTCTTGAGATTGACCTCGACTACCTCGACGCCCTGAGCCGCCAGTGCCAGCCAGACGATGCGGTTGGAAGGGAATTCCTCGTCGCTGATGATCACCTGGTCGCCAGCTCGCCAGTCCAGGCCGAAGGCCACGAATGAGAGTGCCTCGGAGGTATTCTTGACCAGTGCAATATCACCGGTGCTTGGTGCGTTCATCAGGCGCACAAGGCGTTCGCGTAGGCTACGCTCAAGTTTCAGCCAGTCGGGATAGTCACGCGCACCGCTGCTGACGTTCGCTTCCGAGAACCGTCGAACCGCTTCAGCACTGCGTTTCGGCCAGGGGGCGACCGCCGCATGGTTCAGATAGCGCAGTCCATTTTCCAGGGGGAACTCATCATGAAACACGTACATGGTCGGATGATCCGTGCAATTTGGCCACATTTGGGCATAATAAGCGGCTTCGATTTTTGACCCCGTAGTCCCTTTATGCAGAAAGAACCCCGTAAGGTCCGCGAATTCCGTCGCCGCGAGCAAGAAATTCTCGATACCGCGCTGAAACTCTTCCTCGAACAAGGAGAAGACAGCGTTACCGTCGAGATGATCGCTGATGCGGTTGGTATCGGCAAAGGCACTATCTACAAGCACTTCAAGTCCAAGGCGGAGATCTACCTGCGCCTGATGCTCGACTACGAGCGCGATCTCAACGAGCTGCTGCATTCGGCCGATGTGGATCGTGACAAGGAAGCGCTGTCGCGTGCGTACTTCGAATTCCGCATGCGCGATCCGCAACGCTATCGCCTGTTCGACCGCCTCGAAGAGAAGGTGGTCAAGGGCAATCAAGTGCCGGAAATGGTCGAGCAGCTGCACAAGATTCGTGCTTCCAACTTCGAGCGTCTGACCCAGCTGATCAAGGGCCGCATCGCCGAAGGCAAGCTGGAAGACGTGCCGCCGTACTTCCACTACTGCGCCGCCTGGGCCCTGGTGCACGGCGCCGTGGCGCTGTATCACTCGCCGTTCTGGAGCAATGTGCTCGAGGATCAGGAAGGCTTCTTCCAGTTCCTCATGGATATCGGCGTGCGCATGGGTAACAAGCGCAAGCGCGACGCCTGAAGCCTGGCATGTCGGCCGCGGGACTGTGCCGCGGCCGACATAGCGATATACTCCGGCTCTTAACGAACTGGAGTTTCCAATGATCGTCGACCGCCAGGGCAGACGCTTTCGCAATCTTCGCGTCAGCCTGACCGCCGCCTGCAACTACGCCTGCACCTACTGTGTGCCGAACGGCAAGCGTCTGGTCGCCGCTCAGGACGAACTCTCCGCTGACGCCATGGCGCGTGGCGTCGCTTACCTGATCGAAGCCGCCGGTATCGAGCGCTTGCGCATTACCGGTGGTGAGCCCCTGGTCAGCACGCGCCTGGAACCTTTCCTGCGCCAGGTCAGCCAACTCGGCCTCGACGATATCAGCCTCACCACCAACGGCCAGTTGCTCGAGCGCAAGCTGCCGCTGCTGGTCGAATGCGGTATCCGCCGTCTCAATGTTTCCCTCGATACCCTCGATGCCAACGCTTTTCGCAGCATCGCCCGCGGCGGCGACCTGGCCACCGTGTTGGCCGGTATGGAAGCGGCGCGTGAAGCCGGGATGAAGATCAAGGTCAACATGGTGCCGCTGCGTGGGCAGAACCTCGACCAGGTGCTGCCACTGCTCGAGTACTGCCTGGAGCGTGGTTTTGAGCTGCGCTTCATCGAACTGATGCGCATGGGCCATCTGGCGCGCGACCCCAATGCCTTCAACCAGCAATTCGTCGGTCTGCCGGAGCTGCTGGAGCTGATCGGCAGCCGTCACCAGTACGTTCAGGCCAGCGCCCCGGTGGATGCTACCGCGATGCGCTATGCCATTCCCGGTGCCGGTCATTTCGGCGTGATCGCCAACGAAAGCGTGCCGTTCTGCCGTACCTGCTCGCGCCTGCGCCTGTCGTCTACCGGTTGGTTGCACGGCTGCCTATCGTCGAGCAACCGCCACTTTGTCGGTGACTTGTTGGACAAGCCGCGTCACCAGGCCTTGCCAGCGTTGCAGCGATTGCTGGTCAAGGCGCTGGGGGACAAGCAGGATCTGGCCTTCTCCGGTGGTGTGACGGTGATGAAGATCATCGGCGGCTAGTGGGCTGATCACGGTAGGGTGCGCCATGCGCACCGCCGACAGTGCTGCAGGGTGAGCTTTAGCCCACGATCCATTATAGAGCCCCGTCCCACGTGAGTTAAACGCAACCTGAGCGGCATGTAACGGTTCTAGGTCGAGGCCCAGAGTGGCTCGGCAGTCACGCCATGCCCGGATAAACTGCCGGGGCGCCAACCAACCGAGTGACTGCCTGCATGCCCGCCACCTTTCCCATCGCTTACATCGAGCCAGTGTTTCGCCCGCCGAGTGAGGCGCAGTCGCTGATTCTGCCGGTCACCAACGGCTGCTCCTGGAACCAGTGCACCTTCTGCGAGATGTATACAGCGCCGCAGAAGAAATTCCGCGCCCGCGATGAGGCGCAGGTGCTGGAGGAGATTCGTCGTGCGGGTGAGCAACTGATCGTCAACCGGGTGTTCCTCGCCGATGGTGACGCACTGGTGCTGCCGACTCGGCGTTTGCTGGCCATCCTGCAAGCCATCCGCGAATACATGCCCGAGGTGCGTCGGGTCTCGAGCTATTGCCTGCCGCGCAACCTGCGCA
Source organism: Pseudomonas sp. zfem001 (assembly GCF_032621725.1). Taxonomy (NCBI): domain Bacteria; kingdom Pseudomonadati; phylum Pseudomonadota; class Gammaproteobacteria; order Pseudomonadales; family Pseudomonadaceae; genus Pseudomonas; species Pseudomonas sp. zfem001. The sequence continues at coordinate 95,839 of NZ_JAVYJI010000001.1, read as the reverse complement.
AGAAATCGGTGGATGAGCTCAAGGAACTGGCCGATGCTGGATTGAAGATGGCTTATGTCGGCTGCGAATCCGGTGATGACGAGGTGCTGGCGCGGGTCAACAAGGGCGAGACTTTCGAGTCCAGCCTTAGCGCTCTGGACAAGCTTGGCCAGGCCGGCATCACCCGCTCCGTGATGATTCTCAACGGGCTCGGTGGTCAGGTGCTCAGCGATCAACATGCGGACAACTCGGCGCGCTTGATGAACGAGGCCCAACCTGAGTACCTCTCCACTCTGGTGGTCAGTTTCCCCATGGGTGAGGCTCGCTTTCGCGAGCAATTCGCCGATTACCAGCCGCTGACGCAACTGCAGCTATTCGGTGAGGTTGAGCGCCTGCTGCAGGGGCTCGAACTGCAGCAGACGGTGTTTCGCAGTGATCATGCGTCCAACTACCTGGTGCTCAAGGGCAACCTGGGGCGTGACAAAGTACGTCTGCTGGCGCAGGTGCGTGAGGCTATCGAGCGTCCGCAACAGGCCAATCTGCGTCAGGAGTGGCAGCGCGGGCTTTGACGAGGCTGGCGCAGAACCTGCATCTATCCCTCATCCGCCGGTTTTCCGTCACCGGCACGAGGAGGATTCATTCATGCGTAACCTGCTTCTATTGGTGGCGCTGCTGGGGCTGGCTGGCTGCATGAAGGTCAGCGACATGGCCAGTGGCGCCGAATACCACCTGCGCGATGCCGGGTTTCTCGACCATGGCCGCACCGAGCGCATGGCGTCGCGGCGACTGCAGCAGGACTCCTTCATCTATATCGCTCAGGGGCACTTCGTGCCGCCGGGGCACGGCTATCCGCGGCCCAATGTGGTAGCCGAGGAAGCCTTCAAGGGCTTCGTCGAATATTTCCCTTTGGTACGTCGTGCACGCCAGCCGGCAGGCCTGGACGAAGCCATGGCCGAAGCCCGTGCCGCCGGCGCGCATTATCTGCTGTACAGCCGTTTTGCCTACAGCGACGACCGTATCGGCACCCTGGAGGAGTGGGAGGACCAGGAGGCTGTGGATCGCCTTGGTACCGACCGCGCCTCGATCCAGCTGATGCTGATCGAGACCAACACGCGTTATCTGGTGGACACCGCGCGGATTCGCAGCCGTGGCGGATTCCTGACGTTTTACGACGCCCAGCCGCAGGACCTCATCGGCCCGCCGCTGCATGACTATGCGCGCAGCCTGTTGGGCGTGGGACGCTAAGAGTAGGGACAATCGGCGCGCCGCTCTTGTTGGAGGGGCTTTAGCCGCGACAGGTGGCACGGTGTATCCTCGTCCGTTCGAATCGAACTGGACGAGGAAAGACCATGAGCGATCCAGGCAAGGCGGGCGATCTGCTGGCGCAGATCCCCAAGGGTGAAGGCAAGGGCCTACCTCCCGTGCACCTGTGGAATCCCGATTTCTGTGGCGATATCGACATGCGCATCGCCCGCGATGGCACCTGGTATTACCTGGGCACGCCCATCGGCCGTAAACCCATGGTGCGGCTGTTTTCCACGATCATTCGCCGTGACGGCGACGACTACTTCCTGATCACGCCGGTGGAGAAGGTCGGCATCCAGGTCGAGGATGCGCCCTTCGTCGCCGTGACCCTGCAGGTCGAAGGCGAGGGGGAAGCACAGGTGCTGCGGTTCACCACCAATGTCGAGGACGAAGTGGTAGCAGGCGGCGAGCACCCCATCCGTGTCGAGATCGACCCTGCGACACTCGAACCCTCGCCCTACATTCTGGTGCGGCGTAACCTCGAGGCGCTGATTCACCGCAACGTGTTCTATCAGCTGGTGGAACTGGCGGTGGAGCGCGAGGTCGACGGAGAACCCTGGTTGGGTGTGTGGAGCGCTGGGGTGTTCTATCCCATCGGGCCTTCTCCGGCCTGAACGGGCGATGCGCAAGCGGCGCTGGCGCACCCCATGGATTTGACAGGAGACGCATATGGATGAGCACCGCATCGAAACCGAACGGCTGACGCTGCGCCCGCCGCAACCGCAGGACGCGGCCGAGGTGCAGCGTTTGGCCGGAGATTTTCGCATTGCCGATGTCACCGGCAGCATTCCTCATCCCTATCCACCTGAGCTGGCGCAGCAGTGGATCGAGCGCTGTGCGCAGGACTGGGCCAGTGGCGCTGCTGCCAACTTCATCATCACCGAGTCCGGCAGCGGCACGCTGGTCGGCAGCATGGTGCTCAAGGATATTGGCCGAGGCGAGGCCGAGGTGGGCTACTGGATCGGCGTGCCTTACTGGAGCCGCGGCTACGCCAGTGAGGCCTGCAATGCCCTGGTGGAATTCGCCTTCCGCCAGCTTCGTCTGCGCCGGCTGCACGCCAGCCACCTGGCGCGCAATCCGCAATCCGGCCGGGTGCTGTTCAAGGCCGGCTTCCGTCACTTGGGCCTGGGCCACAGCCAGTGCGGCGCCCAGGGCAAGGTCGAGCCGGTCGAACTCTACGAGCGGGTTTCCGGCGAGTGACCTGAACGGCCCTCAACGCACCCGATCGCGACTCTGCACCGCCAGGTCCAGCGCCTTCTGCATATCCAGCCGCGCCGAGCGGCCCACGTCCTTGTCACTCATCTTGTAGTTGCGCTCCGATGGCAGGATCGGTGCGGTCAGGTCTTCGGCGTCCATCGGTTCGAAGTCGTAATCGCCGCCGATGGTCATGGCGCTGCGCCGTAGCAGCATGCGCACCTGTTCCGGCTGCAGGCGCGGATTGATCGACAGCATGGCGGCGACCACGCCAGTGACCAGGGGCGTGGCGTAGGAGGTGCCACAATGCACATCGCCGGTGGCATCGACCTTTTGGGTGGACGCGCGGGCACAGGCGGCGGCGGTGATATCGACACGCATGTCGACGTTCGATGAGTCGCGCTTGACCACGTAGCTCGGGTCGTCGATTTCGGCCTCTTTTTCCTTGCTGCGCTGATGCCCGCCGACCACCAGCAACTGCTCGGTAATGAACGAGGAGGGCAGGCGGTATTCGTCCCGGCCGGAGAAGGACGAACCGTTGCCGGCGGAGTTGATCACCAGCACGTCCGGGTGTTCCTCGCGCAGCCAGAGGAAGAACTCCTCCAGCAGTTCTTCGTAGCCGCTCATGGCGATGCCGGAGCGCACCAGCGAATCGATCTCGTCGCCTTCGACATTGCGCGTGCCGACGCGGTGGATGCCCCAGCTCCAGTTGAGTACGCGCACGCCGTCTTCCACCAGGTTCACCGAGGCGGCGATGTTGGCGGTGATGCCGGCGTCCGAGTTGCGTTCGACGATCACCTCGAAGCCCTGGCTGGCTTTGTCCAGCCCGCGCAGGAAACCAGTGTTGCCACCCTTGTCCCAGTGCGCAGCGAGGATGCCGGCCACGGTGCTGCCGTGGTTGTCCGGTTCGTCGGCATCACGCGCATAGACGCAGGTGCGCGGTTTGCCGTCGGGACAGGCGCCGAGGTAATCGGCGAAGTCGGGCGCGTCGAAATCGACGTTACGCTCGATCACGCCGATGCGAATCGGCTCGGCTTCGATGGGTGTATCGCCCGCCGGGATGCGCCGCTGGTAATAGTTCACCGCATCCATGAAGCGGTTCGCTGCCCATTCCTCGGAGTTCTTTTCCGGTTTATGTGCCGACTTGCGGGTGGCCTCGCTTTCTTCGCCACGCTCCGGTGCGCTTTCTTCCACCACCACGGCATCGACGCTGACTTCGTTGCCGATACGTAGCACCAGCGCATCACGCTCGGTCAGGTTCTTTACCGGCAGGCGCAGTTGGTAGACGTTCAGCGGTGGGATGGCGCCGACCACCTTGGCGTCATACTTCTTCGCCAGGCGCTTGGCCTCGTCTAGGCCGTCGTGGCTTTCCTCGATCAGCAGGCTGACCAGGTCGACATAGGTGGTCAGGCCATCCATGTTCTTCGCCACTTCATCCGGACCGGCAGCGAGCACATGGCTGCGGTGCAGCGACAGCCACACCGGATTGCTGGCGCGTGAGTCGTCCTCCAGCCACAGCGGTGCGCTGCGATGTTTGTCGCTGCTCAGTTGCAGACGCAGGCCATCGCCAGTGCGCTTGACCGCCGAAGCGGGCAGGGTGTCGTCGCCGAGGTGTAGCTTGGGCAGCTTCGCGCCTAGGCCACGCACCTGCATGCACCATTCCTGCTTTTCGTTGGCGAGCAGGTCGCCGCAGCGTTGCAGGCTCTGGATGCGCAATGGCTCCTGCGCCTCGGCAAGAGGGCTGAGCAGGGCCACGACGAAAGCGGAAAGGAGGGCGCGGTTGGGCAGCATGGGGCAGGGTTCCCTTGACGATTGTCCTGCATTTCCGACTGCGGCAGCCGCGCATCGTTCAGCGTCAGGTGCGCGCATGGCGCCTGGTGTCGAGGCAGATTGGCCACAACTGCAATGTGAATATGGTTATAGTATTACGTTTCATTTAGGCCTTATTCGAAGCCCCCCATGCCCTCCAATCGTCTGCTCTCGATCGACGCCCTGCGCGGTCTGGTCATCCTCTTCATGTTGCTCGATCACGTTCGCGAAACCTTCTACCTGCACCAGCAGGTCGGCGACCCGATGGACGTGACCGCCACCGAGCCTGCGCTGTTCTTCAGCCGTACCTTGGCGCATCTGTGCGCGCCGGTATTCATCCTGCTCACCGGGCTTTCGGCGTTTCTCTATGGCGAGAAGCAGATGAGCCGGGCGGCGACCAGCGCCTTTCTGTTCAAGCGCGGGCTGTTTCTGGTGGTGCTGGAGTTCACCCTGGTCAACTTCGCCTGGACCTTCCAGTTCCCGCCCACGGTGATCTACCTGCAGGTGATCTGGGCTATCGGCCTGAGCATGCTGGCGCTCGCCGCGCTGCTATGGCTGCCGCGAGCGCTGCTGGCCGTGCTGGGGCTGGCGCTGGTCGCGGGGCATAACCTGCTCGATGGGCTGCACTTCGGCCCCGAGTCGGCGTTGCACATTCCCTGGGCGATCCTGCATGACCGCGGCTGGCTCGAGTTTTCTGACACGCTACGCCTGCGCACCTCGTACCCGGTGCTGCCGTGGATCGGGGTGATCGCCCTGGGCTATGTGATCGGCCCGTGGTTTCGCGGCACGAGCGCGCCCGAGCAGCGCCTGCAATGGCTGCGTCGAGTCGGTTTCGCTGCGCTGGCGCTGTTCGTTCTGCTGCGCCTGCTCAACGGCTATGGCGAGAAGCCCTGGGTCGTTGAAGAAACCTCGCTGCAAACGCTGATGGGCGTGTTCAATATCACCAAGTATCCGCCGTCGCTGCTGTTTTTGGCGCTGACGCTGGGTATCGGTCTGCTGTTGTTGGCGGCCTTCGAGCGCCGCAACGATGGACGCATGGTGCGCACGCTGGCCGTGTTCGGGAGTGCGCCGATGTTCTTCTACCTGCTGCACCTGTACGTACTGAAGCTGCTGTACATCGCCGCCTTCGCCATCAGGGGCGCGAACCAGGGGCACTACTTCGGCTTCGATTCGATGGGGTGGGTCTGGGTTACGACCGTGCTGCTGGCGCTGGTGCTGTTTCCACCCACGCAGTGGTTCGCGCGGCTCAAGGCGCGGCGTCGCGACATTCGCTGGCTGAAGTACCTCTAGGAATCTCTGTCGTAGGGTGCGCCGCGCGCACCGGGGCAAGCCGTAACCAAGCCGGTGCTGACCGTCAGCCCCTTGAACGCAAAAAGGCCAGGGTTCGTCCCTGGCCTTTTCATTGGTGGTGTGCGACCTGTGCAACGGTTGTTGTTGAGCTGGTCTGGCGGTGCGCACGGCGCACCCTACGTTCGCTGGTCACACCATGTTGTGCGTGCAGGAGTCCGTTTTCGAGCTCCTGCAGGCCAGGTTGCAGCCGGGCGGCTTACAGCTTCATGTTCACCGACAGATAGGCCGAGCGACCTGGGGCAGGGGAGAACATCGGTTGTTCGTCGCCAGCAGCCCAGAAGAAGTTGTCGAACCATACGTACTCGTAGTCGCGGTCGGTCAGGTTCTTCATCTGCAGATCGAGGCTGGTGGTTGCCGATACCTGATAGCGCACGTTGGCATCGAGCACCGCGAAGCCGCCGTACTTGCCTTGCTCGTTCAGCTCGTCGATGTAGTAGTCGCCCTGTGCGCGGGCCGACAGGCCAAAGCGCCAGGCATCGTTGAACTGGTAGTCGACCCCTGCATTGCTGATATAGCGCGGCGTGGAGAATACTTCCTTGCCCGACAGCGACTGCCCGCCAGCGGTGAATGCGCTGACCACCTTGGCTTCCTGGATGGCGTGCGAGCCCCACACCGTCCACTGCTCGTTCAGCTGTGCGGTGAGCTGCATGTCGATGCCACGACGCTTGGTTTCACCCAGGCCTACGGTGGTGCCGGTGCTAGGCATGTTGGCCACCTCATCGGTAGCTTCCTGTTGCCACACAGCGATGCGCGCCTCCGAGCCGGCGAACGGCTTGAACTTCACCCCCACTTCCTTGCCGGTGTTGATAGACGGTTTGTACGAGGCTTGGCCGGCGGTCATGTAGGCCGGTGCGGTCGACCCGGTGAGAATCTGGAAGGTACGGCCCCAGTTGGCGTAGACGTTGATGTCCGAGGTGATGCTGTACACCACGCTGAGCTTGGGCTGCTCGATCCAGCCGTAGTCCTGCAGCTCGGCCTTCTCGCCGTTCATCAGCTCGGTATTACCGGAGAACTTGTCGACGCGGTACGCCGGGATGATCTTCAGCTGCTCGATGGGCTGGATGATCGCCTGGGCATAGGCGCCGGTGTTGTAGAGCGTGTAGCTGTCGTCGTTCTGCGTGCGTGCCGGCGGCGCGTCGAAATCGGTGGGAACGCCGAAGTTGTAGCGGTAGCGGCGGTATTCGTTGTTCTGCTGCTCGTAGTTGATGCCGCCGTCGAGGGTCAGCATCTCGTGGGCGCGCCAGGTCAGGTTGCTCAACACGCCGGTCTGGCGTTCCTCCCACTGGCGGCGCTGACGCGGGGCGTTGCCGACCGGGTAGCTGGTGAAAGTCACGGTGCGGTCATCGTCGTAGCTGTTGTAGTACAGCTTGTTGCTCAGGCTCAGATCGTCGCTGAGCTGGAAATCGGCATGCGCGCTGAGGTGCTTCATGTCACGGTCGTCGCCATCGTTGGCGTTCTTCTCCGGCGACTGCGAGCGGCTCGCGGCCAGCTCCTGCGCGGTGAGAAAACCCGGCTCCTCGGCCTGGTGATGGTAGAGGCGAGCGACTATGCCGAGCTTCATGGTCTGCGCGTCATCGGTGACGAACCATTTGCCGCCCAGGGAATATTTGTTGGAGTTGCTGTTGTCGCGGAAACCGTCGGAATCCTGCTTGGCCAGAAAGTAGTTCTGCGCGAAGTTGCCTTCTTCGTGGCCTACGGCCAACTGGAATTCGCGGGTATTGAAGCTGCCGTAGGTCAGGCGGCCGTCGGTGTAGTTGCCGCCCTGGCGGGTCACGAAATTGATGTTGCCGCCGATGTTGTGCAGGCCGTAGCGCGGGTCATTGGTGCCGCGCACCACCTCGATGTATTCCAGATCCAGCGGGAAGACCATGTCGATGAAACGCTGGTTGCCGCTGTTGACGTTGCTCGGTACGCCGTCGATCAGCGTCTTGATGCCATTGATGTAGCCCTCGCCGTTGAACGCACGGAATGTCACCTTGCCGGACTCGGCGCCCATGCGCGTCTCGGTCAGTTGGATGCCAGGCATCTGGCCCACCAGCTCCCAGCTGTTCATCACGTTCTTATCCTCGATCTTGTCGCTGCTCATGATGTCGACCGAGGACAGGATGCTGTCGGTGCGCAGCGTGCCGCTGGCCTCCGGGGTGACGTAGACCGAGCCGAGCGAGACGGTGGAGTTGCCGGACGAAGCGGCGTGAATCTGAGGCGTGACCAAGGCGGTCATGACGGCGAGGGAGGCCGAAGTGGCTTTCATGGGTATTCCTAGCGTTGCGTTTTCTAAGTGAGGGAGGGGGTGCGTTGGCCTGCTGGAGTGGCTGGCGACGTCCAGACAGCAGCGCGGGATGTATCGGTAAATGATCTATTTGAAAGATGTTATATCATAACAATTTTAAGGCTCACGGCTACGCTGAAAACCTGCAACCAGAGTCAGTGCAGGCCCAGGCCAGAATGATCGGCCGCTGAGTATCCGGCGCAAAGGCCGATGAATAGAGGCTTTCGGTGCACGAAGGATTAGACGCCAGCGCGCTAATGGCGTATCAATATCAAGCGCCTTCCGCGTTTCTATCCAAGCAGAATCACTATGCAGCCCCTGTGTTCGGTCAACGCGCCCACCAGCGCCAATGATGAGCGGCTCGATGGCTTCGTGCGCCTGCTTAGCCGGTATTTCGACTCGGCCGCCGCGCTGGTCTCCGGCGTTGGGGCTGCACGGCATATCTGGGCCAGCCCTGGCCTGAGCGATGTACGCCTGGCGAAGCTCATCGACACGCGCGAAACCTCACCCACTACCCTGGTCTGGCCCTTGCAGATGCAAGAGGGCGTCAGGCTCGGCACGCTGTACCTGCATTTCGACCCGCCCCGCATGCTCGACGCCAAGCAGCATGAAGCCCTGCAGGACTTCGCCGCACTGGCCCTCGACCTGCTGGCGCGCGAAGCGCAAGAGGCCCGCCAGCGCCATGAAGTCGCCGCCCTGCATGCCAGCGAGCGGCGCATGGCGCTGGCCATCGCCGGTAGCGGTACGGGCATCTGGGACCGCGACATCACCACCGGCGACATCCATTACTCCAGCAGCTGGAAGGCGCTGCTCGGCTATGCCGATCACGAAATCGGCAATCGCATCGAAGAGAGCTATACCCGCGTGCACCCGGCTGACCTCGACTACGTGCGCACGACCATTCAGGCGCACCTGGATCAACGCACCGAAGCCTATGAAGTCGAGCACCGCCTGCGCTGCCGCGACGGCCAGTACAAATGGGTGTGCAGCCGCGGCAAGGTGGTCGAGCGCGACATGCACGGCAAACCGCTGCGCATGATTGGCACCACCACCGACATCACCGCCATGCGCCGCCTGTCCGAGCAGGTACAGCAGACCGCGGCCCTGATGACCGACCTGACCAATGAAATCCCCGGCATGGTCTTCCAGTTCCGCCGGCAGGCCGACGGCACATCCGCCTTCACCTACGTCAGTGCCGGCGCGCAAGCCATCTGCGGTCTCAGTGCGATACAACTGATGCAGGATGCCGACGCGCTGACGGCCATCGTCCACTCCGACGACCGCATGGCCTTTATCGATTCTCTGCAGCTATCGGCCGAGGAGCTGACGGACTGGCATCTGGAGTTTCGCGTGCAGGTGCCGGGGCGCGAAATCGCCTGGTGCCAGGGCGAAGCCTGCCCGCGCCGCGAAGAAGACGGCAGCGTAATCTGGCATGGCTTCATGACCGACGTCACCGAACGCAAGCAGATCGAAGCCGAGCTGCAAGCCTTCGCTACCACCGACTTTCTCACCCAACTCGCCAACCGCCGGCACTTCATGCGTCAGCTTGAAGCCGAACTGGCGCGCCTGCAGCGCAGCCCCGAGCAGAGCGCGGCGATCCTGATGTTCGACCTGGACTACTTCAAGACCATCAACGACCGCTGGGGCCACAACGTCGGCGACCAGGCCCTGCGCCACTTCGCGGCGATTCTCTGCACCCAGCTGCGTAAGACCGATACCGCCGGGCGCCTGGGCGGCGAAGAGTTCGCCGTGGTGCTCAGCGAAGCGGATCTGGACCAGGCCATGCACTTCGCCACCCGCATCCAGAACGAACTGGCCAAGACGCCGATCGTGCACGCCGGGGAGCCAATCTTCCTTGCCGTCAGTGTTGGCATCTCCTCACTCAACGCCAGCGATGCCAGCGTCGAGGCCGCCCTGTCGCGCAGCGATATCGCTCTGTACTGCGCCAAGCGCGGCGGACGCAATCGCATCGAGCATCATTGACGGGAGGCTGGCTCAGGCAGCCAGCAACGCCTGGCTGATGGCCTCGTTGAACGCAGGAATATCGTCGGGGTTGCGTGAGGTGATCAGCGTCCAGTTCTGCCCTGGGCAAACCTGCACCTCGGCGTCTACCCAGCTCGCACCGGCATTGGCCAGATCCAGGCGTACGCTGGCATACGACGTCAGCACCTTGCCTGGCACCACGCCAGCATCGATCAGCAGCCAGGGGCCATGGCAGATCGCCGCGACCGTCTTGCCCGCATCGCGAAATTCCTGCACCAGGCGCTGCGCGTCCTCATCCTGGCGCAGGTTATCGGCGTTCACCGTACCGCCGGGGATCACCAGCAGATCGTAATCCGCCGCGCCCACTCCCTTGATCTGGGTGTCGGACTGCACGCTGACGTCCTTCTTGCTGTCCTGCAGCCAGGTTTCCGCCTCGCCACCCTTGACGCTGGCGTGGGTGACGCTGGCGCCCTGATCCTTCAACGCCTGCATCGGCTTGAGCAGCTCGTCGCGCTCGATGCCCGTGTTGGCGGTGATGAACAGCACCTTCTTGCCTTGCAGATTCGAACTCATGATCGATACCTCCGCTGATGCGCCGCTCGGCGCGGTGAGTGGTCGCGTTGGTGAACGCGACATGTATCAGGATTGAAAGGTGTAAGAGGCAGAAGTTCGACTTGATTGGCTGGCGATGGCTGCCGTCAGGCTCGTTTGCGGCGGGTCACAGATTCGCTGAGGGCAACTGCAGCCAGATCGAGAACACGCCCAGCACGCTCCAGAAAACGATGAACAGCCAGGGCGAGCGCAGGAAGAACAGCAACGACTTGTAAGTGCTCTCCCGGCTGGCCTCCTTCTCGCTGAACAGTGGTGAGTCGTCATAGGCATGGCCGAACTCGGGATCGCTGCGCAGCAACTGCTCCTGCTTGTAGTGCCAGTGCTCGATGATCGTCGCGGAGGCCCTGATCCCCGGCCAGGCGTGCAGTGAACTGATGATGCCGAGCAGCGTGAACAGCGCCGGAACCACCAGGGTGAATAGCGCCCCCCAGTTCTCATTCAGGTTGGCCATGGACGATGCATAGGCGATCACCAGAAACGACTGCGCCGTCAGATACGAATTGGTACGCCCGGCCAGCATACTGGCTTCGTACTGAATTTCCCGCCGATAGAAATCGAGCCGCTCCTTCGGCGTGCCGAAAATCATCAACTCCGCCTGCTGCTCACTCTGCAGATCGTGTAATTCCGAGGTGATGATTCGGGCGCGTTTCATGGGCTGTGCTCGACTGTCAGTTGGGCCTGCTCGGCAGACGAGCAGCCACGTGGGGGCTGACGAGTTAGACTGCAGGCCCTCCAGTCATTCACTGTTTTTATCGGGCCGGCATGCTACGCACGGCGCGTGACAGCCCAGCCGCCACCATGGGGTCGCCACCTCAGAGCTGAACTGCCGCACAGCGATAGCGCGCTTTATCGCGCCAAGCGCAGCGGGCGCAATCGCATCGAGCATCATTGACGGGGCAGGCTTGATCACCTGCCAGAGACACGCGTCACAGCCAGCGCCCGCCGCGCAAAAACGGTGGGCAGTTGCGCTGGACGCATGGCGCCATGCTGACTAACGTGGTTGCCCCATTCGAACCACCACAGGAAATCGTCATATGGACGTGCAATGCAATTCCCTTGAAGAGGTGCGCGAGCGCATCGACCAGATTGACCGCGCCATGGTCGACCTCATCGCTCAACGCGGCGGTTTCGTAGCTCAGGCGGCGCGCTTCAAGAAAGACAGTGCAGACGTTCGCGCCCCTGCGCGCGTTGAGCAAGTCATCGCCAAGGTGCGCGCACTGGCCGATGAGCGCGGCGCCTCGGCAGCGGTCGTGGAGCAGGTTTACCGCGCGATGATCGCCGCATTCATCGAGGAAGAACTGCGTACCCATGCCGCCTTGAGCGCAGATGCCTGAACGGCGCCAGCGCGGATGCTGAGCCTAGCGCTGGCTCAGCGTCGCCACTGATACGCCGGAGGCTACGAAGGTCATCCCGGCGCCCAGGTTCAACCCCTTCACCACCCGTGGCCGCGCCTGCAGATAGCGCGACAGCGAGGTGGCGAATACACCCATCAGCGCGAAGCCCACAGCCGTCAGCACCGCGAACCACAGGCCGTAAATCAGCATCTGCGTGCTCACCGAGCCGCGCTGCGGATCGACGAACTGCGGGATGAACGCCAACACGAAAAAGCCCGGCTTGGGGTTGAGCGCGGCGGACAGAAAACCGGTGAGAAAGATGCTCGGCAGCGACTGCCGGGTGACGGAGCGAAAGCTGATCAGGTTGCGCGTGCGCAGCACCTTGATACCCAGCCAGAGCAGATAACCGGCGCCGATGCACTTGATCAGCCAGAACGCCAGCTCCGAGGTCTGCATCAGCAACGTCAGCCCCAGCGACGCCGCCAACACGTGAAACAGAATCCCGGTGCCCGACGCCATACCTGAAACGATGGCGGCCAAGCGGCCCTGGCCGAGCCCGCGCGCCACCGCCAGCAGATTGTCCGGGCCGGGAGCCAGCACCAGCAGAATGCAGGCGCCCGTATAAGCCAGCCAGGTATCGATAGGGAACATGCACACCTCCATGCCGAAATGAACGAGGGCTCCGCCCCCAGGGACGGCCGACACTAACGCAGCGTAATTGGCCGGGGCAAACCATCGCGGCCGGAAATGCGACACAGCTGCCGAATGGTAAATACAGAGGGATGCCACTCGCTGCATATGAACGAGTGACCTCTCTCTGTAGCAAGTGACGACTCAAATACAGGCCGCCAGTCTACAGACGTAACTCCGTGCGCCAGGCTTGATGCTCACCGCCAAGCGGCGAACATTGGTGCTGATGGATGCGTATGGGGAACCCCAGCTTTCGACTATGGCGCTACCGCGCTTTGAGTACTCGGTTATCACGCCCTGTTGTAGCTTGGGACGGTGAGGACAAGTTTGTTAGGGGCTGCTATCGGCCAAGAGTTGTCCTTCGCAAGCTCATGCCTAGAATCGGAATACGATTCAGTCCTTACAGCCTTCGGCACACAGCTAATGCGACTGCGAGCCTATGAGAACTGAACAGAGAAGTAGATATCATGAGAACAGGTCTCCAGTTTTATGTTATTTTAAGGACTCGCTGTTCAAATCTTTGGCTTAGCGGGTTGCTTACGCTGTGTATAGCGCTGGAGGAGTTATGTTTGATATGAGTGTGGAACTTCCTGCTAAGATCGGTGACTTGGCGCAGGAGGTTTATTCGGACGGCGCAAAAGAAACTCTCCGTGAAACTTCCAAGATCGGCGTGGACGCAGCCAAGACTTTGAGATTAGCCCTTGCCCCGTTGCAATTCACGGCCATGCTTCAAGACAGAGTGGCAATGTATTTTAAGCGAGCTGCGGATAAAGCATCCCCCGAAAACAGGGTGAGCCCTGCACCTTCCCTAGCTCTGCCTATTCTGGAGAAGCTTCGTTACCAAGAGGACGGGGATCTGCTGACCGATATTTACGTGGAGCTTCTTTCCGCCAGCTTCGACAAGTCGCGTACGGGTGATGCCCATCCTGCGTTCTTGACGATCATTTCGCAGTTATCGCCTGACGAAATTAGGCTGATTAGTTCATTAGCTGGATCTGAACCCAAGAATTATTTTGGACGAGTGGCCTCAGAATGGACTCAATCCTCCGAAGGCATAATTGGACACTTGAATAGCAGTGTTATTGAACCTGTCGAAATTGATTGGAGCCTAGTTGTAAATCCTGATGAGTTCATGTGGCCTGCGCACCTACAAGTATACATAGGGCATCTGCACTCTCTCGGACTGATTGAATATACAAATGACTTAAAGTATTTGTCCGGGCGTGGGCTGAATCACGGCAAGGAGTGTTGGGCTGTAACTCTCACGGAGTTCGGTTCGTTGTTTCACCGTGCTTGTGTCAAGGGTGCACCATTGGAAAGCTTTGCCGTGACACACCAAGATAAGATCTAACATCACTGCTCATAGGGTGGGTTGAGCGCAGCGATACCCATGCAGTTCGGCTAAACACCTTGATCTAACTGAGAGCACGATGGGTATCGTTTCAATCAAGCCATCCTACTGCGTGCAAAATCAGGTTCGGGCTTCAGGCTGGCCGATTGCTGCTTGTCCTCACGAGCTGCAATGGGTCGGAATCAGCCCTTGAGACTGGCTGCTTTTGGCCGAAAGCAGCCCAATCACTGAGCTAGTAAAGACCGTGTGTGGAAGTAGACGCCAGATTGGATGTCACTCTTTGGCTATCTGCGCACAAATCATCGGTGCTGCGGCATACAGGCAGGAGTAGTGAGAAAGCCCCTCCATCCGCTCGACACGCGCGTTGCTTGAGAAACACTCAGCCAGATACACCGACATACCGAGGGGCGACCAGTTGTCCTCGGCGCCATGCCATAGGCATACATCTGCCTCGCAGGCGAAGGCCCTGGCTGACCAGGACTGGAGATATTGTTGTATGTCCCGCGTATAGCCGGTCGGATCTTGGGCAAAGCACTGTTGCAGTACCTGGCAGATAAACGTTTTGAACTTCGGTGATTTCACCAGCCCCCGATCCTGCCCCTGAGCGCTGGCAAACAGCATGCGAAACAGCAGCTGCGGTGCGCGTCTGGCCAGTAGCGCCTGCCACCTCACCAGCCAGTGGAACAAGCCTGGGCTGCGTTGGGCCAGCGAGAACACGGCCCTGCCGGCCATCTGATCGAGGAAGTCTCCACCATCGAGCGGGGCGGCGGCGGAAACAAGGTGCAGGCTGCGAACCTGGCCTGGCATAAGGGCAGCGACTTCCAATGCGGTATGTGTGCCGAGGGAAAAGCCGATGAAGTCGATCCGAGCATCTTGCACGGTCTCGCTGACCGCTTGGGCAATCTGTCGGTAGTAGTCAGCGCCGGTGATGGCGTGGTCGATGGCGAATCGGTCGAAGCAGAGAATGCGCAGGCCCTGTTCTCGGGCCGGCGCGTCGAATACGGAGGCCTCAGAAGGCGAGCCCGGCACCCCGTGGAAGTAAACGACCGGTTTGCCAGCCGGGTTTCCGTATTCGCTGAAGTCCATCGCTAGTTCCGAGCAAAGTGGCGTCTCGGTCTTTTATCACCACCTTGCTGAATACGCGCTAGGGCGAACTGCCGCATTGTCTTCTGGGTTCGAGCCCCGGAATGAGCCGAGCTTGATTCACGCCGGCAACCTGACCTTCTTCTTCGCCCCGAACAGGTTCCAGCTGGCCACGAACAGCGCCGCCACCAGCGGGCCGATCACGAAGCCGTTGAGGCCCAGCAGGGAGAGACCGCCGAGGGTGGAGATGAGGATCAGGTAGTCGGGCATGCGGGTGTCCTTGCCGACCAGGATGGGGCGCAGGATGTTGTCCACCAGGCCGATCACGAGTACGCCGAAGGCGGTGAGAATGATGCCTTGCACCATGCTGCCGCTGAGCATCAGGTAGATGGCCACTGGCGCCCAGATGATGCCGGCGCCGGCTGCCGGCAGCAGTGACAGAAAGGCCATCAGCACGCCCCACAGCAGCGGGCTGTATATGCCCAGCGCCCAGAAGATGAAACCACCGAGTGCGCCCTGTACGGCAGCGACCACCACGTTGCCTTTTACCGTGGCGCGCACTACGCGGGTGAACTTGATCTGCAGGCGGCGTTTGGTGGTGTCGGCCAGCGGGATGGCGCCTCGGATTCTATGCACCAGATCCTTGCCGTCACGCAGCAGGAAGAACAGCAGGTACAGCATCACGAAGAAGCCGATGAAGAACTCGAAGGTGCCCTGGCCAATGGCGAATACCTTAGTGGCCAGGTATTGGCTGCCGGCCATGGCGCCCTTGGAGATCTGTTCGCGCAGGCCTTCGAGGTTGCTTATGCCGACACGGTCGAGCTGTTGCTGTACCGACGGCGGCAGCATCTGGATGAAACGGGTGACGTAGGCGCCGGCATCCAGCTCGCCCGACTCGAGCTTCTGGTACAGGGCGGTACCTTCGGCCACCACGGCTGAGGTGATGAAGATCACCGGCAGAATCGCCACCAACAGGCAGATGATCAGCGTCAGCAGGGCAGTCAGGTTGCCTCTGCCGCCAGTGCGCCGCAGCAGGCGCTCCTGCAGCGGTGCGAACACCACGGCCAGGACCATGGCCCAGAACACCGCGCCGTAGAACGGCAGCAGTATCCAGAAGAAGGCGACGGTCACCAGGACGAGCAGGAGGATGAAGGCTTTCTGTTCGAAGGTCGGGTTCTGCATTTCGGGTTCGCCGGGAAGGGACATGCCCGTTAGTCCCCCGATGCCCTGGCAAAGTGCCCACAAAGTTGGATTGGGCTTGTAGTCGCTCGCTTGGGGGGCTTGACAGCTCTGGGATACTGGAAGGCGTGAGGGCGATCATTCGACGGAGGCATGGCCATGCGTGATGAGGAAATCAAGGCGCTGTTCGATCAACAGGCGGCGGGCTACGACAAGCAATGGGCGGGGATGGCGCCGATTCGCGAGGCGCTGTATCTGCTGCTCGATGCGCTGTTCATCGACCTGCCGTCCGACGCGCGGATACTCTGCGTGGGAACCGGTACGGGCGCGGAAATCGCGCACATGGCCGAGCGCTTTCCGGGCTGGCGCTTCACTGCGCTCGATCCGTCCGGGGCGATGCTCGAGGTGTGTCGCCAGCGTGCGGAGCACGGCCGCTTTGCCGAGCGCTGCGACTTTCATGAGGGCTATCTGGATACGCTGGTGCCTGTGGCGGCCTACGATGGCGCGACCTGTTTTCTGGTGTCGCAGTTTCTGCTCGAACCGGCGGTGCGTACCGGGTTCTTCGGCCAGATCGCACAGCGCCTGAAACCTGGCGGGCTGCTGGCCAGTGTCGACCTGGCAGCGGATACCCAGTCGCCGGCCTACGAGGTATTGCTGCCTGGCTGGATGACGCTGATGTCAGCGGCCGGGGTCGATACGCAGATGCTGGAGCGTGTGCGCGCAGCCTACGCTCGCGATGTGGCGGTGCTACCGGCGCAGCAGGTGGCGGGCATCATCCAGGCCGCTGGTTTCGAGGCACCGGTGCAGTTCTTCCAGGCCGGGCTGATGCACGGCTGGGTAAGTCGGCGCGAAGCCGATGCGTGAGCGGTGCTACTCGTGACGCGTGCTGCGGTCGCGGTCGCCTGGGTAGTGGCGGTCGAAGGGCAAGGGCGGTAGCCAGGCTTCGCGGCGGATGGTCCAGAGTTCGTAGGTGGGGGTGAACTGGTTCGGTTCATCCAGCGAACCGACATTCACTTCGATTTCATCCCCCGAGCGCGCGAACACCGGCGAGCCGCAGTGCGGGCAGAAGTGGCGGCCGGCGTACTGACCGGTTTCGCCCTCTACCGTCACCGCGTCCTGCGGGAATATCGCCGAGGTGTGGAAGAGGGCGCCGTGGTGCTTGCGGCAGTCCATGCAGTGGCACACGCCGACCCGATAAGGCTGGCCGCTGGTTTCGAAACGCACCTGGCCGCAGAGGCAGCCGCCAGTGAGATTGGGCATGGCGATGTTCTCCTGTTTCGTGTGCAGGGACTGAGAACATAGCAGGACGCTGGCTCTGTAGGAGCCCGCTGGCGGGCGATCCTGACAAGAGCATCGCCGCAAGCGGGCTCTTACGGTTTTGTATCGTTGCGCTCCAGTTCCTGCTCGATCTTGGCCCATTCCGCTTGCAGGGCGCGGCGCAGGTAGGCGATGAAGAGTTTGTCGCGCAGGCGACGCAGGGTGGAACTCTGTCGCGCCGCCTGGGCTTGCTCGATGGTTGCGCTGAGCCAGGCGCTGTCGAAGCCTGTCCAGATGGGTGGAATGGGCGCGAGCATGTTGGAGTAGCACGCGGGCGCGACGTCTTGGTAGAAGGCGGCTTGTACGGTGGCGCGGTCGAAACCTGCCACTTGACGGGCGATGTATCCGTAGTCGACTTCGTTGTCGACGAATACGTCCGACAGCGCCGACCACAGATGAATGCGTTCTTCGCGGGTCATAAGCCTGCTCTGCCCAATGCAGCGTAATCGGTGGCGAGACTGTAATGGCTGCCGCGCGTCCTGGCCATTGCCGCGGGCTGCTGCGAAGGCCGGGTGGGATGTATCATCGGGCACATGGTTGCATGGCTGAATCTGCCCGTGGGCGTCGGCCGTGCACGCTCTGTTTTCGTATCCGTGGCCGTAGACGCGGCCCGCCATTTGCGAGTGATGACACCATGATCGAGGTAATCGAAGTTTCCATTGCCGAGCTGCGCGCCGCGCTGGAGTCCGGCCGCACCACGGCGGTCGAGCTGGTCAAGGCCTACCTGGCGCGTATCGACGCCTATGACGGCGCGGACACGCCGACCCGGCTCAACGCGGTGGTGGTGCGCAACCCCGATGCGCTGAAAGAGGCCGAGGCCTCCGATGCACGCCGCGCTCGCGGCGAGACGCTGGGCCCGCTTGATGGCATTCCCTACACCGCCAAGGACAGCTACCTGGTCAAGGGCCTGACCGCTGCTTCCGGCAGCCCGGCGTTCAAGGATCTGGTGGCGCAGCGTGATGCCTTCACCGTCGAGCGCCTGCGCGCGGCCGGCGCCATCTGCCTGGGCAAGACCAACATGCCGCCGATGGCCAATGGCGGCATGCAGCGCGGCGTCTATGGCCGTGCCGAAAGCCCGTATAACGCCGATTACCTGACGGCGCCGTTCGCCTCGGGCTCGTCCAATGGCGCCGGCACGGCGACCGCTGCCAGCTTCTCCGCGTTCGGCCTGGCCGAGGAAACCTGGTCCAGCGGGCGCGGCCCGGCGTCGAACAACGGCCTGTGCGCCTACACGCCGTCGCGCGGGGTGATCTCGGTACGCGGCAACTGGCCGCTGACACCGACCATGGACGTGGTCGTGCCTTACGCCCGGACCATGGCCGATCTGCTGGAAGTGCTCGACGTGGTGGTGGCCGACGATGCCGACAGCCGTGGCGACCTGTGGCGTTTGCAGCCCTGGGTGCCTATCCCGAAAGCCTCCGAGGTACGCCCCGCATCCTACCTGGCACTGGCGGCCAAGGCCGATTCGCTCAAGGGCAAGCGCCTGGGCGTGCCGAAGATGTTCATCAACAAGGACGAAGCCGCCGGCACCAGCGAGAACCCGGGTATCGGCGGCCCGACCGGCCAGCGCATTCTCACCCGGCCGACGGTGATCGCTCTGTGGGAAGCAGCGCGCCAGGCGCTGGAAGCGGCCGGCGCCGAGGTGGTGGAAGTGGACTTCCCGTTGGTGTCCAACTGTGAGGGGGATCGCCCCGGTGCGCCGACCGTGTTCAATCGCGGCATCGTCACGCCCGAGTTCCTGCATGACGAACTGTGGGAGCTGAGCGGCTGGGCCTTCGACGATTTCCTGCGTGCCAACGGCGACCCCAAGCTCAATCGTCTGGCTGATGTCGATGGCCCGCAGATCTTCCCGCACGACCCCGGCACGCTGCCGAATCGCGAGGGCGACCTGGCGGCGGGCATGGACGAATACGTCAACATGGCCAAGCGCGGCATCAAGCCCTGGGACCAGATCGCCACGCTGCCTGACGGCCTGCGCGGCCTGGAGCACACTCGCAAGATCGATCTGGAAGACTGGATGGATCAACTGGAGCTGGACGCGGTGCTGTTCCCCACCGTGGCCGACGTTGGCCCGGCGGATGCCGATGTGAACCCGGCCTCCGCCGATATCGCCTGGAGCAACGGTGTGTGGGTGGCCAACGGCAACCTGGCGATCCGTCACCTGGGCGTGCCGACCGTCACCGTGCCGATGGGCGTGATGGCCGATATCGGCATGCCGGTGGGCCTGACCTTCGCTGGCCGTGCTTATGACGATTCAGTGTTGCTGCAACTGGCGGCAGCCTATGAGGCCACCGGCAGCAAACGCCTGGTGCCACCGCGTACGCCAGCGTTGTGAGGTGACCTTGCCACCCTGTGGGAGGGGCTTTAGCCGCGACGGCTGCAGAGATTATCGCCGCTGAAGCGCCTCCCACGGGCTGTGGTGCTCCACGATTCAGCGTGTAGGGCGGGTGCAACCCGCCACTGCCATCTCGGCGGATTTCACCCGCCCCACGACCCATAAATGGGAAAGGGGAGGCAGGTTGCATCGGTCTTGTGGGAGGGGCTTTAGCCGCGACGGCTGTAGATATCGTCGCCGCTGAAGCGCCTCCCACGGTTTGTGGTGCTCCACGATACAGCGTGTAGGGCGGGTGCAACCCGCCACTGCCATCTCGGCGGGTTTCACCCGCCTTACGACCCATAAATGGGAAAGGGCAGGCAGGTTGCATCGGTCTTGTGGGAGGGGCTTTAGCCGCGACGGCTGCCGCTAAAGCGCCTCCCACGGTTTGTGGTACTCCACAATTCAGCGTGTTGCCCCCAGCGCCCTATCTTTACTCTCGCAAATCCACCGCCGGTGCGCCCTGGCCATCGAACAGCTGGCTCGGGGTGCTGGGCAGGATGCTCGGGCGGCCGTTGCTGCCGTCGCCGAGGATGCGGATGTCGCTGTACTTCTTGCCGGACAGCGCAGCCAGGCCGGCGCCGTCACGTACCACGGTGGGCCGCAGGAACACCATCAGGTTGCGCTTGATGTGCGAGTCGCGGGTCGAGCGGAACAGCCCGCCAATCAGCGGAATGTCACCGAGCAGCGGCACCTTCGAGGTGGCCTGGGTGACGTCGTCCTGAATCAGGCCGCCGAGCACGATCACCTGGCCGTCGTCGGCGAGGATGGTGCTCTTGATCGAGCGTTTGTTGGTCACCAGGTCGACCGCCTGGGCGTTGAGCCCGGTGCTGGGAGCGAGGGAGGAGATTTCCTGCTCGATCTCCAGGCGCAGGGTGGCGCCTTCATTGATGTGCGGCGTGACCTTGAGGGTAACGCCGATGTCCTGGCGCTCGATGGTGGTGAAGGGGTTGCCGGCACCGGAGGCGTCGGTGGTGTAAGAGCCGGTCTGGAACGGCACGTTCTGGCCGACGAGGATTTCCGCCTTCTGGTTGTCCAGGGTCAGCAGGCTTGGCGTGGATAGCAGGTTGCTCTTGCTGTTGGCTGACAGCGCGGTGATCAGAGCGCCGAAGCGGTCGCTGCCGACGCCGATGATGGCGCCGTCGGGCAGTGTGGTGTTCTCCGGCACTTCGCCGTTCTGCAGGATCTGCAGCACGGTGCCGACCGACAGGCCGGTGCCGCCGAAATTCACCCCGCCCAGGCCACCAGTGCCACCACGGGCATCGACTGCCCACTGCACGCCGACGGCATCGGTGATGTCGCCGGAAATTTCGACGATGGCCGCCTCGACCATCACTTGCGCGCGCGGCACGTCGAGCTGACGCACGATGTCTTCGAGGGTCGCCACCAAGTCTGGCTCGGCCAGCAGCACCAGGGCGTTGAGGCTCTCGTCGGCGCGGATGAGAATGTTCGACTGCTTGCCGGTGGTTTCGCCGTTCTGCTGGTTCTTCAGACCTTCGGAGATTTCTCCGAGGGTTTCGGCCAGGGACTTGGCGTCGTTGTGACGCAGGCGAATCACCCGTGTGTTGGCCGAGCGGCTGGTGGGCGTATCCAGTGACCGGGCGAGGTCGGCCAGCTTGGCGCGGGCGTCCGGCGGGCCGAGCAGGATCAGGCGATTGGTGCGTGCATCGGCCACCACCTGGGTGGCGCTGGTGCCCTTGGCCTGGCCACGGGCGATGGCGGTGTTGAGCACTTCGGCAGCGTCCATCACCCAGGCGTTTTGCAGGGTGACCACGCTGAAGTCCTGCGCACCGCTCTGGTCGAGCTGGCGCATCAGGTCTTCGATGCGGGCGATGTTGGCGCTGCGGTCGCTGATGATCAGCGCGTTGGCCGAGGTGACGGCGGCCAGGTGGCCGTATTGCGGCACCAGCGGGCGAATCAGCGGGATCAGCTCCGCCACCGGCGCATGTTGCACCTGGATCAGGCGGGTTTCCAGGCGATCAGGCGCTGGGCGGCCGGCATCGGCTTCAGCCTTGGCCTCGGCGTTGGGCACGATGCGCGCCTGGTCGCCCTGGGTCAGCACGCTAAAACCGTGGGTGGCCATGACCGAGAGGAACAGCTGGTAGACCTCGGACAGCCCCAGCGGCGTGCTCGACACCACGTTGACCTGGCCTTTCACGCGCGGGTCGACGACGAACGTCTGCCCGGTGATGCTGGCGATCTGGTCGACGAACTCGCGGATGTCCGCGCCCTTCAGGTTGATGGTCCAGCTTTCTTCCTGCTGGTTGGCGCTGGCCGGCACCTGCTGGATCTGCGCGAGCAGGGGCAGCGGTGCGGTGGCCAGACCGGCGGCGAAGAGGGCGAGGGTCAGTCGGCTACGGAAAAAATGCATCGGTTCAGTCGCTTTCCATGGGCTGATCGGGGGGCGTTTCCACAGGCTGGGTGCCGGAGGCTTCCATCTGCTCGCGCAGCGCCTGCATGCGCTGGCGCAGTTGTTCGAGGTTGTCCTGGTCGAGTTGATCGAGCTGTTGCAGCGAGTCTGGCGCTGCCGTTTCGACCGGCGGGGTATAGCTGTATTGGCTGCTGCTCGGACGCGGGAAGGTGAGGCTTTCGCGGCGGCCGTTGCGCACCAGTTCGACGCGGTCGGCGTAGACGGCATCCAGGCGCACGCCGTTGTCCACGTCCGTGCCGACGGCAAAACGCTGGGCGCTCTGGCCCTGACGCTGGATCATCGCGCTGGAACGTTGCGGGTCACTGTGAACGAAGCTGCCAAGTAAGGTCAGTTGCAGGTTGGTGGCCGGCGGCGGGCCGCTGTCGGCCTGGCGTGGCGTGCCGAACAGCTGGTCGATGGGCGCCTGCGCGCGTTGTTCGGGGCTGGGCGTGCTCTGGCTGGGCGCTTGCTGCACAGGGCCGCGCACCAGGCGCAGCAACTCGGCGCTCTGCCAGGCCAGGCTGACGCTCAGGGCGATCAGCGCGAGCATGCCGATCAGGCTCGGGGCATTGTCCTTGAGCCGCTGGGAAAGGGCCGACATGGGCAAAAGCATCACTCCGGAAAACGACGTTCTAGTTCTTCTTATGTGCGGGGCGTCGCGCGCTGATCATAGCAGCCTGCTCGCGCTTGGCATCCCCCAAATAGGGTGGGTGTGCAGTTCCTGGCAATGTGGTAAAGATAATTGCATAAACATACAAGAAGACCGTCCCAGAGGTGGCCCATTGGGTCAAAACGGCCAGGTTAGGCTGTAATACCGGGATAAGGTTCTGTTCTAAGGTCTCGCATGAACGCTTCGCTGCTCGAAACCCCATTGCGCCGCTTGCCCTTCAGTTTCGCCAAGCGTCATGGCCTGGTGTTCGTCATGCATGACGGGCGCGCCAGTCTGGCCCATCGCGCCGACTGCGACCTGGCTGCCCTGGCCGAGGCGCAGCGTTTCGCCGGGCGCAGCCTGCCGCTGCAGGTGCTCGATACCCAGGCGTTCGCCCAGGCGCTGGGCGCTGCCTATCAGCACGACTCCGCTTCCATGCAACTGGCCGAGGATATCGGCGGCAGCTTCGACCTGGCCTCGCTGGCCGATCAGGTGCCGGAAACCGAAGACCTGCTGGAGCAGGAAGACGATGCGCCGATCATCCGCCTGATCAACGCCATTCTCGGTGAAGCGATCAAGGAAAACGCCTCCGACATTCACCTGGAAACCTTCGAGAAACGTCTTGTCGTGCGCTTTCGCGTCGACGGCATCCTGCGTGAGGTGCTCGAACCCAAGCGTGAGTTGGCTGCCTTGCTGGTATCGCGGGTCAAGGTCATGGCGCGTCTGGATATCGCTGAGAAGCGCGTGCCGCAGGACGGGCGCATTTCCCTCAAGGTCGGCGGGCGAGAGGTGGACATTCGTGTATCGACACTGCCCTCGGCCAACGGCGAGCGGGTGGTGCTGCGTTTGCTCGACAAACAGGCCGGGCGCCTGTCGCTGCAGCACTTGGGTATGCGCGCCGAGGATCGCGCGCTGATGGAAGACACTGTGCGCAAACCGCACGGCATTCTGCTCGTCACTGGCCCCACCGGTTCGGGCAAGACCACTACGCTGTACGCCAGCCTGGTCAGCCTCAACGATCACACACGCAACATTCTTACCGTCGAAGACCCCATCGAATATCACCTCGAAGGCATCGGCCAGACCCAGGTCAACACCAAGGTGGACATGACCTTCGCCCGTGGCCTGCGCGCCATCCTGCGCCAGGACCCTGACGTGGTGATGGTCGGCGAGATTCGCGACAAGGAGACCGCCGAGATTGCCGTACAGGCCTCGCTGACCGGCCACTTGGTGTTGTCCACGCTGCACACCAACAGCGCCATCGGCGCCATCACTCGTCTGGTGGATATGGGCGTGGAGCCGTTCCTGCTGTCGTCATCGCTGCTTGGTGTGCTGGCCCAGCGCCTGGTGCGGGTGCTGTGCCCGGCGTGCAAGGAGCCCTACGAGGCTGATGAGGCCGAATGTGCGTTGCTCGGCGTGCCGACCAGCTCACCGCCGACGCTCTACCATGCGCGTGGCTGCGCCCATTGCCATCAGCAGGGTTATCGCGGGCGTGCCGGCATCTACGAACTGGTGGTGTTCGACGAAACCATGCGCACCCTGGTGCACAGCCGCGCCTCCGAGCAGGACATGACCCGCCACGCCCGCACGCTGGGCCCGAGCATCCGTGACGATGGCCGGCGCAAGGTGCTGGAGGGGGTGACCACGGTCGAGGAAGTGCTGCGCGTGACGCGAGAAGAATAGATGGCCGCTTTCGAGTACATAGCCCTCGATGGGCGCGGCCGTCAGCAGAAGGGCGTGCTGGAGGCCGATAGCGCGCGCCAGGTACGCCAGTTGCTGCGTGAGCGACAGCTGGCGCCGCTGGAGGTCAAGGCCACGCGCAGCCGCGAGCAGGGCGGTGGCCAGGCGCGCCTGGGGTTTGTCCCTGGCCTGTCGGCACGTGATCTGGCGCTGGTCACCCGTCAGTTGGCGACATTGATCCAGGCGGCATTGCCCATCGAAGAGGCGCTGCGCGCCGCTGCCGCGCAATCCACCAACTCGCGTATCCAGGGCATGTTGCTGGCGGTGCGCGCTCGCGTGCTGGAGGGCCACAGCCTGGCAGGTAGCCTCAAGGAGTTTCCGGCCGCTTTTCCCGAGCTGTATCGCGCCACGGTGGCGGCGGGTGAGCACGCGGGGCACCTCGGCCCGGTGCTGGAGCAGTTGGCCGATTACACCGAGCAGCGTCAGCAATCGCGGCAGAAGGTGCAGCTGGCGCTGCTTTATCCGGTGATTCTGATGTGCGCGTCGCTGCTGATCGTCGGCTTCCTGCTCGGCTATGTGGTGCCGGACGTGGTCAAGGTGTTCGTCGATTCCGGGCAGACATTGCCAGCGCTGACGCGTGGGCTGATCGCCCTCAGTGATTGGGTCAAGGCCTGGGGCCTGGTCGCGTTGGTGGTGCTGGCGCTGGCGGTCTTCGCCTTGCGTGCAGCCCTGCGTGACGAGGCATTCAAGCTACGTTGGCATCGATTCCTGCTGCGTATACCGCTGATTGGGCGGCTGGGTCGCGCCACCGATTGCGCGCGTTTTGCCTCGACCCTGGCCATCCTTACCCGCAGTGGCGTACCGCTGGTGGAGGCGCTGGCGATTGCCGGTGAGGTGATCGGCAATCGGGTGATCCGTGGCGAGGTGCTGGTGGCGGCACAGAAGGTGCGTGAGGGCGGCAGCCTGACCCGTTCGCTGGAGGCCACCGGGCAGTTCCCGCCGATGATGTTGCACATGATCGCCAGTGGCGAACGTTCCGGCGAGCTGGATCAGATGTTGGCACGCACGGCGAAGAACCAGGAAAACGACCTCAGCGCGCAGATCGCTCTGCTGGTCGGGCTGTTCGAGCCTTTCATGCTGGTCTTCATGGGGGCAGTGGTGCTGGTGATCGTGCTGGCCATCCTGTTGCCGATTCTTTCTTTGAACCAAATGGTGGGGTAATTAGGTGATACGCAGACAAGCAGGTTTCACGCTCATCGAAATCATGGTGGTTGTCGTCATTCTGGGCATTCTGGCAGCGCTGGTGGTGCCGCAGGTGATGAGCCGGCCGGATCAGGCCAAGGTCACCGCCGCGCAGAACGACATCCGGGCCATCGGTGCGGCGCTGGATATGTACAAGCTCGACAACCACAACTACCCCAGCACCCAGCAGGGCCTGGAAGCGCTGGTGAGCAAGCCGAGCGGCAACCCACAAGCGAAGAACTGGAACAAGGACGGTTACCTCAAGCGCCTGCCCATCGATCCGTGGGGCAACCCTTACCAATACCTGGCGCCCGGCACCAAAGGCGCCTTCGATCTGTATTCGCTCGGCGCCGACGGCAAGCAGGGCGGCAGCGACCTGAACGCTGATATAGGCAACTGGGATCTCTGACCTGAGCATGATCGGTGTGCCGACAAAGACGCGCGGTTTCACCCTTATCGAACTGCTGGTGGTGCTGGTCATTCTCGGCAGCCTGATCGGTCTGGCTGTATTCAGCACCGGCATCGCCGGGCCGGGACGCGAGCTGCGCAGCGAGGCCGAACGCCTCAGTGGGCTGATTGGTGTGTTGCTCGATGAAGCAGTGCTGGATAACCGCGAATACGGCCTGAGCTTCACCCGTGAGGGCTATCGGGTGTTGCGCTATGACCCGCAGCGCGCCGAGTGGCAGGCGCTGGATCGTCAGGCCCACCGCCTGCCGGAGTGGGCCGAGCTGGCCTTTGAAGTGGAGGGTGAGGTCCTGAGCCTGGCGACTGAGGCCGGTGCTGATACGCCGCAGTTGCTGATTCTCTCCAGCGGCGAGCTGACGCCATTTCGCCTGCGCCTGGCCGAGCGCAGGCGCGACGGCCTGCGCCTGCAATTGTCCAGTGATGGCTTCGGCCTGCCGCGTGTCGAGGAGTTGGGCGCGGGGCGTGCCGGATGAAGGGCGCGCGCGGTTTTACGCTGCTCGAGGTGATGGTGGCGCTGGCGATCTTTGCCCTGGTCGCCGCCAGTGTGCTGACCGCCAGTGCACGCAGCGTGCGTACCGCCAGCCAGCTGGAAGACAAGACCCTGGCCATGTGGGTAGCCGACAACCGCATGACGGAATTGCAACTGGCCGAGACCCCGCCCGCCGATGGCCGCGACCAGGGCCAGGTGGAATTTGCCGGGCGCCGTTGGTCGTGGCAGAGCGAAATCCAGGCCACCAGTGAGCCGGCCATGCGCCGTGTGACGCTGTGGGTCGCCGCCGAAGAGCGCGGCGCCAGTGGCGATCTGCGTGAGCGGGCGCTGGTGAGCCTCAGCGGTTTTCTGGGGGCGCCATGATGCGTAGGAGCGAGCTCTGCTCGCGAATCCGTGGCGACGCCATTTCGCTCGCGGCGCTCGCTCCAGCCCGTAGGGTGGGCCGGGCGGCGCTCCGCTTCAGCCCACCAATAGCGGCCAGCTCTGGTGGGCTAAAGCCCACCCTACCAATTGGCGAGCCCCAGCGCTTTTCTAAGGGCTCCATGATGTGTGGGAGCGCTCAGCGCGGCTTTACCCTGCTGGAGCTGCTGATCGCCATCGCCATCTTCGCCCTGCTGGGATTAGCCACTTATCGCATGCTCGACAGCGTGCTCAGCGCCGATGCCGTTACCCGCGAGCACGAACGTCATTTGCGCGAGCTGACCCGCGCCCTATCTGCCTTCGAGCGCGATCTGCGCCAGGTGACGGTGCGGCCGATTCGCGATGGTTTCGGCGATGCTCAGCCAGCGCTTCACAGCGACCTGACCGATGCCACGGCGCTGGAGCTGACCCGCGCTGGCTGGCGCAACCCGCTGGGCCAACCGCGACCCGAGGTGCAGCGAGTGCGCTGGCAGCTAAGTGGCGAGCAATGGCAGCGCCGTTATTGGCGTGTGCTGGACCGCGCGCAGGACAGCGCACCGCAAATCCAGCAGGCACTCGATGGCGTGGAATCGCTGAGCCTGCGCTACCTGGACAAGGACGGGCAGTGGCAGCCCGACTGGTCGCCGGCCAATGCCTCCGGCGACGGCCTGCTCACCGATTTGCCGCGCGCGATCGAGCTGCGCCTGCAGCATCGCCGTTATGGCGAATTGCGTCGCCTGCTGCGCTTGCCGGATTTGCCGGCAGAGAACCGTGCTGGCGGGTCGCCGGACGAGCCGAATGAGGTGCCGCAGGCATGAGGCGGCAGAGTGGGGTGGCGCTTATTACCGTGCTGCTGGTGGTCGCCGTGGTGACGGTAGTCTGCGCTGGTTTGATCGCTCGTCAGCAGCTGTCGATCCGCAGCAGCGCCAACCAGTTGCACGTGACCCAGGCCTGGCACTACGCACTGGGCGGCGAGACCCTGGCCAAGGCGATTCTCGAACGCGATCTGCGTCAGGGTGATCCGCGCCAGCCGGTGGACCATCCGCTGGAGCCCTGGGCCCGGCCGCTGGCGCCGTTCCCGCTGGATGAGGGCGGCGAGCTGCGTGTGCGTATCGTCGACCCCAGCGGTCGTTTCAATCTCAATAGCCTGGTGCGCCAGGGCCGACCCAACGAGCTGGCGGTGCTGCGTTTGCGTCGCCTGCTGCTGCGCCTGGGAATCGACAAACCTTATGCCGAGCGCCTGCTGGACTGGCTCGATATCGACAGCGAACTGCAGGGCGGCAATGGCGCGGAGGATGGCCAGTACCTGTTGGCGACACCACCTTACCGCACGGCCAATCGCGAGATCACTGATGTGTCCGAACTGCGCCTGCTGCTGGAGATGGAGGAGGCCGACTACCGCCGCCTGCAGCCCTTCGTCAGCGCGCTGCCGAGCGAGGCGCTGCTCAACGTCAACACGGCCAGTGCGATGGTGCTCTCCAGTCTGTCCGACGGCTTGAGCCCAGATGCGGCTATGTCACTGATTGCCGGGCGCGGCGCCGAAGGCTATCCCAGCGCTGCGGCCTTCGCTGCCCAGCCTGCGCTTGCTGGCCTGGGTGAGCAGGTGGTGCAGGGGCTGGCGGTCGGCAGCCAGTATTTCGAGGTGTTCAGCGAAGTGAGCCTGGGTGAACGCCGGGTGGTATTGCGCAGCCTGTTGCAGCGCAGCAATGATGGCCAGGTCAGTGTCCTGGCGCGTGATCTGGGGCAGGGCGGTATGCCGCCACGTCCTATTGAGGAAGAACAAGAATGAACTCGACATGGATATTCCTGCCGCCCGAGGCGTGCCACGACCTGTCAGCGGACCTGCCCGTCATGCGTGTTACGGCAGATGACAGTCGCGCCTTGAGCCTGGCCGAGGCTCTGGCCGATATTCCGGCGCACTGGCAACTGGTGCTGCCGGTTGAGGCCGTCACCGCGTGCGCCGTGCAACTGCCGACGCAGAAGGCGCGCTGGATGCGCCAGGCGCTGCCGTTCGCGGTAGAGGAGCTGCTGGCCGAGGATGTCGAACTGATGCACCTGGCCCTGGGTGAGCAACTGGCCGATGGCCGTCACCGTGTCTACGCGCTGCGCGCCAGCTGGTTACGCGAGTGCCTGGCGCTGTTCGCGGCGCAGCCGCCGCAGGCGATCCGGGTCGATGCCGATCTGTTGCCGCCCCAGGGCAGTCAGTTGCTCTGGCTGCACTCACGCTGGTTGCTCGGCGGCGAAGCGCCTTGGCGCCTCGCCCTGCAGCGCGAGGATTGGCCCGTGCTGGCAGGGCGCTGCCCCGCGCCGCATATCGCCAGTGCGCCGGCGGGGCAGGCGCTGCCCGAATCGGTCGATGAAGTGCACCTTCTGGAGGATGCGCATCAGTGGCTGGTGCGTCAGCATGCGAGTGTCGACCTCGCGCAAGGGGAGTTCGCCCTGCGCCAGAGCGGTGACGGCTGGCTGCGTTGGCGGCCGCTGGCCGGGGTGCTGGCGCTGTGTCTCGTGCTGCAGTGGGGCTTCAATCTCGCGCAGGGCTGGTACCTGCAGCGCGAAGCGGATGCTTATGCCGCGTCCAGTGAGGCGCTGTACCGCGAGCTGTTTCCGCAGGACAGCAAGCTGATCAACCTACGCGCGCAGTTCGACCAGCATCTGGCGCAGTCTTCGGGCAGCGCCAGCCCGGTGCTCGGCCTGCTGGCCGAGGTGGCAGCGGCGCTACATGCCGAGGGCGCGCCGCAGGTACAGGTCAATCAGCTCGACTACAGCGCGACCCGTACCGATATGTCGCTGCAGTTGCAGGCACCGGGCTTCGCCGAGCTGGAGCGTTTGCGTGAGCGCCTGGAGGCGGCAGGACTGTCGGTGCAAATGGGCTCGGCCAGCCGCGAGGCCGAAGGCGTCAGCGCGCGCGTGGTGATAGGGGGATGAGCAGCATGTCGAGAACAGGGTTGAGCGAGAGTCTGCAACTGCACTGGCAGCGTTCGCCGCTGGCGCAACGCTGGCAGGCGCTGCCGACGCGTGATCGCCTGGCGCTGGCGGCGCTGAGCGTCTTCCTGCTGCTGGTGGTGTTCTACCTGGCGTTGTGGCAACCGGCGCAGCGCCATGCCCAGGCTGCGCGCGCCGCGTTCGAGGAGCAGCGCGCGCTTTATACCTATCTGCAAAGCCGTGCGCCGCAGGTGCAGGGGCGTGACCTGCAGCCGCGCGCCAGCCTCGACCCGGCGCGCCTGCAGGGCGTGGTCACGGCGAGTGCGGCGCAGCAGGGGCTGGTGATCGAGCGCCTGGATACCGAGGGCTACGGCGCGGTGCAGGTCAACCTGCAGCCGGTGGCGTTCGCTCAGTTGCTGCGCTGGATTCAGGCGCTGGAAGAGCAGGGCGTGCGCGTCGAGGAAGCCGGGCTGGATCGCGCCGAGGAAAACCGCGTGACTGCGCGCTTGAGTCTGCGCGTAGACGGGTAGGGTGCGCCATGCGCACCGGCTTCTTATGGGGCTCGCTATCGCGCTGGGTCAGCTCGGTGCGCGCGGCGCACCCTACGCGGTGGTGGTCCTGCGGGTAACAGCGCGCACCCGATTGGGCGGTTAGGGAACGTTGGTGCGCCGATACGGTGCCATTTACAACGCTGGATGACATGCGAAAGCGGCGTTGAAGCCCATGAAACGGGCTTTTGCTGATTGATGGCCTGAGTATTGCTGTAGATATCCGTTTACCCTTTTCTGCTTGATCACTCCTTTTGCGGGCTGTCAATATCTGCGCCCGGCGCTTCTGGTGCTTCTGTAATTAGTTGTCGCATTGAGGAAATATCGCCTCATTGCCTGCCGCTAGAATGCCGCACACCCAGCCAAGGCCCCTTTGTCGCTTGTCCACCACGACAGCGCAGCACCGCCTTCTACAATCCATAAAAGGCCCGGGCCCCTCACTGCCATCGATGTCATACCCAATTCGAAGGAGCAAAGAATGAAGAAGATCGCACTGCTTGGCGCCCTGGCGCTGTCCCTGATGTCGCCCTTGGCCATGGCCGAGAAGCCGCTGCGCATTGGCATCGAGGCGGCCTACCCGCCCTTCGCATTCAAGACTCCCGATGGTCAGATTTCCGGCTTCGACTACGACATCGGCAACGCCCTGTGCGAAGAGATGAAAGTCGAGTGCAAGTGGATCGAGCAGGAGTTCGACGGCCTGATCCCGGCTCTGAAAGTGCGCAAGTTCGACGCCGTGCTGTCGTCCATGTCGATCACCGAAGACCGCAAGAAGTCCGTCGACTTCACCGGCAAGTACTACGCCACTCCGGCCAAGCTGGCGATGAAAGCCGGTACCGAGATCAAGGACCCGCTGGTAGACCTGAAAGGCAAGAAGATCGGCGTGCAGCGTTCGTCCGTGTATGACCGTTACGCCACCGACATCTTCGCTCCGGCCGGCGCCGAGATCGTCCGTTACAGCTCGCAGAACGAAGTGTTCCTGGACATGCAGTCCGGCCGCCTGGACGCCACTCTGGCTGACTCGGTGAACATCGACGACGGTTTCCTCAAGACCGACGCTGGCAAGGGCTTCGCATTCGCCGGCCCGGACTTCACCGAGGTGAAGTACTTTGGCGAAGGCCAGGGCATTGCCGTGCGTAAGGGTGACCAGGCGCTGGCCGACAAGATCAGTGCTGCCATCCTGGCCATCCGCGCCAACGGCAAGTACAAGGAAGTGCAGGACAAGTACTTCGACTTCGACGTTTACGGCGAGTAAGCGTCCCAGGCAAAAAAAGTGGCACAACCTGAAAAAGGTTGGTGCCACTTTTTTCTTGGTTCTGCGGGGTTGGTTCTTGCTGGCCTTGGCTGAATGCCAACCGTGCGACCCGTCGTGTGAGCGACATGAATTTTCTTTGTGCTAGGCGGCGCCTGGGGTGCCTGAGAGGTATTAGCGCATGCTTCAAGGCTACGGCTCGACCATTCTCGATGGTGCCTGGCTCACTCTGCTTCTGGCACTGACGTCGATGGCAGTGGCGATCTTCCTCGGCCTGCTGGGTGCGGCCTTTCGCCTGTCGCCGGTGCGTTGGCTGGCGGCGTTGGGTGATACCTATGCCACGGTGATTCGTGGCATCCCCGATCTGGTGCTGATTCTGCTGATCTTCTACGGCGGCCAGGACATGGTGAACCGCATTGCGCCCATGGTCGGCTATGACGATTACATCGACATTAATCCCTTCGTCGCCGGCGTGTTCACCATGGGCTTCATCTTCGGAGCCTACCTGTCGGAAACCTTCCGCGGCGCCTTCATGGCCATCCCCAAGGGGCAGGCGGAAGCTGGCGCGGCCTATGGCATGAGCGGGATGCAGGTGTTCTTCCGCATTCTCGTGCCGCAGATGATCCGTTTCGCCATTCCCGGTTTCACCAACAACTGGCTGGTGCTGACCAAGGCCACCGCGCTGATTTCCGTGGTCGGCCTGCAGGACATGATGTTCAAGGCCAAGAGCGCGGCCGACGCGACGCGTGAGCCGTTCACCTTCTACCTGGCGGTAGCGGGGCTGTACCTGGTGCTGACCAGTGTGTCTTTGCTGGCGCTGCGTTTCCTCGAGAAACGGTATTCGGTAGGTACCAAGGCGGCTGACCTATGATCTTCGACTATCAAATGATCTGGGAGAACCTGCCGCTGTACTGGGGCGGCGTGCTGGTCACCGTGAAAATCCTGCTGATCTCCCTGGCGGTCGGTCTCAGCCTGGCTCTGCCGTTGGCGCTGATGCGGGTGTCGAAATCGCCCTGGGTCAACTTCCCGGCCTGGCTCTACACCTACGTGATTCGCGGCACGCCGATGCTGGTACAGCTGTTTCTGATCTATTACGGCCTGGCTCAGTTCGAGTTCATCCGTGACAGCTTCATGTGGCCGTATTTCTCCAGCGCCACCTTCTGCGCCTGCCTGGCGTTTGCCATCAATACCAGCGCCTACACGGCGGAAATCCTCGCCGGCAGCCTCAAGGCTACGCCGCCGGGTGAGATCGAGGCGGCCAAGGCCATGGGCATGTCGCGAGCCAAGCTGTACCGGCGCATCCTGCTGCCGTCCGCGCTGCGCCGTGCGCTGCCGCAGTACAGCAACGAAGTGATCATGATGCTGCACACCACGTCGCTGGCGTCGATCGTGACCCTGATCGACATCACTGGCGCGGCGCGTACCGTCAGTTCGCAGTACTACATGCCGTTCGAAGCCTTCATCACTGCCGGCCTGTTCTACTTGGCGCTGACCTTCATCCTGGTGCGCCTGTTCAAGCTGGCCGAACGTCGCTGGTTGGCCTACATGGCCCCGCGTAAGGGCTGATGCCATGACGATTCAAGAGAACCCGAACATGTACAAACTCGAAGTTCAGGACCTGCACAAGCGCTACGGCAGCCATGAGGTGATCAAGGGCGTGTCGATGGCAGCCAAGGCGGGCGACGTGATCAGCATCATCGGCTCCAGCGGCTCGGGCAAGAGTACCTTCCTGCGCTGCCTGAACCTGCTCGAGCAGCCGCATGCCGGCAAGATTCTGCTCAACAACGAAGAGCTGAAGCTGGTGCCGGCCAAGGATGGCTCGCTGCGTGCCGCCGACGCCAAGCAACTGCAGCGCATGCGCTCGCGCCTGGCCATGGTGTTCCAGCACTTCAATCTGTGGTCGCACATGAGCGCCCTGGAAAACGTGATGGAAGCGCCGGTGCACGTGCTTGGCGTGAGCAAGGCCGAGGCCCGCGACAAGGCCGAGCACTACCTGGCCAAGGTTGGCGTCGCGCACCGCAAGGATGCCTACCCGGCGCACATGAGTGGCGGTGAGCAACAGCGTGTGGCTATCGCCCGTGCCCTGGCCATGGAGCCGGAGGTTATGCTGTTCGACGAGCCGACTTCGGCGCTCGACCCGGAACTGGTCGGCGAGGTGCTCAAAGTGATGCAGGACCTGGCCACCGAAGGCCGCACCATGGTGGTGGTGACCCACGAAATGGGCTTTGCCCGCGAGGTGTCGAATCAACTGGTGTTCCTGCACAAGGGGCTGGTGGAAGAGCGCGGTTGCCCGAAGGAAGTGCTGGCCAATCCGCAATCCGAGCGACTGCAGCAGTTTCTTTCCGGCAGTCTCAAATAATAAGAAGCTAGACTGCGCACTTAACTGGTGCGTTGAACCCATTGAATAGACGCTAATGACCCCCCATCGAATCGGCTTTCTCTATTGGCCCGGCACCAAGGCTTTGACGTTGTCTCTGGCGGAGGAAGCCCTGCGTGTTGCCCAGCGCGTGCACCCGGAAGTGGTGTACGAGCTGGTGTTCCTCCAGGCCGAGCCGCTGGTTGCAGGTGACTGGCGTCTGCCGGGCGAGCCCTGGGCCGGGCATCTGGAAGGGTTGGACAAGCTGTTCCTGCTCGCCGATACGCCGCCGGCGCAGGTGTCCGCCGGCCTGGCGGCTGCGCTCAAGCAGCAGGTGCGCAGCGGTTGCGTGATCGGCGGGCTGTCTGCGGGGGTCTATCCGCTGGCTCAGCTCGGTTTGCTCGATGGTTATCGCGCGGCGGTGCACTGGCGCTGGCAGGACGACTTCGCCGAGCGCTTCCCCAAGGTCATCGCCACCAGCCACCTGTTCGACTGGGATCGCGATCGTCTGACCGCCTGTGGCGGCATGGCCGTGCTCGATCTGCTGCTGGCGGTGCTGGCGCGCGACCACGGCGCCGAGCTGGCCGGTGCGGTGAGCGAGGAACTGGTGGTCGAGCGCATTCGCGAGGGCGGTGAGCGTCAGCGTATTCCACTGCAGAATCGCCTGGGCTCCAGTCATCCGAAGCTGACCCAGGCCGTGTTGCTGATGGAAGCCAACATCGAGGAGCCGTTGACCACCGACGAGATCGCCCAGCATGTGTGCGTGTCGCGTCGTCAGCTCGAGCGCATCTTCAAGCAGTACCTCAATCGCGTACCCAGCCAGTATTACCTGGAGCTGCGCCTGAACAAGGCGCGCCAGTTGCTGATGCAGACCAGCAAGTCGATCATCCAGATCGGCCTGTCCTGTGGTTTCTCCTCGGGGCCGCATTTCTCCAGTGCCTACCGCAACTTCTTCGGCGCCACGCCGCGCGATGATCGCAACCAGCGCCGCAGCAACAGCCCCTTCGAGCTGACGTCGACGCCGGTCGAGCGGGGCTGAGACGCCTTTTGGGAGCGAGCTCTGCTCGCGAAGCTCTGGTGTTGCCCTCGGTTCGCGAGCAGAGCTCGCTCCTACGCTGCGGTGGCCGTAGCCCGGATTGCATCCTGGCTATGCAGGCGTGAATTTCGATACCGCCCGGTCAGCCTGCGGAGAATTTTTCCTGTGGCGTGCTCCAGGCTGTGATCTGCGATTAAACTGCGCCTTTCCGACGCTTTCTGTCGCTTGGACGAAAACCCGCGGAAAACCTGGGGTGGCGCTGTAAGAAGTTGTCGCATGGCGACAATGCCGGCCCCGATTCAGTCCCTACAATCCTTGCATTCCCTGTCGTTTCGGGCGCTTTGCCGCCTGCCAGCGGCCGGTATTTCTCATCAGGAGAGCTTTGATGTCCGTTCAGCACGATGCGGTGCAACGCGCCGATTTCGACCAGTTCATGGTCCCCAACTACGCCCCTGCTGCCTTCGTACCCGTGCGCGGCCTGGGTTCGCGAGTCTGGGATCAGAGCGGTCGAGAGCTGATCGACTTCGCCGGCGGCATCGCCGTCAACGTGCTTGGCCATTGCCACCCGGCGCTGGTCGCGGCGCTGACCGAGCAGGCCAATACCCTGTGGCACATCTCCAACGTGTTCACCAACGAGCCGACCCTGCGCCTGGGCAAGAAGCTGGTCGAGGCGACCTTCGCCGAGCGCGTGTTCTTCTGCAACTCCGGCGCCGAGGCCAACGAGGCTGCGTTCAAGCTGGCGCGGCGTGTCGCTCATGACCGTTTCGGGCCGGAGAAGCACGAGATCATCGCTGCGACCAACAGTTTCCACGGCCGTACCCTGTTCACCGTCAGCGTCGGTGGCCAGCCGAAGTACTCCGACGGTTTCGGGCCGAAGATCCAGGGCATCACCCACGTGCCGTACAACGATCTGGAGGCGCTGAAAGCCGCCATCTCCGACAAGACCTGCGCCGTGGTGCTGGAGCCCGTGCAGGGCGAGGGCGGCGTGCTGCCGGCCGACAAGGCCTATCTGCAAGGCGCTCGCGAGCTGTGCAACGCACACAACGCGCTGTTGGTATTCGATGAAGTGCAGAGCGGTATGGGCCGTACTGGCGAGCTGTTCGCCTACATGAATTACGGCGTGGTGCCGGACATCCTCTCCAGCGCCAAGAGCCTGGGCGGTGGCTTCCCCATCGCGGCGATGCTCACCACCACTGACCTGGCCAAGCATTTCTCGCCTGGTACCCACGGCACCACCTACGGCGGCAACCCGCTGGCCTGTGCGGTGGGCGAGGCGGT
Source organism: Pseudomonas sp. zfem001 (assembly GCF_032621725.1). Lineage (NCBI taxonomy): Bacteria > Pseudomonadati > Pseudomonadota > Gammaproteobacteria > Pseudomonadales > Pseudomonadaceae > Pseudomonas > Pseudomonas sp. zfem001. The sequence goes on along the minus strand of NZ_JAVYJI010000001.1, from coordinate 59,286 downwards.
ACTGGATATCGTCAACACTGCCGAGACGCTGAACGGCGTCAAAGCCAAGAGCGAACAGTTCAAGACGCGCCTGCTGGCGCTGGGCAAGCAGTACGGCCTGTTCGAGCAGGTACGTGGCATGGGCTTGTTGCTCGGCTGCGTACTCAATGATGCCTGGATGGGCAAGGCCAAGCAGGTACTCGATGCCGCCACCGCCGAGGGGCTGATGATTCTGCAGGCCGGCCCGGATGTGGTGCGTTTCGCCCCGAGCCTGGTGGTCGAAGATGCCGATATCGACGAAGGCCTGGCTCGTTTCGAGCGTGCGCTGAGCAAACTGACGGCAGCCTGAGTCTTCGCTGACTTGCTGTGGGTGGAGCTTTAGCCGCGACAATCGCGGCTGTGACTGCATGGATGCAGGAGCTAGAGCGAAGCAGGATGCCTGAGCCGAAGCACCTCCCACGGCTGTTTGCCCGACCCGGGCTACGAATTCCCTGTTTAGAAGGAGTGACCCATGCTGGTGATGCGCCCTGCGCAAATGGCGGACCTGGCGGATGTGCAGCGACTGGCTGCTGACAGCCCGGTGGGTGTCACTTCCTTGCCGGACGATGCAGGCCGGCTGGGCGACAAGATCGCCGCCTCGGATGCGTCGTTCGCCGCCGAAGTCAGTTTCAACGGCGAGGAGAGCTACTTCTTCGTGCTCGAGGACACCGAGAGCGGCCGCCTGGTCGGTTGTTCCGGCATCGTTGCCTCGGCGGGCTACTCCGAGCCCTTCTACAGTTTTCGCAACGAAACCTTCGTGCACAACTCGCGCGAGCTGAAGATCCACAACAAGATCCACGTGCTGTCGCTGTGTCACGACCTGACTGGCAACAGCCTGCTCACCAGCTTCTACGTCGAGCGCCCGCTGGTCAGCAGCGTGTTCGCCGAGCTCAATTCGCGCGGGCGCCTGCTGTTCATGGCGGGGCACCCGGAGCGCTTCGCCGATGCCGTGGTGGTGGAGATCGTCGGCCACAGTGACGAGAACGGCGATTCGCCGTTCTGGGACGCGCTGGGGCGCAATTTCTTCGACATGACCTACGCCGAAGCCGAACGCCTGTGCGGGCTCAAAAGCCGCACCTTCCTCGCCGAGCTGATGCCGCATTACCCGATCTATGTGCCGCTGCTCTCGGACGAGGCGCAGGAGGCCATGGGCCAGGTGCATCCGCGTGCGCAGATCACCTTCGACATCCTCATGCGCGAAGGCTTCGAGACCGACCATTACATCGACATCTTCGACGGTGGCCCGACCCTGCATGCGCGCACGTCGGGCATTCGCAGCATCGCGCAGAGCCGCCTGGTGCCGGTGAAGATCGGCGACGCCGAGACCGGTGGCCGCCAGTATCTGGTCAGCAACGGTCAGTTGCAGGATTTTCGCGCCATCGTCGCCGACCTCGACTGGGTGCCGGGCAAACCCGTGGTACTCAGTGCGCAGGCGGCCGAAGCGCTGGGTGTTGGTGAGGGTGCCAGTGTCAGGTTGGTAGCGGTTTAACCCCTGCTCCGCAGGAGAGGGCGCCCTTCACGGGCAGAGGAGAGTGCCGGCGGTGCTCTTGAGGAATCTGGAGGTTTTATGATCGTTCGTCCCGTGCGCAGTGCCGACTTGCCGGCCCTGATCGACCTGGCTCGCAGTACCGGCGCTGGCCTGACCACGCTGCCGGCCAACGAGGAGCGCCTGGCGCATCGGGTCGGCTGGGCGGAGAAGGCATTTCGTGGCGAGGCCGAACGCGCCGACGCCGACTACCTGTTCGTGCTCGAAGACGATGCCGGCAAGGTGGTGGGTATTTCTGCAGTGGCCGGAGCCGTCGGCCTGCGCGAGCCCTGGTACAACTACCGGGTCGGCCTGACCGTCAGCGCCTCGCAAGAGCTGAATATCCACCGCCAGGTGCCGACGCTGTTCATGGCCAACGACATGACTGGCAACTCGGAATTGTGCTCGCTGTTCTTGCATGCCGATCACCGCACGGGCCTCAACGGCCGCCTGCTGTCCAAGGCGCGCTTTCTGTTCATCGCCGAGTTTCGCGAGCTGTTCGGCGACAAGGTGATCGCCGAGATGCGCGGCATGTCCGATGACCGCGGGCGTTCACCGTTCTGGGAAAGCCTTGGTCGGCATTTCTTCAAGATGGAGTTCTCTCAGGCGGACTACCTCACCGGCGTTGGCAACAAGGCTTTCATCGCCGAGCTTATGCCCAAGTTTCCGCTCTATACCTGCTTCCTGTCCGAAGATGCGCGCGCCGTGATCGGTCGGGTACACCCGGACACCGAGCCGGCGCTGGCCATGCTCAAGGCTGAGGGCTTCAGCTACCAGGGCTATGTCGACATCTTCGATGCCGGCCCGGCTATCGAGGCGGAAACCGCGAAGATCCGCGCCGTGCACGGCAGCCAGAACCTGGTGCTGGCCATCGGCACGCCAGGCGATGACGCCGAGCCCTTCCTGATACACAACCGCAAGCGCCAGGATTGCCGCATCACCGCTGCGCCTGCACGCCTGGCTGCCGGCACCCTGGTGGTCGATCCGCTGACCGCCAAGCGTCTGCGCCTTTCCGCGGGTGATCAGGTGCGCGCCGTGACGCTGTCGGCGCACCGCTGAGTTATTGGTTTTGCACGGCGGCCCAAGCCGGCCGCCGGAAAATGCTGGGAGTGGTAAAACAAGATGAACACTCATTACATCGCAGGTCAGTGGCAGCCCGGTCAGGGCGAGTCGCTGCAATCGCTCGACCCGGTCAGCCAGACCGTGCTGTGGCAGGGCCAGGGCGCTACTGCTGCGCAGGTCGAGGCCGCCGTTACCGCAGCGCGTGGTGCATTCTCGTTGTGGGCCGCGCATTCGCTGGATGGCCGTATCGCTGTGCTGGAGCGCTTCGCCGCCTGCCTGAAGTCGCGTGCCGACGAAGTCGCCCGGGCGATTGGCGAAGAAACCGGCAAACCGCTGTGGGAAGCCGCCACCGAAGTGAACAGCATGGTGGGCAAGGTCGCCATTTCCATTCAGAGCTACCGTGAGCGCACTGGCGAGAAGAGCGGCCCGCTGGGCGACGCCACCGCCGTATTGCGGCATAAACCACATGGGGTGGTCGCGGTGTTCGGGCCCTACAACTTCCCCGGTCACCTGCCCAATGGGCATATCGTGCCGGCGCTGCTGGCCGGTAACTGCGTGCTGTTCAAGCCCAGCGAGCTGACGCCGAAGGTGGCCGAGCTGACCGTGCAATGCTGGATCGAGGCCGGGCTGCCCGAGGGCGTGCTCAACCTGTTGCAGGGCGGTCGCGAAACCGGCGTCGCCCTGGCTGGCCACCCCGGTATCGACGGGCTGTTCTTCACCGGCTCCAGTCGCACCGGCAACTTGCTGCATGCCCAGTTCGCCGGGCGCCCGGACAAGATCCTGGCGCTGGAGATGGGCGGCAACAACCCACTGATCGTCGATCAGGTCGCGGATGTCGATGCGGCGGTCTACACCATCGTCCAGTCCGCGTTCATCTCTGCCGGCCAGCGCTGCACCTGCGCGCGCCGTCTGCTGGTGCCGCAAGGGGAGTGGGGCGATGCGCTGCTGGCGCGCCTGGTGCAGGTCGTCGGGCAGATCAAAGTCGGTCGTTTCGACGAGCAGCCGGCGCCATTCATGGGTGCGGTGATCTCCCTGCGGGCTGCCGCGCAACTGATGCAGGCGCAGCAGGACTTGCTCGCCAAGGGCGCTACGGCATTACTGGCGATGACCCAGCCACAGGCCGATGCTGCGCTGCTGACGCCCGGCATCCTCGATGTCACGGCCGTGAGCGGCCGTCCCGACGAAGAGTTCTTCGGCCCGCTGTTGCAGGTGATCCGTTACGACAGCTTCGAATCGGCCATCGCCGAGGCCAATGACACGGCTTATGGTCTGGCCGCTGGCCTGCTGTCCGACTCGCGCGCGCGCTTCGAGCAGTTCTGGCTGCATAGCCGCGCCGGCATCGTCAACTGGAACAAGCAGCTCACCGGTGCTGCCAGCACCGCGCCGTTCGGTGGTATCGGGGCGTCGGGCAACCACCGCGCCAGTGCCTACTACGCGGCAGATTACTGCGCCTACCCGGTGGCCGGGCTTGAAAGCGACAGCCTGAGCCTGCCCGCGACCCTGACTCCGGGAGTGACCCTGTGATGGCTGCCTATGAGATGAACTTTGACGGCCTGGTCGGGCCGACTCACAACTACGGCGGGCTGTCCTACGGCAACGTGGCTTCGCAGAGCAACAGTCAGGCGGCATCCAATCCCAAGGAGGCTGCCAAGCAAGGCCTGGCGAAGATGAAGGCGCTGATGGACATGGGCTTCAAGCAGGGCGTACTGGCCCCGCAGGAGCGCCCAGATGTCGCGGCGCTGCGCCGCCTGGGCTTTACCGGCAGCGATGTCGAGGTGATCCAGCGCGCTGCACGTGAGGCCATGCCATTGCTGGTGGCGAGCTGCTCGGCCTCGAGCATGTGGACGGCCAATGCCTGCACCGTCAGTCCCAGTGCCGACACGGCGGACGGGCGTGTGCACTTCACCGCGGCCAACCTCAACTGCAAGTTCCACCGTAGCATCGAGCACCCGACCACCAGTCGTGTGCTGCAGGCGATGTTCGCCAACCCGGCGCACTTCGCTCACCACCCGGCGCTGCCGGCAGTGGCGCAGTTCGGTGACGAGGGCGCAGCCAACCACACGCGCTTCTGCAAGGGTTATGGCGACGCCGGGGTGGAGTTCTTTGTCTACGGGCGCAGCGCCTTCGACGCTCGCTATCCGGCGCCGGCGCGCTATCCGGCGCGACAGACCCTTGAGGCCAGCCAGGCGGTAGCCCGTCTGCATGGGCTAAGCGAGGCGGGTGTGGTCTACGCCCAGCAGAATCCGGCGGTGATCGATCAGGGCGTGTTCCACAATGACGTGATCGCCGTGGGTAACAGCGAGGTGCTGTTCTATCACCAGGATGCTTTCCTCGAGACCGACAAGGTGCTGGCCGAGCTGGGCGACAAACTGGCTCGTCGTGGCGGCAACTTCCAGGCCGTATGCGTGCCTGGTTCTGCCGTCAGCGTGCAGGACGCGGTGCGCTCCTACCTGTTCAACAGCCAACTGCTGAGCCGTGCCGACGGCAGCATGCTGCTGGTGGTGCCGGAGGAGTGCCGGAACAATGCCAGCGTCTGGCGCTATCTGCAGCAGCTGACGGCCAGCGGCGGGCCGATCCGCGAGGTGCGCGTGTTCGACCTCAAGCAGAGCATGCAGAACGGCGGTGGTCCGGCCTGCCTGCGGCTGCGCGTGGCGCTCAACGAGCAGGAACTGGCAGCGGTCAATCCGGGCGTGGTGATGAGCGATGTGTTGCACGACACACTGGTTGCCTGGGTCGACAAGCATTACCGCGATCGCCTCAGCGAAGCCGACCTGGCCGACCCGCAATTGTTGACCGAATGCCGCACGGCATTGGATGAACTGACGCAGATCCTTAAACTGGGCTCGGTCTATCCTTTCCAGATAGCCTGAACCTGACCTCGATTCCCGGAGATTGTATGAGCGACGCGCTGCAACTGATTCTTGAAGACAACGATGGCACTCAGCTGGAAACCTCCTGCAGCCGCTTTGCCGTGGTCTGGCAGGGTAAGGAACTGTGGGTCCAGGCGGTTGGCGATCAGTTGCTGATCGGCGTCGACGTGGAGGAGGGCGATACCGAGTACGTCAACCTGCTGCTGCGTCCGCAGGCCACCAACCTGGTCAGCCTGCAGCTGGAGATGGAGCCGATGATCGCCGATGAGGACGATCATGTTCATGGCCCGGACTGCAATCACTAAGTCTTGAGGAGTGTTCGATGCTTGCCCTCGGCAAACTGCTTGAACTGACCCTGGCCGGCCATGAGCCGTCGGCGAAGATTCAACTGACGCCCGATGGCACGCGTCTGCGCTGGCTCGATGAAGGTGCGCTGGAGGTGACCCCGCCTGCAGCGCGCGACAATGGCCTCGACCTGCTGCTGTCGGCCGGCGTTCACGGTAACGAAACCGCGCCGATCGAGCTGCTCGATCGGCTGTTGCGCGGCATCGCGCGCAACGAGCTGCATCCGGCGGCGCGCATTCTCTTTCTGTTCGGCAACCCTGAGGCCATGCGCCGTGGCGAGCGTTACGTCGAGCAGGACCTCAATCGTCTGTTCAGCGGCCGTCACGAGCAGTCCAGTGGCTTCGAAGCCATCAGGGCCTGCGACCTCGAGCACCTGGCCGTCAATTTCTTCGGCAAGGACACCGGTCGCACGCGCCTGCACTACGACCTGCATACCGCCATCCGCGCTTCCAGAATCGAGCAGTTCGCCCTCTATCCATGGCAGGAGGGGCGTACGCATTCCCGTCGCGAGCTGGAGCGCCTGCGCGCTGCCGGCATCGAGGCGGTACTGCTGCAGAACAAATCGTCGATTACCTTCAGTGCCTATACCTACGCGCAACTCGGCGCCGAGGCCTTCACCCTGGAGCTGGGCAAGGCGCGTGCTTTCGGCCAGAACGAACTGGTCAACCTCGATCTGCTGGAGAACGCACTGCACGCGCTGATCGAAGGGCGCGAGGTAATCAGTGGTGAGCCGACCCTCGATGGCATGCAGCTATTCGCCGTGTCGCGCGAGGTGATCAAGCACAGCGATAGCTTCCAGCTGCACCTGCCTGCGGATATCGAGAACTTCACCGAGCTGGAGCCCGGCTACCTGCTGGCCGAGGATATCGCCGATACCCGCTGGATCGTGGAAGAGCAGGGCGCGCGCATCATCTTCCCCAATCCCAAGGTCAAGAACGGCCTGCGTGCTGCCATCCTGATCGTCCCCGACGATGGTGCCGGTTTGGCATAGCGGCTTATGTTGCAGGGCTTTAGCCGCGACGTTGCGTTGTATTGATCGCCGCTAAAGCGCCTCCCACGGCAGTCCGCGATTTTGCCCTCAACTGTATCTTTTACCGTCCGAGCGACCTCTTTAGCATGGGGCTTTCGCCAATTGCCGGGAAAGCCTGTCATGCCCCTGATCGACCTGCGTAGCGACACCGTTACCCAACCCACTGCTGCCATGCGCGAAGCCATGATGGCTGCCGAGCTGGGCGATGACGTGTATGGCGAAGACCCCACGGTCAATCGTCTGGAGGTCTGGCTGGCCAATGAACTGGGCTTCGAGGCGGCGCTGTTCGTCCCCACCGGCACCATGAGTAATCTGCTCGGCCTGATGGCTCACTGCGAACGCGGTGACGAGTACGTCGTCGGCCAGCAGGCGCACACCTATAAGTACGAGGGCGGCGGCGCCGCCGTGCTCGGCTCCATCCAGCCACAGCCAATCGACGGTGAGGCCGACGGCTCGCTGGACCTGGCCAAGGTCGAGGCGGCGATCAAGCAAGACGACTTCCACTTTGCCCGCACCCGCCTGCTGGCCCTGGAAAACACCATGCAGGGCAAGGTGCTGCCGCTCGATTACCTGGCTGCCGCCCGCGAAATGACTCGCCGCCGTGGTTTGAGCCTGCACCTCGATGGCGCCCGCCTGTATAACGCGGCGGTCAAGCTCGGTGTGCCGGCGCGCGAGATCACTCAGTATTTCGACTCGGTCTCGGTGTGCCTGTCCAAGGGGCTCGGTGCGCCGGTCGGTTCGGTGCTCTGTGGCAGTACGGCGTTGATCGCCAAAGCACGCCGTTTGCGCAAGATGGTCGGGGGTGGCATGCGTCAGGCCGGCGTGCTGGCGGCAGCAGGCTTGTATGCACTGCAGCATCAGGTTCAGCGCCTGGCCGAGGACCATGCCAGTGCGATGCGACTCGGTGAAGAGCTGAGCGAGCTGGGCTACAGCGTTGAGCCGGTGCAGACCAATATGGTCTATGTGCAACTCGGCGAGCGTGCCGGGCAAGTTAAGGCCTTCATGGCCGAACACGGCATCGCCGTCAGTGCCGCGCCACGCCTGCGTCTGGTCACTCATCTGGACGTCAGCGCCGAACAAATCGAGCGGGTGATCAGGGCATTTGCTGCTTTCCGTTCGCATTAAGCGTCAGGCGTGCGCTGCCGATAGGCGCACGCTATCAACAAGGCACTAGCCGCGGGCGGTAGGCCCGATATAATGCGACCCTTTGCAGACAGCGTGACAACTGCTGCGCTCGGCCATGCTGCGTTAAAAACCGGCTCAGAATGCTCATTTACAACTCGTAAACTGCGCTTCTTCGCCGGCTTTTGCCTTGCCTGACCTTCGCTCGCGACGTTCTCACTTTGTCTGCTTCGCCGGCTTTGCCGTGGCCGCCTGATTCCGTGGATATCCCTATGAAAAGCGCAGAAATCCGTGAAGCCTTCCTGAGCTTCTTCGAAGAAAAAGGGCACACCCGTGTCGCTTCCAGCTCGCTGATTCCGGCGAACGACCCAACCCTGCTGTTCACCAACGCGGGTATGAACCAGTTCAAGGACTGCTTCCTGGGTCTGGAAAAGCGCGCCTATACCCGCGCCACTACCAGCCAGAAGTGCGTGCGTGCCGGCGGTAAGCACAACGACCTGGAAAACGTCGGCTACACCGCGCGTCACCACACCTTCTTCGAAATGCTGGGCAACTTCAGCTTCGGCGACTATTTCAAGCGCGATGCCATTCATTACGCCTGGGAATTCCTGACCTCCGACAAGTGGCTGAACCTGCCCAAGGAAAAGCTCTGGGTCACCGTCTACGCCACCGATGACGAAGCCTACGAGATCTGGACCAAGGAAGTCGGCATCCCCACCGAGCGCATGATCCGTATCGGCGACAACAAGGGTGCGCCGTACGCCTCCGACAACTTCTGGGCAATGGGTGATACCGGTCCGTGCGGCCCGTGCACCGAGATTTTCTTCGACCACGGTGAGCACATCTGGGGCGGCCCACCCGGCAGCCCGGAAGAAGATGGCGACCGCTACATCGAGATCTGGAACAACGTGTTCATGCAGTTCAACCGCACTGCAGATGGTGTGCTGCACCCGCTGCCGGCGCCGAGTGTGGATACCGGCATGGGCCTGGAGCGCATCAGTGCCGTACTGCAGCACGTCAACTCGAACTACGAGATCGACCTGTTCCAGAACCTGCTGACTGCCTCGGCCAAGGCCATCGGCTGCAGCAACGAAGGCCAGGCCTCGCTGAAAGTGGTGGCTGACCACATCCGTTCCTGCAGCTTCCTGATCGCCGACGGCGTGACCCCGTCCAACGAAGGCCGTGGCTACGTGCTGCGCCGTATCGTACGTCGTGCCTGCCGTCACGGTAACAAGCTGGGCGCCAAGGGCAGCTTCTTCTACCAGATCGTCGCCGCGCTGGTGGCCGAAATGGGCGAGGCTTTCCCTGAGCTCAAGCAGCAGCAGGCGCATATCGAGCGCGTGCTCAAGACCGAAGAAGAGCAGTTCGCCAAGACCCTGGAGCAGGGCCTGAAGATCCTTGAGCAGGATCTGGCTGGCCTGCAGGGCTCGGTCATCCCCGGCGACGTGGTGTTCAAGCTGTATGACACCTACGGTTTCCCGGTTGACCTGACCGCCGACATCGCCCGCGAGCGCGAGCTGTCGGTGGACGAAGAGGGCTTCGAGCGTGAAATGGAAGCGCAGCGCGAGCGCGCCCGTTCCGCCAGCGCCTTCGGCATGGATTACAACGCTCTGGTCAAGGTCGACGCCGACACCCGCTTCCTCGGTTACGAAGGCACCAGCGGCAGCGGCAAGATCATCGCTCTGTTCAAGGCCGGTGCTGCGGTCGACAGCCTCGCCGAAGGCGAAGAGGGCGTGGTGGTGCTGGATCAGACCCCGTTCTACGCCGAGTCCGGTGGCCAGATCGGCGACTGCGGCTACCTGGAAAGTGCTGGCGTGCGTTTCGACGTGCGCGACACCACCAAGGCCGGCGGTGCCTTCCTGCACCACGGTGTGGTAGCCAAGGGCGGTCTGAGCGTCGGCACCAGCGTCAAGGCCGAAGCCGAAGCGGGTGTGCGTCAAGCCACCGCGCTGAACCACTCCGCGACTCACCTGCTGCACGCCGCGCTGCGTCAGGTGCTGGGTGATCACGTGCAGCAGAAAGGCTCGCTGGTCGACAGTCAGCGCCTGCGTTTCGACTTCAGCCATTTCGAGGCGATCAAGCCTGAGCAGTTGAAGCAACTGGAAGACATCGTCAACGCCGAGATTCGCAAGAACTCCGAGGTCGAGACCGAAGAAACCGACATCGAGACCGCCAAGGCCAAGGGCGCCATGGCGCTGTTCGGCGAGAAGTACGGTGATCAGGTACGTGTGCTGAGCATGGGCGGCGATTTCTCCGTCGAGCTGTGTGGCGGTACTCACGTATCGCGCACCGGCGACATCGGTCTGTTCAAGATCACCAGCGAAGGCGGTGTGGCCGCTGGCGTGCGTCGTATCGAAGCGGTCACTGGTGCAGTCGCGCTGGCCTGGCTCAACGGTTCCGAGGAGCAGCTCAAGGAAGCCGCCTCCCTGGTCAAGGGCAGCCGCGACAACGTGCTGGACAAACTCTCGGCCCTGATCGAGCGCAACCGTCAGTTGGAAAAGGAGCTGGAGCAGCTCAAGGCCAAGGCCGCCAGCGCTGCTGGCAATGACCTGGCAGGTTCGGCCGTGGACGTGAAGGGCACCAAGGTGCTGGCTGCGCGTCTCGATGGCCTGGACGGCAAGGCGCTGCTGGCGCTGGTCGACCAACTGAAGAACAAGCTGGGCAGCGCTGTGATCCTGCTTGGCGGCGTGTTCGACGAGAAGGTGGTGCTGGTCGCCGGTGTGACCCAGGACCTGACTGCCAAACTCAAGGCCGGTGATCTGATGAAGCAGGCCGCCGCAGCAGTGGGTGGCAAGGGCGGTGGTCGCCCGGACATGGCCCAGGGTGGCGGCGTCGATGCCGGCAAGCTGGATGAAGCCCTGGCCCTGGCCGCAACCCTGGTCGAACAAGCTTCGTAACGAGCGAGAAAGCGGGGCCCGCAGTGCGTCCGGCGGGCCTTGGCAGTATGACCCGATGCGGGTTTAATGGGCGCCCTTCGAGGAATCAGGCGGCTTTTTGAAATGGCTTTGATCGTACAGAAGTTTGGGGGCACCTCCGTCGGCACCATCGAGCGCATCGCGCAGGTGGCTGACAAGGTGAAGAAGTTCCGCGAGAACGGTGACGACATCGTCGTCGTGGTTTCCGCCATGAGCGGCGAAACCAACCGCCTGATCGATCTGGCCAAACAGATCACCGATGGCGAGCCGGTTGCGCGTGAGCTGGATGTGATGGTGTCCACCGGTGAGCAGGTGACCATTGCCCTGCTAGCCATGGCGCTGATCAAGCGCGGCGTGCCGGCGGTGTCCTACACCGGCAACCAGGTGCGCATCCTCACCGACAGCGCGCACAACAAGGCGCGCATTCTGCAGATCGATGACCAGAAGATTCGCGCCGACCTCAAGGCTGGTCGCGTCGTTGTGGTCGCAGGTTTCCAGGGCGTCGACGAGCACGGCAATATCACCACCCTGGGTCGTGGCGGTTCCGACACCACCGGTGTGGCCCTGGCCGCGGCGCTGAAAGCCGAGGAGTGCCAGATCTACACCGACGTCGATGGTGTCTACACCACCGACCCGCGCGTAGTGCCCAAGGCCCAGCGCCTGGAAAAGATCACCTTCGAAGAAATGCTGGAAATGGCCAGCCTCGGTTCCAAGGTGCTGCAGATTCGTTCGGTGGAATTCGCCGGCAAGTACAACGTCCCGCTGCGCGTTCTGCACAGCTTCCAGGAGGGCCCGGGCACCCTCATTACCCTTGATGAAGAGGAATCCATGGAACAGCCGATCATTTCCGGCATCGCTTTCAACCGCGACGAAGCCAAGCTGACCATCCGTGGGGTGCCGGATATCCCAGGCATCGCCTTCAAGATTCTCGGCCCGATCAGCGCCGCCAACATCGAAGTGGACATGATCGTGCAGAACGTTTCGCACGATAACACCACCGATTTCACCTTCACCGTGCATCGCAACGACTACAACAATGCCCTGAGCGTGCTGCAGAAGACCGCAGACGAGCTGGGCGCTCGTGAAGTGGTCGGCGACACCAACATTGCCAAGGTGTCCATCGTCGGTGTCGGTATGCGTTCCCACGCCGGTGTTGCCAGTCGCATGTTCGAGGCCCTGGCCAAGGAGACCATCAATATCCAGATGATCTCCACCTCCGAGATCAAGGTGTCCGTGGTGATCGAAGAGAAGTATCTGGAGCTGGCGGTACGCGCACTGCATACCGCCTTCGAGCTGGATGCTCCGGCCCGGCAGGGCGAGTGATTCCACTGATTTGAAAGGCGCGGCTGGTTCCGCGCCTTTCGTCTTTTTGACTTGCATGCGGGAACTTTCTTTCTGCGCGGGCTGGTCAATACTTGGGTGGAGGCTTTCGGGCTTGATTTAGCGGGAAGCCGGCACCATTTTCTTTTTTGCAGACTGTTGTCCTGAAAAATGTAATCCGTGAGGAGAAAGGAATGCTGATTCTGACTCGCCGGGTCGGAGAGACCCTGATGGTCGGTGATGATGTGACTGTCACCGTGTTGGGTGTGAAAGGTAACCAGGTGCGCATTGGTGTCAATGCGCCGAAGGAGGTTGCCGTGCACCGTGAAGAAATCTACCAGCGCATCCAGAAAGAGAAGGGTGACGAACCAAGCCACTAATTTTTCTACAAATTTTTGTTTGCAAACGGGGAAAACATGTTTATCATGCGCCCCGTGTTGCGGAGAGGTGGCCGAGTGGCCGAAGGCGCTCCCCTGCTAAGGGAGTACACCTCAAAAGGGTGTCGGGGGTTCGAATCCCCCCTTCTCCGCCATTATTCAGCGAGTCGGGCGTAAGTCGGGCTGGCGAATCAACCAGAGGTGATCTGGTATAAAAGCACCGACCGGACTCATAGCTCAGCTGGATAGAGTACTCGGCTACGAACCGAGCGGTCGGAGGTTCGAATCCTCCTGAGTCCGCCATATTAAAATGGCTTGCATCGCTGCAAGCCATTTTGTTTCAACCAGCGGTGATCTGGTCTAAAAGCGCCAAAAGTGGACTCATAGCTCAGCTGGATAGAGTACTCGGCTACGAACCGAGCGGTCGGAGGTTCGAATCCTCCTGAGTCCGCCATATTAAATGGCACTGCAGCGATGCAAGGTCATGTTTCAGCCAGCGGTGATCTGGTCAAAAAGCGCCAATTGGACTCATAGCTCAGCTGGATAGAGTACTCGGCTACGAACCGAGCGGTCGGAGGTTCGAATCCTCCTGAGTCCGCCATACCGAAAGGGCCTGCAGCAATGCAGGCCCTTTTTCTTTGTGCGTTATTTCTTCACGCAGCCGGCTTCGTCGAAGCTGACCTGTCGGCTGTTCCCGCCTTTGCGTTTCTCTCGGTAATGGTAGCGCTGCTGCCCATTGCTGCTGGTGACTCTGTCTGGCTTGCCCAGGCTGCTTTCCACGTCGGCGCGGCTCATGCCGAGGCGGACTTCCTTGCGGATGATCGCCTGGCGTCTCTCGCTGCTGGTCAGCAGGTTGTCGCAACCATCGTCCTGTTGGCCAACGATGACCAGCTCGCCACTGCCGGCCGAGGTGGTTGCTGCGCGCCGGCCTGGGTCCGCGAGAGGGATTGCCTTGCCGCTGCTGGGGGTGTGGTTGCGCGCATCCTGCAGGTGCTGCTCCTGATCGTCGGCGCAGCCGTGGCGGGTGAAGGTGACATGGCCATTTGCACTCACGCAGCGGAACACACTGGCCGCCGAGCTGTCTGCAATAGGGTAGAGAAATGCAGCGGCCAATAGCGCTGCGAAGTGCAGTCCTCGCATGAGTCGTCCTCCCTGACGTTTGCCTGCTTCAGGTTAGACCGTTTTTTCGTACTCGCCAGGGTGTCCTAACGCGGGTAGCTGGCGTCGCATAGCCAGGTTTTCATGCGAGATCGAAGTTTGCGATGCAAGCAATTGTTCTTGCCGCGCTTTTGTCACGTACAAAGCTGTTTTGCGGTGTTATGATTCGCCGCGTCAGCCCCGCCGGGGCTTGTGGAATACCACCATGGACTTACCCAGTAGTTACTCAATACTCCCCTCGCACAATCGTGTAAGACCTGATTGATCCCCTTTGGCGTGCCCGCCAACTGGGGGTGGAGCGCGCTATGACAGAAGTAGAAGCCAAAAAGCCGCAAGAGAGCTTGCAGGATCGCCTGGCCCAGGTGATCGAACTGTTGCATCGGCACAAACTGGTCGAAGACCTGACTCACCGTCAGGAAGGCCAGCATCACGACCGGGTCGAGAACCTGGTACATCGTCAGAATCTCGTCGAGCTGCAGCGCAAGCTCGAAGATCTGCACCCTGCGGATATCGCCCACATCCTCGAAGCCCTGCCGCTCGATGAGCGTCTGACCGTCTGGCAACTGGTCAAGGCCGAGCGCGATGGCGACATCCTGCTGGAAGTCTCCGACGCGGTACGAGAAACCCTGATCGCCGACATGGACGATCATGAGATTCTCGCTGCAGCCAAGGACATGGACGCCGACGAACTCGCTGACCTGGCCCCGGAACTGCCGCGCGACGTCGTTCATGAGCTGATGGAGTCGCTCGACGCTCAGCAGCGTGAACGTGTGCGCTCGGCCCTGTCCTACGAAGAGGATCAGGTCGGCGCGCTGATGGACTTCGAGATGGTCACCATCCGCGAAGACGTCAGCCTGGAAGTGGTTCTGCGTTACCTGCGCCGCCTGAAGGAGCTGCCGGGCCATACCGACAAGCTGTTCGTGGTCGATTACGACGGCGTGCTCAAGGGTGTGCTGCCGATCAAGCGCCTGCTGGTCAATGATCCGGAGAAGCAGGTCGGCGAAGTCATGGCCGACGATCCGGTGAGCTTCCACCCGGACGAGGACGGTTACGACGCCGCTCAGGCGTTCGAGCGTTACGACCTGATTTCCGCCCCGGTGGTGGACAAGAACGGCAAGCTGATTGGCCGTCTGACCATCGACGAGATGGTCGACCTGATCCGTGAGGAAAGTGAAAGCGAAGTGCTGAACATGGCCGGTCTGCGCGAGGAGGAAGACATCTTCGCCTCGGTGTGGAAGTCGGTTCGCAACCGTTGGGCCTGGCTGGCGATCAACCTGGTCACCGCGTTCCTGGCGTCGCGTGTGATCGGCCTGTTCGAAGGCTCGATCGAAAAGCTGGTGGCGCTGGCGGCGCTGATGCCCATCGTTGCCGGTATCGGTGGCAACTCGGGTAACCAGACCATCACCATGATTGTGCGCGCCATGGCGCTGGATCAGGTCAGCACCGGCAATACCAAGCGCCTGGTACGCAAGGAACTGGGTGTTTCCCTGATCAATGGCATCCTCTGGGGTGGTGTGATCGGCGCCGTTGCCTATGGGCTTTACGGTAGTTGGTCGCTGGGCGTGGTGATGACCGCGGCAATGACCCTCAACCTGTTGCTGGCGGCGTTGATGGGAGTGCTGATCCCCATGACTCTGGCACGCCTGGGGCGTGACCCGGCCATGGGGGCCAGCGTGATGATCACTGCCATGACCGACAGCGGTGGTTTCTTCATCTTCCTGGGGCTGGCGTCGATCTTCCTGCTGTAATCAGTTCATCAGCTCGACCAGCCGCCAGGTATCGAGAAAGGCCGTGACCTGAGTGATCCGGCCATTCTCCAGCTGCATGTGCCAGGAATAGCTGTTCTCGTAGCGGCTGCCGTCCTTGGCAGTCGCCTCGCCATCCCAGTGCACGACCACGTAAGGCCCTTGCGCCACGATCTGGCGGACGGTGGGTACGATGGGCGTGGCCAGTTTGTCAGTGATGGGTTTGACCGCATCTTCCATGAACGCCTCTCGCGTGCGATAAGTCCCGGAGGATGGGCTGCTACCGGCCACGACCCAGACGGCGTCATCGGCGAGCAACTGGAAGATACCGCCCTGGCCGGCGCGCCAATCATCGAAGGCTTTCTGAATCAGGGCCTGATTGGCCGCAGTGTTGTCGTTTGCCCAGGCCGGGAAGCAGAGTGAGGCGCTCAGTAGCAGTGCGATGATGATTTTTTGCGTGTTCATGGTTTTTCCTTGGCTGATGGGGGCGTTACTCGCCAGTTGAAGTGTTCTTGCGGCGCAGCACCATGCCGCCGTGATAGAGCACGTCGTCGATGAATTCACCGTCGGCGGTAAAGCCGGTGTCGTCGACGTAGTCGATGTGGTTGCCGGTGACGTGGTAGTTGCCCTGGTAGGCGCTCTCGCGATTCCCGCGTGCCTCGTCATAACGGCCGTTGGCCAATAGCTCATGGCGGACATGGCCGTCGTCCGTTACCCACATGCCTACATAAGGATGTGAAGGCTCGGGTACTGCCATTACCGCGTCGGGTAGCAGGGCGCCGCTGATCAGCATTGCCGCGACGGTGTTCTTCGCTGACATGGTGGTCTCCATCAATAGGGGCTGGCGGTTGGGCGCACGATCAGCTCGCTGACGTCGACGTCATCGGGTTGTTCGACTGCATAGGCCACGGCGCGGGCGATGGCGTCTGGAGTGATGGCGACGCGACGGAAAGCTTTCATCGCCTCGCGCGCACTGGCATCGGAGATGCTGTCGGCCAGTTCGGACTCGACCACGCCGGGGCAGATGGTAGTGACGCGTATACGCTCGCTTTCCTGGCGCAGGCCGTCGGAAATCGCCCAGACGGCATACTTGGTGGCGCAGTAGACCGCTGCTGTCGGCGATACGGCGTGGGCGCCGATGGAGGCGATATTGATGACCTGGCCGCGCCCGCGCTCTTCCATGCCTGGTAGTACGGCGGCAATACCATGCAGCACGCCCCGGATGTTGACGTCGATCATGCGGTCCCACTCGTCCACCTTCAGGGCGTTGAGCGGCGACAGCGGCATGACTCCGGCATTGTTGATGATCACGTCGACGGGGCCGTGCTGCGCTTCGGCATATTCGACGAAGGCTTGCATCTCATGCAGTTGGCTGACGTCGAGGGTGAGGCAGGAGGCGTGCTGACCTTGTGCTTGCAGTTCTTCTACCAGCACCTGCAGGCGCTCGATGCGCCGGGCGCCGAGTACCACGTGATGGCCCAGGCTTGCCAGGTGTCTGGCGATGGCTTCGCCGATACCGCTACTGGCGCCGGTGACGAGGATGACTTTGCTCATGTCGATCTCCATTGCGTTCTGGAGAGTCCATGCTAGGCAGGGGTAGGCCGGTTGCTAAGTCTCGTTACTCTTTCGATATTGCCTGTTTCTATTGAATGCTTCCTACAATGTCCGGGTATTGATAACGAGTCGAAAGCGGCGCATGAGCATGAGTCCTGAGAGCATCAAGCAGCGTATGGTCGAGCTGATGCTGCGCTTGGCCCCCGAGGAGGGGTACACCGCGGCGCAGCTCGACGGAGTTACCTTCATGCGCTCCAATCGCTCGCTACCGGTTACCCCGGCGCTGTATGAGCCGAGCATCGTGATCGTGATCCAGGGGCGCAAGAGCGGGCTGCACGACGGCAATCTGTACGTATACGACGCGCAGCACTATCTGGTGCTGGCGCTGCCTTTGCCATTTTCCATCGAGACCGAGGCCAGCGCCGAAGAGCCGATGCTGGGTGTGGCGCTGCGTGTCGAGCCGCTGTTGGTGGCTGAGCTGGTCATGGATCGGGACGAGCCCCAGCCCACTCAACCGGCAACGCTTTATTCCAGCCCGATCGATGCGCACTTGAGTGATGCTACGTTGCGCCTGCTGGAGGCGCTGGCTGACCCTGACGAGGTGCGCCTGCTCGGCCCATCGATTCTGCGTGAGATCGTCTTTCGCGTGCTGCAGGGTGAGCAGGGCAATGGCCTGCGCGCAACCCTGGCGCAGAACAGTCATTTCGGCCGTATCGCTCGCGTCCTGCAGCGGATTCACCGGGACTATCAGGAGTCGCTCGATGTGCCTGCGCTGGCTGAGATCGCCAGCATGAGCGTTCCGGCCTTCCATGTGCATTTCAAAGCGATGACCAGCCGCTCGCCGCTGCAGTACCTCAAGGCCATTCGCCTGCATCAGGCGCGCCTGCTGATGATCCGCAACGACATGAGTGCGCTCAGTGCTGCGCAGCGCGTCGGGTATGAAAGTCCGTCGCAGTTCAGTCGAGAGTTTAAGCGCCTGTTCGGGCGTACCCCTGGCGATGAGACGCGTCACTTCAAGACCCTGCTTAGGCTTGCTCCTGCCGTTGCTGGCGTGGCGCGCTCCGCATCCTGATACTTCCCTCGCAGGGCCTTTCTGCTTCTTTGGTAGTGGATGCCGATAAACCACTACATAAATAGCCCGTGCGGCCCTTTTGGCGTTTGCTTCAAACGCTCGTTTCACGCTAAGGTTCGCCAGCTTTGCCCAGGCGCTGACGCTGGGCGCTCCTAATCAATAATGAACGCAGCCCTTGAGCTGCCGGCCAAAGGAGCCAAGATGACCCCCAGTGAACTGCTGCTCGAGGGTGTCGAACTCATGCTGTTCGGCATGGGCTTCGTCTTTGTCTTTCTGGTGTTGCTGGTGGGTGTGGTCAGTCTGATGTCACGACTGATCGCGACCTTCGCCCCGCCCGCGCCGAGCCCGGCCATTTCTTCTCCAGCACCTAGTGCCAGGTCGGCCAGCCATGAGCCGGACGCAGCAACACTGGCCGCCATCCAATCCGCCATTGCCCAGCACCGCGCACGCCGCGGTTGATCAGGTTCAGAGGGAGTACCTGCATGACTGCCGTGAAACAAGCACTCGGAATTACCGATGTGGTGCTGCGTGATGCGCATCAGTCGATCCTGGCGACGCGTGTTCGCCTTGAAGACATGCTGCCGATCGCGCCCAAGCTCGATCAGGTGGGCTTCTGGTCGGTGGAGTCCTGGGGTGGCGCGACCTTCGATGCCTGCATTCGTTATCTCGGCGAAGATCCCTGGGAGCGTATCCGCGAACTGAAGAAGGCCATGCCCAATACCCGCCAGCAGATGCTGTTGCGCGGGCAGAACCTGTTGGGCTACCGCCACTACGCCGATGACGTGGTGGAAAAATTCGTCGAGCGTGCCGCCGTCAATGGCGTCGATGTGTTTCGCGTATTCGACGCGATGAACGATCCGCGCAACCTGGAAACGGCGCTCAAGGCCGTCAAGCAGCAGGGCAAGCATGCCCAGGGCACCATCTCCTATACCACCAGTCCGGTGCATACGCTGGACATGTGGGTCGATCTGGCCAAGCAGATCGAAGACATGGGCGCCGACTCGGTGGCGATCAAGGACATGGCCGGGATTCTTACGCCTTACACGGCGTTCGAGCTGGTCTCACGTCTGAAGGCCAGTCTGGCCATTCCGATCCATATGCAGTGCCACGCCACCGCTGGGCTGTCGTCGGTGGCCATCCTGAAGGCGGTAGAAGCTGGCATCGACAACGTCGACACCGCAATTTCCTCGCTGTCGATGACCTACGGTCATTCGCCGACCGAGTCGGTGGTGGCGATGTTCCAGAACACCGAGCGCGACACCGGGCTCAACCTGGAGCTGCTGGAAGAAATCGCCGCGTACTTTCGCGAGGTGCGCAAGAAATACGCGAAATTCGAGGGCAATCTCAAGGGCGTCGACTCGCGCATCCTGGTCGCTCAGGTGCCGGGCGGCATGCTCACCAACATGGAAAGCCAGCTGAAAGAGCAGGGCGCCCAGGATAAGTTCGACCAGGTGCTGGCTGAGATTCCGCGCGTGCGTGAAGACCTCGGTTTTATCCCGCTGGTGACCCCGACGTCGCAGATTGTCGGCACTCAGGCGGTGATCAACGTGCTCACTGGCGAGCGCTACAAGTCCATCACAAAGGAAACGGCGGGTGTGCTCAAGGGCGAGTACGGCGCAGCTCCTGCTCCCTTCAATGCCGAACTGCAGGCCCGTGTGCTCGATGGTGCCGAGGCTATCACCTGTCGTCCGGCCGACCTGCTCGAAGCCGAGATGGACAAGCTGAGCGCCGAACTCAAGGGCATCGCTCAGGAGAAAGGCATCAAGTTGGCCACCGACGAAATCGACGACGTCCTGACCTACGCGCTATTCCCGCAGATCGGTTTGAAATTTCTGGAGAACCGCGGCAATCCGGCGGCCTTCGAACCCGCTCCGACTGGTAAGGAAATGCCTGCTCGCGAGGCCGGCAAGCCTGAGGTCTACACCGTCGAGGTCAATGGCAAGTCGTTTGTCGTGCAGGTGAGCGACGGCGGCGATATCGAGGGAATCAAGCCCGTCGGTGGCGCGGCGAGCGCTGCACTGGCGGCTACTCCGGCTGCAGTGGATGGCGGCGAGCCGCAAGCGGCACCGCTGGCTGGCAATATCTTCAAGGTGCTGGTGCAGCCAGGCCAGGCCGTGGAGGAAGGCGAGTTGGTGATCATTCTTGAGGCGATGAAGATGGAAACCGAGATCCGCGCCTTCAAGGCCGGTACTGTCGGTGCCGTCAACGTCAAGGTCGGCGATACCGTGGTAGTGGGCGCTAGCCTGCTGACCATCGGCTGAGGGGCGCATAATGGAAAAGCTGCTCAAGCTCTGGCAGAGCACCGGCCTGTATCACCTGGAACCCGGTCAGGCGTTCATGATCGCGGTGTGCATACTGCTGATCTACCTGGCGATCAAGAAAGGCTTCGAGCCTTTGCTGTTGATTCCTATCGGCTTCGGCGGGCTGATGTCGAACATTCCGGTGGCCAACATGGCGGAGGGGGCGGGTTTTCTGCACCTGATCTATGAAGTGGGGCTGCCGACCAGCATCTTCCCATTGCTGATCTTCCTCGGCGTCGGCGCCATGACCGATTTCGGTCCGATGCTGGCCAACCCCAAAACACTGCTGTTGGGTGCTGCTGCGCAGTTCGGTATTTTCGGTACGCTGCTCGGCGCCTTGGCACTGACTGCGTTGGGTATTCCCGGTATGGAGTTCACCCTCAAGGAGGCTGCCTCCATCGCCATCATTGGCGGTGCTGACGGCCCGACCTCGATTTTCGTGACCTCCAAGCTGGCGCCGCATCTACTTGGTCCTATTGCAGTTGCGGCCTATGCCTACATGGCGTTGGTGCCCTTGATTCAGCCGCCGATCATGCGCGCCCTGACCACCAAGGAAGAGCGCGCCATCGTCATGCAGCAGCTACGTCCGGTGGGGCAGACCGAGAAAATCATTTTCCCCATCGTGCTATGCATTCTGATCGGGATGCTGCTGCCTGACGCCGCGCCGCTGATCGGTATGTTCGCCCTCGGCAACCTGCTGCGTGAGGCCGGTGTGGTCGAGCGTCTGGCTGATACCTCGCGCAATGCGCTGATCAATATCGTTACCATCTTCCTCGGTCTGACCGTGGGTTCGAAGCTGTCGGCCGAGGCTTTCCTGCAGCTCAAGACCCTGGGCATTCTGATGCTGGGCATGGTGGCGTTCTGCGCAGGTACGGCGGCCGGTGTATTGATGGCCAAGCTGATGAACGTGTTCAGCAGCAACAAGGTCAATCCGTTGATCGGTTCGGCGGGTGTGTCGGCCGTGCCGATGGCGGCTCGGGTATCGAACAAGGTCGGCCTGGAGGCCAACCCGCAGAACTTCCTGCTGATGCATGCCATGGGGCCGAACGTGGCTGGGGTGATCGGCTCGGCCGTGGCGGCGGGGGTACTGCTCAGCTTCGTTGGCTGAGCAAGAGGCGCCGTGACCGTTGCCAGGAATGGCAGGCAATAAAAAACCGGCTCAAGGCCGGTTTTTTTATGGGCTCGCTTCAAGCTTCTTCGGCGGCCATTTCCACGTCATGTGCAATCAGAGCGACCAGTGCATTCTGCTGGCGTCGCGACAGCTGACGGAAGCGCTGCAGCAGCTCACGCTCGTGCAGGCTCAGCTCAGGGCTGTCGAGGCGCAGGCTAAGATCCTCATCCAGGGCGCCTTCCTGCAGCATGCTTTGCTCCAGGCGGGCGATGATTTCAGAGTTCATGCTGCGGTGATGGTTGCGTGCTACGTCAGCAATACGCTCACGCATGCCATCAGGCAAGCGAACGACGAATTTGTCAGCCGTGCGGCTGGAATAAATAGCCTGTTTCATAGGGCGCATACATTACCGGTTAGTTCAGGGAGCGATACTGGTAGTCAGTGTCGAGATTGTCACCGGTTTGACCGTGTTTCGCACTAGCCGTTCAACCGGTACCGCGTTCTGCGTCATTATGACCTTCAGGTCATCTGAACAGTTCCTTGACGCCAAATACGTGTCACATTGTGATTCAGGTAGCGGCTTTATGCCAGCACCGATTGTCTGAAATGCGTGGTACTCGGCAGAACTCATCCTGTTGCTTCGCTCGAGCATAAAAGTTTCAAGTTTCATTCACTCAATCGTCATCCCCGGTTCACGGGTCTGACACAGCGTGCGCCTACCTTGGTCTACACCAGAAGGCGCCGGCTAGCGGCCTTCTTATCGAAATGATAGTAGAGGGCCAGCACATGAGCGTAGCTATTCGAGTCGATCATCTGAATAAAAGTTTCGGCCGCAAGCAGGCGCTGTTCGATCTGGCGCTATCCGTGCAGCCGGGTGAGATGGTGGCACTGATCGGTGCCTCGGGCTCGGGCAAGTCGACCCTGCTGCGGCATCTGGCCGGCCTGGCGCGTGGTGACGCCGGTAGCATCGAAGTGCTTGGGCGCCAGGTGCAGAGCGACGGGCGCCTGAATGGCGATGTGCGCCGCCAGCGCGCCGATATCGGCTACATCTTCCAGCAGTTCAATCTGGTCGGCCGTCTCAGCGTGCTGCAGAACGTGCTGCTCGGCGGCCTGGGGCGCATGCCGCGTTGGCGTGGCAGCCTCAGCCTGTTCAATCCCGAAGAGAAGCAGCGTGCGCTGCAGGCGTTGGAGCGGGTAGGGCTGGCCGAGTTCGCCGCGCAGCGTGCCTCGACCCTGTCCGGTGGCCAGCAGCAGCGCGTGGCCATCGCCCGTGCGCTGTGCCAGCAGGCCGAGGTGATTCTCGCCGACGAGCCCATCGCCTCGCTCGACCCGGAGTCGGCGCGCAAGGTGATGGAGATCCTTGCCGACATCAACCGTCGCGACGGCAAGACGGTGGTGGTGACCCTGCATCAGGTCGATTACGCGGTGCGCTATTGCCAGCGCGCCGTGGCGCTCAAGGGTGGGCGAATTCATTTCGACGGCCCGACCGCGGGCTTCAACCCCGATTTCCTCAATGACCTCTACGGCGGCGATCTCGATATCAGCCTGCTGCTGCCGCAAGGGCAGCGCCCAAGGGCTGTGGAGCGTCCGCTGACACTGGCCAAGGCCTGAGCTCAGCCCTCTCATTCGAAACAACAACGCCAACTAGCAACAGGAGTGTGCTCCATGTTCAAACGCATCGGCCAGGTGCTGGCTGCTTCCGCGCTCGTCACCGGTTCCCTGCTGGGCTCGGCCCAGGCTGCCGAGGAACTCAACTTCGGCATCATTTCCACCGAGTCTTCGCAGAACCTCAAGGCCATGTGGGATCCCTTCCTGGCCGACATGAGCAAGCAGACCGGGGTAAAGATCAACGCCTTCTTCGCGCCTGATTACGCCGGGATCATCCAGGGCATGCGCTTCGACAAGGTCGATGTGGCCTGGTATGGCAACAAGTCGGCGATGGAGGCGGTTGATCGCGCCGGTGGTGAGATCTTCGCCCAGACCGTGGCGGCCAACGGCGCGCAGGGTTACTACAGCCTGCTGGTGGCGCACAAGGACAGCTCGATCAACTCGGTCGAGGACATGCTCAAGAACGCCAAGAGCCTGACCTTCGCCAACGGCGACCCCAACTCCACCTCCGGCTACCTGGTACCGGGCTATTACGTGTTCGCCCAGAACAACGTCGACGCCGGCAAGGTCTTCAAGCGCTCGCTCAATGGCAGCCATGAGGTCAACGCGCTGTCGGTGGCCAACAAGCAGGTCGATGTCGGCACCTTCAACAGCGAAGGCATGGAACGCCTGGAAGTGACCGCGCCGGACAAGGCGGCGCAGCTCAAGGTGATCTGGACTTCGCCGCTGATCCCTTCCGACCCGATCGCCTGGCGCAAGAACCTGCCGCAGGAGACCCGCGACAAGCTGCGCAACTTCTTCATGACCTACGGCGCCAAGCCGGAGGAGAAGAAGGTGCTCGAAGGCTTGCAGTGGGGCCAGTTCAAGGCTTCCGACAACGACCAGTTGCTGCCGATTCGTCAGCTCGAGCTGTTCAAGAAGCGCAGCGAAGTGGCCAGCAACGCCACGCTCAAGGACGCCGACAAGCAGGCCCAGCTCAAGGAGCTTGATGCCGAGTTGGCCAAGCTGGAGCAGCGTATGGCCGAGCGTGAGAAGCAAAACAGCGGCAGCGCTGGCTGAGCCTCGGAGCCGCCCCGCGAAAGTGGGGCGGTTCTTGAACAGCTCGCCGCTGAAGCGCCTCCCACAGGAACGAGAGTTACCCATGACCACACTGACCACCGCCACCCCGGCAACCGAAGCCAAGCGCAGCTGGCTGCAACTGATCGGCTGGGGCCTGTTCTTCGCCGTACTCGCCTGGTCCTGGCAGGGTGCGGAAATGAACCCGCTGGCGCTGGTGCGCGATGCTGGCAACATGGCCACCTTCGCCGCCGACTTCTTCCCGCCGGACTTCAGCAACTGGCAGCACTACCTCAAGGAGATGGTCGTCACCGTACAGATCGCTCTTTGGGGCACGGTGCTGGCCATCGTCTGCGCTATTCCGCTGGGCATCCTCTGTTCCGAGAACATCGTGCCCTGGTGGGTGTACCAGCCGGTACGCCGGGTGATGGATGCCTGCCGTTCGATCAACGAAATGGTCTTCGCCATGCTCTTCGTCGTCGCAGTCGGCCTCGGACCCTTCGCCGGTGTGCTGGCGCTGTTCATCAGCACCACCGGAGTGCTGGCCAAATTGTTCGCCGAGGCGGTCGAGGCCATCGATCCAGGCCCGGTCGAAGGCGTGCGCGCCACCGGCGCCAGTGCCCTGCAGGAGGTGATCTTCGGCGTCATCCCGCAGGTGCTGCCGTTGTGGATTTCCTATTCGCTGTACCGCTTCGAGTCCAACGTGCGTTCGGCCACGGTGGTCGGCATGGTCGGCGCCGGTGGCATCGGCGTGATCCTCTGGGAGGCCATACGCGGCTTCCAGTTCGCCCAGACCTGCGCGCTGCTGATCGTGATCATCCTGGTGGTGAGCGCCATCGACATCCTGTCCCAACGCCTGCGCAAGCTCTTTATCTGAAGGAGAGGGAGGGCGCCTGCGTGCGCCCTTTTCAAACGATGAACTTGTCTAGACAAAGCGAACCGCTGTACCGCGAGCTGGCCGCCGTGTTGCGCGAAGACGTGCAGCACATGAGCCCGGGCGATTACCTGCCGGGCGAGATGCAATTGGCCGCGCGCTTTTCCGTCAACCGTCACACCCTGCGCCGCGCCGTCGACGAGCTGGTGCTCGAAGGCCGCCTGCTGCGCCGCCAGGGCAAGGGCACTCAGGTGCTGGCCAAGCCGCTGGTGTATCCGGTAGAGGCGGGCAGTGCGTTCAGTCAGTCGCTGTCTGCGCTTGGTCACCGCGTCGAGGCGCAGTTGATCGAGCGCCTGCGTCGCAGCGGCAGCAGCGAGGAGTGCCGCCACCTGCAACTGCCCGATGGCAGCGAACTGCTCGAGCTGGTCACCCTGCGCCTGCTCGACGGCCAGCCGCTGAGCCTGATCCGTCACCGTTTCTGCATCAGCCTGGCGCCACTGCTGGCCGACTATCAGGGCGGCTCGCTGCGCCAGTACCTGGCCGAGCGCGATCTACCGCTGACACGCACCTTCAGCCTGATCGGCGCGCGCCTACCCAGTCGCGAGGAGGCTGCGCACCTGCTGATGCCGCGCCATGCGCCGCTGCTCAGCGTACTCACTTTGTCCCGCGATCCCGCTGGCCGGGCGGTGGAGCTGGCGCAGTCCAGCAGCCGCGCCGACCGCTTCCAGTACCAGGTAGCGACCTGATGGAGACCCGCATGAACGAAACCGATCCGAACATCGCCGCGCGTCAGCGCTGGATGGGCGTCCTGGCCCGCGCCGGCAGCGCTCTCGATAGCCATGAGGCGGCGCTGAAAGACAGCGCCTACCAACTGATCCGCTCCCCCGAGGTCGGCATGACCCTGGTGCGCGGGCGCATGGGCGGCACCGGTAGCGCCTTCAACCTCGGCGAGATGACCGTGACCCGCTGTGTGGTGCGCCTGGCCGACGGCCGTACCGGCTACAGCTACCTGGCAGGCCGCGACAAGCGTCGCGCCGAACTGGCCGCCCTGGCCGACGCGCACCTGCAGGGCAGCGACCAGGCGCGCTGGCTGGATGACCTGATCGAACCCCTGGCCCGCGAGCAGCGCGAACAGCGCCTGAACCGGGCCGCCCGTACCGCCACCACTCAGGTGGAATTTTTCACCCTGGTCAGAGGAGAGGACTGATGACTACGCCGCACAGCTCGCACTGGCTGCAACCGGCTTTCGACGACCCGGTGCTGGACGCCCAGGTCAGTTTCCGCGCGGCCCTCGGAGCCCTGGCCGAACCGGGGCTGCCACGCGCCATGGATCGTGCCCATGCCTTGGGTGACCTGGCCCCAGCTACTTATGGCTTGTGTCTGGCCTTCCTCGACAGTGATACGCCTCTGTGGCTGGCGCCGCGTTTCGACACGCCGCTGATTCGCGCCAACCTGGCGTTCCACTGCGGCTGCCCGATTGTCGCCGAGCGTGAGATCGCTCTGTTCGCCCTGCTTGATGAGGGCGAGTTGAGCGATCTGTCGGACTTCGACAATGGCAGCGAACGCTACCCGGACCAGTCCTGCACGCTGCTGATCCAGCTCGACGATCTGCGCGCCGGCGTCCCCCTGCGCTGGCGCGGGCCGGGGATCAAGGACGTGCGTGGCGTCAACTTGCCGCTGCCAGCCTCGTTCTGGCAACAGCGCCAGGCCCGCAGCGCCTTTCCCCGTGGCCTGGATTGCTTCTTTGCCGCAGGCGGCGAAGTCATCGGCCTGCCGCGCAGCACCCGCGTGCTGATCGAAACCGAGGAGGCTGCCTGATGTATGTCGCCGTCAAGGGTGGCGAACGCGCCATCGACAATGCCCATCAACTGCTGGCCTGCCGTCGCCGTGGCGATACCGCTGTCGCTGAACTGGGCGTTGAACAGATCCGCCAGCAACTGCCGCTGGCCGTGGCCCGGGTGATGAGCGAAGGCTCGCTGTACGACGAGGAGCTGGCCGCACTGGCGATCAAGCAGGCGGCCGGTGACCTGATGGAGGCCATCTTCCTCTTGCGCGCCTACCGCACCACGTTGCCGCGTTTCGGCGCCAGCGAGCCGCTGGATACCACGATGATGCAGCTGGAGCGGCGCATATCCGCCACTTTCAAGGATCTGCCCGGTGGTCAGTTGCTCGGTCCGACGTTCGATTACACCCACCGTCTGCTGGATTTCACCTTGCTGGGCGAGGGCGAGTATCCGGCGCCGGAAACCACGCTCGCCGACGAGCCCAAGCCCTGTCCACGGGTGCTGGATTTTCTCGCAGGCGAAGGGCTGATGGCCCGCGAGCAGGACGACGGCGCACCGGTGCCGGACATCACCCGCGAGCCGTTGGCCTTTCCCACCAACCGCGCCGAGCGTCTGCAGGCCCTGGCCCGTGGTGATGAAGGCTTCCTCCTGGCGCTCGGCTACTCGACTCAGCGCGGCTACGGGCGCAATCACCCCTTCGCCGGGGAGATCCGCATCGGTGATGTCGAGGTGTGGATGACGCCCGCCGAACTGGGCTTCGCCGTACCGCTGGGCGATATCGAGATCACCGAGTGCGAGATGGTCAACCAGTTCGTCGGCGACAGCGCCGAGCAGGCGCAGTTTACCCGCGGCTATGGCCTGGCCTTCGGTTACGCCGAGCGCAAGGCCATGGGCATGGCTCTGGTCGATCGCGCGCTGCGCGCCGCCGAGTACGGCGAGGAGGTACAGGGCCCGGCGCAGGAAGAGGAGTTCGTGCTGATGCACTGCGACAACGTCGAAGCTGCCGGCTTCGTCTCGCACCTCAAGTTGCCGCACTACGTCGACTTCCAGGCCGAACTGGAACTGATCCGCAAGCTGCGCCGCCAGGCGCCGGCAGAGGAGAACCGCTGATGAATCTGTCCAATGCAAGCGGCGCCCGTGAGGCGTCGGCCTACAACTTCGCCTATCTGGATGAGCAGACCAAACGCATGATCCGCCGTGGCTTGCTCAAGGCGGTAGCGATTCCCGGCTATCAGGTGCCTTTCGGCGGTCGCGAAATGCCGCTGCCCTATGGCTGGGGCACCGGTGGTATGCAGCTGACTGCAGCCATTCTCGGGGCGGACGACGTGCTCAAGGTGATCGACCAGGGTGCCGACGACACCACCAATGCGGTGTCGATTCGCCGCTTCTTCGCCCGTACCGCAGGTGTCGCCACCACCGAGCGCACGCTTGAGGCCAGCGTGATCCAGACCCGCCACCGTATTCCGGAAACACCGCTGTCGGCCGGGCAGATCATGGTCTATCAGGTGCCGATTCCCGAGCCGCTGCGTTTTATCGAGCCCAGCGAGCAGGAGACGCGGACCATGCACGCGCTGGAGGACTACGGCGTGATGCACGTGAAGCTGTACGAGGACATCGCCACCTTCGGCCATATCGCCACCGCCTACGCCTACCCGGTGACGGTGGATGAGCGCTACGTGATGGACCCGTCGCCGATTCCCAAATTCGACAACCCCAAACTGGACATGAGCCCGGCGCTGATGCTGTTCGGTGCCGGCCGCGAGAAGCGCCTGTATGCGGTGCCGCCCTTTACCCGGGTGGTCAGCCTGGACTTCGAGGATCATCCCTTCACCGTGCAGCGCTGGGACGAGTGCTGCGCCTTCTGTGGCAGCAGCGAGTCCTTCCTTGACGAGCTGATCGTCGATGACGCCGGCAGCAAGCGCTTCGTCTGCTCCGACACCGACTACTGCCGTCAGCGAACCGAGGAGAACCTGCAATGAGCGCCGCCGAACGTCTGCAACCTGCCGTGGCAGCGGCTGAGCCACTGTTCTCGGTGCGTGATCTGACCCGCCTGTACGGCCCGGACAAGGGCTGCCAGGGCGTGAGTTTCGACCTCTATCCCGGTGAAGTGCTGGGCATCGTCGGCGAGTCCGGCTCGGGCAAGTCCACCTTGCTCAGCCTGCTCTCCGGGCGTTGCCCGCCGGATCGCGGCGCGGTCAGTTATCGCGGCCGCGATGGCCAGTGGCTCGACCTGTACAGCGCCAGCGAGGCCGAGCGGCGCACGCTGCTGCGCACCGAATGGGGCTTCGTCGAGCAGAACCCGCGTGACGGCCTGCGCATGGCGGTATCAGCCGGCGCCAATATCGGCGAGCGGCTGATGGCCCAGGGTGTGCGCCACTACGGCGAGTTGCGCGCCGCCGGGCTTGACTGGCTGAGCCAGGTGGAGATCGACCCGGCGCGCATCGACGACCTGCCGCGCACCTTCTCCGGCGGCATGCAGCAGCGCCTGCAGATCGCCCGCAACCTGGTCTCGGCGCCGCGTCTGGTGTTCATGGACGAGCCGACTGGAGGGCTGGACGTGTCGGTGCAGGCGCGCCTGCTCGACCTGCTACGTGGCCTGGTGCGTGAGCTGGACCTGGCCGTGGTGATCGTCACCCATGACCTGGCGGTGGCGCGGCTGCTGGCCGACCGACTGATGGTGATGCGCCGTTCGCGCGTGGTGGAAGCGGGGCTGACCGACCAGATTCTCGACGACCCGCAGCATCCTTATTCGCAGCTGTTGGTGTCGTCGGTGTTGCAGCCCTGATTTCGTCCTGTGGGAGGGGCTTTAGCCGCGGCCCCTCTTTGTCGCGGCTAAAGCCCCTCCCACGAACGCAGAGAGTATTGACCATGGAAAACCTGATCGAGGTCAGCGGCCTCAGCAAGACCTTCACCCTGCATCAGCAGAACGGCGTCGTTCTGCAGGTGCTGCGTGATCTGAATTTCGCCGTGCGCGGCGGCGAGTGCCTGGTGCTGCACGGCCAGTCCGGCGCCGGTAAATCGACCCTGTTGCGCACGCTGTACGGCAACTACCTTGCCGCCGGCGGCAGTATTCGCATCCGTCACCAAGGCTCGCCGGTGGAACTGGTCGGCGCCGAGCCGCGCCAGGTGGTGGCGGTGCGCCGGCAGAGCCTGGGTTACGTCAGCCAGTTCCTGCGGGTGATTCCACGCGTGTCGACCCTGGACGTGGTGATGGAACCGGCGCTATCACGCGGCTGGACGCGTAGCGACGCCGAGGCGCGGGCCAAGGCGCTGCTGGGCCGGCTGAATATTCCTGAGGCGCTCTGGCAACTGGCGCCGGGCACCTTCTCCGGCGGCGAGCAGCAGCGCGTCAATATCGCCCGCGGCTTTATGGTCGAGTGGCCGGTGCTGTTGCTCGATGAGCCCACTGCCTCGCTGGATGACGCCAACCGCCAGGTGGTGTTGGCGCTGATCACCGAGGCCAAGGCCGCGGGTAGCGCGCTTATCGGCATTTTCCACGACCGCACCGCCCGCGAGGCGGTGGCCGACCGTTACCTCGACATGAGCGCCAAGGCGGCGCAAGCGGAGTACGTCTATGTCGTCTGAACAGATTCTTAGCAACGCCCGCGTCGTCACCGCCGAGCGCGAGTTCCTCGGCACGCTGTTGCTGCGTGACGGGCTGATCGCTGCAGTGGATGAGGGCGCCAGCCGCCTGCCGCAAGCCCAGAATCTGGGCGGCGATTACCTGCTACCGGGGCTGGTGGAGCTGCACACCGACAACCTGGAAAAACACATGAGCCCGCGCCCCGGGGTTGACTGGCCGTCGACCTCGGCGGTGCTGACCCACGATGCGCAGATCGTCGCCGCTGGCATCACCACGGTGTTCGATGCGCTGTCCATCGGCGACATCAACCCGCGTGGCCGGCGCATGCAGCAATTGCCGGCGATGATCGAAGCCATCGCCGCCAGCGAGGCAGCCGGGCAGACTCGCGCCGAGCACCGCCTGCACCTGCGCTGCGAGCTGTGCCATCCCGATGCCCTGACCATCTATCGCGACCTGGTGGAGCACCCGCTGGTGGCCCTGGTGTCGGTGATGGACCACTCGCCCGGTCAGCGCCAGTTCGCCAAGGTGGAGAAGTACCGCGAGTACTACATGGGCAAGTACCACCTGAGCCCGGCAGAGATGGAGGAATTCCTTCAGGAGCAGATTGCCAACTCGCGCCAATACAGCGACCGCCAGCGCCATGCCATCGTCGAGGACTGCCACAGCCGGGGCATCTCGGTGGCCAGCCATGACGACGCGACTCTGGCCCACGTGCAGGAGTCGGCCGATTTCGGCATGGCCATTGCCGAGTTTCCCACCACACTGGAGGCCGCCAGGGCCAGCCACGAACGGGGGTTGAAGGTGCTGATGGGCGCTCCGAACGTGGTGCGTGGCGGCTCGCATTCGGGCAATATCGCCGCCGCCGAGCTGGCACGTCACGGCGTGCTGGATATCCTTTCCAGCGACTACTACCCGGCCAGTCTACTGCATGCGGCCTGGCTGCTCGCCGGGCAGGACAACGACTATGATTTGCCTGCGGCCATCGCCACCGTGAGCCGCGCACCGGCCAGGGCGGCGGGGATGGATGACCGCGGCGAGATTCGCGTCGGTCTGCGTGCCGACCTGGTCCAGGCCAGGGCCCATGGCCAGCAACCGGTGATCCAGCAGGTGTGGCGCCAAGCACGAAGGGTGTTCTGATGCAGGGCAGGTTGATCTATCTGATGGGGCCTTCGGGCTCGGGCAAGGACAGCCTGTTACAAGCCGCACGTGCGCCGCTGGAGGCGCACGGCTGCCGTTTCGCTCGGCGGGTGATCACCCGCAGTGCCGAATCGGTGGGGGAAGATGCGCTGGGAGTGACCCCGGCCGAGTTCCAGCGCTTGGAGGGCGAGGGCGCCTTCGCTCTGAGCTGGCGCGCCAATGGCCTGGCCTATGGCATCCCGCTCGAGATCAATGACTGGCTGAGTGCCGGGCAGGACGTGCTGATCAACGGTTCGCGCGGTCATCTCGACACGGCGCGGCAGCGCTACCCGGATCTGCTGGCGATTCTCCTGCAGGTCGACGAAGCGGTACTGCGTCAGCGCCTGCTGGACCGTGGCCGGGAAACATCGGAGCAGATCGAGCAGCGCCTGGCCCGCAGCCGCAGCTTTACTGTGGTGGGAGGCGCTTCAGCAGCGACTGTCGCGCAGGAGCACATTTGCGTTCTAGACAACTCCGGCCCGCTGCCACACACCGTTACCCGCCTGCTGCAGCTGCTCGACGAGACTCGCCAATGCGCCTGACCCTGCTCGGCACCGGTGATGCCCGCCAGGTGCCGGTCTATAACTGCAGTTGCCCGGCCTGCGATGCGTCCCGCGTCTATCCAACACGTCGCCGCGGCCCCTGTTGCGCGCTGATCGAATGCGGGGCGCAGCGCTGGTTGATCGACAGCGGCCTGACCGACCTTACCGAGCGCTTTGCGCCACACAGCCTCAGCGGCATCCTGCAGACCCACTACCACGCCGATCACGCCCAGGGTCTGCTGCACCTGCGCTGGGGGCAGGGGCTGATCATCCCCGTGCATGGTCCTGATGACCCGGAGGGGCTGGCCGATCTATACAAGCATCCGGGCATTCTCGACTTCAGCCAGCCGTTCGCCGCTTTCGAGCGTCGCCAATTGGGTGAGCTGAGTGTTACCGCACTACCGCTGACGCATTCCAAGCCGACCTTCGGCTACCTACTAAAGGGGCAGGACAGGCGCATCGCCTACCTCACCGATACCGTCGGCGTGCCGGAAGCGAGTTGCGCCGAGCTGCAGCGCGCGCCACTGGATCTGCTGGTGCTCGATTGCTCCACCGCGCCGCAACCCGTCGCACCGCGTAACCACAACGATCTGACCCGTGCGCTGGAGGTCGTCGAGCGCCTGCAACCGACACAGGCAGTGCTGACCCATATCGGCCACAGCTTCGATGCCTGGCTGCTGGAGCATCCCGACGCCTTGCCGCCAGGCGTGACGCTGGCAAGCGATGGCCTGGTGTTGTGAGTCCACGCCGCTATCTGTAACCAAAGATTTCAGATTGGCCGGGCTTGCCGTTACAGTGCTGGGCCTTCCAACGTGTTCGCCGCCAGCAGAGAGGTTGCATGAACGCCCGCCGCATTACCCTGTTGCTGTGTACGGCCGAAACCCTCGGCATGGCCGGTTTCGCCCTGTTCGCCGCGCTGCTACCGCAATTCCAGGCACTCTGGGGTTTGAGTAATACCGAGGCCGGCTGGATCGGCGGCGGCTTCTTTCTTGGTTACATGCTCGCCGTGCCTGTGCTCACCGGCCTGACCGATCGGCACGACGCCCGGCTTATCTACCTGGCGGCCATGTTGCTGACGGCCGTGGCCAGCGCGGGTTTCGTCTTTGCCGATGGTTTCTGGTCCGCATTGCTCTGGCGCGTACTCGCCGGTGTCGGCCTGGCGGGCACCTACATGCCGGGGCTCAAGGCGCTGTCGGAACGTATCGACGGTGCCTCGCAGTCGCGTGCCATCGCCTTCTATACCGCTAGCTTCGGACTGGGCACGGCGCTGTCGTTCACCCTGTCCGGCGAGCTGGCCAAGCTCGGCGGCTGGCAGGTGCCGGCGTTGCTCAGTGGTGCCTGTGCGTTGCTGGCCTGGGCGTTGGTGTACTGGGGGCTGGCGCCGAAAGCGGTAGAGGCACATGCGCCGCGCAATCTGCTGGATCTGGCGCCGTTGAGAAATCGCGCGGTGCTGGCTTACTGCCTGGCCTATGCGATGCACAACCTGGAGCTGTTCGCTCTGCGCGCCTGGCTGGTGGCCTTCGTGGTGTTCTCCGGGCATCTGCAGGGCGTCGATCCCTGGCTATCGGGCACCTGGGTGGCGATGCTGGCGACGCTCATCGGTATGCCGTCGAGCATCCTCGGCAACGAACTGGCACTGCGTTTCGGGCGTCAGCGCTGGCTGATCGGTGTGATGCTCAGCTCCGCGCTGCTGGCCGCCGTGGTCGGCTTGGGTGCGGCGCTGCCGTTCTGGGCGATGCTGGGGCTGATTCTGGTCTACGCAGTGACCGTCACCGCTGACTCGGCTTCGTTGACCGCCGGACTGGTCAGCGTCGCCCCGGCCAGTCACCGTGGCGCGGCGATGGCGCTGTATTCCTGTACCGGCTTTACCGGCGCGTTCCTCGGCCCGTTGTTGTTCGGTATGACTCTGGATGCCCTGGGTGATCAGCAGTTGATCGGCTGGTGGGCGGCGTTCGCGCTGATGGGCCTGTCGCTGACGCTCGGGCCGCTGGCGTTGTGGTGGGCGGGTAGAGGGCGCGAGGAAAGCTCGCGCCTCTGAGTCAGGGATACCGGGCCTGTGTGGTGGATTTCACGCTTTGTTGCCCAGCGCCTCGGCCTTGCGCAGCCAGGTCTGGCGTTGTTCTTCGCTGGACGGGCGCACCGGGGCGAATTCGCTCAGGCGGCGAGTCTTGATCCCGCAGAAACCGAGGATGGTACGCACCATCTGCCGGTGCGCCGGGGCACCGTAGATCCAGCGGAAATACCAGCGTGGCGTGTCCATGGTCACCAGCAGGTCAGCACTGCGCCCGGTGAGCAGCTTGTCCCAGAGTTGCGAGCGGTTGCGGTACTTGAAGGCGAAACCGGGCAGGAACACCCGGTCGAAGAAGCCTTTCAGCAGCGCTGGAATGCCGCCCCACCAGACCGGGTAGACGAACACCAGGTGCTGGGCCCAGTGAATCAGACGCTGAGCTTCGAGCAGGTCCGGCTCCAGATTCTGGCTCTGCTCGTAACCTTCACGCAGGATTGGGTCGAACTGCAGTTCGCCCAGTCTGAGCTGGCGCACCACGTGCCGCTTGCTACGTGCTCCCAGGCTATAGGCCTCGGCCAGTGCGTGGCAGAGGCTGTCCTTCTTGGGGTTGCCGAGAATCAGCAGGATGCGTTTGCCATCGCCTTCCAGCGGTGTGGCGCCACTCTTGCCTTCAGTCATGCCGCCCGGCTCCAAGCATGTCCTGCGGTCGTACCCATTGGTCGAACTCCTCTTCGTTCAGGTAGCCGAGCTGCAGAGCGGCCTGGCGTAGCGTGCTGCCTTCGGCGTAGGCCTTCTTGGCGATTTCGGCGGCTTTGTCGTAGCCGATGTGGGGGTTGAGCGCTGTCACCAGCATCAAGCCGTTTTCCAGGTGCGCAGCCATTTGCGTGGCATCCGGCTGCAGGTCGGCGACGCAATGCTGCTGGAAGTTGCGGCAGCCATCGGCGAGCAGGCGGATCGATTGCAGCAGGTTGTGGATGATCACCGGCTTGAACACATTGAGCTGCAGGTGGCCCTGGCTGGCGGCGAAGCTGATGGTCGCGTCGTTGCCCAGCACCTGACAGGCCAGCATCGACAGCGCTTCGCACTGGGTCGGGTTGACCTTGCCAGGCATGATCGAACTGCCCGGCTCGTTGGCTGGCAGGCGCACTTCGGCAAAGCCGGCGCGCGGGCCGGAGCCGAGCAGGCGCAGGTCGTTGGCCAGCTTCATCAGGGCCACGGCCAGAGTCTTCAGCGCGCCGGAGAGCTGCACCAGCGGCTCGTGGCCGGACAGTGCGGCGAACTTGTTCGGGGCGCTGGTCAGCGGCAGGCCGGAGAGTGCGGCCAGTTCAGCAGCGATGGCTTCGGCGAAACCGGCTGGTGCGTTCAGCCCGGTGCCGACGGCAGTACCGCCCTGGGCCAGCTCGCAGACGGCGGGCAGTGCAGCGCGAATCGCGGCCTCGGCATGGCCGAGCTGGGCGACGAAGGCCGACAGCTCCTGGCCGAAGGTTATGGGGGTGGCGTCCATCATATGGGTGCGCCCGGTCTTGACCAGGTTGGCGTGGCGCTGCGCCTGTTCCTGCAGGCCGTCACGCAGTTCGGCCAGCGCCGGCAGCAGGGCGTGGCGAACGCCCTGCACAGCGGCGATGTGCATGGCGGTGGGGAAGCAGTCGTTGGAGCTTTGCGCGCGGTTGACATGATCGTTGGGGTGCACCGGGTTCTTGCCGCCGCGTTGGCCGCCGGCCAGTTCGTTGGCACGGCCGGCGATCACCTCGTTGACGTTCATGTTGCTCTGCGTGCCGCTGCCGGTCTGCCAGACCACCAGGGGGAATTGCGCGTCGTGCTGGCCTTCGAGCACTTCGTCGGCAGCCTGTTCGATCAGTCGGGCGACATCCGCCGGCAGCTCGCCGCTGCGGCTGTTGACCCGTGCCGCGGCTTTCTTGATCAGCGCCAAAGCATGCAACACGGCCAGCGGCATGCGCTCCTGGCCGATGGCGAAGTTGATCAGCGAGCGCTGGGTCTGCGCGCCCCAGTAGGCGTCGTTAGGGACTTCGATGGGGCCGATGCTGTCGGTTTCGGTGCGGCTCATGGCGTTCTCCGGGGCAAGTGCAAGGTTGCTGGCAGTTTAGGTCGCGCCACCGAAGACTGGTTCCACAACTTATCTATCAGGTTGATTGGAGCCTTTGAAAGAGCGACTACCAGCGGGCGTGGGTTTCACCCAGCCAGCCCAGTGCTCCGTCTACCGGCACGCGCTCGCCTTTAGGGCCGCGCAGTACGCCGTCGTAATGACCGAAGCGCTGCACGGTGTTGGCGTGAAACGGACCGAGTTTGGGGCAGGCCTTGTGCAGTTGGCGGGGCGTGAAGCGCAGGGCCACGCGATCATCTTCGCTGTCCAGACGCCAAGGAGCCAGCGGCGCCTGCGAGCTGCGCTCGATATGCAGGGGGCTGTCGAGCAATTGCACTTCACCGCCGAACCACAGGGAGTTTTCCGACAGGCCGCTGTGATCGAGCCAGCCAGCGCCGAAGTTGCCGGCAATGCCGCCCGCTGCAGCGAAAGCCGCGCGCTGCCAGTATGTGTTCAGCGGCCAGACACCGCGA
This sequence comes from Pseudomonas sp. zfem001, assembly GCF_032621725.1. Taxonomy (NCBI): domain Bacteria; kingdom Pseudomonadati; phylum Pseudomonadota; class Gammaproteobacteria; order Pseudomonadales; family Pseudomonadaceae; genus Pseudomonas; species Pseudomonas sp. zfem001. The sequence continues at coordinate 22,557 of NZ_JAVYJI010000001.1, read as the reverse complement.
CCGAAATCCAGCGCGGCGAAGCTCTGGCCCGGCACACAGCTGTAGTGCTTGCCGCCCAACTGCAGGCTACCCGCGGTGGGCAGGCCTAGCTGGCGACAGGTGGCATGGAAACCGCCTTTTTGCAGGGGCGCAACCAGATTGATCGATTGCAGATGGGCGGGGCGTTGTATGTCTAGAGCAACCTGTAGGGGCTGGCCGCCGATATCCGGGGCGGCAGCGGTGAGGCGCAGGCGTCCGGGGTGCTCATCGATGCGCAGCTGCAGGCGAGAGTGGCTGAAAGCATGGCTCTCCAGCGGCAGGTCGGGCAACTGGCAGCCGAGGGCGAAGGGACGGAACTGGGTATGGGCGACGGCCTGGCCGGTTTCCAGGTCGAGGAAGTAGGCGGCGCCGTAGCCGAGGTAGTCGAGGTCAGCCAGGGTTAGCGAGAGCATCCACTGCGGCGTGGTGATGCACCAGTGATTCCAACGTTTGCGCCGCCCGGCGTGGCCGTGCAGGGTGCAGTCCACCTGCGGGCGGCTGGACCAGCCAATGGCTTCGTCCAGCAATCGGCCTTTGCTGTCGCAAAGCGGCTGGAGCGGAAGGGGCGCGTGTGAGGTGAGGCTGGTCATCGGGCACGTCCGTGTGTGTACGCGGGCTGGCGATCAATTGCCGGCTCTTGAGGTGCGCACGCCTTGTTGAATAATAGTGGGGAGGTCGCAAAGAATGCCGAGCCCACCCGAGCATGAGCAAGTACTGGCATTTTGGCAACTGACCAGTGGGTGCGCCGGTCAACATGACGGGTGTGAGCCAGCGCACAACGCGCATCGCTTGAGGGATTTCCGCACAGGGCACAAAATGCCGCCTTCGTAGTCTACCCAGACTCATTCACAACCTCTGGACGCTCTCCATGCTCCGTTTTTCCAAACTCTGCACCGCCGTTCTGCTCAGCGCGAGCGCATCCCTGGCCATGGCCGATGCCGCCAGTCATGCTGCCGATGCCGAGCGTTTTCTCAAGTTGGCTCACGCCGACAAGCTGACCGTGCCGGTCTACGGCCAGGTGCAGCAGATGTTCGCCCAGCGTTTCGCCGAGGCGCCGAACGGCAAGAAAGCAGTACTCGAGAGTTACCAGGCCAAGGCCAATACCGCGCTGGACAAGGCGGTCGGCTGGGACAAGCTCAAGCCGGACATGGTCAGGCTCTACACAAGCAACTTCAATGAGCAGGAGCTCAAGGACCTGATCGCCTTCTACGAGTCGCCGCTGGGACAGAAGGTACTGCAGAAAATGCCGACTCTCACCGCACAGTCCGCGCAGATCACCCAGAGCAAGCTGGAGTCCGCCGTGCCTGAGGTGAACAAGCTGCTGGCCGACATGAGCAACGAGCTCGGCCTGCCTAAACAGCCCTGATGGAGCCCGAGATGTCCAAGCAAGACCTGATCGTCACCGCCCTGGCCGCGCTGCAACCCGAGCACCTCGAAGTGCTGGACGAGAGCCATATGCACAGCCGCGGTCTGGAAACCCACTACAAGGCGGTGATCGTCAGCCCGGCATTTGCTGGCCTGAATGCGGTCAAGCGACATCAGAAGGTGTATGCGACGGTCGGCGAGTTGATGGGACAGATCCACGCGCTGGCGCTGCATACCTACACCCCGCAGGAGTGGGCGGCGCAGGGCGTGGCGCCGGCTTCGCCGACCTGCCGCGGCGGTCATTGATGTAGCTCGGCTGTAATCCGGGGGAACCCGCCGGTAATTCCAGGATTGCATCCGGGCGACGTGACAGGCTGTCGCGCCTTGTCGCCAAGCCACCCCGGCGAATCCCTGCTTTGCTACAATCCGTCCGCGCCGGCCCACGCCGGCGCTTTCGTTTAGATTCTCTATCCGGCTAGCTGGAGCTATGCAAGGCGCTACGCTAGTAACGCAGCAAAGCCGACGCGCAGCTGATCGAGGGCCAGTCCGCCCTTTACGTGGGCGACTACTGAGAGAATATTCATGACCGACAAGATCGTCGTCGCGGCGCTGTATAAATTCGTCTCCCTGCCGGACTATCAGGCGCTGCGCGAACCCCTGCTGCAAACCCTCATCGATAACGACATCAAGGGCACCCTGTTGCTCGCCGAGGAGGGTATCAACGGCACCGTTTCCGGCACCCGTGCCGCTATCGATGCACTGCTCGCCTGGTTCCGCCTGGACGCCCGTCTGGCCGATGTCGACCACAAGGAATCCTATTGCGATGAGCAGCCGTTCTATCGCACCAAGGTCAAGCTGAAGAAAGAGATCGTCACTCTCGGCGTACCTGGCGTCGACCCCAACCAGCGCGTCGGTACCTACGTCGAGCCGCAGGACTGGAATGCCCTGATCAGCGACCCTGAAGTGCTGTTGATCGATACCCGCAACGACTACGAAGTGGCCATCGGCACCTTCGAGGGCGCCATCGACCCGAAGACCAAGTCGTTCCGCGAATTTCCCGAGTACATCCGCGAGCACTTCGACCCGAGCAAGCACAAGAAGGTGGCGATGTTCTGCACCGGCGGTATCCGCTGCGAGAAGGCCTCCAGCTACATGCTCGGCGAGGGTTTCGAGGAGGTCTATCACCTCAAGGGCGGCATTCTCAAATACCTCGAGGAGGTGCCGCAGGAAGAGACCAAGTGGCAGGGCGACTGTTTCGTCTTCGACAATCGCGTGACCGTACGCCATGACCTGTCTGAAGGCGATTACGATCAGTGTCACGCCTGCCGCACGCCTATCTCTGTGGAGGACCGCCAGTCCGAGTTCTACAGCCCCGGCGTCAGCTGTCCACATTGCTGGGATTCGCTGCCGGAGAAGACCCGTGAAAGCGCCCGCGAGCGACAGAAGCAGATCGAACTGGCGCGCCAGCGCAACCAGCCGCACCCGATTGGCCGCGACCCCCGTCAACTGAACGAGGCCTGACCATGGCTAGCCGCCTGCTCTACGTGATGGACCCGATGTGCTCCTGGTGCTGGGGTTTCGCGCCGGTAGTCGAAGCCCTCGCCGAGCAGGCTGCAGCGGCCGATGTGCCGCTGCAGATCGTGGTCGGCGGCCTGCGCCGTGATCAGGTGGCGATCGATGCGGCAGCGCGGGTGCGTTATCTGGGCTACTGGCAGGCGGTCAATGCCAGTACCGGACAACTGTTCGACTTCGAGCGCGGCCTGCCGGAGGGGATGGTGTATGACACCGAACCCGCCTGCCGCGCGTTGGTCACTGCACGTAATCTCGATGCACAGAGCGCCTGGACACTGCTCAAGCTGATTCAGCAAGCCTTCTACACCGAAGGGGCCGACGTCACCCAGGCCAGCGTGTTGGTGCAACTGGCCGAGCAGGCGGGCATCCCGCGCATCGAGTTTGCCGAGGCCTTCGACAGCCAGGCCATGGAGGACGCGACCGCCGCCGATTTCACCTGGGTGCAGGACCTGGGCATCGCCGGCTTCCCCACGCTGCTGGCCGAGCGCGATAGCCAACTGGCGTTGCTGACCAACGGCTATCAGCCGCTCGAGGTGTTATCGCCGCTGCTGGGGCGTTGGCTGGAGCGCGCTGCCAATGCCTGATCGGTTGAGCTGGGCAGAAATTCGTCGCCTGGCCCTGCGTCACAAGAAAGCGCTGATCCTGGCCAATCTGGTCGCCGTGCTGGCGACCCTGTGCAGTGTGCCGATCCCATTGCTGTTGCCGTTGCTGGTCGACGAAGTGCTGCTGAACGACGGCGATGCGGCGCTCAAGGTGATGGACAACTTCCTCCCGACCGAGTGGGAAACGGCAGCCGGCTATATCGGCCTGATGCTGGTGCTGACCCTGCTGCTGCGAGGCTCGGCGCTGATCTTCAACGTCTTGCAGGCGCGGCTGTTCGCCAGGTTGTCGAAGGACATCGTCTACCGCATCCGCATGCGTCTGATCGAGCGGCTCAAACGCATTTCCCTTGGCGAGTACGAGAGCCTGGGCGGCGGCACCGTGACCACCCACCTGGTCACCGATCTGGATACCCTGGACAAGTTCGTCGGCGAGACCCTGAGCCGCTTTCTGGTGGCGGTGCTGACCCTGGTCGGCACCTCGGCCATCCTGATCTGGATGCACTGGCAACTGGCCTTGCTGATCCTGCTGTTCAACCCGCTGGTGATCTACGCCACCGTGCTGCTGGGCAAGAAGGTCAAGCACCTGAAGAAGTTGGAGAACGACAGCACGTCGCGCTTCACCCAGGCGCTGACCGAAACCCTTGAGGCGATTCAGGAGGTGCGCGCCGGCAACCGCCAGGGCTACTTCCTTGGTCGCCTTGGCGGGCGGGCGCGCGAGGTGCGCGACTATGCGGTGGCCTCGCAATGGAAGAGCGATGCCTCCAACCGTGCCAGCGGCCTGCTGTTCCAGTTCGGTATCGACGTGTTCCGCGCGGCGGCGATGCTCACCGTGCTGTTTTCCGACCTGTCCATCGGCCAGATGCTCGCGGTGTTCAGCTACCTGTGGTTCATGATCGGTCCGGTGGAGCAGCTGCTCAGTCTGCAATACGCGTTCTACGCCGCAGGCGGCGCGCTGACGCGGATCAACGAGCTGCTGGCACGCAAGGACGAGCCGCAGTACGACGGGCGCGTCGATCCTTTCAAGGGGCGTGACACGGTCGGTATCGAGGTGCGCGGATTGACCTTCGGCTATGACGACGAGCCGGTGCTGGATCGGCTCGATCTGTCCATCGGCCCGGGCGAGAAGGTGGCCATCGTTGGCGCCTCCGGCGGAGGCAAGAGTACTCTGGTGCAGTTGCTGCTGGGTCTGTACACGCCGCAGGCCGGCAGCATTCGCTTCGGCGGCAGCGCGCTGGAGGAGATCGGCCTGGATTGCGTGCGCGACAACGTCGCGGTGGTGCTGCAGCACCCAGCGCTGTTCAACGACACGGTACGCGCCAACCTGACCATGGGCCGCGAGCGCAGCGATGAGGCCTGCTGGCAGGCGCTGCGCATCGCCCAGCTGCACGACACCATTGCGCAACTGCCGCAAGGGCTGGACAGCGTGGTTGGGCGTAGCGGTGTGCGTTTGTCCGGCGGGCAGCGCCAGCGCCTGGCCATTGCCCGTATGGTGCTGGCCGGGCCCAAGGTGGTGATCCTCGACGAGGCCACCTCGGCGCTGGATGCCGCCACCGAGTACGCCCTGCACGAAGCGCTCGCGCAATTCCTTGAAGGTCGCACCACGCTAATCATCGCCCACCGCCTGAGTGCGGTGAAGCAGGCCGATCGCGTGCTGGTGTTCGACGGCGGCAGCGTCGCCGAGGATGGTGACCACCAGCAACTGATCGCAGAAGGTGGCCTGTACGCCAAGCTTTACGGGCATTTGCAGCAGGGCTGAGTCGTAGGGTGCGCCGTGCGCACCGCAGCGATCAGGATGTTCGGGAAATTCTTCGCGGCTGAAACGGAATGCCGCCCAGCCGCTCCTACGGGTAGGTGAGCATTTGTAGTAGCGGCTTCAGCCGCGATGCTCTTTTGCGCAGCCAATGTCCCCGGATTGCATCCGGACTAGACGGCTTCCGGGCCTGTCGCGGCTGAAGCCCCTCCCACAGGACTTTGCCGCTGCAATTACAGGCTGCCCCCGCTCTGTGGGAGGCGCTTTAGCGGCGACGCTCTAGCTCAACCCTGGCTCATCAGCGCTTCGCTCAACTCCTCGAACAGCGTCTGCACCGAGCGCAAGGCACGGCAGTCCGGGCGGGTCAGCAGCCAGAGTTCGGTGTCGCAGCCAGCCAGTGGTGGGCCGAGTGGCTTGAGTTCGGGGTGGGCGCGTAGCACGAAGTCGGGCAGGGCGGCGACACCCAATCCGGCGCGCGCCAGTTGCGCCACGGCATACATGCTGCTGCAACGGTAGTTGGGCGTGACGCCCGGCAATTCGCGCAGGCGCCAGAGCACCGTGGCGTGATCCGGCATCGCCTCGTCCGGGGCGATCCAGCTCTGCCGCGCCAGGTCGCTGCGATCCTGATCATCATCACGGGCGCAAACGACGTAGGAAACCTTGGCCAGAGGCCGACCGACCAGGTGCTCCGGCGGCTCATTGGTCAGGCGCAGGGCCAGGTCGGCATCGCGCCGGCTCAGGTTGGCGAAGTCGTTGGAGGTCACCAACTCCAGCGCCAGGGCCGGGTAATTGGGCATGAAACGCGCCATTGCCGGCAGTAGCAGGCTGCTCAAGACCGCATCGGTGCAAGTCAGGCGTACCGTGCCGCTGACCACCTGCTTGCCCAGCTCCAGCGCCACACGGGCGGCATCCAGTGCCTGTTCGGCGCGCTCTGCCTGCTCGGCCAGGGCCCGAGCGGTTTCGCTGGGCTCATAGCCGCGTCGACTCTTCTCGAACAGTGCCACCCCCAGGGCGGCTTCCAGCCGGCGTACGGCACGGAACACCGTGGAAACGTCGACCTGCATCAATTCTGCCGCCCGCGCCAGGGAGCGACCACGCACCAGGGCGAGCACCAGAGAGAGGTCGGTATGGTCGATTTGATATTGCATGGCTGCAATCTCTGCTTGTCTATTCGCCAATTATTATTGCGCGAGCGCCATCTTATAGTGGCAGGGAGACGGTCATGCAAGAGGGGATAGGCGTATGTACAGCAAGTGTCGAGTCAAGGTCGCCCTGGTAGGTGATTACAGTGCGGCAGTTACCGCGCACCGTGCCATTCCAGAGGCGCTACGCCTGGCTGGTGAAGCGCTGGGAGTGGCGGTCGAATATGACTGGCTGGCCACTGAGCGTATTCTCGATGACTCGACCTTGCAGGCTTATGACGGCATCTGGTGCGTGCCGGGCAGCCCTTATGCTGCTACCGAGGGTGCGCTGCGCGCGATCCGTTTCGCCCGCGAGCAGGGCGTGCCATTTCTCGGCACCTGCGGTGGCTTCCAGCATGCGCTGCTGGAATACGCACGCAATCAGCTGGGGTGGCAGGATGCCGAACACGCCGAGCTGTCGTCGCAAGCGCAGAACCCTGTGATCGCGCCGCTGAGCTGCGCCTTGCTGGATGTCAGCGAGCATGTGCACCTGGTTTCCGGTTCGCGTATCGCCGAGCTCTACGGTGTACGCGAGATCAGCGAGCAGTATCTGTGTCGCTACGGCCTTTCCGATGCTTTCGTCGAGCCGCTGATGGCGCAGGCGCTGAAGGCTTCCGGGCATGACGAGGCGGGTGCCGTGCGCGCCATCGAGCTGGAAGATCATCCGTTCTTCATCGCCACCCTGTTCCAGCCCGAGCGTGCGGCGCTGGAGGGGCGCCTGCCGCCGCTGGTCGCTGGCCTGGTCGGCGCCTGTGCGGTGCAGTCGGTGCATGAGGCGCAGCAGGAAGCAGTGGCTTGATCGCCGCCACGCCGGAGTCACCCTATTACGTGGTGATGTTCACCTCGGTGCGTACCGACGTGGACGCCGGTTATGCCGAAGCGGCGCAGCGCATGCTGGACTTGGCCGCACAGCAGCCCGGCTTTCTCGGCGTGGAGTCGGCGCGCAGCGACGGCCTGGGCATCACCTTGTCCTACTGGCAGAGCGAAGAGGCCATTCGCGGCTGGCGCGAGCATGCCGAGCACAGCGCCGTTCGCGAGCAGGGACGCACCGACTGGTACGCCGCCTTCACCACTCGCGTGGCCAAGGTGGAGCGGGCCTACACATTCTCGCGCCCAAGCTGAGTGATGGTGGCAAGCCGGCTGACCGTCGTGTAAGGATTATTTTACGGTTGCCAGGGCTTCACGTGCCTTGCCTGGAAGGCGTAAGGAAAATTTGCCACTGCCGCGCTCGGCCGACGCGTTGAAGTGTCGCAAGCCATCTTGAGAGCGCGTCTGCGCTCGGTTGTCATGAGGTTGTCCGCAACGCATTCGTGCGCTGCCATAACAATGACAATCAGGAGGCGAAATGAACGCCGTGGCCAAGATCGAGCAGCACAACCCCATCGGAACCGACGGTTTCGAGTTCGTCGAGTTCACCGCACCGAGTTCCGAAGGTATCGAGCAGCTGCGCCAGTTGTTCACCGCCATGGGCTTCACTGAAACCGCCAAGCACCGCTCCAAAGAGGTGTGGCTGTTCCAGCAGAACGACATCAATATCGTGCTCAACGGCAGCCCCACCGGCCATGTGCGCGCCTTCGGCGAGAAGCATGGCCCCAGTGCCTGCGCCATGGCTTTCCGGGTCAAGAATGCGGCTCAGGCCGCTGCTTACGTCGAGCAGCAGGGCGCCACTCTGGTAGGCAGTCACGCCAACTTCGGCGAGCTGAACATCCCCTGCGTAGAGGGCATCGGCGGTTCCCTGCTGTATCTGGTCGACCGCTATGGTGACAAGAGCATCTATGACGTCGATTTCGAGTACATCGAAGGCCGCAGCGCCAATGACAACGCCGTCGGCCTGCAATGCATCGATCACCTGACCCACAACGTGCGCCGCGGGCAGATGGACGTCTGGTCCGGTTTCTACGAGCGCATCGCCAACTTCCGCGAGATCCGCTACTTCGATATCGAAGGCAAGCTCACCGGCCTGTTCTCCCGCGCCATGACCGCGCCGTGCGGCAAGATTCGCATCCCGATCAACGAGTCGGCCGATGACAAGTCGCAGATCGAGGAATTCATCCGCGAATACCATGGTGAAGGCATCCAGCACATTGCCCTGAGCACCGACGACATCTACGCCACCGTGCGCCAACTGCGCGCCAACGGCGTCGACTTCATGACCACCCCGGACACCTACTACGAGAAGGTCGATACCCGCGTCGCCGGCCATGGCGAACCGACCGACGTACTGCGTGAACTGAATATCCTGATCGATGGCGCGCCGGGGGATGACGGCATCCTGCTGCAGATCTTCACCAACACGGTGATCGGTCCGATCTTCTTCGAGATCATCCAGCGCAAGGGCAATCAGGGTTTTGGCGAGGGCAACTTCAAGGCGCTGTTCGAATCGATTGAGGAAGACCAGCTGCGTCGCGGCGTGATCGCCGAGGAGTGATGCCATGAGCCGCCAATGGATCCGCTTTCCCCTGCGTGAAGGCGAGTGCTCGCGCCAGGCGCACTGCGACCTGCCGCAGGGCACCTACGAGCGCGAGATGGGCCGCGAAGGCTTCTTCGGCCCCACCGCGCACCTGCACCACAAGCATCCGCCGACCGGCTGGATCGACTGGGAAGGCCCGCTGCGTCCGCACGCGTTCAACTTCAACAACATTCCCAGCGAGCGCGACTGCCCGCTGGCGGCGCCGCTGACGCTGCACAACGCCGACGTCAAGCTGCGCGTGTGGCGCACCCACGGCGCGATGCGCCATCTGGTGCGCAACGCCGACGGCGATGAGTTGCTGTTCGTCCATGAAGGCAGCGGGCATTTCTATTGCGACTTCGGCCATCTGGAATACCGCGACGGCGACTACCTGCTGATTCCCCGCGGCACCGCCTGGCGTATCGAGGCCAGCACACCGAGTTACTTCCTGCTGATCGAGAACACCGATGGTGCGTATCAGTTGCCGGACAAGGGCCTGCTCGGCCCGCAGGCGATCTTCGACCTGGCGGTGCTGGAGCACCCGCATATCGACGAAGCCTTCAAGGCGCAGCAGGACGAGAACACCTGGCAGATTCGCATCAAGCGGCGCGGCCAGATCAGCACCGTGACCTACCCCTACAACCCGCTGGATGTGGTCGGCTGGCATGGCGACAACACCGTGGTGCGCCTGAACTGGCGCGACATCCGCCCGCTGGTCAGCCATCGCTACCACCTGCCGCCGTCGGTGCACACCACCTTCGTCGCCAATGGCTTCGTGATCTGCACCTTCACCCCGCGCCCGGTGGAGTCCGACCCCGGCGCGCTCAAGGTGCCGTTCTTCCACAACAACGACGACTACGACGAAGTGCTGTTCTACCACCGTGGCAACTTCTTCAGCCGCGACAACATCGAGCAGGGCATGGTCACCCTGCACCCGTGCGGCTTCCCCCATGGGCCGCACCCCAAGGCGCTGAAGAAGAGTCAGGAAGATCCGGCCACTTTCATCGACGAGGTGGCGGTGATGATCGACACTCGCCGCGCCCTGGAAGTGAGCGATGCCGCTGCTGCGGTGGACGTGGCCGAGTACGTCAATTCCTGGCGTGCGCCGGGTCTGTAGCTGCACACGGATTTCTGATTGCAATGGTGCGCACGGCGCACCCTACGAGGTTTGAGCATGAAACTCGCATCACTGAACCAAGGCCGCGACGGCGTGCTGATCGTCGTTTCCCGCGATCTCACCCGTGCCGTCGTTGTGCCACAGATCGCTTTCACCCTGCAGGCTGCGCTGGACGACTGGGCTGTGGCCCGGCCCAAGCTCGAAGCGGTCTATCAGCGCCTCAACGACGGCATGGAAGAGGGCGCTTTCGCCTTCGATCAGGCCGCCTGTCACAGCCCGCTGCCGCGTGCCTATCACTGGGCCGACGGCAGCGCCTACGTCAATCATGTCGAGTTGGTGCGCAAGGCGCGCGGCGCCGAGATGCCCGAATCCTTCTGGCATGATCCACTGATGTACCAGGGCGGCGCCGATGCCTTCATCCCGCCGCACAGCCCGATCAGCCTGGCCGACGAAGCCTGGGGCATCGACCTGGAAGCCGAGCTGGCAGTGGTCACCGACGATGTGCCGATGGGCGCCACACCGGCCGAAGCGGGCGGCCATATCCGTCTGCTGATGCTGGTCAACGACGTCTCGCTGCGCAATCTGATTCCTGGCGAGTTGGCCAAGGGCTTTGGTTTCTACCAGAGCAAACCGTCGTCGAGCTTCTCCCCCGTGGCCATCACCCCAGACGAACTGGGCGAAAGCTGGAAAGACGGCAAGGTGCACCGGCCGCTGGTGTCGCATATCAACGGCGCGCTGTTCGGCCAGCCGAACGCCGGTGTGGACATGACCTTCAACTTCCCGACTCTGGTGGCCCATGCCGCCAAGACCCGACCGCTGGGCGCGGGCACCATCATCGGCTCGGGCACCGTGTCCAACTACGACCGCAGCGCCGGTTCGAGCTGCCTGGCAGAGAAACGCATGCTGGAGATCGTCGAGTCGGGCGAGGCGAAGACGCCGTTCCTCAAGTTCGGCGACCGGGTACGTATCGAGATGTTCGACGTAGCTGGGCAGAGCATCTTCGGTGCCATTGATCAGGTGGTGCAGCGCTACGACGCCCGCTGATTCGTAGGAGCGGCTTTAGCCGCGATTCGTCTGAAGTCGCTGAAAGCATCGCGGCTGAAGCCGCTCCTACCAAGTCGCGTTTCGAAAGGAATCCGCAATGCTGAAACTCTACGGCTACTGGCGCTCCAGCGCCGCCTACCGTGTGCGTGTCGCCCTGAACCTCAAGGGCCTGGCTTACCAGCAGGTGCCAGTGCACCTAGTCAAGGATGGCGGCCAGCAGCACGGCGCCGCCTACCGTGCGCTGAACCCGCAGGGCCTGTTGCCGCTGCTGGTGGACGAAGAAAACGGCGGCGTGCGCATCGCCCAGTCTCTGGCGATCATCGAGTACCTCGAAGAAATCTTCCCGGTGCCGGCGCTGCTGCCGGCCGATCCGGCCGAGCGTGCGCAGGTGCGTGCGCTGGCGCTGCACCTTGCCTGCGACGTGCATCCGCTGAACAACCTGCGCGTACTGCAGTACCTGTCCAGCGAGCTGGGCGTCGCCGATGAGGCGAAGAACGCCTGGTACCGGCACTGGGTCGCGCTCGGTCTGACCGCCGTGGAGGAGGGCCTGGCTGCATTCGACGGTCGCCTGTCGCTCGGCGACCGGCCTGGATATCTGGAAGCCTGCCTGATTCCGCAGCTGTATAATGCGCGGCGTTTTAACTGTGACCTTGCCGCGTACCCACGCATTGTCGCCATGGCGGCGCGCTGTGAACCCCTGGAGGCCTTCCAACTGGCCTTGCCGGAGGCACAAGCCGACGCCCAGTGACACCTTCGGCTTCACCCAAGCCTTGCATTCCGCTGCGCCACAAGCGCGGCGGGTCCGATTCCGTCACAGATAAAAACAAACAGGTGACGCATGACCCGTGAAAAACCGAAGAACCTCTGGCTCTCGCGCTGGGGTTTTATCCTCGCTGCAACCGGCTCGGCCGTCGGCCTGGGCAATATCTGGAAATTCCCTTACATCACTGGCGAGTACGGCGGCGGCGCCTTCGTGCTGATGTACCTGGCGTGCATCCTGGCCATCGGCATTCCGGTGATGATGACCGAGATCGCCATCGGTCGCCGTGGCCGCGGTAGCCCCATCGACGCCATCGGCCGCGTGGTCCGCGAGAACGGTGGCAACCCGCTGTGGAAGGCGGTCGGCGGTATGGCCATGCTCGCCGGCTTCATGATCCTGTGCTTTTATGTGGTCGTTGCCGGCTGGGCTTTCGCCTATACGTGGAAGATGCTCGACGGTTCGCTGGCGGCCACCAGCGTCGAAGCACTGGGCGGGGTGTTTGAGGCGCACAATGCCAATCCCTGGCAACTCGGTGGCTGGAGTGTATTGGTGGCGCTGCTGACGTTGTGGATCGTCGCCAAGGGCGTGCAGAAAGGCATCGAGAATGCCGTACGCTGGATGATGCCGGGTCTGGCGCTGATGCTGGTGGCGCTGGTTGGCTATGCGTTCACCAGTGGCAGTTTCAGTGCAGGCTTCGGCTTCCTCTTCCACTTCGATGCCTCGAAGATCACCGGTGAGGCACTGTTGGCGGCACTGGGGCACGCCTTCTTCACCCTGAGCCTGGCCTCGGGCGCCATTCTCACTTACGGCTCCTACATCCCGGATGGGCAATCCATCGCGCGGACCACCTTCATCGTCGCACTCTGCGATACCTGCGTGGCGTTGCTGGCCGGTCTGGCGATCTTCCCGATCATCTTCGCCAACGGCATGAGCCCTAGCGCTGGGCCGGGGCTGATCTTCATGAGCCTGCCGCTGGCCTTCCAGCAGATGCCATTCGGTACTGCGTTCGGGGTCTTGTTCTTCGCCATGGTATCGATCGCCGCGCTGACCTCGGCGATTTCGATGATCGAGGCCAGCGTGGCCTACCTGAACGAAAAGCACGGCATCAGCCGCCTGCGCGCTGCCATCGGGGCCGGCGCGGTGCTGCTGGTGATCAGCCTGCTGGCAATGCTGTCGTTCAACCTGCTGACGGGCTGGACGCCGCTGGGCAAAAACTTCTTCGACTGGCTGGATTACCTCACCTCGCGCTGGATGATGCCGCTGGGCGGCATCTTCATGGTCGTACTCGCAGGCTACGCACTGCGCGGCGAGATCATGCGTGACGAGCTGGGTCTACCGCCTGCGGGGTATGCGCTGTGGCTGTTCATGGTGCGCTACGTCAGCCCGGTGCTGATCATGGTGGTGTTCCTGCATGCGCTGGGCTGGCTGATGTTCGATCCCGTACTGCAGTGGTACTGGATTGCCGGTGCCATCGGCCTGCTGGCTGTGGCTGGGGAGGTTCTACGGCCGAGAGTGGTGCCGGCGCTCGCCGGGCGCTGATCGCGGCTCGAATCCAGAGGCGCAGCTTCGGAAGAGGCTGCGCCTTTTTTGTTGCGATAAGCCAGAAACGGCGCCTCAGTAGGCGGTATTTCGCCATTTATTCGGCGTCAATAAGCGGATAGTTGCCTGTCTTGGCCATTTCATTGGCTATGCTGAGAGCCATGGGTTGGCTAATTGCCAGCACTCAAGCGGCGGCACTCTTTGCCGATAAACCGGACTCGACATGGCACAGCAGTTGCGTAGTCAGTCGACCAGGTCGCGCCCACGATGCGCGGCTGTATAAGAAGAATCTGGAGTCGCCGTTATGTTCAAGCCTGCCGCACGCTTTTTCGCCAATCTTGCCGTCGGCAAGAAACTCTTTATCGGTTTCGGCCTCGTGCTGTTGCTTACCGCCGCCATGACGGTCAGTGGCTATCTGGCGGTTCAAGCGGTACTGCATGGGCATGAGCAGGTTGGGCAGTTGGCGCAGGTGAACCAGGAGATTCTTCAGGCGCGTCGTCTGGAACGCAGTTTCGCCATCGAACAGACCCAGGAGAGCGCAGAGCGTGTGCGCGAGAGCTTGCTCAAGGTACAGGGCATGCTGGAGCACCTGGGCAAGGATGCAACCGAAAGCACGCGTGTGCAGACCATGCAGCAAGCTACTGCCGAGTACCTGAAGCAGTTCGACAACTATGTCGAGCAGCAGGGCAAGGCGCGCGAAGCACGCCAGGACATGCGCACTGCTGCCGGTGAAACCCGTGACCAGTTCGAGGTGATCGAGCTGGACATGTATGACGCCGTGCGTGAGCTGCGCCTGCAGGGTGATCGTCTGCGGGGTAGCGACCCCCTGACCCTGGCGGAAACCGCATCCGGCCTGAGCAAACGCATGCTCGACCTGCGCGGCCAGGAAAGCCTGTACATCATCGATGGCTCGCCCGAAGCGCTGGAAGAGTGGGAGTACGTCAGCGAAGACCTGCAGACCGTTGCCCGCAGCCTGACCGTCTGGCTCAACGATGATCAGAAAGCCTCCATCGAAACTGCCCTGCAGGCGTTGACTCTCTACCAGCGCTCCTTCCTCTACTACCAACAGCTGCGTGAGCAGAACCAGGCCACCGAGAAGGCCATGATCGAGCGTGCACGCTCGGTCGTCGACTTGGCCGAGTCGGCCCAGGCCGGCGCCGAAACCCGGATGCTAGACGACACTCAGCGCGCACTGGTGATGCTCGGCATCATGGGCTTGGCTGCCGTGGTGCTGGGCCTGTGTGCCTCACTGCTGATCACTCGTCTGATCGTCGCGCCGCTGCGCCAGACCGTGACCTTCGCCCAGCGTATCGCCGCCGGTGACCTCAGCCAGGACATCCCGCAGGACCGCGGTGACGAAGTGGGTCAGTTGCTTGCCGCCATGCAGGACATGACCGTCAGCCTGCGCAATCTGGTTGGCCGTATTGGCGGTGGTGTCGGGCAGATCGCTGCGGCTGCCGAGCAACTGTCTGCGATCACCGCGCAAACCAGCGCCGGGGTGCAGACGCAGAAACTGGAAACCGAACAGACCGCTACCGCCATGCACCAGATGGCCGCCACCGTGCAGGAAGTGGCGCAGAACGCCGAGCAGGCTTCACTGGCCGCGCGCGATGCCGACCTGGAGGCACAGCAGGGTAATCGCGTGGTGCAGCAGGCCGTGGATCAGATCGACAGCCTGGCCAGCGAAGTGGAGCAGTCGGCCAAGGCCATCGCCGACCTGAACCAGGAAAGTGCGCGCATCGGCAGCGTGCTTGAAGTGATTCGCAACGTCGCCGAGCAGACCAACCTACTGGCGCTCAACGCGGCCATCGAGGCGGCGCGCGCCGGCGAGCAGGGCCGTGGTTTCGCTGTGGTCGCCGATGAGGTGCGGGCACTGGCCAAGCGTGCTCAGGAGAGCACCGAGGAGATCGAAAGCCTGATTGCCGGCCTGCAACGCATGGCCAAAGGCGCGGTGCAGCAGATGGACAGCAGCCGCGATCTGACCCGGCGTACCGTCGAGCTGGCCGGTGAAGCTGGCGATGCCCTGGGGCGTATCACTCAGGCGGTGAGCACCATCGAGCAGATGAACCAGCAGATCGCTGCCGCCGCCGAGGAGCAGAGTGCGGTGGCCGAGGCGATCAACGAAAGCGTCACCCGCGTGCGCGATATCGGTGAGCAGAGCGCCACTGCCAGCGAGCAGACCGCCGCATCCAGCGCCGAGCTGGCTCGCCTGGGGGTGGAATTGCAGGGAATGGTGCGACAGTTCCGCACTTGACGCGGGCGAACCGGGACACCGGCCGCAGGCGGGCGTAGGGCGGACTCAGGCGCGTCAGCGGACAGTCCGCCGTCTTCGGCGTAGCAAAAGTCCTGACGGCGTACTGCTTCGCGAGTACGCCCTACAGAGCTCGCTCCCACATGTTCAGGTTCGGGCTGGACTGAAGCGCTGGCCCGAGATAGCCGGATGGTAGAGCGGCTGGATCTTGTTGCCGGCGGGGTCCAGCAGGTGGAAGCTGCGTGCGCCGTCGCCATGGTCGAAGGGGCGATCCAGCAGTGTCACCCCACGCGCCTTGAGGTACTGGTACCAGGCATCCAGCTCCTCGACGCTGTCGACGATGAAGCCGTAGTGATCGACCAGCGGTACGCCATGGCTCTCTGCATAGGCGCGGCCGAGCGAGAGGTTGTCATTGCCACAGGTCAGGTAGACCAGGTCCTCGTTGGCGCGGTGCAGCAACTGCATGCCCAGCACGTCCACGTAGAAACGCTCGCACGCTTCCAGGTTGGGTACCAGCAGGGCCAGGTGGCGCAGGCCATTGAGGCGCGACGGGCGTTCGAGCATCTTTTTGCACTCCATTATGTATACAATTATTTTTCAAATATAAAACATAATGGAGTTTGCTGTGTACGTGCTATTGCTCAAGACCCAACTCAAACCCGGCAGTTTCGAGGCGTTCATGGACGCCATGCGGATCAACGCCGCTGCTTCGGTGCGCGATGAACCGGGCTGCCTGACCTTCGACGTGATGCGCGACCGCAGTGACCCCGACCTGGTGTGGCTGTACGAGGTATACGTCGACGAGGCGGCTTTCGAGGCGCATACGCGAACCGCGCATTTCCTCGCCAGCCGGCCGCTGGTGGAGCCGCTGATCGAGCGTCAGGACGTTATCGAAGCCGATATGCTGGCGCTCAATCCGTCGCGTTGAAGGCCCACGTCCCGCAGGGTGGGCCAAGCACTGCGCTGCAGTTCAGCCCAGATGAAAGCCGCCATCGATGGGGATGATGGCGCCTGTCATGTAAGCGCCGGCGCTGCCGGCCAGGCTCAGGGCCAGGGCGGCCATTTCCTCTTCACGGCCCCAGCGCTTCATCGGAATTACTGCGGTATCGGCGGCGAGCGCGGCTTCGTCCTCGGCGATGAAACGGGTCATCTTGCTCGGGAAGCGGCCCGGTGCGATCACGTTGACGTTGATGTGCTCGTCGACCAGTTCCTTGGCCAGCATGCGCGACAGTTGATGCAGTGCCGCCTTGCTCGGCCCGTATGCATAGGCTTGTTCGCTCATGGCGCTGATGCCGGCCACCGAGCCGATATTGATCACCCGCGCCGGGCAGTCCGCCGAGCCGGCCTTGCGCAGCAGCGGAAGCAGTTGCTGGATACAGCCGAACACCGAGGTGACGTTGAGCTGCATGACCTTTTCCCAGCCTTTGGCAGGGTAGCTCTCCAGCGGTGCGCCCCAGGTGGTACCGGCGTTGTTGACCAGAATGTCCAGGCGCTCGATACGTTCGCTTAGCTCGCGCGCCAGCGCCTGCACGCCTTCCTCGCTGGCCAGGTTGGCGGCGATGCCGGTGCACTGGCCCAGCGCCGAGAGTTCAGCGGCGGTTTGCGCACAGGCTTCGCCGTCGCGCGCGCAAACATAGACATGGGCGCCGGCTTCGACGAAGGCTTTGGCGATCATCAGGCCGATGCCACGGGTGCCACCGGTGACCAGGGCAGTGCGCCCGGCAAGGGAGAAGTAAGGATGCATGGAAAGGCCTCGCGAGATGGTGAGGGCTTCACCCTAGGGCCTGGCAGCGGGGAATGCAGGCATCATTGCCGGCCGAAATGACGCTTTATGCGTTCTGTCTGGTCGCGGTTGAGGCTTTCCACGGAATCACGCCCTGTAAGAGCTTTGGCCATGTAGAGGCTTTCGCGCTTTGTCGAAGGGGCTTTAGTCGCGACTCGCCATCTGCACATCCAGCACCCGGATGCGCCCGGGCTCGGGGTAGTGCCAGTGCACGTCCAGATCCCAGAAGCGCGCGCCATACCGGCGCTCCGGCTCTGGCTGTTGGTAGGCCGGACGCGGGTCTTGCGCCAGGCATTGCTCGATCAGCTCCACCAGCGGTTCGTTCAGGCGCAGCGCATGCTGGCGCGCCGACGGCAATGCATCGGCATGCCATTCCACTGGGATCAGCCGTGGCGCGCTATCGGCCATGGCGTTGTGCGCATCGCTCACGCAGTCGGCGTAGGGCACGTAGGGCTTGATGTCCAGCACGGGCGTGCCGTCGAGCAGATCGATGCCGGACAGGTACAGCCGGCCCGGTTCGACCTTGTTCAGGCGTACCACCGATTGGCCGATGCCATTGGGGCGATGGGTTGCACGGGTACTGAACACGCCCACCGACTGATTACCGCCCAGGCGTGGTGGGCGCACCTTCAGCCGTGGCTTGTCCTCCAGCGCCTGGTGAAACAGAAACAGCAGCCAGACATGACTGACCTGTTCCAGGCCCTGCACGGCTTCACCCTGATCGAAAGGAGGCAACAGTTCCAGCACGCCGCGAGCGGCGGGAGCCAAGTGTGGCTGGCGGGGAATGGCGAACTTTTCCTTGAAGCAGGAGCGCACGATACCGACAGGCGAAACCAGATGCTGCATGGCGTCCTCTTAGCGGCTGCGCACAGGCGCGTCGTGCGCTACCCGGCAGCCGGCATCGCGGAAGGGGCCGGTGAAACGAATCCAGCCGTCACCAGGGCTGACCTGGGCGCAGGTCAGGTGGCCGTCGACCTTACTCTGCCAGAGGAAGAAGGGGGCTGGCGCGGCCAGGGCGGGCAGGCTCAGGGCAAGTAGGGCGGTGAGTAACAGGGTACGCATGAGGGTGGTCTCCAGAGCGTGACGGACACAGCCTAACACGGCCTCAGAAGCGTTCCTTCTCACCCAGATAGCGCCACTGCCCGGAAGGCAGCTTGGCCATGGGTACGCCGCCGATACGGATGCGCTTCATGCTCAGCACTTTCAGGCCCAGCGCCGTGCAGATCTGCCGCAGCAGGTCAGGAGCCGGATTCTTCAAGGCGAAGCGCAGGCGCTGTTCGCTCTGCCAACTGGCCTTGCACGGTGGGAACTGCGTGCCCTTGTGCAACCAGCCTTTCTTCAGGCGTTCCAGCGCGCTGGCGGGCACCTCGCCGGCGACCTCGACCAGGTACTCCTGCTCCAGTTTGGCGGCATCCTCGCGCAGCTTGCGCTGTGTGCGCCAATCCTGGCTGAGCACCATCAGGCCACTGGCGCCGGTCTGCAATGGCAGGCTCTGCTCCTGGCACAGGAAGTGGCCATGCAGGATGCGCTGGGCGTGCGGGTCTTGTTCCCAGTGTCGTTCGCGCACCAGCAGATGTTGCAACTGCGCGGCGTTACAGCCAGCCGCACCATGCACCAACAAGGTGACGGGCTCTACCGGCTCAAGCGTGGCATCCGGATGCAGCTCGACGCGCTGATCTTCGATCTTGAATTGCGGCGCCTCGACCACCTGGCCGTCCACCGTCACCCAGCCGCCAGTGATGTACAGATCGGCCTCGCGGCGCGAGCAGCCGAACAGTTCGATGACGCGTTTGGACAAGCGGGTGGGTTCGCTCATGGGATGGCTCTGCAAAAGGGTCGTCATTGTAGCGCCGTGTTTGTCGGCTGGTGCACAAAACGATGCCGAGTCACGGCATACGCAGACCGTTGAGCTCCAACTTCCATTGCCGTGGCGAACTCTTTTCGCCGGGTGGGCGTCAATACCCCTCTCCAACGGAAGCGTGTAGCCAAGGAGCTGCGAATGTCACTGAAGGTACAAATGGTCTTTGGAACTCGCCCTGAGGCGATCAAGATGGCGCCTCTGGCACGTGTTCTGAAACACTGGCCAGGGGTCGATCTGTTCGTCTGCTCCACCGGGCAACACCGGGAAATGCTGCAGCAGGTGCTCGGCGCTTTCGAACTGAAAGTGGACGAAGACCTCGATGTCATGACCCAGGGGCAAACGCTGAACGGCCTGTCGCAACAGTTGCTGCAGCGGCTCGATGAGAGTTACGCACGGGTACAGCCGGATATCGTCCTGGTCCACGGCGACACCACTACCAGCTTCATCGCGGCACTGGCCGCTTATCATCGGCAGATCGCCATTGGTCACGTCGAAGCGGGCTTGCGTACCGGCAACCTGCGTTCGCCCTGGCCGGAGGAGGGTAATCGCACCCTCACGGGTGTGCTCGCGGACCTGCACTTCTCCCCCGTCGGCGAGTCGCGCGACAACCTGCTGCGCGAAGGACGGCCTGCCGAACATATCGAGGTGACGGGCAATACGGTGATCGACGCGTTGCTGTGGATGCGTGATCACCTGCAGCAGAGCCAGTGGCGCCCCGCCGCAGGCTCGCCATTGGCAGCGCTGCAAGACAATCAGCGTCTGATACTGATCACCGGGCATCGGCGGGAGAACTTCGGCAAGGGTTTCGAGCACATTTGCCAGGCCCTGGCCGAACTGGCCGAACGACACCCGGACGTGCAGTTCGTCTATCCCGTGCACCTCAACCCTCAGGTGCAAGGGCCGGTGCATGCGTTGCTTGGCGGCCTCGCCAACATTCATTTGATACCACCGCAGGACTATCAGCACTTCGTCTGGCTGATGGATCGCGCCTACCTGATTCTGACCGACTCCGGTGGTGTGCAGGAGGAAGCCCCGGCGCTGGGCAAACCACTGCTGGTGCTGCGCGAGGTGACCGAGCGGCCCTCGGTGCTGGAGGGCGGCACCGTGCTGTTGGTCGGTACCGACCCGCAGCGCATCGTCGAACAGACCTCACGCCTGCTCGACGATGCCGATGCCTACCGGGCGATGAACCGGGTATTCAGCCCTTATGGCGATGGTCATGCCAGCGAGATAATCGCGCAGCGCCTGATGCGTTGGGCTGCAGAACGACGCGGCGAGTGAGGGGCTTATGACTTTGGAATTGGTCGATGTACTGGCCTATGTGCTCTATGCCCTGAAATACCTGGCCATTGCACTGGCGGCCTTGATGTTCTTGTTGGGTCTGGATGATCTGTTCATCGACCTGATGTACTGGGGGCGCTCGCTGATTCGGCGCCTGCGCATCTACTCCGGGCACAAGCGTGCCGATGAGAAGCTGCTCTATGGCACCGCGGAAAAGCCTCTGGCGATCATGGTGCCAGCCTGGCAGGAGGTCGGCGTAGTCGGCGAGATGGCGCGCCTGGCCGCCTCGACGCTGGACTACGAGAACTACCAGATTTTCGTCGGCACCTACCCCAACGACCCTGACACCCAGCGAGATGTCGATGCGGTTTGCCTGCATTACCCCAACGTGCACAAGGTGGTGTGCGCGCGTCCGGGGCCGACCAGCAAGGCCGACTGCCTGAACAACGTGATCGACGCCATTCTGCGCTTCGAGTCAGAGGCGCGGGTCGAGTTCGCCGGCTTCATCCTGCATGACGCCGAGGATGTGATTTCCCCGCTGGAACTGCGCCTGTTCAACTACCTGTTGCCGAACAAGGACCTGATCCAGGTTCCCGTCTATCCCTACGCGCCGGAATGGAGCGGTTTCACCGCAGGCCACTATGTCGATGAGTTCGCCGAGAACCACGGCAAGGACGTGGTGGTGCGCGAGGCGCTGACCGGCCAGGTACCCAGCGCAGGTGTCGGCACCTGCTTCAGCCGCCGTGCCATTGCTGCACTGCTGGAAGATGGTGACGGCATCGCCTTCGACGTGCAGAGCCTGACCGAGGACTACGACATCGGTTTTCGCCTGAAGGCCAAGGGCATGAAGTGCATCTTCGCCCGTTTCCCGGTGAGTGACCCGAAACTGGCGTTGGCGCAGGAGTCGGGCTGGGGCATGAGCAAGCGGTTCTCCCAAGTGATCTGCGTGCGTGAGCACTTTCCGCGTACCTGGTCGCATGCCGTCAGGCAGAAGTCGCGCTGGATCACCGGCATCGTGTTCCAGGGCACCACCAACCTGGGCTGGAGTCGGTTCAAGGCGCTGAACTACTTCCTCTGGCGCGATCGTCGCGGTTTGTTCGCCTACATGCTGAGCTTTCTGGTCAACGTGCTGCTGGTGGTGATGCTCTGCATCTGGTTGATCAGCCTGTTCAATCCCGATGCCTGGCACTTTCCCTCGATTCTTTCCGGTAGCCCGTTGCTCAGCTCCTTGCTCTGGTTGAACGGCTTCCTGCTGGTCAATCGCCTGTTCCAGCGCGGTTATTTCGTCACCCGGTTCTACGGCATTGGTCAGGGGCTGCTATCGGCACCGCGGATGATGTGGAGCAACTTCGTCAATTTCTTCGCCAACGTGCGCGCGCTCAGGCAGGTGCTGGCGATGGGCGATTCGCGCCGGGTCGCCTGGGACAAGACCACCCACGAGTTCCCGTCGTTGGGACAGAGCCCGCAGACGCCACTGGGCCAGCGCCTGCTCGAGCGTGGGTTGATCACCGAGGCGCAATTGACCGCTGCCCTGACCAACCCGGTACGCCGCCGCCTGGGGCGGCAGCTGCTGCTCGATGAACTGCTCGACAGCAAGCAACTGGTTCAAGCATTGGCTGAGCAACTGGATGAACCCTGGGCTCCGCTCAATCCCTTTCAACTCGAACGGCATTTGCTTGACGGCTTTCCGCGTCGCTTGGCGCTGCGCTATGCCGTGCTGCCGGTGGCCGAGGAGGGCGACACCCTGGTGCTGGCCAGCGAGCGTCTGCTCAGCCAGGTGTCGGTTGGTGCGATCAGCCGCCAGCTCGGCCGACCTGTGCGTTGGCAGTTGGCTCCGCAAGGGCGAGCAACCGTGTTCAGCGTCAAGCCACTTGAGGCCTGAAATGAGCCTGATCACGGAGCATCGCATTGAGGATGGTAAGCAATTTCCGCATGCAGGCGACGACCGCTACTTTGCCTGGTTTCCCCTGTTCCTTAAGTCGCC